>CAVOSU010000021.1:0-99599 GCA_963698935.1 uncultured Actinomycetes bacterium
ATAGGCCTCGGGCTCGCGGCGGACCACGCCCGCCACTTCGTACCCCTCGTCGAGCGAGGAGCCGCGCGAGCAGGGACCCGTCCTGCCCGCCGACTCCGGTGACCAGCGCGCGCCGCGCGCGCGCGGGAGAATCACCCGGCTGCGGCACGCGCAGGAGTCTACGCGGTGAGGGTCGCGTTCACGCTCGAGCAGTGCTGGCACCCGGTGCCGGGTGGGACAGCCGTTGCCGCGCTCGAGCTCGCGTGCGCCCTCGATGCTCGAGGCGAGGTGGAGCTCGTCGGCGTCGCGGCGCACCACCGCGCCGCGCCGCCCGAACCATGGGATCCGCCGATCCGCGTGGCGCAGCTGCCGCTGCCACGTCTCGCGCTGTACGAGGGGTGGCACACGCTCCGCCGGCCCTCGGTCGAGCGGGCGACGGGACCGGTCGACGTCGTCCACGCGACAGGGATCGCGATGCCGCCCGCGACGCGGCCGGTCGTGTCGACGGTGCACGACCTCGCGTACCTCGACTACCCCGAGATGTTCTCCCGCGCAGGCCTCCGGTTCTTCCGCCGTGCACTCGAGCTCACGCTCGCGGATGCCCG
Source organism: uncultured Actinomycetes bacterium (assembly GCA_963698935.1). Lineage (GTDB taxonomy): Bacteria > Actinomycetota > Thermoleophilia > Gaiellales > Gaiellaceae > Gaiella. Next base: position 585 of record CAVOSU010000021.1, read on the forward strand.
CCTCGTCCTCTGCTCGTCGCTCTCGACCCTCGCCCGGTGCCGTGCTGCCGGGTTCGACGACGCGCGGCTCCGGCACGTGCCGCTCGGTGTCCGCGTCGACCCGGCAAGCGAGGAGCGCGTGCGCGCGGTGCGGGCACGCTTCGGCCTCGAGGGCGGAATACGTCCTCTGGACGGGCACCGTCGAACCGCGCAAGAACCTCCCGGGGCTCCTCCGCGCCTTCGCCCGCGTGGAGCCGGCGATCGACCTCGCCCTCGTCGGGCCCTCCGGCTGGAGCGAGGACCTCGAGCGCGTGCTCGGCTCGCTGCCGGCAACCGTGAGCACGCGCGTGCATCCGCTCGGCTGGGTCGCGCGGGACGACCTTGCCGCGCTCTACCAGGGCGCGTCTGTCTTCTGCTTCCCGAGCCTGCTCGAGGGCTTCGGCTTCCCGGTCGTCGAGGCGATGGCCCACGGAACGCCGGTCGTGACGTCGACGGGTACCTCGACGGAGGAGCTCGTTGCGAACGGCGCGGGGCTCGCGGTGACCCCGACGGATGCCGACGCGATCGCCGACGCGATCTCGCGGGTGCTCACCGACGACGCTCTCGCGGCCCGGCTCGTCGTCGCGGGACGGAGCGGGCAGCGGGTACACGTGGGAGCGCACCGCGGCGCTCGTCGAGCGCGCCTACGCGGAGGCCGCCGGCGAGCCGCTCGCCGACTAGACCTCGACGAGCGGCAGGTGCGGATCTGCCGGAACTGCTCGTCGACGGGCAGGTGCGCGCGCTCGAAGAGCGGCGCGAACGCCTCTGTCGGGTTCACCGCGTCGACCGCGTCCGCGGCGGCCTCGGCGTCGACGAGGAACGCGTTCGTCCCGCGCGAGTCGCAGCCGGCGAGCACGTAGCCCTTCCGCTCTCCGAGGCGTGCGAGCGCCGTGAGCGACGCCCCGTGGTAGAAGCCGGACGCGTGCTCCCGGTACCGGTCGAACCCGCGCGTGTACGGAATCGTGACCGACGCGCTCGGGCCCGAACGTCGCGTTGTACTCGACGACGATCACTCTCGGGCGGACGGCCTCGAGCGCATCGAGCACCCAGTAGTCGTTCCCGTCGATGTCGAGCGAGAGTACGTCGAAGACCGATGCGACGTGCCGCGAGACGAGCGCGTCGACGGTGTCCGGCTCGACCGCGGTGTGGTCGACGTGGACGCGGTCACCTGCGCGCTCCGCGTAGAAGGCTGCCGCCGCCGCCGCGTCGGCCGAGTTCGCCTCGAGCAGGTGCGCCGACCAGCCGAAGGTGAGGACGAGATTCGCCGCGCAGCACTCGGTCCCGTCGCCGACGCCGAACTCGACGACATCTCTGGTCGCCGGGCCGATCCGGCCGAGCAGGTAGGAGAGGATCCCGTCCTCGCCGTTCTGGGAATGGACGCGAACCTCGGCGGCGCGCAGCGCGTCCACCGCCGTCGTCGACCCGGTGAGCGAGGGGTAGGCGGAGCGCAGGATCGCCGCTCCCTGCCACTCGCGGTCGACGTCGATCTCGCGCACCTGGTGGAGCCAGGTCCACCACCAGTTCGGCAGCACGCCGGTGACCCGGTCGCGCATGCCGCGGGGAACCCGCGTCCAGAGTCCCATGGGTCGAGTCTACGGCGGGCTACCGCAGGGCACGGAGGTACGACCCAGGAGCGCACGAGCCCCGGTGGGCGCAGCGCGATCACTGCTCCGGCGTAGACGACGAGGGCGAGCGTCGCCGCCGCGGCCGGGCCGAGCAGCCACGCGCAGACGGCGAAGCTGACCGCCGCCATCGCGCCGACGACGAGTATCGCGGTGAGCAGGTCGCCGACCGTCGCTCGGAGCGCATCGAGAAGGACGAGCATACCACCCGAGCGCGAGCGCGGTAGACACCGCGAGCGCGATCGCCAGGCCCGACGAGCCCGGCGACGACCTGACCGACGATCGCGAGCGGGCACGTGCACGAGCGAGCGACGACGCAGTGCGACGAGCGGCAAGACGCCCGGCGCGCTGCGCGACGAAGACGAGCGGGAAGCGTGACCGAGAGCGCGACCGAGACGACCATGAACGGCGCGAGCGCGACGACGAGTCGGCCGATCTGCGAGCCGACGTCCGCGCCGTACGACGACCCCGAGCACCCGCTCGACGATCTCGGCGCCCGCGACGCGCGAAGACGCCCGCCGTCGCGGCCACGACGACGAGCGCGAGCCAGGACGACGCATCGACGTGGCGCGCGACGCCGGGCCGGGTCGAGGCCGACGCGCGTCAGCGGAACCGACGTGACGAGACCGAGCGACGACGCGGTCACGCCGACGACCCCCGCGGCGAGCAGGTACGCGTAGCCGAAGCTCGTCACCGACCCGACGCCTTCGCGCGCCGCGAAGCGGAAGGCAGACGAGGTAGATCGCCTGGAGAGCGAACGGCAACGCAGCTCCGCCGAGCAGCTCGAGCAGCCGCGACCCTGTCCCGGAGAGATCGGCGCGCGCGGCGGCCGCGGGCATCGACTCGGAGCGGGCGCGACGCACCAGCCAGAACGCAGGGAAAGTGTCGCGATCGCCGCGTTGAGCGCCACCCCCGCAGGCGTCGCCCCATGGCGACCGCGCGATCGTCGCGATGACGCTGCGTCGATCCGGAGGAGGATGGAGGACGAGGCCGACGACGCCTGCCCGTCACGTAGCCCGCGGCCGCGACGACGTAGTCGTCGAGCGCGGCGAGCGCGCTCGCGAGGAGCCCGGCGATGAACTGCCCGATCCCGGCGACGATCATCCACGGGAGCGCGTCCTCGGCGGCGTCGAGCGCCGCGGTCGGGCCGGAACCGGTGAGCACGTCGGCGACGGGCCGTGCGGCGACGATCGCGACGACGAGCGCAGGACCGGCAACCGTCGCCATCGCCACCGCGTACGCGACGGTCTCGGACGAGAGCCGGCCGGCGTCGCGGGCACGCGCGAGCCGTGGCAGCAGGGTCACGCCGGAACGCGTTCGCGGCGAGCGCGAACACGATGAACACGCCGTACGCGGCGAAGAACCCGTCCGTCTCCGCGGTGCGGCCGAGCTCGCGCGCGATGATCACGCCGACGACCGCGGCGAGGCCGGTCTGAACGGCGATCGCGAGGGCGGTGACCGCTCCCGTCGCGAGGGAGCCCAGGCCGGTCGACGCGGTACGCTTCTCCACCGACGCGGAAGCGTAGAGCGCGCGTCACTCGACTCGATGGCGAACGACACGATCTGGAGCGAGAGCGACCTCGTAGACCTCCGGCAGGAGTTCGCCGACGTCTACGGCGGCCGCACGGTGCTCGTCACGGGCGCCGACGGGTTCATGGGCTCGCACCTGACCGACGCGCTGGTCGCGCTCGGCGCGACCGTCCATGCGTTCGTCCGGGCGACCTCGAGCGGCGCGCTCAACAACATCGGGCACCTGCGCAACGACCTGAAGGTGCACTTCGCCGACCTCACCGACCGTACGTCGATCGACTACCTCGTGCGCGAGCTGCGCGACGCGCCGGACCGGCCCTACATCTTCCACCTCGGCGCGCAGGCGCACGTCGGCGAGTCCTGGCATCGCCCCTACGAGACGGTGATGGCGAACACCGTCGGCACGCTGAACCTCCTCCAGTCGATCGTCGACTGGGGTCTCGAGCTCGAGAAGTTCGACACGGCGGGCACGTCGGAGGAGTACGGCAACGTGCGCCACGACGTCGCCGACCACCACACGTTCGACGACGCGGGCGCGCTGATCCTCCACGAGCGCTCGCCGATCAACCCGAAGTCGATCTACGCGACGGCGAAGGTCGCCGCCGACTTCCTCACGATGAACTACTACGACGCGTTCGGGCTCCCGGGTGTCGTGACCCGCATGTTCAACAACTACGGGCCGCGGCAGAACCCCCGCTACGTGACGGGCACGATCGTCACGCAGGCACTCACCCGCCCCGAGATCGAGCTCGGCGCGCTCGACCCGCTGCGCGACTTCTGCTTCTGCACCGACGGCGTCCGCGGCCACCTGATGGTCGCGGCGCGCGGCGTCCCCGGCGACGTCTACGTCTACGGCCAGGGCGAGAACATCTCGATGGCCGACTGGGCCGACCTGATCATCCGCACCGGCACGGAGCACGGGCTCTGGCCGGACGACCGGCACATCGTGACCGTCGAGGGGCGGAAGCGGCCCGGATCGAGTGACGTGATGGCGCTTCGCGTCGGCCACGAGAAGCTGACACGCGAGACCGGGTGGCAGCCGAAGGTGAGCTGGGAGGAGGGCGTACTCCGGACGATCCGCTGGTACGCCGAGCATCGCGACCGCTGGATCGGCCGCGTCGACTGGCTCCCCACCGGCACGCCTCAGCTCATCTCCGGGAAGTGAGCCGCGTCCTCGTCACGGGGGGCGGCGGCTTCGTCGGCGCTCGGCTCGCCGAGCGGCTCCGGGCCGACGGCAACGACGTCGTCGTCGCGAGGCGCCGCGACTACGACCTGACCTCGATGGAGGAGACCGCGCGGCTGTTCGACGACGCCGAGCCGGAGCTCGTCTTCCACCTCGCCGCGGAGGTGGGCGGCATCGGCGCGAACCGCGCCAACCCCGGTCGCTACTGGTACGCGAACCTGATGATGGGCGCGCACGTGCTCGAGCAGGCGCGCATCCACTCCACACCGAAGCTCGTCATCGCCGGAACCGTCTGCGCGTATCCCAAGCACACCCCGGTCCCCTTCCACGAGGACGACCTCTGGAACGGGTACCCGGAGGAGACGAACGCGCCCTACGGCGTCGCGAAGAAGGCGATCCTCGTCGGCGCGCAGGCCTACCGCGCGCAGTACGGCGTCAACGCCGTGTTCCTGCTGCCCGCGAACCTGTACGGGCCGGGCGACAACTTCCACCCGACGAACGCCCACGTGATCCCCGACCTGATCCGCAAGATGGTCGACGCGGACGGCGAGATCGTGCTCTGGGGCGACGGCTCTCCGACCCGCGAGTTCCTCTACGTCGACGATCTCGTCGAGGGCCTGGTGCTGGTCGCCGAGCGCTACGACGGCGACGAGCCGGTCAACCTCGGTACCGGCGCCGAGATCTCGATCCGCGAGCTCGCGGAGCTCGTCGCCGACGTCACCGGCTTCTCGGGCGAGATCGTCTGGGACACGTCGATGCCCAACGGCCAGCCGCGCCGCCGGCTCGACACGTCGCGGGCGAAGGAGCTCTTCGGCTTCGAGGCACATACCCCGCTCCGCGAGGGTCTCGAACGCACGGTCGCCTGGTACCGCGAACGCGGATGACCGGCGCGAGCGTCGCCGTGCCGTCCTCGTCGCGGATGCTCGCGGCGCTCGCGCGCAGCGCCGACGCCGTCGCCCGTCACGTCATCCTCGCGCTGGGGGCCGTGCTGCTCTTCCAGATCCTCGCGACCGTCGCGTTGTTCTTCTCGGTCAACCGGAACGACTGGCTCACGTACCAGGGCGGCGACCAGATCTGGCTCGTCACCTCGGGCTGGCTCCTCGGCAAGGGCACGGTCAGCTACGCGCTGACGGGCCACGCCTGGCCGATGCTGCTCGCACCGCTGACCTGGATTACGGGCTCGAGCTCTGTCCAGCTCCTGCCGCTGACGACGATCCTGCAGGTCGGGGTGCTCGGGCCGATCGCGACGCTCGCGGTCTACGACATCGGCGCTCGCCTCGCGGGTCGGCTCGCCGGGGTCTGGTGCGCCTCGGCGTTCGCGGTCGCTCCGTTCGTCGCGATCCCGTACTTCGTCCAGCGCTACCACGACTCGTGGGTCGACCAGTTCCTGCCGCAGGCGCTCGGGCTCACCCAGCAGGCCGACTTCCCCTCCGTCGTCGCGGTGCTCGTCTCCGCCGCGCTGACCGTGCGCGCGCTCCAGGCAGGCGCGCATCGCGAGGCCGTGCTCGCAGGGACCTTCGCGGGCGTGGCCCTCGCGCTGAAGCCCGCGAACGCCTTGTTCCTGCTCGGCCCGGCGCTCGCATTCGTCCTCGCCCGGCGCTGGCGGCAAGCGGGGCTCTTCGCCGTGTCGCTCGTGCCCGCGCTCGTCGCGCTCACGTTGTGGAAGTGGCGCGGGCTCGGCGAGGTGCCGCTTTTCGCCGACGGCCAGGTGCGACTGGCGACCGGGCTCGGCGACCCGCTCGTCCTGTCACCGACGAGCTGGTTCGAGCGGACGATCCACCTGAACGTCGACACGTGGAAGCAGAACATGTCGGGGATCCGCGAGTTCACGTGGAGCGCGCGCGTCCTCCAGTTCCTCCCCCTCGCCGGCGCGCTCGCCGTCGCGCGGCGCTCGATCGCTGCCTCGGGCCTCCTCCTCGGGTGGCTGCTCGGGTACGTCGTCGTGAAAGGCGCCGCAGACGTCGCGACCGTCGAGTCCGGCAGCTACTGGCGGCTGATCATGCCGGCGCTTCCGGCCTTCGTGCTCCTCAGTGCCTCCGTGCCGCTCCTCGTCCCGACCTTCCTCGACCGGATGGGGCCACGGCTCGCGCCGCTGCCCGGTCGGCGTCCCGGACGCCGCTCGACGATCGCGTTCGTGGCGTTCCTCGCGATCGTGCCGATCGGGGTCATCCTCGCCTCGGACTCGGTGCTCGTTGCGCAGCAGCCGGGCGGGTCGGGGGCGTACGTCATCCCGGAGCTCGTCGTGAACGAGATCGGAGTCCCGGCCGACCCGGACGTGATCTCGCTGGAGGTCCGCCGTGTCGGCAACGCGAACGAGCTGACCTGGACGGACTCGACGAAGCGCGCCCGCACCTTCTACCGGGTGTACCGGGCGTCCCAGTCGAGAGGGTTCTCGGAGATGGTGTGCGACCAGCGCGGGGTCAGTCGCTGTGACCTCCGCGCCGAGACGCTCGTGACGACGCGCGACCACCGCTATCTCGATCCGAATCCCCCGCCGGACGCGATCTACCGGGTCGGCGTCGCGGCGAACTGGCTCGACGACGAGAGCCGCGGCGACGTCTTCGCGATCAGCCCGCCCGCGGCTCCGTAGCTGGCTCGCGAGCCTCGTCGCGCTCGAGCGCGTCCACGCGTGCCCGAAGCAGCGCCACCTCCTGGGCGAGGAGGACGTTGTCGTCCGTCAGCCCCGAAAGGACGGTGGAGTAGTGCAAGAGCACCGCGATCACGAACATGATCGCGGCGGCGAAGAGGATCGCAGGCGGGTAGCCGGAGACGCCGAGCCAGCCGGCGATGGTGTTCAGCCCGCCGCGCCAGGCGGAGAGGACGAGGAGCACGACCCCGGTCACGAGCCAGAGCAGCGCGTAGCGCTCCTTCAGGCGCCTTCCACGGATCAGCTCCAGCACGATCAGCAGGAGCAGCAGCGAGCCGACCGCGGCCGCGATCGAGATGCGAACCGGCGTCACCGAGACGACCCTTTGGTCGGGACGGCCGAGCGGCGGGCGATGCCGACGAACAGCGCGAGCGTCACCTTGATCGCGTAGTAGAGCGAGCGGAGGAACGTGATCGAGGACGATCCGGTCTCGCGCTCGCGCATCTCGACCTGCACCTCGGTCAGCCGCAGCCTGTGCTTGAGCAGGAGCACCGTCGCCTCGACTTCGGGGTAGTCGCTCGGGTAGTCCCGCGCGAACAGCGAGATCGCAGCCCGGTTGAGCGCCTGGAAGCCGGAGGTCGTGTCGGTCACCCGCTGCCGCGAGAGCAACGAGACGAGCTTCGCGAACCACGTGATCCCGAGCCGCCGGCCGAGCGGCGGGCGGTAGCTGCCCGCTTCTCTGAAGCGCGACCCCGTGACGACGTCTGCCTCGTCGCGCTCGAGCGGCTCGAGCAGCTTCGGCAGCTCCGTCGGGTCGTGCTGGCCGTCTCCGTCCAGCCTGACCGCAACGTCGTAGTCCTGCTCGAGCGCGTACCGGAACCCGGTCTGCACCGCTGCGCCGATGCCAAGGTTGAACGGCAGGCGGACGACGACCGCGCCCGCCGCGACGGCCGCGTCGCCGGTGCCGTCGCCCGAGCCGTCGTCGACGACCACGACGTCGATCTCCGAGTCGAACTCGCGGATCCCGGTGACGACCGCACCGATCGCCGCCTCCTCGTCGAACGCCGGGACGACCGCGACCACGCGCCGGGTCATGCGGGCACCGCCGTCTCGAGCTCGAGCAGACGCAGCATCAGTCGAGCGCGGTGACCGTAGGTGTGCTCGTCCAGCACCCGCTCTCGGGCGCGCGCCCCCATCGCGGCTGCCTGAGCCGGGTCGTCGAGGAGCATGTGGTACGTCTCGAGCGCCGTCTCTGCGTCGTCGACGACGAGCAGCTCCTCGCCCGGCTCGAACCAGCGCTCGATCCCCTCGTGCGGGTTCGAGACGATCGCGGCGCCGGCGGCGGCGAGCTCGAACGGCCGGCACGTCGACGATCCCTCGACCGTCGCGTGGGCGCGCCGCGTGAGGTTCAGGTTGATCCGCGCGGCCGAGATCGCGCGCGCGAACACGTTGAACGGCACGTCGCCGACGAGCCGCGCTCCGCCGATGTCCCCCTGGAAATCGCGGCCGCCGAGGGCGAAATCGATCCGCCGGTCGCGCCGGCTCGGCTCGCCGACGAGCGCGGCCATCCACTCCCGCCGGAACTTGTCGCCGTAGCCGTAGAAGAAGACGTCGTGCTCTTTCTCGACCGGGAGCGGGCGGAAGAACTCCGGATCGGCCGCCCACGGGACGCTCTCGGCCCGCCGGGCGCCGAGCTCGCGCAGGCGCTCCAGCCCGCCCTCGGAGTTCGAGAGCACGAGGTCGTACTCGGAAGGATCCGCACCGTGGTAGTAGTTGAACCCGGTGTCCATGCCGCCGAACTCGGGCAGGCTCATCGGCACGTCGCCGTCGTAGAAGACCACCGGGATCCCATGGCGTTCGCGGAGGTACGTCGGGATCCCGCGAAAATGCGCCATCGGCACCGTGAACACGAGCACGGCGTCCGGGCGCTCCCGCTCGACGAGCCGGTCGAGATGCCGCCGCCAGCGGGGCGTGACGACCTTCCAGATCGTCTCCCGGGTGAGCTTGTCGAACGCGCTGTCGTCTGGGCTGTCCTCGGCGCGGCGCAGGTAGCGGTCGCCCTTCAGCCGCGCGAGGCCGCCGCGGAGCGCCGCGTAGCTCTCGCCCTCGCGGTACGTCGGGTTCGGGGCTGTGCGCCACCACGGCGATTCGACAGGGCGGCCCCGGTACGGCGTGACGACGAGGTCGACGCCCTGCTCGTAGAGGCCCTTCCAGAGCTGCCACCAGGCCGGCGTGCAGCCGTAGCGGAAATCGAGGTCGACCGCCGATGCGACGGCGAGGACGCGAGGCTTTGCCACGGGCGCTCAGTCTAGGGACGGCTCCCGATCGAGCCCGGCGGCGACGACAATTCGTCGCTGCTGACCGCCGGGTTACGCCGCCAGGAGCCTCCGCAGGACGTACGGGAGGATGCCGCCGTGGCGTAGGTACTCGCGCTCCCGCGGTGTGTCGAGTCGCAGGATCGCGCGGAACTCCGTGTCGTCGGCCTGCACGGTCACCTCGCGTGCCTCGCCGTCCTCGAGCCCCGTGACCGAGAACGTCTCGCGCCCCGTCAGCCCGAGCGACTCCCGGTTCTCGCCCGGCATGAACTGGAGCGGGAGCACTCCCATCATCAGGAGGTTCGAGCGGTGGATCCGCTCGTAGCTCTCGGCGATCGCCGCCCGCACGCCGAGCAGGTTGGGCCCCTTTGCCGCCCAATCGCGCGACGACCCCGAGCCGTACTCCTTGCCCGCGAGAACGACAGTCGGCACACCCTCCGCGAGGTATCGCTCGGCCGCCTCGAAGATCGACATCTCCTCGCCCGACGGCAGGTGCACGGTCCACGTCCCCTCCGAACCGGGCACGAGGAGGTTCCGCAGGCGGACGTTCGCGAACGTCCCCCGCACCATCACCTCGTGGTTCCCTCGCCGCGAGCCGTACGAGTTGAACTGCTTCCGCTCGACGCCGTGCTCCACGAGGTACCGGCCCGCCGGGCTCTCCGGCTTGATCGAGCCGGCCGGCGAGATGTGGTCGGTGGTCACGGAGTCGCCCAGCGAGACGAGGCAGCGCGCGCCGACGACGTCCTCGACGGGGCCGTGCTCGCGCGTCATGCCGTCGAAGTACGGCGGCTGGCGCACGTAGGTCGATGCGTCGTCCCACGCGAAGAGCGATCCCTCCGGGACGGGCAGCTCACGCCAGGCGGGGTCGCCGGTGTAGACGTCCGCGTACGTGCGCTCGAACATCTCGCGCCCGATCGACCCTTCCACCGTCGCGCGCACCTCCTCCGGGGAGGGCCAGAGGTCGGAGAGGAAGACGGGGTCGCCGTTCGCGTCGTGGCCGACGGCCTCGGTCGAGAGATCGACGTCCATGCGCCCTGTGAGGGCGTACGCGACCACGAGCGGCGGGCTCGCCAGGTAGTTCGCCTTCACCTCCGGATGGATCCGCGCCTCGAAGTTCCGGTTCCCGGAGAGCACCGAGCACGCCACGAGCTCGCCGTCGGCGATCGCCTTCGAGACGGGCTCGGGCAGCGGCCCGGAGTTTCCGATGCACGTCGTGCAGCCGTAGCCGACCGTGTGGAAGCCGAGGGCCTCGAGGTACGGCGTCAGGCCGGCCTTTTCGAGGTAGTCGGTGACGACCTTGGAGCCCGGCGCGAGGCTCGACTTGACCCAGGGCTTGCGGTCGAGCCCGCGCTCGACGGCCTTCTTGGCGACGAGCCCTGCCGCGACCATGACGAACGGGTTCGACGTGTTCGTGCAGGAGGTAATCGCGGCGATCACGACCGCGCCGTGGTCGAGGTGGACGATCTCGCCGTCGAGCTCGCATGGAATGCCTTGCGTCCACGTGGGAACGGTCGCGACGGGCGTCGCCGCGACGCCGGCGCCGCCCGTCGGCTCGAGTGCGCCCGGGTCGGAGTGAGCGGGCGCGTCGCTCGCGGGGAACGACTCGGCGACCGCCTCGTCGACGCCGTTGCCGTAGTCGACGCCGAAGCTCTGCAGCCCCTCGAGGAACGCTGCCCGCGCGCGAGAGAGCGGGATCCGGTCCTGGGGGCGCCGCGGCCCTGCGATGGACGGTTCGACGGTCGAGAGGTCGAGCTCGACCACGTGTGAGTACGTCGCGGGCTCGGACGGGTCGTGCCAGAGGAGGTTCTCCTTGCAGTAGGCCTCGACGAGCGCGACCCGCCGTTCGTCACGGCCCGTCAGGCGCAGGTAGCGCAGCGTCTCGTCGTCGACCGGGAAGAACCCGCACGTCGCGCCGTACTCGGGCGACATGTTTCCGATCGTCGCGCGATCGGCGAGCGGCAGCCCGGCGAGGCCCTCGCCGAAGTACTCGACGAACTTCCCGACGACGCCGGTGCGGCGCAGGATCTCGGTGATCGTGAGGACGAGGTCGGTCGCGGTCGCCCCCTCGGGGAGCTGCCCGTGGAGCCGGAAGCCGACGACCTGAGGCACGAGCATCGAGATCGCCTCGCCGAGCATCGCGGCCTCGGCCTCGATCCCCCCGACGCCCCAGCCGAGGACGCCGAGCCCGTTGACCATCGTCGTGTGCGAGTCCGTGCCGACAAGCGTGTCCGGGAACGCGCGCCCGCCGCGCGCCTCGACGACGCGCGCGAGGTACTCGAGGTTGACCTGGTGGCAGATGCCGGTGTTCGGCGGCACGACCTTCAGCGCGTCGAACGCGCCCTGACCCCACCGGAGGAATGCGTAGCGCTCGCGGTTTCGCTCGAACTCGAGCTCCGCGTTGCGCGTGATCGCGAGGCGGCTCGCAAAGTCGTCCACCTGGACCGAGTGGTCGATCACGAGCTCGGCAGGGATCAATGGGTCGATGCGGCTCGGGTCGCCGCCGAAATCGGCCATCGCGTCGCGCATCGCGGCGAGGTCGACGACCGCCGGCACGCCGGTGAAGTCCTGGAGAAGCACCCGCGCGGGCGCGAAGGTCACCTCGTCGGACGGCTCGGCCGATGCGTTCCAGCGCGCGACCGCCTCGACGTCGGCCGTCGTGACGGTCTCGCCGTCCTCCCGACGCAGGACGTTCTCGAGGAGGATCCGCAGCGTGTACGGCAGGCGCGCGACGTCGTAGTGTTCCTGGAGGGCGTCGAGCCTGAAGATCTCGTGCTCGGTGTCGGAGACGGTCAGGGTGCTGCGTGCGCCGAAGCTGTCGGGATGCGTCATGGCTCGATCCTCCGTGTTGGCGATTGGCAGGTGGCGCTCATGGCTCGAGGGTGAAGCCGAGGGCGCGGAAGTCGTTGTCGAGGCCGAAGACGGCTGCGGCGCGGCCCTCGGTCGCGGTGACGGCGCCGACACAGTCGGTGAACGACAGCGTCAGGCCGGGATGGCGCTCCATCAGGTCCCAGGCGCGCGAATCGAGCTCGGCGTCGGCGTGGCGGACGATCAGGCGCCCGGCTCCGACGGCCTCCTCGAGCAGGCTGCGAAACGCAAGGGCCGCGTCGAGCCCCGCGTCGAAGCGCAGCCGCGTGGCGGTCTCCGACACGACGAGGTCGGACGTCAGCAGGACATCTCCCCCGTCGCGCAGCGTCGTGTAGTGGTCGCGGACCCGCTCGTGCGCGCGGTCGCGACGCCAGAGGAGCGCGATGAACGCGCCCGAGTCGGCGTAGACGACCCTCAGGCCCGCTCCTTCGGTGCGCCGTAGAGGTAGTGGTCGTGCTCCTCGGCGACGTCGTCGGGGCCTGTCTCGTCGGGGACGAGGCCGATCAGCCGCTCGAGCGGGTCGTCGCCGGCCTCGCCACCGGGCGCGAGGTATCGCTTGAGCGCCTCGCGGATGAGCGACGCCTCGGAGCGGCCGGTGCGCGCCGCGAGCCGCTTGAGCGCCCGCTCGCTCGCCTCGTCGAGGTAGATCTGCTTGCGCCTCATACAGCGGAGTATACATCACTCCAGCTCGTCGAGCTGGGCCGGCGGCACGATCCGCTGGAGGTCCTCGAACAGCTCCCGCTCCTCGAGCCGGACGTGCGCGCGGAGGAGCGCGCCGAGCTCCGCGAGGGTCTCCCCCGAAACGTCGCCGGCGGCGACCTCGGCCCGGAGGGCGCGGGCGAGCCCGTGGAGCTCCATGTGCTCGCGGAGCACGCGCTCGAGCAGCTCGGCGTTCGCGGTCGGCTGGCGCGCATAGAGTGGGAAGACGGTCTCCTCCTCGCGACGGAAGTGCTCGACCGTGTCCCGGAAGAAGGCATCGACGTACGCGGCGCCTGCCTCGAGCCGGTCGACGGCGCCGCCGCCCGCGGCGGCGAGCAGCCGTCGGGCCTGGACGAGCTCGTGGTGGTGATCGTCCGACAGCCCGACGAGGGCCGGGTGCCGTTTCACCTCGCGTCCCGCTGGAACCGGTCGAGGCCGCGCTCGGTGAGGGAGGGCCGGTCGGTGTCGAAGTGGCGGGCGACGGCCTGGGCGTACGGCCGCGACACGCGGCGCGCGTATCCGCCGAGCCCTTCGTCGCGTACCGGGCGGAGATCCTCCCGGTACGGGTCGAGCAGGTGCTGGCGGCCGACGTGGCGCGCCGAGTTGAAGAAGGCGACGCCGATACCGACCGAGACCTCGAGAAGGCTCGTGCGCTCGCGGCGCGCGGCCTCGAGGAGCCCGGCGTAGACGCGCGCCATGTCGTCGGGCCCGGGCAGCGACGCAGCGTCGCGGCGAATGTCGGCGAGCGACTGCCGTAGGGCGCGCAGCTCGAGCGGCGGGATGTCGACGAGACGGGCGGTCGTGCCCGACACCCGCTCGAGCGCGCCGAGCAGCTCGTCGGCCGAGCCGGGCGACGACCCGGCTGGAAGCGCGCCTGCGCGTACGAGCTCGGTGACGAACGTGTCGAGGTAGACCCGCGACCCGCGCGTCACGTCGGCGGCCGCGGCGAGGATCCACAGAGGCGAGAAACCGAACGCGGCGATCGAGCCGAGCTCGACGGCGTTCCCGACGCCCTTGCGCACTGCGAGCCGACCGGGGTCGGGCTCGAACTCGACGTCTGCCGGAATCCGCGCCTCGACGCCGCCGACCAGCTCGATCGTCACTCGCAGAAGGTTCTTCGCAGTCGCCTCGTAGAGTCGCGAGCGGTGGACGACCCGCGGGAGCGCGAGCGCGAACGTCTCGTGGACGACGCCGCCGAGCAACGCCGCGACCGAGCGGACGAGGCGCTCGGGGACGGAGAGCAGGAAGGAGCCGAGAGGCACGGTCGTTAGCATGATCGCCGATGGTCAGCGAGACGATTCGAGCCCTCCTCGAGCGGACGTTCCCCGACGGGAGCGTTGACGTCGTCGACCGCACGGGCGGCGGGGATCACTTCCACGTGACGGTCGGGAGCTCGACGTTCGAGGGGTTGTCGCTCGTCGAGCAGCACCGCCTCGTCAACCGCGCGCTCGCGGGACCACTGGCCGACGGCTCGATCCACGAGCTCCGCATCACGACGAAGGGACGTTCATGACAATGCGTGACGAGATCCAGCAGGTGATCGACGGCGAGCCCGTCGCGATCTTCATGAAGGGGACGCCCGAGCGGCCGGCGTGCGGGAACTCGCTCCGCGCGCTGCAGGCGCTGTCGGGCGCGGGCGCGCCGATCACTGCGGTCGACATCCTCCCCGACCCCCGGATCCGCCAGGAGCTCTCCGCCCTGACCGACTGGCCGACGATCCCGCAGGTCTTCGTGAAGGGCGAGCTGATCGGCGGCGCCGACATCACCGAGGAGCTCTTCGCCTCGGGCGAGCTCGGACGCAAGCTCGACGAGGCGCTCGGCGCCGACCGCGAGCAGGTCGTGAAGACCATCGTGCTCGCAGCGACGCCGGCATAACGCACCGCCTTCGAGGGCCTTGCGGGCCCGACAACGCGTTCTTAACTGCCCGCAACCCTGAGTTCACGGGCGCCGACCTATAACGGAAGGCGTGAGCAACCCAGAACTTCCGTCTCACCCCGACGCACCTTCGGGTCAGCGCCCCGGCAGAGTTGCGTCCGCCGCCAAGCCCGTTGCCGCGCTCGTCGCCGCTTCCCTTCTCGGCGGCGGCGCGGCGCTAGGCGGCGCCTGGGCGCTCGGCGCGTTCGACAACCCCGCGCCCGTCGCGGAGGTCGCCGCGCCCATCCCAACCGACGTTGCGAGCACGTCGACCGGCCCGACGACGATCAACGTCGCGCAGATCTACAGGGGGAGCGCGCCCGGCGTGGTGCAGATCGTCTCCACGTCGCGCGGCGCGCCAGGCACCGACATCTTCGGCAACCCGGTCCCGGGGGAGACGCAGCGCGCGCTCGGCTCGGGCTTCGTGATCGACAAGGAAGGCCACGTCGTCACGAACTACCACGTCGTCCAGGGCGCGACGTCGATCGAGGTCAGCTTCTCGAACCAGGAGACGGTTTCGGCGAAGGTCGTCGGCACCGACCCGTCCACCGACCTCGCCCTGCTCAAGGTGAACGTCGACGCGAAGGCGCTCACGCCGCTTTCCCTGGCTGACTCCGACAAGGTGCAGGTCGGTGATCCGGTGGTCGCGATCGGGAACCCGTTCGGGCTGGAGCGCACGGTCACGGCCGGCATCGTCAGCGCCCTGCAGCGCGAGGTGAACGCGCCGAACGACTTCACCATCGACCACGTGATCCAGACCGACGCGCCGATCAACAGCGGCAACTCGGGCGGCCCCTTGATCGACGCGGAGGGCCGCGTGATCGGGGTCAACTCGCAGATCGAGACCGCGAACGGCGGCGGCGGGAACGTCGGCATCGGGTTTGCCGTCCCTTCGAACACCGTGAAGAGCGTCGTAGCGCAACTCCTGGACGACGGCAAGGTCGACCGGGCGTTCCTGGGGGTCACGCTCGAGGACGTCCAGCCGGACGTCGCCCAGGTGCTCCGCCTCCCGGCGAAGCAGGGCGTGCTGGTCGCGTCCGTCAAGCCCGGCAGCCCCGCGGCCAAGGCCGGCATCGTCGGCGGCACGACCCAGGTCGTCGTCGCGGGCGACAGCTACCAGCTCGGCGGCGACATGATCGTCGCGCTCGACGGCAAGAACGTCACGTCGGTAGACGAGCTGCGCGACATGATCGCCGCGCACAAGCCAGGCGACACCGTGAGCGTCACCATCGTCGACAAGGACGGGAAGCGCACGACAAAGAGCGTGGAGCTGACTCGCCAGCCCACGAGCCCGAACGGATAGAGGACTCGCCCCCGGCTCCCACTCTCCCCGGGCGTCGGGCACGAGAAGCAGGGGGGATGCCTGCCCGCCCCTGCAAGGGACGTGGGGGAACCCATGGTTCCCCCACGAGCCCCCTTCTTCTGCGTAGCGACTAGGCCAACGCGTGGCTGGCCTCCCGGCCGGCAAAGCCGGCCTCCGGCCGACGTAGACGTTCACCGATGAGGGCCTAGAGACGAACGCCGCTCGAGCATCTCGTCGGCGAGCGTCCGGCCGCGGTCGATGAGGGCGCGTTTTGTCTCCACGGGCCACTCGAGGCCCGACCGGAAGCCCGGGTCGAGCGCGAGCTCGCCGGCGCTCCCGCGGACGATCGTCAGCGGCAGGGCGCGGTCGTGGCGGAACGGGAAGCGCGCTGCCGCGAACCGCTCCTCCACCTCCCGCACCGCTCGTCCGCGTTTCCACGGTTTGGCGTTGCGCCGCACCGACGCCAGGATGTCGGCGCGCAACGCCTCGAGCTCTCGCACGGAGGCGTCCTTCGCCTCGGCCGACCGCACCTCGAGGGTGGTGTTCCGCGCGACCGTCACGCGCATCAGTCGGCCGATCATCTCGGCGAGGTGGCCGGGCTCGCCACGCTGCTGCCGTTCCTCGGCCGCGCGCACCTCTTCGAGCAGCGCGCGCACCGGCGGGACCGCGCGGAACGGCTCGAGACGCCGCCGGAGCCGGCCGAGATTCTCGCCCGTGACGCGGGAAGGCCGGGGGATGTACTGGAAGCCGACGATCTCGCCGACCGCCGGGTTGTCGTAGGCATGCCCGAGCGGGAAGTTCCGCACCCAGCCGCCGTCCGTGCCGATCACGTCGCCGACCCGGAGGGGGAAGACGAGAGCGCTGATCGCCGCCGACGCGAGGATCGCGCGGGCCAGCTCATCGGGGTCGGTCGTGCGACTCGAGTAGAGCCGCTCGTATGCCCGTTTCTCGTCGATCTCGCCGTCCGAGACGTCCGTGACGCACACGACGAGCTCGATCGGCGCCTCGACGACGTCGCGCGCGAGCTGGTCGATCGGCATGAGGCGCTCCGCGATCGTGTCCGGGAGCGCGTACTCGTGGAGACCCGTCAGCGGGAGCTGCCACAGGCGGTTGGGGCGGAACGTCTCGTCCGGCGCGAGCTGCAGCACGAACCGCTCCAGCGCGTCGAGCCGGTCGACGACCGCCATCACCCCGGTCAGCGCACCGGCGGACGTGCCGTAGATCCAGCCGACCGATTCCCAGAGCGGGTCCTCGCGCAACCGGCGCAGGAAGCCGAGCTCGAGGAGCAGGCCGTTCATCCCGCCGCCTGAGAGCACGATCGCGAGGGTGCGCTCGCTCATCGCATCTATTGTGCTGTCGTGGAGAGGGAGGAACTCCGGCCGGGCTCGGCGATCCTCACCGTCGACGAGCTCGACACCGACGAGGCGCTCTGGCGCGACGAGGGGGACGACGACCATGCCGGCTGGTGGTGCGTCCGGACGGATCCGTTCCCGTGCCCGGCGGACGGCTGCACGTTCGTCGCCGAGTTCATGACGGCGGCGCACCTCGTGCTCGTGTGGCAGGAGCAGGACGACCCGAACCTCCTCTGGCACGCGCAACGGGCGAAGGAGGTCGGCCGCAACCCCCGGGTCGTCTCGTACGCGTCCTCGTTCGGCCCGAGCGCGTCGTACTACGCATGGGAAGCCGCGGGCAGGCCGGTGCACGGCGTCAAGGGACGACAACCGTCGTCTCGCTGACGACGGGCTCGACGTCACCTTCTTTCGAGCTTGACCGGTCACGGTGGCGGCGGTACCGTCGTCGCCGTGCAAGACGGGTTCCAGCCAGGCGGTCGGCTGCCCGCGCCGGCCCCGCTTCGGCTCGTCCAGGACTTCGTCAACACCGAGGTCCCGGACTTCCACCAGGACGACCTCGCGACACCCGCCGCGCTATCGACGTGGCTGGCACAGCGGGGCCTCGCCGATGCGAACGACTCGGTCGACGCCGACCTCTTCGTCGACGCGCGCGCTCTCCGCTCCGCGCTGCGCGAGCTCGCGCTCGCCAACACGCGCGGGATACCGCCGTCGGCCGAGCGGGGCGACGAGATCGACGCGGCGCTCGGTGCGTTTCCGCTCACGCTGCGCCTGATCGACGGCGGGCCCCGGCTCGTCCCGATCGTAGGCGGCGCCCGTGGCGGTCTCGCGGCGATCGTCGCAGTGGTTGCCGAGACGAGAGCCGCGGGCTCGTGGGAGCGCCTCAAGGCGTGCCGCGAGGAGACGTGCGGCTGGGTGTTCTACGACGGATCCCGGAACCACTCGTCGAGCTGGTGCTCGATGCAGGTCTGCGGCGGGCGGGCGAAGGCATCGAGCTACCGGCGCCGCCAAGCGGCAGGGAGCGCCCGGTGAAGGGAGCCGGATACGTCCTCGCGCTCGCCGGCAAGCGCCTCCGGCGCCGGGAAGGCGGCGCGCTCGTTGCGGCGCTCGGGATCACGGCAGCGGCGGCGGTGCTCGCGCTGATCCTCGCGGGGACGACGGTCGCGAAGGACCGCGCGGTCGCGCAGGACGTCGACCGGCTCCCGGCGGCGACGCGGGCAATCCGTGCGGTGTGGTTCGGCGTTCCTGCGGGGCCGGCCGACGACTGGCGGGGTCTCGACCGGGCCGCGCGCAATGCGCTCGCGCCCCTGCCGGCGGGCGACCCGACGGCAATCGCGCTCGTCCGCGAGGGCACGGTCGGCGGGGCCTTCGTCGGGCTCGCGGCCGTCGACGGGCTCAGGCCGTACGTCGTGCTGCGAAGCGGCCGGCTGCCGCGCACCTGCCGGCCGGATCGCTGCGAGGTGCTCCGCCTGCGCGGCACGGGCAGGCTCCCCGACGTGCCCGGCCTGCGGATCGTGCAGGTCGGGACCGCGGCCCTGCGCTCGCGGCAGCTCTTCGGCGACTTCCTCGCCCCAACCGACAACGCGCTCGAGGATGCCGAGGTCGCTCCGGCTCTCCGGCGCTCCTCGACGTACCACCGCCCGGCCCCCGCACCGCTCGTCGTGGCCGAGGGCGTCGCGGGCCTCGTCTCGTCGCCCGTCCTCTCCCGGACGTATCGGAGCTACGGCTGGGTGCAGCCGTTGAAGGCAGGGACGCCGAGGCTCTGGCAGGTCGACGGGCTCCTCTCCGGCGCCGATCGGGCGCGCGCGACGCTGCAGGCCGACTCGTCCGCCTGGTCGGTCTCGTTGCCGACGCAGGAGCTGCGCGAATCGGAGCGCGCCGCGACCGTCGCCGGCCGGCGGCTGCTGCTCGTCGGTGGCGAGGCAGCCGCGCTCCTCGTCGCCTTCGCCGTCCTCGCGGCAGGCGCCATGCGCCGCGATCTCGCGGCCGCAAGGAGGCGGCTGACCTGGCACGGCGCGCAGGCGTGGCAGCGGGCGCTTCTGACCGGGACCGAGAGCGCCGCCGTCGGCTTCGGCGGCGCGGTCGTCGGCTGGGTGGTGGGCATCATGGCCGGCGCGATCGTCGCGGCCGCGTCGGGAGCGCCGATCTGGGACGTGCTCACGGAGAGCCTGCTCTCCCCGACCGGCCTCCTGCTCGGCCTCGGAACGGCGGTCGCGGCTGCCTCCGTGATCGCGGTGGCCGTCTCGGTCGACGGCGGAGGCGGAAGGAAGATCTCCGCGATCGACGTCGCTGCGGTCGCTGCCGCGGTGGCGGCGCTCGCCGTCCTCGCGAGCGGCGCGGTGCAGCCGGACGAGCTCGCGTCGGGCGGCACCGCGGCGGTGGTGCTCCTCGTCCTGCCCGGCCTCGTCGCGTTCGCCGCCGCCGTCGCGGCCGCACGTCTGCTGCCGGCCGTCGGACGCGCGCTCGCGCGCGCCGGCGGAGCCCGCGGAGCCCGACTCGCGGGCGTCTCGCTGGCCCGGTCGCCTGGCGCCGCGGGGACCGCGGCCGCCTTCTTGGCTCTCGCACTGGCGCTGGCGTCCCTCGCCGCGGCGTACCGCTCGACACTCTCCACCGGCGAGCACGACCAGGCGGCGTACGCGGTGCCGGCCGACGTCGTGGTGCGGGAGAACCTCAGCGCGCTCGTCCCCGTCCTCCAGGCCGCGCCGCTCGCCCGCTTCGAGGCGGTTCCCGGCGTCGAGACCGTCCGTCCCGTCGTCCGGCTCACCGCGAGCGCCGGGCCATCCGCATCGGTCTCCGGCGTGACGGTGCTCGGCGTCCCGCCGAATGCGCTCGCCGCGATGCCTCTTTGGCGCTCCGACTGGGGCGTGAGCCGGAACGCGCTCGTGCGGGCGATCGAGCCGGACGGCCCTACGGATCTTCGCGGCCCCGTGCTGGGGCACGACCTCGTGCTCTCCGTCGGCCCGGGGCTCGTGTCGTATCGCGCCGTCGTCGAAGGTCGCGACGGCACGTTCCGGCACATCGACCTGGGCGACTCGGAGGCGCATCGGGGGATCGTGCTCCGCACCGCCTTGCCCGAAGCGTCTCGTGGCGGCCGGCTCGTCGAGCTCGTGCTCGTCCCCCCGCGGATCATCGAGCGCGGCTCAGACGAGGGCACCGCGCTGCGCGGGGCGACGACGATCCGGATTCGCGGCGTATCGCTCGACGGCTGGCTCGGCACCGGCGGGGTGACGGCGGCGAACGGCTCAGGAGGGACGATTCGCGCGACCTACGCGATCACGCCCGAGCGCGACGCGCTCGTGCGCCCGCGGCAGCCCACCGACGACGACCCGCCGCGCGTTGCCGTCACGACGGCGCTTGGCGCGCTCGCGGGCGGTGTCGGCGGCACGCTCCCGCTCGTCATCGGCGGCGAGCACGTCGACGTCCGGGTCGCCGCGATCGTCGATCGCATGCCCGGCACAGTCGGCGACGCGGTCGTCGCCGACCTTGGCGCGCTCTCCACCGCGGTGAACACGAGCGCCCCCGGGGCGGCGCCCGTGGGCGAGCTGTGGCTCGGCGTCGCTCCCGGCTCCGACGGCCGCGTCGTGGCCTCGCTCGCGAAGCGACCGTTCAACGCGCTCGAGACCCGCTCGCGCACGGCGCTCGAGGCCGACGCCCGCCGCGACCCGCTCGGCCACGGGACACTGCTTGCGCTCGCGGCGGCGGCAATCGCGGCGCTCGCGCTGGCGGTCTGGGGCCTCGCCCTCGCGATCCGTGCCGACCTCCGCGACGATCGCGGCGACCTGGTCGACCTCGAGGCCCAGGGCGCGACGCCGCGCCTGCTCCGCCGCGTCGTCGCGACCCGGGCGGGGATCGTCGCCGGGATGGGCGTGCTGGCCGGCGTCGTCGCCGGGATCCTGCTCGCGGTGATCGTCACGCGCGTGGTCTCGGTGACGGCACGCGCCGACCAGCCGGAGCCGCCGCTCGTGACTACGGTCGACCCGCTCGTCCTGCTCCTCGGGGGCCTCGCGTTCGCCGTCGCCGCGACGGGCCTCGTCCTCCTCACGACGCGGCACGCGTTCGCCGACCCGCGTGGGCCCGGCCGGATCGGAGCGGAGCCGTGAGCCTCGTCGACCTGCGCGACGTCTTCGTCGTCCACCCGTCCGAGGACGGCGGGGTGGCGGCGCTCAGAGGGATGACCCTTTCCGTCGACGAGGGCGAGATCTGCGTCGTCCTCGGGCCGAGCGGCGCCGGCAAGTCCACGCTCGTCCGGCTCGTCGCCGGTCTCCAGCGCCCGTCCGCCGGGCTCGCGGTGGTCGACGGCCTCGACCTCGGCGCCGCACGCGCCTCTGCGGTCGCGCGCCATCGCTCCCGCGTCGTCGGGTACGCCGACCAGCACTACTGGCGCGCGCTCTCCGCCGACCTCACCGCGGAGGAGCTCGTCGCGCTGCCGCTCGGCCTCCGCGGCGTCCCGCGCGACGAGCGCGTCCACCGGGCCGACGAGCTGCTCGAGCGCGTGGGGCTGCTCGACCGTGCCGCCTCACTGCCGGGCGAGCTGTCCGGCGGCGAGCAGCAGCGGATCGCCCTCTGCGCCGCGCTCGTGCACCGACCCACGCTGCTCGTCGCCGACGAGCCCACCGGCGAGCTCGACGAGGTGACCGCGCGCGGCGTGCTCGACCTGCTTCGCGAGCTCGCGCGAGACGCCCGCGCGGCGGCGCTGGTCGTCAGCCATGACCCGGCCTCCGGCGAGATCGCCGACCGCGTCGTCCATGTGCGCGACGGCCGGGTCGGCGAGGAGCGCCTCGCCGACCGCCAGACGATCGTGATCGGCCGCGGCGGCTGGCTGCATGTGCCCGAGGAGTCGCTCCGGGAGGCCGGCATCGGCGACCGTGCGGTCGTCCGCGTCCGCCAAGGCGTCGTCGAGCTGCGGCCAACCGACGGGGACGCGCCCCGGTCGTCGAGGAGCTCGAGGCTCCGCTCACGGCGGCCGGCGCGGTCGTCGAGGCCCGCGGCGTGAGCCGGAGCTTCGGAACGGAGGTCGCGCTCGAGCACCTGGATGCGGTGTTCCGCCCGGGGATGCTGAACGCCGTCACGGGCCCGTCGGGGTCCGGGAAATCGACGCTCCTCGCGCTGCTCGCGGGGCTCGACACACCGGACGAGGGCGAAATCGTGATCGGCGACGTGGTGCTCTCGGCGCTCGATCGCGAGGCGCGGGCAGCGTTCCGCCGAGAGTCGATCGGGGTCGTCGGGCAGGTGCCGGGGCTCTCGAGCGCGCTCTCCGCTCGCGAGAACGTCGAGCTCTCCCTCGCCCTCCGCGGCCTCGAGGGCGTCGAGTTGCACGAGCGGACGATCGACGCGCTCGCCATCGTCGGCCTCGCCGATCTCGCAGACCGTCCGGTCGCGCGGCTCTCGGCCGGCGAGCGCGAGCGCGTCGCGCTCGCCCGTGCGATCGCGGCCGGCCCGTCGCTCCTCATCGCCGACGAGCCGACGGCCCGGCTCGACAGCGTCACGACCCTCGCGATCGGCGGGCTGCTCGCCGACCTCGCCCGCGAGCACGGCACGACGGTCGTGTGCGCGACCCACGATCCGCTCGTGATCGCGCTTGCAGGATCCGAGCTCAAGCTCGGCGGCGCGGCGGCGGTACGATCGACCTGATGGCGACCGTCACGGAGACGTTCCTCGTCTCGGGAATCCGCTGCGAGCGCTGCGTCCTGCGCCTCGCGAACGCCCTCGAGGACCAACCTGGGCTGGGCGCCGCGCACGCGAACCTGATGGGCGAGGTGACCCTCACGTGGGACGAGGACCTGACGACCCGCGACGCGCTCGCAGAGGCCCTCTCGAGCTCGGGCTTCCACGAGCGCATGACCGTCTGAGACCGTCCGGGAATACCCCCGCGCGGACGGCCGTTGATCCTTCCGTACGCTGCTACGGTAGCCCGGTGAGTGAGCCGGACACGGCCGAGCCAGACGGGGCGCGCCGGGTCGCGAGCGAAGCCCGCGATCGGGTGCGGTTCGAGGAAGAGGCTCTCGCGCTCGCGGAGCAGGTCTACCGAGTGGCTCGACGGTTTGTCTCGACGCGCGAGGAAGCTGAGGATCTTGTCCAGGACACGTATGCAAGAGCGTTTCGCAGCTGGCAGTCCTATACGCCCGGCACGAACCTCCGTGCCTGGCTCCTCCGCATCCTCACGAACCTCAACGTCGACCGCGGGCGCCGGCTTCAGCGCCGCCCCGACGAGACGCCGCTCGAAGAGACGGACTACTACCTCGCCAACAAGGTGGCCGAGGCCGGCGGCGAACAGGTTCTCGACCAGGACCGCGTCGTCGAGAAGCTCTCGCAGGACTCGATCGTGAACGCGCTCGCCGACGTTCCCCACGACTTCCGCGACGTCGTCGTGCTCGTCGACATCGGCGACTTCAGCTACGCCGACGCCGCCCAGATCCTCGACATCCCGATCGGCACGGTCATGTCCAGGCTCCACCGCGGCCGTCGCCTCCTCAAGGCGCGACTCGCCGAAGAGGCAGTCCGGTGAGCGACGGCGACTGCGGCAAGTGCGAGCAGCTGCTCCAGGGGTACCTGGACCGGGAGCTGTCGGTGCGCGAGGTCGCGGAGGCCGAGGAGCACCTCAACGGGTGCGACTACTGCCGGCGCCGCTACCGGTTCGAGGAGAGCCTCCGCGTCTACGTCCGTACGACCGCAGCGGAGCGCATGCCGCCGGGGCTGCTCGAGAAGCTCACCCAGCTCCGGACTACGGGCCCCGGCACCGCCCCGCTCTAGAGCTCTTCCCGGCGACCGCGCTCTCGAGGTCGGCGGTGGTGAACGGGCCGTCGCTCCAGACGACGCGGAGGCTCAGCTTCGCGAGATGCCAGCCCGCCGCGAACCGACCCACAGCGCGACGGTGTCAGCGCCGTCAGCCGTCTCTTTCGAGCGCCTCGAGGTCGGCGGGCGTGTCCACGTCGCCGGGCTCGCCGAGGTCGTCGCACGGGACGAGCCGCGGCGCGACTACACGCAAGCCTTCGTCCGGGACGGCCCCCCAGTGGGAGCGCGCGAGGAGGAGCGGATGCCCTCGCGTGCCGCCGTACGACGCGGCGACCACGTCCCCGCCCCCCTCGCGCCAGCTCCGGATCACGCGGGCGATCGCGTCCGGCGAGACACGCGGCCCGTCGGCGAGCACGACCACCGCCGCGTCGACGTCGGCCGCCAGCCCCGCGAGGCCGCAGCGAAGCGAAGCGCCCGGCCCCCGCTCCCACTCAGCGCAATGGACGAGGCGGGCCTCACCTTGCAACACACTGTTGCGAAGTCCGTATGCCCCCTCGACCACCACCACCTCGTCGACGGGGCTCGCCACCACGCGACGGAGCACCTCCGGGAGAAGCTGCGCCTGCTTCGGAGCGCCGTAGCGGGTGGCGGCGCCGGCCGCGAGCACGACCGCCGCGATGCGGCTCATGGTGCCGAGCCGGCCGTCACCGAGTCGATCACGACGGGCTGTGTCGGCTGCTCGGTGGACGGGTCGCCCAGCTGCCCGATGCGCTCGACGACGGCGAGGCCGCTCGTCACCGTGCCCACCACCGCGTACTCGGGCGGGAGCCCCGCATCGACGCCGGTCACGACGAAGAACTGGCTGCCGGCGGTGCCCGCCGGCTCGGCCGCGGTCTTGGCCATCGCGACGACGCCCTTCGTGTACGCGGCGTCCGGGGCCGGCGCGTCGCGGGTCGAGTAGCCGGGACCGCCGCTGCCCGACTGGGTCGGGTCGCCGCCCTGGACGAGAAAGCCCGGCACGATCCGGTGGAAGACGGTGTCGTCGAAGTAGCCGGCACGCGCGAGCGAGACGAGCGACGCCGCGGTGTTCGGCGCGGAGTCGAGGTCGAGCGTGACGACGAATGTCCCGCACGAGGTGTCGAACGTGAGCGTCCAGATCTTCGACGCGTCCAGTTGCGCGGTCGGGGCGGATTGGCCGCCGTCGTCCCGGGGCGCGCGAGCGTCGACGTCCTCGCAGCCCGGCGTCGTCGTGTCGTCGCTCCCGCCACCCCCACAACCGGCCGCCAGGAGCACGACCGCCGCGGCGAGGACGACGCAAGTTACGGACTGCAACTTCGAGCGACCCGCGCCGGGCATCGGCCCGAGGGTAGTCGACCGGCGGTCGACAGGGTCTGGTACTGCTTGCGGGATGCCCGTGACGCTCGAGATCAACGGCGAGACACACGTGCTCGACGTCGCGCCGACCCGGCGCCTCCTCGCGGTGTTGCGCGAGGACCTCGCGCTCACGGGCGCGAAGCTCGGCTGCGGCGAGGGCGCCTGCGGCGCGTGCGCGGTCCTCCTGGACGGGGCGCCCGTGGTGTCGTGCCTCGTTCCGGTCGGCGCGGCGGAGGGCCGACCGGTGACGACGATCGAGGGCCTCTCCCGCGAGGCGACGGCGCTGCAGGACGCCTTCGTCGTGGAGGACGCCCTCCAGTGCGGTTTCTGCACGCCCGGGCAGATCGTCTCTGCGAGCGCGCTCCTCGCCTCGACACCGACGCCGACTCGCGAGGAGATCCGCGCCGCGCTCGCCGGCAACCTGTGCCGCTGCGGTGCGTATCCGAAGATCGAGCGGGCCGTCCTCCGCGCCTCGGGACAGGAGGTCGTGTGAGACCCCGGTTCGTGAAGTCGCAGCGCGAGATGGAAGGGCGCTTCGAGGACGTCTGGGTGCTCGTCGACGATGACGACGACCTCGAGACGTGGCCCGAGGATGCCGAGCTGACGATCGTCGGGCAGCCCGCCACGCGGCAGGATGGCCCGCTGCGGGCGAGCGGCGGCGCGCGCTACACGGTCGACGTCGCGCTCCCCGGCATGCTCCATGCGAGGGTGCTGCGCGCGCCCGTCTCTCGTTGCCGTGTCGTCTCGATCGACCTCGACGCTGCGCGGCGGACGCCGGGCGTCAGGGCGGTGCTCGGGCCGAAGGGACCGTTCACGATGGGGGGCGACCCGCCGCTTACGGCCGAGCCGTCCTGGGCGGGCGAGCCCATCGCCGCCGTCGCCGCGGACACGCCGGACGCAGCCGAAGCAGGCCTGGTCGCACTGGCGCTCGAGTTCGAGGAACGGGCGCCGCTCCTCCTCGACGAGGGGCTGGCGGAGCAGCGCTTCACCGAGGAGCCGCGGGAGGTCGTTCGCGGAGACCCCGACGCCGCCCTCGCGGCGGCCGACGCCCGCGTCGAGCTGACCTGTGAGACGCCCGCCCACGTGCAGTCCCCGCTCGAGCCGCACGCGGCGGTCGTCCGCTGGGACGGAGACGGGCTCACTGCATGGGTCTCGACCCAGGGCATGTTCGACGCCCGTCGCGAGCTCGCCCGGCGATTCGACCTGGTACCGGAGCGCGTGCGCGTGATCTCGGAGTTCATCGGCGGCGGCTTCGGCGGGAAGCAGGGGGCCGGTATCGAGGCGCTGCTCGCCGCCGAGCTCGCCCGCGCGACCGACCGACCGGTTCGACTCGCGCTTTCGCGACACGAGGACCAGCTCGTGGGCGGACGCCGTGCGCGCACCCGCCAGACGGTGACGATCGGCGGGCGGCGCGACGGCACCCTGGCGGGGATCGAGCTCGCGGCCGTCGTCGAGATGGGGGCGGCCGGGTGGATCTTCCCCGTCGCGGAGCCTGCGCTTTCCCTCTACGCCTGCGAGAACGTCCGGGCGATGACGTTCCCGGTGCGGACGAGCCTGCGTGCGCAGAACGCGTTCCGCGCACCGGGCGTGACCGAGGGCGTGACCGTGCTCGAGCAGGCGATGGACGAGCTCGCGGCCGCGCTCGAGCTCGACCCGCTCGAGCTGCGCCGCCGCAACCACGTCGAGCGGGACCAGGGCTCGGGGCTGCCCTACTCGAGCAAGCGGCTCCTCGCCTGCTACGACCGTGCTGCGGAGCTCGCCCGCTGGGAGCACCGGGACTCGCTGCGCGAGCCACAGCCGGACGGCTTGCTTCGCGGGATGGGGTGCGCGACGCAGATCTGGTGGGGCGGAGGCGGCCCCCCAGCCCACGCGACGATCCGGCTCGACGCGGACGGCCGGGCGCTCGTCACGACGGGGATTCAGGACATCGGCACGGGCACGCTCACCTCGGCGCGCATGGTCGCCGCCGAGGAGCTCGGGCTCGCGCTCGATCGCGTCGTCGTGCGCGGCGGCGACACCGGCCCCAACGTCTTCGCCCCCGTCTCCGGCGGCTCGATGACCACGCCTGCCGTGATGCCCGCGGTGCGGAGCGCCGCCGGGAAGGTGCGCCGCATCCTCCTCTCGCTCGCAGCAGACGTGCTGGAGATCTCGCCCGACGACCTGACGATGCGCGACGGCCGGATCCGCTCGCGCGACGGTGCCCTCGACGTCGACGTCACCGAGGTGACCGGGAAGCTCGGGGACGCGACGATCGACGGCACGGGCACGCGCGGCCCGAATCCCGACGGCTTCCGCGTGAACACGTTCGGGTGCCAGATCGCACAGGTCGCCGTCGACCCCGGAATCGGCGTCGTCACGGTCGAGCGGATCGTCGCGGTGCACGACGTCGGCCGGATCGTCAACCCGCTCGGGGCGTCGAGCCAGCTCGAGGGCGGCGTGATCCAGGGCGTGGGCTACGCGCTGACCGAGGACCTGATCGTCGACCCGACCACCGGGGTTCCGGTCAACGGCCACCTCGACGACTACAAGCTGCCGACGATCGCCGACGTGCCCGAGATCGTCTGGGACTTCGTCAACGTCCCGGACGAGAACCTGCCGAACCTCGGCGCGAAGGGGCTCGGCGAGCCTCCGATCGTCCCGACGGCCGCCGCCATCGCGAACGCGTTCGCGCACGCGACCGGCCGGCGCGCGGCCGCGCTTCCCCTGACGCCGGCCCGCGTGCTGGAGACCCTCGCATGAGCACGTACGCGCGTCCGGCGAGCGTCGACGACGCGCTCGCGCTCCTCGCAGAGGACGGCGCCGCGCCGTTCGGCGGTGGGACCGATCTCGCCGGACAGGCCGACCGGGGAATCCGCACGCCAACTGTGCTCGTCGATCTCCGCGATGCGGGGCTCGGGGGGCTCGAGGAGCGCGACGGCGGCCTGCGGATCGGCGCGACCGTCACGCTCGCCGCCCTCGCTGCGGCCCCGCTGGCCGCGCCGTACGCAGCGGTCGCTCGCGCGGCCTCCCTCGCGGCCTCCCCACTGCTCCGGAACGCCGGGACCGTCGGCGGCAACCTCTGCCAGCACACGCGCTGCTGGTACTACCGCGGCGAGGAGTGGCATTGCTGGCTGGGCGGCGGCGAGACCTGCTACGCGCAGATCGGCGATCACCGCCGTCACAACCTCGAGCCCGGCGACTGCATCTCCGCGCACCCGTCCGACCTCGCGCCGGCGTTCGCCGCGAGCGGCGCTGTCGTCGAGATCCGCTCGGCGACCGGCGCCCGCGAGCTGCCGCTCCTCGAGCTCTACCGCACCCCGACCGCGGACGACCGGTCGCTGCTGACCGTCGCGCCCGGCGAGCTGGTCGTAGGCGTGCGTCTCCCCGCCCCACCCGACGCGTCGGCCTACGAGCGGGTGGGCGAGCGCGCCGCGTTCTCGTTCCCGCTCGTCTCCGTCGCAGGGGCGCGGCGCGGCGCCGAGACACGTCTCGTGGCCGCGGGGGTCGCGAACATCCCGCGCGAGCTCGACCCCGCCGATCCGCTCGCCGGCCTCCCGGGGAACCCGCAGACCGCCTGGAAGCGGCGAGCGCTCGAGACGCTCGCCGAGCGGGCGCTCGCGGCGCTGGGCTAGCTGTGGAGCCGACAGCCGAGTCGTTCGTGCTGGCGGCGACCGGGCGGCAGCGGACGCGTGCGGAGGCGGTGCTTGCCGCCCGCCCGGAGCTCGCCGACGACCCCTGGGTCGCTCTCGTCCTCGGCCGCCGCTGGGACGGCGATGCGAACGCGCCGGGTGGGCCGCGGGCCTGGGCGCCGCTCCTCTACGTCTGCCACTCGTGCTTTCCGTCTGCTGCGCTCGCCCAGAAGCTCCTCGGCCGTGGCGCCGACCCGAACGCGACCTTCGAGAACGAGTACGGCCACATGTCCGCTCTCTACGGCGCGGCCGGGGTCGCTCACGACCCCGAGCTCACCCGTGTGCTGTTGGAGGCAGGCGCCGACCCCGACGACGGCGAGTCCCTGTACCACTCGACGGAGTCGCGAAGCGCCGCCTGTCTCGAGCTGCTCCTCGAGCACGGCGCGAGCACGAGCGACACGAACGCCCTGGCCCATGCACTCGACGACGAGCGGCTCGACCACGTCCGACTGCTGCTCGAGGCGGGAGCCGACCCGAACGAACACGCGCACGTCGCGCACGCGGTCCGCCGCGGCCGCGGGCCAGCGTTGATCCGCTTGCTCGCGGAGTACGGCGCCGACCTCGATCGCCCCGGCGGTGAGACGTGGCGCGGGAAGGTCCCGCTGAGGACGCCGTACCAGCACGCACGCCTCCGGGCCCGCGACGACGTCGCCGAGACGCTCGCGGCGCTCGGCGCGTCGACGGAGGTCGATCTAGCGGACGCCGCGATCGAGTCGCTCGCGCGCGGCGAGCGACCGACCACGCCGCTCCCGGAGACCTTCGACGTCGACGCGCAGGAGGTGATCGTCCTCTCCGCCCTGGGCGGACACGTCGATGCGGTCGTCGAGGCCGTCGGGCCGGGGTTCCGGGGGGTCGTCGGCGGCTCACCCGAGGGGGCGCTGGTCGAGCACGCCGCCTGGGTGGGCGATGGTGGGCTGGTGGAGCGGCTTCTCGCACTGGGCGCCGCCCCGGGCGCGGCGCTCGGCTGGGCGGCGCACGGCTCGCGGAACCACCGCGCCCCCGGGCGGGACTATGTCGCGGTCGCGGAGCTCCTGCTCGCCGCCGGCGCGCCGCTCGACCCCGCAGTCCTCGACGACGCAGAAGGCCCACTGTACGCGTGGCTCGAGGCCCGGCTGGACCACTAGCCCGAGTTCGTCACGGAGAGCACGCTCGCGAGGTGCACGAGCCGCAGCGCGCCGCGTTGTGCGCGCCGGCGGTCGGCCTCGCCCTCGACGTGCGAGGCGAGCTCCCACAGGTCGCGCGTGACGACGAGCACCTCGCGCAACTGGTCGGTCTCCGAGCGATGGCCGTTCGCCCGCTCGTCGCACGCGTTGAGCGCCAGCCCGATCACGCCGTACGAGTCGGATGTGTGGCGGAGCCACAGCATCGCCGAGGCCATCGTCAGGTACTGGTTGATGCGCAGGAACGTGACGGGGTGCGAGAGCTGCGTCGCACCGCGCGGCGAGGTCGGCGCAACGGGAGCGAGGCCGCCCGCGATGCGCGACGCCGTGTCGTGGAACAAGGCCCGGAGCTCGCGGTCGTCCAGCCCCGACGCGCGCGCGGTGCGCACCGCCATCAGCAGGGAGTTCGGCTGGCGCCCGTAGGGGTAGTCGGAGGCGTAGACGACCTGTTCCGGCGGAACGAGCCGGTAGAGGTCGAGTAGGTCGAGGGGACTCCACACGGAGGTGTCGAAGAAGACGCCCGGCCTGCCGGCGAAGTTCCTGGCCATCGCCGCGAGGTCGACGATGCCGGCGTGGGCGACGATCAGCGCCGGCGGGGAGTGCCGGTCGAGCAGGCGTGCCAGCGAGTCGGCGATGGGCGGCAGCCCGCGGCCGCCGTGGATGAGGATCGGTACCGAGCGTTCGGCCGCGAGCGCGAACACGGGCTCGAGCCTCGGGTCGTCCGGAAGGAAGCGCTGCGCCCTCGGGTGGAGCTTGATCCCGCGCGCGCCGAGGTCGATGCACCGCGTGGCCTCCTCGATGGGGCGCTCGTCGAGGTCGAGGCGGACGAACGGGACCAGCTCCTCGGGCGCGGCTGCGGCGTGCGCAAGCGTCCTGTCGTTGGCCGCGGTGAACGCCGGCTTGCGGTCGGGCTCGTCCAGGCAGAAGACGAAGGACTGCGTGATCCCATAGGCCCGCTGGATCTCGAGGAGCTCGTCCCGGTCGCCGACCATCCCGTCGATGTCGTTGCCCAGATGGGTGTGGGCGTCGAAGACCGGCGTGCCCGCAGGCAGCTCGGCGAGCGCGAGCTGCGCGTACCGCTGCAGCAGCTCGTTCGCGCGCTCGATCGCCTCCACCACTCCTCTGAGTGTATGGGGGGTTCAGCCGCCCAGCGCGGCGAGCACGCGGTCGACGAACGCGCCCTCTGGCACCGATCCCGCCCACGCGTGGCGGTCGTCGACGACGATCGCGGGGACGGCGTGCACGCCGTGGCGATCGGCGTCCACTGCGAACTCCGACGCCTCGATCCCGCTCGCCTGGATCCGGGGCGACGCGAGCGCGAGCTTGTACGCCAGCAGCACGGCCGGCGGGCAATGCGGTCAGGTCGGCGTGACGTAGACGTCGATCGCGACGTCGCGGTCGAGCCCGGAGAGCCGCTCACGCGACGCCTCGCTCAGCGACGGCTCCGTGCGGCCGGCCTCGAGGATGCCGTGGACGAGCGTCGTCAGCTCGTAGCCGAGCGGCATCCCGAGGTACCGGAGCCCCGGGCCGATCGTGGTGCGGGGCCAGGGCCCCGGCTCGTCGTGCTCGACGACGTCGAGCGTGACGCGATCGGACAGCGAGCAGACGTCCTCGAGCACCGCGAGGGTCTGCGCGCCGGTGTCGATCTCGCGCCCGCCCGCGGCGAGCAGGGTGACCGGCACGGCTGTCGGCCCGAGCTCGAGCGTGACGGCCACGTCCTGCTCGAGCGACGCCAGCACCGACTGGACGGCCTCGCACTCGCGTTCGCCGAGGACGTTCACGACCGCGAGGCGTCGACCTTCGCGCGGAGGTACTCGAGGTACGGCGCGGGGTCGATCTCGGGCGAGCCGGTCAGCCGCTCGATGGTCTCCTTCGGTGTCAGCTTCCGCCCGAGTGAGTAGAGGTTGTCGCGGAGCCAATCGGACAGCGGCCGCAGGTCGCCCGCGGCGAGCTGCCCGTCGAGGCCCGGCAGCGCCTGCCGCACGACGGCCCAGATCTGCAGCGAGATCACGTTGCCGAGCGCATACGTCGGGAAGTAGCCGATGCCGCCGCCCGACCAGTGGACGTCCTGCAGGACGCCGTGGGCGTCGTCGGGCACGTCGACGCCGAGGAACTCCTTCATCCGCGCCTTCCAGACCTCGGGCAGGTCGTCGAGCGAGACCGTGCCCTCGAGAAGCTCCTGCTCGAGCTCGAAGCGGAGGATGATGTGGAGGCTGTACGTCGTCTCGTCGGCGTCGACGCGGATCAGGCCCGGTGCCGCCCGGTTGATCGCACGGACGAACGTGTCGAGCTCGACGCCCGCGAGTTGCGGGAACGTCTCCTGGAGCGCGGGGTACCAGTGCTCCCAGAACGGCCGGCTCCGGCCGACGAGGTTCTCCCACGTCCGGGACTGCGACTCGTTGAGGCCCAGCGAAGGCGCGCCGCCGAGCGGCGAGCGCAGGAGGGAGTCGGCGATGCCGTGCGCGTAGAGCCCGTGCCCTGCCTCGTGGAGCGTCGACCAGATCGACTCGAGGTCGTCGGGGTGGTAGCGCGTCGTCAGGCGGACGTCCCGGTTCGAGAACGACGTGCAGAACGGGTGCGCGGTCGGGTCGAGCCGCCAGGCCCCGTCGTCGAAGCCGAGCGTCTCGAGCACGCGCTCGGCGAACGCGCGCTGGTCGTCGGCGGCGAAATCGCCGTGGAGGAACGAGGCGTCGATCTCCGGCGCGGAGGCGACGAGCTCGGTGAGCGCGGGGCGCAGCACCGCGAAGACCTCACGCACCTCGGTCGTCAGCATCCCGGGCTCGTAGTCGTCGAGGAGCGGCGTGTACGGGCTATCGGACCACTCGAAGCACTCGACGTAGCGACGCTTCAGCTCGAGGTTGCGCTCGAGGTAGGGACGGAAGGAGGCGTAGTCGTCGTCGCGCCGCGCGACCACCCAGGCGTGGTGCCCGCGCGAGCCTTCCCGGGTCATCTCTTCGCGCAGCTCGGGCGGGACCCGGCGTGCCTTGTCCCAGTCACGGCGAGTGACACGAACGAGGCTCGCGTCGTCGGAGTCGTACTCGAGCGAGGCGACCTGTGGTTCTGCGTCGTCGAGGAGCCGGCCGACCTCGGCGTCGATGAACCTCTCGTGCGCGATCCGGCCCAATGTCGCGAGCTGGTCGGCGCGTGCGTCGGTCCCGCGAGGCGGCATCGTCACCCGTTGGTCCCACGCGAGAACCCCCGCTGCGCGCGAGAGGTCCGAGACCTCCGCGAGCCGCCGCCTCAGCTCGACGAGCGCCGTCGTCATCCGTTCCACCCTACCCACGCGGCTGGGCGCGACTCGGCGATAGGCTCGGGCCATGACGGACGTCCTGATCGTGGGTGACACCGAGCGCTGCTCCGAGCTCCGACACGAGCTGCCACTCCGGATCGGCGACCCGTTCATCTATGCCGAGATCGGCGATCGCCGCATCGCCGTCGTGTGGAGCATCGAGGGCGACCGGATCGCCGTCGTCGACCCGACGGTCGAGATCGTCCCGGTGGAGACCATCTCGATCGACGACCTCATCGCGGCGGGCGTCGACTACTACGAGGTCACGCCGACGCAGGTCGTTCGCGCGGTCCAGTCGCTCGGCATCGCGAAGGCGCGTGTCCCTCACGCGTTCCCGCTCCGTCTGGCGGACGAGCTGCGCGCCGCGGGCATCGAGCTCGTGCCGGACCAGCGATTCTTCGACCTGCGCCGCCGGCGGAAGACGCCGGCCGAGCTCGAAGGCGTTCGCCGCGCGTCCCGAGCCGCGGAGGCGGCAATGGCCGCGATCGCCTCGCTTCTCGCCCGGTCCGAGCACGGCGACGGGGGCAGGCTCGTGGACGGCGAGCCGCTCACCTCCGAGCTTCTGCGCGGCGCGGCCGAGGCCGCGTTCGCGGAGCATGGCGCGCGCAGCGACGATGCGATCGTCGCGCACGGGGCACAGGCCGCCGACGGCCATCACGTCGGCGCAGGACGGGTCGCGAACGACGACGTGCTCGTCTGCGACCTCTTTCCGATCGACCTCGAGAGCGCGTGCTATTCGGACATGACGCGGACGTTCTCGGTCGGCGAACCGGATCCCGAGCTCGTCGCCTGGCACGAGCACACGCGCGAGGCGCTCGAGCTCGTGCGCGCGCTCGTCCTGCCGGGCGCGGACGGCGCCGAGCTGTATCGCACGGTGTGCCGCTTCTACGAGGAGCGCGGGTACCGCACGCGGCTCTCGGCCGAGGAGGGAACGGTGCTCCGCGAGGGCTTCAACCACGCTCTCGGACACGGCGTCGGTCTCGAGGTGCACGAGGCGCCCGCCCTGTCGAGGAGCGGTCAGGTACTCGTCGCGGGCGACGTGATCACCCTCGAGCCCGGGCTGTACCGCCACGGGTTCGGCGGCGTCCGGCTGGAGGACACCGTCCTCGTCACCGACGACGGCTGCGAGACCATCACAGACTTCCCGTACGACCTCGACCCTGCTCGGAGCGTGGTAGAAACGGCGCGATGAGCGACCGCGCGATCGAGACCCTGCTCGACGAGGAGCGTCGGTTTCCGCCGGATCCGGCGTTCGCGGCGCAGGCGAACGCGCAGCCAGAGATCTACGAGGTCGACCCCGACGCCTTCTGGGAGCGGGAGGGTCGTGAGCGGGTCAGCTGGTTTACGCCGTTCGAGACGCTTTCGGAATGGGAGCTGCCGTTCGCCAAGTGGTTCCTCGGCGGGACGTTGAACGTCGCCTACAACTGCGTCGACCGGCACGTCGAGGCGGGGTTGGGGGAGCGGGTCGCCTATCACTGGGAGGGCGAGCCGGGAGAGACGCGCACGATCACCTACGCGGAGCTGCAGGGCGACGTCGTGCAGATGGCAAACCGGCTCAAGGAGGCCGGAGTCGAGAAGGGAACGCCGGTCGCGATCTACATGGGGATGGTCCCCGAGCTGCCCGTCGCGATGCTCGCGTGCACCCGGCTCGGGGCGCCTCACACGGTGGTGTTCGGGGGGTTCTCCGCCGACTCGCTGTCGGGGCGGATGGTCGACATGGGCTGCGAGGTCCTGGTCACCCAGGACGAGGCCTGGCGGCGCGGCAAGCCCGTCCCCCTGAAGGCGACCGCGGACGAGGCGATGGCCGCGGCACCACAGGTGCGCTCCTGCCTCGTGCTCCGCCGGACGGGAAACGACGTCCCGATGCAGGAGGGACGTGACCGCTGGCTGCACGAGATCGATGCGTCCGCTGACCCGGGGTCGTGTCCGTGTGAGCCGATGGGCTCCGAGGACCTGCTGTTCCTGATGTACACGTCCGGCACCACCGCCAAGCCAAAAGGGATCGTCCACACCACCGCCGGCTACCTCGTCGGCGTCGCCACGACCCATCACTACATCTTCGACCTCAAGGCCGACACGGACGTGTTCTGGTGCGCCGCCGACGTCGGCTGGATCACCGGCCACAGCTACATCGTCTACGGCCCGTTGTGCAACGGCGCCACGTCCGTGCTCTACGAGGGGACGCCCGACTTCCCCGACCAGGAGCGGTGGTGGTCGATCGTCGAGCGTTACGGCGTGACGATCCTCTACACCGCCCCGACCGCGATCCGCGCCCACATGAAGTGGGGCCC
Source organism: uncultured Actinomycetes bacterium (assembly GCA_963698935.1). Classification (GTDB taxonomy): domain Bacteria; phylum Actinomycetota; class Thermoleophilia; order Gaiellales; family Gaiellaceae; genus Gaiella. The sequence goes on from CAVOSU010000021.1 coordinate 36,484, forward strand.
CGAGCACGCCGGGGCACACGACCTCACGTCGCTCCGGCTCCTCGGCTCCGTCGGCGAGCCGATCAATCCCGAGGCTTGGATCTGGTACCACGAGAACATCGGCGGCGGGCGCTGCCCCGTGGTGGACACCTGGTGGCAGACCGAGACCGGGATGGTCCTCATCACCCCGCTGCCCGGGGTCACGACGACGAAACCCGGCGCGGCCACGAAGCCGTTCCCGGGGGTCTCCGCCGGCGTCGTCAACGAGCAGGGCGAGCGGGTCGAGCAGGGCGGCGGCTACCTCGTCCTCGACCGGCCGTGGCCGGCGATGACCCGCGGCATCTTCGGCGACGAGGCCCGATACCGTGCGACCTACTGGGAGCGCTTCCCGGGCCTCTACTTCGCCGGCGACGGCGCCCGCATCGACCAGGACGGAGACTTCTGGCTCCTCGGCCGCGTCGACGACGTGATGAACGTCTCCGGCCACCGGATCTCCACGATCGAGGTCGAGTCCGCGCTCGTCGACCACCCCAGAGTCGCCGAGGCGGCTGTCTGTGGTCGCACCGATGCCGTCACCGGCCAGGCGATCGTCGCCTACGTCACCCTCAAGGGGAGCGACGACGGCTCCGTCGAGATGCTCGAGGAGCTCCGCGACCACGTCGCCGCGAAGATCGGCGCGATCGCCAAGCCCGCCAACATCGTCTTCACGCCCGAGCTGCCGAAGACGCGCTCCGGCAAGATCATGCGCCGCCTCCTCCGTGACGTCGCAGAGCACCGCCAACTCGGAGACACCACCACCCTCGCCGACCCGACCGTCGTCGACGAGATCCAGGAGCGCGCGGCCGCAACGCCGGCCGACGAGGCCTGAGCTCAGGCCACCGCGGCGGCGAACGCGGCGAGGGCGCGATCGATGTCGCGCTCGGTCGTCCGCCACGACGAGACGGAGAGCCGGATCGCCGCACGGCCGTCCCATTCGGTGCCGCTCATCCACGCCTCGCCGCTCGCCTGCACCGCGGCGAGCGCCGCCTTGGTCGTCGCATCGTCGGCGAAGCGGAAGAGCACCTGGTTGAGCACGACGTCGTTGAGCACCTCGCAGCCCGAGAGCTCCGCGATCCCCGCGGCGAAGCGTCGTGCGTGGGCGCACGAGCGGTCGACGAGGTCTGCGACGCCCGAGCGGCCGAGCTGACGCAGCGCCGCGTAGACCGGGACAGCGCGCGCACGGCGCGAGTGCTCGGGCGTCCAGTCGACCGGCTCACGGATCACGTCCGCCTCGCGGACGAGGTACACGGCCTGCGCGGTCATCGCCTCGCGGTGCGCGTCGGGATGCGCGCAGAAGGCGATGCCGCAGTCGTACGGGACGTTCAGCCACTTGTGAGCGTCGGTCGCCCACGAGTCGGCCCGCTCGGAGCCGGCGAGGAGATGCCGGAGCGACGGGCTCGCCGCGGCCCACAGCCCGAACGCACCGTCGACGTGGAGCCACGCGCCCGTGCCCTCGACCGCGTCGGCGATCGCGACGAGGTCGTCGAACACACCGGTGTTCACCTCGCCCGCCTGGGCGCAGACGATCGTCGGCCCATCGGCGCCGGCGAGCGCGCTCGCGGAGCGCCTGCAGGATCGAAGCCGGCCGTCCGGCAGCGCATCGAGCGCGTGGATCTGCCTCCGGCCGATGCCGAGGTAGCGCAGCGCGCGATCGATCGTCGAGTGGCGCTTCGCGCCGACGAGGACGGTGAGAGACGGTGAGCCGGCAGAGGCCCTGCTCGGTCGACGTCCCAGCCGACGGCGACGAGCACGTGCTGTCGCGCCGCGGCGAGGCACGTGAAGTGAGCCGTCTGGCAGCCCGTGACGAAGGCGAACGATGCGCTCGCCGGGATCCCGAGCAGGTCCTTGACCCAGGCGCCCGCCGTGTTCTCGGCGACGAGCGCCGACGGGCCGAGCGCCAGGAGCCCGAGGTTCTGGTCCCAGGCCGAGACGAGCACGTCGGCGGCGAGCGCCGCCGGGAGCGACGAGCCGACGACGAAGCCGAAGTAGCGCCCGCTCTGGCTCGCGACGACGCCGGGTTCGAGCGCTGCCGCGAGCTCCTCGACGACCGCGGCCGGGTCGGTCGGCCCGTCGGGCAGTGGAACGTCGATTCGCGCGGTGAGCTCGTCGACCGAGACCCGCGGGTACACGGGCCGGGTGTCGAGCGTGTCGAGATGGTCGGCGGCGAGCTCCGCCGCCCGTCGCAGGAGCTCGCGCTCGGTCATCGACCGAGTCTACGACGCCGTGTCGCTCAGACCGCGACGGTCTGCAGGCCGAGCTCCTCGAGAACGGTCCTGGCGGTCTCGTCGCCGCCGTCGGCGCGCTCGCGGAGCTTCGCGTGCAGCTCGACGAGCGCGGTGAGGTACTTCGCGTGGGTCATCGCTCGGCCGCCCGCGGCAGCCCGGTAGCGCATCGCGACCTCGCGGGGCACGCGACGCAGCATGATGTCCTCGTGCTCCTTGCCTCCGGGACCGCCCTCGGTCTCGTGCGTACGGAAGAAGAGCACGCGGTCTCCGCCGTGCGGAGGGGGCGGAAAGCCGGGCGGGACGGGCATGGTGAAGGGCTCGGGCACGTCGTCGTCGTCCATGTCGTCAAGATAACGCTGATAGCGTCATGCGTCAATGTTCGGCGAACGACGGCCTGGCGGGGCGGACCGGTCCACCGAGCTCAGGCCGCGATGAGGCGCTCGAAGCGCTCGGGCTCGTCGAACGGCCCGATCAGCGCGAGGCGAAGCTCGCCGCCGAGGATCTCCGCGGCGACGCGCTCGACGTCCTCGACGGTGACGGCGTCGAGCCCCTCCAGCACCTCGGTGGGCTCGACCGCCCGACCTTCGAGGATCTCGCGGCGCAGGCCGAACATGATCGTCGCATGCGGGCTCTCCAGGCCGAGGACGAAGCGGCCCTTCGCGAACGAGCGCGCCTTCTCGAGCTCCTCCGCCGGGACGGGCTCGCGGGCGATCCTGCGCAGCTCGGCGACGATCGTCTCGACCGCCTCGTCGATCCGGCTCAGGTCGACGCCCGCCTGCGTGCCGAGCGTGCCGGCGTCGGCGTAGCTCTGGTTGCCGGAGAAGACGTAGTATGCGAGCCCACGCCGCTCCCGTACCTCCGTGAACAGGCGCGACGACATGCCGCCGCCGAGGACCGTCGAAAGGAGCTGCAGGACGTACCGGTCCGGGTGACCGTGCGGGAAGCTCCGCGCGCCGATCACGACGTGGGCCTGGTCGGACTGCTTCGTGTGGATCAGGACCGGGCTCCCGTTGTCCGGTAGGACCACGGGAGCGGCCGTGCCGGTGGCGCCCGCCCCGATGTCGCCGACGAGCTCTTCGAGCCGTGCGAGAGCGTCGTCGCCGATCTGCCCGCCGAGGCCGATCACGGTCCGCTCCGGGAGGTACCAGCGGGCCAGGTAGCCGAGGAACGTGTCGCGCGTCGCGGCGCGAACGGTCTCCTCGCTGCCGATCACGTCCCAGCCGAGCGGCTGGTCGCCGTAGAGATGACGCTCCCAGACGTTGCCGACGTAGCTCCGCGGCGTGTCGGCGTACATGTTCATCTCCTCGACGATCACGCCTTTCTCGCGGTCGATCTCGTCCGCGTCGAAGCGCGAGTTGCGGAGCATGTCGACGAGCACGTCGAGCGCGACGTCGCGCGTCTCGGCCGCGCACTTCACGTAGTAGCCGGTGAGCTCCTTGCCCGTGAAGGCGTTGAACTCCCCACCGATCGTGTCGATCTCGGTCGCGATGTCCCGGGCCGTCGGCCGCCGCTCCGTGCCCTTGAAGAACATGTGCTCGGCGAAGTGGGCGATCCCGCTCTCCTCGCGCCGCTCGTAACGCGAGCCGGCTGCGAACATCACGAAGCACGAGACGGACTGAGCGTGGTCCATCGGCGCGGTCAGCACGCGGGTGCCGTTGGTCAGCGTCGAACGCTCGAAGGTCGCCACGGCGCGATGCTACCCGGCGCCCGTCAGACCAGCTCGCCGAGCCCGGCAAGCAGCCGATCGACCTCGGCCGCGGTGTTGTAGTGGACGATCCCCGCGCGGACAGCGCCGTCGTCCACGTCGAGCCCCAGGTGGCGCATCGTCTCGAGCGCGTAGTAGTTGCCCCACCAGACCGCGACGTCCCGCTCTGCGAGATGCTCCGCCACGGAGCGGGCGGTGCGGCCCGGGACGCTGAAGCAGAAGGTCGGGACCCGTCCCTCCATCGTCCGCAGGCCGTGGAGCGTCACGCCGTCCGGCAGCCCGTCGAGGAACTGCTGCCCGAGGACCGTCTCGTGGTCGACGATCGCATCCCAGCCGAGCGAGTCGACGTAGTCGACTGCGGCGACGAAGCCGGCGATGAGCTCGTGCTGGGACGTCCCGAGGTCGAAGCGATGGCCGACCGGCTCGTCCGCGGCGGGGCGCACCTTGTACGGCCGCCAGCGCCGGAGCACGTCCTCGCGTCCGAAGGCCATGCCCATGTGCGGGCCGAAGAACTTGTAGGGCGAGCAGACGAGGATGTCGCACCCCCACGCGGCCACGTCGATCGGCCCGTGCGGGCCGTAGTGCACCGCGTCGACCCACGCGAGCGCGCCGGCCTCATGGGCGAGCTCGACGATCTGCGCGACATCCGGCCGCGTCCCGACCGAGTTCGCCGCGGCCGGGAAGGCGACGACCTTCGTCTTCGGCGAGCGCTTCGCCGCGAGGTCGTCGAGGTCGAGAGAGAGATCGTCGTGGACGTCCACGAACGTCACCACGACGCCGATGTCCTCCTGCAGCGCGAGCCACGGGGCGACGTTCGCGTCGTGGTCGAGCCGCGTCACGAGCACCTCGTCCCCCGCTTCGAGCTCACGGCCGAGCGCACGGGTGAGGAGGAAGTTCATCGCCGTCATCGACTGGCCGAATGCGACCTCCTCGGGCGCGCAGCCGAGGAACGAGCCTGCCCGCTCCCTCGCACGCGCGACGAGCTCGTCCGTGCGCCGCGACGTCTCGTAGGGCGCGCCGATGTTCGCGTTGTCCCGCCGGAGGTAGTCGGCGATCGCGTCGATCACCTCGTCCGGGCACTGTGTCCCGCCGGGCCCGTCGAAGAAGGCCAGTGGCCGATCGAGCGCCGTGAACCGTGCGCGGACGGCGTCGACGTCGAGGCGCGTGGCGCTCACGTCACGCGCCAGTCGTACGTCGGCTGCGCCGTCAGCGACGCGCCGACGAAGCAGTCGCGCTCGCCCTTCATCAGCAGGTCGGCGACCGTCTGGTCGTCCGGCTTCGGCTCGAACGCGACGTCGGCCTCGACGGCGATCTCGACGAACGCGAAGCGGCCGTCTTCGGCACGCCGCGTCACGGTGCCGCGGACGGACGCTCGCGAGGACAGCTCGACGCCCACGCGCCTGCAGTGATACCGGAGGCTCGTCAGCGAGCAGCGCGCGAGACCGGCCAGCACGAGATGCTCGGGCGCCCAGTGCTCCTCGTCGGCCGGGATCGCCGTGCCGCCGAGCTCGCTCCGAGCGCTCCAGGCCTCGTCGACCTCGACGGCGTAGGCAAACGACCTCGGCCTCGTTGACATGACACAACCCTAGAGGTTCGGCACCGTCCGGTCCGTCGCCTACGGTGATGGCCCATGCAGCGGTTGCGGCCGTTGGACGAGCAGGAGTGCTACCTCCGATGCTACGGCTGGGTGGGCGAGGAGGACGCGGTGACCGTAGTCCGGTCGGACGCCGAGTCGCCGGAAGCAGCCGCCGTCCTCACCGAGCGCATCCGCCTCGCGTTCGAGGCGTTGCTCGACGAGCGCGAGCCCGAGGCGGCCTGACGACCGCAGTCCCGGACGTCCTCGCCGAGGGCCTGGACGTCGTCTTGAGGAGTATTCCTATGTTTCCAACGCTGTCCGTGACGGCCGGAGAGCCGTTAGTACGTGATGTTCTCGACCAGCTCCACGACCGTCGGTGGGGTCAACACGGTCGTCTGGTCGAGCGCACCTGAGGCGACGAGACGATCGCGGAACGCCTTCGCCTCCTCGAGCGAATCGAACTCCACCCGTGTGAACACCTCGTTCGGGTCGTCAACGTTGCGCAGCATGAGGTGGCCCTTCGCCGACTGCTTACGGCCGACGGGATCTTGATCGAAGAACGGTTTCCAGGTGTCGAAGTCGTCGACCTTGAGATGATGAACCATGAAAGCCACAACGCCTCCTGTGCTCGGCTGCACGTAGGCAGCGGGATGATGTTTCCGGCTCACGATCATCATGACGGGTCGCACCCGAGGAGCGCTGTCCCGGACGTGCTCGCACCGCACCTCGACGTCGTCTTCTGCGGAATCAACCCCGGGCATCGCTCGGCGGCGGTTGGCGCCCACTTCGCGAACCCTCGGAACGACTTCTGGCGCCTGCTCCACGCCGCCGGCTTCACGCCGCGGCTGCTCTCACCCGAGGAGCAGGACGAGCTTCCCTCGTTCGGCATCGGGATCACGAACGCAGCGCGGCGCACGACACGCGGATCGTCGGACCTCCGTCGAGGCGACTTCGCAGGGAGCGCGGAACGGCTCGAGCGCCTCGCGCGCGACCTCCTTCCACGCGCGATCGGCTTCGTCGGCAAGGAGGCGTATCGAGGCCCGTTCGGCGGTCGCCCGGAGCATGGCCTCCAGGACCGCCGGCTGGGCGACACGCTCCTGTTCGTCCTCCCCTCGACCTCACCCGCGAACGCGGCCGTGCCGTGGGACGAGCGGCTGCGCTGGTTCCGAGCCCTGCGAGCGCTCGTCGCCTGAGCTCCTCCGGCTGCGAGACTGCGGCGATGCGGGTCGCGGCACTCCTGCGCGGGATCAACATCGGCTCGAGCAAGCGGGTCTCGATGGCGGAACTGCGGTCGATCGTCGAGTCCCTCGGCCACACCGACGTGGAGACGTACCTGCAGAGCGGCAACGTCGTCTTCACGCCCAAGGGGAAGGGCGACCACGCGGCTCGCCTCTCGAAGGCGATCGAGGAGACGACCGGGCACGCGGTGGCGGTCCTCCTCCGCACCGGCGAGGAGCTCGCCAAGGTCGTCGCTGCGAACCCATATCCGGTCTCCGACCCCACGAAGGTCGTCGTCGCGTTCCTCGACGAGGAGGTCGAGCTCGGTCAGCTGGAGCTGGGTGACCTCGGCCCGTACCTCCCGGACGAGCTGACGCTGCACGGTCGCGAGATCTACGTCAGCGTCCCGAACGGCCAGGGCCGGTCGAAGCTGATGGAGGCGCTCGTCAAGCGCCGCCTCCCGCTGACGCTGACGGTGCGGAACTGGCGCACGGTGGAGGCGCTGGCGGAGATGACGGCCGCCGAGCGCGGCTAGCCGCGCCAGCGGTTCGTGATCGGCGTCCGCCAGTCGCGGCCGAAGGCCCGCGGCCGGAGCTTGACGCCGGGGGCGGCCTGGCGCCGCTTGTACTCGGCCCGGTCGACGAGCACGAGGACGCGCTCGACGACCTCGGGGTCGAACTGGGCGTCGAGCTCCTCGCGTGAGCGGTCGAGCTCGACATACGCCTCGAGCACCGGGTCGAGCACGTCGTACGGCGGCAGCGACTGGTCGTCGCGCTGGTCGGCGCGAAGCTCCGCGGTTGGCGGCCGCTCGATCGTCGAGACGGGCACGACCTCGCGCCCGGCGCGCTCGTTCAGGTGGCGCGCGAGCCGGAATACGTCTGTCTTGAACACGTCCTTCAAGACGGCGAAGCCGCCGACCATGTCCCCGTAGATCGTCGCGTAGCCGACCGCCATCTCGGACTTGTTGCCCGTCGCGAGCACGAGCCAGCCGTGGGTGTTGGAGAGGGCCATCAGGATCGTCCCCCGGATCCGCGCCTGGAGGTTCTCCGCAGCGAGCCCGTCGAGCCCGCCGAGTGCCTGGTGGTAGGCGTCGACGACGTCCTCGATCGGAACCTCGCGAAAGTCGACGCCGAGGTTCTCGCTCACTTGGCGGGCGTCGTCGCGAGTCTCGTCGGACGAGAATCGCGATGGCATCGAGACCGTATGCACGCGATCGGCGCCGACCGCGTCGCTCGCGATCGCGGCGGTGACCGCGGAGTCGATCCCGCCGGAGATGCCGATCACCACGTCGCGGAAGTCGTTCTTCGAGACGTAGTCGGAGAGGCCCAGCACGAGCCCACGGCGCATCTGTTCGAGCTCCGGCGCGAACGGCGTCACGGACGGCTCGACCGGCGCCGTGACAGGCTGCGCGGGCGCGAGCACGAGCGTGGTCGCGACCACGGGCTCCTCGCGGGAACGCTCCAGCTCGCGGCGGCGCACGTCGCGGAGCCGCCTGCCGAGCGCCTCGTTGGGGTCGACGTCGACGACGAGCAGCGCCTCCTCGAAGCCCGCTGCCCGGGCGATCACCTCGCCCTCGTCGTCGAGGACGACCGAGTGGCCGTCGAAGACGAGCTCGTCCTGCCCGCCGACGAGGTTGCAGAAGGCGACGTACGCGGCGTTGTCGCGCGCTCGCGTGACGAGCATCTCCTCGCGGTCCTCCGCCTTGCCGACGTGGAACGGGGAGGCGGACAGGTTGACCAGTAGGGTCGCGCCCGCGAGCGCGAGGTCGGTCGCCGGCGGGCCCGGCTGCCAGACGTCCTCGCAGATCGTCGGCCCGACGAGGGCGTCGCCGAGCTGGAGCAGCAGGAGCTCCCGGCCGGGCGCGAAGTAACGGTGCTCGTCGAAGACCCCGTAGTTCGGGAGGAACTGCTTGCGGTACACGCCGCGCACCGCGCCGTCCGCGCAGACGAACGCGGCATTGGCGAGATCGCGGGCGAATGCAGGGCCGCCGATGAGCGCGACTGCCTGCGTGCACGCGCGCGCGACCTCGTCGACGGCCTCGCGCGCAGCGTGCAAGAACCCCGGCCGCAGGAGGAGATCCTCCGGCGGGTAGCCGGTGACCGCGAGCTCGGGCAGGACGACAACGTCGGCCCCGGCGCGCTCTGCCTCCCGCACGGCGCCCACGATCTTCTCGACGTTCCCGTCGAGATCTCCGACGACGACGTTCAGCTGCGCGAGAGCCAGCCTCACCCGGACATCCTCTCCGCTGTGTCGTATGAGCGTCCCAGAGGTTTTCGACTCACGATCACAAACTTCAGTCTAAATGATCGATGGCAGAGACCGTGACGATCGCCCGCAGGTACCGCGGCCCGCTGGACTCCGCGAACGGCGGGTACGCGGCCGGCCTGCTCGGCGCACGCCTCGGCGGGACTGCCGAGGTGACGCTCCGCCTGCCCCCTTCGCTCGAGTGCGCAGTGACGGGACGGGTCTCGGCATCCATCCCGGTCCGCTCCCCGGACGCGACGGATAGGTCTGGCTCCTACTGTGCTGACGCGGTGACGCGGTCACGCGTTCCAGCGCTCGATCACCGGGGTCTCGCGCTCGAAGCCGAGCACCGAGAGCGTCCCGGTGTCCAGGCGGTAGAGCCGTCCATCCCTGACGTCCTCTCCGAGCCAGCGGGCCGCGAGCGCGCGGAGAGAATGCGCATGCCCGAACAGGAGGGAGTCGCCGTCCACGGCGCGCACGCGGGCGATCACGCGGTCGACCCGGTCGCGCATCTGCTCCGGGGTCTCGCCGCCCGGCGCCGGGTGACTCCAGATCGTCCAGCCCGGAACCGTTCGTCGGATCTCCGCTGTGCTGATGCCCTCGTACTCGCCATAGGCCCATTCGGCGAGGTCGTCGTCGGAGAACGCGTCGGGGAAGCCGGCGAGCTCCGCCGTCCTCCGGGCGCGGAGCCGCGGGCTCGTCAGGACTAGGGCGAACGACCGTCCGGCGAGCTTCGCGCCGAGCTCCCGCGCCGCTCCCACCCCGATCTCGGTCAACGGGACGTCGGTGACCGACGTGTGGAGCCGGCGGCGACTCCAGTCCGTCTCGCCGTGCCGGACGAGCCAGACCGAGCCCTGGCTCACGAGCGCGTGGACAGCGCGACGAGCAGGCCGCCGTCGTCGTCGTACGCGGGGAAGAGGTCGACGACGACAGGCTTGACGAGCCCGGCGCGCGTCCGCAGCTCGAGACGCTCGCCGAGGCGGCGCACGCCCCACTCGCGCACGAGCTCGAGCGGCGCCGTGTCCGAGAGGTGGAGCGCACTGCCCACGTCACGGCCGATCAGGTCAGGCTCGCGGAAGCCGGTCAGCTCGAACACCCCGCGGCCGACGGCGAGCACGCGGGCGTCGCGGTCGCAGACGACGAACCCGGTCGACGGAGCCGGGTAGTAGTCCTCGAGGAGCTGGAAGAGGAAGCCGAAGCCGCAGTTGCGGCACTGGGGGACATTCGTCGTGAACCCCTCGTACCCGTCGACGTCGACAGTTCGCTCACGGCAGTTCGGGCAGATGAAGACCGGCACTCGGCGATCCTACGCCCGGAGCGGTTGCGTACCCGTTAACCGCCGACGCCCGACCCGTGGGCGCGTTGCTAGCGTAGTACGCACTAACTTGGAGAGGTGGTGAACCGCATGCTCGCAGGGCTCGTGACGGAGGAGAACAAGAAGTGGTGGACGCTTGGCGCCGTGGCGTTCGGGCTGTTCATGATCATGCTCGACAACACGGTGGTGAACGTCGCGCTGCCCTCGATCCAGCGCGACCTCGGCGTCGGCCTGTCCGAGCTCGAGTGGGTCGTGTCCGGGTACGCCCTCACGTTCGCGGCACTGATGCTGATCGGCGGCAAGCTTGCCGACGCCTACGGCCGCCGGCTCGTGTTCGTCACGGGCATCGCGATCTTCACGCTCGCCTCCCTTGCCTGCGGGCTTGCATCGAGCGGAGACACGCTGATCGCCGCACGCATCGCGCAGGGCGTCGGCGCCGCGCTGATGAACCCGGCGACGCTGTCGATCATCGCCGTCACCTTCCCGCCGCGCCAGCGGGGCACCGCGATCGGGATCTGGGCGGGAACCTCGGCGCTCGCGCTCGCGCTCGGCCCGCTGATCGGGGGCCTGCTCACCGAGCACGCGAGCTGGAACTGGATCTTCTTCGTCAACGTGCCGATCGGCATCCTCGGGATCGCGGCGAGCTTCCTCCTGATCGACGAGTCGCGCGACGAGACCCACGAGCGGCTCGACCTGCCCGGCCTCGCCACCTCCGCCCTCGGCCTCTTCACGCTCACGTACGGCCTGATCGAGGCCAACAACTACGGCTGGGGCTCGGCCCGGATCGTCGGCGCGTTCGTCGTCGCCGCGGTCTCGATCACGGCCTTCATCATCCTCGAGCGGCGCCAGCGGGCGCCGATGCTCGACCTCACGCTGTTCCGCAACCGCACGTACGCCGGCGCAAACCTCGTGATGCTCCTGGTCGCGCTCGCGATGTTCGGCGTGTTCTTCTTCGTCTCGCTCTACATGCAGAACGTCCTCGGGTACTCCGCCGTCCAGGCCGGCGCGGCGTTCCTCCCGATGACGGTCCTGATCATCCTCGCCGCACCGCTGGCGGGTCGGCTGTCCGACCGCTGGGGCTCGCGCGGGCTCATGGCCGGCGGGATGCTCCTCCTCGCCGTCCAGCTCGCGTACTTCAGCCAGCTCTCGAGCGACGCGACGTTCTGGCGGCTCCTGCCCGGCCTCGTGATCGGTGGGTTCGGGATGGCGATGACGATGACGCCGAGCTCGGCCGCGGCCATGCGCGCGGTGCCGGTCGAGAAGGCCGGCGTCGGCTCGGCCGTCCTCAACGCGTGCCGCCAGGTCGGCGGCTCCACGGGGATCGCGTTGATGGGCGCGATCATGGCCTCGCAGCTCGCGACACCGCCGACGACCGAGTCGTTCATGCGCGGGTTCGAACGGGCGCTGCTCGTCGCGTCGGCGATCGCGCTCGTCGGCTCCGTCGTCGCAGCCTGGCTGATCCGGCCGCACAGCACCGAGGCGGCCGGCACCGAGCAGCGCGGGCGCCGTCCGTCGAGGCGGCGTGACCACGGACGTCCGCGAGGCGGCGAGACGGCTTCCCGCCGCGGAGCGACGGCGCGCGATCGTGCGCGCCGCGCTCCGCGTGTTCTCGTCGACGAGCTACGCGGGGGCGACGACGGCGGAGATCGCCCGCGAGGCCGGCGTCAGCGAGCCGGTGCTCTACCGGCACTTCGCCTCGAAGCGCGATCTCTGGATCGCGTGCCTCGACGTCGCCTGGGAGGAGACGCGGAGGCGGCTCGCGGGCAAGATCGCGCTCTTCACGGGAGGGACACCGCCGGCCGGGCAGCAGTCCCCGTGGCGGAGCCCGACGATGCCGAACCTCTGGATCCAGGGGCTGACCGAGGCCGGTGAGGACCCGGTGGTACGCCGCGAGATCCGCCGCCACATGCGCGAGGTGCACGACTTCGTCGCGGCAGCGCTGCGCGACGGGCAGGCCCGAGGGGCCGTCCCCGCCGATCGCGATCCGGACGCGGAGGCGTGGGTCTTCATCGGTGGCGGGCTGCTCCGCTCGGTGGCCGACCGACTCGGCGGCGTTCTGACAGCCGGCGACCTCGAGGCGATCACCCACGAGCGGCTCCGCTGGCTGACCGGACGCTCGAGCTAGGCGCTCAGAACGGGATCCGTAGAAACCAGAAGGCAACCATCCCGGCCGCGATCGAGAGGCCGAGGCTCCTGGTCCGCCACGCGACGAGCGCTGTCGCTACGGCGCCGACGAACCGGATCTCGCCCTCCCCCAGGCCGCCTTCGAGCGACGGCGTGACGAGCGCCGCGAACACCGCGATCGGGACGAAGTGGAGGAACCGCACCCAGAACGCAGGCAGCTCCGTGCGCAGCGCGAGACCGGCGTAACGCGAGCCGAACGTCACAGCGACCATCCCGGCGAGCGCAATCCAGAACGTCATGCGACCTCCCGGATCGCATCCTCGAGCCGCGGCTCCTCGACGGGCCGGCCTCGGGTCAGCCAGGCTCCCAGAAGGCTCCCGGCGACGCCGGTGACGACGATCGGGACGCCCCCTGACGACTCCTGCGCCACCGCGTAGGCGAGCGCTCCCGAGAAGACGGCGACGGCCAGCTCGATGCGGGTGCGCACAAGCGGCACGAGCAGCGCGAGGAACGCGAGCGGGAAGACGAGATCCAGGCCGAGCTTCGCCGGGTCGGGGATCGCCCCACCGAGGAACGCGCCTCCGAGCGTCGAGAGGTTCCAGGTGACGAAGAGGCTCAGCTCCGCGCCGAGGAGGTATGCGAACGTGGGCGCCTGCCGCGCGGAGACAACGCCGAAGACCTCGTCCGTGAGGAAGAACGCCGCAACCGGCCGCCGCCAACCGTCGAGCGACGTCCGCCGGCCAAGCGCCAAGCCATAGAGGACGTGCCTGACATTGAGGAGGAACGTCGTAAAGACGATCTCGAGCGCGGTCGCCCCGGTCGCAAAGAGCCCCGCCGCGGTGAACTGCGCGCTGCCGGCGAAGACGAACAGCGAGAGCGCCTGCGTCTCGACGAGCGAGAGTCCGGCGTCCCGGGCGATCACCGCGTACGCGATCGCAAAGGGGACGACGCCGAGCCAGAGCGGCGCGATCGCCGAGAACCCGCGGACGAATGCCGTTCCGCGCGGGCTCTCCACCCGGAGGATCGTATGGGGCCGGCTCTCCCCGCCCGGCCCCACATGGTGAAACGCCCCCGGCTGCGGCTTCCGGGGGCGCTTCGATGAGGCGGCTGGAACCCGGTAGCGCCGGGCGGAGCTCGTGACTCTGCGGCCCAGTCACGCTGTTCTCCGCTCCGACGCCGGTTCCGTGGTCAGCGCCCCTTGCACCGTCCTGGCGTCCGTCCGGTGCTCAGTCAGCGGACTGTACGAGCCATGTCCCGAAAAGTCAAGTAGCTCGGTCAAGTGATTGTCGTTATGATCCGCTTCACCTTGGTGGACGAACGAGGCACCCACGGTTTCACCCCTACGGGGGAGGACGCTTTCGGGGGGCCGCGGCTTGAGTGACAGCGGTATGCGCGACTCGGCCGCAACCCCTCGGGCGATTCCCTCGAGCGACGTCGGCAGCCGCGTGCGTGCGCTTCGTGTCGCTGCGGGGCTGACGCAGACGAGCCTTGCGGGGGAGCGGTTCTCCAAGGAGTACGTGAGCCAGATCGAGCGTGGGAAGACGCGCCCGACGGGCGAGACCGTCGCATGGATCGCGGAGCGGCTCGGCGTCGACGCCGAGTACCTCCTCCGCGGCGTCTCGTCGGACGTCCGCACGCGCGTCGAGGCGAAGCTTGCCCAGGCCGAGGCCCTCTCCGAGTCGCATTCCGATCAGGACGCCGTCGACCTCTTCCGCGAGGCGCGCGCGGAGATCTCCACGCTCGGGTCGGCCGAGCTCGAGGTGCGCGCGCTCGCGGGCGAGGGCTGGTCGCTCCAGGAGATGGGCTCGCCACGCGAGGCGATCGAGGTCCTGCAGGTCGCGCGAGAGCTGGCCGAGCGACCCGAGTTCTCGGATCTCGACCGCGCCGATGTGCTGTTCCGGCTGGGCTGCTGCCGCTACCGGATCTCGAGCATCCCGACCGCGATCAACCTTCTCGACCAGGCGCTCGAGCTCGCGGAGCGCTCCGGGCTTCCGTGCGACGTCCTGCGCGCACGGATCCTCGCGTGGCGCTCACGCTGCCGCCGCCGGCAGGCGGACTTCGAAGCTGCACGCGAGGATGTCGAGCGGGCGCTCGAGCTCGCCCGCGGCGTCGACGACCCACGGGCGGTCGCAGGCGCCTACTTCCAGGCGTCCTTCGTCGCCGAGAAGATGGGCCATTGGGGCCTGGCCCGCCAGTACGCGCAGCAGGCGAGGGCGATGTACCAGGATCTGAACGACGAACGGAACACCGGCCGCATCATGCTGAACCTGGGCGGCCTGCAGCTCCTGCTCGGACAGCCCGAGCAGGCGATCGAGCATCTGACGGCGTCGTTCGCACTCGCCGTCGAGGCCGGCTCCCAGCCCGACGCGGCACAGGCTGTTGGGAGCCTGGCGGCTGTGTACGAGCACCTCGGCGATCACGAGGCGGCCGACGAGCATGCACGCAAGGCGCTCGCGCTCCTGGAAGGGCGCGAGGACTTCCTCGACGAGATCGGCCAGTCGAACCTCGTACTGGGCCGCTCGTTGCTGGAGCGGGACCGCCTCGACGAGGCGGAGCAGTGCTTCCGGGCCGCAGACCAGGCATTCGAGCAAATGGAGTCCGTGGCACACCGGACAGGGGCGTGGGTGGCGCTGGGTGATCTGGCGGAGCGTCGGGGGGACGCCCGCGAGGCAGCGCGTTTGTACCGAAACGCTGCCGAGGCACTGACTGTCGTCCGCTTCTGAGAAAGGAGGTCCAACGTGAACAGAGCACGGCTGATCCTGGCGCTGTTGAACCTGGCGCTTTTCGCGGCGTGGCTCGGGCAGTTCCGCCGGGGCTACACGTTCTCCGACGGAGACTGAGGGCGCTGTCTGCGGCAGGCGGTCGGCCGATGAATGTCGGCTGCCGTCTACATTGAGGGCGTGCAGCGCCCTCAGGCCGCGATCGTCGTCGTCCTCGTCGGCTCGATCCTCCTCGCGGCTGGTTGCGGTGGTGGAGGGGGAGCCGGCGAGGGCGCGGGGACGACCGCATCCACGAGCTCCGCGACCCTCGAGTCGCTCTGGCGGGCGCAGGGCGAGAGCGTCGGGGCGATCGCCGGCACCTCGGACTTCCAGGTCGGGCAGAACCGCGTCTCGTTCCTCGTCGTCGACAAGGAGGGGCGCCCGGCCGAGCGCCCGACCGCGAAGGTCTGGGTGGCGCGGGGTCTCGACCAGAAGCCTTTCGCCCGGACGACTGCGCGCCTCGAGCCGATCGGCGTCCCCGGCGGCGAGACGGCGGACGCGGGCGCGATCTACGTGGCCCGGATCGACACTGCGAGCCCGGGCACGTACTGGTACCTCGCCCAGCCGACCGGGGGCCGGAAGATCCAGGCGCTCGGGAACGTCGTGGTGAAGCAGCAGAGCGCCGCCCCGTCGGTCGGCGCGCGCGCGATCGCGTCCAACACGCCCACGCTGGCGAGCACCGGCGGTGACCTCACGGAGCTGACCACCTCCCGCCGGCCCGATCGCGGCTTGTACACGAGCTCCGTGGCGCAGGCGCTCGCCGCCCACCACCCGTTCGTGCTGACGTTCGCAACACCGCAGTTCTGCCAGTCGCGAACGTGCGGCCCGGTGGTCGACGTCGTCTCGGCGGTTCGCAAGCGCCAGCCGGCGGGCAGCCCGGTCCGGTTCATTCACGTGGAGATCTACAAGGGCAACGACCCGGCGAACGGTGTGAACCGTTGGGTGAAGCAATGGCGCCTGCCGACGGAGCCGTTCACGTACGTCGTCGACCGGAAGGGCGTGATCCGGACGAAGCTCGAGGGCGCGTTCTCGGTAGGCGAGCTCGAGCGGGCCGTCGCCGCCGTACGCTAGGGCCGGCTCGCACGGACGTGTCCGCACCAGCCACTTGACGCCGAACGGTGTCAGACACCGTTTTCTGTCAAGTGCGAGCGGTGCCGATTTCGTGCCGATCGATCCACAGGCCGAGCGGGCTAGGCTCACGGCCATGTCGCGCGTCCTGACCTCGCTCCCCGTCGGCGAACGCGTCGGCATCGCGTTCTCCGGCGGGCTCGACACGACCGTCGCGATCGCGTGGATCCGCGAGAAGGGGGCGCTGCCCTACTCGCTCACGGCCGACCTCGGCCAGCCCGACGAGCCGGACGTCGACGCGATCCCGGCACGTGCGACGGCGGTCGGCGCGGAGGCTGCGATCCTCGTCGACTGCAAGCCGGAGCTCGTCCACGAGGGCCTCGTCGCGCTCCGGTGCGGCGCGTTCCACATCGCGTCGGGCGGCAAGACCTACTTCAACACGACCCCGCTCGGCCGTGCCGTGACGGGGACGATGCTCGTGCACGCGATGCACGAGCACGGCGTCGACATCTGGGGCGACGGGTCGACGTACAAGGGCAACGACATCGAGCGGTTCTTCCGCTATGGGCTACTCGCGAACCCGTCCCTCCGCATCTACAAGCCGTGGCTCGACCCGGCCTTCGTGTCGGAGCTCGGCGGCCGCCAGGAGATGAGCGCGTGGCTCGAGGAGCGCGGCCTTCCGTACAGGGCGAGCGCCGAGCAGGCGTATTCGACGGACGCGAACATCTGGGGGGCGACGCACGAGGCGAAGGAGCTCGAGCGCCTCGACCGCTCGCTCCGTATCGTCGAGCCGATCATGGGCGTCGCGCACTGGGACCCGGCGGTCGAGATCGAGCCGGAGGAGGTGACGATCCGGTTCGAGGAGGGCTGGCCCGTTGCACTCAAGGGCGCCCGGATCGACGACCGGATTGCGCTCGTCCAGGAGGCGAACACGATCGGCGGACGGCACGGGCTCGGCACCTCCGACCAGATCGAGAACCGGATCATCGAGGCGAAGAGCCGCGGGATCTACGAGGCGCCTGGAATGGCGGTGCTCCACATCGCCTACGAGCGGCTGGTGAACGCGATCCACAACGAGGCGACGCTCGACGAGTACCGCTCGGCCGGCCGGCGCCTCGGCCGCCTCCTCTACGAAGGGCGCTGGTTCGATCCGCAGGCGCTCATGCTCCGGCAGAGCCTGTCGAGCTGGATCGGGAGTCCCGTGACCGGCGAGGTGACGGTCGAGCTCCGCCGGGGCGACGACTACACGATCCTCGACACCGTCTCCGAGAACGCCACGTACCGACCCGAACGGCTCTCGATGGAGCGCGTCGACGACGCGGCGTTCGGCCCGCTCGATCGGATCGGCCAGCTCTCGCTCCGCCTTCTCGACCTGGAGGACACCCGCAACAAGCTGTCGCTCTACGGCCGGCTCGGCATCACCGGCGGCGACGAAGCGCTCGGCGCGCTCTCGCCCCCCGCCGAGGAGTGAGCGACGTCAGACGTTCTCGCCCGCGCGCTCGATCACGACGACCGGGACGCGGGCATGCGGGCTGAGGTGGAGCAGCGCGCGGACGATCTCCGCGCAGTCGTCGGGCTGGATCATCTCCTGACCGGGGATCCCGGTCCACTCCGCCATCGGCGTGTCGACGAAGCCCGGGCAGATCGCGGTCGCGCGGACCCCCGTGGCCACCTCCTCGCGGTCGAGGGAGCGCGTCAGCGCGATGAGCGCGGCCTTCGCCGCGCCGTAGCTCGCGAGCCCCGGCGTGGGGATCGTCCCCGCGATCGACGCGAGGTTGACGACGTAGCCACGGGACTCGCGCAAGGCGGGGAGCGACTCGCGCGTGACGAGGAAGGCGCCGCGGAGGTTCACGGCCTGCTGGAGATCGAACTGCTTCGTCGACATGTCCCCGATACGGCCGGCGATGCCGACGCCCGCGCAGTTGACGAGGACGTCGAGGCCCCCGTGCCGCTCGAGGTGGGACGCGACGAGCTGTGCGCACGCACCTTCGTCGCGGACGTCGACCGCGAACGACGCGGCCTCGAGCTCGGCTGCCGCAGCCTCGAGGCGCTCGACTGTGCGCGCGGCCAGCGTGAGCGCGAACCCCTCCTCGCGGAGCATCCGCGCGATCGCGAGACCGATCCCGGACGAACCTCCCGTCACGAGCGCGCTCGGCACGTGCTGATCCTCCCACAGCATGCGTGCCGACGCGCTGCAGACGCTCGCTATGGCAGATACGTCCGCGGCCGGGGGCCGGCTTTGCCGGCCGAGAGGCCATGGTCGCGTCACCGGGAAACGGCGTAGAAGGAGGGGGCTCGTGGGGGAACCATGGGGTTCCCCCAACGTTCGCGGCCGTACACTCGAGGCATGGCAGCCCCGGTGGAGCTGACGGCGTTCGCACGCGCGGGCGGCTGTGCAGCAAAGTACTCGGCCGCCCGGCTCGAGAAGCTCGTCGGCGGGCTGGTCACGGCCGATGCCGATGACCTGCTCGTCGGGCTCGATCCGGCGGACGACGCGGCGGTCTACCGCCTCGACGACGAGACCGCGCTCGTGTTCACGGTCGACTTCTTCCCGCCGCTCGTCGACGATGCCCGGACGTTCGGGCGGATCGCGGCCGCGAACGCGCTGAACGACGTCTTCGCGATGGGCGGCCGGCCACTTCTCGCGCTCTCGGTGACCGCCTTCCCCGAGGAACTGCCCACCGAGACGCTCGGGGAGGTTCTCGCAGGGGCGGCGGAGACCACCCGCGAGGCAGGCGCGATCCTCGCCGGAGGGCACACGATCCGCGACGACGAGCCGAAGTACGGGCTCGCCGTGGTCGGAACCGTCCACCCGGACGGGGTGTGGACGAAGAGCGCTGCCCGGGCGGGCGACGTCGTGCTCCTGACGAAGCCGCTCGGTACCGGGCTCGTCCTCCAGGCCGCCCGCGACGGGCGCGCGCCCATCGGCGCGCTCGATGCTGCGATCGACGCGATGGTGACGTTGAACGGCGCGGCGGCGGATGCCGTCCGCCCGTTCGAGCCCCACGCCGTCACCGACGTGACGGGCTTTGGCTTGCTCGGCCACGCGCACGAGGTCGCGCACCACTCCGGCGTGCGGATCGAGCTCGATTCGGGCGCGCTGCCGCTGCTTCCCGGCGCGCTCGACGTCGCAGAGGCGGGGGTCCGCACCGGGGGCGACCGGCGCAACCGCGAGTTCGCGGGACCCCATGTGGAGAGCAGCGCCTCCGACGCGCTCGAGGCGCTCGCCTACGACCCCCAGACCGCCGGCGGCCTGCTGATCACCCTGCCGGCCGAGCGGCGCGTCGTGCTCGAGGCGGCGTTCGCGACGGCAGGGCTCGGCATCTGGGCCGTGGGGAGGGTGACCGAGGGGAGCGGCGTGACGCTGGACGGTCAGTGACGCTCGGCGCGCGCCTCCGCGGCCCGGTCTCTCCGGAGCGCTTCGCCCATGTCGCGACCGCGTCGCTAGTCGCGCTGGGGCTGGTCGTGGCCTCGGGAGCGTTCGTGCGTCTGACCGGCTCGGGCCTCGGCTGCGACAACTGGCCGCGCTGCGGCCAGACGCCGTTCCCCGCCGCCGACTTCCACGCGCTCGTCGAGTTCGGCAACCGGATCGTCGCGCTCACCGGACTGCTCGTCTCCATGGCGGCGTGGCTCGCGTCACGCCGGGTCGCGAGCCTCGCGCAGTGGGTGCGACATGTCGCGCTCGCGGCGTTCCTCGGTGCGGTCGCGCAGATCCCGCTGGGAGGCGTGACCGTGATCCTCGGCCTCCATCCGCTCGCGGTGATGTCGCACTTCCTCCTCGCGCTCGTCGTCGTCGGGCTGTCGGTCGTCGTCACGCTCGAGGCGTGGAGCCACGCCCGCGGTCTCGGAGCGCCGGTTGGGCCGCACTGGCTTCGCGTGATCGCGGTCGTCGGGGTCGGCGTGTGCGCGGTGATGGTCGTGACGGGGGCGGTCGCGACGGCCTCGGGGCCGCACCCGGGCGCCGACTCGAATGTCGAGCGCCTCGGGCTCGAGATCCGCGACACCGTCTATGTGCACGTCCGGGCGGCGGCGGCGTTCGGGATCGGCTTCCTGTTCCTCTGCTGGCAGCTGCTCCGCTCGAGACGTCAGGCGCCGGGGGTGCTGGGGCTCGCCGGCGTGCTCATGGGCGTCCTGGTCACACAGATGGTCGTGGGCGAGGTGCAGTACCGGAACGCGCTGCCGTGGGGGCTCGTCCTCGTCCACGTGACGCTCGCGGCGACGATCTGGGCGCTGACCGTCGGGGTCGCCTATGCGCTCTGGCGGCCACCCGCGCTGCTCACGGCACCCGCTGCCGTTCGCGCCGACTCGGACGAACGCGAGCAGGCGCGGCTGGAGCAGGCCCATCCCTAGCTCCCGCACGGCCACTGCCCACCGGGCCACAGTTAGGCTTTGACGGTGGCGGAGGACCTACGCATGGTCGATCGCCCGGCGCTCCGGCGCCCGGTGCTGATCTCTGCGTTCCGGGGCTGGAACGACGGCGGGCAGGCGGCCACGGTGGCGGCGGCGTTCCTCGCGCGTCAGTGGGACGCGACGCGCTTCGCCGACATCGATCCCGAGAGCTTCATGGACTTCCAGGCGGTCCGCCCGACCGTGGCGCTCGATGAGGGGCTGACGCGCCGGATCGAGTGGCCCGAGAACGTCTTCTTCCATGCCGCCGTCCCGGGCGCCGACCGCGACGCAGTGATCCTCCTCGGCGTGGAGCCGAACTACCGCTGGCGGGCGTTCACGGATCTCGTCGTCGGGCTCGCCCGCGATCTCGGCGTCGAGCTCGTCGTGACACTCGGCGCCCTGCTCGCCGACGTCCCGCACACCCGCCCCGCACCCGTCACCGGCGCCGCAACCGATCCGCGCCTCGTCGAGGAGCTCGGCCTCCAGCTGTCGCGCTACGAGGGCCCGACAGGCATCGTCGGCGTTCTCCACGACGCCTGCCGCATCGCCGACCTCCGCTCGGTGAGCCTGTGGTCGGCGGTTCCGCACTACGTCTCGCTCGCGCCGAGCCCCCGTGCGGCGAAGGCGCTCTGCGTCCGGCTCTCCGACCTGATCGGTGCGCCGATCCCCACGATCGAGCTCGACGAGGCCGAGGAGGAGTACGCGACGCAGGTGAGCGAGGCCGTCGCCTCCGACCCCGAGACACAGGCGTACGTCGAGGAGCTGGAACAACGCGCCGACTCGCTCGAGTCGTTCACCGAGGAGGGACAGCTCCCGACCGGTGACGCCCTCGCAGACGAGCTGACGCGCTACCTGCGCGACCGCGACCGCGGCCGCGACCTTCCGCCCGAGTCCTAGAGGTCGGCGGGCTCGGCCGGCGAAGTGGGCTCTGCCGTCCGGGAGTCCTCGCCCGCAGGCTGCTCATCCGGCGGCGCCTCGCCCTGCGCCGGCTCGGCCACCGTGGTTGCCTCCGCCTCCGTCGTGCGCCGCTTGCGGCGCCGACGGCGCGACTTGCGCGCCGGAGCCTTCGGCGTGGGCAGGCCCTCGGCGAGAGCCGTTGCAGTGTCCTGGATCGGCCCGAGCTCCTCGCGGGCCTTGTCGAGGAACTGGTTCGCCCGAGGGGTGTATCCCTCGGCCGACGCGAGCAGCGCCGCCCCCACGGGAAGCGGCAGCGCTGCGGCGATGCGCACGAGTTGGGCCACGTTCTCCTCGTGCCTGTGGCCGCGCGAGTTGGCGACGGCACCGAGCAGGCGCTTGGCCTCGGGGAACTCCTGGCTCGCCTTGCGGTCGAGCGTCTTGCGCACCGCGCGTGCGAGACGCCACGTCCAGCGGCTGAGGATCTGCTCGGGTGCCATGGCCTTCCCGTCCCCGACCGCGCGGAGCAGGATCCGCACGCCGGCCGCGCGATCCTTCTCCCAGGGCGGCGCCTGCGTGACGAGCGTGACGAGGTCGTCGAAGTCCGCGCGTTCGACCGGTGTCGCAACGCGATCGGCGAGCGCGGTCATCCGCAGCCGGCGATTCGGGTTCTCCGCCGCGCAGACCGAGAGGAATGTCTCCAGGGCGCCCTTGTCCGCGCGGCCTTCCGCGAACTTCCTCGCGAAGTCGGCGCGCTGGTCGAAGCGGATCTGGCGGCCCGCGATCGTCGCCCAGAACCGCTGCTCGTCGTCGTCGAGGAAGCGCGGGTCGACCCGCTGCCACTCGCGCTGAATGACTGCGAGGCGGCGGCCGACGTCCTGCGTGACGGGAACGAGCCACGGTGCCGGAGAGAGCTTCCGGCGTGCCCGCCGAGCCGAACGACGCCGTGGCGCGGGCGTGACGCGCGCGCCTTCCCGGTAGAAGTCCGAGTCGAGCAGCGAGTGGAGCGAGACCACGCGGTCGGAGTGTGTCGCCCCCTTGGGGACGAAGTCGACGACGATCCCCGCTTCCTTGCGCGGATGTGTCCGCATGATCCGGCCGATGCGCTGCTGGTAGACGCGCTTCGACGCGGTCGGCGCGAGGTGCATGCAGACCGTCGCCCGCGGCGAGTTCCAGCCCTCCGCGAGCAGCTGGGCGTTGATCAGCACGTTGATCTCGCCGCGCTCGTAGGCAGCGAGCGTCTCGGCGAGCTCCCGCGGCGGGGTGCGGCCCGAGACGGCCATCGTCTTGAGCCCGGCCGCGCGGAACTCCTGCGCGAGGTGGTACGCGTGGTCGACCCCCGCGGCGTAGACGATCCCCGGCGTCTGCCCGAAACGGTCGCGGTAGAGGCTCGCGGCCGCCTGGTTCAGGGCGATGTGGTCGAGGGCGTCGGCCAATGCGCGCTCCTCGAAGTCCCCGCCGACGATGGGCACGGAGTTGATCGCTGCGACCGGCGGCACCCGAAGGCAGCGGAGGGGCGCGATCAGGCCGCGCCGTGCCGCATCGGTCAGCGGCAGGTCGTCGACGGACGCGGGGAAGACGTCGGAGACCTGCTTCGCGATCAGCTCCTCCGTCGCGGTCATCCCGATGTAGAGCGGCTCCGAGAACCGGCGGATCGCGTTGGACGTCTTCTCGCCGAGGGCCGTGTGCGCCTCGTCGCAGATCACGAGCTGGTACGCGGTGCGCGAGATCTCGTCGGCGTGGCGCGCGAACCAGGCATACGTCTGGATCGTCATCGGATTGCTCCGCAGCGGCTCGCGGTCCTGCACGATCGCGTCGGTGAGGCGATCCCCGTAGCCCTCCGTCGTCAGGTCGCGTCGGAACTGGTCGACGAGCAGGCGGCGGTGGGTGAGGATCAGCACGCCGAGCTCTCGCGCCGCCTCGACGAAGCCGGCTGCGGCGATCGTCTTGCCCGAGGCGGTCGGGTGGCGGAAGCGGTAGCGCCTGACCGCGCCGGGGTCGGCCCCCGTGAAGCCCGCCTGCTCGTCCTCCGACTCCTCGTCGACGAGCTCGACGTCCTCGGCGTCTTCCTCGTCGTCCTCGAGCTCGTCCACGAGCTCCGCGACGCTGCCGTTCCCGACGCCGTTCTCGTCGGCGCTTCGCTGGGTCGCCGCGATGAGCTCCGTGAGCATCCCGGCGAGCGCATCGATCTGGTGCCGCCTGAGCGTCGTTCCCGCCGCGGTCCGGGGCGTCTCCGCGGCGAGCACGCGCTCGAGCCCGAGCATCAGCCCGTACCGGACCTTCCAGTCGCTGGACGGACGCGCGAGCGCTCGGTCCATCTCGGCCTGCGCGTCGTCGAGCGCGCGCCTGCGCGCGGCGCCGGGCGCGAGTGCGACCTCCGGGTCCTCACCCGGGTGGAGGAACGGCTCGCCGAACCAGGCCTCGGCACGCGTGGCGGCCTCGACGAGCGCGGATGCGTGCTCGCCCTGGACGTTCGCGGTGACGGTGGATTCCTGCATCTCGGCAGCAGCCTCGATGCGCGCCGCTCACTCCTGCGCAACCATCGAGGAAGGCAGCTCGCGCGGGCATCATCGTGCGCCGGCGTCGCTGCACCCCGGAGACTAGCGGAATCCCCGGTCGGAGAGTAGGTGTCAGACCCCGCCGAGCGGGAGGCCGCTCACACGCTGCGAGACGCCTGCACGGTCGAGATACGGCGTGATTCCGCCACGGAAGAACGGGAACCCGGCGCCGAGGATCAGGCACGCGTCGAGCTCGGCGGCGCTCGGGACGACGCCCTCGTCGAGGATCCGGCGAGCCTCGTCGGCGAGCCCTTCGAGGAGCTGCTCGTAAATCTCGTCGACGCTCGGCCGATCGTCGCGCGCCTCGAGGGTCGGAAACTCGCCGTCTGCCAGGGCCTGCAGGACGGGCGAGCGCGGGAAGCGATCGGGCCACGCCTCGTTGAGCGTGAGGAGGACGTCGTTCGCGACACGCGGGCCGACCATCGCGAGCAGCGCCGAGGGCGGCATCGGCAGGCCGAGCCGCAACGCCGCCTCGTCGGTCTCCTCGAACGTCGCTCCACGGTCGAGCGCCTGCATCAACACCGTCGACTGGCGCGTCAGAAGCCGGTTGACGACAAAGCCGGGCGCGTCCCCCACGACGACTCCGCGCTTGCGCAGGCGCCGGACGACGTCCCACGCCGTCGCGAGCGTCTGGTCGTCGGTGGCGTCGGTGCGGACGATCTCGACGAGCGGCAGCACGGGAACGGGATTGAAGAAGTGGAGGCCGACGACGCGCTCGGGATGATCGAGACCCGCCGCCATCGCGCTGACGGAGAGCGCCGACGTGTTCGTCGCAAGCACGCAGTCCGGCGACACGACCGCCTCGAGCGCGGCGAACACCTCCCGCTTCGCGCCGAGCTCCTCGAACACCGCCTCGAGGACGAGCCCGCAGCCCGAGTACGCATCCATTCCCTCGCCCGCCACGGCGAGAGGCCGAAGCGCCTCGGCATCGTCGTCCGCGAGGCGCCCGCGGGCGACGAAGCCCGTCCAGCTCCGCGCGGATCGCCTCGACGGCGTGCGGCGCCCGCTCGCGGATCGACGTCGGTCAGGACGACCGGCACCCGGAGCCGCCGCACGAACAGCGTTGCGAGCTGTGTCGCCATCAGCCCGGCGCCGACAATCCCGACCCGCTCGATCCGCCGCGGCTCGACGCCGGGGCGGGCGTCCAACCGCCCGAGGCGGCGCTCGACGACGTCGAAGGCGTAGAGCGACGCCTGCGCCTCGGGGCCCGGGCAGCAGCTCGGCGACTGCGTCCTCCTCAGCTCGGTACCCCTCCTCGAGGCTCCATGCGGCCGCCCCTTCGAGCAGCTCGAGCGCCCGGTACGGCGCGGGCGCCTGGCCGTGCACCACATCGTCGACCCGGGCCCGCGCGCGACGCACCACCGCCGCGACGTCCGCGAGATTCGCGGCCGGGCGGCGCTTGCCGCCGCCGGCCTCGATCGCCTCGAGGAGCAGCTCCAGCGACCGGTCGAGCAGCTCCTCGGTGGGGACGACGTGGTCGACCAGCCCGATCGCGAGGGCCTCCTCCGCGCCGATCATCCGGTTCTGTCGGAGCGGGTTCTCGACGACGAGGCGTACCGCTGCCTCGGCGCCGACCAGCCGAGGTGCGAGCTGCGTCCCGCCCCACGCCGGGATCAGGCCCAGGAACACCTCGGGAAAGCCGACGTGACGGACATCGGCGCCGATCGTGCGGAGGTCGCAGTGGAGGGCCAGCTCCAGCCCGCCGCCGAGCGCACCCCCGTTGATCGCCGCGATCGTGAGAAACGGCAGCCCGTGCAGGCGGCCGAACAGCTCGTGGCCCGCACGACTCCCCTCCCGGGCCCGCTCCGGCGAGATCTCGGGGAACTCGTCGATGTCGGCGCCGGCGCCGAAGCTTCCTGCGCTCCCCGTGAGGAGGAGCCCACGCCAGTCGCGCGTCCGCAGGCGGCCGAGCACGTCCTCCAGCGACTGCAGCGCGGCCTCGCCGAACGTGTTCGGCCTGCTTCCACTCGACTCGTTCGCGATGGTCACGGAGGCGACGGGGCCAACGCGCGTGTCGAGCCGCTCGAGGTGGAAGCGCGTGCCGCCCACGGGCTCGCAGACTACGTGCTGGTCGGGCAGGCCCCTGGTCCCACGCTGCTTCCCGAGCAGACGTGGCGGGCCGCAAGAAGCGGCCGGGGGCGGTCAGGCCGCGAAGCAGGCCGCTTCAGGGGTCTGCCCGCCGAAGGCGGGATCACCCGCGGTCGGATTCCGCTCCCGCGGAATCCGACTTCGCGGAGGAGTCAGCGCTGCTCGGCGGTCAGCTCGCGGGCGCGCGTCATCGCCGCCTGGATCGCGTTGAGGAACGCGGCGCGCACGCCGGCGGACTCGAGCTCGCGGATCGCCGCGATCGTCGTGCCGCCGGGCGACGTGACCATCTCGCGCAGCTCCACGGGATGCAGGCCCTCGTCGCGGAGCTGCTTCGCGGTGCCGAGCATCGTCTGGACGACGAGCTGGGTCGAGATCTCGCGCGAGAGCCCGAGCAGGAGGCCCGCTTCGATCATCGCCTCGGCGAGCAGCGCAAAGTAGGCGGGCCCGGAGCCCGACACGGCGGTGACCGCATCCATCGCGCTCTCGGGGACGCGTACGACCCGGCCGAGGTGGGCGAGCGCGTCCGAGGCGAGCGTCACGTGCGCGTCGCCGGAGTGGGCACCCGCACACAGGCCGGCGATTCCCTCGTGGACGGTGGACGGCGTGTTCGGCATCGCGCGGACGACGGGCACGCCCTCGGCGAGATAGCGCTCGACGGTCGCGGTCGGCGTCGCCGCGGCGATCGTCAGCACCGTCTGCTCGGGCCTGATCGCCGTGCCGATCTCGCCGAGGAGGGCCTCGATGTCCTGCGGTTTCACCGAGAGGACGACGAGTGACGCGCCCGAGGCCGCCTCGACGTTGCTCGTCGTCGCCTGGACGCCGTACCGCTCCACGAGCTCCGCCACGCGCTCCTCGCGCCGCGACGACGCCGAGATCTCGGCGGGCTCACGCCAGCCGGAGGAGAGAAGCCCGGCGATCAGCGCCTCGCCGATCCGTCCGGCGCCGAGGACCGCGATGCGCCGCTCGTCGACCATGGCCGACACTATGCCGCCCGGCGCGCACGACGGCGCGCGATACGCGCTCCGTCCTCCGAGGCGCCGGGCACGAGACCGCGTGCCCAGCCGAGCAGCAGCACCTCGCACGCGAGCCCCTGCCACTCCTCGTAGGGCGCGAGCAGCGCGACCGTCTCCTCGCCCTCGACCCACCGACCGGTGAGCGACGCGTAGAGCTTCACGAGCGAGAGGTCGCCGACGATGCCGTGGTCGTAGCGCCCGAGCCCTTCTGTCGCGATCACGCCGACCGACCACGGCCCGACCCCGGGCTCGCGGCGGAGCCGCCGGGAGACGACGTCGGTCGGATGGGCGCGGAGCGCTTCCAGCTCGAGCGTCGTCGCGAGCCGGTGGAGCGCCGTCGCACGGTGCTGCGCCAATCCGAGCCGACGGAGCTCGACCGGTGAGAGCCGGCGAAGCGCGTCCTGCGTCACCACCCGCTCGCCGCACGCTCGCAAGACCGCCCGCTCGAGCGCGAGCGCCCGTCGCGCCTCGACGAGCTGGCCGCACAGCGCGCGGACGACGGCGTGCGTCACCGTCGCGCGGCGGAGGGGCCGGTAGCCGACGAGCGCCCGCGCGGACGGGCCGAGCAGCGGGTCGCGCGCAAAGCGCGCGTGGAACGGCCCGGTGTCGTCGTCCAGCGCGAGCATGAACCGGGCACGGTCGACAGCCTCCTCGTCCGACGCGCGGACGACGACGCGCCCGTCCGGCCGCTGCCAGGCGGTCGCGACGCGATCGTGCGGCAGCTCACCGCGCCAGGTCCCATGCCGGGCCATGAGGCGCAGGCGGTAGGGCCCGGTGGGCGTGAGGACGGCCTCGACCATCGCGCGCCCCAGCCTACGCCGCGGGTACGCTGCGCGACCGACCGTGCGGCTCGCCGACGCGATCTCGCTCCGCTCGCGCAGGCGCAAGCTCGCCCTCTTTCTCGAGCTGATGCAACCCACGGCCGAGACGAGCGTCCTCGACGTGGGCGTCGACGAGGTCTCCCACGGCGAGTCCGGCGGCGAGACCGGTTGCACGACCCACAACTTCCTCGAGGAGCGCTACCCGTGGGTCGCGCGGATCACCGCGCTCGGGCTCCACGACGGCGGGCGGTTCCGGGCCCGCTACCCGGAGATCCGCTATGTGCAGGGCGACGCGTGCGCCCTTCCCTTTGCCGACGGGGAGTTCGACGTCGTCCACTCGAACGCCGTGATCGAGCACGTGGGCGAGCGAGCGAGGCAGGAGGCCTTCGTCCGCGAGGCGGTGCGTGTCGGCAAGCGCGTCTTCCTGACGACGCCGAACCGCTGGTTCCCGGTGGAGGTGCATACGTGGCTCCCGCTCGTGCACTGGCTCCCGTCGGGCGCCGCCGCACGGGCGTACGACCTCGTCGGGAAGCCCTGGGCGAAGGAGAACCACCTCCTCGGCGCGGCCGACCTGCGCGCGCTGTTTCCGGTGCCGGTCCGCGTTCACAACCTCGGCATGACGCTCGTCGCGACGACGTGACCTCCCGCCTTCCCCGGGTGGCGCTGGTCGTCCTCGTCGTCGGGCTCGCGCTCCACAACCTCGCGATGGCGCTCCTCTGGCAGGCGGGGGTCCGCGACACCGCGCTCGACGTCGCGGCCGCGTGGAAGGAGATCGTGCTGGTCGTCGCCTTCGTCGCCGCGGTCTGGGCGGTGGGGTCGCTGCCGCAGCTCGTCTGGGCCGACCGGCTCGCGCTTGCGTACGGCGCGCTGGTCGTCCTCTACTGGCTGCTGCCCCAGTCGTGGCTCGACGGTGGCGCGACGGCCAAGGGCGAGCTGTACGCGCTCCGCCACCACCTGCTTCCGCTCGGCGCCTACGCGCTCGGGCGGTTCGTCACGCTCGACCGGGTCTGGTGGCGCCGGATCGGGCTGACGATCGTCGCAGTGGGCTGCGGGCTCGCGGCCTGGGGGCTGGTCGACGTGTACCTCGTGCCGCTCCAGTGGTGGCGGGACTCCGGCGTGCCCGACTGGTTCTCGCAGCAGCTCGGCCTCGCGTATCGCTGTCTCTCGGGCCTCCCGGAGAACTGGATCCTCAACACCGACGAGGAGAGCCCCGTCCGCCGGTTGGTCTCGACGTTCCTGAGCCCCCTCGCGACCGCGTACACGCTCGTCGCCGTGTGCCTGCTGCTCGCCGCAGCGCGGCCGAGGCACTGGACGATCGCCGCGGGCGCGCTCGCGTATGCCGGGCTCCTCTGGACGCACACGCGGGCGGCGTTC
Source organism: uncultured Actinomycetes bacterium (assembly GCA_963698935.1). Taxonomy (GTDB): domain Bacteria; phylum Actinomycetota; class Thermoleophilia; order Gaiellales; family Gaiellaceae; genus Gaiella. The sequence continues at coordinate 65,873 of CAVOSU010000021.1, forward strand.
ATCGCGCTCCCCGTGGGGCTCCTCGTGCTCGCCCTGCTCCGCCGCTCCGTGCCGATCGCCGGGCTCGCAGTGGCCTCGGTCGTCGCCTCGATCGTCTTCGTCGCGATCTTCCCGACGATCGGGCCGAGCACGACCTACACGGCGACCGAGCTGATGTGCCTGCGCGAGAACGCCGCCGCGCAGGGAGTCGCCTCCGACGATCCTTTCAGCGCCGGCGAGAGCTCGACCTCGAGCCACCTCAGCGCCCTGCGGGACGGGATCCGCACCGTCGCGCGGCACCCGTGGGGATTCGGGCTCGGGAACTCGGGCGTCTCCGCGTCGCGAACCCGCGTGGACGTGAAGGCGGGCGAGTCGAGCTATACCGAGCTCGGGGTCGACATGGGCGTGCTCGGGCTGCTCGCATTCGCCGGTTGGCTCGTCGCCCTGAGCCTCGCCCTGCGCACGCGCTCGCCGTGGCTCGCCGCCTCGGTCGCGGCGGTCGCCGTGCTCGGACTGCAGACCGACGTGATCGGCATCCACTGGCTCTCGGTGGTCGTCTTCGCGCTGGCCGGCGCGGCACTCAGGGGCACCGCCGAGGACGAGCCGCCCGAGGCCTCGCTCTAGCCCGAGCCGAACGAGCTGCGGCGCGCGACGTCGGCTTCGTCGACGAGGTGGCCGTCGCGCTCGACGTAGCCGCCCTTCCCGCCGACGACGAGCATCACGAGGTCGTCGTCACCTGCGTTCGACACGCGGCGCTCCGTCGTCGAGGTCACGTGCACGAGCCCGCCGGGGCCGAGCAGGCGCTCCTCCCCCTCGACCTCGACCCGGGCCGTCCCCGCGTGGACGAAGTAGAGCTCGTCCTGCTGGTCGTGGTAGTGGTGGAACCCCTCGTAGCGGGGCGGCATCACGATCACGTTGACGCCGAACGCGTCGACACCGAGCGCGCGCCGAACCTTGCGGAACCCGTACCCCTCGCCGAGCTCGTCGATCGAGCCGAACGCGTGCGTCATCTCGCTCCCTCCTTGCCGAGCATCGCGTCGATCGTACGCCGGAGCCCTTCCTGGAAGCCGACGACGGGCTCGAAGCCGATCGCGGCGCGCGCCGCCGTCACGTCGGCCCACGACTCGCGCACATCGCCGGCCTGCGCGGGCCCGTGGACCTTCTCGACCGGACGGTCGAGCAGGCGCCCGATCGTGTCGGCGAGCGCGTTGACGGTCTCGGAGCCGCCGGTCGCGACGTTCAGGACACGGCCCGCCGCGTCCACCGAGTCGGCAGCGAGGAGATTCGCCCGGACGACATTTTCGACGTAGGTGAAGTCGCGCGACTGCTCGCCGTCCCCGTGGACGGTGACCGGCTCGCCGTCTGCGACCAGCCGGATGAACCGCGGGACGACCGCTGCGTACTGCGAGCTCGGGTCCTGCCGCGGCCCGAAGACGTTGAAGTACCGCAACGCGACCGTCTCGATCCCGTAGACGCGCGTGAAGCTCACGCAGAAGCGCTCGGCGGCCAGCTTTGCGACCGCGTACGGCGAGATCGGGTTCGGCGCCTGGGTCTCGACCCGTGGGAACGCCCCCCCGTCGCCGTAGACCGAGGAGGACGACGCGGCGACGACGCGGCGGATCCCCTCGTCGCGCGCGGCGAGCAGGACGTTCAGCGTCCCCTCGACGTTGACTGCGGTCGACGTGAGCGGATCCTGGACGGAGCGGGGCACGGAGCCGAGCGCGCCCTGGTGGAACACGACCTCGGTGCCCCGGACCGCCGTGTGGACGCGCTCGTAGGAGCGGAGGTCGCCCTCGACCACCTCGACCTCGCGGCCGAGCGCGCCGAGGTTCGCCCGGCTCCCGGTGGAGAAGTTGTCGAGCACGCGCACCTCGTCTCCCCGCTCGAGCAGCTCCGCGACGAGGTTCGAGCCGATGAACCCCGCACCCCCGGTGACGAGGACGCGCGTCACGCGGCCCGCTCGGCGACGACGTGGTAGTTCCCCGCGAGCGTTCCGGGTCTCGTCCCGCGCAGCGTCGGCGAGCGGCCGTCGACCCAGCGCGCGGCGCGGTTGAGCACGGAGACGACCGAGCCGCGCAGCGGGCGCAGCGGGGTGCGGCGCAGCGCATGTTCGAGAAAGATCGAGTTCAACATCGCGAGAGACGAGGCCGTGCCCGAGCCGGGCGACACCGTAACGGAACGCCAGTCGCCGTTCGCCGCGAAGAGGCGCTCGAGGCCCTCGTGCGTCCAGCGCCAGGGATCCGACGGGTTCGGGTGGTAGACCATCGCCCCGTGCGTCGAGAGGAGAACGCGGCCTCCAGGCCGAGTGACCCGATGGAGCTCGCTGATTGCCTGCGCAGGGGTCGTCGACGTGCTCGAGCACCTGGATGCAGATGACGAGATCGAAGGACGAGTCCTCCGCAGGGATCGCCTCGATCGGGCCGACGATGTCGGCGTGCGCGTGGGCCGCGTTGTCAAGCCCGACGTGCTCGAAGACGTAGGGCGCGAAGAGCGCCGCGTATGGCTTCTCGCCGCAGCCCGCGTCGAGCAGGCGGTAGCGGCCGAAGTCGGCGGCGGCGCGCTCCGCCTCCTGCGCGAGCCAGCGTGCGAGCGGCGCGCGCACGGCGTACGTCGGCATCGAGAGCGGCGGGTCGATACGCGGGTCGGGTCTAATCACGGACGGTCACCAGCCCGAACGAGAGCCACGTCAGCGCGCCGAGGGGAAGTCCGGAGACGAGACCGATCCCGCTCCAGACCCCGGTCGCGACGAGGAGCCAGCCGAGGCCGCAGAGCGCGACCGGCGATGAGCGGATCCCGCGGATCCCGGTAGCGATCCCCGTCGCGGCGAGCGCGAGGAGGACGACGAGCCCCGCGACGCCTAGATCGGCGGCGACCTGGAGGTAGAGCATCTGGATCCCCCAAGGATGCTCGGGCGAGGGGAAGGCCTGAGCGGGCTCGTCCGGGAACCGCGACCGCGCGTCGGCGAGGACCGGCCCATACGCCCACTCCTCGCTCGAGGCCTGCCAGCCGACCCCGGTGACCGGCCGGTCGAGCCAGATCCGCCCACCGATGTACGCGAGCAGCGTGCGGTGCGCATAGCTCTCGACCCCGCTGTCCGCCACCTTCTCGCGAAGGCCGATGAACTCCGCGAAGCGCTCGATCGTCGAGGCGCGCATCGTGGCGGTACCCACCGTGACGACGAGCGCGACCGCGAGCAGCGCGAGCGCCCGCCTTCCGTTCAGGGCGCGCAGGACGCGCGCGCCGAGCAGGACGGCGGCGACGGCGAGCCACATGCCGAGGACAGCCGTCATCGCCCCCGAGAGGATCACGCCGAGCGCGCCGGTGACCACGCCCACGAGCGCCCAGCGTCTCCCTGCCGGCCGGCCGTCCCGGAGCGCGATCCCCAGCGCGCCCACGACGAGCGCCGTGCCCGAGAGCGCGGCGAAGTCGTGGATGCCGATGAACGACGGCTCCCGCTGGCCAGGCCGCTTGCCTTCGAACTCGGAGACGACGCCGAGGAACTGGAGGAGCCCCCACGAGGTCGCCGCGACGCTCCAGGCGACGACTGCGCGGAGCAGCGGAACCGCGTCCGGAGTGGCGCGGACGAGGAGCACGGTCGCCGGGAGAAGGCAGGCGTACCAGGCGAACTTCGCGACGCTGATCGCGTGGACGCCCAGCGCGTAGTCCTCCCCGAGCAGCGACGGCGTCGCGAGCGAGACCGCGCCGACGAGGACGAACGCGGCGGTCAGCCCCAGCAGGAGGCCCGACGAGCGAAGTGGCGCCCATCCCTCGCGATGGCCTCGCACCGCAGCCGCGACGATCACCAGCGCGATCGCCGCGTCCGCGAGGGTCGCGTCGATCGAGGTCGTCCCCATGCCGATCGAGAGCGTCGGCTGGTACGTCGCATGGAGGAAGAGGAAGGGGATCGCCGCGGCGAGGGCGAGAGCCTCCGTGGCCGCGTCCCCGGCAAAGGCCTGCAGCAGCCCGTCCGACGGACGCCCGCCCCGACCGGCAGAGGGCAGCGGCTCGGCCGTCACCGTGCGGACTGTAGACGCGTTTCCGGAGCGCGCGGCCGGCGTCCCGATTCCCGGAGCGCGCGACCCCCTCCCCTAGACTGACCCGTCACGATGGCCTCGAGCGTCCTCCGGCGCCGGTTCGCGACCGCGGCCGGGCTCTACCTCTCGGTCACGCTCGGCATCCTCGGAACGGTCGCCGCGGCGCGGATTCTCGGCCTCGAGGATTTCGGCCGCTTCGCGACCGTAATGGCCGTCGTCGGGCTCGCCCAGACGCTGCTCGACCTGACGGTCGAGGAGAGCCTCACGAAATTCGGCTTCCGCTACGTCGCGACGGAGGACTGGGGACGGCTCCACCGGCTCTTCCGGCGGGCGCTCGAGGTCAAGCTCGTCGGCGGCGCGCTCGCGACCGTCGTCCTGCTCGCGCTCGCGCCGGTCGCCGACGCGCTGTTCGGAGGGCAGGATCTCGCCCGGCCGATGGCCGCGGCCGCCGCGCTGCCCCTGATCGCGGCGCCGGAGAACGTCAGCGCCAGCGCGCTCCTCCTGCGCGGGCGCTACGACCTGCGCGGGTGGCTGCTCTCGGCGACGATGGGGATCCGGCTGGTCGCGATCCTCGTCGGCGCGTCGATCGGCGTCACCGCAGCGTTCGCGGCGCTCTGCATCGGCCAGATCGCCGCGACCGCGATCTCGGGCACGGCCGGCTACGCCGCCCTCCGGCGCTTCCCTCGCGCGGCGCCACGCCCGCTCGGCTCGGACCGCCGCGAGCTGCTCTCGTTCGTCGCCCAGTCGAGCGTCGCGACGGGCGTGATCTCGCTGCGCTCGGCCCTCGCCCCTGTGCTGCTCGGCGTCGTCGCGGGGACGACCGAGGTCGGCTACTACCGCGTCGCGCTCGCGCCGCAGAGCGGGTTCTCCGCGGCCAGCGCGCCGGTGCGGCTCGTGCTCCTCACCGAGCAGACCCGAGACTGGGAGCACGGGCGCGCCGCCTCCGTCCTGCACGGCGTCCGCCGGTACTCGCTCGGCGCGGCCGCCGTCGCGGTCGTCTCGCTCCCGATCTTCCTCCTGGCGATGCCCTGGCTCGTCCGGGTCGTCTTCGGCTCGGAGTTCCTGCCGGCTGTCGACGCCGCGCGGATCGTGCTCGTCTCGGCGGCGATCCTGCTCGTGCTCGGGTGGACGAAGTCGTTCCCGGTCACGATCGGCCGGCCGCGACTGCGGATCGTCACGCACGGCCTGGAGACGATCGTGCTGCTGCCGCTCGTCCTGATCCTCGGCGACCGGTGGGGCGTGACGGGCGCCGCGGTCGCGATCCTCGTCTCGACGCTCGTCTTCGCGGCCGCCTGGCTGGTCGTCCTCAGCCGGATCCGCGCCGAGGTGCGGACCGGGGGCGGCGTCGGGGCGCCGAGGACGGCGGGCTCGTGAGGGTCGTCGTCGTCTCCGGCATCTGGCCGCCTGACGTCGGTGGGCCGGCGAGCCACGCACCGGCGCTCGCCGCCGCGCTGCTCGACACAGGGCACGCAGTCGAGGTCGTCACGACCGCGGACAGCCCGCCCGCCGCGAGGCCCTACCCGGTTCGCTGGATCTCGCGTGCGCGCTCGGCTCCGCTCCGGCACCTCGACGTCGTGCGTACCGTCGCGCGCGCGGCGAGGAGGTCCGACCGGGTCTATGCGACGTCGATGGTCCGGCGCGCGGCTCTCGGCGCGACCCTCGCGCGGCGCCCGCTGGTCGTGAAGCTCGTCTCGGACGAGGCGTTCGAGCGGGCGGCGCGCTCGGGTCGGTTCGGCGGGACGCTCGACGAGTTCCAGGCGCAGAGCGGCGACGCGCGCATCCGTCTCCTACGCGCCACGCGGAACGCCGCGCTGAGCCGCGCGACGCGGGTGGTCGTCCCGAGCGCGTACCTGCGCGACCTCGCCGTGGGCTGGGGTGTCCCCGCCGAGCGACTGGTGGTCGTGCCGAACCCCGCCCCGGCGCTGCCCACGCTCCCCGCTCGCGACGACGCGCGCGTCGCGCTCGGCCTGAACGGCTTCACGCTCGCGACCGCGGGTCGCCTCACGCGCCAGAAGGCCCTCGGTGACGCGCTCGAGGCGGTCGCCCGGCTCGGGGACGTCTCGCTGGTCGTGGCGGGCGACGGGCCCGAGCGGCAATCGCTCGAGCGGCAGGCCTCCGCGCTCGGCGTGGCGGACCGCGTCCGCTTCTCCGGGCCCCTCTCCCGCGACGACGTCCTCACGCTGTACCGCGCGGCGGACGCCGCGCTCTCGACCTCGGCCTGGGAGAACCTCCCGCACAGCGTCGTCGAGGCGCTCGCGGTGGGGACGCCCGTCGTCGCGACGGCGGTTGGCGGGGTCCCGGAGGTCGTCCACGACGAAGAGAACGGCCTGCTCGTCCCGCCGGGGGACGTCGAGGCGATCGCAGGAGCGATCGGCCGGCTCGCCCGCGACGAGGCTCTTCGCACGACGCTCGCCGCCAAGGCTGCCGGCTCGGTGGCTGAGCTGGCCGAGGCGCGCGTGCTCGAGCGGATCGTCCGGATCGTCGAGGAGGCAGGTCGGTGAAGCCCAGGGTGCTGATGGTCGGGCGGACGCGGTACCGCCTGCCGCTCGGCGCATCGCTCGCGCGCAAGTTCGACGCGCTCGAGGAGCGGCTCGACCTCAGGGTGCTCGCGTCCGCGCCGCGGGACGCCTCGGCCGGCGACGGCACGTTCTCGCTCCAGCGGGGGACGCCGGTCCCCGCGCTCGACGGGCCTGTGTTCTACGGAACGCTGCCGGTGCGGATCGCGCGCGAGCTCCGGCGGCATCCCGCGGACGCGATCCTGGCGCAGAGCCCCTACGAGGCGCTCGCGGCGTTCGCGGGTCGGACGCTCGCGCGCAGCGCGGCCGCCGTCGTGGTCGAGATCCATGGCGACTGGCGCACGTGGTCGCGGCTCTACGGCTCTCCCGCCCGTGCCGTCGTCGCACCTCTCGCGGATCGGGCGGCGCTCGTCGCGATCCGCCGCGCCGACGCCGTGCGGACGCTGTCGTCCTTCACGTCGCGCATCGTTCAGGATGCAGGCGTCGAGCCCGCGGGCACGTTCACGACCTACACCGAGTTGACCGCGTTCTCCGAACCCCCACCCGTCCCTCTGCCCGACCACCCGGTGGCGCTGTTCGTCGGCGTCCTGGAGCGGTACAAGAACGTCCACGCGATCGCCGCTGCCTGGCGGCTCGCCGCGCCGCGTGTCCCCGGCGCGACGTTGCGGATCGTCGGCGACGGCCGCCACCGGGACGTCGTCGAGGGGCTCCTTCGCGACCTGCCGGGGCGGGTGACGTGGGACAGGAGGCTCGAGACGCAGGCGATGGTCCGGGCGTTGGACGACGCCTGGCTCCTTCTCCTCGCGTCGCGCTCGGAGGGCACGCCCCGGGTGGTGCTCGAGGCACTCTGCCGCGGACGGGCCGTCGTCGGAGCGCGCGCCGGCGGCATCCCCGACGTCGTCTCCGACGACGAGACGGGGCTGCTCGTCGACCCGGACCGGCCAGAGGAGATCGCAGACGCGCTCGTCCGGATCCTCTCCGACCATGCGCTCGCCGAGCGTCTCGGCGCCGGCGGGCTCGCGCGCTCCGCCGAGTGGACGTACACCGCGGACGAATACGCCGACCGTGTCGTCGAGCTGGTCGGGAGCGCCGTCGAGGCGAGATGTCGATGAGGAAGCTGATCGTCGTCACCCAGCAGGTCGACCCGGCGAGCGCGGTGCTCGGGGCGACGGTCCCGAAGCTGCGCGCGCTCGCCGAGCGGGTCGAGGAGCTCGTCGTGCTCACCGACTCCGCCGCCGAAGGTGCCCTGCCCGACAACGTCACGATCAGGACGTTCAACGCGAGCCGCCGTGCGGGGCGTGGGATGCGGTTCGAGAGCACGCTCGCACGCGAGCTGAGCCGCCGCCCGCGTCCGAGCGCGGTGCTCGCGCACATGTGCCCGATCTACGCCGTGCTGGCCGCACCGCTCGCGCGGCCGACCGGGGTCAAGGTGCTGCTCTGGTTCACGCACTGGCGCCGCAGCGCGCTCCTCTCGACCGCCACCCGCGCCTCCTCGAAGGTCCTGAGCGTCGACAAGCGGACCTTCCCGATCAAGACCCGCAAGCTCGTCGCGATCGGTCACGGGATCGACGTCTCCGACCTGCCCTGCGTCAAACGGCCCGAGGATCGCGAGCCGTTCACCCTCCTGGCGCTCGGCCGGACGTCGCCTGCGAAGGGGCTCGTCACGATCCTCCGCGCGGTCGAGCAGGTGCCCGAGGTGCGACTCCGCATCGTCGGGCCGTCCCTCACCGAAGAGGAGCGGATGCACCGGATCGCGCTCGACCGGCTCGTGATCGAGCTCGGCCTGCTCGACCGGGTCGACATCAGCGGCCCGGTGCCGCGACAGGCGATCCCGTCGCTCTACGCCGACGTCGACACGCTCGTCAACGACATGCGGGAGGGCGCCGCGGACAAGGTCGTCTACGAGGCGGCCGCGACGTGCCTGCCGGTGATCGCCTCGAACCACGCCTTCGACACGCTCCTTCCCGAGCGGCTGCGGTTCGAGCACGGGAACCCGGAGAGCCTCGCGGACGCGATCCGCTTCGTGCTCGAGGCCGACCGGCAGGCGCTCGGGCGGACACTGCACGGCACCGTGACGCGGGAGCACTCGGTCGACGTCTGGGCCGACCGCGTCGTCGAGCTCGCTGGGTGAGCTTGCGGATTCTCCACGTCGCGAAGGTCGCGGGAATCTCAGGCTCCGAGAACCACCTCCTGCTCCTGCTCCCTGCCCTCCGCGCGCGCGGCCACGACGTCAGGCTCGTGATGCTCCACGAGGACGAGCCCGGCGCGGCGGAGCTCGCCGATCGCCTCGAGCACGACGGAGTCCCGGTCGACCGGATGCGGATGCGCGCGTCGGTCGATCCGCTCGTGTTCGGCCGGCTCGCCCGCTCGATCCGCCGTGCCCGCCCTGACGTCGTCCACACCCACCTCGTGCATGCGGACTTCCACGGGCTCACCGCAGCCCGCCTGGCGCGCGTCCCGCTGCTCGTCTCGACGAAGCACGGCTTCAACCCGTTCCGCAGCCGGCGCGCCTTCGCCGCGGCCGACCGGACGGTCGCCCGGCTCGCCGACGTCCACGTGGCGATCTCCGCCGGCCTGGCGCGGTACCTCGCGGAGAACGAGGGGTTCGACGCGTCCGCGTTCGAGGTCGTCCACTACGGCATCGAGCCAGGGCCCGAGCCTCCCTCGCCGCCCGGCGAGCCTCGCCTCGCGATCGTCGGCAGGCTGATCCCGATCAAAGGGCACGAGGTGCTGCTCGAGGCGCTTCGGCTCGCCCGGGACGACGTGCCCGAGCTCACCCTCGAGATCGCAGGCGACGGGCCGCTGGACTCGAAGCTCCGTGCAACGGTGACGCGGCTCGGCCTCGCCGAACGCGTCACGTTCCTCGGCAGGGTCGCCCCACCCGCGCCGGTCTACGAGCGTGCCGAGATCGTTGTCGCGTCCTCGTTCGGCGAGGGCTTCGGCATGGTCGCGCTCGAGGCGATGGAACGCGGCCGGGCTGTGATCGCGAGCGACGTCGGGGGCTTGCCCGAGATTGTCGCGGCGGGCGAGACGGGCCTCGTCGTGCCGTCGGGCGATCCCGCTTCGCTCGCGAGGGCGATCGTCGAGCTCGCCCGCGACCCGCAGCGCACCGCCGCCCTCGGCGCTGCCGGACGGCAGCGAGCGCTCTCCGCGTTCTCGCAGGTGCGCTGCACCGAGCGGACGGAGGCGCTCTACCTGACGGCGCTCGAGACCGGCGTGCGGCGTCGCTCGCGGACGAGCTCCCACGCGCGCTCGAGGGCGAACGCCGCGAGCAGCGCGAGCAGGAAGTCCCACGGGGCGCGGTAACGCGTCGTCCCGGCGAACACCATCGCCATCAGCGTGTTGAAGGCGAGGAGGAGCGCTGCGAGCGCGACGAACCGGCGTGGGGCGAGGAATGCGCCCCACAGCGCGAGCGCGTAGAGCGCAAGGGCGAAGGCTGGCTCGACCGTGCGTTGGACGAGGTCGGAGACGCCCTGCTGGCCGGCCTCGTCCGCGGTCACGCTGAGAAACGGCGACCAGAGCATCCCGACGGCCTGCGCCGCGAGCCGCGCCTTCTCGCCGGGGTGGTCGCGCCAGAAGTCGAAGACCTGGTCGCGATAGAACCGCGACTGCGCGCACTCGTCGACCGCCTTTGCGGCTGCCACCGAGATCCCCGCGGCCTTTTCGGGCCAGGGCGGGACGTTCGGCAGGTCGGGCACGTCGTCGATCCACCCGCCGCGGGCGAGAACCGCGTGGGTCGCGGGGTTGTTCGCCTTCCAGAGCGCCCGGCTGTCGGTCGTGATCGTCGCGCAGCCGATCACGACCTGGTTCCGGACGACCCACGGCGCCACGACGGCGGCGGCGGCGCCGACGACGAGCACCGCCAGCAGCACGCGCCGGCCGACCGCGCGCCAGGCGACGTAGGGGACGAGCACGAGCGGCAGGAGCAGGAGACGCGCGTTCGAGAGGATCGCGAGCCCGGCGACCGCCCCCGTCGCGGCGGCGTACGCGTGGGAGGCCCGCTCGTAGGCGAGCAGCGCGAAGAGCACGAGCAGCGCGAGGAGGAGCCCGTCGAGGATCTCCCGGTTCACGTGGACGTCGTGCCAGACGAGGTACGGATGCAGGGTCGCGACGAGCGCCGCGAGCACCCCGGTCGTGACCGACGAGAGCCGAATCCCGATGACGAGGACGACGAGCGCGGTCGCGACCGCCACGGCGATCTGCGCGAGCCCGACCACGAGCCACGTGCGCTCGAGCGGCCAGTAGAGGGCGGCGAGGAACCAGGCGTAGAGCGGCTGCGTGTAGGCCGACGGGACACCCGGGAGGAAGCCGAACGTTCCGCTCGAGACGAGCGTCCGCGCGAACGTGTCGCTCTTCTCGACGTACCGGGTGAGGACGTCGTTCCGCTCCACGGCGAGCACCGCGAGACGCGGCAGCGCGGCGGCGGCGATCACGAGCACCACCGCAGAACGTGGTATGCGTTGCGCGATGCCGCCCACGGTCACGGAACGGTACGCAGTCGTCTCGTGCCACGTCGAACGACCGCTCGACGCACGCGTGTGGCTCGCGTTCGCCGCACTGCAACGGCGCCCGCCGGGCGGGATTCCCGTCGCAGCGCTCATCCGGCCTCCGGACTCCGAGGCGGGCGAGCACGACGAGACGACCTGGCTCGAGCGCGCGCGCGCCGCGGCCGCCCTCGGGCCTCTCGGTCACCACACGCACTTCACGAGCCCGACGCACGCCCGACCGACCGGCGGCGTCCCGGGCGAGCGGGTCGCCCGGGAGGGAGCGTGGCTCCGCGAGCGCGGTCTCTCCCCGACCCTCTTCTGCGGCGGCGGCTGGTACACGGACGCAGGCGTGGCGGAGGCGTGCGCCTCGCTCGGATACGTGGACGTCACGCCGCGGTCGTCGCGCCCGCCCTACCTGCCGGACGGGGCCGCCTGGGCGGAGCTCGACCGGCCGGCGCGGATCGACCTCGGCGCGACCCTGCTCGCGGCGGTGCCGACGACGCACGGCGCCGGCCACCTGCTCCGGGCCGTGGTCCGCCCAGGGCTCCCGGCGCAGGTGCACGCGTACTTCCACGACACCGACCTCGTCGACCCGCGCCGGCGGCGCCTGATCGCGCTCGGGCTGCGACTCCTCGCGCGCCGTCGTCCCGCGAGCGATCTCGACGCGGTCGCCGCGTCGCTCGACGCCGCGCCGCTCGTGCCCTGGGTCGAGATCGGCCGCGGCAAGCCGGTGGCCGCGGGGAACGGCGCAGTCGCGGGCCCGACGTAGAATCCGCTCGTGCCGACTCCAACGAGGGGCCTGTCCGGAAAGTGGCCGCGGTGGATGACACGCGCCAGGCGGCGCGAGGCAAGGACGCAGGGAGCCCCGATCCTGGAACGTATCGGGGCGACCGAGGACGCCGCATCGCGCCGCCTGGCGCCTGTCAGGCGCCCCGGTTCAGTTTCCGGACAGGCCCCTACGGCGGTCGAGAGCGCCGGCCCGCCCGCCGGTGCAGACGACGTCCGCCGCGCCAGGCTCTACGTCGCCTCACGTGGCCCGCTCATCGGCCTCGTGCGCCGCGCGCTCAGCGTGCTCGCGCTCGTCGCCGCGGACGTAGCGGGTCTCGCTCTCGGCGTGTACATCGCGCTCGTGCTGCGTTCGCTCGTGTACGGCGACACGATCTACTGGTCGCTGCTCTGGAAGACGGGGCCGGCCGACTGGCTCCGGTTCCTGGCGCCGATCACGGTCCTCGTCTTCCTCCAGAGCGGGCTGTACGCGCCGCGTGAGCGCCGCGCCGGGGCGGGGCGAATCCTGGGAGCGCTGATCCTCGTCGCGCTGATCGTCCTCGCTTTCGGGCTCGGCACCGACCACCAGTTCACGACGACCGGCCTGATCCCGACCGCGGTCGTCACGAGTGCCCTCGCGATCGGCGCGCTCCGCGCCGCATACGGCTCGATCTCACTCGAGCTGATGCGCGTCGCCGGCGTTCGCCGGAGGCTGGTGCTCGTCGGAGAGCAGGACAGCCTTCGGCACCTCGAGCGGCAGCTCAACGCGCCGCAGGGCGGGCTCGGGATCGACATCGTCGGCACGCTCTCCGGGCCGTCCTCGTCGCCAGCGCTCGACCGCCTCGCGGCGATGCTCGAGCGAGACCGCCCCGACGAAGTGGTCCTCGCCGAGGCCGACTTCGACGAGCAGACCGTGCTCGACGTCGTCCAGCTCGCCCACCGGCACGCGGTGAAGGTGAAGCTTGCGCCCGCGACGACCGACCTCCTCACCCACGAGGGCCAGTACGTGCCGGGGCAGGGCGTGCCGCTCTTCGAGCTTCGGCCGCCCGTGCTGAGCGGGTTCGCGTGGCTTTCGAAGCGCGCCTTCGACCTCGTCGTCGCTGCGCTGCTCGTCATCGTCGGGACGCCGCTCTGGCTCGTGATCGCCGCTGCGATCAAGCTCGACTCGCGCGGCCCCGTGCTCTATGTCGACCGCCGCATCGGCGTCGGCGAGCGCGAGTTCGGGATGCTGAAGTTCCGGACGATGGGCGCCGACGCCGCCGACCGCCAGGCCGAGCTGGAAGAGGAGAACGAGGCGTCGGGCGCGCTGTTCAAGATCCGCGACGACCCGCGCGTGACCCGTGTCGGCAGGACGCTCCGCCGGTTCTCGCTCGACGAGCTGCCGCAGCTCGTGAACGTCCTCCGCGGCGAGATGAGCCTCGTCGGCCCGCGGCCGCTCCCGCTCCGCGACCACGCGATGCTCTCCGACTGGCACATGGCCCGCTACCACGTCCTCCCCGGGATGACGGGGCTCTGGCAGATCTCCGGCCGCTCGGGGCTCGAGTTCGACGACCTTGTCCGGCTCGACTTCACGTACATCGAGAACTGGTCGATCTGGTCGGACGTGACGATCATCGCGCGCACGCTCCCGGCCGTTCTCTCGGGGCGCGGCGCGTACTGAGCGGGCACGAGGGATCCTGGGGGATCGAGCCGGTCCCCGAGAGGCTCCGCGTGCTCGGCGGGCTCGACCTCGGCCTCCTCTGGGGAAATCTCGGCGTCTCGCTCCTCGTGGTCGTCGCCGGCACGGTGCTCGTGCCTGCGCTCTCGCTGCCGAGCGCGCTCGTCGCGATCGTCGTCGGCTGTCTCGTCGGAAACCTCATGCTCGCGGCGGCTGGCGCGATCGGCGCGCAGGCCCGCGTTCCCGCGATGGTGCTGATGCGGGCGCCGCTCGGCACCCGCGGCTCGTATGTCCCCACGGTCGTCAACGTCGTGCAGTGCCTCGGGTGGACGATCTTCGAGCTGCTCGTGATCGCGACCGCTGCGGCCGCGCTCTCCGACGACGTGTTCGGCTTCGAGGCGCGCTGGGCGTGGACGCTCCTGTTCGGCGCGGCCACGTTCGCCCTCGGGCTGCTGGGGCCGATCGGCGTCGTCCGCACGGTCGTCCGCAAGCTCGCCATCTGGGTCGTCCCGCTCGCGATCGCGTACCTCGCGTGGTGGGGACTGACCGGCGGAGGGCTCGACGATGCGTGGAACCGGCCCGGCGAGGGCGGCCTCTCGACGTGGCAAGGCGTCGACCTCGTCGTCGGCGTCACGGTCTCGTGGATTCCCCTCGCCGCCGACTACACGCGGTTCGCACGGACGCCGCGCGGCGCGTTCTGGGGCACCGGCATCGGCTACGCGATCCCCGACGCGCTGCTCCTCGCGCTCGGGGCCGTCGTGTTGCTGACGCGAGACGTCTCGGACGCGGCCGCGCTCCCGGCGGCGATCGCCTCCGGCGGGGCGCTCGCGCTCGTCGTCCTGCTGGCGCTGACCATCGCCGAGACCGACGAGGCCTTCGCGAACGCCTACTCCGGCGCGGTCTCGCTGCAGAATCTCGCGCCGGCGGTCCCGCAGCGGCTCCTGATCGGGCTCACCACGGCGATCGGCACGATCGGCGCGCTCACGCTCGAGCTCTCGAGCTTCCAGTCGTTCCTCTTCCTCCTCGGCTCGTGCTTCGTGCCCCTCTTCGCCGTGCTCCTCGCCGACTGGCTCGTCTCGGGGCGTCGGTATGTCGGCGCCGAGCTGCTCGACGCAGGTCCGACTCGAGTCGGGGCGCTCCTCGCCTGGGCCGCGGGGTTCATCGCGTACCAGTGGCTCTCGCCGACGGGGCCGAGCTGGTGGGTCGAGCAGGTGCAGCGGCTCGATCCGCCCTCGTGGCAGATCGGGGCGACGCTCCCGAGCTTCGTCGTGTCGTTCGTCTTCGCGCTGCTCGTCGCCGGCGCGGCGCGCGTCGTGCGGATCGGGGCGGTGCGGGCCTGAGTCGCATCGCTCTCGTCGGGAACCTCTCGGTCGACCGGGTCGCCGGCGCGCCGCCGAGAGCCGGCGGCGGAGTGTTCTGGGCTGCCCGCGCAGCCGCGCATGTCGCCGTCGACGTGGCCGTCGCCACCGGCTGCGCGCCCGTCGACCGCGACGTGGCGCTGGGGCCGCTCGAGGCGCTCGGGCACCCGGTCGTTTGCCGCGACGCGGCGCGGACGACGGAGTTCAGCTTCCGCTACGAGGGCGACCGCCGCCTGATGACGGTCGACGCGGTCGGCGATCCGTGGTCGCCGGACGACGTCGACGGCTGGGCCGCGAGCGCGCTCGCGGGCGCGGGCTGGGTGCAGGTTGCCGGGCTGCTCCGCACGGACTTTCCCGCCGCGACGATCGCCGCCCTTGCCCGGGGCGGTCGCCGGCTGCTGCTCGACGCGCAGGGGATCGTCCGGCTGGGCAAGACCGGCCCGCTCGAGGAGGACGCACGTGTTGACCGCGGGGTCTTTCGCGACCTCGCGATCCTCACGCTGAACGAGGACGAGGCCCACGCGCTCGTGGGCGGCATCGACCCGGATCGTCTCCGCTCGCTTGCCGTCGGGGAGGTCGTGCTGACGCGCGCCTCGCGCGGCGCCGTCGTCGTCACGCCGGAGGCCGTCGCGGAGATCCCGGCCCACCGTGTCGAGGGGCGGGTCGACCCGACCGGCGCAGGCGATTCGTTCGCCGTGCTCTATCTCGACGCGCGCTCGCGGGGCGTGGAGCCGGCCGAGGCCGCGGTGCACGCGGCGAGGATCGTGGCGGAGCTGATCGCTCGGTCGTGACCACCGTGCTCGTCGCCTGTGCGCTCGGGACGGCCGAGGTCGACCTCGAGGAGGAGGACGTCGTCGCGCTCTCCGACGAGCCGCTCGAGCGGGCGGCGCAGCCGCGCGTCGACCTGCCGCTGCTCGTCGCCGCGGCGGCGTCCGGGTCGACCGTCGTGGCGATCGTCGACCGGCGCCCGCCACTCGTCGTCTCGAACGATGGCGGCGTGACCTGGCGTGAGGCGGGCGCCGGGCTCGGCCGCGGGGTGGACGTCGCGATCTCCGCCGACCACCCCGACCTCGTCCTGTTTGCCACGGCGGAGCGGCTCCACGTCTCGCGCGACGGCGGCCGGTTCTGGGCTGCGCTGGAGGTGGAGCTGCCGGAGATCACCGGCGTGGCGCTCGTCGATTGAGGCGCGTGTAGAACTGGCGCGTATAGAACTCTCGTCGTCGACGGACGACCGGAGGTGATCCGCATGGCAGGGCTCGACGATCTGCTCGGCAACCTGACGAAGCAAGGCGGGGGAAGCGGAGAAGGTGGCCTGAACGACCTCCTCGGCGGTCTGCTCGGCGGGAGCGGCGGCGCCTCGCAGGGCGGTCTCGGCGGTCTCGAGGGCATGCTGGGCGGCCTCCTCGGCGGCGGCTCGAGCGGAAGCCCGGGCACGGCCGCGAAGGGCATGAACACCGCAGCGGTCGTGGCGGCGCTCGGCCCGCTCCTCGCGAAGCTCCTGAAGAGCGGCGGCCTCTCGAAGATGGTGAGCGGCGCTCAGGCCAGCGGCCTGTCCGCCCAGGCCGATTCGTGGGTCGGGACCGGTGCGAACGCGCCCGTGTCGGGCCAGGAGGTACGCAGCGTCGTCGGCGACGACACCGTCACCGAGCTCGCGCAGAACGCCGGGATCACCGACGACGAGGCCGCGGACGTCCTCGCCCACGTCGTCCCGCAGGTCGTGAACGGGCTGACGCCGGACGGGAACCTCCCCGCCGACGACGACCTCGACAAGCTCGTGGCGAAGTTCGGCGGCTAGAGCCGGAACTCGCCGCGGGCGACGACGACCGCCGAGCCGCCGACCTCGACAGCCTCGATCGTGCCGTCCCGGCCCTCCGCCTTCGCGTGGAGGATCGACGGCCGGCCCATCTCGACGCCCTGCTCGAGCACGATCTCCTCGCCCCAGGCGATCGCGCCGTGGCGGGCCAGATGGCACGCGATCGGCCCTGCCGCCGACCCCGTCGCGGCGTCCTCACCACTCGCCCAGAACATCCGGCTGCGCCACCGAGTGCCCGAGCCCGCGACCGCGTTGAGCCCCGTGACCCTGAGGTCGGCGACCGCGCCGTGGTCGGGTCGGAGCGCCGAGATCGCGGACTCCGAGGAGAGCACGACGACGTAGTGGCGCGCGCCGTTGTCGTAGAGCTCGACGGGCAGCTCGGCCCGGTCGACCCCGAGCGCGATGAGCACGAGCCTCTCGTCGGCTGCCTCGACGGTCGGCACCGGCTGGCTCATCCGCCCGAACACGATCGCGCCGCGCTCGTCCCGCTCGAGCGTGACAGGGACGGTCCCAGCGCCCGTCTCCAGCTCGATGACCCCGCGCTGGAGCGGCGCACCGAGCACGAATGCGGTCCCGAGGACGGGGTGCCCGGCGAACGGCATCTCTTCCTGCGGGTTGAAGATCCGCATCCTCGCGGTGCCGCCCTGCTCGGACGGGAGCACGAAGACGGTCTCGGAGAAGCCGATCTCGAGCGCGAGCGCCTGCATCGTCTCGCCGTCGAGCCCGCGCGCGTCCGTGAAGACCGCGAGCTGGTTTCCCGTCAGCGGCGTCTGCGTGAAGACGTCCGCGACGACGTAGCGGTAGGCGGCCACCAGCGCGTTATAGCCCGCGTCGCTCCTCGAGCCACTTCGGATGGTGCTCGCGCGCCCAGTCCTCCCGCACCTCGCCGAGCGTCATCCCGCGAAGCGCGTGTCGCGTCGTCGGATGGATCAGCCCGAGGTAGAGGTGGCCGGAGACGAGGCCGACGGAGATCAGCGTCAGCGTGTCGTGCACCGTGCCGGTGCCGTCGAACAGGAAGCGGTGGTCGCGCTCGCCGAGCCAGAGGAAGAAGCCGGAGATCGCGAACAGCACCGCGAACGCAGCGGTGACGATCGCGTTGACCTTCTGTCCCGCGTTGAACCGGCCCTGCGCCGCGGGCCTGCCGCGCAGCCAACTGCGGTCGTCCCGGTCGAGAGTCTCGATCTCGCGCCAGTCCTCCGCGAGCCGACGTCGGTCGCCGAGCGCGATGACGAGGACGATCGCAACAGCCCACGCGACCGCCGAGAAGATGTGGAGGTTCTTGACGAGGTTCCGGCGCGCGACGAGCTCCGAGAGGGCCGGGAGGTAGAGCACGAGGCCCGTCGCCAGCATCGCGAAGAACCCCGTTGCGTGCACCCAGTGGAGCGCGCGCTCGGTGCGGCCGAAGCGCTGGATCATCCGCACAGCTCAGAACCCGTTCGACGCGCCGATCCACGCGTCCTTGTCGTACCCGCGCTGCTCCCAGAAACCGAGGTCGTTGTACGTCGTCCGCGCCTCGATCCGCGTGACCCACTTCACGCTCTTGTAGCCGTACATCCGCGGCATCACGACCCGCGCGGGGTAGCCGTGGCCCTCCGAGAGGGGCTGACCGTCCATGTCGAGTGCGAGCAGCACGTCGCCGCCGAACGCCTGCGGCAGGGTGAGCGTGTCGTCGTAGGGGACCTCCGCGGAGACGAACCTGAGCGACTTCGCGCTCGGTTGGACGCCGGCTTCGGCGAGGAGGTCGTGGAACCGGACCCCGGCCCACCGGACGTTGTCGACCCGCCAGCCCGTGACGCACTTGAAGTCGGAGACCTGCTCGGCCCGGGGCAGGCTGCGAAGGTCGTCGAGCGTGTACGTCACCGGCCGGTCGACCGCCCCGCCGATCGTGAGCCGGTACGCCTTCGGGTCGAGCCGGGGGATCGAGCTGCCGATCGTGTAGATCCGCCAACCTGCGGTCGGCACGATCGACTCGACGCTGTTCGGTACGACCTTGCCGAGTAGGCCCAGCGCATCGCGGCCGAAGAACAGCCCTGCGACGCCGGCGCCCACGAGCCCGAGGAACGCGGCACGACCGACCGTCTTGTCCTGCATAGGCAGGTTGTAGCGTGTGAGCGCGTTCAGGTGCCGTAAAGCCGCCGGGAGGGGTGCGACTATGCTCGGCGGCGGATGCGCATCCACCTCTGTCGCCACGCCGAGGCGCAGTCCGGTGAGCCCGACGAGCTCCGTGAGCTGACGAGGGCGGGCCGCGACGGCGCGAAGCTCCTCGCAGAGCGGCTCGCATCGCTCGACGAGCCGCCGCGGGCCGTGGTCACGAGCCCGCTGACCCGCGCGCGCCAGACGGCCGAGCTGGCCGCGGAGCGGCTCGGCTGCGACGTCCTCGTCCGCGACGAGCTCGCGCCCGGCGCGACCGCGGACTCGCTCCGCGCGGCGGTGGAGGGCCTGGCGGGCCCCGTGGCCGCCATCTGCCACCAGCCCGACTGCTCGGGAATCATGCTGGCCGTGACCGGCGACGACCCCGGCTTCCAGGTCGGCGACACGTTCCCGCTCGACCTCGACGCGTGAGCGCCCAGGCCGTCGCGATCCGGGTGCGCTCGCTGCGCAAGTCCTACGGCGAGCACGAGGCCGTCCGAGGGCTCGACTTCGACGTCCAGGCGGGAGAGGTCTTCGGGCTCCTCGGGCCGAACGGGGCGGGGAAGACGACGACCGTGGAGATCCTCGAGGGCTACCGGCAGCGCGACGGTGGCGATGTCGAGGTGCTCGGCGTCGACCCGTGGCAGGCGGGCCCCGCGCACCGCGAGCGGATCGGGGTCGTCCTCCAGCACTCCGACCTACCCGCCCTGCTCTCGGTCCGCGAGGTGCATTCGATGTTCGCGGGGTACTACGCGCGGCCGCGGGACGTCGACGAGGTGATCGAGCTGGTCGGACTTGCCGACAAGACGAGCGCGCAGCTGAAGACGCTCTCGGGCGGCCAGAAACGGCGTCTCGACCTCGGCGTCGCGCTGATCGGGGACCCCGAGCTCGTGTTCCTCGACGAGCCGACCACCGGGTTCGACCCGACCGCGCGCCGCACTGCGTGGGATCTCGTCCGCTCGCTGCGCTCGCTCGGGAAGACGATCGTGCTGACGACCCACTACCTCGACGAGGCCCAGCAGCTCGCCGACCGCGTCGCCGTGATCCGCGAGGGACAGGTCGTGCGCATCGGGACGCCCGAGGAGCTGATCGGTGTCACGCCGGACGTCGAGGTCCGGTACCGCGAGCACGGCAAGGACATCGTGGTCACGACCGCGGAGCCGACCCGACTCCTCGCCGAGCTTACGACCGCGGCGCTCGCCGCAGGTCGCGAGCTCGAAGGGCTCGAAGTCCGGCGACCAACCCTCGAGGACGTCTACCTCGGGCTCGTCGACGAGGAGCCCGCCGAATGAGCTCACACGTGGAAGGACACAGCGCCCGCGGGGCCGACTCGCGGGTCGGCCTCGGGCGGACGCTCGCCCTGCTCCGCCACGAGGTGCGGATGCAGCAGAGGCTCTTCTGGCGGAACCGCGAGGCGGCCGTGTTCGTCTTCGTGTTCCCGCCAATGCTGTTCCTCCTGCTGGGGTCGGTCTACAGCGACACGATCGACGGCGAGCGGGCGGTCGACGTGCTCCTCGTCGGGATGCTCGGCTACGGCTGCGCCAACACCGCGCTAGCCGGGCTCGCCATCTCGCTCGTCGTGCGCCGCGAGTCCGGGCTGCTCAAGCGGTTGCGCGCGACACCGCTGCCCGCCTGGACGTACCTCCTGGCGGTCGTCCTCTCGACGCTCGTCGTGTTCCTGCTCCAGATGGCCGTCACGATCCTGCTCGGGTTCATCCTGTTCAACGCCGATGGGCCGGCCACCTGGGTCGGGCTCGTCGTCGTGCTCCTCCTCGGCGTCGCGGCGTTCGCGGGGATGGGCTTCGGCGTCGCTTCAATGATCCGCTCGGACGAAGGAGCATCCGCCGTCGTGAACCTGATCGTCCTGCCAATGGCGTTCCTCTCGGGCTCGTTCGGCTCGACGAACGACTACCCGGAGGTGCTCCAGAAGATCGCCGAGGTGCTGCCGCTCACGTACCTCCTGCGGCTGACCAAGGAGGCGTACCTGCACGGCGAGTACCTCACGAGCGACCTGACCGCGGTCGCGGTGCTCGCCGCGTGGGGTGCGGCGGGGTACCTGGCCGCGGCGAAGCGCTTCTCCTGGCAGCCCCGCGAGAAATGAGCACGGAGGAGCTGCGCGCCGCGCTCACCGAGGCGATCGGCGACCCGGCCCGTGTCTCGACCGGCGAGTCCGAGCTCGACCTCCACGCGGCCGACTTCTCCTTCCACCGCCCGCACCGGCCTGACGTCGTCGTCCGCGTGCAGAGCACCGCCGAGGTGACGGCGGTGCTGGCCCTTGCCGACGAGCAGCGCGTCCCCGTCACGCCGTTCGGCGCGGGCACCAGCCTCGAGGGCCACGCGATCCCGATGGCCGGCGGCATCTCGCTCGATCTGACGCGGATGGACCGGATGCTCGCGATCGCGCCCGCGGATCTCACCGCGACCGTCCAGCCCGGAGTGACCCGCAGTGTCCTCGAGCGCGCCGCCGCCGAGCACGGGCTGTTCTTCCCCGTCGACCCGGGCGCCGACGCCACGCTCGGCGGAATGGCCGCGACGAACGCTGCGGGAACGACGACAGTGCGGTACGGGAAAATGCGCCAGAACGTGCTCGCCCTCGAGGCGGTGCTGGCCGACGGCCGCGTGATCAGAGCGGGGAGCGCGGCGCCGAAGACGTCCGCCGGCTACGACCTGCTGGGCCTGCTGATCGGCTCCGAGGGCACGCTCGCGGTGATCACCGAGCTGACGCTCCGCCTGCACGGGATCCCCGAGCACGCGGTCGTGCTGCGAATCGCGTTCCCCGACGTCGCCGCGGCCGCGCGCGCCGCGGTCGGGATCGTCGGCGCCGGCGTCGGGGTGACCCGCATCGAGCTGATCGACGGCTGGACGGCGTCCGCGATCAACGCCCACCAGGGCACCGACCTCCCGCCCGTGCCCACCCTCTTCGTCGAGGCGGACGGGACAGAGCAGTCGGTCGCGTCCGATCTCGAGCTGGTTCGTGCGGTTGCGGCGGAGGAGGGGGCCGAGGACGTCGTCGCCGAGCGAGACCCGACCGCGCGGGCCCGGCTGTGGGCGGCGCGCCATGTCGCGGCCCACGCGGCGGCGGCCGCGGCGCCGGGAAAGCGTCCTCGAGCGACCGATGTGTGCGTCCCGCTGTCCCAGCTCGCGGCAACGGTCTCGCTCGCACGCGCGGAGGTCGACCGGCGTGGCCTCGTGGCGGGGATCCTCGGCCATGCAGGCGACGGGAACGTCCACGTCGCCCTGCACGTCGACCCCGACGACCCGGCGGAGCTCGCCGAGGCGGACGAGCTCGTCGACGTGCTCGTCACCGACGCGCTCGCGCGCGGAGGGACCTGCACGGGAGAGCACGGCATCGGGCTCGGCAAGCGGCAGGCGCTCGAGCGGGAGCATCCCGATCTCCTGCCGCTGATGCGCGGGATCAAGGAGCTCTTCGACCCGCACGGGATCATGAACCCCGGCAAGGTCCTGCGGCCCGCCTCAGACGTGGGCCTCAGGCACTGACTCCGCGGCGCGCGCGCGACGGACGCGCCTCTGCGCGCCGGGACGCCACGCCTGGACAACGACCGCCGCCACGACCACAACGCCCCCGGCCACGGTCGCCGCGGTCGGGCGCTCCTGGTAGGCGAGCCACACCCAGAGCGGCCCGAGCACGATCTCGAGCAGGGAGATCACCGCGACCTGGGCGGGCGGGATGAGCCGGGCGCCGACGGTGAGGAGCGCGAGCCCGACGCCCATCTGGCCGACACCGAGCGCGGCGAGCACCAGCCAGTCGTCGTCGCCGACCGACCCGAGGTCGGCGAACGGGAGGCAGACCGCGACGACGAGCAGCTGCGAGGCGCACGTCGCCGGCATCATCGAGACCTCCCTTCGGTGGCGTGCAATGACGATCACCGCGGCGAAGGAGGCCGTCATCAGCAGCGGCAGGAAGATCGCCGCGGCCCCCGCCTCGAACGATCCCGCCGCCATCAGGACGACCCCGGCGCCCGCAAGCAGCAGGGACAGCCACGTCCTTCCGTCGATCCGCTCCCGCAGGAAGAGCCAGCCGAGCAGCGCCGCCATCATCGGCGCGGCCGCCTGCATGAACAGGACGTTCGCGACCGTCGTGTAGTTCAGCGAGAGCAGGAAGACACCGGAGGAGACGCCGAGAAAGACGGTCATCGCAAGCCCCCAACGGCCCATCTCCCTGAACGCCCGGACGGTTCCCGAGCGCTCGGTTGCGAGTACGAGGGCGAAGAGCGCGAGCGCCGCGAACGCGGCGCGGCCGACGACCTGCGTGACCGGCGTGGCGTCGAGCTGCCGCTGCGCCAGACCCGCGGTCGACCAGGCCGTCGCCGCGAGCGCGATCGCGAGCTGACCCTCGCGGGCCCGTCGCTGCTCGAGCCCGGAGCGCGTCACGCAGGCCAGTCAACCACGGCCATGTCGCCGGACGGCGCAGTCGTTTTCGATCGTCCGGCGCCGGGTAGACCCGCGACATGCACATCTTCACGAAGCGAAACGCACTGCTGGGTTGGATCGTCTACCGCGTGGCTCGTCGACGGCTGGAGCGCCGCGTCGAGTCCGTCACCGGCCACAAGCGTCGTCGCGGGCTCCTGGCGGGCCTCGGGCTCGCTGCCGGCGCCGGGGCAGCCGCCGCCCTCTGGGCACGTCGCGGGCACGCGGAGCCGGCTCAGGTCGGCGCCTGACATGGGGATCATCGGCTGGGTCGTGCTCGGTCTCCTCGCGGGCATGATCGCGAAGGCGATCTTCCCGGGCGCCCAGAGCCTCGGGATCGTGGTCACCACGCTCCTCGGCATCGGCGGCGCGCTCCTGGGCGGGGCGGGCGCCGCGCTGCTGGGGCTCGGCGACCCGATCGACGAGTTCTTCGACCTCAGCACATGGGCCGCGGCGGTCGTTGGCGCGCTGCTGATCCTCTGGCTCGTCTCCGCCATCGGCGGTCGCGGGCATCGTAGGCGGCTGGTCTGAGAGGGGACCCGAGGTGCCCGGGCCTGGTCCGGGCACCTCGGGATGGGCGCGACGACCTCAGTGGCTCATCGTGCCCTTCGGGCTGCCGACCTTCAGGAGGCCGACCTGCCCCAGGTCGACGTGCGCGAAGGCGTGGCTGACGAACGGGTACAGGCCCTCCCGGTCGATCTTCACGTCGAAGACCGCGCCGCCGCCGGCGGGCACCGCGATGGTCTGGACGCCCTGCTGGAAGTTGGTCATGTCGCCGTTGACCCACGCGCGGTCGAGGATCGTCCCGACGACGTGGAAGTTCGTGTCCAGCGTCGGGCCCGCCGCGACGACGTAGAACCGCACCGTCTGGCCCGGCTTCGCTGAGAGCGGATGCGTCACGTACTGGTTCGCGTATCCGTTGAAGGTCGTCCAGTCGGGCATCGTCGCGCGCGCCTTGTTCATGTCGAGCGAGGCGGGCGTAGAGACGCCGTCGCCGTTCAGGTACCACTCGCTCGCCACGAGGACGTACTCCCTGTCGGCCTTCGGAAGCGCGGTCGCTGGGTCGACGACGAGCGCCCCGTACATCCCGTTCGCGATGTGCGCGAGCACGGGCTTCGTGCCGCAGTGGTACATGAACACACCCGGGTCGGTCGCCTCGAAGCGGAACGTGAACGAGTCGCCGGGCGCCACGTCCTTGAACGCGAGGTTCGGTGCGATCCGCGCCGCGTGGAAGTCGATCGAGTGAGGGATCGTGCCGCCGTTCGTGAGCGTCATCTGGACGGTCTGGCCCTGCCGCACGTGGAGGATCGGCCCTGGGGCGCCGTGGCCGTCGAACGCCCATGTGTTGTACTTCACCCCGGGCGCGATCTCGACGACCATGTCCTTCAGGGTCATGTGGATCTTCACGAGGTCGCCCGGCGGGACCGGCGGCAGCGTCGCGTCGTACGCGGCGTGGGCCTTCGCAAGCGCGTCGGCGTCGGCGCCCGTCGTACCGGCGAAGCTCTGGATCGGCAGGCTCTGGCTCGCGCTCGCCTGCGCCGCGTGGTCGTGACCAGCGGCTGTCGCGGTGCTCGCGGGCTGCGTCACGGCGCCGACGTCGTCTCGCGCCTGGTCGGCGGCCTGGACGGCCGCGACCGCGGCGATCGCGAGCACGCCGACTGCGATGCCGAGCAGCAGGACAACCACCTTCCAGACGGCGCTCGAGCCACCCGGACCGCCCGCAGGGCGTGGCGTGGGAACGGTGGCGGGATGGCTGGACATCGGTCTTTCCTCCGTTTGTCGGTGTCAGGCCGACGGTAGGCGTCGCCTGTCGCGCGAACCTCAGGGGTTCGCAGCAGACCGCCTGCGGCTTTTCCGTAGGCGCTCGCTCAGGCGAGCGCGAGCGCGGCGCGCGCATTCCGCGTGCGCTCCGCGACGAGGAGCGTCGCGACGTGCTGGAGGAGCCGCCAGGCGACATCCGGGTTGTCGCGGGCGAACTTCCGGAAGTCCCAGAACGCGATCACGTGACAGCGAAGGCGCGTCACCGCCGTGACGGAGGCCGTGCGCGCGTCCTCGTTGATCAACGCGAGCTCGCCGAAATGGCTGCCGGGCCCGATCCGCGCGACCTCCTGGCCGTCGACGCTGACCGACGCCTCCCCCTCCGCGACGATGAAGAACCCGACGCCGCTCATCGTGCCTTCCTCGACGACGGTGACGCCCGGCCGGTACGACCGCTCCTTCATCAGGCGGGAGAGCTGGCGCAGCTGGCGCTGGCTCAGCCCCGCGAAGAGCTTCACCGCCCCGAGCTCGTCGGCCACCGCTGACACGCGGGCGATCATAACCCGGGTCGGGGCGACGAGGCGGCGTCGTTTCCCGTCGGGTGCTGGGCGGGTAAGGCGTGTCCATGGCCGTTCCGGCTCCCCGGCGCGACTCGGTCGTCGGCCGTTCGATGCCGATCTACGTCGGCCTGCTCTTTGCCGTCTTCACGGTCGTCGCGATCCTCGTGCTGTACGTGCTGCGGCACGTCTTGCTGATCCTCTTCATCAGCGTCCTCTTCGCCGCGGCGCTGACGGGGCCGAGCGAATGGCTACACGACCGGCTGCGGCTTCCGCGCGGGCTCGCCGCCGTGCTCATCTACGTCGCGGTGTTCGCGGTGCTCGTCGGGCTCGGCTGGCTCGTCGTGCCGCCGCTCCTAGGCCAGGTCGCGGAGTTCGCGGATCGCGCGCCGGAGTACGCCGACCGCTACCAGGGGATCCGCGAGGCGTACGCGAACCTCCGCTCCGACTTTCCCGCGCTGCCGCCCTTCGACGACCAGGTCTCGGGGCTCGGAAGCGCGATCCTCGATCGTGCCGGCGAGCGCGCGGCAGCTCTCCCGGGTGACCTGTTCGCGCTCTTCCTCGACATGCTGAGCGTCTTCGTGATCTCGCTGCTCCTCGTGACGAGCCGCGTGCGGATCCGGAGCTTCATCCTCTCGCTCGTGCAGCCGGGTCGCCGCGACGAGGTCGCCTCGATCCTCGACAAGATCTGGTCCCGGATCGGCGTCTACCTCAGGGCGAAGGCGATCGTGATGGCGATCGTCGGCGTCCTCATGTACCTGGCGCTGATCCTCATCGGCGTGCCGTTCGCCGTGCCGCTCGCGATCATCGTCGCGTTCGGCGAGCTGATCCCGCGCGCCGGCCCGTGGCTCGCGCGCATCCCGCTGCTCGCGATCGCCGCCCTGGACAGCCCGCGCGCGTTCGTCCTCACCCTCATCGCCTCCGTCCTGGTCGAGAACCTGAAGGGCTACGCGATCTCCCCGCTCGTCGAGGGCGACCAGCTCGACATCCACCCGCTTCTCGTCTTCGTCGCCGTCCTTGTCGGTGCAAGTCTCGGCGGCGCCGCGGGTGCGTTCGTCGCGGTTCCCGCCGCCGCGATCGTCGACATCGTCGTCCGCGAGATCGTCGTTCCGTGGCGCCAGGCTCAGCTCAGCGGCCGGACGACCGACGGCACGGCGAGCGTCGGCGCCTCCGAGCCACGCATCCGCGCGGGCCGCGGCGCGACGGGCGGCTGAGCTCAGGCACTCCTTCCCGCCCAGCGGGATTCGAACCCGGATCGGATCTGGCGGATGCGCGAGCGCAGCTCCTCGGCCGGCAGCGCCGAGTTGAGGAGCGGGCTCTGCGAGATATCGCTCACCAGCCGGCGGCACGAGACGGCGGCGACAGGGTCGAGCGCGAGCGCGTCGTCCTCGAGCTCGGAGACGAGCGCCTCCAGCTCGGCCGCCACGACGTCGAGCCGCGCGTCGGCGACACGCCCCGGCTGCGGGAGCTCGCGGCGCAGCAGGGCGGCGAAGGTCCGACGTCGCTGCATCGTCCCTTCGCGGCTCGCGTAGGTGAGCACCTCGGGAATGGCATGCGCGTCGCGGTCTCCGGCGAGTCGCTCGACGAGCTCCCACCGGAGCAACGCGGCCCGGACGCCGAGCACGGCCACGCCGAGCCCGCCGAGGAAGAGCGGCATCGCCAGCTCCTGGTGCACCTGGGTGACGGCGACCGCGGACGCGAGCGCGAACGCCGCGAGCGCGAAGTCGCCGCACTCCTCACGCCGGAGGATGCGAAGCCGCTCACCCGCCTCGTCGACGGCCCTCGCGTACATCACACCATCACTCCCTTGCGATGCTTCACGAGATTCAACGTTCCCGCAAGCCCATTCTATTCCGATACTGCTAAGTTCCGCAAATCGTGCAGAGCACCGGCCCGACTCAGGCTCGACCTCGAGGGAGGCCACGCCGAGCCTCTGCCGCCGCGGAGATCCTCGACGCGACGCTCCAGCTCCTGGCGGAGCGCGGATTCCAGGCCGCGACGATCGAGGCGATCGCCGCGCGTGCCGGTGTCGGGCGGAACACGATCTACCGGCGCTGGTCGTCGAAGGAGGAGCTGATCGCAGACGCCCTGCAGGAGCTGATCGTCGACGTCGGCCCGCGTGACGGCGACGATGCCCATGCGCTGCTCCTCGCCTGGATCCGCGACTTCGCCCGCGTCTTCGGCGATCCGCTCTACGGGAGGATCCTCCCGGCCGTGCTCGGTGAGCTGCAGGGCAACCCAGCGTTCGCACGACTCTATGCCGAGCGGGTCGTCAAGCCACGGTACGACGCGCTCGTCGGGATCCTGCGTCGCGCCGTCGAACGCGGAGCGCTGCGAGACGACGCCGACGTCGAGCAGATCGCGGATCTCCTCGGCGCTCCCCCCTTCGTCCGCGTCCTTCCGGTCGGCCTGCCGCCGATCACCGACCACTATGCGGAGGACCTGCTCGAGACGATCTGGCGCGGGATCGCACCCGAGCCCTACGCTTCGGGCCGCGAGCCGGCGGAGTCCTGCAAACTAGCTCCGCTGCCCCCGTAGCTCAGTGGATAGAGCAGCGGTTTCCTAAACCGCGTGCGCAAGTTCGATTCTTGCCGGGGGCACTCTCTCGCGTAGCGGCTTGGCTAGATGGTTTCCGATTAGCCAAGCCGCTCGTGGCCCCTCATGGCCTCGACGCCAACCTCGTCTCGCTGACCGCTTGAGACCGGTCAAGACGGCTCTATCTGGGTGCTCACTGGCGCGCAACTGGCGCGCAGGTGACCCAGGCGACAGTCTCCGCGAGCAGGCCCCACCGCCCGAGTACTTCGCGAGGGGGAAGGGGTCGCCCCATGACGGGGCACCTATTCGTGTTGGCTTCGTCGGGCGCGGCGCGCTGGATTGCGGTCGCGATCATGGGCATCAACGTCGCCAGGGAACTCGCTTTCGCCGGTGACAACAACTATCCGCTCTAGGGACTCGTCGTGATTGCACTCAACATTGTCGTTCTTTACGCGCTGATCCTGCGCTGGCACGGCGCGGATCGCGCAGCGGGGTAGCTGGTAGCGCACACACCCTCCGCTCGGTCCTTGACCCGTATCTGCAGCGAAGGGGCCGCACTCATCACCCTGCCGTTGGCGAGTCGACCCCGGTGTCACGCCTCCACCCCCATCCTTGTCCTGGGGAAAGCACCGTCCGAGCGCGTCCCTAGCCTGACCTTCGCTGCGGATGGTCAACAGTCGAGTCGTAGCCGTGAGGCTCATGATCGATCCACCGACGTGATCACATCCCGATGAGTTGGGGCCGCAGGTTTCGCCTCCGCGAGCAGGTCAGGGGCAGCTTGTGGATCGTCCCGCTCGTTGGCGCGGTTCTTGGTTCGATCCTCGGTGCCGCCGTGGCGGAGCTCGACAGGCATCTCGACCTTCCCAACTACTTTCAGTATTCGTCCTCGACCGCCAGCACCGTCCTCACCGCGATCGTGGGGGCGGCAGCGGCTCTGACTGGGTTTGTCGTCACGGTGACGACGCTCATGGTGCAGATGGTGAACGGAACGTTCTCCCCGCGCTACATGCGGCTCTGGTATCGCGACCCGTTGCTGAAAGCCACGCTCGCGCTGCTGGCCGGGACGCTGACGTTCTCCCTCGCAATGCTCCGGCGGATCGAGCCGGATTTTGTGCCCAACGCGGGCGTCAGCGTTTCCGGAGCCCTCATGGTCGTGGGCGTGATCATGTTTCTGTTCTTCTTTAGCCGCTGCATGGCCCGTCTTCGACCGGTGGCCGTTGCGGCGCTCGTCGCCAAGGCTGGACGAACGGCGTTCGCCGAGACCACACAGGCCGTCGCGCGATCAGCCGTCGGGATCGAGTCGGCCGAGCCGGATATCGACCCGACACAGGTCGTGCGGGCGGACAACGCTGGCGTGATCCAGGCAATCCACCTGGATGGTCTCGTCGGCTGGGCACACGAGCACGAATCC
Organism: uncultured Actinomycetes bacterium; assembly: GCA_963698935.1. Lineage (GTDB taxonomy): Bacteria > Actinomycetota > Thermoleophilia > Gaiellales > Gaiellaceae > Gaiella. The sequence goes on from CAVOSU010000021.1 coordinate 95,301, forward strand.
CACCTCGTGCTCGCCCACGCCGTTGGGGATTTCGTCGCAACTGGGGAGGCCCTGGTGACCGTCTACCGAGGCAACGGCGACCTCGGAGCAACCGAACGACAGTTGCGCGGGATGATCGCCCTGGGCGATGAGCGAACGATCCAGCAGGATCCGGCCTTCGCCATCCGGATCATGGTCGACATCGCCCTGATGGCCCTGTCGCCTGCAGTGAACGCGCCGACCACGGCAACACAGGTGCTCGGCCATCTCGGAGAGACGCTACGCATGATCGGGGCGACCGATCTCGGCCGTGCCGGGAGTGCGCGCGCTGATGATCCGCCCGCCGTCGTCATCCGCACCCCGCTCTGGGAGGACTACCTTTCGCTCGGGGTGACCGAGATCCGTCTGTACGGGGCCTCCGGTATCCAGGTGATGCGAAAGCTGCGCGCGACGCTGGAGGCGCTGCGCGAGGACGTGCGCCCCGAGCACCGCGCGGCCGTCGAGAAGGAGCTTGCGCGCCTCGACTCAACCGTCGCTGCGCACTGGCGCGAATCGGTCGATCTCGACGTCACCATGGTCGCCGATGGTCAGGGCATCGGCGGCCCGGGGCTCGCGGCCAGGTCGTAACTCCAGCAGCGCTCGCCGCGCGACGGCGGCGATTCCGGGTGCCCGGTCGGTACCCGCCACCGCGAGGGAAGCTCGCCCCGTCGTTGAACTTCACGTCTGTGACGACGGACGACCCTGCGCCGCTACCGGAAGGGCCTTCGTTCATCGAGAGCCAAGCTCTACGGATCGCCGACGCGCGATCCGTGGTCATCGGGCTCGCCATTACATTCGTCGGTCTGTCGTTCGCCGGAGCGATCGTGATCCGGATCGTCGATCCCGACAACTTCCCTTCCCTGGGCTTGGCGATCTGGTGGGCGCTGCAAACGGTCACGACTGTCGGCTACGGAGATGTCGTGCCCACGACCCGCGTGGGGCAAGTCATCGGGGGCATCGAGATGGTGCTCGGCATCTCCTTCATCACATTCCTCACCGCAGGCGTGACCAGCATCGTGATCCAGCGCGGCACCGCAAAGGCGCAGGCGGTCGAACGGGCGCACGATGAGCGCGATGCCAAGACGATCCTCGCCGCCCTGATCGAGGCGCGAGAGGCGATCACCGAGTTGGACGCGCGTCTTGACCGCATCGAGACGAAGATCACGGCCGCCGGGTAGGTGGCCCGGGTGCACTCACCGCCGACGACAGCGCGCCAGTCTTTACGTGACGCTCGCGCCCCATGCGCATCGCAACCCTAGGTCACCATCCGGTAACCACTTGTTGCCATCCAGGGGAGTACCCTTTTCTAGCGATGTGAACGAGTCCTGTCCTCGCTGGGGACAAACGTCGAGCCGTCCTTGTGGTGACGACAACACCGGAAACCCAAACATCCGTTGTCGCCCACGCACCCACGGCGCGCGTGACGAGCGTTTTGCGACTTCTTCGGGTCGTCGCGGCCTGCGACAGTGCGCTCGAGCGTCGACGGGAGCGAGAACCCCGCTCTTGTCGAGCGTTCGACCAGTTTGCGGGTGACTCGAGTGCTCGCACTCAACCGTCTCTCTGAGGTTCGCGAGGTGCGAGCTGCAGCCGGGCGACACCCACTTCCACCGGGTGGGTTGTGAAAACGGCGTCGATCCGTGCTCACCTAGCGAGCCGTTGCGCGCAATGAGCCAGACGCCCAGCTACGAGTTCATGGCGATTCCCATCGTTGCGGGAATCATCGGTGTCATAGCGCTCGTGCTGTTCGCGGCGACCGAGGGGCCGTGGGCTTGGATCTTGCTCGGCGTCGGCCTGCTGATCGTCCTCGGACTCGTCATCCGACTGGTAGCGAAGAAGTACCCGCACATGTGGGACGAAGCACCCGCCGACGAGACGGTCTCGCAGAATCGAAACGACTCCTCGAGCACATAGAGGCTGAGCTCCAGGCGCTCAGGGGACGCATGTGACGGGTTCACGGGATGCGCAGCGCTACCCCTCCCATCGCACCGGAGGGGTAGCGCTGTTAACGCGTGCGGCTCAGGCCTCCTGCTCGGCGAGTTCCCCGAGGCTGATCTCGAGCCCGAGCGCGCGAATCATCTTGCCGCCCGCGGACGCGATGCGGGCAGAGCCCACGATCGGAGCGATCGCGGCGACCATACCCTCGACCTGCCCGGCGTCGACGTTCACGTCGCCTGCCATCTCCAGGTTCAGCACGTAGGAGACGGGCGGCGCGTCTACTGCCACGAGAGCGGCCAGCCGCACCAGCATGAGCGTCTGGGCATCGAGCGTCGACGCCTCGATCCCCGCCCGGTTCATGGATGCGAGGAGATCAAGGATTGGCGAATCGGAAGCTTGGTCGGCCATTGAAGCTCCTCCTTCTTCGCGGAACGAACGCCCCCGATGCTGACAGATCGCCACGCACCGCATTGTCCAATGGTCAATCCGTTACTGCGCCGTAACGAACACGGCACTCCCGCGTGGGCCGACCCCACGACCAGGCCCCAGGACTGCGAAAGCCCGCGAGGGGTGCCTAGGAGGAAGGGCGATCACAGAGTTGGGACTCCGCGAGACGATCCGAAAACTCTGCCCTGTGTACCCAATCTGCTGATGAGCAGTCAGGCGATGGACGACCAGACAAAGCAGGTATTCACCTCGGCTTCCGACTGGTCGAAGCAGATCCTGACGCTCTCCACAGGGATCGTCACCCTCACGATCACTTTCGCAGACAAGATCTTCGGTGACCTTAGTTCAGGCGAGAAGTGGCTCCTATACGTCTCATGGGCGCTTTACCTCGTCTCGATCTTCTTCGGTGTCTGGTTCCTGAGTGCACTCACGGGCACGCTTGCCACCGGCACTTCCCTGACTCCTGCCTCGGTCAACGGCGCGAACATGCGGATCCCGGGTCTCCTGCAACTATTCGCGTTCGTTGCCGGCACCGCTGCGATCGTCATATTCGGCTTCCTCTCAGCCGGCAACGAGGATAAGACGCCTGGGACAACGCCGGCTCACCCGGCGGCTATCTCGCGTAGTTGACAACACCCCGACCGGTCCGACAAACCGCGTGCGTGGCGGCGGGAGCCCGCGTCGCGTCGGGCATCGCGGTCAAGCGAGACGCTCTCGTCTACCAGCGATCTACCGTCAGCCCCACGGAGGCGCCGGAGTCGAACCGACCGAGCGTGGGGCTGCTACACCACACAGGTTGTGAAGTCCTGAGCGGAACTTGCCGGGACACCCGCGACGGAGCGCCCTCCGGCCAGCGGGATCCACCCCCCGCGACATCGCCTGCGACGTTGGCTGAGAGGCTGCCGACGTTCCTTGTCTACACCTCGACTCCAAGAGCGGTTCGCCAAGAGAAGCCTCGCCTGTCTCGACGTACTGGCTCCGCAGCCTCAGCAGGGTCACCCGAGCGACGGCGCCCACTTTTCCTGTCAGACGGACACATCGCGGGATCACGGAACGTGTTCGGGTGCGTATGCCGAGGGCGACGTTAGTTCTGGCCGAAACGCTGCTCGACAGCTTGTCGCGTCCGGTTCAGGGCTTCCGCCACCTGCGACCACGTAGCGCCTTGCGCGCGAGCCTCTTCGACCGCAGCGCGTTCGATGTGTTGCAATACATCTTGCATCTCCGCAAGCGAGTCAAGGATCACGAGCGGCTCGTTGCTCGATCGGACACGGAACATCGCCTTTCGATAGCGACCTAGGATTTCCTCAGGATACGGTCGATCAACCAGGGGTGATCGGAACTGTCTCCAGACGGCGGGTTCATGGGGGGATCCTATACAAGCGCATCAATCTTGACGCGTGTTCGTGTGGGTGGCCCTTATTTCTAAAGCAAGATTCATTGACACACAAGGTCAAGTCAACTACGCTGCGCCGATTCGAGCGTGGCAGGAGGGTTGGGAAGATGCGGTTCCCGCGCTGGCGGAACGTGAAGTGGCCCTCTGTGGTCGTGAACGCCTTGTTCGGGGTCATGCCTGGAAGGCTTGACATTTCGCCGCTGGCGTGGATACGTCCTCAGTGGGAACGATCCCACATAGTGCTGCCAAAGGAGGTAGCAGATGAGCAGTTCTGGTGGTCGACGGGGTGCGCGCCGCTGGAGTGTGCGCTTCGCAGCAGTGACCGTCGTGTCGCTCGCTTCGGTTCTCGCTCTTGCACTTACTGCATCGGGGCAGTCCACAGCGAACAAGCCCTTTACCTTCGTCGTCAGCAACAACTTCGTCGGCAACGACTGGCGACCACAGGTGCAGAAGCTTGCCGTCTTGACGTCCAAGCTGGCACCGTTCAAGGGAAAGGTCGACGTTAA
>CAVOSU010000022.1:0-90378 GCA_963698935.1 uncultured Actinomycetes bacterium
GCGGGCTCAATCCGTGCATCCCGTCACCTTCGTCGCCCCTGGTCGGCGAGACTCCACCGACGCAACGGACGGCGCCGCGCCGAGCTGCTCGAAGAGCCGCCGCGCCGCGTCCAGTTCGAGCGCGAATCCATCTTCGTCGCCGAGGGCACGGCACGCTCACCCACGAGCACACGTGTGAGCGCTCCCTCGTAGGGAGCCTCGAGCTCCTGCCAGGCCTGGACCACGCGCCGCAGGCTGACCAGCGCGCTTCCCGCATCGCCCGCGGCGAGCTCGAACGTGCCACAGGCCTGCGTGACGACGGCCTGGAGCATGTCTGTCCCGTATTGAGTAGCGATCTCGCGGAGCTCATCGCAGGCGTCCCGCGCCGCGTCGACGTCGCCGGCCGCGAGCATGATCTCGACGTACGCCGGCAACAGGCCTGCACGAGCCGCGCGATCGGTCGTCTCGCCCGCGGCCCGCCGAATCGCCGCTGCCGCCGCCTTCCTCCTTCCCCTGCGCAAGCCGGAGGAGCGCAAGTCCAGGCTGCGGTTCCAGACCGAGACGGCTCGCCTCCCGGTACGCCTTCTCGGCCTCCTCGAACCGTCCGCTCAGCCGTTGGACCTCGCCTTGCAGGTACCACCCCTTCGCAATCGCTCCCGGGTTCATCGCCTCCGCGAAACGCTCGCCGGCCAGGCGCGCTTCTTCGAGCGCTGCGGGCCAGTCACCGTGCAACCGCAAAAGTTGAGCGCGGTGCACGAGGCAACGCCCTCGGAACGAGACGAGGTCAGGCTGTTGCTCGCACCAGCGTGTCAGTGCCGCGGTCCACTCGTGGGCGCGGCGCAACTCGTAGACCTCTTCGCAGGCAAGAATCACCCCGCAGTACACGATGCCGCTGACGACAGGAGACACCTCCCCTGCAGTCACCGCGACCATCGCTTCGTAGAGCGGGCTGAGGCCTTCTGCTACACGCCCGCCCTTCGCGAGCACCGCGCCCTGAACGTGCACGGCGAGCGCGAAGAGGTCGTTGTCGCCGAAACGCTCGCCGATCTCGGCGGCTGCCGCAGCCGTTTCCGCCGCGCCGTCGAAGATCACCGCTCATTTCGTGTTGAAAGCTGACCGGCAGGAGCATGTAACCCTGCTCGACACACTCGCCCTCCTCGCGCTCGAGCAGCCGTTGAGCGCGGCCGAGCCAGCCCGTGGCCGGCCCCATCTAGCCGCGTAGCGCGAGGTTCATACCGATCCAGAACGCGCAGCGGACTGCGGGCAGCGCCTCGCCCTCTTCCGCATATGTGTGGTGCGCGCGCTCCAGCAACGGAATCCATTGGTCGACGAGCCCGAGCATGTGGGCCGCCGTCGCGAGGAGCACGAGGTCAGCGCCCGAGAGGGGAGCTGCGCCCTCGGCGTGCCCAAGCAACTCATAGGCCTCGCTCCACGCGGATCTCGCGTAGGCATCCCGGCCTCGTTTCAGCTCGTCTGCAGTCTGCAAGAGACCCAATCTCCTTCAAACGGGGCCGGTCGTAAAGTTAAGTTGCTTCTTCCAGTTTAAGGATATGCTTACATACTGGCCATTGGAGGCCGCACTCAAAGCAATCGCCGCGCCCCGGCGACGGCGGAATCCTCACGCTCGTGCGCGACGACGAGCTAAGCGCCGGGGAGATCGCATCGCATTTCGACGTCACGCGGCCTGCGGTCTCCCAGCACCTGAACGTCCTGAAGGAGGCGGGGCTCGTGACCGAGCGACGCAACGGCACGAGGCGTCTGTACCGAGCACGTCCCGAGGGGCTTGCCGAGCTCAAGGACTTCCTCGAGGAGTTCTGGGACGTCCGGCTCGAGACACTCAAACGCGAAGCGGAAAAGGAGGAGCGCAAGAAGCATGGACGCAGCAACTGACACCACGGTTTACGAGCGCACGCTCGCGATCGACGCCAGCCCGGAGACGGTCTGGGAGTTTCTCGTCGATCCGAAAAGCTCATGCGCTGGAAGGGCATCAACGCCGACCTCGACACCCAGCTCGGCGGCGTCTTCCGCTGCGAGGTCATTCCGGGCCACATCGCCCGTGGCGAATACGTCGAGATCGACAAACCCAACAAGCTCGTCTTCACCTGGGGCTGGGACGGCAGCGCAGACGTTCCCCGGGCTCGTCGACGATCGTGATCGAGCTCGCGTCGGTGGGCAACGGCGCCGGCCTCCGCTTCGTGCACCAGGACCTCCCGAACGCGGAAGCAATCGCCTCACATGCACACGGCTGGGACAACTACCTGCCGCGCCTGGAGACGGCTGCCGGCGGCGGCAACCCGGGCGAGGACCCCTGGGTCACACAAGCACCATCGATGTGAAAGGAGAACCGGTAATGGCACATTCCGTCATGCACTTCGAGGTCGTGGGCGAGGACCTCGACAAGCTCCAGAGGTTCTACGGCGACCTCTTCGGCTGGAAGACGCAGAAGCTTCCCGGAGACATGCCGTACGCGATGGTCGAGAAGGAGGACGGCGGCATCGGCGGCGGCATCGGTCAGACCGCGGATGGAAACGGTCACGTCACGTTCTACGTCGGCACCGACGATCCGCAGGCGACCCTCGACAAGGCCGAGCAGCTCGGCGGCAAGACGATCCTGCCGGTGACCGAGCTGCCGGAGGTCACGATCGCGCTCTTCGCGGATCCCGAAGGGCATGTCGTCGGGCTCGCCAAGGGGATGTAGCGTGAGGGCTGATGCGAAATTCGGCCGTCGCCGGAGGGCGCTCCAGACCAAGCCGGGCAGTGCGGTCGTTCGCGGTGCGTAGCGGCGCTACGTGCCGCGGGCGAGCGTGCTGATCCGGCGCCGTGTCTGGTGCGTCATGCAGCCCAGCGAATTTCATCAGGCCTCCGAGTCCGGGGAGATGTTGTGGTTGAACCTGAAGACGTTCGACGGGTCGTACTGACGCTTCACGGCCCGTAGCCGTCCGAACCGTTCAGCACCGAACTCCGTTTCGAGACCGTCCGCAGAAGCTTCGTTGGCGTAGTTGAGATAGCCGCCGCCGATCTTCCAAGGCTCCAGCGTCCTCGAGTAGGCACGGGCGGTCTCGATCTGGCTCTCGTCCTCGTCGGGATCGGTCCAGACGTTGATGAAGGTTGCGTTCCAGCGTGCTTCTCGGCCGGCACGTCGGTCCGCCGCGGCCGCCGCGGCGGTGCGGGCCGACCTGCTCGGCACGTATGACAGCCGCCTTCGCGCGGCGCTCGCCGCGGTCCAGGAGACCGGCAAGAGCGGGTTCGGTGTCCGCCGGGCGGAGGAGGCGGCGGCTGCACAGGGCTACTGGCGCATCCTGCGCCGCTCGTACGCGGCGGAGCGCGACGCAGGCGCGGCGCGTCGACTCGACGCGGCGTTCGGCTCGCTCGTGGCCGCGGCGTCCGCCGGCCGGGGCGCACCCGTCACGCTGCGAAGGATCGACAATGCACTGGAGGGCTTCCGCGCGGTGCCGCTCGGCCCGGAAGAGCAGATCCGGCGCGCGGGGCAGCTCCAGCGGTTCCTCGAGCTCGTCCCGATCGAGTACGACCGCGGGGTCGAGAACGGGCGGGTCACGCTCGACTTCGAGATCCAGGAGGCGATCACGTTCCGCGACGCCGCCTCGTCGGCGCTCGGCGACCTCGCTCCCTTCCTGCTTCGCCGCGACCCGGCCGCAACCCGCGCCGCGATCAGGCTCGTCGCGGGCCTGGGCGTCTCCCTCGCGGACGCCACCCGGGGGAGGGCGGTTGCCGACCCCGAGGCCGTGCGGGCGGCCGCGAAGGAGGCGCTCGATCGCGCGTCCGCGGCGTTCCCCGAGGGCTGGGGCGACGCGAAGGAGACCGCCGACTTCGACGTGATCGAGGCCGCGCTCGACCGCGTCCAGGCCGCCGCAGCGGCGGGCGAGTGGGGGGTCGCGGAGCAGGCGCGGCTGGAGGCGTACGGCGTCTTCGAGCTCGGTCCCGAGCAGCGCCTCCGCGGCCTCGCGCCCGGGCTGTTCCGCTCGATCGAGGGCCTCTTCTGGTACGGCGACGGCGGCTCGGACGGCCTCGTGCAGCTCGTCAAGCGGAAGGCCGCGGCGAACGAGCTCGCCGCGACTCGAGCGGCGCTCGACGACGAGCTCGGCGAGGCGGAGACGCGCATCGGCGCGGGCCTCGGCTCGCGCACCGCCGTGGTCGTGAACAGCTCGATCATCGTCTTCCGCGAGGGGCTCGAAGCAGTGCTGATCCTCGCCGCGCTGATGGCGAGCATGGTCGGCGCCCAGCGGCGCCTCCGCCGGCCGCTGCTCGGCGGGGTCCTCGTCGCCCTGGTCGCGAGCGCGGTCACGTGGGTGGTGGCCCAGACGGTGCTCGGGTCGCTCGCCGGCTGGGGCGAGCGGCTCGAGGCCGTCGTCTCGCTCGTCGCGATCGGCGTGCTGCTCCTGATCCTCAACTGGTTCTACCACCGTGTCTACTGGCAGGAGAATCTCCACGACCTCCACCGCAAGAAGAAGCGGGTGTTGGCGGGCGCGAGCGTCGGGATCCTCTCCGCACAGGCGCTCGGCCTCGTCGCGCTCGGCTTCTCGAGCGTGTACCGCGAAGGCTTCGAGACGGTGCTCTTTCTCCAGGCCCTGACTCTCGAGGCCGGAGCGATGACCGTGCTCGAGGGCGTGGCGCTCGGCTTCGCGGGCGTGGTCGGCGTGTTCCTGCTCGTCATCGCGCTCGAGCGGAAGCTGCCGCACAAGCGGATGCTGGTCGCGACCGGCGTCCTCATCACCGTCGTGCTGGTCGCGCTCGTCGGCCAGACCGTGCAGACGATGCAGGCCGTCGGCTGGCTTCCCGTCAGCCCGGCCTCGGTCGAGCTGCCGTACTGGTCGGGCGTCTGGCTCGGGGTCTACCCGACGTGGGAGGGGCTGACCGCCCAGGTCGGCGCAGCCTTCTTCGTCGTCGGGAGCTACGTCGTCGCCGAGGCGTTGCGTGCGCGGAAGCGGAGGCGGATCATCGCCCGAGCGTCCGTGCCGACGCCGTCAGCGGCCGACCTCCCAGGCGAGATGGGCGAGCTCCGGTTCGAGGAGCTTCTCCCACGCGAGACGAACGGCTTTCGGCGAGCCGGGCATGGAGACGACGACCGCGCCGCGGTAGGTGCCGGCGGTCGCGCGCGACAGCATCGCGGCGGCGCCGACCTGCTCGAAGCTGAGCATGCGGAAGAGCTCGCCGAACCCCGGGAGCGTCTTCTCGAGCAGCGCGGCGAGCGTGTCGTACGTGGTGTCGCGTCCTGAGACGCCAGTTCCGCCGTTGACGAGCACCACCCTGGCCTCGCCGACGAGCTCGTCGACCGCCGCGCGCACCTCCTCCGGCTCGTCCCGGACGACGTGGTAGCCGGAGACGCGGTTTCCGCCGGCCGCCACCTGCTCCCGGAGCCAGATTCCGTTCTCGTCCGTCTCCGGCGTCCGGGTGTCGCTGACCGTGACGAGCCCGACCGGGATCGGCCCTTCCGCGGCCGCAGCGGCCCGGTGTGCGTCGCTGCCCATTACCGCCGATCGTAGATACCCTGCGCGGCCGTGGACGACCGGGCGTTGATCCTCGTGCGCGCGGAGGCGACGCTGCGCCCGCTCCACCTCGCGGCATCCCAGGCGTGGTGGGACTCCAGCACCGCAGCGACCGAGGAGCACGAGCGGCAGCGGGTCGAGGCCGAGCTCGCGCTCTCCGACGCGCTCGCCGATCCCGACCTCTACCGCGAGGTGTCGGCCGCGCGGGACAACGGCGTCGAGGGCCTCGCGCGCCGCGAGCTCGACCTGCTCCACCACGGGCTCGTGCCGAACCAGGTGCCCGAGGAGCTCCGCCACCGGATCGTGGAGCTCGACGCGTCCGTCGACTCGCGTTTCTCCCAGCATCGCGCCGTCGTCGGCGGACGTCAGGTCGACGACAACGAGATTCGCCGCCTTCTCCGGGAGAGCGACGACGTCATCGAGCGCCGTGAGGCGTGGGAGGGGTCGAAGACCGTCGGCGCGGAGGTCGCGGACGACGTGCGCGAGCTCGCGCGGCTCCGGAACAAGGCTGCACGCGCACTCGGGTATCGCGACTGGTTCGCCCTTGCGCTGGCGACGATGGAGATGGACGAGCAGCGGCTCTTCGCCACGCTCGGCGAGTGCGACGCGGTCACCGCCGAGCCCTTCGCACGGTGGAAGGCGGAGACCGATGCCGAGCTCGCGCGCAGGTTCGGGTGCGAGACGGACGAGCTTCGGCCGTGGCACTACGAGGACGTCTTCTTCCAGGAGGTCCCGGTTACCGGCGGCGTCGACACGAGCGAGGTGTTCGCGGGCTCCGACGTCGTCGAGCTCGCCCGCCGGACGTTCGACGGCATCGGCCTCGCGACCGGCCCGATCCTCGACCGCAGCGACCTCTTTCCGCGCGACGGGAAGTCGCAGCACGCCTTCTGCATCGACGTCGACCGCGAGGGCGACGTCCGCGTCCTCGCCAATGTCGAGCACGACTCGTACTGGGCGGACACGATGCTCCACGAGCTCGGGCACGGCGTGTTCGACCTCGGCTACGACCGCTCGCTCCCCTGGTCGCTCCGCGAAGCGCACCTGACCGTGACGGAGGGGATCGCGATCATGATGGGCGCCCTCGCCCAGGAGGCGTCCTGGCTCCGCGACGTCGCCGGGCTCGGCGCCGACGAGGCGGAGGCGCTCGACGCCGCCCTTCGCCGCAGGCGCGCCGCCGAGTCGCTGGTCTTCGTCCGCTGGGTGCTCGTGATGACCAACTTCGAGCGCGCGTTCTACGCCGACCCCGAGGGCGACCTCTCGCGGATCTGGTGGGAGCTCGTCTCGCGGCACCAGCTGCTCACGCCACCGGACGGCCGCGGCGAGCCGGACTGGGCCGCGAAGATCCACGTCGCCTGCGCGCCGGTCTACTACCACACGTACCTCTATGGGCATCTCGTCGCGACCCAGCTCCGCGCCACGCTGGAGCGGGACACCGGCGGTCTGGTCGGGCGGCCCGAGGCGGGCGCCTTCCTCGCAGAGCGCGTCTTCGCGCCGGGGCAGTCCGTCCGCTGGGACCAGCTCCTCGAGCGCGCGACCGGCAAGCCGCTGACCGCGGCCCACCTCGCGCGCGAGATCGAGCTCGGGCTCCGCCGCTAGACGGGCGACTCGCTCACGTCGATCGCCGTTCTCGTCTCGGCCGCGGGGTCGAGCAGGCGATGGAGAACGCGAATCGCGACAGAGCCCTCGCCGACCGCGGAGGCGACGCGCTTGATGGAGCCGTGCCGGGCGTCGCCGACGGCGAGGACGCCGGGCATGCTCGTCTCGAGCGCGAGCGGATCGCGCTCGAGCGGCCAGGAGCCGTCGCGCGGGACGTCCGCGCCCGTGAGGAGGAAGCCCTGGTCGTCCCGCGCGACCGCCTCGGGCAGCCAGTCGGTGCGGGGGTGCGCGCCGATCGCGAGAAAGAGCTCGTCGGCGGGGACCCGTTCCTCGGCTTCCGTCGCCCGGTCGCGCAGCACCAGGTGCGTCAGCCAGCCGTCGCCGCCGCCGCCGACGATCTCGGTCCCGAGCCTGATCTCGACGTTCGGTGTCGCGCGAAGCTGCCGGACCAGGTACCGCGACATCCCGACGTCGAGCGACGCCGCGCGCACGACGACCGTCACGCGGCGCGCGTAGCGCGCGAGGTGGAGCGCCGCCTGACCCGCAGAGTTCGCGCCGCCGAGCACGTAGATGTCCTGCCCGGCCACACGGTTCGCATCGGAGCCGGCGCCGCCGTAGAAGACCCCGGCGCCGCCGAGCGCGTCGAGGGCCGGGACGCCGAGCCGGCGATAGTCCGCGCCCGTCGCGAGGACGACCGCGCGCGCCCGGATCTCACCGGACTCCGAGAGGCTGACCGCGAGGCGATCGCCGTCTGCCCAGAGAGCGGTCGTGCTCTGCATGAACACGAAACGGGCGCCGAGGATCCAGGCCTGCTCGTAGGCCTGTCGGGCAAGGAGCGCGCCGCTGATGCCCCGTGGGAACCCGAGGTAGTTGCGGATCATCGAGCTCGATCGGGCCTGCCCGCCGATGCCGGCCGTGTCGACCACGAGGGTGCGGAAGCCCTCGGAGGCTCCGTAGACGGCCGCCGACAACCCGGCAGGCCCGGCGCCGACGATCAGCAGGTCGATCTCGCTGTCCTCGGGCTCCACCGACGAGCCCGTCGCCCGGGTCAGCTCGATGTCGCTCGGGTTCGTCAGCGTCGTCCCGTCCGGGAAGATCACGACCGGGAGCTCGTCGGGAGGAGGGCTCCCCAGCAGGCTCTGCCCTTCTGCCGAGTCGGCGAGGGAAAACGCGTGCGGGAACGCACAGCTCTCGAGCACCGACCTGAGCTCGTACGCCCGGCCCGCCCAGGAGTCGCCGACCACCTGGATCGCGTACGGCGCCGTCCGTCGATCCTCCGCCCACTCCAGCAGGAATGTCGAGACGGCCTGGTGGAACTGCTCGTCCGGCGGCGCCGCGGGCCTGACGACGTAGTGGTCGATCCGGCCGTGCTCGATCGCGTCGAGGATCGCGGCGCCCGTCTCGCGATAGCCCCATTCGCCCCACCCGATCAGCATCGCCCGCCTCGCGTGCGGGTGGACTCGTCGCGCCTCCACGAGAAGCGCGTCCACATCCTCGCCGAGCCCGTGACCGCGCGAGCACGAGCGCGAGCGTCTCGCCGGACGCCTGGAGCTCCGCGAGGCTCTCGCGCGCCTCGGCCGGCGACCCGACGCAGATCACGCGGTAGTGGCGTTCGTACCGGTCGAGGAGCTCCCGCTCGATGCCGGCGAGTGCCACCGGCTCGGGATCGACGGCGAGGATGACCGGCGAGCCCATCGCCCGGTGATCGTAGTCCGGGCGCGTCGCCGCGCCTAGCCTGCGATCACGTAGCTCGCGGCGACGTCGGCGGTCAGGTACGCGGCCGAGGGACTGCCGGCGGGGGTGAAGATCCCGAGCACGGCGAGCTCTTCCTGCGGGTGGCTGTTCTCGACGACGTGCACCTCGCGCGCGTGCAGCCGGAACGCGGAGCCGGGCGCGAGCTCCTCGACGGCGTCGCCGACGTGGACGCGCCCCTCGCCGCGCAGCACCCAGACGATCTCGTCGTACAGGTGGTAGTGCCAGGGCGCCTTGCCGGGAGGGATGTAGCCGACGAACAGCGTGGCCCGGGTCGAGCCGTTGTGCGGTCCGAACAGCACCTGGAACGAGCGCGAGCCCGTCGCCTTGCCCGGCTCGACGTGGTCGAGCGCGACCACCGTCTCGGCCGCGCCCATCGGCGCGTGGAGGTCGGTCGCGGCGCCGACCGTTGCACGGACGCACGACAGGCCGTGGGGGCCGGCCACCAGGGTGCCGGCGGAGCCCGCGCGGACGAGGCCGGCTCCGCGCCCGTCCAGCGCGGCGCCGCCGAGCGACCCTCCGCCCTCGTGGACGAAGACGAGGACGTCGTGGAGCTCGTCGGCGAGGCCGAGGGCCGCGTCCGCCGCGAGTCGGATCGCTTCGAGGGCGAGCTCGGAGCCCTGCTCGGGCGGGACGAGCGGGTGGCGCTCGACGCCGCCTTCGGCGTCGGCCGCGACGCGCTCGGTGTCGGTCACGCGGGTGGCCACGCCGAAACCTTACGGGGACCGGGCGTACGATTGCCCGGTGGGCGCGGCGATGGAGGCTCTCTACGCCGGTGACCGAGAGGCCGCCCTCCGGCTCCTGCCCCCGGACGGCGAGTTGTCGGTGTTCGAGGCCGCGGCGTTCGGCCGTGAGGCGCGGCTCGAGGAGCTCCTCCGCGACGACCCCTCCCTTGCGACGGCGTTCTCCGAGGACGGCTTCACGGCGCTCCACCTCGCGGTCTTCGGGGAGCAGGAGGGCGCGACGCGGCTCCTCGTCCAGCACGGCGCCGACGTCGACGCCGTCGCGACGAGCGCGATCGCGCGGGTCGCGCCGCTCGGGACCGCCGCGTTCGTCCGCTCGGTTGCGCTGGCCCGGCTCCTGCTCGACGCGGGCGCCGATCCGAATGGCTCGGAGGATGGAGGCTTCACCGCGCTCCACAGCGCCGCCCAGTCGGGCGACGAGCAGCTCGTGCGGCTCCTGCTCGACCGGGGCGCCGACCCTGCCCGTGCGGGGACGGACGGCACACGACCGGTCGACGTCGCGGCGAACGACGACGTGCGGCGCCTGCTGTTCGCGTAGCCGGGGCTACTCGCCGGCGACCGTCACGGTCGCGCGGCACGTCTCGCCCGGGCCGCTGGACGCGCGGATGCTCACGGTGTCCGGGCCGAACAGGTCGGCAACCGCGCGCCGGAGCGCGGTGCGGTTCGAGCTCCGGCCCGCGCGGACGGCGCCGCGATACACGATTCGGCGCTCGTGGACGACGACGACCAGCCAGCGCTGCGCGGGACCGCGGCTCCGCAGGACGAGGTCGATCCGGAGCTCGCCGTCGTCGCGCGTCCGCACGCGGAGCTCGGACGCTGCGCCGCCCGTGCAGCGTCCGGCGACGCGCGCTTCGCCGTCCGGGCCGTCGTCGGCGCGGACCGTCGCCGGGACGAGCAGCAGCGCGGCGATGACAAGTACGAGCGCGAGGGGGAGCCAACGTGTTGCCATCAGCGAAGGGTGCAGCGTGCCGTGCGGCGCCGGCAATGGGACTTCGGTCCTACGACCCTGGGCCACCGAGCCCCTGCCGCTCGGCCCAGAGCGCCGCCTGCGTCCGATCCGTCACGCCGATCGCACGGAATACCTTCGTCATGTGCGCCTTCACCGTCTTCTCGCTGATCGAGAGCTCTCGAGCGATCAGCTTGTTCGGCAGCCCGCGCGCGACCAGCGCGAGGACCTCCCTCTCCCGCTCGGAGAGGGCGTCGAGAGGAGAAGCCGTGTTCCTCGCCTGGAGCAGCGCCCGTCCGGCACGGGGGTCGAGCGGCGCCTCGCCACGCGCGGCGGCGCGCACCGCACGCTCGAGCTCGTCGGGCTCTGCGTCCTTGAGGACGTACCCGACCGCCCCTGCGTCGAGTGCGCCGAGGATCCGCTGCCGGTCGGAGAACGACGTGAGGACGACGACGGCGACCCGGGGATGAGCGTCGGTGATCCGCTGCGTCGCACCGATCCCGTCGAGCACCGGCATCTCGAGGTCGATCAGCACGACGTCCGGCGAATGCTCTTCGCAGAGGACGACGGCCTCCTCGCCGTTCGCTGCCTCTGCGACGAGCTCGACGCCGTCGAGCGTGGCCGCGAGCTGGCGGAGGCCGGTGCGCACGATCGCGTGGTCGTCCGCGATGAGGAGTCGGATCATCGGCCGGGAAGCTCCAGCGTCACGGTCGTGCCGTCGCCGGGAGCGGAGCGTAACGCGAGCGCTCCGCCGGAGCTGGAGGCGAGCTCCTCGAGGAGCGACAGGCCCACGTGCCCGTTTTCGGCGCACCGCCGACGTTCCTCTGCGGTGGATCCCACGCCGTCGTCCGCGACTTGGAGCTCCACCCCGGCCGCAGTCGAGCGGAGCGCGACGGCGACATGCGTCGCCCGTGCGTGGCGCTCGACGTTGCGGAGCGACTCCGCCGCCGCCCGATACACGAGCCGCTCGTCCTCGTCGCTGAGCTCGATGCCGGGACCGAGGTCGAGTGCGACGTCGACCCCGTGCGCGCGGAGCCGCGCCGCAGCGTCGTCGAGCGCCGCCTCGAGCCCGCTCGCGCGGAGATTCGGCGGATGGATCTCGACGAGCAGCGACCTGAGCCTGCGCATCGCGCCTCGCGTGCCGGCGGCGGCGGCCGCCAACGTGCCCCGTGTCGTCGCGGACGGCTCCGCCTGGGCGGCGGCGCTCAGCGAATACGAGATCCCGGCGAGGTCCTGCACGACGCCGTCGTGGAGCTCGGCGGCGATGCGGCGCCGCTCGTCCGCAGAAGCCTCCACCGCGCGACGGAGCAGCGCCTCGCGTTCCTCCTGTGTCTTGCGCAGCCGTCGGTCGAGTCGCGCCGCGAGTGGGATCTGCACGAGCCACAGCAGCGCGAGGCTCGCGAGAAGCAGCGCCGCGAACGGGGCCCAGATGCGCCGTCCCGTTGCGGCCACGGCGCTTCGGCGCTGGTACGTCTCGAAGAGGAGCGGCGTTCCGTCGGGCGTGCGAATCGGGAGGTAGACCTCGTACAGCGCTCCCTCGCCCCGCTCGTAGCGGTTCTCCGGTCCGGCGAGCTCGCTGAGCTCGACCTTGGTTCCCCCCGTACGCAGGGCCTCCCGCTTGGCGTCGTCGAGCGGGAACCGCGACCCGATCAGGCGTGGCTCGTCGGAGTAGAGGATCCGTCCGTCCTGCCCCCAGAGCTTCACCCGCACGACACGCTCGCCGAGCACGCGCTCCTGCACGACTCGGTCGACCGCGTCGATCGCCCCACGGTCGCCCTGGAGCAGCGAGGAGGCGATCGTGGGCTCGACGATGCCCTGCCCCGCGAGCGCCGCGAACTGGCGCGCGTCTCGCAGCGCCTCGCTGTGCGCGAGTTCGCGGAGCGCAATGACCGACACGACTGCGAAGAGTGCGAGAACTGCGAGGCCCGCAAGCGCGAACTGTGCGATGGGACGGCTCAACCGTGGCCTCGCGGGCGTACGACCAAGGTCCCATTGTGGCCGGGACCGGGCGATCGACACGGTTGAGCCATGCAACGAATCATCCGGAAGGAGATACCCATGAGACGCTCTCTCGGCGTGACCGCCCTCGCGATGCTCGCAGTGACAATCCTGTACGTGCCGCCCGCCTTGGCGAAGGATGGAGACGTGCGTGTCGCAGGCACCTGCTCGGCGTCGAGCACCTCGAAGCTCAAGCTCAGCCGCGAGGACGGCGGCGTCGAGGTCGAGTTCGAGGTGGACCAGAACCGCAACGGCGTCCGTTGGCACGTCGTGCTCCAGCGCAACGGGTCGCGCGTCGCGAGCCGGACCGCGGTGACGCGGGGACCGAGCGGGTCTTTCGAGGCGCGCTTCGTGACCGGGGCGGGCGGCCGCTTTGTCGCACGTGCGCAGAGAGTCGGCGAGCGCTGCACCGCGGGCGCGTCGCTCGCGTAGCGGGTTTCGTGCCGTGGCCGGTCGTGGCACGATCGGCAGGTGGTCGGTGGACTCGACATCGTCACCACCAGGGCCGAGGCGGCGGGCGCACCGCGTCCGCCGCTCGTCGTCCTCGACCGGCTCGAGGCGTTCCTCGACGCGAACCGCCTCGGCGCCGGGGCGGTGCGTGTCGAGCGGATCGGGGACGGCGGCGGCTCGAACTTCTCGTTCCTCGTCGAGCGCGGGGACGAGCGCTACGTGCTTCGGCGGCCCCCGCGACCGCCGCTGCCGCCCTCGGCGCACGACATGGTGCGCGAGGCGAGGCTCCAGCTCGCCCTCGCGCCCCACGGGATCCGCCTGCCGCCGATCCTCGCGGTCTGCGAGGACGACTCCGTGCTGGGCGTCCCGTTCTATTTGATGCGCTTCCTCGACGGGTACGTCGTCACGAGCGAGCTGCCGCCGGGTCTCGAGGAGCCCTCGGCGCGACGCCGGCTCGGTGAGGAGCTCGTCGACGCGCTGGTCGAGATTCATGCCGCGGACGTCGACGACCCCGCGCTCGCCGCGTTCGCCCGGCGCGGGAGCTACCTCGAGCGGCAGGTCCGGCGCTTCACGCAGCTCTGGGATGTGAACGCGACGCGCGAGCTGCCGACGGTCGTCGCGGTCGGGCAGCGCCTCGCCGAGCTGCTTCCCGAGCCGTTGCCGACCACGGTCGTCCACGGCGACTACCGGCTCGGCAACCTGATGGTCGGGCCCGACCGCCCGGACGAGGTGGTCGCCGTGCTCGACTGGGAGATGGGGGCGATCGGGGATCCCCGCGCCGACCTCGGCTACCTGCTCGCCACCTATGCCGAGCCCGGCGGCGAGCCGAGCCCGCTCGGCGTCTCGCCCGTCACCGCGCTCGAGGGGTTTCCCACGAAGGCGGAGCTCGTCGCGCGCTACGCGGCGCGGAGCGGGCGCGACGTCGGGCCGCTCGAGTGGTTCGAGGCGCTCGCGTTGTGGAAGGCCGCGGTGTTCTGCGAGGCGATCTACGGGCGATTCGTGCGCGGAGAGCTCGCCGCCGAGGACGCTCGCGCGGCGGCGTTCGAGCACGCCGTCCCATTGATGGCCGAGGCCGCGGCGGAGCACCTGGAGACTTCGGGGAGCGAGCGGTGACCGAGCACGAGCGCCCGGAGTCGTCGGTGCGGCAGGGGTTCGCGCGCGAGGACTGGAACGCGCGCTATGCCGGCGGCGAGCTTCTCTGGAGCGCGCGGCCGAACGGTCACTTCGCTTCGGAGGTCGAGGGCCTCGAATCGGGCCGTGCGCTCGATCTCGCCTGCGGCGAGGGGCGCAACGCGGTCTGGCTGGCCGAGCGGGGCTGGCGCACGACGGGTGTCGATTTCTCCGACGTGGCCCTCGCGAAGGCGGAGCGGCTCGCCGCGAGCCGCGGCGTCGAGGTCGAGTGGATCGTCGCGGACGTGCTCGAGCACGTGCCGGAGCGCCATGCGTTCGATCTCGTCGCAGTCCTCTACCTCCAGCTGCCGCACGAGGAGCTGGCGCAGGCCTTGCGCGTGGCCATCGACGCGCTGGCGCCGGGGGGCACGCTCCTCGTGCTCGGCCACGACACGACCAACCTCACGGACGGCCACGGCGGGCCACGCGACGTCTCCGTCCTCTTCACGCCGGAGGACGTCGTCGCGGAGCTCGGCGGGCTCACCGTCGAGCGGGCCGAGAAGGTCCTTCGCACCGTCGCGCTCGAGGACGGCGAGGCCACGGCCGTCGACGCCTTCGTCCGCGCCCGTCGTCCTCGCTGACCCCCGACTATCGTTCGCCGCGATGAGACGCGTGCTCGCGCTCGGCGTCCTCCTTGCCGCCATCGGCGCGGGCGCCGCCCAAGCGGCAAGCCCGCCGAGCCCGCTCGCGTTCGTGCTCCGCCCGCCGGACTTCCCCGCGAAGGCGGATCCCGTCGACGCCGGCCCGATGCCCGCCTCGTTCGCCCGCAAGCTGCGAGGGATCCGGGCGGTCGGTCGCGGCGCGCAGTACTTCGCGAGTATCCCGTTCGGGCCCGAACGCTCGCAGACGGTCTACGGGCTCGTCGTCACGACGCCGAGCGTCGCCCAGGCGCGCAAGGTCTTCGCCTGGCAGAAGCGGACGGAGATGAAGCCGGGTCGCGGCGGCTCGGCCCTGAGCCTGCCTCGGTTCGGCGACGAGCAGGTCGCGCTCGCGAGCGGCGAGACGGATTCGGGGAGCCTCCTCGTCCGGCGGGCGTCGACCGTCTGGCGACTCGAGGTCGCCGCCGACGGCCAGCTCTCGCTCTCCCCTGCGAGGGTGCGCGACGAGCTCACGAAGTACGCGGCCAAGCAGCGCGGCCGGATCGGCTGAGCGCTCAGCGCCGCTTCACGACGAAGTCCACGCGGCCGACGAGCTTGCCGTACCGCGGCGTCGCGAGCGTCCCGAACGCCGGCCAGACGAACACCTGGTACTTGCCGTCTTGCAGGTGCTGTTTCCGCCCGCCGAACGTCCACGTGTCGTTGAGTCGGAACCTCGTCTCCGAGGGCCATGTGGTGAGGAGCTTCTTCTTGCCGCGCCACAGCTGGACGTTGTAGAAGCGCGCCTTCGCGACCGGCACCCAGCGGACGAGCGGAGCCTTGTGCAGCACAGCCCCGCCGACCGGCAGCAGGATCCCGCCGGAGGGCTGGACCGCAAGCGTCCTCGACGCGACGTTCCCGGCCTGGTCGTAGACGCGAACCTCGTACCAGTAGCGCGACGGCGAGTGGGCGCTGCGGTCGACGAGTCGGAGGGCGTTGCCCGAGTAGACCACGGCCGGCTTCTTCCCCTTGCCTCCCGGAGATCGCCTCACCTCTGTTCTGACGACGCCGGGGGAGGTCCACGAGACGGTGATCCCGCCGGCAGTCCGCCGTGCCTTGACGACGGGGCGCGCGGGCTTCGTGTGGTCGTAGCGGAGCTCGACCGACACCGGATCGCTGAGGTGCCCGACGGCGTCGCGACATTGACCGACGAGCTTCGCCGGGTTGCCGTCGGGGCCGGAGTACGTCACGGGCGGGCTGCACTCGGTCACGCCCGAGCCCCCGTCCTGTCCCGTATAGGCCACCTTGACCGGATGGTTGTACCAGCCGTCCACATCAGGTGGCCGCTCAACCTGGGGCGTCACGGTCGGGGCCGCGCCGTCGTAGTGGATCGAGACCGTCGTGGAGCCCACGTTGCCGGCTCCGTCCGTGCACGACCCCGTCACCTTCGCGTCGCCGCTGTCCGGCCCGCTGTACGTCCCCGAGGTGCAGGAGCTGATCCCCGACGGGCCGCCGTCGCCGGAGAACGACACTCCGACGGGGCTCGTGTACCAGCCGTTCGAGTCCGGGCGACCGGGCGAAGGACGGTTCGACCGACGGCGGGCTCGAGTCCTTCGCGACGGTGACGCTGTTCCCGAAGAACGCTCGGGCCCGTATAGACGGTGCATGTGACAGCGTCGTGCCGGCTGTGTCGTCCGTGATCGTCGTCGCTCCGCAGCCCGGGCCGAGGTGACGCCCTGCGGGGTCGTATGACCAGCTGACGGTCACGTTCGACCTGAACCAGCCGCCGCATCCACCGCCGTTGCATGCCGGCGACCGGTGTCGAAGCGGCCGATCCCACATTCGGGCGCGACGAGCGTCGCCGACGGACGGCGACGAGCGCGAGACCGAGGATCCGCATCGGGCTCACGCGATCCGAGCGAGACGGCGGCCGGCGACGCCCACGACGAGGCCGCCCGCGCCCGCGGCCACGAGCAGGAGCGCCGCGGCTGCGAGCATTGCGCGTCCGACCTCCGTCGGAGGCGACGGACGAGAGCGTCAGCGTCCCGATCGGCAGGCCGAGGCGGTTGCCGTCCCGCGGGACCGCGACGATCGCCGGCGCCGGCGAAGCCTTCGCTTCGTTGCGCTCGCCGGTCGCGCGCGATGCCGCTTCGGCTTCGGCGCAGTCGCGCGCCGTCGCGCAGAGTCGGCGGCAGGCGCGTGCCTCGCGGTGCGCACGGTGGCCGTGGAGCCGTACGTCGGCGCGGGCTGCGGGGTCGCGGTGCTCGTCGGCGCCGGCGTCGTGACCTTGCTCGTCTTGGCGGCGGCCGT
Organism: uncultured Actinomycetes bacterium; assembly: GCA_963698935.1. Lineage (GTDB taxonomy): Bacteria > Actinomycetota > Thermoleophilia > Gaiellales > Gaiellaceae > Gaiella. Next base: position 17,024 of record CAVOSU010000022.1, read on the forward strand.
GTGTGCATCCGCCTTTGGCGTCGCGTGCGTCGTCGGCGCCGCCAGGGGTGCGTCGGGCGTCGGAGTCGACGCCTCGGTTCCGGCGGCCGCGAGTCGCCCGGGCCTCGGGCGACGACGCCTTCGTCGGCGCCTCCGCGATCTGCGGCGATGCCAGGCCGCGCGGCCCGGCCGGTGGATCGTCGGGCGTCGGTACCGATCCGGCCCAGGCGGGACCGGCGAGCGCGGCAGCGAGCGCCGCAGCGCACGCTGCGACGAGCGCGGCCCCTCGTCGCTTCGTTCTCCGCAGAGACGACGTCCCCGTGGACATCCGTCCCTCCCTCTTTCGCTGACTCACCGTACGCCGGTGGACGAAACCGGTCAACCTCGACGGGCGCAGGCGCCCCCTCGTCGCGAGGGGGCGCCTGCTTGCCCCTCCCCTACTTCTTCGAGCGCATCACCCCCTGCAGTCCGAAGACGTCCGCCGAGGCGTCCTGCCACGACCAGGCGCCCTGGCCGCCGACCTGCAGGGCGGACGAGCCGTGGCCCGTCTGCGTCTGCGTGAGCGGCTGGTGGGTCTTGTTCAGGTTGAGGGCGAGCCCGAAGGCGCCGACCGAGTTCGACTGCTCGACCGAGCCGCCGTTCGAGGTCTTCGCGTCCTTGCGGTCCTCACCCTTGCCGTGCTTCTTGTCCTTCCCGTTCGGGCTTCCGACCCGGACGGGCGTGTACTCGTTCTTCGCTCCCAGCTGGATCGCCTTCGCATCGACATCGGCGTGCTGTCCGCTCCAGGCGCCCTGGCCGGCGACCTGGAGATAGTCGGAGCCGTGACCGCTGCCGGTCTGCTGCTGGTCGATCGTCTGCTCGGTGTCGTTCAGGTTCAGCGCGGCGCCGAGCGCGACCGCGTTGTTCGACTGCGTGACGTCCCCGTCGTCGCCGGGGCTGAGCACGCGGATCGAGGTGACCGTGTTGGTCGGCTTCACCTGGACGGCGGTCGCGTCCGCGTCCGCCTTCTGGTAGTTGCCGGCCTCCTGGCCCGCGATCTGCGCGTAGTCGGAGCCGTAGCCACTCCCCGACTGCGACTGCGTCGTCGACTGGCTCGTCGTGTTGCCGTTCGCGGCGATCCCGAGTGCGACCGCGTTGTTCGACTGCGTGACGTTGCCGTCGTCGCCCGGGCTGAGCACCCGGATCGACGTCGCGGTGTTCGTCGGCTTGATCTGCACCGCCGTCGCGTCCGCGTCTGCCGACTGCTTGTTGTCGGCGGACTGGCCCGCGATCTGCGTGTAGCTCGAGCCGGACGGAGAGGCGCTCTTCGCGTCTTCCGTCTTGGCGGCCTCGTACGGAGCGCCGCCCTGCGACTGGTCGATCGACTGGTCCGTCTTGTTGCCGTTCAGCGCGGCCGCGAGCCCGGTCGCGTTGTTCGACTGCGTCACATCCCCGTCGTCGCCGGGGCTCAGCACGCGGATGGAGGTCGCCGTGTTGCTGGGCTTGACCTGCACGGCCGTCGCGTCCGCGTCCGCCGACTGCTTGTTGTCGGCCGACTGCCCCGCGATCTGCGTGTAGTCGGAGCCGGACGGATGGCTCATGTCCTTCGAGTCATCCGCCTTTGCGGCGTCCATCGGAGCCGATCCCTGCGACTGGTCGATCGACTGGTCCGTCTTGTTGCCGTTCAACGCGGCCGACAGTGCGGTCGCGTCGTTCGACTGCGTGACGTCTCCGTCGTCGCCGGGGCTCAGCACGCGGATCGAGGTCGCGGAGTTGCTCGGCTTGATCTGGACGGCCTTCGCGTCCGCGTCCGCCTTCTGCTTGTTCTCGGCGGACTGACCTGCGATCTGCGTGTAGTCGGATCCCTTCCCGCCACCCGTCTGGGACTGGTCGACGGTCTGGTCGGTCTTGTTGCCGTTCGCAGCAAGCGCGCCGGCGCTCGCCGAGTTCGACTGGGTCACGTCGCCGTTGTCGCCAGGGCTGAGAACGCGGATCGAGGACGCGTCGTTCTTCGCCCCGATCTGCTTCGCCGTCGCGTCCGCGTCGGCGTCCTGCTTGTTCTTGGCCTCCTGACCGGCGATCTGTGCGTAGTCCGACCCATAGCCGCCGCCCGTTTGGGACTGGTCGACGGTCTGGTCGGTCTTGTTGCCGTTGGCGGCGACCGCCGCGGCAGTCGTGTTGTTCGACTGCGTGACGTTGCCGCTGTCTCCGGGGCTGAGCACGCGGATCGAGCCCGCGCTGTTGCTCGGCCCCGCCTGGTAGGCGCCGCTGCCTCCGGATGCGGACTGTCCGCTTCCTGCGGACTGGCCTGCATCCTGGCCGGCACCCGAACCGCCCTCCATCGCGACCGCCTGGCCCGCGCTGAAGCACAGCACGAGCGCCGCGGTCGCTACGAGGGCTGACAGGCGTTTCATCGACATTGCTCCTTCCGTCGAATGACCTCGCGGAGCCGGCGCCCCGCGGCTTCCAGAGACGGAGGAGCGGTTACCCCGGTCGCTCAGGGACGCGTCGCCGATGCCCGGACGGCCACGTCGCATGCTCGAGTGCGACGCGCCGGGCCAGGTCGAGCAGCGCGGCGACGAACGGAAGTGCGAGAAGAAGAGGAAGCCCCGAGCCGGAGGAGCCGCCCGCGCCGCTTGCGGCCGCGGCGCTCACTCCGGAGACCGATATCACCGGCGCCTTGGCCGGCGTCTGGGTCGGCCGAGACCTCGGCGACGCCTCGGGTGGCCGTGCCGGGGCCTGCCGCCCGTCCGAGGCTGCGGCCGGCGACTCACGCCACGCCGCATCCACCGCGGACGTCGACGCGGGCGAGAACCGGGCGATCGGGGCCAGCGGGATCCCGAACGGCCGGGGGCCCGCGGCCTGCGGCGCGAGCAGGCTCGTTCCCACCGTCGGCTCGCCGGCCCGGACGGCCGGCGCGGCGACCGAGGTCGCGCTCACGGCCGCCGCGGAGGCGTCGCTCGCCTCGATGGGGGCGAGCAGTGCGGTGATATCGGTGGTATCGGCGAACGGCGTGGCTGCCAGCACTGGGCCGATCACCGACGAGACGGCGCCGACCGCGTCCTGCAGCGGCGGCGGTACGTTCACGGGGGAGGGCGGGAACGGCGCACCGTGCACCGGTACGGGCAGCGGGATCGTGACGCCCGCGCCGACGTTGACCTGGGTCACGGAGCCGTCGTTCCCGGGGCTGGAAATCCGAATTGCGATATTGGTATTGATCTGAGGATATCCGCCGGGAGTTTCAGATTGATACTGCGAAGAGTTGTCTCCACAGTTCCAGATCCACGTCCATGACGTGGGAAACGAACTGGTTCCCGATCCTCCCGGTGATATCGCGGAGATCGGAGCGGTTCCGAGACAGTCCCACGTCCAGTACCACGTGTCCGGATCCCCGCTCCCGGCCTGGGGAGAGGACGCAGGTGCGGGGGTCTGCGCCGCGTTGCTCGGCACAGGCGTCGAAGGCGTCTTCGCCGGCTCGGCGGGCGTCGAGAGCGGCGTTACAGATCCGCCGGTGACGTTGACCTGCGAGATCGGTCCATTGTCCCCAGGGCTGTCGATGCGGACGCTCACGTTGATGTTCGCCGCGGCGGCGGCCGGCGCCGGCGGCTGGGTGGTGTGCACCGAGGGGGCCGGAGGCTGCGGCTGAGCCCGCCCGGCGGGAGTATCGGCCGCGGTATCGGCCGCCGTCGAGGTGATATCGCCCGGGGAAGCCGTTTGCGTGGCTGCATCGGGGGTCTGGGCCGGATCCTGCGTCGCGGTATCGCCGGGAGTCGTGGCCGCAGGCGGCTCGGAGGGGGCGGTCTCCGGGACGTCCGTGGCGGGGGCCGCGTCGAGCCCGGGAACGACGTCGGCGTCCGGGCTCACGTCGGGCGTCCCCGTCGCCGCGACGACGTCCGTCGCCGCCGCGGTCGCCGCGTCGGTGAGCGAGGCGACCGACGGGAGCTGCGTCGGGAGTGTGTCGTCCGCCCGTGCCGTCGAGGGGGCGACCGCCGCGACCGCGGTGAGGAGAGACAGGGCGGCCGTGCAAACGAGGGCAGGGCGATCGAGGTGCCGGCGCATCTAGAAATGATCTATGCGCTTCGTCTTTCATTTTCATTCACGAATTACGTAGGAGTGCTATTCACAACGATGTGATTGGGATGTAGGGTATGAGGTGGAAGTGGGGGTGGAACGGCTCTGACATCGACATTCAACACGCTCGAGCTGCTTTCGAGGTACCACGGCGCCGACGACCGGACGGCGCGGGAGCAGGCGATCGAGCGGAACCTGCCGCTCGTCCGGGCGCTGGCCCGCCGCTTCTCGCGTTCCCCCGAGCAGACCGACGATCTCGTTCAGGCCGGCGCGATCGGGCTGATCAAGGCGGTCGACAGGTTCGACGTCGAACGCGGACGCGACCTCGGTGCGTACGCCGTCCCGACGATCGTCGGCGAGCTCCGCCGTCATCAAGCGCGGCGCGCTTCGGTCGCGACGGCGACGTTCGACGAGGACGCCGCGTTGCTCGCGGTCTCCGAGTCCGAGCTCGGGCGCAGCGAGACCCGGTTGGCGTTGCAGGACGCGTTCCGATCGCTCACACGACGCGAGCGCCAGGTCGTCGCCCTCCGGTTCTACCGCGACCTCACGCAGCAGGACATCGCGGATCGGCTCGCGCTCTCGCAGGCACAGGTCTCGAGGACGCTCTCGACGGCGCTCGCGAAGCTCCGCAGCGCGCTCGTGGAGCAATAACACGGGGCATTGTGCGGTTCGCGACGCGGCGATACGATGTGGGCAGGGTGAGCGCGCAGCCGTCCCCCTCAGCCGTCGCTGAATCGTCCCGTCCGAAGCCCGCCACACCAAGCGGGCGTCTCTTGCTCCGCATGCCGCCGGGGCTCCACGCTGAGCTCGCGCGGGCCGCCGAGCGAGACGGCTCGAGCCTCAACGGCTACATCATCGCGCGGCTCGGAGAGGCCATCGGCCGCCCGGGTGCGGACGGCCTGCCCGTCTCCGCGGAGGCACGGTCGACGCGAACTCTGACATGGCTCCTCGTCGCGAACGTCGCAGCTGTCGCGCTCGCGGGGCTCGCCGCGCTCGTGATCGTGCTCGTCGCGTCGTTCGACTAGCGCCGCCGCCTCAGGGCCCGGGCTTCGGCCCCGGGCTGACCAGCCCGCTCTCGTAGGCGAAGATCACCGCCTGCACCCGGTCGCGGAGCCCGATCTTCATCAGGACGCGCTTCACGTGCGTCTTCACCGTCGACTCCTCGATCACGAGCGCCGCCGCGACCTCCGCGTTCGAGAGCCCGCGTCCTCGCCGAGCGCTTCGCCCGAGGCGAGCTCACGGGCGGGGAGTACCGCGAGCGGCTCGAGCAGCTGCGATGACCGCTGCGGACACCGCGAGGTCGCCCGGCCGACGCCTCAGGCGTCGCCGGGCGCCCCGCGGGCCGCGCACGCACGCCGCCGCGGAGGCACGGCGGGCGCGGAAGAATCGCCGGTGGTGCCCCCGCCGACCCTGACCTCTCGCGCTCTGAACCGCGCGACGCTCGCTCGTCAGCTCCTGCTCGAGCGTGTTCCGCTCGGCGTGGAGGACGTCGTCGGCCGTCTCGTCGGGCTCCAGGCCCAGGTTCCACACGACCCGTACACCGCCCTGTGGTCGCGCATCGACGGCTTCGACCCCGTCGCCCTGTCCGACGCCCTGATCTCCCGGCGGCTCGTCCGCACCATCGTGATGCGCGCGACGATCCACCTCGTCACCGGGGACGACGCACTCGCCCTCCGGCCGCTCGTCCAGCCGGTGCTCGACGCCGAGCTCGCACGTCACCGCGACTTTGCGCCGCTCCTTCGAGGAGTCGAGCTCGAGCCGGTTCTCGCGTACGCGCGCACCGCGCTCGGCGAGCGACCGCTGACAGGCCCGCAGCTTCGTGCGGCGCTCGCCGAGCGCTTCCCGCTGCACGACGCCGCCGCGCTCGCCTACGCGTGCCGATGCAAGCTCGCGCTCGTCCAGGTGCCGCCGCGCGGCGTGTGGGGCAAGGCGGCGCAGGTGACGGTGGCGACGGCCGAGTCATGGCTCGGGAAGCCGCTCGATCGGAGCGCGACGCTCGACGAGGTCGTCTTCCGCTACTTCGCCGCGTTCGGGCCGGCCACCGTCGCGGACGTCACGACGTGGTGCCGCCTCACCGGCCTCCGCGCGGTCGTCGAGCGCCTGCGGCCGCGACTCGTGACGTTCCGGGACGAGCAGGGCCGGGAGCTCTTCGATCTCGAGGACGCGCCGCGGCCCGATCCGGCGACGCCCGCGCCGACGCGGTTCCTGCCCGAGTACGACAACGTGCTCCTCTCCCACGCGGACCGCAGCCGGTTCAGGCACGAATCCACGTGGTTGGCAGGTGCGAGAGGAAGGGGCACCGTCCTGCACGACGGCCTCGTGGCCGGCCGTTGGCGCGTCGAGCGCGACGAACGCGGGCGAGCGACGCTCGTGGTCGCGGCCGGTGGCCGACTCACGAAGCGCGCCATCGCGTCCATCGAGGGGCAGGGGCGCCGGCTCCTGCTGCTCCTCGCTGCCGATGCGGCGGAGCGGGAGGTCCGCGTCGAGCCTCCGATCGACTGATCGAACAAGATTTCGTTACGTAACGTAAGATAATGGGGTGAGCGAGGCCCCGAACAGCGCCTACCTCCTCGGGAAACGCCGGACGCTGATCGTCTTCGCCGGGCTTCTGCTCGGGATGCTGCTGGCGGCGTTGAACCAGACGATCGTCGCGACCGCGCTCCCGGACATCGTCGGCGACCTGGGCGGCTTCGACCACTACTCGTGGGTCTTCTCTGCCTACATGCTGACGTCGACGATCACCGTCCCGCTCTACGGGAAGCTGTCCGACGTCTACGGCCGGCGGCCGTTCTTCCTGCTCGCGATCGTGCTCTTCATGATCGGCTCCGTCGTCAGCGGCCTCGCGCCGTCGATGACGGTGCTGATCCTCGGCCGCGCGATCCAGGGTCTCGGCGCGGGCGGCCTGATCCCGCTCGCGATGGCCGTGATCGGCGACCTGATCGCGCCGCGCGAGCGCGGCAAGTGGCAGGGCTTGACCGGCGCAGTGTTCGGCGTGGCCTCCGTCGTCGGGCCGGCGACGGGCGGGTGGATCTCGGACAACGCGAGCTGGCGGTGGGCGTTCTTCGTCAGCCTGCCGTTCGGGCTCCTCGCGCTCGTCGTGGTGCAGCGTGGCTTCACGATGGAGCCGAGCCACCAGGAGCATTCGATCGACTACACGGGCGCGGCGTTGCTCAGCGCTGGTCTCTCGACGGGTCTCCTCGCGACGGTCTGGGGCGGGACGCAGTATCCGTGGGGCTCGCCCGAGATCGTCGGCATGTTCGCCGTGAGCGCGCTCCTCCTCGTCGTCTTCGTCGTGTGGGAAAGACGGGCGCGCGAGCCGATCCTCCCGCTCGAGCTGTTCCGGAACCGGACGTTCGCCGCGTCCCAGGTCGCGTTGTTCTTCATCGGCGCGGCGATGTTCGGGACGATCCTGTACGTCCCGCTCTTCGTGCAGGGCGTGCTGGGCGAGAGCGCCACGAGCTCCGGCGCGATCCTGACGCCCTTGATGCTCGCCCTCATCGGTGCGAGCGTCGCCTCCGGCCAGCTCATCTCGCGCACGGGCCGCTACAAGGCGGTGCTGCTGACGAGCCCCGTGGTGCTCGCCGTCGGGTTCTGGCTGCTGTCGCGGCTCGACGTCCACTCGACGCTCCACGAGACGACACGCGACATGATCGTCGTCGGGCTCGGGCTGGGCCTCGGCACCTCGACCTTCGTCCTCGTCGTCCAGAACGCCGTCCCGCGCAGCATGATGGGGGTCGCGACCGCGAGCACACAGTTCTTCCGCACGATCGGCGCGACGATCGGGGTCACGGTGATGGGCGCGATGCTGACGAGCAACCTCCACGACGAGCTGGCCGGCCGGCTTTCCCCCGGGCAGCTTGCGGATGTCGGCGGCGCGGCGTCGCCCGGCTCGCTCGTCGCTGGTGGGGCGACCTCGGTTCCGGCAGACGTCGCCGCAGCGCTGCGCGACGCGCTTGGCGCGGCGCTCGAGCCGGTCTTCGCGCTCGGTGTGCCGTTGATGCTGCTCGCCTTGGCAGCGACGGTGTTCGTGGAGCGTCGGGAGCTGCGCCGCTCCGTGCACGAGGGCCCGGCAGAGCCCGGTCGTGCGCTGTTCGACGAGCTCGGCGAGGAGTTCCTCCCCGAGGAGCCCACGAGCGCGGCGGCCCGAGCTCGATGACCAGGCGACACGATCCGGCGCTGCTCGCGGTGCAGCTCGAGCGCCTCATCACGCTCGTCAGGCGCCGCGGCGGCCCGCACGACGCGGACGACCCGCCGCTGGCGGGCTCGCAGCGGCTCGCGCTCTCTGCGCTCGTCGCCGGCTCGCCGCTGCGGCTTCGCGCGCTCGCGGAACGGATCGGAACCACCGACGCCACCGCGAGCCGCACGGTCGATGCGCTCGTGGCGCTCGGCCTCGTCCGGCGGGAGCCCGATCCCGCCGACGGCCGCGGAGTCCTCGTCGTCGCGACGCCGAGGGCGGTCGAGTTCGTCGCCGAGCGGCGCGCGCGGCTCGTGGGCATCCTCGAGCAGGGGCTCTCCGGGATGACGCACGCCGACCGCGAGCTGCTCGTCTCGTTGCTCGCGGAGCTGAACGACGTGCTCGACCCGACCGTCCACGTGGCCGAGCCGTCCACATCGCGCTCGCGTCGGCGGCTGACGGCGCCCGGAACGTGAAGGGAGCCGCTCCGCTGCGGTGCGGGTAGCCGTACCCGCGGACGGCGCCCGCCCCGTCAAGCTAGCTGCCAGAACGCGATGGGTCCCCCGCCCACGGCCGGCCGATGAGTTCGGGGGCGGAACCGGGTCTCATTCCGAACGAGCGAAAACGAGGTTCGACCATGACTGAACACGCGGACACACACGCGAACGGGGCGGCCGGCCCGCCCAGGCAACGGGCGGCAGGCCGCTCACGAGCGGCTCGCGACCGGCGCTCTCGCGCGCTGGGCGCGCATGTGCGCGACCCGGCCATGGCGCGTCATCTTCGGATGGCTCGGGATCGTCGTCGTCCTGATCGGGCTCGTCGCGACCGTCGGCGGCGGCCTGCGCGACCAGTTCGAGATCCCCGGCTCCGACACGCAGAAGGCGACCGACCTGATCGAGGCGCAGTTCGCCTCCGAGCAGGGCAGCGTGCTCAACATCGTGCTCGCCGCTCCCGAGGGCCAGCGGCTCGATACGCCGGCGCGCAAAGCCGCGATCCAGAAGACGATGGCCGAGCTGCGCTCCTCCTCGGAGTTCAAGCCGACGACGGACACCGCGGGCCTCACGAGCGTGGGCAACCCGTTCAGCGACGCGACCTTCTCCGACAGCGGCCGCATCGCCTACGCCGAGGCCCAGTTCGACCGCGTGATCTACGACAAGGACCGCGACGCGGTGGTCAACGTCGAGGACACCGTGCGCGACGCGCTCGCGCCCGCGGGCGTCACGGTCGAGTACAACGGCGAGGCGGAGTTCCCGCCGATCGAGCAGGGCACGTCCGAGCTCCTCGGCCTGCTCGCCGCGCTGATCGTGCTGCTGATCGTCTTCCGGACGTTCGTCGCGGCGTTCATCCCGATCATGCTCGCGATCGCCGCACTCGCGACCGCGTTCCTGCTGCTCTTCATCCTCGCGGGTCTCACCGACATCAACACGATCACGCCGATCCTCGTGAGCATGATCGGGCTCGGCGTCGGGATCGACTACTCGCTGTTCATCGTCACCCGGTTCCGCCAGCTCCTGCACGACGGGATCTCGCCGGTCGACGCGGCCGCCGAGGCGGGCGCCTCCGCAGGTCGCGCGGTGCTCTTCGCCGGCGCGACGGTGGCGATCGGCGTCTCCGGCCTGGCGTTCTTCGGGCTCGACTTCGTGACGAAGCTCGGGATCGGGAGCGCGCTCGGCGTGCTGACGACGGTGCTGCTCGCGAACTCGATGCTGATCTCCGTCCTCCGGCTGCTCGGCCACAAGGTCGACCGGCTGAAGGTGCCGTTCCTCCGGCCGCTCGACGACTCGGAGGCGGCTCGTGAGAAGACGCTCACCGCCCGCTGGGGCCGCTTCGTGACGGGTCACGCGCGGATCGTGTTCCCCGTCGTGCTCGTCGGGGTGCTCGCGCTCGCCGCGACGGCGGCGGTCGTCCGGCTGGGCGCCTCCGACCAGGGCACGCAGCCGAAGGAGCAGACCGCGCGCCGGGCGTACGACCTGCTCGCCGAGGGCTTCGGACGCGGCTTCAACGGCCCCATTCCGATCGTGGTGGACATGAACGGCGACCAGCAGGCGCCGCAGCGGCTCTACGACGACGTCCAGGGCCTGCAGGGCGTCGCATCCGTCCGGAAACCACAGCTGAACGACGCGAAGACCGTCGGCATCGTGTTCGTGACGCCGACGTCGGCACCGCAGGACGAGGCGACCGACAAGCTCGTCGACCGGCTGCGGTCCGACGTCGTGCCGAAGGCGGTGCAGGGCGGCGACGCGATCGCCTACGTGTCCGGCCAGACGGCGGCGTTCAAGGACATCGGCCAGCGGCTCACCGAGCGGGCGCCGCTGTTCCTGCTGTACATCATCGGCGTCACGTTCCTCGTGCTCGCGATGGCCTTCCGCTCGATCGTCGTCTCGCTGACAGCGGCCGTGACGACGATCCTGTCGGCGTTCGTCGGCTTCGGCGTCCTCACGCTGATCGTGCAGGAGGGCTACTTGCTCGGCCTGACGGGACTCGACAAGACAGGGCCGATCGAGACGTTCGTGCCACCGATCGCGTTCGCGATCCTCTTCGGGCTCTCGATGGACTACATGGTGTTCCTGATGAGCCGCATCCGCGAGGAGCACGTCCACGGACTCCCGACGGAGGAGGCGGTCGCACACGGCATCGCGGCGATCGGCCGGGTCGTCGTCGCCGCGGCGATCATCATGGGCACGGTCTTCTCCGCGTTCATCCTGAGCGGCGACCGGGTCTCGAAGGAGTTCGGGATCCTGCTCGCCGTCGCGATCCTGACGGACGCGTTGATCGTGCGGATGACGCTCGTCCCGTCCTTCTTCACGCTCCTGCGCGAGAAGACGTGGTACATCCCCGGCTGGCTCGACCGGGTGCTCCCGAACCTCACGATCGAGGCGCCGCATGCCGGTGAGGGCCGTCAGGCCCAGCCGCCGACGCCGGCCACGACGCCGGTCGGGGAGCGCTGAGCGCAGAGCGCAACGAGATCTCCGTCGGGGCGGCCGAGGGCCGCCGCCCCGACGGAGAGCCCCTCGCATTCATCTGCGTGACGTGCGGGACGCAGCACGCGCCGACGGCGGAGCCGCCGGCGCACTGCGTGATCTGCGAGGACGAGCGGCAGTACGTCGGGTGGGACGGCCAGCGGTGGACGACACTCGACGAGCTCCGCGACACGCACCACGCCGACATCCGTGAGGAAGAGCCCGGTCTGACCGGGCTCGGGTGCGAGCCGTCGTTCGCGATCGGCCAGCGCGCCCTCCTCGTCGAGACGCCGGGCGGAAACGTCCTCTGGGACTGCATCTCGCTGCTCGACGACGAGCTCGTCGACGCCGTGGGGGCGCGCGGCGGCCTCTCGGCGATCGCGATCTCGCATCCCCACTACTACTCGTCGCTCGTCGAGTGGAGTCACGCCTTCGACGCGCCGGTGTACCTGCACACGGCGGACCGCGAGTGGGTGCAGCGCCCCGACCCGTCGATCGTCTTCTGGGACGGCGACTCGCACGAGCTCGAGCCGGGCCTCATGCTGCTCCGCCTCGGCGGCCACTTTGCGGGAGGCACAGTCCTCCACTGGGTGGCCGGGCAAGGAGGACGAGGTGTGCTGCTCTCGGGCGACATCGTGCAGGTCGTCTCCGACCGGCGCTTGGTGAGCTTCATGTACAGCTACCCGAACCTGATCCCGCTCCCGGCGGCAACGGTCGGAGGGATGGTGGACGCGCTCGAGCCGTACCCGTTCGCCCGGATCTACGGCGCGTGGTACGGCCGGGTCGTCGACGACGGCAAGGCCGCCGTCGAGCGGTCGGCCGCACGTTACGTCGCCGCGCTCGAGGGCTGACGACCTAGGCGTCCGACTGGTCGCGCACGAGCTCGAGCGTCGCGCAGTGGAGACCGGCGATCGCGAAGCGGTGGCTCTCCGAGAAGTCGACCTGGATCACCTCGATCCCCTCCCGCTCGAGGCGTTCGACGACGCTCGGCGAGCCGGCGTTCATCACGACCTTGCCGGGCTCGAGCGTGACCGCGTTGACCGCGAGGCCCCAGTACTCCTCGACCGGCACCTCGATCACCTTCCAGTCGTCCCGCATCAGGCGGCGGACGAACCCGTAGTTGACGAGGTGCGGGGCGAGCACGGCGACATGGTCGTCGGGAACCATCAGGAACATGTCGGCGTGGGACGTGCCGATGTTGCCGTCCCCGATCGAGTCGACCCAGCCGGGCGAGTGCGTCGTGATCATCTCGATCCCGAGCCCCTCGAGCACCCAGCCGATCTGCCGGAGGCCCTCCTCGTTCGCGACAACGCTCTCGTTGAAGACGAAGGTGCTCGAGTCGAGCCAGCGCCCAGCGCCCGGCTCTCCGACGCCGCGGCCGTGGATCGTGAGGTAGATCGGCACCTGGAGAGCGGTCAGTACCTTCGACCAGATCACCTCGCGGCCGCGCTGCCACGAGCCGAGGCCCATCCGGTGCACGATCGCGCCGCCGCGCACGACGAGCCCGCCGCCGGCGAGCGTAACCAGGTTCTTGAGGTAGCCATAGGGGCCGATCGCCGGCACAGGCGCCTCGATGTAGTGGACGCGCACGCCGTTCGCCTCGAGCACCGCGTAGTACTCGTCGAACTGGGCCTGCAAGCGCCCGAGGTCGGCGTTGCCCGCGGACGAGGAGTAGTAGTACTGCCACTCGCGCGCGTACTCGTCGCGGATCTCGTTCTCGGTCGGCCGCGAGACGACCACCTCGCGCAGCCGGCCGATGCCCTCGGCGCCCCACGGGCGGCCCCAGATCTGCTCGACCTCGTCGACGAAATCGGTCTCGTGGAGCATCCAGTTGCGGAGCGGCTTGCCGGTCTCGAACCACGGCAGCTCCGACACGACCGAGCTCTCGTCGTGGTCGGCGCTCGGCCGAGGAGACGAGTACGTCAGGTCGACGGTGTCGCCGTCGGCAGTGCGGAGCCGGAACGGCACCTGCTCCCGGGTCGAAACGTCGCTGCTCACGTGGGCCACCTCCCGGTCTGACATGTCACCAACGGAGGGAGCCTACACCCACGTGTGGGCCGTCCGGCCGGCGGGCGTCCGCCGCGCGCGGGCGCCGCGCCTACGCGTCCTCTGCCGTGCGCTCGTACGTCAGGACGACGACGCCGTCGCCGACCGTCTGGGAGTCGGACAGGCGAAGCCGCTTCTTGTCTCCCGTCGGGCCGAAGAGGTGCTTGCCTTCGCCGAGCACGACCGGGAAGACCATCAGGCGCAGCTCGTCGACGAGATCCTGGTCGATCAGGGCCTGCGCGAGGCGCGCGCTGCCGTGGACGACGACGTCGCCCTCGTGGCGCGCCTTGATCGTCGCGACCGCTTCGGCCAGGTCGTTGCCGTCGACGACCGTCGAGTTCGTCCACTCCGGCTCTCTCGAGCGTCGACGAGACGACGTACTTCGGCATGGAGTTGAACTTGTCGGCGAACTCTCCGTCCCGCTGCGGCCATGCCTCGGCGAAGCCCTCGTACGTCTTGCGACCGAGCAGCAGCGCGTCGGTCGCCATCGTCTCGTCGAGCTTGAACGCGTTGCCCTCGTCGCCGCGGTCGATCTCGAACGTCCAGCCGCCGTACCGGTAGTCCTCCGCTCCGCCGGGGTCCTCGATCACGCCGTCGAGCGAGACGAACTCGGTGATCACGATCTTGCCCATCGTTCCTCCTTCAGGTCGTCGGGTGTCCGCTCTGTAGACGGCCGAGGGGGGCCGGACTCATCGGGGCGGCCTCGCCCGAGGGCGTGCCGCCCGTCCCCGCTCGCTCAGTGGCCGGAGACGGCGTGGGGGACGTAGCGCTCCTCGAGCCTCGTCATCTCCTCCTCGCTCAGGTGGAGCCGCTCGGCGGCGATCGCGTCGTCGAGGTGCTCGACCCTGGTCGCTCCGACGATCGGAGCTGTCACGCCTCGCCGGTGCAGGAGCCAGGCGAGCGCGACCTGCGCGGCGGGCACGCCCCGCTCGGCCGCCACCTCTGCGGCCCGGTCGACGACCGCGAAATCGACCTCCGGCCGGTACAGGTTCGCGCCCCACTCGTCCGTCCGCGCCCGTGTCGTGCGCAGGTCTCCTTCGCGCGTCCGGTTCCCCGCGAGCAGGCCCCGCGCCAGCGGGCTCCAGGGCAGGATCGCGACGCCTTGGTCGACGCACTGCGGGATCATCTCGCGCTCCTCCTCGCGGTAGACGAGGTTGTAGTGGTTCTGCATCGAGACGAAGGGCGTCGGCGCGACGCGCTGCGCCTTCGCGAACTGCCAGGCGAACATGCTCGACGCGCCGATGTAGCGCGCCTTGCCCGCCCGCACGACGTCGTGCAGCGCGTCCATCGTCTCCTGGATCGGCGTGCCCGGATCCCAGCGGTGGATCTGGTACAGGTCGACGTAGTCGAGGCCGAGGCGCTCGAGCGAGCCGTCGATCGACGCGAGGATGTGCTTGCGGGAGAGCCCTGCGCCGTTCGGGCCCGGCATCGTCCGGCCGTTCACCTTCGTCGCGACGACGTACTCCTCGCGTGTCGCGAAGAGCTTCTGCAGGAGGCGCCCGGTGATCACCTCGCTCTGGCCGCCGTTGTAGACGTCCGCGGTGTCGAAGAAGAAGATCCCGCTCTCCACGGCGCGACGCACGATCGGCTTCGCCGCCGTCTCGTCGAGCGCCCATTCGCGGCTCTCGTGGGGGCCGAAGCTCATCATCCCGAGACACACCCGCGAGACCCTTAGACCCGTGTTCCCGAGGCGCACGACGTCCATCGAGCTCACGCTACCGCCGCCGACCGTGCCGAGGACGGGGTACCGTGGCGGGGTTGTGCCCGGTGTCCGGGGAGGGCACCGGCCGTCAAGACGACAACAAGGAGGGTTTGTCGTGCGTTCATTCACGTCCATGCGGCGGCTTCCGCGCCTCGCGGTCGCCATCGCGGCCGTCGCCGTTGCCGGGATCGTCGTCGCCGTCGCGGTGGCGGCCAATCCGTCCACCGACCGGTCGTTCACGCCGCAGAAGGCGGACCAGGTCACGAACGTCGACGTCCTGCGCCAGCAGATCGCGAACTACTACGGCGATCCGGGCAAGACCGGCAACTTCAGCGCCGACTCGAACTATGCAAACGAGGCGAGCTCGGTCGCGAACAATGGGGCCAACTGGCTCGCCGCGCGCTCCCAGGTGGCGAACCGAGCGATCGTGCTCGACGTCGACGACACGACGCTCGCGACCTGGAACTACGAGATCTTCTCGAACTGGGCGTTCAACCCGGTCTCCAACGGGGTGTTCGTAACCGACCAGCGCTTCCCAGCCGTTCCGGGGATGGTCGACATGGTCACCCAGGCCGCAGGCGAGGGCTACGCGATCTTCTTCCTCACCGGCCGCCCGCAGGCGCAGGAGCCTCCGACGCTCGGGAACCTGACGAGCGACGGGATCGGCGTCGACGCCGGGTACCCGGCGCCGTCGCAGTTGTCGAACGGCGAGGACGGGCTCTTCACCAAGCCGCCCGTCGGCTCGTACCCCAGCTACCTGAACACGCCTGAGTTCTGCGGTCCGTCGATCACCGCCGGCGTCTCGTGCCCGACAATCCAGTACAAGTCGGGCGTTCGGGCGCACATCGAGTCGCTCGGCTACGAGATCGTCGGGAACTTCGGCGACCAGTTCAGCGACCTCGAGGGCGGGTTCGCCGACAAGACGTTCAAGCTGCCGAATCCGAACTACTTCCTGCCGTAAGCCGTCGAACCGTGGGAGGCGTCCACCGGGACGCCTCCCACACCTCTCGGATTTTCCCCAGGCGCCGGGCGCCCTGTGGGACCTGTGGACGGTGCATCGGCATTTGCCGCACGTTGCGCGGAGTTCGTGCCCGGCCCTGTGGACGGATCGTCCACTTCGGGCGCGGATGTGAGATGAACGGCGCTTCTCCCCCGACGGCCCGGATCAGCGTGGACGTGTGCCCTCGCCGCAGAGCCAGGCGTTTGCGCCAGGGGGCGGCCTTCCCCCCGCCGCCCCCTCGTCCGGGCCGCGGCGGCTCAGCGGCGCGAAGGGAAGGCGTAGTCCGCGCGGAACGCTCGTGGAGATCACCGGCGCCCTCCCGAACGCGACCGCGGCCGAGCTGGACGGCTGGCTCGGTCGGTACGCCGCGTCCGAGCCGCGGTCGTCGGTGCCCTCGGCAAGAACGCGACCGGCGCAGACGGCGAGCGTCGGCGAGCCGCGGGAGGTCGCCCTCTCCCACGGCTGGGTCGACACGCTGACCCAGAGCATCGACGACGAGCGCTGCGCGATCCGCTTCGTGCCGCGTCGGCCGGGCTCGAACTGGTCCGAGACGAACCGCCGCATCGTGCGGCGCTCCGCGACGAGGGATCGACGACGCCGCGGGGCCTCACGACCGCAACGGCGACGACCTCTGAGGACTCGAGCGCCGTCGCGTACAGTCGTCCGGTCGTCGTCGAGGAGGTCCAGTGGCCGAGCGCGAGGGAGGCTGCTCGTGCGGTGAGGTGCGTTACCGGCTCACCGCCGATTCGATGTTCACGCACTGCTGTCACTGCCTGAACTGTCAGCGACAGACGGGAAGCGCGTTCGTGATCAACCTGTTGCTCGAGGCCGATCGCGTCGAGATGACTGCGGGCGAGCCGCAGGCGGTCGACGTCCCCGAGACAACGGCAGTCTCCAGCGGATCTACCGCTGCCCCTCGTGCCATGTCGCGGTCTTCAGCGAGTACACGCGGCCGGAGGTGCTGTTCGTCCGCGCGGGCACGCTCGACGATCCTTCGGCCGTTGCTCCCGACGTGCACATCTTCACCCGCTCGAAGGTCCCATGGGTGACGCTCCCCGCCTCCGTGCCGGCCTTCGAGGTCTACTACGACTCGAAGACGCTCTGGCCGCCGGAGAGCCTCGCAAGGCTGCGCGCCGTCCTGCCCGATCGCCGATGACGGGTCAGACGAGGCGGATCGGCAGCGTCGCGAGGTACACGAGCGTCCCGAGGAACAGCACGCAGCCGAGCGCGACCACCGCCTTCCGGGGGCCCGGCGACTCCAGCTTCGTGCTCAGCCCTGCGAAGAACAAGGCCGAGGCGAACAGGACGACGCCGAGCATGTAGCTGTTCGCGCGCTCGTTCGCGTCCTTCGCCGTGTTCGAGGCGAGCGAGCCGGCGCGTCGCGGCCGCGCGAGGCGGCGTGGCGTCGCCGCGGTCGGGACGGCGACTGCATGTGAGACGATCGCCGGGTGACCGCGCAACCCACACGCGGCGACCGCGCGCCGGATCTCGACGTCAAGACGTCGCTCGGCGAGTCGCGTGGCCCCCGCGCTCGCGCTCTGCGTTCATGGGGATCAACATCGCGCTGAAAGTCTGGCTCCCGCACGAGGGGGCGATTCGCGTCCCCTGGGTCGTTCCGGCGGTGGAGGCCGTCGCTCCTCGTCATGCTGTCTGCTCGGGCCCGCGACGCTCGCCGAGCACCGGCGGTGGCTCCGACCGGTCTCCGTCGCGTTCGTCGTCGTGCTCGTGGTCGCCGCCCTCTGGGCGACCGCGTTCCTCGTCAAGGACATGATCGAGGGAACCGGCGTGACGCAGTCGGCGACCGAGCTGCTCGCATCGGGGGCGGTCGTGTGGCTGGGCAACAACGTCGCGTTCGCGCTGCTCTACTGGCTGATGGACAGCGGCGGTCCCGGCGCGCGCGCCCGTCGCCCTGACCGTGAGCCGGTCGACTTCGCGTTCACGCAGCAGATGAGCCCGGAACTCGTGCCCGACGGCTGGCGCCCGGTGTTCCTCGACTACCTCCACCTCGGCTTCACGAACGCGACTGCATTCAGTCCAACGGACGTGATGCCGCTGACGCTGCGGGCGAAGTACACGATGCTCGTGCAGTCGACGGTCGCGCTGGCGCTGTTCGGGTTGGTCGTCGCCCGCGCGATCAACGCGTTCGCCTGAGCTACGCCGTCGCGGCGTCCGGCGTTGCGCGGGCCGGACGCTCCTCCGCGCGAGCGCCCTCCCGCGCGAGCGAGATGACGACGGCGCCCACGAGCGCCAGCCCGAGGCCGACACAGGCCACGACGACGTGCCAGCTCGGTCTGCTGAGGCGCTCGTCGAAGAGCGCGACCCCGAGCAGGATGCCGACGACCGGGTTCGCGACCGAGACCGTGGCGACGGACGGGGCGAGCTTGCCCGTGCCGAGCGAGATCTGCTGGAGGACGAACCCCAGGACGCCCGCCACGGCGAGCGCGTACGGTTCCCAGTGGGTGAGCAGCTCGTCGACCCCCGCGTGGAGGTAGTCGAGCGTCGGCTTCGTCAGCGCCGCCGAGAGGCCGAACAGGATTCCCGCCACCGTCCCGTACACGGCGGCCTTGAGCGACAGGCCTCCTCGCCCTCCGAAGGCAAGCAGCACGACGCAGACGACGCCGAGGATCGCGATCGCGATCGCCCATTCGCTCCCCGGTGCGTTCTCGTTTCCCCCCGCCGGGTCGCCGTACACCGCAAAGAGCGCCAGGCCGACGACGATCACCCCCGCACCGAGCACCTCGGTTCGGCCGACGCGCTGGCTGGTCAACAGGTACCCGAGCGGGAGCGCGAACACGACGGTCATCACGAGGAGCGGCTGGATGATCGCGAGCCTGCCGCGGTCGAGCGCCGCCGCCTGGAGCACGTAGCCGACGAGCAGCGCAACCGTCCCGAGCAGCCACATCGTCTGCCCGGCGAGCCGCGCGAGGGACGCCGGGCTGCGCAGTGACAGCTCCGGCAGGTTCAGCGCTCCCTTTTGCTGCAGCGTCGCGGCGAGCGCGAAGAGCATCGCTGCGATGAGTGCGAGGACCGATGCCACCCGCGGGAGCCTAGGGTCCCCGGCCGGACGTCGCAATCCGGCACCGCCGACGGGATATGGTGGCCGAGTAGTGGCTCGGTCGAGACGAGCTTCGGAGAGCGCTCCCGTCCATCGCCTCACCCAGGAGCAGGCGCGGCGCATCGCGATCCGCGGGCAGCTGCTCGATGCACGGCGGCCAACCGATCTCCTCGCGGTCGTCCGGCGGCTCACCTTCCTGCAGATCGACCCCACGTCCGCGATCGCACCGAGCGCCGACCTCGTCGCCTGGAGCCGTCTCGGCTCGTCGTACCGGCCGGAGCAGCTCACGCAGGGGCTCGAGGCCGACCGGACGCTGTTCGAGCACAACGCGCTCGTCCGCCCGATGAGCGACGTGGGGCTGTATCTCGCCGGGGCGTCCGACTGGCCTCCGTACGCGCGCACCCGCGCCTGGATCGCGAAGAACGACGCGTTCCGCCGCGACATCCTCGAGCGCCTCTCGAGCGACGGGCCGCTTGCTTCCCGCGACATCCCGGACACGTGTGTCGTCCCGTGGGCCTCGACCGGGTGGACGAACAACCGCAATGTCACCCAGATGCTCGAGTGCCTGATGATGCGGGCCGAGGTCGCGATCTCAGGTCGCGTCGGTCGCGAGCGGCTCTGGGACCTCCCGGAGCGCGTCTACGGGTCCGACGCGGTGATCCCCACAGCGGAGGAGGCAGAGCGGACGAAGGACGAGCGCCGGCTCGCCGCGCTCGGCATCGCCCGCGCCAGGGCGAGGGCCATGCCGATGGAGCCGGTCCACGTGGGCGACGCGGGCGAGCCGGCCGAGGTCGAGGGCGTGAAGGGCGCGTGGCGCGTCGATCCGAACCTGCTGGGCGAGGAGTTCGAGGGACGGACCGCGCTGCTCTCGCCGTTCGACCGGCTGATCCACGACCGCGTCCGCGCGGAGGAGCTCTTCGGGTTCGAGTACACGCTCGAGATGTACAAGCCGGCCGCCAAGCGCCGGTGGGGCTACTTCGCGCTCCCGATCCTCCATCACGACCGGCTCGTCGGGAAGCTGGACGCGAGCGCCGACCGCGACGCCTCGGTGCTCCGCGTCAACGCGATCCACGAGGACGTCGCGTTCACCCGGGCGACGACGAAGGCCGTCCAGGCCGAGCTCGACGACCTCGCCGCGTGGCTCGGGCTCGATGCGGTCGCGACCGGCTAGACCAGGCGGTGCTGGGTCGCCCAGCGCGCGAGCTCGTGGCGGGTCGAGAGCTGGAGCTTGCGCAGGACGTTCGAGACGTGGCTCTCGACCGTCTTCACCGAGAGGTGCAGCCTGGCGGCGATCTCCTTGTACATGTAGCCCCGCGCGATCAGCTGGAGCACCTCGCGCTCGCGGGGCGTGAGCTCGTCGAGCTCGGCGTCGCCCGCGACCTGGTCGCCGGGGCGGAACGCGTCGAGCACGAAGCCGGCGAGACGAGGCGAGAACACGGCGTCGCCGGTCGCGACGCGCTCGATCGCTGCGGAGAGCTCGGCGCCCGAGATCGTCTTCGTCACGTAGCCGCGCGCCCCCGCCCTGATCACGGCGATGACGTCCTCCGCCGCGTCCGAGACCGAGAGCGCGAGGAACCGCACTCCCGGCCGGTCGCCTGCGACGGTGTTGATGATCGCGTCGCCGCTGCCGTCGGGCAGGTGGACGTCGAGGAGGACGACGTCCGGGTCCAGCTCCTTGATCAGCGGCACCGCGTCGGCGACGCTTCCCGCCTGCCCTACGACCTCGACCGCGTCTCCCAGCTCGGCGCGCACGCCGGCGACGAACAGGTCGTGGTCGTCGACGATGACGACCCGGCGCTTCACGACGACCTCCGCGGCACCCGCAGCTCGACTTCGGTTCCGTTCCCAGCGCTCGACACGATCGACGCGGAGCCGCCGACGCGCTCCATGCGGCCCTCGATCGACTCGACGAGCCCACGGCGGCTATCCGCCACCGACGCGCGGTCGAAGCCCGCCCCCCGGTCACGCACGAACACGCTGACGGAGTCCTCGGTGACCTCGGCGTAGACGTCGATCTCCTCCACGCCCGCGAACTTGGCCGCGTTCGTCATCGCCTCGCGGGCGGCGAGCACGAGCGCGTTCACGGGCGGGTCGACCGGGCAGTCGCCGGCGCTCGCGAGCTCGACGCGGACGCCGTGGAGCTCCTCGACGTCCCCCGCGGCGGCCTCGAGCGCCGCGAGGAGCGAGGCGCTGTCGTCGCCGAGCGGCTGGTCGCCGTACAGCCAGCCCCGGAGCTCGCGCTCCTGCCTGCGCGCGAGCGACGCGACGCGTCGCGGCTCGGTCGCGTGCTTCTGGATCAGCGCCAGCGTCTGCAGCACGGAGTCGTGGACACGGGCGGCCATGTCCGAACGCTCCTCGCTGCGGATCCGCGCCGTTCGCTCGACATCGCGCTCGAGCGCCAGACGCCACACCCACGGGCCGCCGATCAGGAGCAATGCGCCCGCGACCGCACCGGGCGTCAAGAGCGCCGACGACGTGCCGCCGCCCCAGAGGAGGACGACCGCCCCGAGGGCGGCCAGCCCGATGCCTCCGTACGACAGCGGCGCATCGGGGTGGAAGCTGCCGCCCTGGCGCCACGCGAGCGCGAGCCCGCCGGCGATCAGCGCGACGCCGACGACCGCCCGGCTCGAGAGCCCGAGCGCGCCGAGCAGCGCGGCTCCCGCCACGAACGCGAGCGCGGCGGCGAGCCAAACGCGCCGTCCCCTCGCCCATGCCCAGAGAGCGAGGTACAGGAGGATCCCGGCCCCGCCGGCCAGCGCCAGCAGCGCGAAGACGAGCCGGACGAGGGTGGCGTCGACCCCGAGGGTCTGCGCGATGCCCGCGCAGACCCCCGCGATCACTCGCTCGTCCGGGCTGGGCGCGAAGGAGCGGAGCGCCATCGGGCGTCATCGTACGGCGCGCTCGACGCGCACCGACCCCGCCCCGACGTGGGCCTCCAGGTCGAGGACCCGATCGCCGGTGCCGGCGAGGTCGACGTCGGCGTTCCACCCGTCGTCTTCCCGTCCGAGCAGGTCGATGTGTCCCGCGCGAGCCTCCGCGTAGCCGCGGAGCGCGACGCCGGGCGGGAGGATGATCCGCACGTCGCCGACGTCGACCCTCGTCTCGACATAGGTCACGCCGGGCGGGAACCGCATCTCGCTGAGGTCGAGCTCGACCGAGCCGATCCCGAGCCGGTACTCGTCCCGCAGCGCTTCCGGGCCTGTCACGACATAGCTCTGCTCGCCGATCCCGCGGCCCGGGTGCACGTCGAACACCGCCGCGAAGATCGCGACGGCGATCACCAGGAGCGCGACGAGGGAGGCCACGACGATCGCGAGCCAGCCGAAGACCCGGCGCACGCGGCGCCGCCGCGGCCTCGGGGTCGCTTCCGCGTCCATCGCGGCCGGCTCCACCCCGTCCGTCGGGGCGGCCGACGACGGGTGACGAGTCAGCCAGAGGATCACGCCACCGGCGATCAGGAACAGCCACCACACGTCGCCGTCGGGCCACAGCGTGGCGCGGGAGAGGAGGATCGCGCCCGCGACCGCGAGCAAGCCGAGCCCGATCAGGGGCCACGGACGATCGCGCCGGTTGCGGAGCGCCGCCGTCGCGACCGAGTCCTCTTTGCCTTCGTCGGGGATGACGAGTGCGGCGGCGGCGTAGATGAGAAGGCCGGCCCCACCGAGGAGGGTGAGGACGACGAAGCCGACGCGGAACACTGCGGGGTGGATCTCGAAGTAGCGGGCCAGCCCGCCGCTCACGCCGGCGATCATGCGATCCGAGCGGCTGCGCTCCAGCCTGCGGATCTGGGGGATATGTGTCGTCTGTTCGCTCATGACCCCAGGATGGCGTCGCGCCCGTCCCAGAGCCATCCGGAATGACCCTGAGTCGACCCTGAGCCGGCCCCGGACGTACTCAGCCGAGCATGTCCTCGGCGAACAGCAGCACGAGGATCACGGCGAGGGCTGCGGACGACGTGGCGGAGAGGACCAGCCCAGCGACCTCGCCTTTCTCACGGTACGACCTCACCCCGAACAGCACGCCGAGAGGCGCGAAGAGAATCCACAGGAGCGTCGCCAGGAAGAAGCCCCAGATCGGGCCGTCCGAGTCTGTCAAGACGCCCCACAGCAGCAGCCCGAAGGCGGCGAGGGGTGAGAGCACCGCGACGAGCGAGACCGTCCAACGCTGAGCCGTGTCCATCGTGGGCGCCTCCTCCTCGCGGGTCGAGTCTATGGCGGCGGACGGATGCCGACGCCGCGACTCGGGTGCACCTCGAGCATCGGCCGGTCGGCTTTCGAGCAACAGGGTGGTAGCGTCACCTCGGCCTGAGGAACGCGAGCCCGACGTGGCTCGTGGCTCGCCGCGGACGCCGGCGCGCCCACGCTCACATCCACGCACCAGGAGGCTCCGCCCGTGACCCTCAAGCACCCGAGAGCTCCGCAAGGCAGGACGAACGACCTCGTGACGGCACCCCTCTTCAGCCTGGAGACGGGGACGATCCCGCGCGATCGCATTCCCGAGGGGGAGCTCCCGGCCGACGTCGCATATCAGCTCGTCCACGACGAGCTGATGCTCGACGGCAACGCACGGCTCAACGTCGCGACCTTCGTCTCGACCTGGATGGAGCCCCAGGCCGAGAAGCTGATGGCCGAGTGCTTCGACAAGAACATGATCGACAAGGACGAGTACCCCCAGACGGCCGAGATCGAGATGCGGTGCGTGAACATGTTGAGCCGGCTCTGGCACGCGCCGGACGCGGCCGAGGCGACCGGGTGCTCGACGACCGGGTCGAGCGAGGCGGCGATGCTCGGCGGGCTCGCGCTCAAGCGGCGCTGGCAGCAGAGACGGGCCGCCGAGGACAAGCCCGCCGACCGGCCGAACCTCGTCATGGGGATCAACGTCCAGGTCTGCTGGGAGAAGTTCGCGAACTACTGGGACGTCGAGATGCGGCTCGTGCCCATGGAGGGGGACCGGTTCCATCTCTCCGCCGAGGAGGCCGTGAAGCGCTGCGACGAGAACACGATCGGCGTCGTCGCCATCCTCGGCTCGACGTTCGACGGCTCCTACGAGCCCGTCGCGGAGATCTGCGCCGCCCTCGACGCATTCCAGCAGGAGAGCGGCCTCGACATCCCCGTGCACGTCGACGGCGCCTCCGGCGCGATGGTCGCCCCGTTCCTCGACCCCGACCTCCCGTGGGACTTCAGGCTGCCGCGGGTCGCGTCGATCAACACGTCCGGCCACAAGTACGGCCTCGTCTACCCCGGCGTCGGCTGGATCGTCTGGCGCGACGCCGACGCGCTCCCGGACGACCTGATCTTCTGGGTCAACTACCTGGGCGACAACATGCCGACGTTCGCGCTCAACTTCTCGCGCCCCGGTGCGCAGGTGGTCGCGCAGTACTACAACTTCATCCGGCTCGGCTTCGACGGGTACCGCAAGGTGCAGGGCTATGCGCGGGACGTGGCCACGCAGCTCTCGGCCCGCATCGCGGAGCTCGGGCCGTTCGAGCTCGTGACGAGGGGTGACGAGCTGCCGGTATTCGCCTTCACGCTGGACGCCGGCGTGGAGCGCTTCACCGTGTTCGACGTCTCCAATGCGCTGCGCGAGCGGGGCTGGCAGGTGCCGGCATACACGTTCCCCGAGAACCGGACCGACCTCGCGGCGCTGCGCGTCGTCGTCCGGCGGGGATTCACGCACGACATGGCGGAGATGCTCGTGCGCGACATCGAGCGCCAGCTCCCGCGGTTGCAGCGCCAGCCCGCCCCGCAGCACGACGCGGAGACGGGTGCGGCGTTCGCCCACTGAGACGGCCCGAATCCGTGTGGAATGATCGTCCCGGATCGCCGAGATGTCTGCCGATCACCACAGCGAGTACCTCGAACGGGCGGTCGCCGCGCTGACACCGGCAGGGCGCGTCCGGGTCGACGAGCTCCTGGACGAGCTCGCGGAGGCCGTCGGTGGTCGTGAGCCGCTGACCCGCTTCGCGACGGCCCGGAAGGCCGAGGTCGACGCCGGCAGCACCGGTGGGGCCACCGCGCCGGAGCCGGGACTGACGGAGCAGGATACGAACGCCTTGCTCGCGGGCTTTATCCGGATCCGCGACGACGAGCACCTCGACGACGTCGCGGACTGGGCGAACGCCGTCGTCGCCCTGCTCGAGGACTCGCGCCCCGGATTAGGCACGATCTGGCCGCAGACCTGACGTGATCATCGACTTTCGCGTCCAGCCGCCCTTCCGCAGCCTTCTCGACACCCGAGTGCGCCGGTTCAAGTCGGCCGAGCTCTTCGTCGAGGAGATGGACGAGCTCGGTGTCGACGTCGCCGTGATCATGGGCCAGCAGTCGGGCGCGACCTGGGGAATCGTCGACAACGCGGACATCGCGGAGCTCTCCGACCGGTACCCGGGCCGTTTCGTCGGGTTTGCCGGTGTCGACGCGCGCACGACCCGAACGGCTTCTCTGGAGGAACGCCGCACGGCTGCTCGGACTCCCTGACGGTGGTGCGAGCTGATCTCCGTGCCAAGCGGCGTCGACAGCGGCACGGTCCGAGGTAGCGCGTCGGGGCTACGGTTCCTCGATGAGCATCGACGGTCGACGGAGCGTGGTCGTGTTCGGCGCGCGGAACCTCGGGCGTGCGGTGATCGAGCTCCTGGCGGCGGAGGGATCGCAGGTCGTCGGGGTCGCCCGTTCGGCGGAGACGCTCGCCGGCATCGCGAGCGCCGGAGGGCAGCCTCTCGCGGGAGACATCACCGATCGAGCGAGCGTGCACGAGGTGCTCGAGCAGGCCGCGTCCATGCATGGCCGGGTCGATCTCGTCGTGAACGCGGCCGCGCCCTACGGTGGCGACAGAAGCGGGCCTTTCGGCGGCGGGCCGCTCAGCGAGGCGACAGCCGATGCGTTCGAGCCGTGGGCCGCCGCACCGGCTCGTGCAGCGTTCACGTTTCTGTCGACGGCAGGCTCGTTCCTGCGTGCGCAGGGCGGCCCTGCGACCGTGATCCAGGTGACGGGCGGCTCCGCGCGGCGCGCGATGGCCGGACGCGGCCTGTGGGCGGCGGGCTCCTTTGGCGTCCGCGCGCTGACGAACGCCGCGGCGCTGGAGCTTCGGGAGCACGGCATCCACGTCGCGCTCCTGATCGTCGACGCAGGTGATCGAGCCGCTCGACGGGGCTGCTCCGGGCCAGCCGATCGAGGCGCTTGCCGACCCTCGCGCGGTCGCGGAAGCCGTCGATTTCCTCGCCGAGCAGGGTGCCCGGAGCGCAACACACGAGCTACAGGTGACCCCGCTCGCCGAGCGCTGGGTGCCCTGACGGCCGTCATGCAACCGGCGCGCGCCGCAGTCGGGGCGCGCGATCCGTGTGGTCAGGCTGGCTCGGTCGTGAGGCGCGGCGCCGCTCGCACGTGCATCGGTTGGCCGTCGCTTCCGTGGAGGCCCAGGATCTCGACCGGCGCGTCGCCCACAGGGCCGAACCAGTGCGGGAGCTGGGTGTCGAACTCCGCAACCTCGCCGGGCCCCTCGTGATGTCGTGCTCGCCGAGAATCAGTCGCCGCCTACTCAGGCTCGGGACCTGAGGTGACCGGTCGGGCGCAGTGCACGACGACGCCGGCGTCACGTCCGACAGTCGGCCATCACATCTCTGCTCAGCCCGTCGAAGGCCGCATTCCCGGCGCGTACACGATCGATACGGGGGATTGCCGGGAGGCAGTCGAATTGCTGAAGTCCGCGGCGCGCCGTTCGAGACGGACGTGTTCGAGTTTCCCTGGGGCTATCTCGCCGTGTTCCGGGATCCCGACGGCAACCGGCTGCAGCTGCGGGAGGTGCTGAGCGACGCTTGATCGAGATCCGAGACTCGCGCCTCGTCCCGACGCGGACACATGCGCCGCCGAGGTGGCGGAGACAGGCGAGGTCGGTGCGTATCATCGCCTCGTGACAAGCGAGGACTGGCGTGTCGAAGTCGAGCTGGACGACGAGCGGCATGGCTACTCATTGGGAGAGCGGCTGCGAGCGTTCGACCTCGACGACGCGGCGAGGGAGCGCCTCGGACGGCATGTGATCGTCACCCGGGATGGCTCGAAGCTGTTCCTGTACACGAGCACACGGGACGAGGCGGACGAGGCCACCCGAATCGTGCGGGAGCTGACGAGCGCCGAGAGTCTCACCGCGGAGATTCGCACCACGCGCTGGCATCCGGTCGAGGCGGCGTGGAAAGACGCCTCCGTGCCTCTGCCGCACACAGAGTCGGACGAGGCTCTCGAGCGCCAACAGCGCGAGGAACGCGAACGGCGTGAAGTCGAGGCCGGCGCTGACTACGACTGGCACGTTCACGTGCGCGTACGCGATCGCGCCGAGGCTGCGACCCTGGAACAGCGCCTGCTCGACCAGGCGTGGCCCGTCAAGCGACGCTGGCGGTTCCTGACGATCGGCGCCCTCACCGAAGACCGCGCGGGTGAGCTCGCGTCCGAGATCCGCCGCGAGCTCCCGGACGCCGAGATCCAGATCGAGCCGACCCTGGACCTGCCCCCGCCGTCGTTCGTGCTGATCCGCTCCTGGCTCTAGTTGAAGTTTCTGAGGAACTCCATCTAGCCGTGCCGACGCGTCGATCGACCAAGTCGGTCCTCGCGCGTCCGGTCACGAACGGCGACCGCCAGCTCGTCGAGGCATTGCGCGAGCAGGGAATCGCGAGCGACGCGGGCCTCGCGTCGCGTATGACCTTCTGGCTTCTCTGACCCATGCGTGACCTCGACGCCGGTCGGCATATGTATGGCAGGGACCGAGATGGTACGGCGGGCCCCGACAGCGTCAGAGTCGCCTCCGGCCCAAATGACGTGTATCTCCGCAGGGTTCAGTTTCGGGTCGTGACCGGTCATTGTGACGACTGCTTCGGCGGACAGACGTGATCCGCGTAGGAACAGAAGACGCAGCAGTCGCCGTGGAGGGGCCTGAGGGTAACCCCGCAGCCGACGCATTCGTAGACGTACCGGCAGGCGTTCATGGGCATCGTCTCTCGTTCCGCGTGGCCGCATTTGGGGCAGACGATCGTCGTTTCCGTGACCGTTGCCACATCGCCGGTATAGCCGCTCGCAGAGAGCGCGCAAACGTCGGCGTCGCTTGGCGGCCGAGTGAGCACGCGCTACCGTGGCTGTCATGCTCGACGAAATTCGAGCCGGGTACGAAGCCCTGATGGCGGCGGACCCCGAGCCGCTCGTCGGACTGATGGACACACAGATGGAATGGCGCGGCCGGAGACGCCGATTCTGGCGCTCTCCTCCTTCCTGACACGGACCCGACGAGGCCCGTGGGGTCTTGAAAGACGGGATCCACTGGCGAAAGCGCGCTGGCGATCATGACGCTCGCGTCGACTTGGTCGAGCACAAGCGGAATATTTACGTTGTCTTGTTTTCGTGGGCCGACCGGGACGGGAAGCGTCACGACTGGACGCATCGGATCACGGTTCGGGACTCGAAGATCGTCGACATCCAGGACTACGCGAGCTCGCGTCGGGCGACGGCCGCGATGAGGGTCCGAACCCTGTTCGCTTGACAGTACGAGTAGCTCGGCGGCCGTCGTGCCCTGCTCGACGGCCCTCGTGCCCTGGAGGGCATGAGGCTTCCTTACAATTTTAGGTTCCGGGCGGGAAGCGCGGGCAAAGCCGGGTCCACACGGCCACGAAAGCCCCGCAAACCGACGGGATCAGACGGCGAAACGTGACCGAGGCGTGGACGCGCGTGGTCGCGCTAGCGTTCGCACCACGTTCGCACGACGCTTCGGGTGCTCTGGCTCCGATTCGCTCACCGCGCGTCCTTGACCTGACTTGCGGCTGAGTCGAACTGGCTTCATGCTCGCGGCAGCAGCGTTCTGTTGACCCCACAGCGAAGGGGAGGTGCTCGAATGGCGACTGACCTCGACACCGAGCGCGGCATCGTCCGGGTTCCGACCGGTACCTGGACGATCGACCATGCGCACTCCTCGGTCGAGTTCCGCGTGAAGCACATGATGATCTCGACCGTCCGCGGTCGCTTCGGCGACTTCGAGGGCACGATCCGGGCGGCACCGGACTATCACCAATCGACCGTTCGGGGAACGGTCAAGGCGGCATCGATCGACACGAACGAGCCGCGCCGCGACGCCCACCTCCGCTCGGCTGACTTCTTCGACGTTGAGCAGCACCCCGTGATCACCTTCGAATCGACGGCGATCGAGCACGTCGAGCAGGCGAACTATCGCGTTGCCGGCGACCTCACGATGCACGGCGAGACACGACCGGTTCAGTTTGACGTGACCGTGCACGGCGCGACGCAGGATCCTCAGGGCCAGCACCGTGTCGGACTTGAGGTCCGCGGCACGCTCAGCCGCGGCGAGTTCGGGCTGCGCTGGCAGCAGGCGCTCGAGACCGGCGGGGTCGTGGTCGGCGACGAAGTGAGAATCTCCGCCGACATCTCGGCAGTCTGCACGAGCCCCGACGCGGAAACCGCGACGCCGTGAGTACCGGCGTCGCCTGCTCCCATCTGGAGCAGGTCGCGATCCTGGATCCGCCCGCCGAGGTGGCGGGCTGCGAGGAGTGCCTTTGCTTCCTGGGCGAGGTCGTGTTCCTCGTTCGTCCCGAATGAACAGCTCCGCGGCATGGCCCGCGCTTCGCTACGAGGAATGGCGCGGGACCTGCGACACGGTCCACGCGCACACCCAGGTGCTCGGCAAGCTCGCCGCCGCTCTTGCCCCGCCCGAGCCCGAGCTCCAGCATGCGGCGCTCCGGCTCGGGGTTCGGGGCTGGGAGACCCGGCCGTTCGCGGCCCCCGACGGGTCGGGGTGTTCGCCGTCGTGCTCGACCTTTGCTCGCACGAGGCGATCGTCCGGCACAGCGACGGCCGGGACGCGCGCGTTCCGCTCGCACCCGATCGCTCGGTCGGCACTGTGACGCGTGAAGTGCTGGCGGCCGTGCGGTCGCTCGTCGGCCCGGTCGAGATCGACCCCACCCCTCAGGAGACGCCGTGGCAGACGCCGCTCGACGAGGACGAGCAGCACGCGACCTACGAGCCGATCCAAGTCGCCCGTTACTTCACGGCAGCGACACGAGCGGTGCTCGTGCTCGCCGCAGTGCGCGCGCCCTACCGCGGCCGTTCCACGCCGGTCAATGCCTGGTGGGGATCGTTGGACCTCACCGTCAGCCTCTACTCGGGCGCCGCTGCAGATCCGCCTGCCACAGACTTCATCACCCGCAACGCGATGGACGCCGGAGAGATCGCCGTCGGCTGGTGGCCCGGTGACGCACGCTACCCGCGTGCCGCGTTCTACGCCTACGCGCATCCCGCACCGGACGGTTTCGCCGACGCAACGCTCTCACCGCCCGCAGCAGTGTGGAACGCCAACCTCGGCGAGTACGTCCTCGACTGGGACGATGTGAGAGCGGCGGACGATCCGCAACAAACCGCTCTGGAGTTCGCGCGGTCGGCCGTCCGTCACGCCTGCGTAATCTGCGGCTGGGACGTCCGACTTGCCGCAAGCGCCGACGGTCGCCGCCCACCGATCGCCTAGACGCGCCACGGCTGGTGAGACCGACAGAGCGCTTGAGCGACGTGGCGATCAAGCTGGACGACGCACCCCACCGGCGGCCGCCGTTCGCCGCCGCGAACGCTCCTCGCGGCGACATCCATCGCAGGCTTCTTCATCCTACGGCGGTGCGTCCGAGGACGTCTTGTTCAGGCCGCGTGCCGCCGTGTCGCGTTCGAGCCGGGAGCTGCGGACGACGGTACTCGGGCTCGTCGTGCCGGATACAAGATCGCGCCTGGAATCCTCAAATTGCAGGCACTTCGAAAGACGGGAGCGACGGGACTCGAACCCGCGACCTCCGGTGTGACAGTTCTGTCCGAGGTTGGTCACGGTCAGTCGGGGGTGGTCCTTACTGAGAAACGATGCCGTTTGCGCGGGGTCGCGAGGTCAGAGCAGGTGGCCAGTGGTCGACGTGATCTGACACGAATCCGACATGCAACGTCGGCCTTTCCTCCCCGCGGCAGTCAGCGACGTAGTCCGTCCGCCGAGAACCAGCCGGCCACCGCACCGAGCAGCAGCCCGATTTCGGGTGCAAGCGGAACATCGGTCGTCACGCTGACGAGGATTCCAACAGCCACCCCAACTGCCGCGCCCCCGACGACAAACCAGATCCGCCTGCGATCCCTCGTAACTCCACTCGCCATTCCTCGGTGACTCTAGATCCTGGGGCTACCGTCGCTCCAGCGGCCTCTCGCCTTGCTTCGCTAGAGACGGGATCGAGATTGCTAGCGGTCGGGTTCGGTCGAATTCGTCGGACGCTTCGAGGAGAAAGGCTGGAAGCGTCGTTGTGGCCTGCAATCGCCGGGGTCGTGCTCATTCTCGACTGACGGCGATGCGCGAAGGGAACGAGTGCCCAGGGCGGTGGCTGAACGCGCGGCTGGCTCGCGTCCACGAACTCCCGGCTCGCGACGGCGGCGGTGAGGTGACATGCTCGGATAACGGTCATGGTCACGATTCCGCTCAACCCGGTCGATGCAGTCCGGATCACGATCCTGATGGACAACGCGACGGACCCCCTGCTCTTCCCGACGCCGCATGTGGAGCGCACGACCTGGTTTCACCATTTGGCGAAGCCGCGCGTAGCTTCGGCCGTCACCGACGACGGCTTACCTGATGCGTTGATCGCCCAGCCGGGCTTCTCCGCGCTCGTAAGGGTGACGAGCGGCGGCCGCGAGCGAACGATCCTCTTCGACGCAGGTGTGACGCCGACCGGCGTGGTCGAGAACATGCATCGGCTCGAGATCCTGCCAGGAGAAATCGAGACGATCGTGCTCAGCCACGGTCACTGGGACCACGTCGCCGGGATGGAGGGAGTCGCCAAGGAGGTCGGGCGTGGAAACCTGCCTGTACTGATCCACCCCGACTTCTGGCGGCGTCGGCGCATAGCGATTCCCGGCCTCGGTCCGGCCGAGCTGCCAGCGACCAGCCGCCCAGCGTTGGAGGGCGCGGGGTTCGAGATCGTTGAGGAACGACAGCCGTCGTTCCTGCTCGACAGCTCGGTGCTCGTGACGGGTGAGGTCGATCGAACGACGCCGTTCGAGACAGGCTTTATGGGACACGAAGCCCAGGTTCACGGCAGCTGGGAGCCAGACCCGCTGATCCTCGATGACCAGGCGATCGTAATGCGCCTCGGCGGTCGCGGCCTTGTGGTGCTGACCGGATGTGGTCACGCCGGGATCGTCAATGTGGTGAAACACGCGCAGCGGCTCACTGGGGAGACGGCCGTCGCTGCCGTGATTGGCGGGTTCCATCTCAGCGGCCCGATGTTCGAGCCGATCATCGAGCCGACGGTCGCGGCTTTCGATGACCTCCAGCCAGAGTTGCTAATGCCCGCGCATTGCACCGGCTGGAAGGCCGTGCATCGCCTCGCTGCGCGCTTCCCCGATGCGTTCGTACAGAGCGCCGTCGGGACGACGATCTCGCTCTGAGCGGCCCGTCCCGGACGAGTTGCGAGCCCGCGACCAGGCCCCACGTCAATCTTCACCGCGAGGGGGTGGGGTACGCTCGAGCGAGCCCCGTCCCGCGTGCGCGCGCGTGCGCGCGAGAAACAAGGTAGTGGGCGTTCGGGACGAGGTCTTCCCCCCGACCAGGCCCCATCACCATGATCGTCCTGAGGGGGTCGCTACATCGCCGCGAGAAACGGCGTAGCGCATCCGCTCCCAGTCGTCGCCACGCGCTCACGGCCCGATGTGCGGCTTCGGTGCCGGCTCGCCCGTGTCGAGCAGGATGGTTGCGAGTTTCCGCGCAAACGCGGCCTGCTGCTGGTGGACGTGGAACCGCGGCAGCGTGTTTGAGGATGGCGTCACCAGGGACACGCCGGGGCGCTGTTTGTTCTTCGCCCACCGCGGAGTTCGCATGAGCGCAGGCACTCCGGCCCGTGCGCAGCCTCCATCGTGCTCGCTCAGAGACGCCGCGAGGCACCTGGAGGCTCGGGCGCTCTCTCGTCTACCCGCGGGAAATCAGGTTGTGCAGCTCGTAGGAGGCGTCGCGATCGGGGGGCATGTTGCTGCCGGCTCCCAGCTTCGCCTCCAGCGCGGGCTGCAGCCGCTCGCGCCGGAACCGTTCCGAGTCCTCTTGGGTTTCCCACACCTCCAGCACCCGGAAGACACCGCCCTCCTCATCCCATCCCGCCGTGTGGACGATCATTCCGTCCGGAGGGTTCGTGTCCAAGCCGAGATGCTCGCTGACGGCGTCGTAGTTCGTGGTCGAGCGGTCGTCACCAGCGATCTTGAACTCCTGAAGAACCACGAACGGCATACGGCTCCTCCTCGATCGGGAACCGTGAGCCTACGCCCGCGCCGAGCACCCCCGCACCGCGTCGACACCCCCGGGCTATCGGAGTCCCTGCTCAAGCCGCCCGACCTGCTCGGCGAGCAGGACGCCGCCGAGCGACCTGGCCGGCCAGTCGGTCAGATTGATTCTCGGAGTGCGTTCGCCGCGGCTTGCAGACGTTCACTGACGTCGGCTAGCTCTCGTGCCGCGATGTCCATGCGTTCTTGCTGCGCGTCCGAGCGTTCGTGTTGGCGGTCAGCGCGTTTCTGTTGGCTGTCGGCGCGTTCGCTGTTCTCTCTGAGCCGTTCTTCCATCGCCGCGAGGGTGCGAGTGAGATCAGCCACCTGCGCAGCGATGTTGGCGATGTCCTCTTCGGAGGTCACGCCTGCCGGAGTCTACGCCGAGAACCTCGCGTGAGCGCTCAGCCGTCTGCCTCGTCGCGGCTCGCGAAGAACGGCTCACCGCGGGACACCGCAAGTGCCATGCCGGCCACTCGTCGGGCCGGTTGGAGGCGCCGCGCGGCAACTGAAGCCGCACCGGGAGGGGGTTATACCCGTCACGTGCCATGGGTCAACGCAAATCGACTTGCTCACCGGCGTGGCGAAACACTCAATCAGGGTGGACGCAGCCCACTCGAGGAAGGGGCTTCGCTCCCCGTTGCCCCTCTACCGCCAGAGCCAGAAGAGGAGAGGCTGCCCACGAATCCCCACAGTCGGCCGCAGGGATGCACCCGTGCTGGAAGTCGCGGTCAGCGCCGACCACGACAATCAATTCCACTCCGCGGTCGTCCACTTCTGTGGTTCCGAGGACAACGCGCGGGGCTCGAACTTGAAAGCGACCCGGCCTCAATCCCGTTGTGAAATCTGACAAAACCTGACAGATCGAGGGCTCGGAGACGTTCCGAGCCCTCGTCCACAGCCCACAAACGGCTTGTACAAAGGACGGGAGCGACGGGACTCGAACCCGCGACCTCCGGCGTGACAGGCCGGCGTTCTAACCAACTGAACTACGCCCCCAGCGCCGGGTGATTGTAGCCGTGTGCCCGGGGCTGGAACGGAAAGGCCTCCCGTCGGCAGACTTGAGGCTGTGAGCCTCGTCGACTGGATCGCCCTCGGAATCATCGTCTCGACTGCGGTGGGCGGGGTCAGACGCGGTCTGGTCACGGGCGTGCTGTCGCTCGGCGGGCTCGTCGCCGGAGCGATCGTCGGTGCGCGCGCCGTGCCGGGGATCGCCGGCGGGCTCGGCGGCTGGACACCCCTCGTCGCGCTCTTCGGGGCTGCGTTCGGGGCGATCCTCGGTCAGTCGATCGGGCTGTTCGTCGGTCATACGGCGCGGAAGTCGATCCTGCCGTTGCCGCCGCTTCGCATTCTCGACTCCGCCGGGGGCGTCCTGCTCGGCGCCGCGACGGGGCTCGCGCTCTGCTGGGTCGTCGGCGCCACGCTCCTGTACGCGCCCGGTCAGAGCGACCTCCGCCGGTTCGCGCAGGAGTCGTCGATCCTCTCGGGACTGACGGAGGCGTTGCCGCCCGAGCGGGTCATGGATGCCCTGGAGCGGATCGACACCTTCGCCGCGATCGCGGGTCCGGCGACCGGCGTGGCCGCCCCGGATCCCGCGATCGCCCACGTCCCCGAGATCGCTGCTGCGCGCAACTCGGTCGTCCGCGTGCGCGGGTTCGCGTGCGGCCTCGGGATCGAGGGCTCTGGATGGATCGTGCGCCGTGGGTTGGTCGTGACGAATGCGCATGTCGTCGCCGGGATCGAGGCGCCCGTGATCGACCGTCGCGACGGCCGGTTGACGAAGGCGACGGTCGTCTCGTTCGACGCGGGCAACGACGTCGCGATTCTCCGCGCTCCCGGCCTGAAAGGGCGGGCGCTCCCCCTCGCCGATCCCGAGCGGGGAGGAGACGGCTGCGATCCTCGGGTTCCCGCTCGACGGGCCGTACGTCGTGACGCCCGCGCGCGTCGGCGGGACAGCCCGCGTGGCGGCGCGGGATGCGTACGGGCGGGTCAAGGTCGGTCGCACGGTCGTCGGCTTCCGCGGCGACGTGAACAGCGGAAACTCCGGTGGCCCCGTGGTCGACCGCAACGGCTCTGTCGTGGCGACGGTGTTCGCCCGGCGCCAGGGCTCGACCGACGGATTCGGTGTGCCGAACGACGCCGTGCAGAACGCGCTCGCGAACGTCGGCCCCCGGCTCGAGACTGCCTGCGTCGCGCGCTGAGCCCGCTTGGTTCTCAGTCCGAGGGGACGATCCGCGCGATCGGCTCGGGTCGCGGAGACCCCAGGGCGACGTCGCCCGGCTCGACCCCGGAGCGGGCGCCGGCAGCCACGAGCAGCTCGGTCAGCGCGACGACGAGCGCACGCTGCTCCGCCGACGTGAGCCGGTAGCCCGCCGGGCCGACGTCGGCAGGCCGATCGACCAGCTCGGCGTACGACCGCTCGTCGGACGAATGCGTACGCCAGGCCTGCTCGAACTGCTCGAGCTGCGACGCGATCGCGGCGAGCGCGCTGCGGTAGCGCACCCAGCGGTGGTTGTCCCACGAGAGACCCGGTGCTGTGCCGGGCGTCTCCGCGAAGCGCTCGACGAGCGCCCGCCCCGCCGCCTGCCCGCGGAGTGTCAGTGCCTCGATCACCTCCGGCGGCATGGCGAGGTTCATCCCGCCCTCGTCGTGCGCGACGTGGACGTGGACGATGCGGTCGCGGTAGCCGGGCTGATGCGTCAGCGCGGCGTCGACGTGGTTCTGCATCGTGCGCAGGATCCCGCTCAGGAATCCCGAGAGGCTGCCGAGGCCCGGCTTCGGGTCGAGGCGGTGCCACGTGTCGAGCAGGCCGCCGGCGTTCGACGAGGGCAGGTAGACGTTCTTCGCCTCGTCGGCGACGCGCGGGTGATCTGGGTGGAAGCCGTCGAGGTCGATCGCGAACGTCGGCCGCGTCGGCAGCGGCGTGTCGAAGAAGTGGACGGGGAAGTTGCTCGTGATCCCGCCGTCCGCGAACCAGCACACGGGGGCTTCGAGGCGATCCGCGGGTACGTCGCCTTTCTCCACCGCCGCGAGCGCCTCTCGGGTCCGCTCGCGGGTGAGATCGAGGGCGTGGAGCGGCACGGCGCTGATCAGGAGCGGGAAGCTGAGGCTCATTCGCGCGGCGACGACCACTGGCAGGTCGTCCGGATCGGGCAGCGGCCTGAGCGGCGCGAGCGCTCCCAACGTGCGCCGGCGGCGCTCGCCTCCGCGTCCCTCGGCGACCGGCGGGGGGTGCGTTTCCAGCCACGCGACGATCCGCTCGGGGAACAGGCGACGGAGCTCGCCCGGGTCGAACAGCAGCTGATGGTGCGTCCAGGGCATCCGCTGCGGCCGCCGGTGCGTGACGTTCGTCGTCATCACCTCGAGCCGGACGCCCTTCGCCTCGAGGTCGCCGAAGGTGAGCGGAGCACCGTCGTCCTTGCCGGCCAGGTCGTCGAGCAGGTCTGCGAGCCACGGCGTGAGTGCGGGGCGGCTGCCGCCGGACGGCATGCCCGTGCAGAGGCCGAGATCGTTGCGCGCGACCGCGCGCGGAAGGCCGATCGCGAGCCTCAGGCCGAGGGCCATGGCGAGACCGAGCAGCGCGAGAACGACACCGGCCACGCCCGCGGAGACCGCGAGCGCGCCTGATCCGGCCCACACGGCGAGCACCGCGAGCGCCATCCCGGGCGCGACGCCCGCGAGCGCCGTCAATGGGAAACCGCCGACTGCCGCCAGGCCGACCCGCAGCCACCGGAAGGTGCCCGTGTGGCCCGCGCCTGCGGCGAAGAGCCGAAAGTACGAGCGGGTCTCGGGCTGTGGCTGGAAGAGCCGGAGGAGGTTGTCGCCGTCGCCGATCCAGGTGGGGAGGGCGGCGAGCTTGCGGAAGCCGTCCTGCTCGCGGCCGTGCTCGGCCGCAGCGGCCGCGGCGGCGGCGATCGCCCCCGCGGATGTCCCGCCGACGTCGACGAAGCGGTATGTCCGCGCCAGCTCGCAGATCGCGTGCGGGTAGACGACGCCGCTCGTGATCCCGCCTTTCATCACGATGTCGCACGTTCGCGATGGACCGGAGTAGTCGTACGTCCGCGGGTCACCGCGAGCCGCGCTCGGCTCGGCGCCCTGTGCCGCAGCGTCCTTCGGCCGACCCATCGCTGCCTCCCGACGCGGTGGCCCCGCAGCGTACGCCGCGCCGAGGCGGCCCGCCAGCCGTCAGGCCAGCAGGTCGAGCGCGGCGGTCGGCTGCTTGAACGGCGGGATCACGTAGATCCCGGCGGCGCGGGTGCGGGAGCCCTCGACGAGCTCGCGCGCAAGCTCCAGGCCCACCGCGGGCCCGTCCGGCCCTGCCGCCTCGAGCGCATCGAGCACGGCGTGCGGCACCGAGATCCCGGGCACCTCGTTGTGGAGCCGCAGCGCCATCGCGTGGCTCCGCAGCGGCCAGACGCCGACGAGCACGGGTATCGGCCAGCCCCCCAACCGCTCGCCGAAGCGGTCGAGCAGGTCGAGGTCGAAGAGCGCTTGGGTCATCGCGAAATGCGCGCCCGCCTCGATCTTCGCCCGGAACCGCTCGAGCTCGAGCTCGAGGTCCGCCGCGGACGGGTTCACCGCGACGCCCACGAAGAACGAGGTCGGCGTGTCGAGCCCCTTGCCGACGTAGTCCTCGCCGCGGTTGAGGGACGAGACGAGCTGCACGAGCCCGATCGCGTCGACCTCGTATACCCCGCGCGAGCCGGGATAGTCGCCGACGTGGGGCGGGTCGCCGGTCACGGCCAGGAGGTTCCTGACGCCTTCCGCGTGGGCGCCGAGGAGGAGTCCCTCGAGCCCCATCACCGTCGTGTCGCGGGGGGTGACATGGGGGATCGTCTCGATCCCGACCTCGCGCTGGAGCGTCGCGGACGTCATCAGCGCGTTCATCCGCGCGCGCGCCATCGGGTTGTCGTTGACGTCGACGACATCGACCTTGCCCGAGGCGTGGAGCTCGCGCGTCGCCTCGACGAGGCCGTCCAGCGAGCCGCCCTTGGGCGGGTCGAGCTCGACGCACACGACCCACGACTGCTCGCGGAACGCGCGTGCGAGACCGGTCTCCACCGTATCGACGGCCGGGGCGACCGGGAGGGAGGGCTCGTCGACCTCGAGGCTCACGACCGGTGTCCGGCCGGCGTCGAACGCGCCGCGGATCGCCTCGATCTGGGCCGGCGTCGTGCCGCAGCAGCCGCCGACGATCCGCGCTCCGAGCGCGACGGCCTGAACGGCGAACTCGGCGAAGTAGTCCGGCGTCGAGTGCGGGTAGACGATGCGCCTTCCCGTGAGGCTCGCGAGGCCGATGTTCGGCAGCGCCGCGAGCGGCACGCCCGCGTGCGCGCATCTCGCGGAGGGCCCTGAGCGCGACGGTCGGGCCGGCGCCGTGATTGGTCCCGATCGCGGCGACGTCGAGCTTGGCGAGGCGCTCCGCCACGTCCTTCGCCCCGATCCCGCCGGTGATCTCGGCCTCGTCGTCGAAGGTGAGCAGCGCGACGATCGGGAGGGACGAGACGGTGCGCACGGCCTCGACCGCGACGACGAGCTCGTCGAGGTCGAAGAACGTCTCGACCATGAACAGATCGACGCCGCGGCCCTCGAGCACCGTCGCCTGCTCCGCATAGAGCGGCCCGTGCTCGGCCGGATCGAAGACCTCGAGCTCACCGAGCGGCCCGATCGAGCCTGCGATGAACACGTCCTTTCCGGCGACCTCGCGCGCCTCGCGCGCGAGGCGGACGCCGGCCGAGTTGAGATCCTCGAACGCGTCGTCGAGCATGACACGCGCGAGCTTGCGGCGATTCGCTCCGAAGGTGTTCGTCTCGATCAGCTCGGCGCCGGCCGCGATGTAGCCGGCATGCACCGCGACGACGCTCTCGGGCGCCCGGATGTTCGCCTCCTCGGGGCAGCGCAGGCCCTGCACGGCGCCCGAGACGAGCGCGCCCATCCCGCCGTCGGCGACGAGCGGCGGGCCGGTGCGGAGTCGGTCGAGGAAGCGGCTCACGGACAGGCCACTGTAATCCCCGCGGACGCCCTGGTCCGCGGGGACGAGACAGGACTGCCGCCGGGTCCCGTCTCGTCCCATTGGCCCCCCCGAGTTCAGGGCGCCGCGCCCGCTTCGCGCACCGC
The DNA here is from genome assembly GCA_963698935.1 of uncultured Actinomycetes bacterium. Classification (GTDB taxonomy): domain Bacteria; phylum Actinomycetota; class Thermoleophilia; order Gaiellales; family Gaiellaceae; genus Gaiella. Next base: position 56,416 of record CAVOSU010000022.1, read on the forward strand.
GCGGTGGGCGAGCCTGACGACTATCGGCTCCGTACCCGACCCCGCCGATACCCCTTTCGGTTGGGAGTAGGGGCGCGCTCGATTCGACGAGCCGTGGAGGAAACGGCATCGTTGGCGGCCGGAGGGCGATTCATTCGCCCGGGAGGCCAGGCCCGCGTCGCGACGCCGAACGCAGAAGGAGGGGGCTCGCGGGGGAACCATGGGTTCCCCCGCGCTGCTCCGCGGCCGCGGAAATGATTGCCGTCAGTTCCCGACCAGGAGCTACGACTTCCATCGGCAGGGACGACGGATCCTTGAGCGGTCGCTCAGTCGGCGTGCAGGACGCGGCCCTCCATGCCTCCGGCGACCGTCACGAGGCTGCCAGTGACGTGGCCCGAGAGGCGCTCCGACGCGAGGACGACGACCTGCGCCGCGACGTCGTCGGGGGTCGCGACCTTGCGGAGCGGCATCGTCTTCGTGATCCGTCTGACGTCGTCGGGCTCGAGCAGTCCGCGGGTCATCGGCGAGACCGTCCAGCCAGGCGCCACGGCGTTGACGCGCACACGCGGGCCCAGTCGCACGGCCTCGTTCTTCAGCGAGAGCAGCAGGCCGCCCTGGATTCCCGCTTTCGCAGCCGCGTAGTCGGCATGACCCGCCTCGCCGAAGCGGCCCGCCGTCGAGCCGACGAGGACGAGCGCGCCGCTGCCGGTCGACCGCAGCTCGCGGAGAAATGCACGGGCCGTGAGGAACGTCGCCGTGAGGTTCTCGCGAATCGTCCGCTCGAAACGCTCGAGGTCGAGCTCCCAGACGGGCACGTCCTCGGAGGGGTAGACGCCCGCGACGGCAGCGCAGACGTCGAGTCGGCCGAGTGTCTCGCGCGCGTCGGCGAAGAGGCGGTCGACGTCGGCCCCGACGGTCAGGTCTGCCTGTGCGACCGGAGCGCCTCCGAGCTCCTCCGCGAGCGCCTTCGCCCGCTTCTCGCCGCGGTGGTAGTGCACGAGCACGTGTGCGCCCTCGGCCGCGAAGGCGCGTGCGCATGCCGAGCCGATCCCGCCCGACGCGCCCGTGACGACGACACCGTGCCCGGCGAGCCCCGTCTCCACCCGAACGAGCCTACGTCAGAACGTCTCGAGCGAGGCCCGTCGCCGACCCTCCGCCTCGAACACGCGGAAGAGGCAGTAGGCCGCGGTGGCGTAGACGAGCCCGATCATGGCCTCGGTGGCGAGGAGGCCCGAGACGTCCGAGAGCGGCGTGCCGTTCGCGATCTCGCGCGCCGCCTCGATCCCGTGGGTCAGCGGCATGCACCTGCCGATCGCGCCGAGCCAGTTCGGCAGGTCGTCGTTCGGGATGTTCACACCGCAGACGAGCAGCATCAGGAAGTAGACGAGGTTCGCGCCGAAGAAGACGTCCCGCGCGCGGAGGCCGATCGAGCCGATCAGCATCCCGAGGGCGACGCAGGAGCAGGTCGTGATCAGCACGGCGACCGCAAGCGGCGGAATGCTTCCCTCCGAGACGCTGAAGTCGAGGAACAGCCAGGCGACCGCGAAGCCGAACGCGGAGACCACGAGACCGTTGACGATGAACGGCAGGGCGCGCCCGGTGAAGATCGCGAGCCGGTTGGCGGGTGTTGCCAGTAGGGGTTGGAGCGTGCCGTACTGCCGCTCGTTGGCGATTCCCATCGTCATCCCGTAGATACCGGCCATCGCCGCCACCTGGATCGCGTTCCCGACGATGAAGAACGAGTCGTCCTGCGAGCCCGCGTAACGGCCCAGGTAGGTGAAGAAGAGGATCTGGAACAGCGGGCTGCCGAGCATCGTCGTCACGTACGTGCCCGGGTTGATCCAGTTGAAGAGCGCGCGGTACGAGATCACCCCGCCGACGAAGAAGACGCGAGCCGTCGCCGTCACGTGAGCGAGAGGGTCGCGCGGTCGCGCGCGAGCCGCTCGAAGTTCTGCAGCGCGAGCGCGCCCAGCAGGAGATACACCACCCCCAGGCCGGCGCAGAGGGCGATCTCGGGCCAAGCGTTGCCGCCGAACGCCGCATCGCGGATCGCACGCATGCCCCACGTCGGCGAGAGGATCCACGAGATCGGGCCGACCCAACCGGGGAGCAGTGAGAGCGGCACGAGCAGCCCCGTGACGAGCCACACGGGGTACTCGAGGAGGTTCGAGAACGCGTTCGCATGCCGGTAGAGGACGAACGTCGAGGCCAGGAGCAGCCCGAGCATCCCAAGGCTGAGGATCGTCGTCGGGAGCGCAATCGCGAGCTGGAACGGATGCGCGAACTCGAGCGGCACGCCGAAGAAGATGCGACCCCACACGAGTGTGCCGACGATCGAGTAGAGCCCGAGCGTGGCGGTCGCGACCGTGAGCGGGAGGAGCACGGCGACGAATGGCGGAGGCGCGCCGACCAGCAGTTCGAGCGTCCCTTGCCACCGCTGCCACTGGATCGCGCCGCCCGAGCCGAACAGGGTCGCCGACCAGACGCCCATCAGGCCCGCCCCGAGCGCCACGTACAGCAACGTGCCCGACTGGCTCCCGGTGTCGACCATGAAGAACGCGATCGACGCGAAGATGATCGGCTGCAGCACCGAGACGAGCACGAAGAAGAGCGAGTTCGTAAGGCCCTTCAGATGGAAGAGCCAGCCGACCCAGAACAGCCTGACGGACACGGCTTCACGCTACCGGCGTGCACCGTCCGGGCGTCGGCGTCGGGCTCGTGCCCGACCGGTGTCTCAATACCACTTGCCGCGGGCGAACCCCCCGAAGGCGACCAGGCCGACCAGGCCGACGATGATCCCGAGCCAGAGGCTCCAGACGATCGCGATCACGATTCCGACGATCACGAGGATCCCGCCAAGGCCGATCCCCAAGGCGCCGCGGTCGGATGTTCCATTCGCCATCTCTCCACCTCCGTCGAGTTGCGCCGGGCCGGCGCTCGTCCCACGACGATACCCGGTGGCCGGGCCGCCCAACCGTCGCGCTGGAGGCTTCGGAAGCTCGCGTCCCGGGTACATCTGGACGCGACCCCTTCGATCGCGAGGAGCGGAACGTGAGCAACCCGGCACCCGACGAACGCCCCGATCCGAGGCCGCCCGACGTGCCCGAGCCTGCGCCGAGCCCCGATCCGTCGCCGAGCCCGCAGCCACCGCCCGGCGAGCCCGACCCCGGGCCTCAGGGCGGGTCGCGACGCGGTTGCGCCGCGACCCGCAATGCGGATGAGCTAGCGACCTGTTACGGCGAGCCAGCGGTCGGGTTGAACGCTGGTGGCGGGGATCGCCACGAAGACGATCGGCGCGAAGCACGGCGAGGGCAGCGCGACCTCCCCGTCGAACTCGGCATCGCCGGCGGTGTTCGCCGGGAACGAGTCCGTTCGGATGTTCGAGACAGCCGCCGCGCCGTTCGCATCGGTCGTCTGGCAGCTGACCACTGCGTTGAAGCTCGGGATCGGATTCATGCCGGCGTTCGCGCCGGTCGCGAGGACGAGGTCGTTGACCTCGATCTTGAGCCTTCCGTCGGAGCGCAGATCGACCTCGGAATCCCCGATCACCCATGGGGCTCCGGCGCCCGGCACGCCTCTGATCGGATTCGCCACACCGGTGTACGGCGGGACCACGGCGCCGAGGACGCGCGCCTCGAGGACCTTGCGGCCGTCGCCGCCTCCGAGCCCGAGGCTCGGCACCAACAGGATCGCCGCAGCCGCGGTGGCGACCACTGCGAGGAGAGCTGTCTTCATTTTTTCCCTCCTGTCGTCGGGGTCGTCAGGGGATACGGCATCGACGTGCAGACGGTTTCCTGCCTGCCTGAGCGGCCACGCGATGCGGACACACGCTGACGCCGGGTCGTACGGGGAGGGCTCGGAGCGCTCCGACGACGCGTCCGGGACTCGCCTACGCGACCTCTCGCTCGGCGAATGGCGGGAGATCGGCACCCGCGCCGTGCGCGGGTCGCTGGACGACAACGTGCCGATGATGGCGTCCGCGCTCGCGTACAGCGCGTTCTTCGCGATCCCGTCGATGCTGCTGCTCCTGCTCGGCGTGTTCACGCTCGTCGCGGACGACGCGACGATCACACACCTCGTCGACCGCCTGACGATCATCGCGCCCTCGGACGCCGCCACGCTGTTCGGCGACAGCCTCCGGCGGCTGAGCGAGCGGCCGTCGACCGGGATCGCTCTGACCCTGGTCGGCCTCGGGCTCGCCGCGTGGTCGATGACAAACGCGATGAGCACCGTGATCTCGGCGCTCAACGTTGCGTACGACCGCCACAAGGACACCCGCGGCTTCGTCCGCAGTCGGCTCGCCGCCCTCGCGATGGCGTTCTTCGTCGGCAGCGCCGCGCTGCTGGCCGGCGCGCTGTTGATCCTCGGCCCGCAGCTCCAGCGGTGGCTCGGGTCGGTGCTCGACGCCCGGGGCGCGGTCCACGCCGTGTGGCTGGTCGCGCAGTGGCCGCTTCTGATCGCCGCGCTCCTGTTCGCCTTCTCGATCGTCCTCCACATCGGGCCCGACGTCCAGCACCGCCGCTGGCAGCTCCTCAGCCCGGGGTCGGTCGTGGCGGTCGGGGTCTGGCTGACGGTGTCGTGGGCGTTCTCCTACTACACCGCTCGCTTCGGGACGTACGACAAGACCTGGGGCACGCTGGGCGCGGTGATCGTCACGTTGATCTGGCTCTGGCTCGCGGGGATCTCGCTCCTCTTCGGCGGCGAGCTCAACGCCGAGACCGAGCGGCTCCGGGGCGGGCTCCCGCCGAGAGGGACGGCGGTCTAGGCTCACAGCGTGGCGAGCGCCGATGCGGAGACGCTCTACGGGCTTCCGCCCGACGAGTTCACCGCTGCGCGGGACGAGCTCGCGAAGGCGTACCGGAAAGAACGTCGCAAGGAGGACGCCGACCGGGTCGCCGCGCTCCGGAAGCCGGTTCTCTCCGCGTGGGTGGTCAATCGGCTCGCACGCGACGAGCGGAAGACGATGCGCGGGCTCGTCGACGCCGCCGCGGCGATCAGGTCGGGCGGCGACGGGGCGGAGCGCGCGTTCCGCGAGGCGCTCGACCGGCTGACGACGTCGGCCCGGTCGCTCCTCGTCGCCGAGGGACACGCGCCCGACCCGACACTCCAGCAGGTCTGGGCGACGTTGCGGTCGGGCGCAGCGAGCGACCCGGATGCCCTGCTCGCCGGCACATTGGCAAAGCCGATCGAGGCCAGCGGGTTCGCTGCGATGGCAGGCGCGTCTGTCGCGCGGCCGACGTCACGCGCGTCTCGGCCGAAGACCGAGCCGCGGGTCGACCGCAAGGCAGTCGAGCAGGCGCGGCGAGCGGTCGCCGCTGCGCGCGACGACGCAAGACGGCTCGAGCGCGCCGCGAGCGCCGTGGAGCGCGAGGCCCGCAAGGCCCGCCAGGCCGCGGAGGCCGCGCGGGGGCGCCTGGCGGAGGCCGAAACGCGGCTCGCCGACGCGCGCGGCCGCTCTTAGCGGGCAAGCCGTGCGGGCTCGGCCGGGTACCGGCCGATTGCCGCCACAAGCGCGTCGTCGAGCGACTCGCGCACCTCGCCGCCGAGCCCGGTGACGCGCAGCGTCCAGGCGGAGGGCGTCTCGGGCGGAGAGACGACGACGAGTGCCCGATCCTCCGACGCCAGATGTCGATGTCCGCCGTCGAGCATGCTGACCGCCATGCTGTCGAGGAACGTCACCGCGGACAGGTCGAGGACGACGCAGTGGGCGGTCGTCGCGTCGACCGCAGCGCGGACGAGGTCTGCGTTCGTCAGGTCCACGTCGCCTTCCAGGCGGATGATCTCGACGCCGTCCGCCGCTTCACGCGAGATGGTCATGGTCCGATCCGTCATCACGAGACGTCCAATTATCGCACCTCCGCGGCGGCGGCGCGATCGAGGATCACGATCGTCCGCCCCGACGTCGAGCGCACGAGGGACGCAGGCGTCGCCTGCGAGGGAGGCTCGACGAAGGCACGGCGCGCAGCCTCGGCCTTGTCGGCGCCGACGACGAGGAAGACGACCTCGCGCGCCGAGCAGAGCATCGGCACGGTCATCGTGACGCGGTCGACCCAGGGCTCGAGCCGCGCGGGCGCGGCGACGACGCGTGCGGTCGTCTCGTCGAGCGACGGTTCGTGGGGGTACAGCGACGCCGTGTGCCCGTCCGGCCCGATCCCCACCAGCGTGAGGTCCAGGACGACTCCGTCGAGGTCTGCGTCGTACGCCGCTGCCGCGAGTCCCGGCGGCAGCGAGGTGTCGACCGGATGCAGCGCGGGGGGCAGCAGGGCGCGGGCGGCGAGCGACTCGCGGACGAGCCGTACGTTCGCGCGGTCGTCGTCGGCCGGGACGCAGCGCTCGTCGCCGAGCCATGCGTCGACGCCGCTCCAGTTCCTTTCCAGCTCTGCCGCGAGCTCGTAGGCGCGGCGGGGCGTCGAGCCGCCCGACAGCGCGATGTGCCCGTTGCGCGCGGCGGCGGCGGCCAGGAGCTCGGCCGTGCGGCGCGCGGCGTCCTCGCCGTCCTCCGCGATCACGAGCTCGACCCCCACCGGCCGAGCCTAATCGCTCGAGCGACGGAGGACGTCTACGAGCGAGGCCCTACTCAGGCCGGGACTGGGCGACTCGGACGAAGGCCGGGTGCTCGTCGTGCCCGATCTGCGCGCCCGCGGCGAGCGGCAGCACGATCGAGAACGTCGCGCCCGCGCCGAGCTCGCTCCGTATCTCCGTCGACCCGCCCATCGCCTCGACAAGCTCGCGCACGATCGCGAGCCCGAGGCCGGTCCCGACCCGGCGCTCGCCGGCGTAGCGGTCGTAGAGGTAGAAGCGCTCGAACGCCCGACCGAGGTCGGCTGCCGCAACTCCCGGGCCGTCGTCGACGACCTCGACCCGCCCCGGCCGCGCGACGATCCGCACCGTGCCACCGCGAGGCGTCGAGCGGAGCGCGTTCTCGACGAGGTTCGACACCGCCTGCAGCAGCCGATCCGCGTCGGCGACGGCGACGGCGTCGGGCTCCGCAAGCACCTGGAGCTCGACCCCGAAGGCCCTCGCGGCGGGCTCGTGCCGCTGGAGGGCGGCAAGCCCAGCGTCTTCGAGGTCGACCGGCTCGGCGCGGACGGAGAAGGCGCGCCGGCGGAGCCGGGCGAGGTCGAGGAGGTCGCCGACCAGCCGTTCGAGGCGTCTCGCCTCCCGCTCGATCACGACCCCCGTCGGCGCAGGCTCGAGCACACCGTCCTGGAGAGCCTCCGCGTGCCCGCGGATCGCGGTCAGCGGCGTCTTCAGCTCGTGGCTCACGGATAGGAGGAACGAACGCTCCGCGTCCTGTGTCCTGCGCAGCTCGTCGGCGAGGTGGTTGAAGGACGACGCAAGCGTCGCGACCTCCCTCGGGCCTCCGACGGGAACGGGGCTCGGCGCCTCGCCGCTCGCGAGCGCACGGCTCGCCGCCGAGACCCGGGCCACCGGCCGGGCGACGCCGCGAGCGAGCAGGAACGCGATCGCGGCTGCGAGCGCGGCGCCGACGAGACCCGCCGTAGCGAGCCCGAGCGCGAACGGTCGCCAGTCGGCCTGCTGGCTCGCCGCCGGGCGAAGCAGCACGATCGCCTCGCCGTCGCTCTCCCGGGCTGCGAACAGGAACCGCGTGCCGCGGACGTCGACCGAGCCGCTTGCCGTGTGATCGCGACGGAGGCGCCCGGCGGCGGCGTCCGGCAGGAGCAGGTCGGCCTGCGCCGGCGTGAGGATGGCGAGGCGCTGCTCGTCCGTCGCGAGGAAGCGGCCGAGCTGGTCGTCCACGCCCTGTCTCGGATCCTCGCGGCGCTGCGCGGCGATGAGGCCCGCCTGTCGCTCGAGGGCGGACACCGCGTTCGCCTCGAGGGAGCGTCGGGTGAGCAGGGCGCCGACGACGACCGTGACGACCAGCGAGACGATGAGCGCCCCCGCGATGCCGAGAAACAGCCGCGAGCCAAGCTTCACGGGACGACCTTGTACCCGGCCCCGCGCACGGTGCGGATCAGCCGGGGTCGTCCGAGCTTGCGGCGGAGCTGAGCCGACGTGGACGTCCACGGTTCGCGTGCCGCCCGGGAATGTGATCCCCCACACGCGGTCGAGCAGCTGCGCGCGGCTCACCACGATCCCCGGCCGCGACGCGAGATGCCAGAGGAGGTCGAACTCGCGGCTCGTGAGCTCGACCTCTGCGTCCGCGACCCGAGCGGTGCGGGCCCGGCGATCGAGCTCGACGTCTCCCGCGGAGAGCCGGTCATCGGTCTCGTCGGGCTCCACTCGCCGGAGCACCGCGCGTACCCGTGCGGCGAGCTCACGCGGCGAGAACGGCTTCGTGACGTAGTCGTCCGCCCCGAGCTCGAGCCCGGTCACGCGATCGACCTCCTCGTCGCGCGCCGTGAGCATCACCACCGGCAGGGTCGAGGTCGAGCGGATCGCCCGGCAGACGTCGAACCCGTCCGCGTCGGGCAGCTGGAGATCGAGGATCGCGAGACGGATGTCGTTGCGCTCGAGCTCGGCCAGCCCCTCGGTCCCGCGGGTCGCCCAGACGACGCGGAACCCGTCCCGCTCCAGGTAGGCGCGGACGAGGGAGGCGATGTCCTCCTCGTCCTCGACGAGCAGGATCGTGCCGCCCGACGGCACTAGGCGCCCGCCCTGAGGACGCGGACCATGTCGGCCGACCCGTCGCCGGAGCGCGTGATCTCGACGCGCATGCCGACACGGAGGATGCGCACCGCGACAAGTCGGCCTTGGCGGCGCACGAGCGTGGCACCGGTGAGCGGAATCCGCACGCGGCCCGCCCCGTTCCGGAGGACGAGGGCAGAGTCCCGCACCACGACGAGACGGCCCCGTTCCGTCACCGGTTCGACGCGACCGAAGGCCCGGAGGCGTATCGCGGGCTTGATGCCGTAGTGGATCGTCTCGGCGACGAACCCGGGCCGGATGTCGGTTAGGGCAGCCGGCAGCCCGTTCAGCCGGATGCGCGTGCCCGGCCCGACCGCAACCTCGACGTCGACGCCGTCGAGGGCGCGCAGGACGACCGCGGAGGGCGTGACCGACTGGACGATCCCGCGCTCGACGACGCGGTCGGCGGCGACCGCCTGGGGCGCAGCGACCAGTCCCGCAATCGCGAGACAGACGACGAGGCGCGCCCACATGGACGCAATCGTCCCAGGCCTGCGTTAGTGAACCGGGGCTCACACGTAAGCGGTCCGTAAGGCCCGCTCAGACGGGGGCGGGCTCTCCGGGCTCCGTCACGAGCGCGACGTACGCGTCCTCCAACGTGGGCTCGCGGGTCGTGATGCGACCCACCGAGACGCCGTCGAGATGCGCGAGGATCTCCTGCGTCGGCTCGCGGCCGGCACCGGCCTGCACGACGACGACCTGGGCCTGCTCCTGGTCCTCGACCGCCACCGACGTGACGCCGTCGATCCGGCGGAGCGACTCGACCGCGGCATCCTCGATCCCGTAGACCTCGATCTCGACGACGACGCCCTCGGAGACGATCTGCTTGAGGTCGCGCGGCGTGCCCTCCGCGACGATCTTGCCCCGCGCGACGACCGCGATGCGGTCGCAGAGCGCGTCCGCCTCGAACATGTAGTGCGTCGTCAGGAGCACCGTCTTCCCGGCCGCCTTCAGCCCGGCGATCATCGAGCGAAGCTCGCGGGCGCCGACCGGGTCGACCCCGATCGTCGGCTCGTCGAGGAAGACGACGGCGGGGTCGTGGAGCAGACCCCGGGCGATGTGGAGGCGCTGGCGCATCCCGCGGGAGTAGCCCTCGACCCGCTCCTTCTCGCGGCCCTCGAGCCCGACGAGCTCCAGGAGCTCGGCGATCCGGGCGCGCTGGATGTGCGGGTCGACGCCGTAGAGCTCCGCGAAGTAGCGGAGGTTGTCGAATGCGGAGAGCCGCTCGTACAGGCCGCGGTCACCGCCGAAGACGTATCCGATCCGCCTCCGCACCCAGTGGGCGTCCTCCACGACGTCGTGCCCGAGGACGCGCCCCTGCCCGGAGGTGGGGAGGAGCAGCGTGATCAGCATCTTGATCGTCGTCGTCTTGCCTGCGCCGTTCGGGCCCAGGAGCCCGAACAGCTCACCCTCGCCGATCTCGAAGCTGACGCCGCGCACCGCCTCGACCTCGAGCGACCGTCGTCGGAACGTGCCCGTCGTCGTGCGGTAGGTGCGGTGAAGGTCGATTGCCTCGACGACGGCGGTCACGGTGCCACGCTAGCGGCGCATTTCGCTGCTCGTCGGGCGGTAACCCGCACCCTCCGAAACGTTGACATGTCACGTCCTCGGCTGCGAAAGTTGGCCTTCTGCGGCGGTGCTGTGGCGCAACATTCCGCCCGGAACGAACGTCTCACAGTGGGATACCCATCCAAGGAGGAGCTGGGAATGAGAAGACGAGGATTGGCGGCGCTGGCGCTCGCTGCGCTCGGTGCCGCGGCGCTCGCCGCGACTGCGGGCGCAGGCTCGTCGGCCGTGTCGGGCTCACAGGCTGTCGTGAGCTGCAAGAGCCCGGTCAAGATCGCGCTCGCAACTCCGCTCACCGGCGGCGGCGGCTTCATCGGCTCGGAGCAGCTGTCGTGGGGGAAGTTCGGAGTCAAGACCCTGTCGAAGAAGTACGGGCTCAAGGTGACGCTCGTTTCGGTGGACACCCCGATCGAGAAGGGTGGCGGCGAGGCGCAGACCGTCTCCCAGAAGCTGATCTCCGACCCGAAGGTGCTGGCCGTGATGGTGGCGACCTCCGGCGGCGTCGCCTCGTCGACCACTGCGTTCACCGCGGCCGGCATCGCACAGATCTCGCCGTCCGCCACCCGGACGTCGCTCACCAAGGGCGCGAACAAGGAGGCGACCTCGTCGTTCTTCCGCGTCGTGCCCGGCGACTACATCCAGGGCCCGACCGACGCGAACTACATGGTCGACAAGCTCAAGGCGAAGAAGGTCGCCATCATCGACTTCCAGGAGCCGTACTCGGTCGGTCTCGGGGATGCGGCCGAGATCGTGCTCAAGAAGCGCGGCGTGAGCGTCACCCGGCAGTCGACCTCGGTCACCACGACCGACTTCTCGTCGCTCGTCACGCGCGTGCCGAACGACGCGGACGTCGTGTTCTTCCCGTCCCAGCAGGCGGCTGACGCGCAGACGTTCGCGCAGCAGCTGCTCGAGCAGGGCAAGAAGGCGAAGGTGTTCGGCGGCGACGGGACGAACAGCCCGACCGATTTCCATGTCGCGGGCTCGTATGTCTCGAACTTCGCCCCGGACATCAGCGGCATCGCCTCCAGCAAGGCGCTGATCGCCGGCTGGCAGAAGGACAACCCGAAGGCCAAGCTCGGGTCCTTCGGTCCGCCCACCTACCTCGCGGTCGAGGTCGCGCTCAACGCGATCAAGAAGACCTGCGACGCCGGTCACGGCCAGATCAAGAACCGCAGGGACATCATCAAGAACGTCAAGAAGATCAACCTCAAGACGTCGATCCTCGGCGGTCCGTTCCGCTTCTCGACGAAGTCGAACGACCCGCTGAACGCGAAGTTCTACGTCTTCCAGATCCAGTCGAACGGCACGTACAAGCTGGTCGGCTGAGCAGTTCGGCGACGGACGCGGCCCGCTCCAGCCGGGCCGCGTCCGTCGCCTCGAGCCCCTATAGACTCGCGGCCCGCGTGGACACGTTCACCCAGCTCACCCTGAACGGGCTCACCCTCGGAAGCGTCTACGCCCTGATCGCGCTCGGGTACTCGCTCGTCTACGGGATCCTCAAGCTCCTCAACTTCGCCCACGGCGACGTGTTCATGGTCGGGTCGTTCATCGGCTTCGGGATGCTCCAGCTCCTCGGCGGCTCGACGGACCCCGTCGTCCCGATCTGGCTGCTCCTCGTCCTGATCACGCTCTCCGCGATGGCCGGCTGTGCCGTCCTCGGCGTCGCGATCGAGCGCTTCGCCTACCGGCCGCTACGCGACGCGCCGCGCATCGCGCCGCTGATCAGCGCGCTCGGGGTCTCCTTCTTCCTCGCGTACTCGATGCAGCTCCTGTTCGGGGCCGATCAGCGCGACTATGACGCGTTCTCCCTCGGGGACGGCGTGCTGTTCCTCAAGGGGTTCGACATCGGCAACGTCCGCGTGCCCCTCCTGCGCATCGTGATCATCGTCTCCGCGTTCGCGTTGATGGCCGTGCTCTGGGTGCTGGTCACCCGGACGAGGACGGGCAAGGCGATGCAGGCGACCTCCTACGACCGCGAGGCCGCGGCGATGATGGGGATCGACATCGACCGCGTGATCGTCTTCGCGTTCGTCCTCGGCTCCGCGCTCGCCGGCGCTGCGGGCGTGCTCTTCGCGCTCCGCGCGCCGACCTTCGCCTCGATCGGGTTCCTGGCGGGCCTCAAGGGGTTCACGGCCGCGGTGATCGGCGGCATCGGCTCGATCCCGGGCGCGATGGCGGGCGGGCTGATCCTCGGCTTCGCAGAGGCCTACACCCAGGGCTACATCTCGACGAGGTGGTCCGACCTGCTGGTGTTCGTGATCCTGATCCTGTTCATGCTGTTCAGGCCGCAGGGCCTGCTCGGCAAGGCCGACATCATGAAGGTCTAGAGGTGTCCGGGCCGAGCGACTGGGACGACTCCCTCACGAGGCCGCTCGAGGGCGCCGCCGAGGCCAGCGCGGCCGAAGGCCCCGAGAGCCCGGCGGTCGGTCGCGACGAGTGGGTCGCGCGGCACGGCGAGCGCCGTGAGCGCCGCGGCGGGTGGCTGGGAACGCTCGAGCAGCGGCTCGCCGTCGTGCCGTGGTGGGCATGGCTGGTCCTGCTCACCGCGGCGATCTGCCTCGTGCCCGCCGTCTCGGACAGCGGCTACGTGCGGCGCGTCGCGTTCGACACGGTCGTCTTCATGCTCCTCGCGCTCGCCCTGAACATCGTCGTCGGCTGGGGCGGGCTGCTCGACCTCGGCTTCGTCGCGTTCTACGGGATCGGGGCGTACACCTACGCGTTGCTCAGCTCCGACAAGTTCGACATCCACCTGCCGACCCTCGTCGTGATCCCGCTCGTCGCGATCGTCGGCGGGATCGTCGGGTGGCTGGTCGGCCTCCCGTCCCGTCGGCTGACCGGCGACTACCTCGCGATCGTGACGCTCTTCTTCTTCCAGGTGTTCCTGACGTTCACGAACAACGGCGACAACGTCTTCGGCCACAGCCTCACAAACGGCCCGAACGGGATCCTCAACGTCGACGAGTTCAAGATCTTCGGCTGGGACATCTCGCGCGCGACGTCGGAAGGCCTGTTCGGCGTCGAGTACCTCTACGTCGCGCTCGGACTGTTCGTCGTCGTCTACGTCCTCCTCCACCTGCTCAACGACTCCCGCACCGGCCGCGCCTGGCGGTCGCTGCGCGAGGACCCGCTCGCCGCCGAGCTGATGGGCATGCCGGTGAACCGGCTGAAGCTGATGGCCTTCGCCTTCGGCGCCTCCGTCGCGGCGACCACGGGAACCCTCTCGACAGCGCTCAACGGCAGCGTGTTCCCGCAGAACTTCGAGTTCCCGCTCCTGATCACGATCTACACGATGGTCATCCTCGGCGGCGCCGGAAGCCAGGCCGGCGTCGTGCTGGGCGCGATCATGATCAGCGTGCTGCTCGAGGTGCTCCGCGACCCGGGCGACACGCAGCGCAGCGTCTTCTACCTCGCGATCCTCCTCGCGCTCGTCGCCGTGTTCCGTGCGTCGTGGCAGCTGGTCGTGGTCCTCGGCGGCACACTCGTGTTCGGGGTGGTCGCCCACCTGGTTGCCGGGGGCATCGACGACTCCTGGACGTCCGGGTCGGTCGAAGCGAGCGGGAGCATCGGCTCCCGGGCCTCCGACTGGGTGATCGTCCCCAGCCAACTCGCCGGGTGGATCTCGCCCGTCTCGTACATCGGGCTCATCGCGCTTGTGCTCCTACTGACGCTCGTCCACGGCTGGGTCCGGATCGTGCTGCTCGTGCCGACCCTGTACCTCGCCGCGTTCGTCTGGGAGAACGTGATGGCCCCGCATCCGGAGTCGACGCGGTACATCGTGCTCGGCGCGCTCCTCGTTGCGATGATGGTCGCCCGGCCGCAGGGTCTCCTCGGCGAGAAGCGGGTGGAGATCGTATGAGCGGGACGCCGCTGCTCGAGCTCGAGCGCGTGTCGATGGCCTTCGGCGGCCTCACGTGCGTCTCGAAGCTCGACCTCCACGTCGACGAGGGCGAGATCGTGAGCGTGATCGGGCCGAACGGCGCGGGCAAGACGACGCTGTTCAACCTCGTGACGGGCGTCTACGAGCCGACCGAAGGCGACATCCGCTTCGCCGGCGAGAGCATCACGGGCCTCGAGCCGCACAAGATCACGCGGAAGGGGATTGCCCGCACGTTCCAGACCCTGCGCCTCTTCCTCAACATGACGGTGCGGGAGAACGTCATGGCCGCCGCGTACGGCCATACGAGCGCCGGCGCGTTCCGGTCGATGTTCCGCACGCCCGGACAGCGCCGCGAGGAGCGGGAGATCCGGGAGCTCGCGGAGAAGCGGCTCGCGTTCTTCGGCGAGCGCCTGACGGGCTACCGCTGGGACCAGCCCGCCTACTCGCTCTCCTACGCGAATCGCCGGCGACTCGAGATCGCGCGTGCGACCGCGACGAACCCCAGGATGCTCCTGCTCGACGAGCCCGCGGCCGGGATGAACCCTCGCGAGACGCAGGAGATCACCGAGCTGATCGCCCAGCTCCGCTCGGAGGGCGGGTACACGATTCTCGTGATCGAGCACGACATGCACGTCGTCGAGGGGATCTCGGACCGCGTCGTCGCGCTCGACCACGGCGTGAAGATCGCGGAGGGCACGTTCGGCGCCGTCGCGACGGACCCGCGCGTCGTCGAGGCGTACCTCGGCACCGGCGGGATGGCCCGGAAGTGAGCGCGGCCGCCGAGCCCGCCCGGCCCGCGCCGCTCCTGCAGCTCGAGGGCGTCAACACCTACTACGGGCAGATCCACATCCTCCAGGACTCGAACCTGAACGTCGGGGAGGGCGAGCTCGTGTGCCTGCTCGGCGGGAACGCGTCGGGCAAGTCGACGACGCTCAAGACGATCCTCGGCCTCGTCCGCCCCCGCACCGGCGCGGTGCGCCTCGCAGGTGAGGACGTCACCCGGCTGCCGACCGCGCACCGGATCCGCCGCGGGCTCGCGATCGTCCCGGAGAACCGGAGGCTGTTCGGGCCGATGACGGTCCTCCAGAACCTCGAGATGGGCGCGTACCTGCGCCCGCGCGCCGACCTGAAGGAGGAGTTCGAGCGCGTCTACTCGCTCTTCCCGCTCCTCTACGAGCGTCGTAGCCAGCTCGCCGGCACGCTCTCCGGCGGAGAGCAGCAGATGGTCGCGATGGGCCGCGCGCTGATGTCGAAGCCGAAGCTCCTCCTGATGGACGAGCCGTCGATGGGGCTCGCGCCGATCCTCGTCGAGCGGAGCTTCGAGATCATCCAGGAGGTCAACAAGACCGGCGTCGCGATGCTCGTGGTCGAGCAGAACGCGAACGTCTCGCTCTCGATCGCCGACCGCGGCTACGTCCTCTCGACGGGCAGGATCGTGCTCGAAGGCCCGGCAGCCGAGCTCCTTGCGAACGACGACCTGCGCAAGGCTTACCTCGGGAGGTAGCGGCCCGTCACGGCTTGACGCCGCCTGAGCGCCCACGTTGAATCAGGCGCTGTCATGTCAGGTGGCTCGTACGCTCTCGACACCGATCCGCGCCCGGGGCCGCTCGCCGCGGCGGTCTCCGTCGTGCGGCGGCATCCGCTCGCCGCCCTCGGCGTCGTCATCGCGCTGGTCGCGCTCTGGCTAGGGGTCCGCGAGGGCTGGCACGAGCTCGCGCAGTCGACGCTCAACGGGATCGTTGCCGGGAACTACTTCGCGCTCGGCGCCGTCGGCCTGACGCTGATCTTCGGCGTCCTCCGTCTCGTGAACTTCGCCCACGGCGAGTTCCTCACCTTCGGCGCGTACATGCTCGTCGCCGCGAACGCCCTCGACCTGCCGCTCGTCGTCTCCGCCCTGGTCGGTGTCGTCGTGACGGCCGGGCTCGCGCTCTCGCTCGAGGTCGTGCTCTGGCGGCCGGTCAGACGGAAGCGGGTCGGCGAGCTGCAGCTCCTCCTGCTCGCGCTCGGGCTCGCCTACGTGATGCGGTACACCATCGCGTTCATCGCCGGGCCGGAGGATCGGGCTTCGGGCGCCAACGTCACCGCGGGCGTCACGATCTTCGGGCTGCGGATCGGGCGCACGGAGCTGATCGTCACGCTCGTTGGCCTCGCGGCAATCGCCCTCGTCGCGCTCGGGCTCCGCTACACGTCGCTCGGCCGCCAGCTGCGCGCGCTCTCCGACAGCATCGAGCTCTCGGAGACGACGGGAATCGACACCGACCGGATCGTCCTCGTGACATGGGCCATCAGCGGCGGCCTCGCCGGGCTCGCCGGAATCATCTATGCGCTCCCCGCCGGCACGGTCAACCCACAACTCGGATTCACGCTGATCCTCAGCATCTTCGCCGCGGTCGTCGTCGGCGGAATCGGCAACGCGTACGGCGCGCTGGCGGGCGGGATGCTGATCGGGATCGCGCAGGAGTGGTCGACCCTCGTCATCGACCCTTCGATGAAGGTCGCGGTCGGGTTCGCCGTGCTGATCCTCGTGCTACTCATCCGGCCGCAGGGGCTGTTCGGCCGCGCCCGGAGCGTCGACCGATGATGGGCGCGGCGTTCCTCGGCGTCACGTTCGAGTTCCTCACGAATGGGGACTTCTGGATCAACGTGGGCGTGCTCGCGACGACGTACGGCGTGTTTGCGCTGGGGATCCAGCTGAACATCGGCACGACGGGAATCTTCAACTTCGGCCAAGCCGGCTTCATGGCGGTCGGCTCGTACACGATGGGGATCCTCGTCGTGAAGTCCGGTGTGTCGTTCTGGCTGGCGATCCTTGCCGGGATCGGGACCGCGGCAGCCGCCGCGATCCTCGTCGGGCTCCCTTCGCTCCGGCTCCGGGCCGACTACTTCGCGATCTCGACGCTCGCCTTCAGCGAGATCGTCCGGTACATCGCGGACAACTGGGACGGCCTGACCGGGGGGAACCTCGGGCTGTTCGGCTACACGAACGCGTGGACCGATCTCTCTGCGCGCATCGACGGCTGGCTGGGGCACCTCGGGATCGCACCCCGATTCCTGTTGCCGCTCCTCCTCGTCAACCTCACCGTGTTCCTCGTGCTCGCCGCCTTCGTTGCGGTGCTCGTCCGCTCGCCGTGGGGTCGCGTGCTGAACGCGATCCGAGAGGACGAGGACGCAGCCCGCGCGCTCGGGAAGAACACGTTCGCCTACAAGCTGCAGTCGCTCTCGATCTCGGCGGCGCTCGCGGCGATCGCGGGCTACATGCTCGCGATCAACATCTCGATCCTCTCGCCGACGAACTTCGACGCGGTGATCACGGCCTACGGCTACGTGATCGTGATTCTCGGCGGCCTGGGGAGCTACCTCGGCGTCGTGGTCGGCTCGTTCTTCCTCATCTTCCTTCTCGAGTCGACGAGGTACCTCGAGCTGCCACTCTCCGACGCCAGGGTCGCCGCCTTGCGGTTCGTGATCGTCGGGCTCGTCCTGATGGCGCTCGTCATCTTCCGGCCGCAGGGCCTCTTCGGAAAACGGGAGGAGCTGATGCTTCGTGCCCGTCGTTGACGCGCCGCTGCTCGAGGTGCACGGCGTCTCGAAGCGGTTCGCCGGCGTGCGCGCCGTCGACCGGGCGACGTTCGACGTCGCACCCGGGACGATCACCGCGTTGATCGGGCCGAACGGGGCCGGGAAGTCGACGCTCTTCAACGTCGTGACCGGATTCGAGCGGGGCGACGGCGGCGACGTGCGCTTTGCGGGCGAGTCGGTCTACGGCCGACGACCACACCGCCTCGTCCGCGCGGGAATGGTGCGGACGTTCCAACTGACGAAGGCGCTCGCCGTGATGTCGGTGCTCGACAACATGCTGCTCGCGACGCGGAACCCCGGGGAGCGGCTCGCATTCGCGGCGCTCCGGCCGATGTGGCGCAGGGCCGAGCGCGAGGCACGCGACCGCGCCTTCGACCTCCTGGAGACCTTCGGCCTCGCGGCCAAGGCGTCGGACTACGCCGGCACGCTCTCGGGCGGCCAGCGGAAGCTCCTCGAGCTCGCCCGCGCGCTGATGCTCGAGCCGCGGATGCTCCTGCTCGACGAGCCGCTCGCCGGCGTGAACCGGACGCTCGGGGCGACGCTGCTCCAGCACATCGAGCGCCTCCGCGACGAGCGCGGCGTGACCATCCTCCTCGTCGAGCACGACATGGACGTGGTCATGCGGTACTCGGACACCGTCGTCGTGATGGGGGAGGGGCGGGTGATCACCGTGGGCACGCCGGAGGAGGTACGCGGCGACCATCGCGTGATCGAGGCATATCTCGGCGCAGCGGCGGGCGAGGAGGTGGCGGCCGATGACTGAGGCCATGGCTGACGCCCTCGCCGTCGACGGGATCGAGGCCGGGTACTTCCGCGACGTCCCGATCCTGAACGGCGCGAGCCTGCGGGTCGGCCGTGGCGAGATGGTCACGATCGTCGGGCCGAACGGCGCCGGCAAGTCGACGCTCGTGAGGGTCGTGATCGGGCTCCTCGGACCGTGGGCGGGGACGGTATGCGTCGACGGCGACGACGTCACCGGCCGGAAGCCCCACGCCATCGTTCGGCGGGGCGTCGGCTACGTCGCCCAACGTGACAACGTGTTCGGGACGATGAGCGTCCGCGAGAACCTCGAGCTGGGGTCGCTCGCGCTCCGGGCGGGCGACGTCGCCGAGCGCACCGCGGCGATGCTCGAGCTCTTTCCGCGACTCGCGGAGCGAAGAAGCCAGCCGGCGGGCACGCTCTCCGGCGGCGAGCGCCAGATGCTGGCGCTCGCCCGCGCGTTGATGGCTGACCCGACGCTCCTGATCCTCGATGAGCCCTCGGCGGGGCTCTCGCCCCTCGCGGTCGACCTGATCTTCGAGAAGATCCGCGAGATCAATGCCGGCGGCGTGACCATCCTGATGGTCGAGCAGAACGCGCGTCGCGCGCTCGCGATGTCGCACCGTGGGTACGTGCTCGACGGGGGCCAGAACCGCTTCGAGGGCGCGGGCCCGGACCTCCTGCACGATCCGAAGGTCGTCGACCTGTATCTGGGCGGCGCGGTCGCGGGCTAGCGGCTTGATGTGAACTATCCGCGGCGGCGGATGCCGCTCCAGGCGCGGCGCCGAGCCGCCGTGGCTTGGCCTGGAGCGGCTCCGCAGGGCGTCTATCTCACATCAAGCCTCTAGCGGCCGAGCACGAAGAGCGGTCTGCCGACGCGCGCCTCGAGGCGGAGGTACTTCGCTACCTGTGACGTCCGCAGGCGGTGGACGAGCCGTACGACGACCGAGAGGTCGTCGACGTCGTAGAGCACGAAGATCGTGTACGGGAGCGGTGCGGGCTGTCCCGTCAGGAAGAGGTCGTCGTCGAACGAGGCGATCAGCCGGGCGCCGGCGTCTTCCGCGTCGCGGAGGATCGCGCCGAGCTCGTCCGTCGCGGCCTCCCGCTCGTCCGTCGTCGCGCCGTACCAGCCGTCGGTCGATGCCACGAGGACGAGGACGCGGTAGGGCGGGTCGAAGTCGGGCTCGGGGTACTCCACCGGCGCACGAGCGTACCAGGACTCTGCGAGATATTGAAACGTTGTTCGACATGTTGTACGGTCGCCCGGTTGCGGCACACGGCCCGCACGCAGAGACAGGAGGATTCATGAACGGCAAACGGGCAGTGCGTTGGGGCGCCGTGGTCTCGCTGGTCGCGGTTCTGGCCGCGATCGCCGGCGGGTTCGACTGCGCGCGGCGCATCGCAGGACGGCTACACGCTCCGGATCGGCGTGGTCGTGCCATTCACCGGCGCGTCCGCCGTGTTCGGCCCTGCGTACGCGAAGGCCGCGGGCCTTGCGGTGCAGCAGGCGAAGACCGCGCTCAAGCAGGCCGGCGTCGACGTCACGCTCCAGATCGAGTACGCCGACGACGGGACGACGCCGGAAGGCGGCGTCAACGCCGCGCGGAAGCTCATCTCCAAGGGCGCCGACTGCATCCTCGGCGCGCTCACGTCGGGCAGCTCGATCGCGATCGCCCAGGCCGCCACGGTGCCCGCGCAGGTCCCGCAGATCGGGCCGAACAACTCGTCTCCGGCACTCACCGATCTCAAGGACAACGGCTACTACTTCCGCACGATGCCGTCGGACACGCTCCAGGCGCCGATCCTCGCGCGCCTGATCCGCGACGAGCTCGGGCAGGGGAAGACGATCTCGCTCGCGGGCCGCAACGACGCGTTCGGCA
The DNA here is from genome assembly GCA_963698935.1 of uncultured Actinomycetes bacterium. GTDB lineage: Bacteria > Actinomycetota > Thermoleophilia > Gaiellales > Gaiellaceae > Gaiella. The sequence goes on from CAVOSU010000022.1 coordinate 76,705, forward strand.
CCGGGCTCCTGCCGATCCTCAAGCGCTCGCTCGAGAAGCTCGGCATGAACACTCAGGGCCCGCTGCTCTACGACCCGACCGCGGCGAGCTACAACTCCGAGGCCGACGACATCGTCAAGGGCAACCCCGACGCCTACGTCATCCTCGACTTCCCGGCGAACTACGCGAAGATCGGCTCCGCGCTGCTCCGCACCGGGAAGTTCAACGGCCGCAAGCTGTTCGTGGCCGGCGGCTGGCCGTCGACCATCCCCGACTTCATCCCCGCCGCGTCGCTCGAGGGCGCGCGCGGCACGGTCGCAGGGTCGACCACGGGAACCAAGGCCTCTGACGCGTTCGACAAGCTGTTCGCGTCCAAGCCGGGCACGCAGCAGCGCCAGACCCTCGACTCGAACAACTTCGACGGCGCGATGATCTGCATCCTCGCGTCCGTCGCGGCGAACTCGGGGAAGGGCTCGGACATCGTCAAGCAGATCCAGCGGGTCGCCTCGACCCCGGGTAAGACGTACACGTACCTGAACCTCGCCGCCGCGATCAAGCGCGCTCAAGGCGGGGAAGGACATCAACTACGAGGGCGCCGGCGGGCCCGTCGACTTCGACGCCAACGGCGACCTGCGCGCCGCGCTCTACAACGTCTACACGTACAAGGACGGCAAGCAGGACGTCATCCGGCAGCTGAAGATCCGGAAGTAGCCAACCGGCGTGTCGGGGGGCGCCTTCGGCGCTCCCCGACTACGGTTTCATGCGCCCCTCGGAACTCGTCCATTGCGTGTCCTCGCTCTGCTCGGCGCATCCCGACCATGCCTTCGCGTACCTCTCAGACCCAGACCGCCTCGGTGAGTGGTCGCTCGGGTGCTGGAAGGCGCGCTCAGAGGACGGGACGGTGCGCGGGAGCTCCCTCTTCGACGGCGCGGAGGCCGTCGTCCGCGTGATTCCCGTACCGGAGCAACAGATCGTGGACTACGAGGTCGGCAGCGACCCCAACCGGCTCGTCCGGCGGATCAGCGCACGTGTCGTCCCGGGCGACGTCGTCGCCGAGCCGGGAACGAGCCTCGTCGTGCTCACAGCCTGGCGGGAGCGCTCGATGGACGACGACCGCTGGCATCGCCTGATCGTGGCGCACGAGGCAGAGATCCTGCTGCTGCGTCACGGGATCGAGCGGTCGGCGGCATGACGAGTACCGAGCGGGCCGCAACGATCGAGCCGGTCGCAACCGTGCCGCAGGGGGCCGTCGGCAGCGACCTCGGCACACGGCTTCGCGAGCTCCGGCGGTCGCGCGGCGTCTCCCTCGCCGAGGTCGCCGAGGGCACCGGGATCTCGGCGTCCTTCCTCTCGACTGTCGAGAAGGGGAAGAGCGACATCACCGTCAGCCGCCTCATGCGGCTCGTCCACTGGTTCGGGGTCAGCATCGCCGACCTCGTCCAAGAGCCCAACCGCTCGCCCGTCCAGGTCGTCCGTGCGGACGAGCGGCGCTCCGTGCGACTCGCCGACGAGCGGCTCTCGATCCAGATGCTGAGCGCCGACGGGAACCACGCGATGATGCCGGTGATCAACGCATACGACGAGGGCGGCGGCATGGCCGACCCGACGACCCACGAAGGAGAGGAGTTCGTTCACGTGTTCGAAGGACAGGTTGAGTTGACTGTCGGGAAAGGCGAGCCGATCCTCCTGGGGCCGGGCGACAGCGCCTACTACCGCTCGGACGTGCCGCACTCGTTCCGGAACGCCGGCCGCGGCGTGGCGCGTTTTCTCGGCGTGACGACCCCGCCCAACCTCTAGCCATGGCGACAGCGCAGCCCATCGAGTCGGAACCGCGGGTCGGCGCCGCCGTTCGCGGGGAGTTCCCGATCTTCGAGACCGCGACGTATCTGAACTCGTGCTCCCAGGGCGCCCTCTCGCACCGCGTCCGCGTCGCGGTCGAGGGATGGCTCGCAGGCTGGGACGAGAACGGGGCCGAATGGGACTTTTGGGTCGAGCGGAACGAGGCGTTTCGCTCGAGCGTCGCCGCGCTTCTTCACGCCCGCGCCGACGACGTCGCCGTCACGACCTCCGTCTCGCAGGGCGTGAGTGCGCTCGTCTCCGCGCTGCCGCTCGAGAAGGGCCGGAACCGGATCGTGATCTCGGAGTACGAGTTCCCGACGGTCGGTCAGATCGCCCACGCGCAGGAGCTCCGGGGCGCCGAGGTCGTCCACGTGCCACCGGGCGACGACGGCTCGATCGGGGCCGAGCGCTTCGCGGAGGCGATCGACGAGCGGACCGCCCTCGTCTGCTGCACGACGCTCTCCTACCGCTCCGGCCACCGTCACGACGTCAGCGCGATCGCGGAGATCGCCCACGACGCGGGTGCTCTCGTCCTCGCCGACAGCTATCAGGCGTGCGGCGCGGTCGAGCTCGACGTCCGTTCGCTCGGCGCGGACGCGATCACCGGCGGGACGGTGAAGTACCTGCTCGGAACGGCCGGTCTCGGCTTCATGTGGGTCAGGCCAGAGGTACACGAGGCACTCGTTCCCACCCAGACGGGCTGGTTCGCGGACGAGGACATCTTCGCGATGTCGATCGCCGACTACTCGCCGCACGCGAGCGCCCGGCGGTTCGACTCGGGGACGCCACCGGTGCCGTCGCTGTACGCCGGCGTCGCCGGCATCTCGCTCGTCGCCGAGACGGGCGTGCCCGCGATCGAGGCGCATGTGCACGCGCTCGGTGACCGGCTGATCGACGGGCTCGCGGAGCTCGGCGCGACGGTCGTGACGCCCCGAGCTGCCGCAGAGCGCGGCCCACTCGTGTGCGTCCGCTCGACCGACGTCGCCGCTCTGGTGGCCGCCCTCGCGGCCGAGCGAATCGTCGTCTCGTCACGCGAGGACAACCTGCGGATCGCGCTCCACCTGTACAACGTCGAGGCGGACCTCGACACCCTCCTCGAAGCGCTCGCGCGGAACCGCTCGCTGCTCGCCTGAGGCCGGCGACGTCGGGGCCGAGGCGGCGGTCCAGAGACGCTTGGAACAGACTGTTGCTTTCGTTGTCCACGCCGCCGCCCGCACCCTGCATCGCATACGGCGACCGCTCTGATCAGGTCGCGAACCTCCACCTGCCCTCCCGCGAGAGCGGCCCGTGGCCATGCGTCGTGCTCGTCCACGGAGGGTTCTGGCGAAGCGGCTGGGACCGGACACTGATGACCCCGCTCGCGCACGACCTGGCGCGCCGTGGGATCGCCGCCTGGAACATCGAGTACCGCCGCGTGGGGCAGGAGGGCGGCGGCTGGCCGGGGACCTTCGAGGACGTCGCGGCCGCGGTCGACCACCTCGCCCAGCTCGAGCAGGTCGACGCGGCGAGGGTGGCGACGTGCGGGCACTCGGCCGGCGGGCACCTCTCCCTGTGGCTCGCGGGACGCCACCGCCTCGCGCGTGGCGTCGGAGCCGCGCCGCGTGTGCGCCCCGTCGCTGCGGTCTCACAGGCAGGTGTCTGCGACCTCGAGCGCGCCTGGCGGGACAACCTCGGCGACGGTGCGGTCGCAGTGCTCCTGGGGCCGCTTGTCGAGGGCTCGGACCGATTCGCCGCCGCATCGCCTGCCGCGCTCGCGCCGCTCGAGGTCCCACAGCTGCTGGTGCACGGCGCCGAGGACGACGTCGTCCCGGTCTCGCAGAGCCGCGACTACTCCGCCCGAGATCCGCTGGCGCAGCTCGTCGAGCTCGAGGGCGTCGATCACTTCGACGTGGTCGACGTCGAGCACTCCGCGTGGGTGACGGCTCGCGGCTGGCTTTCGACACAGCTCGTCGGCTGAGATACTCGACGGATGGCCGACCGCGACTCCGCCGCCGCGCTGGAGCAGATGATCGAGCGCTACAACGACGCCTGGAACGCGCACGACCTCGACACGATCGTCTCGCTCCACGCGCCCGGCATGGTGTTCGAGAACCACACCGCGGGGGAGCGGGCCGAGGCAGACGAGGTCCGAGAGCACATCGCGGCGATCTTCGAGAGCTGGCCCGATCTCGCGTTCGCCGGGAGGCGGCTCTACGCGCGCGAGGGCCTCGTCGTCAGCGAATGGACCGCGACGGCCACCGCGTCCGACGGCCGCAGGCTCACGTGGGACGGCGTCGACGTCTTCCCGTGCGAGGACGGTCGCATCGTCCGCAAGGACGTCTACTCGGCCGCCCACCGCGCCCGGACGCTCGACGGATAAGCCGCAGGCCGGTGCCGCGTCCGCGGATCCACGTCACGGCGCCCGTCCCCGCCGAGGTCGACGAGGCGCTCCGGAGGGACTTCGAGACGAGCGACTCGCCGGACGGGGTGGACGGGATCCTCTCTATGCTCACGACGCGAGTCGACGGCGCCTATCTCGACCGGGCCGGCCCTCAGCTCCGCGTCGTGGCGAACTACGCCGTCGGGGTGAACAACGTCGACCTCGCCGCTGCGGCGGAGAGGGACGTCGTCGTCGCAAACACGCCGGACGTGCTTACACGGGCGACGGCGGAGCTCGCGGTTGGCCTGATGCTCGCGCTGCTGCGGCGGATCGCGGAGGGCGACCGCTTCGTCCGCCGGCGGGAGGAATGGGTGTTCTCGCTCGAGTTCATGCTCGGCTCGAGCCTCGACGGGAAGCGGCTGCTCGTGGTCGGGCCCGGCCGGATCGGCCGCGAGACGGCGTCGCTGGCCGAGGCATTCGGCGCCCGCCCGACCTTCGCCGGCCGTGTCGACGACCTCCACGCGCTCCTCGCCGAGGCCGACATCGTGAGCCTCCACGTGCCGCTCACCGCGGAGACACGACACCTCGTCGACGCGGACGCGCTCCGCGCGATGCCGCGTACCGCTGTCCTCGTCAACACCGCCCGCGGCCCGATCGTCGACGAGCGGGCTCTGGTCGAGGCGCTGCGGGGGGGCGAGATCGCGGGCGCGGCCCTGGACGTGTTCGAGCGCGAGCCCGACGTCGAGGAGGGGTTGCTCGGGCTCGACAACGTCGTGCTCACCCCGCACCTCGGCAGCGCGACGCGCGACACGCGGGTCGCGATGGGGATGCTCTGCGTGGACGCCCTCCGGGCGGTGCTCCTCGAGGGCCGCAGACCGGCGAACGCGGTCGGGTAGCGTCCGACGCCGTGAACGAGTTCGGCAGCGCGTCGATGTGGGGCGAGCTCCGGCGGGTGCTCGTGCGGCGACCGCTTCCCGAGGACGCGTCCGCATGGGAGGCCTACGGGTGGCGCGACGCACCCGAGTCCGGCGCGGCTCAATCGGAGCACGAGGCTTTCTGCGCGCTGCTGGAGGACGCCGGCGCCGAGGTTGTCGTCTCCGAGCACGATCCGGGCAACCCGGACGCGATCTACACCTATGACCCGACCCTCGTCGGGCGCGAGGGCGCCGTCCTCCTGCGGCCGGGCAAGCACGGCCGGCGCGGCGAGCCGGAGGCAATGGTCGCGGCGCTCGAAGGCGCGGGGGTCCCCGTCGTCGGACGCATTGCCGCTCCCGCAACCGTCGAAGGCGGTGACACGGTCTGGCTCGACGAGACCACGCTGCTCGTCGGGGTCGGCTACCGGACGCATCCCACGGCGCTCGACTCGCTGCGGGACGCGTTTCCCGGGACCGAGGTGATCGCGTTCGACCTCCCGCACTGGAATGGCGCGGACGAGGTGATGCACCTGATGAGCCTGATCTCGCCTCTCGACCGCGACCTCGCGCTCGTCTACCCGCGCATCGCGCCGACGCGGCTCATGTGGTTGCTCGCCGACCGCGGCATCGAGGTCGTCGAGGTTCCGGACGAGGAGTTCGAGACGATGGGGCCGAACGTGCTCGCGCTCGGCCCGCGCCGGGCGCTCGCCCTCGAAGGAAACGACACGACGCGCCGCCGGATGGAGCGGAAGGGCGTCGACGTGGTCACGTACCAGGGCGACGAGATCTCGCGCAAGGGCGACGGCGGGCCGACGTGCCTGACGCGCCCCCTGCTGCGCGAGTGAGCCTCGCGGGCCCGAGCGGACATGTCCCGCGGGGCCGTGTCCCCGTGCCTGGCACCGCCCGCGCCACAGCGCGTCTCAGAGCTCGTCCAATGTCAGCTGCCGGACGGAGGTCAGCCCCGAGACGCCGACGCCGAGGAGCCGGAGCGCTCCGGGCCGATCCTGGAGGCCGCGATCGAGCAAGCGGCACGCGAGGTCGCCGATCCGCTCCCCTTCGTCGATCGGCGTCGGCAGCGTCGTGGAGCGGGAGCGGATCGAGAAGTCCGCGTAGCGGAGCTTCGTCGTCACCGTCCGGGCGGAGATCCCGTCACGCCGGAGGTAGGAGGCCACCTCCACGGCCATGCGCCGGAGCTCCGCGTGCATCGAGCCCCGATCGGTGAGGTCGCGCTCGAAGGTCTCCTCCGTCGAGATCGAGATCCGCTCCGCGTCGAGCTCGAGGTCGCGGGGATCGATCCCGCGGGCGCGATCGCGGAGCAGCCGGCCGACCTGGCCAGGGAGGAGTGCCCCGAGCTCCGCCTCGGGGAGCGCCGCCAGCTCGCCGATCCGCTGCACGCCTGCGCGGGCGAGCCGCTCCTCGGCGCGCGGCCCGACCCCGGGGAGGAGCCGCGTCGGCAGGGGTGCGAGGAAGCGCGCCTCGCGCCCCGGCGGCACGACCGTGATCCCTCCCGGCTTCCGCCGGTCCGATGCGACCTTGCAGACGACCTTGGACGTCGAGACTCCCAGCGAGCACGACAGCGACGTCGAGCCGCGGACGGCAGCCTGTACGGCCTCCGCGAGACCCCTCGCCTGGGAGAAGCGCTCCGCGACGGAGCCGAGATCGAGGTAGCCCTCGTCAAGCCCGGTCCGCTCGACGCGCGGCACAACCTCTCGGATCGCCGACCACACCGCCTGCGAGTACTGGCGATACAGCGCGTGTCGCGGCCGCAGGAAGACGGCGTCGGGACAGCGTCGGAGCGCCTCGGCTGCGCTCATCGCCGAGTGGATCCCGAACCGCCTGGCCGCGTAGTTCGCGGTCGCGACGACGCCGCGGCCACGCGGGTCGCCGCCGACGACGAGGGGCCTCTTCCGGAGGGACGGGTCCTCGAGCTCCTCGACCGCTGCGAAGAACGCGTCGAGATCGAGATGCGCGAGGATCGGCACGGCCCGTCCAAGGCTACGGTTCGGCCGTGATCGACACTGCGCCGCCGCCCCGCCCGCCGGTCGTCGAGCGTCCTGCCGCCTACCAGGTGTCGTACGGCGCGGTGGAGGGTCGGGCCGCGCCGGGGACGAAGCGCGTCGTCGTGCGTGTCGACGGGAAGGTGGTGGGCGATTTCGCGCTTCGCGGCAGGTCGTTTTCGCTCGGCGTGCCGCTTCCGCCGCGCGAGGTGCGGGTCCGTGTCGAGACGGTCGACGGCGAGGGGCATCGAGCCGGTCGCACCGTGCTCCACGTGCTCGGCCTGCCCCCGGCGGCGCGCCCGGTCGCGCGGCCGCTCCGTCTCGACCGCGGGCTCGAGCGCGACATCCGGCATCTGGTCGACGGCTATCCGGGCAGTGGCGCCGTCTACGTCGAGGACCTGGCGACCGGTGCCGGCGCCGCGTGGAACGCGCGCGCGACGTTCCCGGCCGCCTCCACGCTGAAGCTCGCGATCGCCGTGACCGTCCTGTCGCGGCTCGACGGCCCACCTGTTCGGGGAAGCGACCTCGAGGGCTTGCTACGCCAGATGCTGATCCCCTCCGACAACGCGGCCGCGAACGCGCTGCTCGTCCGGCTTGGCGGCTCGACGAGCGGCGGCGGCGCGCTCGTGAACGAGACGATGCGGGCGATCGGGCTCGAGCGCACGGAGATGTACGGCGGCTACATCCTCGGCACCGCGTTCGGCGGGTCGCGCGAGCTCGCGGGAGCCGGGGTGCCCCTGAGCGTCGTCTCCCAGCCCTCCTGGGGCATCGGCAAGTCGACGACTGCGCTCGATCTCGCCCAACTGCTCCGTGCGGTCTGGCTCTCGAGCGGCGGGCTCGGCCCGCTCGCGCGCACCGGCTCGGGGGTCACGCCCGCCGAGGCGCGGTACCTCCTCTACGTGCTCGCCCGTGTCGGTGATCGCGGGAAGCTCGCGCGGACGGTGGGCGGGCTCCCGGGGGTGCTCGTGCTGCACAAGGCCGGGTGGGTCGACGCGGCGCGGCACGACGCCGGGCTCGTCGTCTGGCGCGGCGGCATTCTCGTCGCCGCCGCGATGACGTACCGGGCCTCCGGCACGGGCACCCGCGAGGACGCGTTCGCGGGGCGCGTCGCGGCCACGGCGCTGCGTCGCTTTCGCGGCTGACCAGGGCGGCAGGCGAGAACGGTGTCAGACACCGTTTTCTGTCAAGGGCAAACCCGTGCCGATTTCGTGCCAATCGCTCCACACGAGCGAGGCGCGAGGGCGCGCGGCCGAGGCCGGCGCCCTCGCTGCGAGCCGACGGCGCCCTCGGAGTGCGCTGCCGGCCCGTCCGGCCGATCCCTGGGAGGCGATGTGGGATCGCGGGGCCTCGGTGGGAAGTGCAGCCGAGGGGTGCGAAGGCTTTGTGAGCTTTCGGTACGGGTGCGGTCAAGATCGCGCCCACGCTTCGTCAGGCCCGACGCGCACCGTGCACGAGTAGCTATCTTTTCTGTACTAACTACGGATAACGTCCGAGGAGCGTGAGGCTGGTCGTGAGCAAGTTGCTGCTCGTCCCACTCGAAGACATCGTCGTCTTCCCGAACATGAACGTGACGTTGACCGTCGACGTCGGCGACGAGGATCGTGTCCTCCTCGTGCCGAAGCACGACGGGGAGTACGCGGCCGTCGGCACGGTCGCGCGCGTCACCGACCGCGTGAAGCTGCCCGGCGGCGCTGTCGCCGTGGCCCTCGAAGGCCTCTTCCGGGGCGTCGCAGGCGCCGCCGAGACCGACCCGCAGGGACGTCTCTTCGTCGAGGTCGAGGATCACCCGGACGACGTGCGCACGGACGCGCGCATCCGCGAGCTCCAGACCGAATACCGCGCGGTTGTCGAGGAGATCCTCGAGCTCCGCGGCGACGACGGGCGCGTGCAGGCGTTCGTCCGCTCGATCGCAGATCCCGGCGCGCTCGCCGACACCTCCGGCTATTCCCCCGACCTCGGCTTCGAGCAGAAGCTCCAGCTCCTCGAGACCATCGACGTCACCGAGCGCCTCGAGCTCGCCCTGGCGTTCCAGCGCGAGCGCCTCTCGACCATGCAGATCCGCCAGCGGATCCGCGAGGACGTCAACGCCGGGATGGAGAAGCAGCAGCGCGAGTTCCTGCTTCGCCGGCAGATGGACTCGATCCGGAAGGAGCTCGGCGAGGACGACGCGTCGGTCGTCGAGGAGTACCGCACGAAGATCGCCGAGGCCGGAATGCCCGAGCAGGTACGCGAGCAGGCCGACAAGGAGCTCGCGCGCTTCGAGCGGATGGGCGAGAGCTCACCCGAGTCGCAGATGATCCGCAGCTACCTCGACTGGCTGCTCGCCGTGCCGTGGGGAAACCGCTCCGACGAGGTGCTCGACCCCGAGCGGACCCGTGAAGTGCTCGATTCGGACCACGCCGGGCTCGAAGACGTCAAGAACCGCATCGTCGAGTACATCTCGGTCGCGAAGCTCCGCAAGGAGCGCGGCATCGAGCCGGACAAGCGCGCAGGCGCGATCCTCACTCTGATCGGGCCGCCCGGCACCGGCAAGACGTCGATCGGCGAGTCGGTCGCGAAGGCGCTCAATCGCGAGTTCGTGCGGATGTCGCTCGGCGGCGTCCGCGACGAGGCGGAGATCCGCGGCCACCGCAGGACCTATATCGGCGCCCTCCCGGGCCGCCTCGTGCGGGCGCTCCGCGACGCGAAGACCATGAACCCGGTGATCCTCCTCGACGAGGTCGACAAGGTCGGCGCCGACTGGCGCGGCGATCCCTCGGCCGCCCTGCTCGAGGTGCTCGACCCGGCGCAGAACTCGACGTTCCGCGACCATTACCTCGACGTCGAGGTGGACCTCTCCCAGGTCTTCTTCATCGCGACTGCGAACATCGCCGAGACGATCCCCGGGCCGCTGCTCGACCGGATGGAGGTGATCCGCTTCGACGGATACACCACCGACGAGAAGGTCGCGATCGCACGCGGGTACCTCTGGCCGCGGCAGCGCGAGCGGGCGGGCCTCCGCGAGGACGAGGTGTCGATCGGCGACGACGTGCTCGAGACGGTGATCTCCGAGTACACGCGCGAGGCCGGCGTCCGCCAGCTGGAGCGCGAGCTCGGCTCGATCCTCCGCAAGACGGCGACACACATCGTCGCCGACAAGGTCGCCACGCCGGTCGCGGTCGACGTGCCCGCCGTCCGGGACGCCCTCGGGCGCCAGAAGTTCTTCCGCGAGGCGGCGGAGCGGACGGCCGTGCCGGGCGTCGCGACCGGGCTCGCGGTCAACATGACGGGCGGCGACGTCCTGTTCGTCGAGGCGACCTCGGCGCCGGGCGACGGCCTGGTCCTGACCGGTCAGCTCGGCGACGTGATGAAGGAGTCGGTCCAGATCGCGCTCTCCGCGGTGCGCTCGCGCGCCGACGAGCTCGGCATCGACCAGGATGCGTTCGAGCGGAAGTTCCACGTCCACGTGCCCGCGGGCGCGATCCCGAAGGACGGGCCGAGCGCCGGGATCACGATGGCGACCGCGCTCGCCTCGCTGCTGACCGGCCGGCCTGTGAAGCACACCGTCGCCATGACCGGCGAGCTCACCCTCCAGGGTCGTGTCCTCCCGATCGGCGGCCTCAAGCAGAAGGTGCTCGCGGCCCACGCGGCAGGGCTCACGGATGTCGTGATCCCCGAGCGGAACCGCGCCGACCTCGACGACGTGCCGGAGCACGTCCGGGAGGATCTGGCGTTCCACCCGGTGATGTCGCTCGACGAGGTCCTCGGCTTCGCGCTCGAGGTAACGCCGTCGTCGCAGCACCGTGTCTCGCTGTAAGAGCTGCCCTCCCGTCCCCGAGGAGGTCCGCCGCGCGGCGGGCCTCCTCGAGCGACGCTGGACGGTCTCGATCCTGTGGGCGTCCGTCGAAGGGGCGAGCCGCTTCAACGAGATCAAGCAGGCGGTCGGCGAGATCCCGCCCAGGACCCTCGCCCAGCGCCTGCTCGAGCTGGAGGACTCGGGGCTGCTCGAGCGACGGGTGATCGATGCTCGCCCGCCCCGGGTCGAGTACGTCCTCACGGACGACGGGCGGCGACTCCGCTCGGTACTCGACGCCCTCGCGGCGTACGCCGCGCCCTGACGCGCCACAGCGGCCAAAAATTGACCCTCTAGCTCGTTCGAGGGACGGCCGATACACAGGAAGATGACCCTTCCGGAGGCTGTCTCCAACAGGCTGATCGGCGCGCTTTTCGTCGAGCGCGGGCTCGTGTCCCAGAGCCAGCTCGTCGTCGCGCTCGAGCTGCAGCAGGAAACCGGCCAGCAGCTCGGCCAGATCCTCGTCGAGCGGTTCGGCGTCGAGCGCTCCGAGCTCGCGAAGGTCGTCGCAGAGCACTGGGCCCGAATGGGGGAGGCGAAGGAGGACGTGAGCACGCGTGCAAGCGAGTCGTGGCGTCAGTTGGGTGAGATCCTCGTCTCGCGCGGCTTCGTGACGCGCGAGCAGCTGATCCAGGCGCTCGAGCGCCAGCGGCTCACCGGAGAGCGCCTCGGCGAGGCCCTCGTCGGCCAGGGCGTGATCAGCAAGTTCGAGCTCGCCGGGTCGCTGGCGGAGCAGGCCTCGCTCGCCGAGACGCCGACGGAGCCCGAGGGCGAGCCGGCGCCGGTCGTCCACCTCACCCCGCGCATCGAGGCGCCGCCCGACCCCAAGACGTTCGAGCCGGAGGCGGCTGAGCCGGAGCCTGGGCCGGAGCGGGCGCGCGCGCGCCGCCCCGCGGTGGAGCTGATCCTCGAGTCGGCGGCCGGCAGGCCTTTCGACGCCGAGCCGGAGCCCGAGATCGAGCAGCCGGCCGAGGTCGGGCTCGTGCCCGTGCACGAGGAGGCGACCGAGCCGGAGCGTGAGATCGAGCACGTCGTGGAGGTCGGGCTCGCGCCCCTGCACGAGGTGCCGACGGAGCCCGAGATCGAGCGCGAGCACGCGCTCGTGGAGCAGGTCGAGTTGGCGGAAGCTGTGCTCGAGCCCGACGTGGAGCTCGTTGCCCCGAGCGACGAGGCGCCGGCACCGGCGACGGCTCTCTGCGTGGCGTTCGCATCGACGCCGCGCGGCTATCGCCTCGTCGAGCTCGAGAACGGGCAGGTTCCCGACATCGGGGAGCGCGTCCAGCTCCCGGACGTCGGTGAGCTCGTCGTCCTCCGCCGCGGCCCCTCGCCGCTGCCGGCCGACGAGCGCGTGTGCGTCTTCCTCGAGCCGCTCGTTCCCGCCAGCGCCTGATCGCGCCAACGCGACGGCCCGTCCGCCGGCGGGCTCGTCTCACGCCCATCGCGTGGACAATGCGTGCCGTACGCGTGAGGCCCCCCATCCGATCTCCGTTCGGCGCGTGTGAGGATGCAGCGTGCTGACCTATTCGGTCGTCGCCGCGTCCGCGAGCGTGTGGGGGCTCGTCACTGCGACCGCACTTGCGTCGTTCGTCGAGTTCGTCGAGGCCCTGACGATCGTACTCGCGATGGGGGTGACACGCGGCTGGCGCTCGACGGCGATCGGAGCCGCGACGGCAGCGGGCGCCCTCGCCGTGATCACGCTCGTCGCCGGGTACACGCTGATCGACTGGATCCCCGAGTCTGCGCTGCAGCTTGTGATCGGCGCGCTTCTCCTCGTCTTCGGCCTCCAGTGGCTGCGCAAGGCGATCCTTCGCGCGGCCGGCATCAAGGCGATGCACGACGAGGCGGAGGCGTTTCGCGAGGAGCGTGAGGCCGCCCTCCGAGCGGGCGAGGACAGACGACTCGGGCTGGACTGGTTCGCGTTCGTCGTGTCGTTCAAAGGGGTGTTCCTCGAGGGGCTCGAGGTCGTGTTCATCGTGATCACGTTAGGCCTGAACGCCGACAACGTCCCGCTCGCCGCTGCCGGAGCCGCGGTCGCCGGCGCTGCCGTCCTCGTGATCGGCGTCGTCGCGCACCGGCCGCTCGCGGCTGTTCCGGAGAACACGTTGAAGTACGTGGTCGGGCTGCTGCTCGCGACGTTCGGGACGTTCTGGGCCGTCGAGGGGCTAGGCATCTTCGCCGCCGGGCACGAGAGCCTGTCCTGGCCGGGTGACGACTGGGCGCTTCTCGCGTTGCTCGCGTGCTGGCTCGTCGTCAGCCAGATAGCGATCCGGGTGCTGCGGCGGGCCCTCGTGCCCCGCGATGTCGCGGTTGCCGGAGGGACGCACTGACCATGCGCTACCTGAGGGGCTTCGGTCGCTTCTGGTACGACTTCGTGATCGGCGAGGACTGGCGCATCGCGGCTGGCGTCGCCGCGGTTCTCGGAGTCGGTGCCCTGCTCGTTCGGCTTGACGCGCTCGACGACACGCTCGTCATGCTCCTCGTAGGAGGCGCGCTCGTCGGCGTGGTCCTCGCGAGCGTCCTCGCAGGTGGCATCTCGGCTGCGCGAGCAGTGGGCCCCAAGGAGCGCGGCTGATGAGCTCTGCGGCCAGCCGGGTGTCGCTCGCGAACGTCCGCCGAACCGACGCCTACCCGAGCTCTGACGAAAGCGGATGAAGCGCCTTGTACGCCTTGATGACCTTTCCGTCGAAGGTCTCGAGGCGGACATCGGCGTGTCGGCGTCTCTCGGCATGAATTGCGGTGGCAATGGCGTACGCG
>CAVOSU010000023.1:0-757761 GCA_963698935.1 uncultured Actinomycetes bacterium
GCAGGGCCAGCTCGCCTCGCCGAAGTCGATCGCCGGGCTCACGGCGTACAAGACCTTCTTCGACGCGGCGTCGCGCGCCTCGAAGACGACCGACGAGACCCATCCGAACCCGTACGACGTATATGCACAGGGGAAGGCAGCCGCGATCGTCGGGCCGGCCTGGTTCAGCTGCTGCGTCGGCAAGAAATACACGAAGTCCACTGCGCAGTTCGTGATGCCGGGCCGCAAGGCCGGGCAGCCGCTGCCCGGCTTCCTCGGCGGGTCGATCCTCGCCGTCCCGGTGGGCGGCGACAAGAGCCTCGGCGCGGACTGGATCAAGGCCTACACGAGCAACCAGTCGATGACCGCGCTGCGGTCGATCGGCAACATCCCCAACACGACGAGCCTCCTCGGCAACAGCGTCAACGAGCGCGCCGCCAAGCGGAGCTGGTTCGTCCCGACCGCGAAGAACTGGGTGAACGTGGAGAACGGCAACATCCTCCGGAACATGCTCGCCCAGATCCTCACCGGCAAGCTGACCGTGAAGCAGGCGGCGCAGTCGGCGAACGACAACATCGCCCGCGTGCTCAACGCGGACCTCTAACGGTGCTGCGGGACGGGAGACGCATTGGGTCGTAGTCCCGTCCCGCACACCAGCTCTGCCGTCGCCGCCGCGCCTCCTCTCCGGGCGCGGCGGCGGCCGCTGTCGGTCTCCCGGGTCGGGCGCGGGACGGTTCCGTACCTCCTCGTGCTGCCCGTCGTAGCGGCGATCGTCGCGATCCTCGGCTATCCGCTCTACCGGCTGACGACGCTCTCGTTCCAGCGCTACGGCCTGCCGGAGCTGATCCAGCGCCACGGGGAATGGATCGGGCTCGACAACTACCGCTCCGTCCTCTCGGACTCCGTGTTCTGGGACACGCTCGTCCGGACGATCGTGTTCACCGCGGTGAATGTCGCGCTCACGATGGTGCTCGGCACCTTGGTCGCCCTCCTGCTGGTCCGGCTCACAGCCGCGATCCGTATCCTCGTGCTCACCGGGCTCGTCCTCGTCTGGTCGATGCCGGCGGTCGTCGCCGTGCAGGTCTGGTACTGGATGACGAACTTCCAGAACGGGGTCGTGAACCACATCCTCACGCAGCTCCGCCTGGGAGACTTCGAGCAGCACGACTGGTACGCGACGACGTTCTGGAAGCTGGCGATGGTCACGCTGCTGATCGTCTGGGGCGCGCTCCCGTTCGTGATCGTGACGATGTACGCGGGGCTCTCGCAGGTGCCGCGCGAGCTCGTCGAGGCCGCGCGAATCGACGGCGCGAGCCCGTGGCGCGTGTTCCGCGACATCACGTTCCCCACCGTCAAGCCGATCGTCTACATCCTCACGAGCCTCTCGATCATCTGGGACTTCGGCGTCTTCACGCAGCCGTACCTCCTGATCGGCGCCTCGCATGTCGACTCGTCGAACTATCTGATGGGCGTCTACGTCTTCATCGAGGGGTACGCGCACTCCGACTTCGGCCGGGGCGCAGCGATCTCGATCCTGATGCTGGTGATGGTCGCGGCGATGAGCGTCGTCTACGTCCGGCGCATGGTGCGGATGGGGGAGGTCTCGTGAGCGCGGTGGCGACGACGGCCCGGGCGCCGCGGCGGCGGCGCAGGTGGCGCACGGTCAGGCGGAGGGGCTGGGACCTCCTCGGTCTCGCGATCTTCGTCGTGATGGTGTTCCCCGTGTTCTGGATGATCTCGACGGCTCTCAAGCCGGACGACGAGATCAACAGCGCGACGCCGACGTGGTTCTCGTTCTCGCCGACGCTCGACCACTTCCGCGACGCGATGGACCGGCCCTACTTCTGGGACACGGTGCGAAACAGCCTGATCATCGTGTCCATCGCGGTCCTGGCGTCGATCGTGATCGCGTTCCTCGCCGCCGTGGCGCTCGCGAAGTACCGCTTCGGGGGCCGCAAGCTCCTCATCGTCCTGATGATCGGGATCCTCATGCTCCCGCAAGCGGGGCTCGTGATCCCGCTCTACGTCGTCCTGGCGAAGTACCACCTCGTCGGCACGATGACCGGGGTGATCCTGACGTATCTGACCTTCGTCCTGCCGTTCGCCGTCTGGACGCTGCGCGGCTTCATCCTCGGGATCCCGAAGGACTTGGAGGAGGCGGCGATGGTGGACGGCTCGAGCCGCCTCGGGGCGTTCGTGCGCATCCTCCTGCCGCTCGCGGCCCCCGGCCTCGTCGCGACTGCGGTGTTCGCGTTCGTCACATCCTGGAACGAGTACATCTTCGCGAGTGTCCTCCTGAGCGACCAGTCAGACCAGACCGTCACGGTGTGGCTCGCGGGCTTCTACGGCGGGAGCCGGAACACAGACTGGGGCGGGCTGATGGCCGCGTCGACGCTGACCGCGATCCCGGTGATCGTGTTCTTCCTGCTGGTGCAGCGGAGGATCATGTTCGGGCTCACGGCCGGCGCCGTGCGTGGATGAGCGACCGCGCGCCGTCGTTTCCGCCGCTGATCCCGAGGCCGCTCGCCGTCGCGCCGGCGCGCGGCATGTTCGAGCTCGGGCCTCGCGCGCGGATCGTCGTCGCCGACCCCTCGGCCGAGACCACGGACGTCGGCCGCCTCCTCGCTGCGGCGCTGCGGCCCGCCACGGGATCCGCGCTGCCCGTCGTCCGGACGGCGAGGTCCGTCGAGCCGGGTGACCTCGTGCTCACGCTCGTCCCCGGCGACCGCGCGCTCGGGGAGGAGGGATACCGGCTGCGCGTCGACGACCGTGTTGCAATCGCCGCCCGCCGCCCGGCCGGGCTCTTCTGGGGGACGCAGACGCTCAGGCAGCTCCTGCCACCGGCGATCGAGTCCCGGGAGCCGGTCGCCGGGCCCTGGCTCGTGCCGCGGGGGATGATCCACGACCGTCCACGGTTCGCCTGGCGCGGCTTGATGCTCGACGTCGCGCGGCACTTCTTCGGCGTCGAGGAGCTCGAACGACTCGTCGACCAGATGACCCTCTACAAGCTGAACCGGCTCCATCTACACCTGACGGATGACCAGGGCTGGCGCCTCGCGATCCGCTCATGGCCGAACCTCACCCGCCTGGGGGCGCGCAGCGCGGTGGGGGGAGGGGTAGGAGGGCACCTCACGCAGCGGCAGTACGCGCGGATCGTCGCCTACGCGCGGCGGCGCTTCGTCGACGTCGTGCCTGAGATCGACATGCCTGGGCACGTCAACGCCGCGCTCGCGTCGTACGGCCGGCTGACGGCCGACGGCATCGCCCCCGCCCAGTACACGGGGATCGACGTCGGGTTCAGCTCGCTCGCGATCAGGAAGGAGCTGACGTACGTCTTCGTCGACGACGTCGTGCGCGAGGTGGCCGCTCTGACGCCGGGCCCGTACCTCCACATCGGCGGCGACGAGGCCCTGTCCACCGATCCGGCCGACTACCGCTTCTTCGTCGAGCGCGTACAGCGGATCGTGCGCGCGCACGGGAAGCGCATGATCGGCTGGGAGGAGACCGCTCGCGTTCGGCTTCGCCGGACGTCGGTCGCGCAGCACTGGCACGACGCCGCGCTCGCGCGGAGCGCCGTCGAGCAGGGGGCGAAGCTCGTGCTCACGCCCGCGACGCGGACATACCTCGACATGAAGTACACGCCGTCGTCCACTCCAGGGCTGAGCTGGGCGGGCACGACGGACGTCCGGCAGGCGTACGACTGGGATCCGGCGACTCTGCTGGACGGGGTCTCCGACCGCGATCTGCTCGGGATCGAGGCGGCGCTCTGGTCGGAGACGATCGACGACCGAGCGGGGCTCGACCACCTCGCCTTTCCGCGCCTCCTCGGCCACGCGGAGCTCGGCTGGTCGCCCGCCGAGGGGCGCGCCTGGCGTGACTACAGGCTCCGCCTCGCCGCCCACGGCGCCCGGCTCGGCGCGCGCGGCGTCGGCTTCCACGCCGCGCCCGAGATCCCGTGGGCCTCCTGAGAACGAAGCGCGTGAGCTCGGGCGCCGCGTCAGGACGTGCCCTTGCAACACGCTGTCGCAAGCCTCTACCGCTTGCCGGTGATCGAGCCTAGACCGGTGTTCAGCCGCGCCTCCGGGCAGGCGCCCCAGTAGCCGGCCGCGCCCGCACGCGCCTCGTCCACCGCGGCGAGGAGCTCGGCGGCGTGCTCGCCGCGCTCGTTTCGGAAGAAGTACGGGGAGGCCGCCCCGCGGCGGACCAGCTCCACGTTCACGTCGGCGCCATCCACGAGGACGTAGCGGAGCAGCCGGCCGTAGCGATCGCGGTCGTCGAGCGCCGGATCGCGGACGATCCGCACGCGCGCGCCCACGGGTGCAAGCGTGGCGAGTGCCCGCTGGGCCGCGCGGCCGTAGCAGTCGCTCGTCAGCTCGGGCGCGTCGATCTGGACGAGTCGGATCTTCGCGCCGCTGTGCAGGGTGAGCGTGTCGCCGTCGTTCACGCGCGCGACGACGCCGTTCCCGGCGGTCGGTCGGTCCTCCCGGGCGCCGTCGGCGTCGCAGCCCGCCGCTACGAGGAGGGCGGTCACCGCGAGCGCCGCGATCAGTCGGTCGGCACCCACACGAGTCGGGTCTCGACGACGCGGACGTCGGTCGCCTCGAGCCGGATGGAGAGCGTGTCCACCTCGTCGGCAACGGCACGCCAGCGCTCGTCGATCGCCGCGATCTCGTCTGCGAGCTCCTGCTCGAGCTCGGTCAGATCGTCCTTCGTCGCGTCGACCTTGGACTTCGCGGTCTCCCGCCGTTCGGCACTGCGCACGGACACGCCGCGCCGCGACGCTGCGCTCGAGAGCGCACCGGCCATCGACCGCGTGCTTCGACGTCCTCCGAAGAACGCGCCGAGCACGGAACCGGCGCCGGCGAGCAGCTCGGTCGCCTGGCGCGAGCGGGTGTCGGTCTCCAGCTCCTCGACCCGCCGCTGCGCCTGCGCGAGCGCCCGATCGAGCCGGTCGCGCTTCGTCTCGAGGCGGTCGCGGATCTTGGCGGTCTCGGCGTCGGCGCGCTCCTGCGCAGCGGCGTCGCACCGGGAGGCGAAGTTGTCGGGAGACTCTCCCGGACGGGAGACGAGCTTGAGCTGGCGGTTCCGCTGGAGCTCGAGCGGGCGCCGCTCGACCAGGCGCTGCCGGATCTCCTTCGCCGTTGTCTCGAAGAAGGCGGCCTTCCCGACAGGTGCGCTCGGCAGGACGTAGACCGCGCTCGCCGGCGCGGCCGACGCGAAGTCGCGCTCGTCGTAGTCGACCTGCGCCTCGCTTTCCAGGTCGACGCCGCCGTCGAGCGGACCGTAGACGGCCTCGAACTCCTGCTGCTCGTCGACAGCGGCGGTGCTGTCGTCGTACCTGAGCGAGACGCGCGCGGCGAGGAACGCGCGGAGACGGCTCGAGCCGGCGACTGCACCGATCCCCGGCGCCCAGGGGGCTGCCGGGTCGAGGTACGAGACGGCGATGCCCGCGGCGACGGGCGGCGCGACGGCCGTCTCGTCGTCGGCGATCTCCGGCGGCGGCCGGCGCCGGCGCAGACGTCGCTGCAGCGCCCGCCGCGGCGACCGTGGTGACAGGCTCCGTCGAGCTAGTTGCAGACTGCAACTTGCTGTCGTCGGCTGGCCTGAGACGGGTGACCTGCTCCTTCGTCAGCGGGCCGCAGAGATACGACATCGCCCAGCGGGTCGCGAGCAGGCGCGGGGTGGAGGATTTCGCCGAGACGAGGAGGAACTGACGCTTTCCGAGGGCGCCGATCGCCTTGTCGAGCGCCGCCACGTCCGTACCGCCGGCGGCGGAACGGAGCCCTTCGAGCACCCGGGCCTTGTCGTTCTCCGTCTGGAGGCGCCCGACGAGCCACGTCCCCGCATTGGACATCGCCTTGTAGTCGAGGTCGACCGGGTTCTGCGTCGAGAGCACGAGCCCGAGCCCGGACGCGCGGCCCTGCTTGAAGATCGTGAGGATCGGCTTTTTCGCAGGCGGCGACGCGGACGGGGGCACGTAGCCGAACACCTCGTCCATGTACGCCAGCGCGCGGAGGTCGGGCGTTCCCTCCTGGCCGCGCATCCACGTGACGAGCTTCGAGAAGACGAGTGTGACGACGAACTGCCGCTCCTCCTCGGCGAGGTGGGCGAGGTAGACGACCGCGCAGCGCGGCTTACCGTCGGCGGTGACGAGCATCGCCTGCGGGTCGAGCGCATCGCCCTCGCCCCAGGCCGCGAAGCTCGGCGAGGCGACGAGGGAGTTGAGCGTGAACGCCAGCTTCGTGCGGTCGGCCAGCGGGAAGAACTGGTCGATCTCGAAGACGCCGAGCTTCCGGATCGGCGGCGTCTGGATCTCGCCGATGAGCGTGCCGAGGTCGAGGTCTCGGCCGGCGCGCCAGGCGTTCTCGATCAGGTTCGAAAGGAGGACGTGCTCGCGGCTCGAGAGCGGGTCGGCCTTGATCCCGACGAGCGCGAGGAGGCTCGTCACCGTCGCCTGGATCTCGTCGCGGAGCGCCTCCTCCTCGGTCTCCCACGACAGACGCGGCACGCCGAGCGAGCCGATGACGTTCAGCGGCACGCCCGCGGTCGAGCCCGGGGTGTAGATCGTGACGTCGGCCGCGTCCCGCAGCTCCTGGAGACGCTCGGGGCCGATGCCGCTCGCCGCCAGGCCTTCGCGCCACATCGTCGCCTGCCGCGCGGCGTAGTCGTCCACCGAGACGCCGGCCGCCTGCGCTTCCGCCTCGCTCACCCACGGGCGAAAGCTCGCCGGCGCGAGGTCCGGGAACACGAGCGCGAGGTTCGTCATGTCGCCCTTGGGATCGAGCACGAATGCGGGGATCCCCGCACGGAGGGCCTCTTCGATCAGCACGACCGCGAGCCCTGTCTTGCCGGATCCGGTCATCCCGACGATGACGCCGTGCGTCGTCAGGTCGCTCGAGCCGACGACGACCTCGTCGGCGCCGGGCTCGCCCGTCTTCGGGTCGATCGCCCTTCCGAGGTGGAACGACCCGCGGTCGGCCATGGTCGCGGAGTCTAGAGTCAGCCGCGTGCTCGATGAGCTGAGGGTGAAGCCCGGCACGAACGCGCGGATCGCGGGTCGCGAGCCCGCCGACACCTTCGGCGTCGACAAGAAGGACGGCGAGAATCGGCTCCCGCACCTCGTCGAGCGGATCGACGCGCTCCAGTACCGCCTCCATGCCGAGGACCGCCGCAGCGTCCTCCTCGTCCTCCAGGGGCTCGATGCGTCGGGGAAGGACGGGGTCGTCCGACGTGTGTTCGAGGGCGTCAACCCGATGGGGGTCTCGGTCACGTCGTTCAAGGCGCCGGTCGGCGTCGAGCTGCAGCACGACTATCTGTGGCGCGTCCATTCGGCGCTGCCGCGGCGAGGCACGATCGGCGTCTTCAACCGGTCGCATTACGAGGACATCGTCGCCGTGCGGATGTACGAGATCGCGCCGCCGAAGGTGTGGCGCCGCCGCTACGGGCACATCCGGGAGTTCGAGCGGATGCTCGTCGACGAGGGAACCACCGTCCTCAAGGTGTTCCTCAACGTCTCCCGCGACGAGCAGCGGACGAGGTTCCAGGAACGGATCGACGACGCGACGAAGCGCTGGAAGTTCCGCCGCGACGACCTGAAGGTGCGAGACCGTTTCGGCGACTGGATCGAAGCGTGGGACGATGCGCTCACCGAGACCTCGACCGACTGGGCGCCGTGGTACGTCGTCCCGGCCGACCGGAACTGGCTCAAGGCGCTCGCCGTAGCCGAGCTCCTGGTGGACGCGCTCGAACGGCTCGATCCGCGCTTTCCAGAGCCCGAGGAGGGCCTGGAAGGCCTCGTCGTCTAACGCGGCCGACTCCCGGGCGTCAGAGGCGAGTTGTCCCGACGCCGGAACCTGCCGCCGCGATTCCGACGTCGGGACGGGTCAGATCAGGATCCGCGCAGCGAGCTCGGGCGGACACCCGCGCCCGACGAGCTCGATCGCCCGGTGCAGATCGACTTCGACGTTCGCCGCCAGAACAGCCGCCGCGTCGAGGTCGAACCCGGAGCGGCAGAGCGCGTCGAACCGCCATGCCAGCACCTCGGCCGCCTCATCCGTGTGCAGGTCTTCGAACTGTGCCGCCGTCATCAGGATGTTCCCCCTCTCACGAGGGCCGCGCCAACCTCTTTCCGACCCTCATCCGACATGTGCTGAGCATCGGCGCTTCGCGACGCGCGTCTCTTCCCCCGGCAGACGAGACATGCCCTAGCCGTTCGGGTGGGGGCTGGTGGGGGCTCGCTCCGCCGAGGCGAAGCGAGCCCCAAGCGATCGCTCGTCCCCGCTCGGCGCGTCCGAGCGCGACCCGAGAGGCGACGGTCGGCGCCGCCTCCAGGGCCAGGAGGAAGCCAGGGACGGAGCAGTCGTGTGCGCGCCCGCTGGCGACGAGGACGCAATCGCTTGATCGCGCAAAGGTCCTCCGGAGCACCATACGCGATCGCCGGAGACCTGCGTCGTTCGACACTGCTCGCGTCATGCGCGGATGCCGCAAGGCCCGCCGGACCTCAGCCCCCCCGGGCCGTCCGACGGGCCTCTGCGGCGCGTCAATCGCGCTCCATCCAGCGCGTCCCCGCGAGTATCCCGTGGCGCCCCGGGCCCGACACCGGTCGTTGGTCTAGGCCGATGCCCCACCTCGGAGGGGGAGCAGTCCCGGGCGTCGGCCGAGTCGCCGGGGCGGCGTCTCACCTCGCCCCCCGAGATCGTGAAGCGCCGTGCGGGTCGGCGCTGCCTATGCGGCGGCTTCGTCGGTGATCTCGAACCGTGCCCGGCGCCGGGTCAGATCGACGACTGCGTACGGGTGGCCGGCGAACCAACGCTCGGCTCTGAGATCGAGATGAACATCGATCCCGTCGATCCTGGTCGGAGGATTGAAGCTGACGCCGGCGGGCTCGTCGGTCGCGACCTCGATCGTCGTCTTGGAGGCCAGCAGCCACCACCTGCGGCGTCGTCGCCCCCAGGCGTACAGGCGTCCGCCGTTCGTCGTGATGTGGCGTCGTGCCACGGGCGAGAGCTGTGAAGGCGGGGCCGGCTCCGGTCGCAGCTCGGGTGCTGTCGCGTGCGCCCGCATCGCGGCGCGGATCATGTCAGGCAGGTCGGCTGGTCTCGGCCTTGCCGAAGCCGATCAGCCCGTCGGACGTCGCGGTCGAGCGCACGCCTCCTGTTCACACGCGGGGGTGCGGTCAGTCGACTGTGCTCGCCCTCGACCAGGGCGAGGAGTTGCGGGTGCGTCGTCGACGCCGGTGGTGTAGACGTTGAGTCGAACGACGTCTGCGAGGGTCATGTCGCCGGCCGTCAGCACGGCCTCCAGGTTGTCGAGCGCGAGAGACCCATCGGTGCCTGTCATGCCGAGAAGAGGCGGGCGGCGGCCAACCGGCGCGGAAGCGGCTCAAAGGGGCGGGACCGCCCTCCCCGACGGGGGGTCGGGCTGCGGCGGGACGGCCCCGCCGCGAACGAATCTAGCGCAACGCTATCGAGGGTAAAGCGAGACTGGGCCGGGGCCACGGCGGGACTTTTCGAGTAGTCGTCTTCTGTTATAGGGTCGCGGAGTCGTCGTTCTCTGAGTCCTGAGCTCGCGGAGATCGAAAGAGGAGCCAAGTGTCCGAGGACCAGCGGAATGCCCGAATTTTCGGAGTGCTCTTCCTCATCACGTTCGTCACGTCGATCCCGGCGCTCGCGCTGTACCAGCCGGTCCTCGACGATCCAGCCGGCTACATCGCCGGTGGCGGAAAGGACAACCAGATCTATCTCGGGGCGCTCCTGGAGCTTCTGCTGATCATCGCGAACGTTGGAACCGCCGTCGTGGTGTTCCCGATCCTGAGGCGACAGAACGAGATCCTTGCCGTCGGCTACGTCACCGCGCGGGTGATGGAGTGCGTCTTCATCGCTGCGGGGGTTTTCCTCATCCTGGGGGTCGTGTCGTTGCGGCACGACGATCCCGGGGCCGCATCGCTGGCAGTTTCGCTCGCCGCGCTCAAGGACTGGACGTTCCTGCTCGGCCCAGGCTTCATCGTCGGCTGGGGGAACGGCCTCATCCTCGGATACCTGATGTACACGTCGCGGTTGGTTCCCCGCTGGATGGCGACGCTTGGACTTATCGGGGGTCCGCTGATCATCCTCAGCGGGATCGGCACGCTGTTCTCTGCCTGGGACGCGGGCAGCACGGTGCCGGCCATCACGGTGATCCCAGAGTTCCTGTGGGAGCTGTCGCTTGGCATCTACGCCGCCGTGTGGGGGTTCAAACGAGATGCTCCCATCCTGTCCGACGCGCGCACGCCGGCTCCACAGACCACGTAACTGGCTGAGCCAGCGCAACCGGGATAGCCGGTCGGCTGGGTTCGGTCAGGCTTCCACGCTCGCCTCGGACTCGCTGAGGTCAGCCGAGGTCAACGTCAGTCGGATAGAAGTTTCTACCGGCTAGAACCCGTGCCTCTAGCGCGGCGGCGTCCTGTTCGAACGTGACGCCCGCCAGGTGCAGGTACTGCTTCGTCGTTTGCATCGAACGATGCCCGGCGGTCGCCGTCACGGCGATTGGCGAGGCACCGTTGCGGCGAGGCTGGTCTGCGCGGCGTGCCGCAGGTCGTGGAGCCTGATCCGTCCCTCGATGCCCGCGGGCGGCCTTTGTGCTGCCAGACGAAGCGGCGTGGAGCCCGAACACGATCACGAAGTACCGGAAGTTGGAACGCCGAGCCAGTCCCCGACCCTGCTGGGCAGCGAGCAGGCGGTCGCTCACGCGTTCGCCTGAGCGGAGTAGCATCGAAGGGCGCGGACGGAATTCGGGTCTGCGCTGGGGAGGCCGTGGGGGAAAGACGCCCTCGCCGACGCCAGGCACTGCGGCCCCCGTCCGCGCTCATCGCGCCAACTCCAACCGAGCAGCAACCCAGTCGAGCCGGTGCGCCCGGGCGAGCCACGAAGGGCTTTGGTCGCCGCCGGACCGTTTGCCGACTGACAAGCCGGGTAAGTGGCGAACAGCGATGTTGATCTCCGGTGTAATCGTGTCCGCGGGCGCTGTCGCGGTGCTCGCACGTCGTCTTCAACGCGCCGGCGAGAGACGACTGGCCGACGACGTCGGGCTTGCACTCGACGCGGACTGGGTCGAGTTCACACTCGCGGCACACGAGGAGAAGACGATCCTTTCGGTTCTCCGCGACTGCCCCGACCTGCTGCAACCGCTCCGAGACGCGCTCCAGTCGACCGCCCGTCGACGCGCTGAGGGTCCGCGATCGTTCAGCCCGCCCGTGTTGACGAGCCGCGGCCAAGGGGTACGGCGATCGTGCCCGACCTGGGCGCCATCATCCGCCGCTCGGGCAAGCGGTGGATCGTCATCTCGATCGAAACCGACAGGAATGATGTGACCGTCGCGGTCCTCCGTCGAGCTCCCAAAGCGGCCGAGCTGACGGAGGCACCCGCCGAAGTCGCCTAGTCGCCTCACAAGTCGATTCTCTCGAGTCGGATGTCGTAAGGCGGCCGAGGTAGACGAACGCGCCACCAACATCGCCGCTAACGCGAGCCGCCATCCGCCAATCGGCAACCAACGGCGCGCTGTTTTCTGCCCCGGTGCGCGTCCCCGCGGACGACGGGAAGAGTGGGGCGGCCTACCACGTCAGGTCGATCACATCGAGGATGAATGCGCGTACCTGGTCGTCGTTCGCTACGTGATCGATGCCGACGGGAAGCTTCACCTCGACAAGCCGGTGAGCGACGAGCGGATGCTCGAGCGCCCGTAGGACAACACGACTCGACCCCCGTCGGGCGAGCGGCCCCGCCCAGACGGAGGCGACGCGGCCCTGTGGTGGACATGCGAGTCGCCTGCCCGACCTCAGACGACGCGTGGCCGCTTCTCCCGTAGTCGGGACGGCGGGCTGCCGTACGCCCCGACTACGGGATGCGGCTAGTTTGGGGGCCCCGCGAGCTCCCAGATGTGGCCGGCCGGATCGCAGAAGCTGGCGGTGCGGAGTCCCCAGGGACGATCCATCGGCCCGTTCAGCAGCTCGACCCCTCGGCGCTCGAGGCCGGCGGCCATCGCGTCGACGTCGTCCACCTCGAGTGTGAACTGGAACCTGACGCCCCCATCGGCTTTCGCGACCGGCGCGGGGGCGACGAGCTCCGGCGCCTCGCGCGCGTCGAGGAGGTTGATGAGCGTATCCCCGAACTTGAAGACGGCCGAGTTCTCGTCCTCGAAGAAGACCGGCAGCTCGAACACCTCGCTGTAGAAGCGCTTCGCCGCAGCCAGGTCTTCGACGAACAGCGTGACCGCGACGATCCCTCCGGGCCACGCTGCCTGTGAGTCGTCGTCGCTTTGAGTCGACTCGTTCATGCGTCATCTCCTGTCGCCGTTCGTCGTCCGAGCGCCCAATCGGCGCTCGAAGGGTGGGCTTCACACACCAGACAGACTCCACGACGCTGGCGAACTCATCGGCCGATGGTGGAAAGCGCTCCAAGCGGGCTCGGGCGGGTAGAGGATCCGGGTAGAAAACGGCCAGGACCCTGCCCCGAGCCGTTTGTACTAGAGCCAGCGCTTCCAGCGGAAGAAGCCGAGCATGCCGGCGAGCGTCACCACGAGCGCGGCGAGGATGACCCAGAAGGCCGTGCTCGTGTTCTCGCCGGGGTAGACGACGTTCATGCCGAAGATCCCGGTGAGCAGGGTCAGCGGGAGCATCGTCACGCTGATGATCGTGAGCAGCCGCAGGACGTCGTTCTGGCGGTGCGAGATCACCGACTCGTTCGTCGACTCGAGCGCCTCGACGACTTCCTTGTAGTTGTCGAGCTGGTCCCAGATCCGTTCGACTGCGTCGTTGATGTCGTCGAAGTAGAGCTCCAGCTCCTCCGGTAGGAAGCGGGCGACGCGCCGCTCGAGCACGCGCAGGGTCGAACGCTCCGGCTTGATCACCTTGCGGTACGAGATGATCTCCTGCTTCACGTTCGAGATGTCGCGCACGACGTCCTCGGCCGCGCCCTCGAACATGTCGTCTTCGATCCGGTCGAGCTTGTGGCCGATCTTGTCGAGGATCGGGAAGCAGTAGTCGAAGAGGTCGTCGAGAACCTCGTAGAGCAGGCGCCCCGAGCCCTTCGCGAAGAGCTGCTCCCGGTACCCCTCGTCGGCGTCGCAGCGCGCGAAGAGCCTCGTCACGGGCAGGAGCTCGCGCGTCGGCAGCGTGACGAGGTAATCGTGGCCGATGAACACGTCGAGCTCGGCCGCGTTGAGTCGCTGGACGGTCTTGTCGTAGACGGGGAAGTGGAGGACGGCGAAGAGGTAGCCGTCGTCCTCGTAGTCGTCGACCTTCGGGCGCTGTCGCTTCGAGACGATGTCCTCGACGTCCAGCGGATGCCAGCCGAAGCGCTCGGCCAGAGCCTGAGCCGCGCTCAGATCAGACGCGACCGCGTTGACCCAGGTCAGCCCGGCGGCGCTGAGCTCAGCGACCTGCGCGGTGCGCGCGACGTCGTCCGCGCCGGGGCGCGGGCGGATGCTCCTGCGGATGCGGGGCAGGCTCGGCACGGGGACTGAAGGGATCGTCGGTCGTCGGTGCCATGTTCGTCATTCTAGTCGCCCTGCCTGCGTCCGGCCCGCGTCGATGCGGGGGAGCCGCGTTCCACGCGGATTTGTGCCAACACCGTGCCAATCGGCATCTGGACTCTTCCGCCTGAACTGGCAACACGCTATCAGAAAGGGCGTCCACGTCACCTCCGGATTGGAGCCCACATGCGTCGAACCCTGGCCCTTCTCCTGTTCGCCCTCGTGATCGTCGGCGGTGCGCTCACCGTTCCGACCGCACGCAGCGCGTCACCGGACGTCGTCGTAAGCCAGGTGTTCGCTGGTGGCGGCAATGCGGGCGCGCCGTTCACGAACGACTTCGTCGAGCTCTTCAACCGCGGGTCGGCGGCGGTCGACATCGGCGGCTGGACGATCCAGTACGCGTCCGCAGCCGGCGCGAGCTGGCAGGCAACGGCCCTGAGCGGCTCGATCGCGCCCGGCCGGCACTACCTCGTCCAACTCGCGTCCGGAGCCGTCGGAGGATCACTGCCCACGCCGGACGCGTCCGGCACCACCAACCTCGCCGTCTCGGGCGGGAAGGTCGCAGTCGTGCGTAGCGCGACACTTCTCACGTGTGGGGCCTCGGCCGGCAGTTGCGCCGGCGCGGCGTCTCTCGCCGACCTCATCGGCTACGGCGGCGCGGCTGACTACGAGGGCAGCGCGGCCGCCGGCGCAATCGACAACACGACGGCGGCGACCCGTTCGGCCGACGGCTGTGCCGACACAGACGACAACGCGGCGGACTTCTCCGCGGCGGCGCCGGTGCCGAGGAACACAGCGAGCGCGACGACCGCGTGCGGCACGACGCCGAGCGGGGACGTCTCGACGAGCGCGACGGTCGACGTCGACGTCCAGGCCGTCCTCTCGATCGCCCTCGAGCGGCAGAGCGTCAGCTTCGGGAACGCGACGACGGGCAGTACGCCCGCGCCGGTCTCCGAGAACGTGACGGTGGCGAGCAACGGCAACGCCGGCTACTCGCTCACCGTTCATCGCGCGGCGTTCGCTCCCGCCGATCTGCCGCTCGGGATCGCGGGAACCGCCCCGAGTGGCGGCCAGATCGGCGGCGCACTTGCGGGGGGCGTGATGGCAGCGGTTCCGATCGCCCCGGCGGTCGACCTGCTCGTCGGCACGACGTCCGCGGCCAGCACGGGCGCCGGCGACGTGTGGAACACGCGACTCGGCTTCGCCTCGCCGATCCCGTCTGTGCCGGCGGGTCACTACACGACCACCGTCACGTTCACGGTAATCGGTCGGTGAGACGGCTCGCAGTTGGTGTCCTGGCCGTGCTCGCGCTCGCGTCAGCTTCGGCGGGCGCGAGCGCCTCACGGCCGGTGCTTGCGCTGACGGCGACTCCGACGCGCGTGACGCTGACCGGGGCGCAGCGTTCGATGCTCGCCGTCAGGAACCCTGGCATGAGCCCCGTGGTGGTGGACGTCGCTCGCACAGGCTTCCTGCTCGACCGGCGAGGCAGGCCTCACATCGCGCCGCGAGACGTTCCCCGCGCAGCAACGACCTGGATCAGCGTCCGTCCGGCCCGCTTCGTGTTGCCGCCGGGGTCGACGCGAGCGCTGACCGTCACGTCCCGGCCACCGCGACGCGCAGAACCGGGCGACCATGACGCACTCGTCCTGCTGACCACGCGGCCGCGGCGTGGCGCGGGCGTCGCGGTGCGGATGCGCATCGGCGTCGTCGTGGTGGTGCGCGCGCCGGGCCGCATCGTCCGGCGACTCGCGCTCGGTCCGCTCCACGTCCGACGTCTCCGCCGGACCCGTGCAGTCGAGGTGCTGCTCGTCAACCGTGGGAACGTCACCGAGACGCTCGGCCATCGGTCGGTCCGGGTCACCCTGGCGCGCGAGAACACACGAGTGACGTTTCGCGCCGGCGCCCGTGAGCTCCGCCCGCGGACAAGTGGCGTCGTGCTCCTTCAGGTGCGGAGGAACCTCCACGGCTGGTTCTCGGCCCGCGTCGAGGTGGCCGCCGAACCGGGACGCGCGATCGTCGTTCGCACGTCGAGGATCCGGCTGTGACGGATGCGCCCGGAAGGATTCGAACCTTCGGCCTCGCGCTCCGGAGGCGCGCGCTCTATCCCCTGAGCTACGGGCGCGGGGAGCGGTCAGTGTAGACGAGCCGCTTTTCCGCGTCGGCGCGCGGCCCCGGCAGTAGGCTCGCGATCGATGGAGGTCCGCGCCGAGATCGTCCGGCTCCAGCTCGCCGAGACGTTCGTGATCAGCCGCGAGTCGCAGGACTGGGCGGACGTCGTCCACGTGACCCTTGCCCACGACAGCACCGTCGGGCGAGGAGAGGCCGCGCCGATCGACCGATACGGCGAGACCGCGGCCTCGGCGTTGGAGTTCGTCGAGCAGCACGGCCGGCTCGTCGGAGAGGATCCGTTCGCACTCGAGGAGGTCGGCGCCCGTCTCGCGGAGATCCCTGGCGAGCAGGCGGCGAAGGCGGCGCTCGACGCCGCCCTCCACGACTTGCAGGGAAAGCTCCTCGGCGTGCCGGTCACGCGGCTCCTCGGGCTTCCCCGCGGGGGACCTCCGACGTCATGGACGGTGTGGCTCGGCGATCCGGACGACATGGCCCGGCGGGCCGAGCGCGCCTCGGAGCGATTCCACAGGTTGAAGCTGAAGCTCGGCGGAGCGGACGGGCTCGACGTCGAGCGGGTGCGCGCCGTGAGCAAGGTGACCGAGCGGCCGCTCCAGGTGGACGTGAACGAGTGGTGGTCGCTCGACGAGGCGGTCGATGCGTGCGCGGAGCTCGGGAGGCTCGGAGTCGAGTACGTCGAGCAGCCGCTCAGGCAGGGAGACCCCGACGGCGCCGAGCTCCGCCGTCGTGCAGCGGTTCCGATCTATGTCGACGAGGATTGCCACACCCTCGCGGACGTTGCCGCCTGCGCGGAGATCGCCCACGGGATCACGATCAAGCTCGCGAAGTCGGGCGGAATCCGCGAGGCGATCCGCATGGCCCATGCGGCGCGTGCGCTGGGTCTCGGCGTGATGCTCGGCTGCATGATCGAGTCGGGGCTCGGGATCGCGGCCGGCTGTGCCGTCGCCCCGCTCTGCGACCACGTCGACCTCGACGGCAACCTGCTCCTCGCGCACGACCCCGCGCCCGGGCCCGAGTTCCGCGACGGCGTCCAGCTGGCGTCGGAGGGGGTCGGTCTTGGCTGCGGGTGAGCCGACGCTGATCCTCGCCGAGGGCTTCTCGGCGGACACTCACTACGGGAAGACGATGCGCGGTGTCCTGCGCTACCGGCGAGAGGACGTCGTTGCGATCCTCGACTCCGCACGCGCGGGCGAGACGGAGGATGGCCTGCCGATCGTCGCCGACGTCGCGTCGGCGCTCACGTACGGGCCGCGTGTCGCGCTCGTGGGTGTCGCGACCCAGGGGGGACGGTTCCCCCCGGCGTGGCGCGCGATCCTCGCCGACTGCGTCACGAGCGGCCTGTCGATCGAGAACGGCCTGCACCAGATGCTCGCCGACGACGAGGAGCTTCGACCGCTGGCCGACCGTCATGGCGTCGAGCTGCGCGACCTGCGCCGCCCGCCCGAAGGGCTCGATTGCCCGAGCGGGGAGAACCTCGAGGTGCGGGCAAGGATCGTCCTGACCGTGGGCTCGGACTGCGCGATCGGGAAGATGACGGTCGCGCTTGAGCTCGACCGCGATGCGCGTGCCCGCGGCATCGCCTCCCTGTTCGTCCCGACGGGGCAGACCGGCATCGCGATCGCCGGCTGGGGCATCTCGGTGGATGCCGTCGTCGCCGACTTCGTCGCGGGGGCCGCGGAGCGGCTCGTCGTCGAGGGAGGCCGGCGCGGGGGAGACCTGTTGTGGGTCGAAGGGCAGGGCTCGCTCGTCCATCCGGCGTACTCGGGCGTGACGCTCGGCCTCTTCCACGGCTCCGTGCCACACGCGCTCGTCCTGTGCCACCGCGTCGGTACGACCGAGGTGGAGGGATACCCGGGCCATCCGCTCCCGTCGCTTCGCGACCTCGTCGCGCTACACGAGACGGTGGCGCTCCGGGCACGACCGGCAAAGGTCGCCGCGATCGCGCTGAACACCCTCGGCCTGGACGACGACGCGGCGGAAGCGGCACGCGAGGACGCGACCAACGAAACGGGACTTCCGGCCGCCGACCCCGTGCGCCACGGAAGCGGGACGCTCCTGGACGCGGTGCTTGCCGTGACCGGTTGACGCCGCCCGGCGATCCGTTAGGATCGGCGCCCGCCCACGCCGGGGTGGCTGGGGGATCGAGGGAGAGGGCTGCGGCGAATGAGGTCGAGGGGGGTTGCGCGCGTCGTGACGATCGTGGTCGCGTGCTCTCTGGCGTGCGCGGCCACGGCGAGCGCGACGGAGATCGGCGCGAACGACGACACGGGCAAGTTCGCGCCGGATGCCGGCGCCACGTTTTATCGCGAGATGGTCGCGGCGGGCCTGCAGGAGGCCGTCGTCACCGTCCGCTGGGTGCCGAGCGACCCGGTCGGGCTCCGCGACCGCCCGCTGCTCGACTTGACGGTCGCGGCGGCGCGCTCGGCGGGACTCGACGTCGTCTTCGCCACCTATCCGTATCCGCCGCGCGAGGTTGCCGACGGCCTTGCGCAACCCGACGCGTTCGGCGCCTGGCTCGCAGAGCTCGCCCGCCGGTATCCCGATGTCCGCGAGTTCGTGGTCGGCAACGAGCCCAACCAGCCGGCCTTCTGGCGGCCGCAGTTCAGCCACGCTGCGCAGGCGTCCGCGGCGTCGTTCGGGCCGTTTCTCGCGGCGGCCTACGACTCCCTGAAGGCCGTCGACCCGACGCTGACCGTCGTCGGCGTCGGGCTTTCGCCCCGCGGAAACGACCGTCCGTTCGCGCGCAGCAACGTCTCGACGTCGCCGGTGCGCTTCCTCGGAGCCCTCGGCGCGTGGTACCGCGCCAGCGGCCGGACCCGGCCGCTGATGGACGGCTTGAGCTTCCACCCGTACCCGAATCGCGCGACCGACCCCCTCGAGCGCGGCTATGCGTGGCCGAACGCAGGATTCGTCAACCTCGACCGCGTCAAGCAGGCGATCTGGGACGCGTTCGAGGGTACCCCGCAGCCCACGACGCTCGAGGGGCTTCGTCTCTACCTCGACGAGGTCGGGTGGCAGGTGGACACGTCGGGTCAGGAGGGGTACACGGGCGACGAGAACGTGCCCGTGACGAACGAGGAGACGCAGGCCAGCGTGTACGGCGCGCTCGTGCGTGCAGCGGAGTGCGACCCGGACGTCGCCGCGGTGAACCTGTTCGGCTTTCGCGACGACGCGCTTCGCACCGGGTTCCAGGCCGGGCTCGTGCGGGCCGACGGCACGCCACGGCCGGCGCTGGCGGCGGTGCAGGATGCGATCGCAGCGAGCGCGTGTGCGACCGGGCTCACTCGCTGGCATCCCACACGTGCAGTGCTCGGAGCGGGCACTCCGGGTGTTCGCCTCGGGCAGCACTCACTGATCGTCGGTGTCTCCGCCGCCGAGGGCGCGTCGGCGCGTGCCTGCCTGCTCCGTGGAGCGCACACCCTGTCGAGCGCCCAGCGCGCCCTTTCGTCCGTCAATCCGGCCGCGTGTACCTCCGGCCCGGTCGATGCGAACCGTGCGACGACGCTCCGCCTCGCTCGGAGCCCGGGGAGGCAGACACTGGCGGTGCGCCTGTCGGCCGACGCGAATCCGGCCCGCTCGACGACTGCCATCCGAGTCGTGCCGGGCTGCTTGACAGCGAACACATGTTCTGTCACCATGGGAACAGATGTTCGCTCGACTCTCTCTCGCAAGAATTCTCGTCCTCGTCGTGGCGGTGCTCTTCCTCTGGGCGCTGTTCGCCGGTGAGGGTGGGGCGAACGGCCCCGAGCAGCACTACCGCGTGAGGGCGGGCGATACGCTCTGGTCGATCGCCGAGAAGACGTATTCGGGCGATCCGCGCCAGGGTGTCTGGGAGCTGCGCGAGCGAAACCGGCTCGACACAGCGACGATCGTGCCGGGCCAAATGCTCGTGCTGCCGTCCTGACGGCAGCCGCGTAGACTCGCCGCACCAAGTCCCGACGCGCGATCGGAGGTCGCCGTGGCGAGCGAACGCATCCTCGAGCTTCTCCGTCGGCCGACCGACCCCGCGGAGCACGACGCGATTCGTGAGCTCTGGAAGGCGCACTCGATCGCCGAGGACAACCGCGATCTGCCCGGCCTGATCGCGACGCTGACCGAGGATTGCGTCTACACGGTCGCCGGCACCGGCGCTCGCTGGGAGGGGCACGAGGGTGCCGCGCGGTTCTACACCGAGCTCCTCACGGCGTTCCCCGACATCCAGTTCTCGCTCGACTACATCGTGATCGGGCCGCAGGGCGTCTGCGAGGAGGCGATCGTCACGGCGACGCACGAGGGGCCGTGGCTCGGCGCGGAGCCGACCGGCGAGCGCCTGGAGTGGCGCAACGCGATCTTCTTCCCGTGGGACCCCGGCGCCCGCAAGTTCAAGGGCGAGATGGTCTATACGGATCTCGCCCTCGCGGGCTGAGGCGCGTCGATGCGCGTCGCGGCGCGTCAGCCGCCGCGGGACACGCCGTGTCGGCGTCCCGGGCGTGCCGCCGTTCCGATGACGCAGACGGCACGGTTCAGGCACGATCTCGTCGCAGCTTCCGCGATACCGTGACATCAGGGCACCGGGGGTGCCCCTGGGGGTGGTTGTCGAGGCGCTCGGCGATTCCTCGCTCTCTCGACACGAACGCCGCCGCCGGATCCGGCGTGCTCCTCGGGGAAACGAGCCGTGCGGGGCTAGGATCGGCGCGCGTGGACCTCGACCTGCTCTTCCTCGGCACGGCCGGCTCCGCGCCGACGGCGTCGCGGGGCACCTCGGCGACCCTCGTGCGGCGCGGCGGCGATCGTCTGCTCGTCGACTGCGGCGAGGGGACGCAGCGGCAGCTGCTCCGCTCGGAGGCCGGGCTCGTCGATCTCGAGGACGTCCTGTTGACGCACCTCCACGCGGATCATGTCCTCGGCCTCCCCGGAATGCTGAAGACCTTTGCGCTGCGCGGCCGCGCTCTGCCGATCGTCGTCTACGGCCCGCGCGGCACCAAGACCCTGCTCCAGGCGCTCGGGGTGGTGATCGGGCGCCTCACGTACGAGCTCCGTGTCGTGGAGCTGGCGCCGGGCGATGCGGTCGAGCGGGACGGCTACCGACTCGTTCCCTTCGCGGTCAAGCACGGAGGCACGGCGCTCGGATACGCGCTCCGTGAGGACGAGCGGCCCGGGCGGTTCGACGTCGCCGCCGCCGACGCGCTCGGCATCCCCGACGGTCCGGCCCGCGGCGCGCTCCAGCGCGGCGAGGACGTCACCCTGGCGGACGGTCGCACGATCCGGCCGGACGACGTACTCGGGGCCGCTCGCCGGGGACGGAGCGTCGTCCTCACGGGAGACACCGCGCCGACGGCGAGCGTCGTCGAGGCCGCGAGCGGCGCCGACGTGCTCGTCCACGAGGCCACGTTCCTCGCCGACGAGCGTGCCCGAGCGCGCGAGACCGAGCACTCCACCGCAGGCGAGGCGGCGCTCGTCGCGCGCGAGGCGGGCGCCGCCCTCCTCGCGCTGACGCACGTCTCGGCTCGCTACGCGGGCTCGGAGGTCGAGGAGGAGGCGCGGCAGCTGTTTCCCGACACGGTCGTCCCGCGCGACTTCGACGTGATCGAGGTGCCGCTGCCCGAGCGAGGCGCGCCGGAGCTCGTCCCGCGCGCAGGCAGACGCGAGCGAACGCAGGATGTAGGGTCCGGCGCATGACAGCGCTCGTGCAGGTCGCGGTCGCGGGCAGCGTCGACGAAGGCGAAGAGCTGCAGTCACTCCTGGATCGCGCCGGGATCTCCTCGACGCTCGAGCGTGCGGTCGACGAGCACCCGGATCAGCACGGCGACGTGCCTCTGCGGCTCCTGGTCAAGCCGGACGATCTCGACGCGGCACGCGACGCGATCGAGGCTCTCACCGAGCCGGACGATCCGCTCGCCGGCTGAGCCAGAGCGGCTCTACTTCGGCGCGAAGACGATCGTCGTCGTGCCGGCGTAGCCGTCCGTATCGAGCTGGAAGCCGCAGGCGTGGGTCCCGTCGGCGTACGGCGGCGTCGGGATCCGGTGGATTGCCGACTCGCCCGCGGGCGTCTGCAGCGTCGCGACCTGGATCCCGTCGACCGATGCGCGAACAGGGTCTCCGGTCTTCCCGAGGATCGTGACGTCGAGCGTGCCGGGGCGGCAGGCGTACACGGTGACCTGGGCCCGCTGGGTGAAGTCGCCATTGGGCAAGAACCCGCTCCGCTGGAGCTCGATCCGAACGGGCTCCTGCGGCCGCCAGGCCACGAGCCCCGGCGCGTCGCCGTCGGCCTGCGGCCGCTCCGCGACCCGGGTGCCGGCGATCATCATCGAGGCCGGCGCGACGATCAGCGGGCGGTCGACCGCTCGGCCGTCCGCCGACCGCAGGACGCCGTCGTCGCCGACCGTCGCGGCCCGGACGTCGGGCGGGAACGGCACCTCGGCGGGCGGGAGGCTGAGCACCTCCCGGACCGAGCGATTCCAGAAGACCGTGCGGGCGACGGAGGTCCAGACCCTGTCACCCGTCACGAGCATCGTCGCCTCGTGGAGCCCGGCGTCGTCCAGCCACGCCGGCGCGGCGGAGCCGCTCGTCGCTCTCTGCTCGTGCGCAGACGCGTCTTCGATCCGGCGCGCAGTGTCCACCGAGACGAGCCCGAGGCCAACGCCGACGACGACCGCGCCGATCCACGCGAGGCGCCGCGGCAGGAGGACGGCGAGCGCACCGGCCGCGAGGGCGGCGAGGACGAGCCCGACGCGCTGGGCGGTCTCGGAGCCGAGCGCCGACAGCGGCGCCGGAGTGAGCGTGTTGACGATCGACCCCGGCCCGACGAGCTGGTCGAGCGGAACGATCGCGGCGAGGAGCACGAGGACGGCCCACGCCGGGACGACCACGCGTCGCTCGGCCGGGGCGCCCCGGGCGATCCACGTGCAGAGGGCGATCGCGAGGAGCGGGAGGACCGTCAGGAGGTATCGCTCTGCGACCGCGCCGACATAGACGGAGGAGAACAGGCCGACCTGGACGACGAGGAGTGCCGCGTATGCGAGTCCCGTCGAGACGAACGCGCGCAAGCGCGGATCCGCGTCGCGGCGCGTGAACACGACCGACCCGAGCGCGGCGAACGCGAGAGCGGGAAGTCCGAGGCCGAGCACCGCGACGTCGAATGCGTGCCAGACGATCTCCCCGAGACCCTCGCCGGCGACCGGGGCGCTCTCGCCGACGGGCGTGTAGGCACCGAGGATGCTCCGCCGCGTCAGCTCGCCGCCGGTCGCGACGACGCCCGCCGAGACGAGCACGACGACCAGGACGGCGACCGCGCCCAGACCGACGAGCGGTCGCAGGCGGCGGCGATCGCGTGCCGCGAGCGCGTCGATCACGGCCGCGACGACGAAGGCGGGGAGGATGACGAGGGCCTGCAGTCGAACGGCCGCCGCGGCCGTCGTCCATGCGACGAAGACTCCGTAGCGCCACGACGACGGCTCCTCGAGCGCGCGCGCGAGCATGAGGAGCGCGACGGTCACGACGACGAGCGTCAGGGGCTCCGTCATCAGGAATCCCGCGTAGTGGAGCGCCGGCGCGGCGAGCGTGATCGCCGCGGCGGCGACGGCCCAGCGGGGCGTCGCGAGCCGGCGGGCCCAAACGTAGGTCGGCACCGCGACGAGCGACATCGCGAGGCACTGGAGCATTCGGGCCCACTGGATCCCGTCCGCCAGGCTCGACAGCCGGAGCGGCGCACCGATCAGCGCCGGAGTCAGCAGGCTGTAGTACGGCGCGTCGAAGCCGCGGAGCGTCAATGTCCCGTGGGACCAGAGGCCCTCGCCCAGCATCCCGTAGACCATCTCGTCCGGCGCGATCCACGGGGTGGTGAACGCCTGCGCGACCGCCAGGCGAGCGAGGGTCGACACGACCACGAGAGCCGCGACTGCGAAAGCCGCGCGCGAGATCCCACGTGTGCGGGGTGCGTCGAGGGTGGCCGTCTCCGAGCCGGTCACGGCGAGATCCTGTCGAGGCCGGATGAGGAAGCTGTGAGGACGTCCGTCATCGCGTTTGCGTCTAGCACGTCGGGCGAGGACGGTAGACTCGCACGCGTCCCTTTAACCCGGTCCAGCGAGGCCGGAAAGGAGCGAACGGTGAAGAACGGCTCGACTGCGCCCACGACGGGGCGCGAGATCCTCGACGCGGATGGCCTGGCGCGCACGCTTGCGCGGCTCGCGCACGAGCTGATCGAGCGAAACGGCGACGTCTCGTCCCTCGCGCTCGTCGGGATCCACACACGCGGCGTCCCGCTCGCCCGCCGGCTGCGCGAGCTCGTCGCCGAACGCAGCGGGCTCGAGCCGTTGCTCGGCTCGGTGGACATCGCGTTCCACCGCGACGACGTCTTCGTCCGCTCGGGCGGTGCTCCGCTGCGCGCCCAGCCGCTCGTCCGCGGCACCGAGCTCGGTTTCCCCCTCGAAGGGCGCACGTGCGTGCTCGTCGACGACGTCCTCTTCACGGGGCGCACGATCCGCGCCGCGATCGACGCGCTCCTCGACTACGGCCGCCCCGACCGGGTGCAGCTCGCGGTGCTCGTCGACCGGGGTCATCGGGAACTGCCGATCCGGCCCGACTACGTCGGCAAGAACCTCCCGACCGCGCTCGACGAGCGGGTGCGCGTCGAGGTCGCCGAGGTCGACGGCGCGGACCGTGTCGTGCTCGAGCCGGTCCCGGTGGTCGGGCGATGAGTCCCGGAGCGCAGCGGCACCTGCTCGGAATCGCCGATCTGACGCGTGCGGACGCGGAGCGCCTTCTCGACACCGCGCGCGCACTCGAGCGGACGCTCGACCGGGAGGTCAAGAAGCTTCCGGCGCTGCGTGGCCGCCTCGTCGTGAATCTGTTCTACGAGGCCTCGACCCGGACCCTCGCGAGCTTCGAGCTCGCCGCGAAGCGGCTCTCGGCGGACACCATGACCCTCCGCTCCTCGGGCTCGTCCGTCGACAAGGGCGAGTCGCTTCGCGACACGGCGCTGACGCTCGCCGCATACGACCCCGACGTCGTCGTCGTGCGGCACCCGCAGATCGGCGCCGCGAACCTCGTCGCCTCCGCAACCGATGCCCACGTCGTGAACGCAGGGGACGGCAAGCATCAGCATCCGACTCAAGCGCTCCTCGACCTGTTCACGATCCGAGAGGCGCTTGGCCGCCTCGACGGGGTCTCGGTCGCGATTGTCGGAGACGTGCTGCACTCACGCGTCGCGCGGTCGCTCGTCGAGGCGCTGCTGCTCGTCGGCGCCGAGCCGCTGCTCGTCGGACCGCCGACCCTGCTGCCGCGCGGGATCGAAGAGCTGGGCTGCGTTGCGACGACGTCGATGGACGCCATCGCCGACGTCGACGTCGTCTACGTCCTCCGCATGCAGTCCGAGCGGATGCAGGCGGGCGCCGCATTCGTCCCGTCCTTGCGCGAGTACACGGCGCTGTACGGCGTGACCCCCGAGCGGGTCCGGGCGGGGCAGCTCGTCATGCATCCCGGGCCGATGAACCGCGGGATCGAGATCGACCCACGGGTCGCCGACTCCGGCGCCTCCCTCGTGACGACGCAGGTGCGCTCCGGTCTCGTCGTGCGGATGGCCGTGCTGTACGACCTCCTCACTGCTCCGGGGCTCCACGTCGCGGCGCCGGCGCTCGAGGTGGCATAGAAGGATGCTCGTCTGTCGCAACGGCCGCCGCGACTCGCTGACTGTTCGTGCGCGAATCGTCGATCCGGGCCAGGGGCTCGACGAGCAGGGGACCGTCACCGTCGAGGACGGGATCGTGACCGCCGTCGAGCCAGGAATCGCCGCGCCGGCCAGCCTCGTGCTCGCGCCTGCGTTCGTCGATCCTCACGTGCACCTGCGGACGCCCGGTCGCGAAGACGAGGAGACGATCGCGTCGGGCACCGCCGCCGCCGCCGCAGGCGGGTACTGCGCGATCGTGGCGATGCCGAACACCGAGCCGGTGGTCGACACCGCGCCGGTCCTGCAGTCGCTCGTCGAGCGCGCGCGAGAGGAGGCGCTCGTCCCGACGGGATTCACCGCCGCGATCTCGAAGGGCCAGCGCGGGGAAGAGCTGACCGAGATGGCCGAGCTCGCGGCCGCCGGTGCGCTCGCATTCACAGACGACGGGATGCCCGTCGCGTCGGCGCAGCTGATGCGCCGCGCACTCGCGTACAGCGCGGTCGCCGGGCGGCCCCTCGCGCTCCATTGCGAGGAGCCGACGCTGACGCGGGGCGGCCAGATGCACGAGGGCGCCGTGTCCGCCGAACTCGGGCTCGGCGGCTGGCCGTCCGTCGCGGAGACGCTGATGGTCGAGCGGGACCTCGCGCTCGCCGCCTTCGAGGCACGCCCGGTGCATCTCCAGCATCTCTCGGCGCGTGGATCCGTCGATGCGGTCAGGCGCGCGCGACTGAGCGGAGTTGCAGTGAGCGCCGAGGCAAGCCCTCACCATCTCTGCGCGACGGACGAGCGGGTTCGGTCGCTCGACCCGAACGTGAAGATGAACCCGCCGTTGCGGACCGAGGACGACCGCCAGGCGCTCGTCGAGGCCCTGCTCGACGGCACGATCGACTGCGTCGCGACCGATCACGCCCCCCATGCACGTCAGGAGAAGGACGTTCCGTTCGAGGAGGCGCCGTTCGGAGTGACAGGCCTCGAGACGGCGTTCGCAGCGCTGAACACCTACCTCGTCCGGGAGGGTGAGATCCCCCTGGGGACGCTTCTCGAGCGGATGTCCGCCGGCCCCGCGCGTGCCCTCGGCCTCCCGGTCCCGCGGATCGCCGTCGGCGAGCCCGCAAACTTCGTGCTCCTCGATCTCG
This sequence comes from uncultured Actinomycetes bacterium, assembly GCA_963698935.1. GTDB lineage: Bacteria > Actinomycetota > Thermoleophilia > Gaiellales > Gaiellaceae > Gaiella. The sequence continues at coordinate 26,392 of CAVOSU010000023.1, forward strand.
ACGCCGAGTGGACGGTGCGCGAGGACGGATTCCGCTCCCGCTCCGTGAACTCCTGGCTCCTCGGTGCGACGCTCGTCGGGGCGGTCGTCAAGACGGTGGCGGACGGACGGGTGGTGTTCGACGCGTGAGCATCCAGACGGGCTACCTGTTGCTCGAGGACGGCACCGTGTTCCGCGGTCGCTCGGTGGCGGCCGGCGGCAGCGCATGCGGCGAGGCGGTGTTCACCACCGGCATGACCGGCTACCAGGAGACCGTCACCGACCCGAGCTACGCGGAGCAGCTCGTCTGCTTCACCGCGCCGATGGTCGGGAACTACGGGGTCGACGAGTCGCGGCTCGAGTCAGCGGCGCCGCACGCGCGCGCCGTCGTGATGCGACGGCTCGGAGGAGAGGAGTGGGCGCTCTGGCTTGCGGAGCAGGGGGTGGTCGCCCTCGACGAGATCGACACGCGGGCGCTGACGCTCCGACTGCGCGACGAGGGCGCGATGCGCGCGGTCGCTGTCGCCGACGAGCGCGCGTTCCCCGTCGCGGACGCACTCGACCACGTGCGCGCGCAGCCCACGATGGAGGGCGCGGCGCTCGTCGCCCAGGTCTCGACCCCTGCGCCGTACGTCGCCGAGCAGGAGGGCGACGTGCGGGTCGCGCTCGTCGACTACGGGGCGAAGCGCTCCATCGTCCGCCGGCTCTCGCGTGCGGGCGCCGCGGTCACCATCTTCCCGCACGTTGCAGATCCCGACGAGCTCGCCGCCTACGACGGCGTCCTTCTCTCCAACGGCCCCGGCGACCCCGCGCCGCTCGTCGAGGAGACCGCCGTCGTCCGCGCGATCCTCGGCCGCGTGCCGGTGCTCGGGATCTGCCTGGGGCACCAGCTGCTCGGGCTTGCGACCGGGCACGAGACCGTGAAGCTGCCGTTCGGCCACCGGGGCGCGAACCACCCGGTGCTCGACCGCCGCAGCGGCCGCGTCCTCGTGACGAGTCAGAACCACGGCTTCGCAGTCGCACCGACGGATGGCGTCGAGGCAACCCACGTCTCGTTGTACGACGGCACGGTGGAGGGCTTCGACTTCCCCGACTTGCGCGCCGCGGCCGTCCAGTTCCATCCGGAGGCAGGGCCCGGCCCGCACGACGCGTGGCCCGTGCTCGATGGCTGGGTCGAAGGACTGCGGACGTCGCGTGCCGGCTAGACGCGATCTCCGCTCGGTCTGCGTCATCGGCTCCGGCCCGATCGTGATCGGGCAGGCCTGCGAGTTCGACTACGCGGGGTGTCAGGCGCTCAAGGTGCTGCGCGAGGACGGCTATCGGACGATCGTGGTGAACTCGAACCCGGCGACGATCATGACCGACCCCGGGTTCGCCGACCGGACCTACATCGAGCCGCTCGACCTCGAGAGCGTCGCCGACGTCCTCCGGCGCGAGCGGCCGGACGGGCTGCTCCCCACGCTCGGCGGGCAGACCGCGCTCAACCTCGCGATGGCGCTCGAGGCGGACGGCGTCCTCGACGAGCTCGGGGTCGAGCTGCTCGGCGCGACCGTCGACGTGATCCGACGGGCCGAGGACCGCGAGCTCTTCCGCGACGCCGTGCAGAGCTGCGGCCTGGTCGTCCCCGAGTCTCGGATCGTCGAGTCGCTCGACGACCTCGACGGGAGCCTCGTCCCCGCCGTCGTCCGCCCGGCGTTCACGCTCGGGGGCCACGGCGGCGGGTTTGCCGAGGACCTCGACGCGCTCTATCGACAGGTCGAACGCGGGCTCGCGGAGAGCCCGATCGGACAGGTGCTCGTCGAGGAGTCGATCCGCGGGTGGGACGAGTTCGAGCTCGAGGTGATCAGGGACTGCGCGGACAACGTCGTGATCGTCTGCTCGATCGAGAACCTCGACCCGATGGGCGTCCACACTGGCGACTCGGTCACGGTCGCGCCACAGATGACGCTCTCCGACGAGGCGTACCAGGAGCTGCGCGACGCCGCCGCGGCGGTGATCCGGGCGGTCGGCGTGGAGACGGGCGGCTCGAACATCCAGTTCGCGCGCAGCCGAGACACAGGCGAGCTCCGCGTGATCGAGATGAACCCGCGAGTCTCGCGCTCCTCCGCCCTGGCGTCCAAGGCGACGGGCTACCCGATCGCCAAGGTCGCCGCCAAGCTCGCCGTCGGCTACACGCTCGACGAGATCCCGAACGACCTCACGAAGACGACGCCCGCGAGCTTCGAGCCGACGCTCGACTACGTCGTCGTGAAGTTCCCGCGCTTCGCCTTCGAGAAGTTCCCCGGCGCCGACGCCACGCTCGGGACGCAGATGAAGTCGGTCGGCGAGGCGATGGGGATCGGACGGACGTTCACCGAGGCGTTCCTCAAGGCGTTTGGCTCGCGCGAGCTCGACCCCGGCTCGCCGACCCCGTGGGCGACGATCGACGACCTGCCGGCCGGCCTGCACCCCTGGTTCGTCGAGCAGCTCGAGGCCGCAAAGCGGGAGCTCCGCACGGGCGACATCCGCCGGGCGAAGCGCGCGGGCTGGGGCGACGACTCGATCGGCGCGGCGTGGGGCGCGTCGGGCGACGACGTGCGCCGGACGCGCTACGCGCGTGGGATCCGTCCGTCGTACCGCCGGGTCGACTCGTGCGGCGGCGAGGTCGAGGCGGCCTCGAACTACTTCTACTCGACGTGGGGGGAGGAGGACGAGGTGCCGCCCGCGGGCGACGCACCCCGCGTCGTGATCCTCGGCTCCGGCCCGAACCGGATCGGGCAGGGCATCGAGTTCGACTACTGCTGCGTCCACGCCGTCCAGACGTTCCGGTCGCTCGGCTACGAGGCCGTGATGGTCAACTGCAACCCGGAGACGGTCTCCACCGACTACGACACGTCCGATCGGCTCTACTTCGAGCCGCTCTCGCCCGAGGAGGTGCTTGCCGTCCTCGACCGCGAGCGCCCGGTGGGCGTGGTGACGCAGTTCGGCGGACAGACGCCGCTCAGACTCGCCCGGCACATCGAGGCCGCCGGCTACCGCATCCTCGGCACTCCGCACGCCGCGATCGACCTCGCGGAGGACCGTGAGCGCTTCGGCGCGGTCGCGGGCGAGCTTGGCGTCCGCTGCCCGCCCTGGGCGACGGTCGAAGGAGAGAACGAGGCCGTCGCCGCCGCCCGGGAGATCGGCTACCCGGTGCTCGTGCGACCCTCCTACGTCCTCGGCGGCCGGGCGATGCGGATCTGCGACGACGAGACCGACCTCCGTGCCGCGATGGCGGCCGTCTCCGGACCGGTGCTCGTCGACCGGTTCGTCGAGAACGCGATCGAGATCGATGTCGACGCGCTCTGCGACGGCGAGGACGTGTTCGTCGCCGCGGTGATGCAGCACGTGGAGGAGGCAGGCGTTCACTCGGGCGACTCCTCGTGCGTGCTTCCGGCGCAGTCGCTCACGCTCGCGAACGCGCTCGAGGTCGAGCACGTCGTCCGCCGGCTCGGCCCCGCACTCGGGGTCGTGGGGTTGCTGAACGTCCAGCTCGCGATCGCCGACTCGACGGTCTACGTCCTCGAGGCGAATCCGCGCGCGTCGCGCACGGTGCCGTTCGCAAGCAAGGCGATCGGCCTGAACCTCGTCGAGGCTGCGTGCCGTCTCGCCCACGGCGACCGCCTCGACTCGCTCGGCCTGCGGACGCCGCGGCCGACCGAGGTGAGCGTCAAGGCCGCGGTCCTTCCGTTCTCGCGCTTCGCCGGCGCCGACCCGGTGCTCGGGCCCGAGATGCGCTCGACGGGCGAGGTGATGGCGACCGCGGCCGACCTCCCGACGGCGTTCGCGAAGGCCGAGCGCGCGGCCGGACGGCCGCTCCCGACCGCCGGCGTCGCGTTCCTCTCCGTCCGGGACGGCGACAAGCCGAGCATCGCGCCGATCGCCGCGGCGCTCGCCGGCCTCGGGTTCGAGCTCGTCGCGACGACCGGCACCGCGCGGACGCTGCGAGCGGCCGGCCTCGAGGTGGACGAGGTCGGGAAGGTCGCGGACGCCGGGGAAGGCGAGGCGACGGTCGTCGACCTGATCCGGGAGCGCCGCTGCGACCTCATCGTGAACACCCCACAGGGGTCCGGCGCGCGGGCGGACGGCTACCTCATCCGCGAGGCGGCGCTGGTCGCCCGCGTCCCATGCGTGACAACCGTCTCCGGCGCGGCGGCCGTTGTCCACGCGATCGCGAATGCCCGCGCCGAGTCGATGCTCTCGCTCCAGGAGCGAATAGCGGTCTCCGCCTCCGCCGGAGACCGCTAGACGTGCTGCGTCGCGAGCTCCTGACGGTGGTGGGTTCCGAGGCGATCGGCCCCTACACGCTGGTTCGTCTAGGGCGTTCCGGGCTTCAGCCCGGAACCCCTGGGCAGTTCTTCATGCTGGAGGCCCCCGGGAGGCCGCTGCCGCGGCCGTTCAGCCTGTGCACCGCCCTGCCGGGCGAGCTCGGCTTCCTCGTCGAGCCGCTCGGGGCGGGGACGATTGCGATCGCCTCACTCGAGGTCGGGGACCAGATCCATGTCACGGGCCCGCTCGGCCGCGGCTTCGACCTCGACGTCGAGCGGCCGCTTCTCGTGGGCGGCGGAGTCGGCGTCGCTCCCTTCCCATTCCTCTCGGAGCGCCTGGGCTCGCCACCCGCGCTCCTCGGCTTCCGCACCGCATCCCATGCCGAGGCAGCCGCTCTGGTCCCCAACGCGACGGTCGTCCTCGACCCGGTGCTTGTCACAGACGCACTCCCCTCCGAGCCTGGGGACGTCCTCGCGTGCGGACCGGAGCCGATGCTCGACGCGCTGGCGCTGCTCGCGCCCGGCGCGCAACTCGCCCGCGAGGCTCCGATGGCGTGCGGCTACGGCGCCTGCTACGGCTGCGTCGTCGAGCGCGGCGGCAGCTACGTGCGTCTCTGCCTCGACGGCCCGGTCGTACGTGGGGGAACCCATGGTTCCCCCACGAGCCCCCTCCTTCACGCGGCGGCAAGCCAGTGCGGCACCAGGGCTGCCGCCGGGCAAAGCCCGGCTCCGCCCGCGAACGCCCTCCATTCCTACTCGGCTTCGAGGACAAGACCCCTTCAGTGAGCATCCCGATTCTCAACGCGTCCGGGTGCCTCGACGCGCTCGCCGCGCCCGAGGTGGCCCGGACGCTCGACGCGTTCGTGACGAAGACGATCACGCCAGAGCCTCGTGAGGGCAACCCGCCGGTCCGGATCGCGGAGACCGAGCACGGGATGCTCAACTCGATCGGCCTCCAGGGGCCAGGAGTCGAGGCGTTCGTGGCGAGTCACCTGCCGCGGCTCGGCGGACTCGGCGTGGACGTCTGGGTGTCCGTCGGCGGATTCTCCGCAGAGGACTTCGCCGTCTGCTGCGGCCGGCTCGACGGCGAAGAGACCGTTGCCGCGATCGAGCTGAACCTCTCGTGCCCGAACGTGGACGAGGCGCCGGAGACGGCGGCCGAGCTGGTTTCCGCCGCACGTGCAGCGACGAAAAAGCCGCTCTACGCGAAGCTTTCGCCCGCACAGTGGGACGTCGCCGCGGGTGCGCGGGCGGTCGTCGGCGCGGGGGCCGACGGGCTCTCGCTCGTGAACACGATCCGCGGGCTCGCGCTCGATCCGGTCACGCTCCGGCCCCGCCTGGCGCGGGCCGTCGGCGGGTACTCGGGCGACGCTCTCAGGCCGATCGCGCTCGCTTGCGTCTACGCGTGCGCGACTGCGGTGGACGTGCCGATCGTCGGCATGGGCGGAGTCTCGACGGGGCTCCATGCGCTCGAGCTCGTCGCAGCCGGGGCGAGCGCCGTCGCGCTCGGGACGATCCTCTTCTCCGACCCACTCGCCCCGGCGCGGGTGCGGGACGAACTCGGGGCCGCCGCTGCCGCCCGCGGGTTCGAAGACCCGGTCGACGTCCGGTCGATCGCTGTTGTCCAACTCGAAAAAACCCTGCAAATCGAGTCGAACAGTACTGCTTGATTCGCGCCCGCAGCTTGCTAGACTCGTGCGCTCAATGGTCACGTCGAAGACGCACGCGCAGGCACCGGCCCGCTCGCTCGACCAGCGGATGGAAGCCCTCCAACGTGCGAACGACATTCGCGTCCGGCGTGCTCAGCTGAAGAGGGACCTCAAGGACGGTCGCGTGCAGATCGAGTCGATCCTCCTCGACCCTCCCGAGTACGTCTCGACCGCGAAGGTCTTCGACATGCTGATGGCCGTCCCGAAGTTCGGTCGCGTGAAGGCCGCGCGGCTCCTGAACCAGTGTCGGATCAGCCAGTCCAAGACCGTCGGCGGGCTTTCCGAGCGGCAGCGCGCGGAGCTCGTCAACCTGTTCAACCACAGGTGAGCTCCGGCCGCCGGCAGCCGCACGGCCGGCGAGCGGCATGAGCGAGTCGAGCCAGGTCTTCGTCGTTACCGGCCCGTCCGGCGCCGGCAAGGGGACGCTGATCCGCGCGCTCGTCGAGCGCATCCCGGAGCTCGAGGTCGCGGTCTCGGCGACGACCCGGCCCCTCCGCCCCGGCGAGGAGAACGGCCGCGAGTACTGGTTCCTCGAAGAGGACGAGTTCACGCGCCGCGTCGCCGACGGCGGGTTCCTCGAATGGGTCGAGTACGTCTCGCGCTGGCGGTACGGGACGCTGCGCTCCGAGATCGACCGGATCGCGGCGAACGGCCGGGTCTGCGTGCTCGAGCTGGAGCTCGACGGCGCGCTCCACGTCCAGGCCGAGTCGCCTGCGGCGTGCACGATCTTCATCGCCGCGGACGTCGCCGAGCTCGAGCGGCGCCTCCGCGAGCGCGCGACGGAGTCGACGGGCGAGATCGATGCCCGGATCGCGCTTGCCCGCCATCAGCTCGAGCAGGCGCACCGGTTCCGCTACATGGTGCGAAACGACGACGTGGTGCGGGCCGGCGAGGTGCTTTCCGCGATCGTCGAACGCGAGCTGGTGCTCGCGTCCATGAGTTCGTCCGTGACCGGCGGTTCCCAGACCGAGCGGGCCTAGGACGCAGGGAGCTCCGATACGAGCACGTATCGGGGCGACCGAGGACGACGGCACGCGACGCGTCTGGGGGCCGCGGGGCGCGCCACTGCACTCGTGGACGCGAGCACCCTGCTCGCAGGTACCATGCTCAGTCGATGATCGAGCCCCGGATCGACGAGCTTCTCTCGCACACGCACACCGACGGGGAAGCGACCTCGCGGTATGCGCTCGTGATCGTGTCCGCGAAGCGCGCGAGACAGATCAACAACTACCACCATCAGCTCGGCGAGGGGATCGGCCTGGAGGACGCGCCGCCGCCGCTCGTGGAGTCGCGCTCGAAGAACTACCTCACGATGGCGATGGAAGAGATCGCGCGCGGCAAGCTCAGGTTCTCGTACGGCGCCCCGCAGGCTCAGTAGTTTCGCGAAGCGGAAATCCGCAGAAGCGGATCTCCGCCGCTTGATCCCCGCCTGCGGCGGGGCACACCCCTGAAGGCGCCCGCTGCGCGGTCGCAACTGCCTCGGGGCACCATCGCAGCAGTGGCTCGGCAGCGCATCGCAGAGCGCCGGGCACAATGTGCCGGTGGCGCGCATCTTCGTGGGGGTCACCGGCGGGATCGCCGCCTACAAGGCGTGCGAGCTCGTGCGCTTGCTCGTCCGGGCAGGGCACGACGTCACGCCTATCACCACAGCGGGCGCAGAACGCTTCGTCGCTGCGGAGACGTTCTGGGCGCTCGTCCGGAAGGAACGGCCGGCCGACCCGTATCCGCACCTCGCTGCGGCAGACGTCCTCGTCGTGGCGCCGCTCACCGCGAACACCCTCGCTCGGCTCGCGCACGGCCATGCGGACGACCTCCTGACCGAGACCGCGCTCGCGCATCGCGGCCCGCTCCTGATCGCCCCGGCGATGAACACCGCGATGTGGGAGCACCCGGCGACACAGGCGAACCTGGCCCTCCTGGTCGAGCGCGGCGCGGAGGTCGTCGGCCCCATGGAAGGCGAGCTCGCCGAGGGGCTCGTCGGGATGGGGCGTATGACCGAGCCGGAGGAGATCGCGGCCCGCGTCGAGGCGCTTCTCGGACTCTCGGGGCCGGAGGTGTCGAGCGCCTCGCCGCTCTCGGCCCGGCACGTGCTCGTCACCGCCGGTGGGACGCGAGAGCCGCTCGACCAGGTGCGCTTCGTCGGGAACCGCTCCTCCGGCCGGATGGGCGTCGCGCTCGCGGAGGCCGCTCGGGATCGCGGCGCGCGGGTGACCGTCCTCGCGGCGAACCTCCAGGTGGCGGCGCCCACGGGCGTCGAGGTGGTGCCGACCCCGACCGCCGCAGACCTCCGCCGGGAGGCGCTCTCGCGGACCGACGCGGACGTCGTGCTGATGGCCGCGGCCGTCTCCGACTACCGGCCCGCCGAAGCGCTCGCCGGGAAGCGGCCGAAGGACGGCGAGCCGTGGACGGTCGATCTCGTCCCGACCGCCGACGTCGCGCGGGCGCTCGGTGCGGCACGGCGCGATAGTCAGGTGCTGGTCGCGTTCGGCGCCGAGAGCGGGGAGGACGGCCTCGCCCGCAAGCGCGCGATGCTGACCGACAAGAACGTCGATCTCGTCGTCTACAACGACGTGGGGCGGGACGACGTCGGCTTCGAGTCGGAGGACAATGAGGTCGTCCTGGTCTCGCGCGGAGGCGAGCGGACGGTCGCGAAGGCGCCGAAGCCCGAGATCGCGGGTGCGATCCTCGACGAGGTCGAGCGGCTGCTCGCAGAGCGGACGTGAGCGAGCCCGTCGCTCCGCTCGGTGTCGGCGGGGTTGTCGACACGTCGGCGCTCGCGGAGCGCGTCGTCGGGAATCTCTCTTCGGCGATCCACGCAACCCCGGAGACGCTCCGGCTGCCACTGCTCTGCCTCCTCTCGGAGGGCCACGTGCTCGTCGAGGACGTTCCGGGCGTGGGCAAGACGGTGCTCGCCAAGGCACTCGCACGGTCGCTCGAGCTTCGGTTCCAGCGGGTGCAGTTCACGCCCGACCTGCTGCCGGCCGACGTCACCGGCGTCAACGTCTTCGACCGCTCGAGCGGGTCGTTTCGGTTCCGGCCGGGCCCCGTGTTCGCGAACGTCCTGCTCGTCGACGAGATCAACCGCGCGTCGCCGAAGACCCAGTCGGCGCTCCTCGAGGCGATGCAGGAGACACAGGTCACCGTGGACGGCGAGACGCACGTCCTCGAGCGCCCGTTCCTCGTGATCGCGACCCAGAACCCGGTGGAGTACGAGGGCACCTACCCGCTGCCGGAGGCGCAGCTCGACCGGTTCGCCGTGCGGATGGCGATCGGCTATCCCCCTGACGCCGACGAGGCCCGCATGCTTGCCGAGCAAACCACGGAGCCGCCCCTCGAGCACCTGCGGCCCGTCGCCGGGCACAGCGAGCTCCTCGAGGCGATCGAGGCGGTTCGGCAGGTGCACGTGGAGGAGAGCGTCAACCGGTACGTCGTCGCGCTCCTCCGCCACACACGCGAAAGCCGCCGCCTTGCGCTGGGCGGCAGCCCGCGCTCCGGGATCGCGCTCCTGCGTCTGGCAAAGGCTCGCGCGCTGACCGCCGGTCGCGACTTCGTCGTGCCCGAGGACGTCCAGGCGCTCGCGCAGCCTGTCCTCGGGCACCGTCTGATCCTCGCGCCCGAGGCCCGCGCGACCGGCGTGACCGCCGCGGAGATCGTCGCCGAGGCGCTCACGGCGACCGCGGCGCCGGTGTGAGCGAAGGCCCCCGCACCGGCGGCTCGACGGTCGTCGGCGGCGTGGGCACGCTCGCGATCGTCGTCGTCGTCGCGGCCTGGTCGGTCGGGGCGACCGCACTCGCGATCCTCGGGTTCGGGCTGGCCCTCGCCGCGCTCCTCGCGAAGGCCTGGACGCGGACGGTCGCGCGCAGCCTCTCAGTCGAGCGGCTCCCGTCCATCGCCCCGACGATCGAGGGCGAGCCGCTCGGACTCGAGGTCGTGCTGCGCGGCCGACCGTTGCTGGCGTCCCGGATCGAGCTGCGCGACCGCATCGGCCCGCTCGGCGAGCGGCGGGTCGCACTAGCGCGGAACGGATCCGCCCAGGTCGTCGTCGACCGCGCGCCCAGGGGCCGCTACGCCCTGGGCCCCGGAATGCTGCTCGTCGACGATCCCCTCGGGCTGAGCCGCCTCGAGCTGCCCGTGCCGGCGGCGGGCGCAGTGCTCGTACGACCGCGTGTCCCGCAGCTCGGACTTCTGTTCAGCGACGCGGGGAGTCGTGGAGACGGCGGGCGCCGTCAACCGGTGCGTCGTCCGAGCGGGCTCGAGCCGCACGGCGTCCGCGAATACGTCGAGGGCGAGCCTCTTCGGGCCGTTCACTGGGCGACCTCGGCCCGGCGAGGGCAGCTGATGGTGCGGGAGCTCGAGGACGCGCCGCGGGACAGCGTCGCCGTCCTCCTCGACGTTGAGCGCTCGTCGATTGCCGGCCCGCCCGGGGACTCGAGCCTCGACGACGCCGTCAGGGCGGCCGCCGGCCTCGTTCGCGCGCATGCCGCGCGCTCGCGTGGCGCCGTTCTGGTGATCGGGACCCCGGCCCCGGAGATCCATCGGGTGCGGACGCTCGGCGCCGAGTGGGAGCGCGCGCTCGACGCGCTGGCCGGTGTCGAGGGGGCGGACGGGACGCCGCTCGCGTCGCTCGTCGCGCCGCGCGGCGAGCTCGCGACCGTCGCGGAGCTGGTGGTCGTGACGGCTCGCCCGGAGCACGTCGTGGACGCGCTTGTGGCACGCGCCGCCGGAGGGCGGATGCCGGCGCTCGTCGCGGTGGACGCGCCGACGTACGCAGGGCGCCCCGCGACCAGGTCGACGACCGCACTTCTGCGTCTCGCGGTCGCGGGAGCTCCCGTCGCCGTCCTCCGGCACGGAGTGCCGCTCGAGGACTGCCTCGCCGGGCTCGAGGAGCGTGCCGTTGGCTAGGGCCCGGGGTCTCCGTTCGCTCGCAGCCGCTGCGCCCGCCGCCGCGACGATCCTGCTCGCCTGGTCGTTCCTGGAACGGCCCGTCTCGTGGGGCGCCTTCGTCGCCCTGGCGCTCCTGGCGCTCGTTCCCGCGCTCCTGCTCGGCAACCGCGCCAGGATCGCGGTCGGCGCAGGGGCCGTGCTCGCGGCGCTCACGCTCGCGTTCGAGACCTGGCCCCACCGTGCGCTGGAGCACGGGTGGGCCGCGCTTCACGACGCGCCTGCCGTGCAGGCGCCGTTCGACCCGCTCGCCTTCCCGACGCTCCACGGACTGGTCGCGTGCACCGGCTTCGCGCTGGCGCTGGCGGCAGTTCTCGGGATCGTGGCCCGCAGGCCGACGATTGTCGTGGCTGCGGTCGCCGTCGGCGTCGGGTTCCCGGCGACGCTCCTCGAGGACGCCTACGGCTTCCGCCTCGGGATGCTCGCGCTCGGCAGCGTCCTCTGGGCGTTCGTCGTGCTCCGCTCGGGCCGACTCGGCCGCGCCGTGCCCGGTGTCGCGCTCGCGGCGGTCGTCGTCGTGGCGGCGTCCGCCGCTGCGTCCGGGGGCGTCGCCCCGGGGGAGACGCACGTCGACTGGCGCGGCTGGGATCCGTTCGCGCGTGGCGGAGGCGGGGGTGACTTTCGCTTCGTGTGGGACGCGACCTACGCCGGCATCTCGTTTCCCGCGCGGCCGACGGTCGTGTTCCGGATCCGCGCGCCGCAGCGAGCCCAGTACTGGCGCGCGTCGACGCTCGACACGTTCGTTGCCGATCGCTGGATCGAGAACCTCTACCCGGTCGACGCCGGCACCGCCAGTGGCCGGCTGCCGGCCGATCCGCTCGTCCCCGAACGAGACCGCAAGCCGGGCAGCTGGCTCCACCAGCAGGTGACGATCGACGGCTACGAGGACGACCACGTCGTCGCCGCCGGCGCGCCCGCGCTCGTCGACGGCCGGGCGCTCGGCCGCGTCTCGTTCCTGAGCGGCGGCGTGATGCGGGGGGCGACCCCCGTGCAGTCCGGGACGACCTACTCGGTGTGGAGCTACGCGCCGGAGCCGAGCCCGCGAGCCCTCGCCGCGTCACCAGCGCGATACCCGGCGGCGGCCGACCGCTACCTGGAGCTCGACCGCGCACAGTTCCTCGGGTACGGCACCCCGGGTCGTGCGCGCCGCATCGCGTCGATGTTCCACGACGACCGGTACCAGCCGCTATGGGCGTACCGGCCCCTGTGGCGAGATGCGCAACGGATCACGTCTCGCGCCCGTTCGCCCTACGAGGCGACGCTACGGCTCGAGCGCTGGTTTCGCTCGGGCGGGAACTTCACGTACGACGAGCAGCCGCCGCGGTCGGCCGGGCTGCCGCCCCTCGTCGACTTCGTAGAGCGGACGCGAGCGGGCTACTGTCAGCACTTCGCCGGGGCGATGACCGTGATGCTCCGCATGCTCGGCGTGCCGGCACGCGTCGCCGTCGGGTTCACGGCGGGCACGTGGAGGGGCGGCGTCTGGACGGTGACGGACTACCAGGCGCACGCATGGGTCGAGGCGTGGTTCGCCGGCTACGGCTGGCTGACCTTCGACCCGACTCCCGGGCGGGGCACGCTCTCCGCCGCCTACACGCTCGCGTCCGACTCCGCGGACGCGGTGGCGGCGCTCGGCACCGGACGGTTTCTCGACTTCGACCAGGCGCTCCGCGACACGCCGCGGCGGCCTCTGGCGCCGGTCGCGGCGCCGGTGGACGAGAAGCAGGGGATCGCCTGGTGGATCGTTGCGCTTCCCGTCGTGCCGCTCGCCGCCGCCGGCCTGGTGGTCGGAGCGAAGCTCCTCCGGCGTCAACGGCGACTCCGACGCCGCGACCCACGGCGGCTCGCGTGGGGAGTCCGGGCGGAGCTCGTGGACGCTCTCGTCGACCGTGGCCTCGGGGTCGACCCGAACGCGACCGTCGCGACGCTGCAGCGGACGGCGGAGCGGGCGCTCGCGACGCCGTGCGGGTCGCTCGGCACGGCGCTCTCCGAGGCGCGGTTTGGGCCCACCGACAGGGCCGAGGCGGCAGCCCGACGCTCGCGGGACGAGCTGGTTCGGGTCCTCGGCTTTGCCCGCTCGCGCGAACGCCCCGCAACGCGGCTTCGGAGCGGGCTCTCGCTCCGGTCGTTTCGCACGCGCTTGACACCTTCGGCAAGGTGAGATGGTGAGCGCCGCGTACGACCTCTATCAGCAGGGCCGCAGCCACCTCCGCGACGGGATGCCGGCGCAGGCGACTGTCGCCCTCGAAAAGGCGAAGCGGCTCGAGCCCGACAAGGCGTCCATCCGCGAGGCGCTCGGGATCGCGTACTTCCGGATCATGCGCTGGGCCGAGGCGGAGGCGGAGTTCCGGAAGGTGCTCGACATCTCGCCCGCCGACGACTACGCGCATTACGCGCTCGGTCGTGCCCTGCGGAACCAGGGCCGGCACGAGGAGGCGGCCACGCACCTGAAGCTCGCGCGCTCGCTCCGGCCCCGGCCGCCGGAAGAGAGCATCGACTCCGATCACGCCGATTCGACGTCCGAGACGAGCGACGCGTAGCGCCCGAAGCGGCGCTTGACGCCGGCGCTGAACGCACGCAGATACGCGTCGGCCTTGTCCTCGGACAGTGTCGCGGCGTAGGCGTCGCGGATCTCGAGCAGGGAGTCCGCGATTGCGTCGACGACGAGCTGGTAGTCGCCGTACGCCTCCTCCGCATTGTCGCGGCCCGAGCGGATCCAGGCCGACTCGGCCTCGTCGGCTTCCGCCAAGAGCGCCGACTCGTCGCTCGCGAACAGCCCGAGCTGGCGTTCGACAAGTTCGTCGAACTGCCCGCGGCGGAACCTCACACGAGCTCCTCGTAGAGGGCGAGGTGCGCCGCGGCGGCCGCGTCCCACGTGAGTTCGTCCCGCGCCCTCGCGGCGCCACTCCGCGCGGCCGCGAGCGCTGCGGGGTCAACGAGCAGCTCTCGGAGCGCGGCCCCGAGGCCGTCGAGGTCACCCGGCGGGACGACCCGACCCGCCTCGAACGCACGTACAACCTCGCCGAGCCCGCCGACGTCGTAGACGACCGCAGGGACTCCGGCACCGAGCGCCTGCAGGAGCGCGCCGGACTGGTCGAGCTCCGCGGCGTACGGAAAGACGGCGACGGTCGTGTCCGACAGCGCGCGCTCGAGCGCGGGGCGGTCGAGGTACCCGAGGCGCCACTCGGCCCGTGCACCGGCCCGCCTGCGCAGCGGCTCGAGTGGGACACGGGGGTGGCCCGCCACGAGCAGGCGCGCGTCGGGGATGCCCAGGACGGCGTCGACGGCGTCGGGCAGCCCCTTGTAGTGGCGGATCACGCCGAGTGCGAGGACGGTCCGGCCGTCGTCCGCACGTGGCGCATCGCTGCGGAACACGGGGTGGGGAATCACGCGGAGCTTTGCCTCGGCCACGCCGAACGCGGCCAGCGCCTCGCGGCCCCGCATGGAGTGGACGACCACACGGTCGAAGCGCGCGAAGAGCGAGCGCCAGAGACGGGTGCGGCTGGCTGTGCGTCTCGGCAGGAGATCGTGCGCGGTGAGCACGAGCGGTCGGTCGGAACGGAGCAAGAGCCGGTCGACCTCCGGAACGGCAAGCCACTGAAAATGGACGACGTCCGCGGGACGGGCGAGCACGCTGCGGGTCGCGAACGGGTGCTCCAGCGCCTTGAGCGGCAGCCGTACCGCATTGCTGCGGGCCCGGGCCGACCGTGGGTAGAGACTCTCCACGAGGCGATAGCCGTCGGGAGCGGGTCGCTCGCCGAAGCGGAACTGCGACGTGACGAGCTCTACATCCGCGCCCGCGCGCGCCAGCGCTGAGGCGAGCTCGTGATCGTACGGCGGGGTGAAGGCCGGGGGGTCGGCGAGGACGACGCGCATGGGCTGCAGAGGCCCGACGGTACCCGTAGCCTCGGCCCGTGCGACTCGTCGTCCGGAGCTGGAACGTGTTCCACGGCAACGCCGACCCGCCGCGCCGCGCGGGCTTCCTCCACAAGATGATCGAGCTCGTGACGTCGGACGGACCGGATGTCGTCTGCGTGCAGGAGCTGCCTGTCTGGGCCGTCGCGCGGATCGCGGGTTGGTCGGGCATGCAGCACTTCGAACTCGTCATCCGGCCGCCTCTCTGGCCCGGGCCGCTCTCGACCTGGGTGACCCGCGCGCACCAGGGCTTCTTCCGCTCGGGGCTCTCGGGGCAGGCGAACGCGATCCTCGTCGCGCCCCGTCATGCGGCAACCGACGTCGGGCACGAGCGGATCAGCGAGGGGCGGCACGAACGGCGCATCGTCCATGCGGTGCGAATCGCGGGAGCGCCTGGCGTGACGATCGGAAACCTCCATGCAACGAACGACTTCGCGCACCCCGAGGTTCCCCGGGCCGAGTCGGCGCGGGCGGCAGCGTTCGTCGAAGGGCGTGCGACACCCGGTGACGTCGTCGTGCTCGCCGGGGACTTCAACGTCGGCGATCCGCTGCTCGACGACTACTCCCGGCCGGTCGAGGGGATCGACCACGTGCTCGTGCGCGGCGCCGCGACGACGTCGGTGACCGTCTGGCCGGGTGAGCGGCGGCGGCACAATGGCGTCGTGCTCTCCGACCACCCCGTCGTCGAGGCGACCGTCGAGGTCGGCGAGTGACCTTCGAGGAGGCCCGGTCGTTGTTTCCGGTGCTCGAGTCGGTCGCGTACCTCAACGCGGGGACGTTCGGGCCGCTCGCGCGGCCGGTGGCCGAGGCACTCGAGTGCGGCATCGAGCGGGACCTGGAGCACGGCCGCACGGGAAAGTCCGCGTTCGAGGAAACGCTTGCGCTCCGCGAGGAGCTGCGGGAAGCGTTCGCACGGCTCGTCGGCGCCGAGCCCGATGTCGTCGCCCTCACGACGTCGACCACGGACGGCTGCGGGATCGTCCTCCGGGGCCTTGGCCTCGACGCGGACGACGAGATCGTCACGACGACGGACGAGCACTTCGGCCTGCTCGGACCCGTGGCGGCGTCCGGGGCGCGCGTCGTCGTCGTCCCCCCGGATCCGGACCGGATCGCAGCGGCTGTCACTCCAAGAACGCGGTTGATCGCGACCTCGCGCGTGCTGTGGACGACCGGCGCTGTACTGCCGCTCCGCGAGCTCCGCGAGCAGTGCGGCGTGCCGGTCCTCGTCGACGGCGCGCAGTCCGTCGGGGCGATCCCCGACGACGTGAGCGGTCTCGACTACCTCACGATCTCCGGCCAGAAGTGGCTCTGCGGACCCGATTCGACCGGCGCACTCGTCGTCCAAGACCCCGACAGCCTCGAACTCGTCTCGCCCGGGTACTTCTCGCAGCGGTCGCACGACCCGGACGGGAGCTTCGACCCGCATCCGGGCGGGCGACGCTTCGACTCCGGCTGGTGGTCGAACGGCACGGTACGGGCGATGCTCGCGGCGCTCGCGCTTCGACCCGACTGGTGGGCGGAGCGGTCGGCAGCCGCCGCGGCGACCTGCCGCCGCCTCCTCTCGCCGGTCGTCGACCTCGTCGAGCCCCTGACGTCTTCCTCGCTCGTGTCGTTCCACGTCGCGAACGCCGAGGCGCCTGCGCTCGTGGAGCGGCTCCGGGAGGCGGGCGTCGACGTGCGGGAGATCCCGGGTCGTGGCCTCGTACGGGCCTCGTGCGGCTGGTGGACGAGCGACGAAGACCTCGAGCGGCTCGCCGCCGGGCTGGACAACGTGCCAGGCACGTAGCCACGTCCGCGTTGGACGGCGCCCAAACAGTCACCGTTACGCCGGGGTGACCAGCGAAACGCGTGCTCGGACGAACGCCGCGTAGAGCTCGGCGCCCTGCTGCCCGCGCCCGAACTGGCGCCGCACCCGGGCCGCCGCGAGGAATCGGGGGCAGGGCTCGAGCCCCGCTGTAGCGCGGAAACTGCCCCACGGCCAGTCGGCAGGGTCGGCGCAGAGCCCGGCAGCCACCGGATTGAGCGCCACGTACCGGATCGCATCGAGGTAATGCTCTTCCGACTTGATGATGGTCGACGAAAAGCGCGCATCGAACAGATGGCCGTGATACCCGTGACGCTCGTTGAACCGGCGCGCGTAGGTCCCGTTCAGCCGATGCATCCCTTTGGAGAGGTTGGCCGCCGAGAGGGAGAGCACGACATGGAAGTGGTTCGTCATCAGGCAATACCCGAGGCACGTCCATCTGGACCGGAACACCGATTGCGCCAGGAACGCCATGAACATGCGCCTGTCCGCATCGTCGACGTAGATCGGATCGCGTCGCACTCCGCGTGCTGTTACGTGCAGCGTTCCTCCGACAGGTTCGATGCGATGTGGACGTCCCACGTCGCGAGAACCTAGAACGGTGCGCCAGCTGCGTCGAGATGGTCATTTGTGCGGTGTCCGCGTTGGACGTGGCTGCGTGCCTGGCACGTCGCCACGCCAACCGCGCGTGCGCATCGCGACATGGCCCACGCGGCCGACGCCTGGCCACCCACGCAGCGCTGGTCCGAGGAGCGCTCAGGCGGCGTCGGCGGCGGTACGCAGACCGAGCTCGCCCGCGATCGGCTGGAGCGACTCGATCACGTTCTCGATGTGCTCGTCGAGCTCGAGGCCGAGGAGCTCCGCGCCGGCGTAGACCTCGTCGCGGTGGACGCCGGCCGCGAACGACGGCTGCTTGAGCTTCTTGCGGACGGACTTCGGCTCGAGCCCGTCCAGCCCAGTGGGGCGAACGAGCCCGCAGGCGTGGACGAACCCGGAGATCTCGTCGCACGCGAAGAGCGTCTTCTCGAGCTGCGTCTCGCGCGCGAGCTCGAGATGCTCCGCATGCGAGAGCACGGCGCGGATCACGACCTCGGGGTAGCCCTCCTCGCGCAGGATCGGCGCGCCGTCCTGGGGATGCTTGTCCAGGGTGGGGTGGATCTCGTAATCGAAGTCGTGCAGGAGCGCGACGGAGGCCCAGAGCTCCTCGTCCTCGCCGAAGCGCCGTGCATAGCCCCGCACCGAGGCCTCGACCGCGAGCGCGTGCCGCAGCAGCGACTCGCTCGTCGTGTAACGCGTCAGCGTCTCCCAGGCCCTGTCTCGGGTCACCTCCACGGAGCCGGGTACGATAGCGCCCCGCATGCAGTCGTTCGTGATCGAGGGCGGGCGCCCGCTGTCGGGAACCGTTCGCGCCGCGGGCAACAAGAACGGGGCGCTACCGATCCTCGCGGCGACGGTGCTCGCCGCCGAGCCGGTCGTCGTCTCGAACGTCCCACGGATCCGCGACGTCGAGACGATGGTGGAGCTTCTCGCCGCGCTCGGCGCGGATGCGTCGTGGACGGGGCCGAACGAGGTGACCGTGGACAGCTCCTCGGTCGAGCGGACGGAGCTCGATCCCGAGCTCGGCCGTGAGATCCGTGCGTCGTTCCTTCTCGCCGGGCCGCTGCTCGCTCGATTCGGCCGCGCGACCGTCCCGCCGCCCGGCGGAGATGTGATCGGACGCCGCCGCCTCGACACGCACTTCCACGCGTTCGCCGAGCTCGGAGTCGAGGTCGAGCTGAACGGCGGCTACGACCTGCGCACGAACGGGTTGCGCGGCAAGCGGATGTTCCTCGACGAGGCCTCGGTGATGGCAACGGAGAACGCGGTGATGGCCGCCGTGCTCGCCGAGGGCGAGACGATCGTCGGCCACGCCGCATGCGAGCCGCACATCCAGGACCTCTGCCGCTTCCTCGTCACGCTGGGCGCGCAGATCGACGGCATCGGCTCGAACGTCCTCAAGATCGTCGGCGTGCCCTCACTCGGCGGCGGGGCGTACCGGATCCGCTCCGAGCACGTCGAGGTGGCGAGCTTCGCCGCCCTCGCTGCGGTGACGGGCGGCGAGATCACGGTCGAGGACGTCGAGCCGGACGACCTGATCTCGATCGTCCCGGCCTTTCGCAAGCTCGGGATCCAGCTCGAGGTGCGGGACAACGCCGTGCGCGTGCCGCCCGACCAGGAGCTCCGCGTGGTCGACGACTTCGGGGACCAGATCCCCAAGATCGAGAGCGGGATCTGGCCGGCGTTCCCGGCCGACCTCACCTCGATCGCCGTCGTCACCGCGACGCAGGCGCACGGCACGGTGCTCGTGTTCGAGAAAATGTTCGAGAGCCGCCTGTTCTTCGTCGACAAGCTCGTCTCGATGGGCGCGCGGATCGTGCTCTGCGACCCACACCGCGTCGTCGTCACCGGCCCCGCGCAGCTGTATGGGCAGCGCCTTGAGAGCCCCGACATCCGCGCCGGGATGGCGATGGTGATCGCCGCGCTCTGTGCCGAGGGCCGCTCGACGATCGGCAACGTCGGCCAGATCGACCGCGGCTACGAGGCGATCGACGACCGGTTGCGTGTCCTCGGCGCCCGGATAGAGCGTGCCGACCTGTGAGCGGCGCGCGCATCGCCGAGGGAACCGGCGCGATCAACGTCGCCACCGGTGTCCCGGTCCTCGACCACCTGCTCACCGAGCTCGCACGGGCGGGCGGCTTCGAGCTCACGCTCGAGATCGAGCCGGACGACCCCGAGGCCGAGGTGGACGCGGCAGGCACGGCGCTCGGCCGCGCCGTCGGCCCGTTGCTGTCCGAAGGCGCCCTCGGCGAGGCGACGGCCCCAGCAGATGAGGCGCTCGCGATGGTGGTCGTCGAGCGCTCCGACCGGCCGCTCGTCGCTTCGAACGCCGATCTCACCGGTGCCGGCGGCCTCGGCACGGACTTGGCCGCACGCTTCCTGGGACGCCTGTCCGAGGAAGCGGGGCTGACAGTGCACGTGCGCCTGATGGAGGGCGAAGACACAGGTCATGCCCTCGCCGCGATCTTCAAAGCCCTCGGCGTCGCGCTCGCGCGAGCGACGGCCGCCTAGACGAAGGAGCCCCAGTGGAGAAGACCGTGATCCGCACCGAGGCAGCGCCCGCCCCGTTCCAGGGGGCGCCCTACAACCAGGCGATCGTCGCCGGGGAGCTCGTCTTCGTCGCGGGTCAGCTCGGCCTCCGGCCCGGGGACACCTCGGTCGACGGAGACATCGGGCAGCAGACCGAGCAGGCGCTCGCGAACCTCGCGGCGATCCTCGAGGCGGCCGGGAGCTCGATGGACAAGCTCGTGAAGACGAGCGTGTTCCTCTCCGACCTCGACGACTTCCAGGGGATGAACGAGGTCTACGCTGCGAAGGTCGGCGACCGCCCGCCTGCGCGCTCGACGTTCCAGGTGGCCAAGCTGCCGTCGGGCGCGCTCGTCGAGATCGAGGCGGTGGCGCACCTCTAGCTCGCCGACGCACCGGCGGTCGGGAACAATCGACGCGTGCCGACCGAGATCCGCCGCTACGTCCGCTCTCTCCGGCTCGACGCCTATGTCGTCGGCGGCGCCGTACGGGACGAGCTGCTCGGTATTCCGCACTCCGACGAGGACTTCCTCGTGCCCGGCGTCGATCACGCGGGACTCCATGCCGCCCTGGAGCCGCACGGGCGGGTCGAGGACATGGAGGTGCACGGTCAGCTCGTCGGCGTGCGCTTCTACCCGGACGACGAGTCCGTACGGTCGCTCGTCCCGTGGGGCATCGAGCTGACTCCGCCACGGATCGAGCGGAGCACCGGCCCGGGACACCACGACTTCGAGATCGTCGCGGACGAGAGCGCGTCGGTCGAGGACGACATGCGGCGCCGGGACTTCACCGTGAACGCGATCGCACGACGACTGGAGACCGGAGAGCTCGTCGACCCATTCGGCGGCGTCGCGGACCTCGAGCGCCGCGTGCTGCGGACGGTCGCCGAGGAGAGCTTCCGCGAGGACCCGCTGCGCATCCTCCGCGGCCTCCGGCTCGTCTCGCAGCTCGACTTCACGCTCGCGCCGGAGACGGTCGCCCAGATGCGCGCCGAGGCCGAGGGGCTGCGACACGTCTCGGGCGAGCGGATCGGAGGCGGTGTCGCGGTCGACGGGATGGGCGAGCTCTCGAAGCTCCTCCTCGGCACACGACCCGCGGTCGCCCTGCGACTGGCGCGCGACACGGGCGCGCTGCTCGAGGTGATCCCGGAGCTCGGGCCCGCGATCGGCTACTCCGTCGCATCCCCGAGACAGCCGAACACGCTGGACGAGCACCTGTTCGCGGTCGCCCAGGCGGCGGCCGACGCCGGCGCGGAGCTGCAGGTTCGCCTCGCCGGGCTGTTTCACGACATCGCGAAGCCGGGGACGGACGGCACGGCCGAGTCGCATGCGACCGTCGGCGCGGCGATGACCGCCCGGATCCTCCGGCGGCTGCGCTACCCCAACGCGCTTCGCGACGAGGTCGTGCGGCTCGTCGCAGGACACGACTTCCGTCTCGACCGCGACGTCGACGCGGCCGCGGCGCGTCGCTTCCTCGCCGCGCACGGCCTCGAACAGGCACGGCGGCTCGTCCGGCTGAAGCGCGCCGACCTCTCCGTCAAGCGCATCGGGCCCGAGGAGCTCGACGCCCTCGAGCGTCTCGACCACGAGATCGAGGGCCAGCAGGACAGCCCGTATCGCCTCGCCGACCTTGCGGTCGACGGCAGCGACCTCCTGGCGCTCGGCTACCGGGAGGGACCGGCGCTCGGCGCGGCGCTCGCGCGGCTGCTCGACGCAGTGCTGGATGATCCCGCCGCGAACGAGCGCGAGACGCTCCTCGAGCGCGCGAGCGAGCTCGCGCGATGAAGGCCGCCACCCTCCGCGAGCGGTACCTGCGGCTCCGCGAGGAAGCGGGTGCGGGCGTCACCGTGGTCGTCGCCACGAAGTACGTGTCGCTCGAGGAGCTCGGCGTCGTCGCCGAGGCCGGCGTGGAGGTCGTCGGGGAGAACCGCGCGCAAGACCTCCAGGCCAAGCACGAACGGTACGGCGACACGTTTCGGTGGCATTTCATCGGCCACCTCCAGTCGAACAAGGTGAAGGTCGTGAACGGGATCTGCGAGCTCGTGCACTCGCTCGACTCCGAGTCGGTGGCGAGGCGCCTCACGGTCCCTGCACTGCTCGAGGTCAACCTCTCCGGCGAGCCCTCGAAGGCGGGCGTCGCGCCCGAGGAGATCGACGAGTGGCTCGTGCGCGTTCCGTCGATTCGCGGCCTGATGACCATGCCGCCCCTCGCGGGCGAGCCCGAGGCGTCGCGACCGTGGTTCAAGCGCCTGCGCGACCTCGCGGAGCGCCACGGGCTGGAGGAGCTCTCGATGGGGACGTCGCAGGACTGGCGCGTCGCCGTCGAGGAGGGCGCCACGCTGATCCGGGTCGGAAGCGTTCTCGTCCGCGACTGATCGCGTCGACCGCACGGAGCGGTTCCGCGTCCTCGGGCGGGGTTACGATACGCGCCGTCATGGGCCTCGCCGACGTCTGGAACCGCACGCTCGTCTACTTCGGCATCGCCGAGGACGAGGACTGGGACGAGGACCTGACCGTCAGCGACGAGGAGGTCGAGCGCGACTACCGCCGCCGCGACCGGGCGAACGTCCGGCGGCTGCCGCGGCGCGAACAGGAGTCGTGGTCCGACCCGGACAGCGTCTCGCAGCCGGAGCTCGAGCAGCCGCCCACGCGTTCGAGCTCCCGCCGGTCCCGTCTGCGCGGGGTCGACAGCGGCGGCCAGGTGCGAGTCCACCTCGTGCTGCCGCGGAGCTTCAACGACGCCCAGCAGATCGCCGACCGCTTCAAGGACTCCGTGCCGGTGATTCTCAATCTCCAGAATGCGGACACCGAGCTGTCGAAGCGGCTGATCGACTTCGCGAGCGGTCTCACCTACGCGCTCGACGGCAGCATGCAGCGCGTCGCCGACAAGGTGTTCCTGCTGACGCCACGGAACGTCGAGGTGTCCGCCGAGGAGCGGGCCCGCGCGCTCGACCCGACCGGGGACTTCTTCAACCAGGCCTGAGACCCCGGGGCGGAGGAACCGCCGCTCTCAGCGAGAATCCACCGGTGTGGGCGACGACTTCGTCGGCTTTCTCGTGCTGGCCGATACGGCGTCGTCGGTGCAGCAGTTCGTGTCCGTCTTCGTCGGCGTCTACGTCCTCTTGATCCTCGCCTTCATCGTGACGTCCTGGTTCCCGGCCGGCGCGTCGTCGACGCTCGAGCGCGTCCGGCAGTTCCTGATGGACGTGTGCGAGCCGTACCTGCGCCTGTTCCGGCGCGTAATCCCCCCGCTCGGCCCGCTCGACGTGTCGCCGATCGTCGCCGTCTTCTCGCTCTATATCGCCGAACGCATCGTCAACGGCCTGATCGGGCGGCTCTTCTGAGTCGCCCGGCCGTAAACGCCGCTGGAAGGAAGGAGGGTCGGTCATGACACTCACGCCCGTCGAAGTCCGCCACCTGGAGATGCGGCGTGGCCTGTTCGGCTACCGCCGCGGCCATGTCCACCGCACGATCGAGGAGATCGCCGACAGCTTCGAGGCCGTCTGGCGCGAGCGCGCCGAGCTGGGCGAACGCGTCCACGAGCTCGACGCCGAGGTCGCGAGGCACGTCGAGCTCGAGACGCTGCTCCGCTCGACCCTCGTCTCCGCCGAGCGGGCCGCGCAGGACATGAAGGAGCAGGCGCGCCGCGAGGCCGACGTGATCGTGCAGGAGGCAGGAGCGGAAGGTCGTCGCCTCGTGCGAGACGCGATCGTCGAGAAAGAGCAGCTCCTCGCCGAGACGCGCCGGGTGCGGTCGATCATGCGTTCGGCGCTCGACGTGCTCGCGGAGGACGATGGGGACGAGGAACAGCCCTCGGAGGACGTGAAGCGATCCGCGCCGATCACACCGCGGCTCAGCGAGCAGCCGGCCGGCCAGGCCGCCGATCGCCTCGCCGGGTAGACAGCGGCACGAAGACGCTCGTTGCGGCCTCCGCCGCGGGTCGGACTATCCTTGAGTGATGTCCGTCCGCAACACGAGTTCCGCGACGCCGCTGCGGCTCCGCGTCCGCGTCGTTTCCGGCGCCCGCCGCTCCGAAGTCGTCGGGCGTCTCGGCGGGGCCTGGAAGCTGCGCGTCGCGGCGGCGCCCGAGCGGGGGCGCGCGAACGACGAGCTGGTCGCCCTGCTCGCGCGCACGCTTCGTGTGCCGCGGGCGTCCGTTCGAATCGCCAGGGGCCACACAACGGGCGAAAAGCTCGTGGAGGTGCAGGAGCTGAGCCGCGAGGAGGCGGAGCGACTGCTCGCCTCTGCGGGAGAGCGAAGAGCATGAGCGTCGATCTCGACGACCGTCGCAGCGAGCTGCTCGGGCTTCGTGCGCGGGTCCTCGGCGCCGCCCACGACATCGTCGAGGGCGATGTCGACGAGGGCGAGCTGTCGAACGCGAGCGGCGACCAGCACCTCGCCGACCATGCGACCGAGATGGTCGACCGCGAAGTCGACGAGTCGCTGGAGGAGAACGCCGAGCAGATCGTCTACGAGATCGATCGTGCGCTGGCGAAGATCGAGGACGGAACCTACGGGCAGTGCGGACGCTGCGGGCAGGAGATCCCCGCCGAGCGTCTCGACGCCGTGCCGTACGCGACGCTGTGCGTCTCCTGCAAGCAGCTGGAGGAGGGTCGATGAGCGAGCCCGCACGTGCGGTTCCCCCGTCGCGACCGCCGCTCGAGGTCCGTGTCGGCTCGGCGACGAACGCCCTCGAGCCGATCCCGGGCGCGCAGCGCTCGCTTGCCGCAGGCCCCGCCCAGTGGGCCGCGCTCCTCGTCGTCGCCGGCGCCGCAGCCGCAGCCGACCAGCTGACGAAGCTCGTCGTGGCCGGTGCGCTCGAGCTCGGGGACTCGGTCCAGGTGCTCGGGCCGCTGTCGATCCACCGCGTGCGGAACACGGGCATCGCGTTCGGCCTGTTCTCGGACGCGACGAGCGTCGTGATCGCGCTGACGGCGCTCGCCATCGTGGCGCTCGTCGTGTTCTTCGCGCGCTCCGGGCGGCGGCATCCGCTTCTGCCTGTGGCGGTGGGGCTCGTGCTGGGCGGCAGCATCTCGAACCTCGTCGACCGGCTGAGGCTCGGTCACGTCACCGACTTCCTCGACTTCGACTACTGGCCCGCGTTCAACCTCGCGGACACGTTCATCGTCGTCGGGGTCGCGCTGCTGTTCCTCTCGTTCGTCGCGGCGGATCGCACGAGCGCATCGGTTGGCACGTCACCGCTCTCTCGTTTCTGAGACGGACGCGGGTCGGCGGCTCGACGCCGTCGTCGCCGCGCTGCCTGGGGTCGGCAGCAGATCCCTCGCAGAGCGCCTCATCCGTGACGGCGCCGTCGTCGTCGACGGCGAGCGGCGTGCGAAGAGCCACAGGCTCGAGGGCGGAGAGGAGCTCGAGGTCGAGCTTCCCGAGCCGGCCTCGCTCGAGCCGTCCCAGGAGCCGCTCGACGTCGTCTACGCCGACGGGCACCTGCTCGTGATCGACAAGCCCGCCGGGCTGGTCGTTCATCCTGCCCCGGGACACGCGGGGGAGACGCTGGTCAACCGGCTGGTCGGGCTCGGCGCAGCGGGGGGAGACCCCGAACGACCGGGGATCGTCCACCGGCTCGACCGGGACACGTCGGGCCTCCTTGTCGTCGCCCGCTCGGAGCCCGCCTACGAGCGGCTCTCGGCCGCGGTCCGCGAGCGGAGGGTCGAACGGCGCTACCTGGCGCTCGCCCGCGGCACGCCGAAGTCGCGCACGGGGAAGATCGACGCGGCGATCGGCCGCGACCGCGCCGACCGGACACGGCGGTCGATCGACACGGAGACGCCGCGCGAGGCGGTCACCTGGTTCGAGGTGCGCGAGCGGCTCGGCGACCGCACCCTGCTCGAGCTACGGCTGGAGACGGGTCGGACGCACCAGATTCGGGTCCATCTCGAGGCGATCGAGCTTCCGGTCTCCGGCGACCCGGTCTACGGCGTGGCCGGGGACCTCGGCCTCGCGCGCCAGTTCCTGCACGCGCATGCACTCGCGTTCGACCACCCGTTCGACGACGAACGGATCGCGCTCGAGTCACCACTCCCGGACGACCTCTCCGAAGCGCTCGAGCGTGCGCGGGCCGAGGCGCCCGGCTAGCGAACGCACCGCTCGGCGCGGCCGCGGCTACGATTCTCCGTTCACACGTTCCGCCGACCCGGCGTGGCCTCCGGACGGGGGTGCCTGGGATGCCCGGGTTCCGTCCGCGCACGTCGGCGTATCGCAAGCAACCGAAAGGATCACATCGTGGCAGTCGTCTCCATGAAGGAGCTGCTGGAGGCCGGGGTGCACTTCGGCCACCAGACGCGGCGCTGGAACCCGAAGATGAAGCGCTTCATCTTCGACGAGCGCGGCGGCATCTACATCGTCGACCTCCAGCAGACGCAGGCACTGCTGGAAGAGGCGTACGAGTTCGCCCGCAACGTCGCGGGCCGCGGCGGCACCATCCTCTTCGTCGGCACGAAGAAGCAGGCGCAGGAGGCGATCGAGCGCGAGGCGACCCGTGTCGGTCAGCCGTACGTCGCCCACCGGTGGCTCGGCGGCCTGCTCACGAACTGGCGCACGATCGCCGACCGCATCGCCTATCTCCAGGAGCTCCGGCGCCTGAAGGAGGAGGGTCAGCTCGAGCTGCTCCCGGCGAAGGAGCGCATCGCCATGACCGGCGAGCTCGAGAAGCTCGAGGCGAACCTCGGCGGCGTCTCGAACATGAAGCGCCAGCCCGACGCAGTCTTCATCGTCGATCTCCGCAAGGAGCAGCTCGCGGTGCGCGAGGCGCAGCGCCTCGGGCTCCCCGTGATCGCGCTCGTCGACACCAACTGCGACCCCGACGAGGCGACGTACGTCGTCCCGGGGAACGACGACGCGATTCGCTCCTGCTCCCTCGTCGTGCGCGCGATCGCCGACGGGATCGCCGCGGCGAAGACCAAGGTCACCGAGGAGGAGCTGACCAAGGGCGACTCGACCGCGGCTGCGGAGCCGGAGCCGGCCGCCGCGGCGGAGCAGGAGCCGGCCGCCGCGGCGGAGCAGGAGCCGGCCGCCGCCGTCGCGAGGTCTGAGGGCTCGACGGAGGCGACCGAATGAGCCAGATCTCGGCAAGCCTCGTGAAGGAGCTCCGCGAGCGGACCGGCGCGGGGATGATGGACTGCAAGCGCGCTCTCGAGGAGGCGAACGGCGACATCGAGGTCGCGACGCGCCTGCTCCGCGAGAAGGGCATGGCGAGCGCGGCGAAGCGCGCCGGGCGGGCGACGACCGAGGGGCGGGTGGCCGACCGGGTCGCCGGCGACTCGACCGGCGGGACGCTCGTCGCGGTCGGCTGCGAGACCGAGCCTGTCTCGAAGAACGACGACTTCCTGGCCTTCGTCGAGAAGGCGCTGGAGACGGTGGAGCGGGACGGGCCGGGCTCGGAGAGCGTGCTCGAGGACGACCGGGTCGCGCTGACAGCCAAGCTCGGCGAGAACATCGTGATCGCCGGCGCCGCGCGCTTCGAGGCCGTCGACGGCGGCCGGATCGCCTCCTACGTGCACCCTCCGGGGAACAAGCTCGGCGTGCTCGTCCAGGTGCGCGGCGGCTCGCCGGACCTCGGCCGCAGGGTCGCGATGCACATCGCCGCCTCCTCCCCCGAGTGGATAGGGCGCGAGGACGTGCCCGAGGAGCTCGTGACGTCGGAGCGCGAGATCTTCGCGGGCACCGACGAGGTTCTCTCGAAGCCGGAGCAGGCACGTGAGAAGATCGTGGGCGGCATGCTCCAGAAGCGCTTCTTCGCTGCACGCGTGCTCGTCGACCAGCCGTGGATCCACGATCCTTCGAGCACGGTCGGCCAGGCTCTCGCGGGTGAGGACGCCGAGGTGCTCGAGTTCGAGCGGCTCCAGCTCGGATGAGCACGACGTCGCCGCGGGAGGCGCGCCCCGGCGCGGGCAGCGGGCAACCCGGCTTCGGCCGGGTGCTGCTCAAGCTCTCCGGCGAGAGCCTCATGGGCGACCGGGAGTACGGCGTGGACCCGCACACGGTCTCGTCGATCGCACGCGAGGTGGTCGCGGTGCAGGAGACGGGCACCGAGGTCGCGATCGTCGTGGGCGGCGGCAACTTCTACCGCGGCATGAAGGCCGCCGCCGAGGGGATGGACCGGGCGACGGCGGACTACGCCGGGATGCTCGCGACGCTCCTCAACGCCCTCGCGCTCCAGGACGGGCTCGAGCGCCTCGGCGCACAGACGCGCGTCCAGTCGGCGATCGCGGTCTCGGAGGTCGCGGAGCCGTACATTCGCCGCCGCGCGATCCGCCACCTCGAGAAGGGGCGTGTAGTGATCTTCGCCGCCGGGACGGGGAACCCGTTCTTCACCACGGACACGGCGGCGGCGCTGCGCGCGCTCGAGATCGGCGCGGAGGTGATCCTCATGGCGAAGCACGGCGTCAACGGCGTCTACGACGGCGACCCCCGCACCGATGCGGACGCGCGGTTCCTCCCCGAAGTGACGCACCTGCAGGCGATCGAGCGCGGCCTGCGCGTGATGGACACGACCGCGCTGTCGCTGTGCATGGACAACGGCGTCTCGATCCACGTGTTCGAGCTCGCCGACGGCAACATCGCCCGGGCTGCACGGGGCGAGAGGATCGGGACGCTCGTCACGACGTCGGCGGGCGAAAGCGACGACGGGCACTAGGAGGCGCGGTGGCTGCGATCGAGGAGTTCCTGGCGGACTGCGTGCGGCGGATGGACGGGTCGATCGGCCACACCCGCACGGAGTTCAATTCCGTTCGGACGGGGCGTGCGTCGACCGCGCTCCTCGACCGCATCACGATCGACTACTACGGCACGCCGACGCCCCTCTCGAACATGGCGACGATCAGCGCGCCGGAGGCGCGGTTGCTCTCGGTGCAGCCGTACGACCAGACCCAGATCAAGGCGATCGAGAAGGCGATCATGGAGTCCGACCTCGGGCTCACCCCGTCGAACGACGGCCGGCTGATCCGCCTTCCGATCCCGGCGCTCACCGAGGAGCGGCGCAAGGAGCTCGTGAAGCTCGTCCGCCGCTATGCCGAGGAGGGCAAGGTGGCGATCCGCAACGTCCGGCGCGACGTGATGCGCCACCTCGAGGAGCTCGTCCGGGACGGCGACGTCGGCGACGACGAGGAGCGGCGCGCGGAGACCCAGGTGCAAAAGCTGACCGACGACCACGTGAAGCGGATCGACGAGCTGCTGAAGCACAAGGAAGCCGAGATCATGGAGGTTTGACGCCTGTCAGCGTCAAGCCTCTGACTCCTGTGCCTGCGGATCCGCCCCGTCCTAGCCACGGTTCGCAGGGCGACGCCCCCCGAACCGTGGCGATCATCATGGACGGCAACGGCCGCTGGGCGGAAAGCCGCGGCCTGCCCGTCGCAGCGGGGCACCGCGAGGGCACGCGGGCGCTCCGCCGCACCGTGGAGGCGGCGATCGACCTCGGCGTCCGCTCGCTCGTCGTCTACGCGTTCTCGACCGAGAACTGGTCTCGGCCGGACGCGGAGGTCGCCGAGCTGATGGAGATCCTCTCCGAGACCATCGACCGCGAGCTCCCCGACCTCGCCGGGCAAGGCGTCAGGACGCGCTTCCTCGGCCGGCGGGATCGCGTCGATCCCTGGCTCGAGGCGAAGATGCGCGGGCTCGAGGAGCGGACGGCGCACCTCGACACGCTGCACCTCTGGATCGCCTTCGACTACGGCGGACGCGCGGAACTGGTGCACGCCGCGCGCAGGCTCGTGGAGGACGGCGTCGGGGCGGGCGACGTCGACGAGAAGGCCGTCGGCGCCCGGCTTTACTCGCCCGAGCTCGGCGACGTCGACCTGCTCGTGCGGACGTCGGGCGAGCTACGGCTGTCGAACTTCCTGCTCTGGGAAGCCGCGTATGCGGAGCTCGTCTTCACCGAGACGCTCTGGCCGGACTTCGACGCCGACGACCTGCGGGCCGCGGTCGACGAGTACGCGATCCGCAGCCGCCGCTTCGGCGCACGGGATCTCGCGTGAGCTGCATCGCGTGAGCCCGTTCGTCTCGCGGATCCTCGTCACGCTGATTCTCCTGCCGATCGTGCTGGGCGTCGTCTGGGCGGGCGGCTGGTGGCTCTTCGCGCTCACGCTCGTAGGCGGGCTCCTCGCGCTCCACGAGCTCTACGGGATGGCGCGGGGGCTGCACCCGATGGTGCTCGGCGGCTATGCCGGGCTGGTGCTGACGCTGCTCGGGGCGCAGCTCGGCGGGCTTCCGTGGCTCCTCGCCGGGATGATTTCGACGCTGCCCATCGCGCTCGTCGTGTTCTTCGTCTCGAGCGTCCGCCAGAACGCCGTTGCCGCCTTCGCGACGACCCTGCTCGGCGTCGCCTGGGTCGGGGGCGGGCTCGCGCACTTCCTGCTCGTCCGCGACATCCCCGACGACGGACGGCTGCTGATCTTCACCGTGCTCCTCACCGT
Source organism: uncultured Actinomycetes bacterium (assembly GCA_963698935.1). GTDB lineage: Bacteria > Actinomycetota > Thermoleophilia > Gaiellales > Gaiellaceae > Gaiella. Next base: position 56,571 of record CAVOSU010000023.1, read on the forward strand.
GTTCGCGGACGACACTGCGGCGTACTTCGTCGGGCGCGCAGTCGGCCGTCACCGCCTCGCGCCGGCGATCTCGCCCGGGAAGTCGGTCGAAGGGTTCGTCGCGGGCACCCTCGTCGGCGTCGCCGTGACGTTCTTCGCCCTGTACGAGCAGGACGTCGTCTCCACCGGCGAGTCGCTCGTCCTCGGGCTGGCGATCGCGCTCGCGGCGACGCTCGGCGATCTGTTCGAGTCCGCCGTCAAGCGGGATCTCGGGGTGAAGGATTCTGGGAGCATCCTCGCCGGGCATGGCGGCGTCCTCGATCGGGTCGACTCGCTCCTCTGGGCCGGTCCTGCGGCGTACTTCGCGCTCCTCGCGCTTGCCTAGGCCGGGACGACGTCAGGCATCCTTCCCGGGGTGAGACGCGTCGCGCTCCTGGGGGCCACCGGCTCGATCGGCCGCCAGGCGATCGAGGTCGTCTCGGCCCATCCCGAGCTCGCACTCTGCGCGCTCCAGTCCGGCTCGACGCCGCTGGACGACCTCGCCGGCGAGCACGGCGTCGAGCACGTGGAGGTCGGGGGGGACCCGGTCGCACTCCTCGAGCGCTGCGAGCCCGACATCGTGCTGAACGCCGTCGTCGGCTTCGCCGGCGTCGAGGCGACGCTCTGGGCGCTCGAAGCGGGAGTCACGCTCGCGCTCGCGAACAAGGAGAGCCTCGTCGCCGCAGGCGAGCTCGCGGTCGCCGCCCAGGAGCGGGGTGGGGGGCTTCTGCTCCCGGTCGACAGCGAGCACTCCGCGCTCCATCAGTGCCTCGAGGGGCGTGCTCCCGAGACGCTCGCGGGCGTCGTCCTGACGGCGTCGGGCGGGCCGTTCCGTGGGAGAACGCGCGCGGAGCTCGTCGACGCCACCTCCGAGGAGGCGCTCCGCCATCCGACGTGGTCGATGGGCCCGAAGATCACGATCGACTCGGCGACGCTTGCGAACAAGGGCCTGGAGCTGATCGAGGCGCACTGGCTCTTCGGCGTGCCGTACGAGAGGATCCAGGTCGTGGTGCACCCAACGTCGGTGGTCCACGCGCTGGCCCGGTTCCGGGACGGCGCCCTGTTGGCGCATGTCGGCCTTCCCGACATGCGGGTGCCGATCTCATACGCCCTCACGTATCCCGAGCGTGCATCGACCCCCGTCGAGCCGCTCGACCTCGAAGGGCTCACGCTCGTGTTCGAGCGGGTCGACGATGACGCCTTCCCACTCGTCTCGCTTGCCCGAGAGGCGGGGGAGCGGGGCGGTACGGCACCGTGCGCCTTCAACGCGGCGAACGAGGTCGCAGTCGCGGCGTTCCTCGAGGGCCGCCTCCGCTTCCCGGAGATCGCGGAGGTCGTCGTCGAGACACTCGAGGCGGTGGACGGCACGCCTGCGCGCGACCTCGCCGACCTCGTCGAGGCCGATGCGGAGGCACGGCGGATCGCCGCGCGAAGGCTGCAGCCGGCATGACGATCTTCGTCGCGATCCTGGGGCTCGGGCTCCTCGTCTTCATCCACGAGCTCGGCCACTTCACGGTGTCGCTCGTCCTGGGCATGCGCCCGCGGCGGTTCTACGTCGGGTTCCCGCCCGCGATCTGGAAGACGACGCGCCGGGGGATCGAGTACGGCGTCGGCGCGATTCCGCTCGGGGGCTTCGTGAAGATCCCCGGGATGCACCGGCCCGCGCCGGTCGACGTGGACGGCGGCACGTCCCGCGCATTGCAGGAGGCACCGTCTCTCGGCGGCGCGGTCAGCAGGCTGCGGAACGCGCTCGCCGCCGACGACCACGACGCCGCGCGAGACGCGCTCGCCGTGCTCCGCTCGCTCGCCGCCGAGCATCCTCTGTCACCGGTGGCCGCGTCTGCCCTCGCGAAGTCGCTCGACGATCTCGAGGACGCGCTCGGCCCCGACGCGTACTGGCGCGCGAAAACGTGGAAGCGCGTCGCGGTGATCGCCGCAGGGCCGGCAGCGAACATCCTGCTCGCGCTTGTGCTCTTCACGGGGCTGTACATGACGTCGGTCGGTCGCGCGACTACCGCCGTCGACCAGGTCTCTGCCGGCTCGCCTGCCGCCAAGGCCGGTCTCCGCTCGGGCGACACGATCGTGTCGATCGACGACAAGCACGTCGAGGCAAACGACATCGCCGAGGCGATCGCGTCGTCGAACGGGAAGCCGCTGACCCTCGTCGTCGCTCGGGACGCCACGCTGGTCGTCCTGCCCGCGACGTCCGCGCGCCTCAACGACGGCCGGTACAGGCTTGGCTTCATCCTCGCGGGCGAGGGCCTGCCGTTCAACGCGGCGGCCGGCGAGTCGCTGAGCCTGACCTGGCGCGTCACGCGGGAGATCGGCGCGTCGCTTGGACGGCTCGTAACCGGAGAGGGGCGAAAGGACATCTCGAGCCCCGTCGGGATCGTCCAGGGCTCCTCCGACGCGGCGAAACAGGGGACCGAGAGCTTCCTCTTCGTCCTGGGCCTGATCTCGCTTTCGATCGCATTGCTCAACCTGTTGCCGCTCCTCCCGCTGGACGGCGGCCACATCGTCTTCGCGATCGCCGAAGGCGTCAGCGGCAGGTCCGTCCGGCGCGAGATCTACGAGCGGGTCTCGGTCGTGGGAATCGGGCTCGTTCTCGTGCTCTTCGTGATCGGCCTCACGAACGACATCGGCAGGCTTTCCTGACCTGCGCTACTCGAATGCCGGCGGCAGCGTCAGCGTGTCGGCGAGCCTGACGCGGTATTCCGCGCGGGAGATCTCCGTCGCGCCGAGCGTGGCGAGGTGCGCCGTGAGCCACTGGACGTCGAGCATGCGTCGCGACGGGTCGCCGGCGGCGCGCAGGAGCTCAACGAGCGCGACGAACGCCGCCTTCGAGGCGCCCGTCCGCGCGAAGAACATCGACTCAGCCGCGAACAGGCCTCCGATCGAGACTCCGTAGAGCCCGCCGGCGAGCCCCTCGGCGTCCCACGCCTCGACGGAGTGCGCCCAGCCGAGTTCGTGCAGGCCGCAGTAGGCGGCCTCGATCCCGCCGTCGATCCAGCTGTGCGGATCGCCTGGCCGCGCACAGCCGGCGACGACGTCGGCGAAGGCGGTGTCGACTCGAATCTCGAGCCCGCGTGTCGCACGGCGGAGCGAGCGGGACGGCGCGAACGAGTCGAGCGCCACGATGCCGCGCCGCCTCGGCGAGAACCACCCGAGGCGCGGCCCGATCGGCATGGGGAACAAGCCGCTGCGATACGCGGCGAGCAGAGTCCCCGGTTCGAGGTCGGCGCCGAGCGCCCAGAGGTCCTCGGGGTGGTCGTCAGGCGGCGGCTCGAACGACCACGTCGAGGGCGCTGGTGTCAGGGGCACGCGGAGATGGTGCTCGATCCCGGGGGAAGGGGCGGCGTCCCGGGTTGCGCCGTCCGAGGGGCAGGCGCATGATCGCGGGCGCGCTACTCGATCCGCTCGAAGGAGGGGACATGAACCGTGGTCGCGTCACGTGGATCGGCATCCTTGCGGGGCTCGGCCTGGTGCTGTGCCTCGGGGGGTTGCGGGGCGCGCCGGTGCCGGCTCACGCCGCGGGCGCAGGCTCGCCGTTCCTGCCGACGCCCCCGTTCGGCCCGCCGCGCGAGATCGTGCTCTATGCCCATGCGAAGTCGCTCGTGCGGCGCGGCGGACACTGGGAGCTCCGAGTCGACCCCGCGCAGTTCCTCTCGGGCCTCACGGCGCAGCGCGCCGCGGTCGAGGACGGAGCGATCGCACCGGGCGACGCGGTGCCGAACGACTACTACACCCGCGACGAGAGCCATCGGCTCCTCACGTTTCGTGTCGCGCCCCGGGCGCGGATCACCGTGATCGCGCCCGGCCTGAAGGCGACTGCGATCGCCGTCCCGGAGCTCTCGCGGATCCTCGCCGGCAAGAAGACCGGGCACCGGCTGTTCGAGCCGCAGGCGGGGTACTGGATTCGCGTCGCGGGGGACACGGTGCGCGCGATGGACCAGCAGTACACGCCCTAGTGCCCCTGCGTCGCAGCCATGGCCTCCCCGACGCGTGGGTACCCTGACACCGATGCCCAGCACGCACGGGATCAGGGTCGGCGGCATCGCGATCGGCGGCGGCGCCCCCGTCGTCGTCCAGTCGATGACCCTCACGAAGACGCACGACGTGGAGGCGACGACGGCCCAGATCGCCGCGCTCGCCTCCGCGGGCTGCGAGATCGTGCGGGTCGCGGTGCCGAAGCGCGAGGACGCACAGGCGCTTCCCCTGATCGTCCGGCTCTCGCCGATCCCCGTGATCGCCGACATCCACTTCAACGCGTCGCTCGCGCTCGAGGCGATCGACGCCGGCGTGCACGCAGTGCGGATCAACCCGGGCAACATCGGCGGCCCCGACAAGACAGAGCAGGTCGTCAGGGCCGCGAAACAGGCGGGGATTCCAATGCGGATCGGCGCGAACGCGGGCTCCCTTCCGAAGCATTTGGACGAGCTCGCTCGCAAGGACACCGCGGAGGCCCTCGTCGTCGAGGCGCTCGAGCAGGTCGCGATCCTCGAGCGGCTCGACTACCGGGACTTCAAGATCTCCGTCAAGGCCTCGCACGTCCCGACCATGATCCGGGCGTACCGGATGCTCTCCGACCGGGTCCCGTACCCGCTCCACCTCGGCGTGACCGAGGCGGGGACGCCCTTCGCCGGCGCGATCAAGAGCTCCGTCGGGATGGGCTCGCTGCTGATGGACGGGATCGGCGACACGATGCGCGTCTCGCTCACCGCCGATCCGGTGAAGGAGGTGGAGGTCGCCTGGGAGATCCTCAAGGCGCTCGGGCTCCGCGAGCGCGGCCCCGTGATGATCGCGTGCCCGTCCTGTGGACGGGACAACGTGGGCGTCGAGAGCCTCGCTGTCGTCGTCGAGGAGCGGCTCCGCGAGTACCCGCAGGCCTTCGAGGTCGCCGTGATGGGCTGCGCGGTGAACGGGCCCGGGGAAGCGGGGGACGCGGATTTCGGGATTGCCGGCGGCCGCGACGTCGGCTTCGTCTACGCGCACGGCCGGGTGCTGAAGAAGGTCTCGTCCGAGGTGCTGATCGAGGAGCTGTTCCACGAGATCGACCGCTGGATCGAGGCGGGCATGCCCCGGCCGAAGCGCCTGAAGCTGGCCAAGCCGGCGGCGCTCGCGATGGCGGAGGCGAGCCTGATCCCGCTCGAGAGCGTCTCGGCGGGTACCTGACGCCGCTCCTCCCGCCTCGGCGGCAGGCCCTCAGTCGAGGTGGAAGTACTCGTCGAGCAGGGCGAAGCCCTCGTCGGGCGCGCGACCGCCGAGCTCGAAGAACGGCGTCATCTCCGCCTGCCAGCGAGCGTTGACGTCCGTCTCGGCCATCGCTCGGACGGACGCGTCGAAATCGTCGGTCTCGAGGTATCCGACGACCAGGCTGTCCTCCGCGATGAACAGCGAGTAGTTCCGCCAGCCCGTCTCGCGGAGCGCGGCGAGCATCTCCGGCCACACGTGCTCGTGGCGCGCGAGGTATTCCGCGCGATGCTCGGGCTTGACCCGCAGTAGAAAGCAGACGCGTTGCATCGGACGGCGGGCACGCTAGCGTGCCGGCGTGTGGCAGGCCAGGCGAGCGAGGACGAGGTGACGAGGCGGAGAGTCCGGCGACGGCGGCCGCGGTTGCAGGAGCTGAGGCCGCTCGTCGGGTTCGATCTTCCGGGGCCGAACGTCACCGAGCGCAGGCTGGCTTCCTCGCTGACCATCGGGGACCTGCGGACGCTGGCGAAGCGGCGGACGCTGCGGGCCGCGTTCGACTACGCGGATGGAGCGGCCGAGGGCGAGATGTCCCTGACGCGGGCGCGACAGGCGTTCGAGGACATCGTCTTCCACCCGCAGGTCCTGCGCGACGTGTCCCACGTCGACACTGGCGTTGACGTGCTCGGGGGTCGCTCGGCGCTTCCGTTCGGCATCGCACCGACCGGGTTCACCCGCCTGATGCGCACCGAGGGCGAGCGTGCCGGCGCGGCCGCCGCAGGCGCGGCCGGGATCCCCTTCTCGCTCTCGACGCTCGGCACCGCGTCGGTCGAGGAGGTCGCGGCGGCGAACCCAGGCGGCCGGAACTGGTTCCAGCTCTACATGTGGAAGGACCGCGACCGGTCGCTCGAGCTCGTGCAGCGGGCTGCCGGCGCGGGGTTCGACACGCTGCTCGTAACGGTCGACGTCCCGGTCGCCGGCGCGCGGCTGCGCGACCGTCGAAACGGGATGACGATCCCACCGAAGCTCAAGCTCACGACGGCGCTCGACGCGGTTCGCCGGCCGGCGTGGTGGTTCGACTTCGTCACGACCGAACCGCTCGCCTTCGCGTCGTTCGACCGGTGGGAGGGGACCGTGGCCGAGCTGCTCGACACGATGTTCGACCAGACGCTCACCGACGAGGACCTCGCGTGGATCAGGGATCGGTGGGCGGGCAAGCTGGTCGTCAAAGGCGTCCAGACACTCGACGACGCACGGCGAATCGCGTCGCTCGGCGTCGACGGCATAACGCTGTCGAATCACGGTGGTAGGCAGCTGGACCGCGCGCCGATCCCGTTCCATCTGTTGCCCGACGTCGCCCGCGAGGTCGGGCGGGACGTCGAGGTCCATCTCGACACCGGGATCATGAACGGCGCCGACATCGTCGCGTCCGTCGCACTGGGCGCGCGTTTCACGCTCGTCGGTCGTGCCTACCTCTACGGCCTCATGGCCGGCGGACGCGCCGGTGTCGACCGCGCGATCGCCATCCTCGCCGAGGAGATCACGAGGACGATGAAGCTCCTGGGCGCCCGCTCGCTCGAGGAGCTCGAGCCCGCGCACGTCACGCAGCTCGAGCGGCTCGTGCCGCGTCCGCGCCAGGCCGCGTCGGCCTGAGCCGCTCAGCCCTGCTCGTACGCGCTCTCGACCGAGGCGACGCCGCGTTCCGCGACGCGCTGTTCCGCATAGCCGCCCTCGCGGTACGCGGCGACGGGATCCACAGGAAGGCCGTGGCGCTCGCGGTGACGGGCGAGGAGCGGCCGGACGTCGCTCTCGTAGGCGTCGAGCAGGACGCGGTGAGCGCCGAGCACGTCACCGGCGAGCTGCGCGTCGGTGAGCTGCTGCCGGTCGAGCAGGAGCGCCTTCGCGTACGCCGTCTGGATGTTGACGACCGACTGGATCATCGCGTCGATCTTCCCTTCGACGTTGTGCGACTGGTCGATCATCAGCGCGATCCGGTCGAGCTCGTCGCCGTGCGTGAGCTCGATCATGATCCGGAAGAGCTCGAAGGGGTCGACCGAGCCGACGATGAGGTCGTCGTCCGCGTACTTGCGGTTGTTGAAATGGAAGCCGCCGAGCAGGTTCTCGGCGAGCAGGCGAGCCACGATCTGCTCGATGTTGGTGCCCTGCGGATGATGCCCGGTGTCGACGAGCACGCGGGCCTGTGGGCCGAGGCGCCGGCAGAGGAGCGCCGCCGTGCCCCAGTCGGGCAGGTCAGTGGAGTGGAAAGCGGGCTCGAAGAACTTGTACTCGACGAGCAGCGTCATCTCCGGGTCGAGGAGGGCGTACGTCTCCTCGAGCCCCGTGACGAGGCGGTCGTATCTCCCTCGGAGGTCGTCCTGACCCGCGTAGCTCGTGCCGTCGGCGAGCCACAGGCTGAGAACCGTCGAATCGACGCTGCGCGCGATCTCGACGCACTCCGCCAGGTGCCGCAGCGCCTTCGCACGCACCGCGCCGTCGGGGCTGCACAGGCTGCCGAGGCGGTAGTCGTCCTCGCCGAAGAGGTTCGGATTGACGGCGCCGAGCTCGATGCCCGCGGAGGCAGCGCTGCGGGAGAGCTCGGCGTAGTCGTCGACCCGGTCCCACGGAATGTGGATCGCGACGCGCGGGCAGCACCCGGTGAGCCGATGGACGAGCCCTGCGTCGGCGATGCGCTCCTGGACCGTGCGGGCGGCTCCCGGCCACGGGTAGACGTGGAACCGCGTGCCTGAGTTGCCGTAGCCCCACGACGGCGTCTCGATCTCGAGACGGTCGAGGCGCTCGAACAGGCGGTCGTCGGTCATGGTCGCGTCAGTCTGACGCATCCACGACGAGATTTCGAATCACTTTCGTTAGACAACGGATCGAAAGCAAAGCTCTTGACCTTGTACGACCACCGGCATATCCTCGCAGCACCGATGAGCGAGGCGCTTCCGGGCCTACCCCAGCAGGAGAGGATGCAGCACGTGCTGCGCCTGCTCGAGACGCGCGATTCCGTCCCGGTTGCGGAACTTGCGGAGACGTTTTCGGTTTCGGAGGTCACGGTCCGCAGCGATCTCTCCACGCTCGCCCGCCAAGGCCTTGTCGCGCGCATCCGCGGGGGCGTGCGGGCCCGGCGCGACGGCCCCGAGGTCGGGTTCGACCTGCGGCTTCGGCTGGAGGTCGAGCAGAAGCGCGCGATCGCCCGCGCAGCGGCCGCGATGGTGGACGACGGTGAGGCGGTCGCGCTCGACGCCAGCACGACCGCCTACTACCTCGCCCTCGAGCTGCGCTCGATGCGCGAGCTCGTCGTCGTGACGAACGGGCTGCTCGTCGCGACGGCGCTCGCCGACGCTCCGGGCATCACCGTGCTGGTCACCGGGGGGGTGCTGCGGCTGTCCGCGATGTCCCTCGTAGGCGACCTCGGTACGGACGTGCTCCGGTCGACACGGATCAACAAGGGCTTCCTCGGCGCGCGCGGTCTCAGTCTCGAGCGCGGGCTGATGGACCTCAACCCGGACGAGGTGCGCATCAAGCAGGAGATGGCGGACGCCTGCGAGCAGGTGTACGGCATCATCGACGGCACGAAGTGGCACCGCAGCGCCCTCCTGCCGTTTGTCCAGGTGGAGAACCTCGCGGGCGTCGTCACCGATCTCGGCGCGCCGGCAGATCAAGTCGAGGCGTGGCGTGCCGAGGGGCTCGAGGTGGTCGTCGCCGACCCCGGTCCGCATGAGTCGGTGCCCGCGCGGCCCCGCGACCTTCGGCGCGTGCCGGGCCCGGAACGGGCGGCCGGCGGGTGACGACGTTCGCGGCGGTCGACCTGGGCGCCCAGAGCGGGCGGGTTGCGGTGGGTCGCTTCGACGGCGAACGGCTCGAGACCACCGAAGTTCACCGATTCGCGAACGTCCCGGTGAGGCTGGGGGACACCCTTCACTGGGACATCCTCGGCCTCTACCGCGAGGTGCTCGACGGGCTGTGCGCGGCAGCCGGGCTGGGCGCTCCGATCGCCTCGATCGCTGTCGACTCGTGGGCGATCGACTTCGGGCTCGTCGATCGTGCCGGGCGCCTGCTGCGGAACCCCGTCCACTATCGGGACGGTCGTCGGGCCCGGGCCGTCGACGGCGTGCTCGAGCGGATCCCCGCGCGCGAGCTCTACGACCGCACCGGCATCCAGCTGCTTCCGATCAACACGATCTTCGAGCTGGCTGCGATGGCGGGGGAGCCGGACCCGGCGCTCGACGCCGCCGACTCGATCCTGCTGATCCCGGACCTGGTGCACTCGTGGCTCTGCGGCGTCCGGAGCTCGGAGCGGACGAACGCCAGCACGACGCAGTGCTTCGACGCGCGGACGCGTGGCTGGGCGAGCGACCTCGTCGAGCGGCTCGATGTCCCCGCGCGACTCCTACCCGAGGTCGTGGAGCCCGGAACGCGCCTCGGCGCGCTCGCTGCTTCGGTCGCCGACGAGACACACCTCGACGGGTCGGAGGTCGTGGCGGTCGCGACCCACGACACCGGCTCGGCGGTGGCAGCCGTGCCTTTCCGCCGTTCCGACTCCGTCTTCGTCAGCGTGGGCACGTGGTCGCTCGTCGGCCTCGAAGTGGACGAGCCGGTGATCACCGACGCCTCGTTCGCCGCGAACATCACCAACGAGGGCGGTGTCGACGACACGGTTCGCCTCCTCCGGAACGTGACGGGTCTCTGGCTGCTCCACGAATGCCGGCGGGCCTGGGCGGACGAAGGCATCGACTACGCCTTCGACGAGCTCGTTGCGCTCGCGAGGGAGGCACCTGCCTTCGGCGCTCTCGCCGACCCCAACGACGCGATGTTCACGGAGCCCGGGGACATGCCCGCACGGATCCGCGCGTTCTGCACCGCGACAGGCCAGACGCCGCCGGCAGACGCGGGAGCGACCGCGCGCTGCATCCTCGAGAGCCTGGCGTTGAAGCACGCGGAGACGATCGAGACGCTCGCGTCGGTCTCAGGAGCGGAGCCGACCGAGATCCACGTCGTCGGCGGCGGTGCGCGGAACGAGCTTCTCTGCAGCTGGACTGCGAGCGCCTCGGGCTTGCCAGTCCTCGCGGGGCCGGACGAGGCGACCGTGCTCGGGAACCTCCTCGTGCAGGCGATGGCGGCCGGAGAGATCTCGTCCCTGTCCGACGGGCGCGAGGTCGTGCGCGCCTCGGTCGAGCCCACCGTCCACGAGCCGGACGTGACGCCCGAGTGGGACGAGGCGCGCGCACGCTTCGCGGCGATCGTCGCAGGCCGATCGTTGGAGGTCTCCGCGTGAGCGAGGTCGTCGGCGTCCTGCAGGGCATTCCGGCGCCGGACGACCGCTGGGACGTCGACTCGGCGCGTGAGCACGACGCGCTCGAAGGGCTCGTCTATCGCTCCAACCTCCTCGGCGCCGATCGTGCGCTCGCGAACCAGGGGGGAGGGAACACCTCCGCGAAGCAGCGTGCTCCCGACCATCTGGGGCGCGACACACGCGTGCTCTGGGTCAAGGGGTCGGGCACCGACCTGGCGACGATCGACGTGGCCGGCTTCCCCGGGCTTCGGCTCGACGAGCTGCTGCCCCTGCGCGCGCGAGATGCGATGGACGACGCGTCGATGGTCGAGTACCTCCTGCGAACGGCGGTCCGGCCGGACCAGCCCCGACCCTCGATCGAGACGCTGCTCCACGCGTTCATCCCCGCGGATCACGTCGATCACACCCATCCCGACGCGGTGATCGCCCTGACGTCGACGCCGAACGGCCGGCGGCTCGCGGAGGAGGCGTTCGGTGACGAGGTCGCCTGGCTCGATTACGAACGGCCGGGCTTTGCGATGTCGCGACGCGTCGCCGCTCTCCTCGAGGGGGCGCCATCCGCGCGGGCCGTCCTGCTGGAGCGGCACGGGCTCGTCACCTGGGGCGAGACGAGCGAAGAGTGCTACCGCGCGACGATCGAGTTCGTGACCCGGGCGGCGGATGCGATCGCAACGGCCGGATCGGGCCGGTTCGGCCTGGGCGGCCAGGCCGTCACAGAGCTCCGCGACATCACGGCCGACTCCCTGCTCGCCGAGTCCTTGCCCGCGCTCCGCGGCGCGCTTCTCCACGACGCGGACGGAGTCGTCCTCGAGATCGACCGGAGTCCGGAGGCGATCGCGTTTGCCTCCTCGGCGCGCGCGCCGGAGGTCAGCCAGGTCGGGGCTCCGTGTCCTGATCATCTGATCCACACCAAGCACAAGCCGCTGGTCGTCTCGTTCGCCCCGGAATCCGTCGATGCACACGCGCTCGGCGCAGCGTTCCGCGACGGTGTCGACCGGTACTCGGAGTGGTACCGCGGGTACTACACGCGAAACCTCGACGACGAGACGCGTCGGTTCCCGATCGATCCCGCCGGTCCCCGAGTCACCGTCGTCCCAGGCGTCGGGATCGTCACGAGCGGTGGCGATGCCGCGCGCGCACGCCTGTCCCGCGACCTCTATCACCGGGCGATCGCGGTCCAGGACACCGCCGAGGCGCTCGGCGGATTCCGATCGCTCTCGGAGGCAGAGGCGTTCGCGATCGAGTACTGGCCGCTCGAGCGCTACAAGCTCGCGCAGGCACCCCCCCGGGGGGAGCTCGCAGGGCGCGTCGCGGTGATCACGGGCGGCGGGAGCGGTATCGGCCGCGCGGCGGCCCGGAAGCTCGCCACGCTCGGAGCGCACGTCGTCGTCGGAGATCTGTATGCAGAGCGGGCGCAGGAGGTCGCGGACGAGATCCAGGCGGCCCACGGCGCGCGTCGCGCTCTCGCCGTGGAGGTGGACGTCACGCGGGAGGACGCGGTGCAGGAGATGGCCCGGCGCACCGTGCTCGCGTACGGCGGGCTCGACATCCTCGTCGCATCCGCCGGGCTCGCGACGAGTGCACCCGTGACGGAAACCACGCTCGAGGACTGGGAGCGCAACTTCGCGGTCCTCGCACGCGGGTACTTCCTCGCGGCGCGCGAGGCGTTCCGCATCCTCCAGGCGCAGCGTGTCGGCGGATCGATCGTTTTCGTCGCGTCCAAGAACGCACTCGTGGCCGGCGCCAACGCCGCGGCGTACTCCTCGGCAAAGGCAGCGTCGCTCCACCTCGCGCGGTGTCTTGCGGAGGAGGGCGGGCCCGACGGGATCCGCGTCAACACGGTGAACCCCGACGCGGTGATCCAGGGCTCGAGCATCTGGTCCTCGGAGTGGATGGCCGAGCGCGCAAGCACCTACGGTGTCAGCGCGGAAGGGCTCGAGGAGTTCTACCGCGGCCGCACCAAGCTCGGCGTCAGCGTCTATCCGGAGGACGTCGCCGAGGCGATCGCCTTCTTCGCGGGGCCGCGATCGGCGAAGTCGACCGGCAACATCCTCAACGTCGACGGCGGCGTCTCGGCCGCGTACCCGCGATGAGCGCGGCTACACGGTTGCCAAGCTGTCCGGAGACGCCCGTGCGACGGGACTCCTCGTCGATTCCTGGTCCGACTACTCGAATGGAAATGCCACCCGACGTCAGCGGCGGTGTGACCGCCGCAACCCCGGTAGTGCGAAGGAGGCGCACGATAGGCCGGTTCGCATCCGAGACTCCCAGACGAAAGGATCGATCCATGCACAAGCACAGATGGGCGGTCTTCGCAGCGGCGTTCCTGGTCGCCGGCGCGGTCGTGGCGGCCGCGTTCGCGGGATCGAGCCGCTCGACCGCGGGCAAGACGTTCTACTTCATCCCAAAGGACACGCTCAACCCGTACGAGGTCATCGCCGACCGCGGCGGCAAGCTTGCCCTCACCGAGCTCGGAGACAAGCAGGTCGTCCAGTCGGGCACCGAGGACACGGCGGCCGCGCAGCAGCCGGCGGTTCAGGCGGCCATCCAGGCACGGGCGGCGGGCATCGTGATCGCGGGCAACGATCCGGACGCGCTCTGCCCCGCCTTGAAGCAGGCGCAAGCGGCCGGGACACACGTCATCGCGTTCGACTCCGACGTGAGCTGCCGCGAGCTGTTCATCAACCAGGCCGACACGGAGACGATCGGTCGTAGCCAGGTCGCGCTGCTCGGGAAGCTGATGGGCTACAAGGGCGAGTTCGCGATCCTGTCCGCGGCGTCGACCGCGACGAATCAGAACGCGTGGATCAAGTACATGAAGCTGGAGCTGAAGAAGCCGCGGTACAAGAACATGAAGCTCGTCAAGATCTACTACGGCAACGACAACCCCGCGCAGTCGAGGCAGGCGACGGTTGCGATGCTGCAGGCGTACCCGAACCTGAAGGGGATCGAGTCACCGACGACGGTCGGGATCTCCTCGGCCGCGCAGTACCTGTCCACATCGAAGAAGTACAAGAACAAGATCGCCCTGACGGGTCTCGGCCTGCCCAGCCAGATGAAGAAGTACGTGCACGACGGAACCGTCAAGGCGTTCGCGCTGTGGAACCCCGAGGACCTCGGGTACCTCGCGGGATACGCGGTCTCGGCGTTCGCGGACGGCAAGATCACGGGCAAGGTCGGCGAGACGTTCAAGGCCGGCAAGCTCGGGACGTACAAGATCATCCTCGGCCCCGACAAGAGGCCTCAGGTGATCCTCGGACCGCCGTACGTGTTCACCATCAAGAACGTCGACAAGTTCAAGTTCTAGGCCAGTCAGGGGGCGCCGCGCTTCGCGGCGCCCCCGCCCTTCACCCGGCGATCGTGACGACAACGGACCCAGCGCCCGTCATCTCCCTGGAGCACGCCGAGAAGAGCTTCGGCGCCGTCCATGCGCTTGCGGACGGCGACATCGAGCTCTACGGGGGCGAGGTGCACGGGCTCGTGGGCGAGAACGGTGCCGGCAAGTCCACCCTTGTCAAGATCCTCGCCGGCGTCCATCGTCCCGACTCCGGGCGGCTCGTGCTGGACGGCGAGGAGGCGATCTTCGACAACGCCAAGCAGTCGCAGACGGCAGGGATCGCGATCATCTTCCAGGAGCCGACGCTGTTCCCGGACCTCACCGTCGCCGAGAACATCTTCGTCGGCGTGCAGCCGCTCAAGCGCTTCCGTCGCATCGATGGCCGAAGGATGCGTCGCGAGGCCGCGACGCTGTTCGAGCAGCTCGGAGTCAGGCTCGACCCGGACCGGCTTGCCCGCGGGCTCTCGATCGCCGATCAGCAGCTCGTCGAGATCGCCAAGGCGTTGACCACCAACGCGCGGGTGATCGTGATGGACGAGCCGACCGCGGCGCTGGCGACGAACGAGGTCCAACGACTGTTCCGCATCGTCGAGACCCTGCGGGCGCGCGGCAACGCGGTGCTGTTCGTCTCCCACCGACTCGAGGAGATCTTCGAGATCTGTCAGAGGGTCACGGTGATGCGCGACGGTCGACACGTCTGGACGAAGTCGATCGAAGAGCTGACCGTCCCGTCCGTGATCCGCGCGATGGTCGGCCGCGACATGGATGCGCTGTTCCCGAAACTGCCGACGGAGCCCGGACGCGTCGTACTGGAAATCGAGCGACTGACGCGCGAGGGCGACTTCACGGACGTCTCGTTCGTCGTCCGGAGCGGCGAGATCGTTGCACTTGCCGGCCTCGTCGGTGCGGGACGGACTGAGGTCGCCCGCGCAATCTTCGGAATCGACCGCTGGGACGCCGGCTCGGTCGAGATCGAGGGTAGGCGCCTGCCGCCCGGATCGCCCTCCGCGGCGATGGCGGCCGGGATCGGTCTCGTCCCCGAGGACCGGCGCCAGCAGGGCCTGGTGATGGACTTCTCCATCGAGCGCAACATCGCGCTCGCGTCGCTCGACAGCGTCCGCCGCGGAGGCATGATCTTTCGCGGGGCCGAGCGCACCTTCGCGAGAGACTGGGCGCTCCGCTTGCAGCTGAAGTACGCGCGGCTCAGCAACCCGGTCTGGACGCTGTCGGGGGGCAACCAGCAGAAGACCGTCCTCGCGAAATGGCTCGGCCGCAAGCCAAAGCTGCTGATCGTGGACGAGCCGACGCGCGGCATCGACGTCGGCACGAAGGCGGAGGTGCACCGGCTGCTCAGCGAGCTCGCTGCACAGGGCGTTGCCGTGCTGATGATCTCCTCCGAGCTTCCCGAGGTGCTCGGGATGGCGGACCGGATCATCGTGCTGTTCGAGGGCCGCGTCATGCGCGAGTTCGCGCGGGCGGACGCGGACGAGGACGCGATCATGCGGGCTGCCACGGGCCAGGTCGAGGAAGCCGCATGACGTCGCTCGCCGAAGACCCGACGGTCGTCGACCGACGCTCCGGCTCGTACGCGGTCGCCGAGTTCCTCGCGCGTTTCAGGGAGCTCGGCATCGTCCTCGCGCTCGTGATCGTCGTCGGCGCGGCGACCCTCGACAACCACCTGTTCCTCAGCGCCGCGAACATCCAGCAGATCCTCGCTGGATCGGCGATCATCGCCCTTCTCGCGATCGGCGAGACCGTCGTCATCATCACGCGCAACGTCGACCTCTCGATCGGGTCGATCCTCGGCATCTCCGCGTACGCCACCGGGACCCTCTACGTCCACCACCCGAACGTCGGGCTCCCCGTGGTCTTCCTCGTCGCGCTCGCGATCGGCGCGGTGTGCGGGGCGATGAACGGCCTGATCGTGACGGTCGCGCGCGTGCCCAGCCTCGTCGTGACGCTGGGGACGCTGTACATCATCCGCGGCATCGACGGCGCGTGGGCCGGCGGCAACCAGGTCAACGCCTCCATGTTGCCCGACGGCTTCAACAAGATCGGCTACACCACCGTCCTCGGGATCCCGTACCTCGGGTGGATCGCGATCATCGGTGTCGCGCTCGCGACCTACGCGATGCGCAGCTTCCGGACGGCGCGCGACTTCTACGCGATCGGGTCCGACCCGGCTGCGGCGCGCCTCGCCGGCATCCCCGTCGGCTCGCGTGTCTTCCTCGCGTTCGTCCTGAGTGGCGCGATCGCCGGCGTGACGGGCGCGCTGTGGCTGTCGCTGTACGCGTCGGTCGACGCGATCGCCGGCGTCGGATACGAGTTCCAGGTCATCGCGGCCGTGGTCGTGGGTGGCGTGGCGATCTTCGGCGGGAGCGGCACCGTGCTCGGCGCCGCGCTCGGCGCACTCCTCCTCTACACGATCAACACTGCACTGGTTGTCGTGAACGTCTCCTCCTTCTGGAGCATGGCTCTCTCGGGCGCATTGCTCCTCGCGGCGATCGCGTTCGACCGGCTGATCGCGCTGCGGATCGCACCCGCGATGCGCACGCGGAGGAGAGCGCGTGGCTGACGTCGTCGAGCACGAGTCGACCGACGAGACCGAGACCGCGCCGCGGTGGCAGCGGCGCCTCGGAAGCCTGCTGCGCTGGGAGACGATGCTCGTCGTCCTCTTGCTGGCCACCATCGCGTACGGCGCGAGCGTGTCGCCCTACTTCCTCGAGTGGACCAACCTCTTCTTCATCGGCCTCAACGTGGGGGAGATCGCGATCATCGCGCTCCCGCTGACCTTCATCATCATCACCGGCGAGATCGATCTCTCGGTGGCGTCGATGCTCGGCCTGACGGGGCTCTGCATGGCCGAGCTGTTCGACCACGGCTGGCCGATCTGGCCGGCAATGGCCGCGGCCGTCCTGCTGGGCGGGGTTCTCGGGGCGTTCAACGGCGTCCTCGTCACTCGCATCGGCCTGCCGTCGCTCGCAGTCACGATCGGGACACTGACGCTCTATCGCGGCATCGCCCAGGGGATCCTGCCGTCGGACACGATCAGTGGGTTCCCACAGGGTCTCGCGAGCATCGGCGTCATCCCGATCCCGCACACGCACATCTCGTACTCGGTCCTGTTCTTCCTCGTGCTCGCGGTCGTCTTCGGCATCGTCCTTCATGCGACGCCGCTGGGCCGTGCGATCTTCGCTATTGGCGCCAATCAGGAAGCAGCGTTCTACTCCGGCATCCGCGTGAGGCGGATCAAGTTCTGGTTGTTCGTCCTCTCCGGGCTGATGTGCGGGTTCGCCGGGGTGCTCTGGACGCTCCGGTTTGCATCCGCCCGTTACGACTCGGGCATCGGCCTCGAGCTCTTCGTGGTCACCGTCGTGCTGCTCGGCGGAGTCTCGATCTTCGGTGGTCGCGGCACGATCGTCGGCGTGGTCCTGGCCGTCGCAGTGCTCGGGTGCTTGCAGACGGCGATGACGGCCGACGTGATCCCGGCCCAGGACCAGAACATCGTGGTCGGCGGGCTCCTGCTCGCGAGCGTCATCGTCCCCAATTCCCGCGAGATGTACGGACGCGCGCGAACCCGATTGCGCAGCGTCGGAGCCCGTCGTCACGCCGCGGCCGTGGCGCGCGACGAGGGATCGTGATGCGGCACGCTCCGGTGCGCGTCGGGGTGTTCGGCATCGGGCTGGCGGCGTACTGGCCGCAGTTCGACGGCTTGCGCGATCGCCTCGCCGGCTACCAGCACGGGATCGAGCGTCGCCTCGAGGCGATGGGCGCCGAGATCGTCTCGGCCGGTCTCGTCGACACGCCCCAGGCGGCCCGCGTGGCGGGCGCGGCCCTCGCGGAACAGCGGCCGCAGCTCTTGTTCGTCTACACGGCCACCTACGCGACGTCCTCGCAGGTCCTTCCGGTCATCCAGGCAGTCAATGCCCCCGTCGTCGTCCTCAACCTCCAGCCGACGCGCACGGTCGACTACGAGGGCATGACGACGGGCGAGTGGCTCGCCAACTGCTCCGCGTGCTGCGTCCCCGAGATAGCGGGCGCGCTGACCCGGGCGAGAATCCCATACAGCACCGTCACGGGGACGCTGGCCGACGGCGACGCTGCCTGGATCGCTCTGCGCCAGTGGCTGGACGCTGCGCGCGCCGTCCACGACCTCCGAACGGCGCGAATCGGCTTTCTCGGTCACACGTACCCCGGGATGCTCGACATGTACTCCGATTTGACGCAGGTGCAGGCGCAGACCGGGGCGCACGTCGAGGTACTGGAGATCGACGACCTCGTCGCCCGGGTCGAATCGGCGGCGCCCGACGCGATCGAACGGAAGCACGACGAGATCGAGGAGGTCTTCGACCTCGCGGAGCCCGGCTCCGACCCGATCGCCGCCGAGATCACACCGGAGATCTTCGACTGGTCCGCACGCGTCGCGGTCGGCCTCGACCGGCTCGTCGACGACTTCGAGCTCGACGGGCTCACCTATTACTACCGCGGTGTCGGCGACAACATCGCCGAGCGAGTCAGCTCGGGTCTCATCGTCGGCAACTCGCTGCTCACCGCCCGGGGGGTGCCGGCTGCGGGCGAGGGCGATCTCAAGACGAACATCGCGATGCTGCTTCTCGACCGGCTCGGGGTCGGCGGCTCGTACACCGAGTTCTACGGACTCGACTTCGACGACGAGTTCATCCTGATGGGACACGACGGTCCAGGCCACCTCGCGATCGCCGACGGACGGCCGGTCGCTCGCGCGCTCGAGCTCTACCACGGGAAGGCCGGCGCGGGCCTTTCGATCGAGATGAAGGTACGCCTCGGGCCCGTCACGATCCTCGGTGTGACCCAGACCGCGGACGGGCGGCTCAAGCTCCTTGCGGCCGAGGGCGAGTCTGTCGCCGGACCGACGTTCAGGATCGGGAACACGAACTCGCGAATCCGTTTCTCGAGGGATCCGGCGACGTTCTTCGACGACTGGTGCGCCCAGGGCCCGACGCACCACGTCGCGCTGGGGATCGGCCATCAGGTCGGACGGCTCCGAAAGGTCGCCGCGCTGCTCGATCTCGAGCTGACGGTCGTCCCGTGAACGTCTGATCGCCGGGAAGTCGCTCCCGCGGCGAGCGCCCCGACCGACGCGCCCGCGGAGAAACCCTCAAGAGGCCGCCCGAAACGGGCGATACGGTACGCATGATGCGACGGCGTGCGATTTACGCGCTCGTTCCGCTCGCTGCGGCACTGGCGTTCGCGACCGCCGGCTGCGGCGGGGCGGCCGAGGCGGGAGGCGAAGTCCCCGACTCGGCGTCGCTCGCGCCCGCCGACGCGCTCGCCTTCGCCACGCTCACGACCGACGAGTCCTCCGACCAGTGGAAGACCGCGACGCAACTGATCGACAGGCTGCCCGGAGCGCGGGAGCAGCTCACGGACGAGGTGACGAAGGCGCTCGACGAGCAGGGCCTGACGTGGCAGGCCGACGTCGCGCCGGCGCTCGGCCCCGAGGTCGTGCTCGTGGTCACCGCCGACCGCAAGACGATCGTCCTCACGAAGCCGGACGACGAGGCAAAGCTGACGGCGCTGCTGGCGAAGTCCGACCAGCCGATCGTCAGCGCAACAGTGGATGGGTGGGCCGCGCTCGCAGAGACACGGTCCGACCTCACGGCGTACCGATCGGCGCTCGCCCAGGGGACGCTCAGCGCGGACGACGGGCTCGAGGCCGGGTTCGCGACGCTTCCCGGCGACGCGCTCGCGCGCGCATGGATCGATGTCGCCGGCCTGACGCCGCAGCTGCGCGAGGAGCTCGATCAGGCCTCGCAGGATCTCGATCTGGGTGTCGACTGGCTCGCGGCTGCGGTCGGGGCAGAGGACGACGGCGTACGCCTCGCGGTCGGCGTTCGGACCCCCGGCGGAACCGGGACCGAGTACGAGCCGAAGCTCGTCGGGCGCGTCCCTGCCGATGCGGTCGCGGCACTCTCGTTCGGCGGCACGCAGAAGCTCGTCGATCAGGTCGAGCGGCGGATCCCGCTCGGCGACATCGCCGACGAGGTGGAGAAGGCGACGGGGGTCTCGGTCGGAGGGATCCTCGATGCGTTCTCGGGCGAGGGGATCGTCTACGTCCGTCCCGCCGGTACAGCGCCGGAGGTCACGCTGGTGCTGGCCCCGCCGGACCCCGACAAGGTCTGGCAGACGGTCGACCGGCTCGCCCACACGCTCGCCGAGCAGTCCGGCGCGACCGTCCGGACGGTCGAGGAGGACGGGCGAGACGTGAGCCTCGTCGACGCACGCGGCGCAACCGTGCGCTACGCGCAGCTCGACGACGACACCGTGATCGTCACCACCGGCGTCACCGGGATCCGCGACTTTGCGGGCGACGGCGACAAGCTCGATTCGAGCGACGCCTACCGGCGGGCCGCCGACGCGGTCGGCCTCGGCGACCGCACGGGCGGCTTCCTCTACGTCGACGTCGACGGACTGCTCCCGATCGTCGACGGTCTCGCGGGCGACGCCCTCTCTGCCGACGACCGCGAGGCGATCCAGAAGCTCGACGCGTTCGTCCTCGAGGCGGCCCGCGGCGGCGAGACAACGACCCTGACGGGGTTCCTCCGGCTGAACGACTGAGCACGACTAGGGTTCGGCGCATGCTCCAGCGCCAGTCCATCCTCTTCCTGCCGACGCTCCGCGAGGACCCTGCCGACGCCGAGGCTGTCTCGCACAAGCTGCTCGTCCGCGCAGGTCTGATCCGTCAGCTCGGCACCGGGCTCTGGACATTCCTGCCGGCGGGCTGGCGGATCCACGAGAACGTCGTCCGGGTGATCCGCGAGGAGATGGACGCGATCGGCGGGCAGGAGATGTCGATGCCGGTGCTGACGCCTGCCGAGCTGTGGGAGGCGACCGGGCGGATCCGGATCCCCGAGCTCTTCCGTGTCGAGGACCGAGCGGGCCGTAAGTTCGTCCTGCCGCTGACCCATGAGGAGACGATCACGTTCCACGCGCGCGAGCTGCGCTCGTACCGCGACTTGCCGAAGATCCTCTACCACTTCCAGACGAAAGACCGGGACGAGCCGCGTCCCCGCGGCGGCCTCTTGCGCGTGCGCGAGTTCGTGATGAAGGACGCGTACTCGTTCGACCGGGACGAGGAGGGACTCGACGTCGCGTTCCGGGCCCACGCCGGTGCCTACGAGCGGATCTTCGAGCGCTGTGGGCTCGACGCCGTTGCCGTCCAGGCGGAGTCGGGGATGATGGGTGGGAGCGAGTCGTTCGACTATCTCGCGCCGTCGAGCTCGGGCGAGAACACGCTGGTCACCTGCGAGCGCGGCGACTACGCGGCGGATCTCGAGATCGCACGTGGCGTGCCGCGCGCCCCCGAGTTCCCGGAGCGGCTCGACGCGCCCGTCGAGGTCGAGACGCCCGGGATCGAGACGTGCGAGGCGCTCGCGGCGTTCCTCGGGATCGACCTGGCGGCGACGTCGAAGGCGATGCCGGTCGTCGCCGACGGCGCGGTCGTGCTCGCGCTCGTGCGCGGCGACGACCGCCTGGACGAGCCGAAGCTCGCCGCGTTCGTCGGAGCCGAGGTGAGGCCTGCGCAGGTCGAGGAGATTCGCGAAGCGTTCGGCGCCGATCCCGGCTCGCTCGGGCCGGTGGGCTTCGGCGGTCGGATCGTGCTGGACGAGACCCTGCGCGACGGTCAGTTCGTCGCAGGCGCGAACCGCACGGGTTTCCACCTGCGCGGTGCGGAGCACGGGCGCGACTTCGAGGCCGACGTCGCGGACATCCGCGTTCCGAAGCCCGGCGACACGTGTTCCCGCTGCGGCGGTGCGCTCGTGTTCCGCACCGCGATCGAGGTCGGCCACATCTTCAAGCTCGGCACGTACTACTCCGTGCCCCTCGACGCGATGTACCTCGACGAGCAGTCGGTCGAGCGTCCGGTGGTGATGGGCAGCTACGGCATCGGCCCGGGCCGGATCCTCGCGGCCGCCGTCGAGCAGCACCACGATGAGCAGGGCATCGTGTGGCCCCTGTCGATCGCGCCGTACGACGTGCACGTCCTCTCGCTGGCAGGGGCCTCGGCCGACGTAGAGGCGCTTGCCGAGTCCGTCGCAGACGAACTCTCGGCCGCGGGACGCGCGGTGCTCCTCGACGACCGCGACGCCCGTCCGGGCGAGAAGTTCGCCGACGCCGATCTCCTCGGCGTCCCGTTGCGGATCACGGTGGGGCGGAAGAGCCTCGAGGACGGTGCCGTCGACGTCCGCCGCCGGACCGACCAGTCCGATGCGCGCGTGGACCGGTCGTCTGTGATTGACTGGACCGGGCACGACTGATGGCGGCAAGGAAGCGCACCTACTCGAGCGAACCGCTCGGACCGACGATCGAGCGTCTCATGACCGAGACGGGGATCACGTACCGTGCGCTCGCGGACAAGACGGATCTCTCCGCCGGCTACCTCAACCACATCGTCCACGGCAACCGGCCGGTGCCGTCGAACGAGGTGCTCGGCCGCATTGCGAAGGCACTCGGGGTCAGGCCGGACTACTTCCGCGAGGTGCGGGTGCGGGTCATCACCGAGAAGCTCGAGCAGACGCCCGCCCTCGTCGAGCGGCTGTACAAGCGCCTCGCCTGAGCGCTACCACCTTTCCGCGCCGACGACGTACGATCGGCGCCCCGACCGAAGGAGCCTCCGATGGCAGCGGCATTCGTCCAAGAGTTCGCGATCGTGGACGGCGACACCAGCACGACGAACTACGACGCGGTCGCCGGCGAGCTCGGCCGCGTCGCACCCGACGGCCTCATCGTCCATACCGCCGGCTTCGACCACGACCGTGGCGTCTTCCGGATCGTGGACGTCTGGGAGAGCCGCGAGGCCGGCCAGCGGTTCATGGACGAGAAGCTGATGCCGATCATCGAGCGCATGGCGGCCGAGCGCGGCCCCGAGGACTTCAGTCCGCCCGACTCCGAGTCGTGGTACGAGCTGCACGACGTGATCAGGTAGCGGCTCCTCGGACACCGGCCCGCTAGCATGTCCCGGCACGGGGCGTGGCGCAGCCTGGTTAGCGCGCTAGTCTGGGGGACTAGAGGTCCCGAGTTCGAATCTCGGCGCCCCGATCAACGAAAGCCCTGCTAATGCGGGGCTTTCGTCGTCTCAGGAGAGAACGACCAAGGCTCTGTGGTCGCCTGGTGGTCGCCCGTTGCGGCATCACTTCGCCCCGAACGCGGTCTCGAGCTCGCCCCGTAGGCCCGCCCGGTTCGTCTCCACGAGGCCCGCGTACACCGTCAGCGTCGTTCGGACGTCGGCGTGCCGGAGGATCGCGGCGACGGTTGGGGGCGGGGACGTTCGCGGCGAACAGGAGCCCGGCGCACGAGTGCCGCAGGTCGTGCAGACCCACCTTCTCGACACCGTCGGGGTTGAGTCCGTCCCGTGGTGCTCTCGTCCTTCACCATCTCCCGATCGCAGGCGTACTACTGGTCGAAGGTGTGGCAGCGCGACGAGCGGGAGTCGCTCCGAGACATTGAGCTCGGCCGCGTCAACTTCTTCGAGACCGGAAGCGACGCCGTGCCGTGGCTCCTCTCCGAAGACGACGACTGATTGCCGCGGCTCGGAGTCCCCAACTCATTCCGCAAACGCCTGCGGAGGAAGCCACCCCAGCTTCAGGGCGCGATCCTCGAATGCGTCCAACGCCTCGGCGATGATCCCCGCCAGAACGGACTACACACCCACCGCGTGCAAGGCACGAAAGACGTCTGGGAGGCGCGAGTCGATCGAGCCAACCGCGTGACATTCCACTGGGAAGGCGAGATGCTCGTACTCCGAAATCACTGCAACCACAGCATCATCTCGCGAGATCCCTAAGCCTCTGCCTCGATCCGCCCTTCGGGGAGAGAAAAGCGACTGCGCGGTCACGCCTCGCCGGTCACCTTAAAAAGTGTTGGTCCTAACGCCATCACTGGCCTAGACTCCTGGTTGTGCTCAAGCTCGTTGCCGTCGCGGCTGCGGTGGCGACCATCGCAGCTGCGGCTATGACCGAAACCGCTTCTGCGCGTCCTGTGGGCACGCATTGTCTGCCGGTGCGCGCGTCGGTTCTGCAAACCCTGCGGGCAGGGCTACGCGCAGCAGTCCGCTCGAAACTGCGATCAGCACGCGCCGTCAAGGTTGGAGGGACCTTTACCGGGCTCGGGCCCTTCGCTCGGAGCGGCGTCTACTTCATCTCGGCCAATCTCGGCACTAGAGGCATCGCCACCTGGGCCTCTAGCGTGAGCTTCTTTCGGGGCACTGAAGCATCGCTCGGCCGGATAACGCTCTACGCGATGAGCAAGACTGCCCGAGCAGTTGTCGACCCAAATTCGGGCTTCGCCGCAGGAGTTTTCCCACCGAGCCTGCTCGCGGGGTGGGGTATCAAGACGACAACACACGGGTACGCGCGGTCGCGCGCTTGCGTGAAGTGAACACTCGGTTAGGTCCTTGGCTGGGAACGAGTACCGCTCGACTCGCCTGACGCGCCAAGCACCCAGTGCTCCGGCCTATCGTCCAGCGGCTGCCATTCGTGGCGAAGCTCGGGCGGGTTGTCTCTCACCGTTACGTCGCTCATCCTCGCCACATCCTCTGCCTGTTGCTTGGACATAGGCTTTCCCCGTGACGGCCTGTTCGCACCTCGACCAGGTTCGCATCGTGGCGCCTCCGGAGGAGATCGCCGGATGCGAGGAGTGCCTGAAGATTGGTTCTGGCTGGGTGCACCTGCGGATGTGTCAGACGTGCGGCAGGATCGGGTGCTGCGATTCGTCGCCCAACAAGCACGCAAGCCGTCACGCCGCTGAGGAAGGAGATCCGATCGTGCGCTCGGTCGAACCGGGTGAGGATTGGAGCTGGTGCTACGTCGACCAGCTGATGTTCCAGCTGACCGCGCAATGAGCCCGGTTCGTCCGACGGTCCAGGTCGTCGGTCGCAGCCTCGAGCCAGAGCATCACCGCCTACGTGATTTCTTCACCCGGACGGCGCAGCCGTACGAGTTCCTCGAACTGGGCTCGCCGGAGGCTGCTGCGCTGCTCGCCGAGCACAGCCTCGCAACGCGGGATCTCCCCGTCGTCGTCGACGGCATCGACGTGTACTCGAACGCGACCGTGTCTCACCTTGCGGAGGCCTGGAACCTGTCGACGCCGCCTTCGCGGAAGCACTACGACCTCGCGATCGTCGGCGCCGGCCCGGCGGGGCTCGCGGCCGCCGTCTATGCCGCCTCCGATGGGCTCTCGACCGTCGTGATCGAGGCCGACGTGCCGGGCGGGCAGGCGTCGCACACCTCGATGATCGAGAACTTCTTCGGCTTCCCCGACGGCATCGGCGGTGCCGAGCTCGCCCGGCTCGCAGGCCGTCAGGCGGAGCGTTTCGGGGCGGAGCTCGTCCTCCTGCGCGGCGTCGTCGGTAGCACGGCCCGTGCTTCGGGCGCTCCGTCGCTCGAGATCGACGGCGGCCACGAGGTGACCGCCGATGCGGTGATCGCGGCCAACGGCATGAAGTGGCGCCGGCTCGACGTCGAGGGTGTGGACGAGCTGCTCGACCGGGGCGTCTACTACGGAGCCGGTCGCAGCGAAGCGGCCCGCTGCGGCGGCGACCAGGTCGTCGTGGTCGGCGCCGGCAACTCGGCCGGCCAGGCAGTGCTCCATCTCGCCCGCGCAGGTGCCAGGGTGACGATGATCGTGCGCGGCGCCCAGCTCGGCTCGAAGATGTCCGCCTACCTCGTCGAGCGAATCGAGCAAAGCCCGCGCATCGATGTCCGGTTGCAGACGAACGTGACGGCGGTGGAGGCCGACGGCGACGAGCTCGGGGCGGTGACGATTTCCGACAGAGCCGGCAAGACCGAGCAGGCGCGGGCGAGGGCCCTCTTCCTGTGCATCGGCGGTACTCCTCGAACCGCATGGGCTGGAGGCGCAGGCGTCCGGGTCAACTCGGCCGGCTTCGTTCTCACCGGGAGCGGCCTGCTCGAAGGCGGGCGGCGTCCGGAAGGGTGGCCGCTCGACCGAGACCCGCTCGTGCTAGAGACGACCGTTCCCGGCTTGTTCGCCGCCGGCGATCTGCGCAGCGGGTCGACCAAGCGCGTCGCCGCGGCAGTCGGGGAGGGGGCGATGGCAGCTGCCCTCGTCCACCGCCGGCTCGAGGAGCTGGCCGTGGGATGCTGAGTCGCGAGCCTTGGGCTCCGCCCGGCGGCGGTCAGCCGGGTTGCTGAGGGCCGGTCGCGAGCGCAGGCGCATTGAAGCGCTGGGGCCACGGGCGGCGCGTGCGGAACGCGTGCTCGTCTCTCGCGTTGCCGATTACGCCGGCGTACCGAGCTAGACGTCGCCCCTGGAAGCTGGCGACTGCGAGAGCTTTGGCATCTGGCCCGAGGACGTTCTTGCCGCTTGTGTATGACGTGCCGTACGGGTTGCCTCCGGCCGCGAAGACCTCCCTGACCGTGTACCCCACCGGCAGGATCAGCATTCCCCAGTGATAAAGGCTGTTGTTCAGCGCGAGAATCGTCGACTCCTGCCCGCCATGCGGCGTCATCGACGCGGTGAACCCCGTGCCGACCCGGTCGGCGAGCTTTCCTTCCTGCCACAACCGTCCGGCCTGGTCCATGAACTGCTTCAGCTGCGCGGCGACGTTGCCGAAGCGGGTGGGCGTTCCGAGCGCGACGCCGTCCGCCCACTCGAGATCGCCGAGCGTCGCGACCGGTTCGTCCGCGACCTCCGAGCGGTGCCTGCCCCAGTACTGGTTCCGCGAGATGAGCATCTCCGACGCGAGCTCCTCCACGTGTCGCAACCGCACCTCGGCGCCCTCCGCTTCGGCACCCTCGGCGAGCGCGTGCGCGAGCTTGTGGACGTTCCCCGTCGCGCTGTAGTAGATGACCGCGACACGAGCCGCTCTCGCCAACGTTGCCTTCCTCCCAGGTCTCGCTCCGTGCGATCCGAGCTCGTTTCTGCGCGGGTTGCAGCCCGTCTCCCGACCGCCGACCAGTCTAGGAGGTATGGACGGCGACCGAGAGGAGGGTCGGCGCCGAAGCTCGAGCAGACCCCAGAGCGACACGAGCGGCGACGGGTGGGCGACCCTGACGATGACGAACGCGTCCCATCGACGTCTCCTCCGCGGTGACGAAGCGGAGCTCGCTTGACAGCATCGGCAGGGCTGTGGCTTCGAGCTCCTCCGGTCGCGCGGCGCCCGAGCAGACAGGAGAGTGAGGCTACGCCTCTCGCTCGAAGCGAGCTTGCTCTTTGGCGGTGCGCTCGGCGGTCGGCATGGCCTCGAGACGCTCGTCGGGAATCGGGTCGCCGCTTTCGATCGACAGTCCGTACGTACCTGCGGCGAGTCTCAGCTCAGCTCGCTCGACGGCGGCAAGCTGGAATCGTAGGTCGTCGGAGAGACCCTCGTTCAGCTCGTTGTCGTACAGGTCGGACGCCTGATCGGCCATGTGCTGATCGGTCGTTGTCGGCTCGTCGCTGTCCTCGTGCACGAGCCCGTGCAGACTCTGGATGATGCGGCTGCGTTCCCGCGCAAGCAGTTCACGTGCGCGCTCGGGATCCACGCAGCGAGCATACGCGGATTGCGGGCGGTGACGAGGCCTGGGAGGAAAGCATCGGCCTCGACCCAGACCACGGCTTCGTTCCACACTCGACGAGAACGAGCGGCCCCAAGGAGGCCCGGTCCGGGCGGTGACCGCTTGGCGGTCACGTCTGGAGGATGGCCGAGATCTCAAGCGCGATCTTCACCTTGTCGCCGACGAGCACGTTTCGAGGACCTCGCCGCGGAAGCTGAGTGTGAGCCAGTCTCGGTGGACGTCTTGAGTTCCTCCTCGTTCAGTCGTCGCAGGAATTGACAGATGGAAACGTCGACACTGCACGTCGTCCGGGGAGGTTCCGAGATGAAGCGGTTGGAAGAACGAGTCGCGCTGATCACCGGAGCGGCGAGTGGGATCGGACGTGTGACGGCGGAGCGGCTCGCAGACGAGGGCGCGCGACGGTCGTGGTGACCGACGTGCAGGACGAGGCGGGCGAGCAGACGACGGCGGACATTCGCGACACTGGCGCCGACGCGCTATACGTGCACCTCGACGAGGCCGGCTGGCAGGCCGTCGATCGTGTGGTTGTTTACGAGGATGTCGAGCCGGCTGCGCTCGGCGAGCACGCGGCCAAGGGCTCGGTCCGGACACTGACCAAGAACGCCACACTGCACTGGGCGACCGAAGGCGTGCGCCTGAACTCGGTCCACCCGGGCTTCATCCGGACGCCGATCCTCGACCAGGCGAAAGGGACCGGGGTCTGGGACTCGATGACGGCGATGACCCCGATGGGACGCCTGGGCGAGCCTCACGCGATCGCGGCTGCAGTCGCGTACCTCGCAAGCGACGACGCGTCGTTCGTCACCGGGCTGGAGCTCTACGTCGACGGCGGCTACATCGCGCGCTGACGACCCGCACGGTGCCTCGAACGTGGGCTCGAGCACGTGCGTTACGGATGCACCTCGACGGGCGGGTGTCCGCGCAGGACCCGCACGAGCCCCCAGAGCGAGACCAGCGCCCAGACTCCTTCCAGAAGGAGGAATCCCCACTGCTCCTCCTGCCAGGCGAGCAGCGTGAGAACGGCGGAGCCGATCAAAGTGAGGACCAGGTAAGTCCGGCGCGCTGGTTCAGGGCGCCGAACTGCGCGGCGGCGCACGCGAACAGGATGAGCAGAGCACCGATGACCTGAACGACTTGACCCATCGGCTGAGCGCAATCCCACCTCTGTGTGGACGGTGGTGTCCCTTTCAACAACACGGGAAGCTCGGCGGCGGCCGGATCGTTGAAGGTAGTAGGAGGTGAGACCGATGGGCGTTTTCCTGATGGTGACGTTCCTTGTCCTGATCGGGCCGCTTTCGTACCTCTATGGCGCCGACTCGCGTCGGCAGACGGACCGCGGCTGGGTCGGCGAGGCCCGCTAGCTTCCGACCCCCAGCCGTCACCGCCGAGAAGCTGGGATCCTGCCGCTGGATGCGCGCCGACAAGGAGGGTGCGATGACCACGAACAGTGTCTTGACCACGGAGCCGGACCTCGGATCGGTGCGGCCGCCTTTGACGTCGTCCACACGTACGCGATTCCCGTGGGTCTCGGGGCGGTCGGAGTTGTAGCGGATAGCGATTCCGCCATCGCGCTAGCGCTGATCTGGCTGACCCACATCGGAGTCGACCGAGCGATCGGCTACGGGCTGAAGTATCCCACCGGGTTCAAGGACACGCACCTGCAGCGCGTCTAGACATCCAGGTCGACCGCTGGTTCCGGGGCTCCGACGAGTTGGCCTCCTGCGCATCTCTTCGCCTCGACCACCCGGTGCGGGTTGGCGATCCCGAGGGCGCCCACGGCGCCGCCCGCCGCCACCAGCACGGCGCAGCGCCCGAGCTCCGCGTAGTAGTCGGTCGCTCTGACGTAGCTCACGCTTCCCCCTTCCGCTCGCCCTTGGGCGCCGGGAACGGAGAGGGCGGAGTCGGTGCCCACCCGGCGCCCGAGGGCTCGGAGGTGGTGGCCCGAAGCCGGACCCGGATCTCGGCGCTCAGTGAACGGTCGTTCTCGAGCGCCGCCCGCTCGAGCGCCTCGCGCAAAGAGCGCGGCACAAACACGGACAACCGGTGTGAAGTGCTCGTAACCACGGCACACCTATCGGAGCAGCCCGCAACGCCCTCGCCGCCACTTAGACTCAGTGGAGGTCGGCGGATACGGCGATGCGTCTGACCTAGGCGGGCGCCTTCTCAGTGGCGCCTGCTGCCTTCGTGGGCCAATCACGGGCCAAACGCTGCGGAAACACGCTCACGTCGCCAAGCCGATCCTGGCCCGCGGCGGCGACTCGATCCCGCATGGATGCTCGCGTTCGACGCCGATCGTTGCCGAGCGTCGCTGCCGCTGGCCTACGCTGGGGACTAGAGGTCCCGAGTTCGAATCTCGGCACCCCGATGAAAAAAGCCCTGATAGCAGGGCTTTTTCTACGAAAGAATGGGGCGAAGGGCCGGTGCGCTAACGGTGGTAGAACCGTAGGCTTCGGTGGCGGGCGTGGGAGTTGCCGCCCCCGTCCGTCCAGGCTGCCACCTCATTACCCGGCCCTCAGCCTCGACGAGATCGTCTGAACGGGATGCGGCGGATAGCACGACGTGCATTTCGACTCACCGAGCTCGGCCTCCCCCGAGGCCTTGAGCTCGTCGACCGCGGCCTCGAAGACACCCGTTGACACCTCGCCGTCAAGTGCCCCCACGAGATCAGCGAGACGGACCGCATCGAGAGTGAGGGCGTCGAGGATCCCCTCGCGCATCCGATCGACTGACTCGAGCAACTCGCGATCGTAGTCCGTGAGCTCGCCGCCGGCGACGCTTCGAGAAGGCGACGCGCAGACGGGAGGCGGAGGCAATGGCAGGGGTATTCGGTGTCTGACGACGCGTTCGGCTCGCACGAGGAGCCGCTCCCGTTACCAGCTCCCTAGCAAAACGACTTCCGCAGGCGAGGGCACACCTGTCCGACCGTGTTCATGGCCAAGATGCGTCGATCGACGACGCCGAGTCACCGTCGCCCACCCGCGCCCCGAGCCGCCGCCGAATCGCGGTCGCGGTGCTGCTCGCGGCTCTCGCCGCGGTACTCGCCCTCCTCGTCGTCGTCTACTGGAATGCGGGGGTTGCACGACGAGCCCGGAGCGTCCTCGACGTGTTCTCGGCCTCCGGCTTCCTCCAGATCGCGGCGACGATCCTCGTGGTCGCGCTCGCGCTCGCAGTCCCCGGCATCGCGCACGTCGCAAGCGCACTCCTATCGCGCGTCCGCGAGATCGTCGGCCGCCGGCGCGGCCGCATTCGGGGTGGCGGTGCCGTCGTCGTCCCCCTCTGCCTCGGAGCGCTCGTGATCACGGCGACCGTTGCCTATGCGTCGATCGCATTCGGCAAGACCGTGCCGCTGGTGTTGGGCGACGAGCTTCTCTACGCCGATCTCGCGAAGTCGATCGCCACCGTGGGGAAGCCGCTTGTCCGTGGCGACCTCGAGCTCGGTCTGAGTCTCGGATTTCCGGCCTTCGCCGCGCCCGCCTACCGGCTGGCCGCGACCGGGAGCGACGCGTACACGGCGGTCCAGGTAATGAACGCGTTCGCGTTCGCGCTGACTGCGCTTCCCGCCTATGCGTTCGCGCGACGCCTACTCGGACGCCCGTCAAGCCTGGCGGTTGCTCTCTGCACGGTCGTCGTGCCGTGGCTCGGCTATCCGGCGTACGTCATGACCGAGTCGCTCTTCTACCCCGTCCTCACCGCGTTCGCGCTCGTGCTCGCCTGGACGCTCGACCTCTCGACCGGGCGACGGCAGGCGGCGTTGCTCGCGACCCTGGCCGGCGCAGTGCTTGTGCGACCGCAGGGCCTCGCGCTCGTCATCGCAGTCGTCGCGGCCGTGGCCGCCGACGCGCTGCTCGCGGGCGACCGGCGGGCGACCGTTCGCGCGTACGTCCCGACCTTGGCCGTGCTCGGTGGGGGCGTCGTCCTCGCGCTCGTTCTCGGAGCGGTCGGTGTCGAGTTGCCGTCGGGCGGCTTCGCCGACGTGCTCGACACGCCCTCGGCGATCTGGATGGCGCCGATCTGGGCGCTGCGCTCCGCCGGCATCGTCGCGCTCGCGGTCGGTGTCGTGCCGGCCGTCGCCGCAGGCGTCGCGGTGTGGTCGCTCGTCCGCCATAACCGTCCCCGACGCCAGCGGAACACCGCGGTCGTCATCGCAGCCGTGCCGCTGACGCTGCTGCTGTCGGTCGCGCTGCTCTCGAGCAGCGCCGCGGGGCTCTCGATCCTCCACGAGCGCAACCTCTTCTACGTGACGCCGCTGCTCCTGACGGGGCTGTTCGCGTGGGCGCAGGAGGGATTCCCGCGTGGTCGCGCGGCATGGGTCGCAGCGTGGATCGTCGCCATCGCGGTCACGACGCTCGCGGTCGACACCGAGCTCCTCCAGACGAACACGGTCGACAGTCCCACGTCGGCGCTGCTGCGCAGCCTCGACGGACTCTACGGGGTCTCGATTCGCGGGTGGATCGTGGGGATGCTCGCCGCCGCCCTGCTCTTGCTCGCCACGGTTCGCCACCGCCTCGTGCTCGTCGCCTGGTCGCTGGCGTTCGCCCTGGCAGTGGCGGCGAGCGTCGCGCCGGGACCGTCCGATCGCGCCCAGCTGCACGCGCTCTCCTGGGTCGACCGTGCGCTGCCGTCCGGGCAGACCGCGACTCTGGTGCACGTCGACATCCCCCGCCCCGACCTCGCGTGCGCCGAGTCGGCGGAGTACGAGCAGCAGGGCCTCGTGCTATGGACAGAGTTCTTCAACGTCTCGGTCGACGATCTCGTCCACGTCTACGGGACGCGCGGCCGCGACGGGATCGCCGCGACACCGGCGGAGGTCGGTGACAACGGCATGCTGCTCGCCGACGGCCACGAGCTCGATCCACGCTACGCGATCGTCGACTCCCGCCAGGAGCTCGTCGGCACGCCCGTGCAGCGGTTCGACCTCGACGAGAGCGGCGGGCGCGAGGGATCGTCACTGACCCTTTGGAAGGTCGAGCCTCCGCTTCGGCTCGGAGCGGTCGCGAACCCGTTCCCCCCGCGTGCCGAGGGCTCCGGCTGCTGACGCCTAGAACAGCGTGAGCCGGTCGGCGGCAGCTCGATCCCTCCGGTCGCGGCGCTTCCCGAACGCATCGGCCCGCGCCCGCTCCAAGGTGGCCTGCTTCTTCTTGTCACGCTGGAGAACTAGGGCCTGGACGTCGGCGGCGGACAGGGCCTCGCTGACCCACCAGAACCGGCCCAGATACACCACCACCACCGCTTTCCCTCGGTCGGTGACGTGGGGGCTGCTTGCCGACCACGATCCCGGACCGTCCCTCGCGGATTGGGCGCAGGTTGCGCTTGCTCTTCTGGTGGCGGTCATCGCGGCGCTAATTCCGCTGTCGGCATTCTTGCGTCGCCCCGAACTTCGCTGTCGGAGAACGGGGCGAGCTTGAAAGCCAGGTAGAGGCCAACGGAATCCCGGACCTGCGGCTGCTTGCGAAGGCGAAGCGCCGCCATCGAAGTGCCCACGGAACCGGTGCACGGTCGTGGGCTATCGGCGGCAACGTAACCCGGGCGGCCCACGAACGAGCCTTGCGCATCCGGCACTGGGATGGCCGAGCGTGCAACCGCCGAACGCCGCAATCACGCTTCACGCCGGAACGAGGCGGCCGATTGGGCTGGGCCAGTTCGTCAAGACGCGGACTACGCCCGGTGGCCAACTCCACCGCAACGACGCCGGCAATCTCGTCCACGAGGCGCTTGCGAGCGTCTCGCGATCGCCCTCCGCCTCCGCCACGACCTGGGCGAAGAGCTCGTTCGCCTCCTCGGGCGCCTCATAGAGGCGGATTCGCGCGAGGATCACGGTGGCTCGGGCCCGCTCCGGACCGGGTGCCAGCGGGGCGATTGCGTCACGCAGCTGTGCCTCGGCTCGCCGTGAGTCCCCTGACTCGAAGTGCAGGTATGCCGCATCCACAGCCCGTCGCAGCGCGTCGCCCCGGAGATCCGACGGGGTCAACTCGCTTGCCCGGTCGAGCAGCTGAGCGGCGGACCGTGGAGCTCCCCGGCGCCGCGCATGCTGTGCGGCGTCCTCGAGCGCGTCCGCCACCGCCTCGTCCGGCGCACCGATCGAAGCGGCCAATTGCGATGCGCGCGCTTCGGGATCGTCGAGGAGCTCTGCAAGCCGAGCGTGAATCTCGGCCCGTCGAGCCCGATCGGCCGTCTCGTACGCGCCCGCGGCGAGGAGCGGATGCGTAAAGCGGATCCGGCTCTTGTCGAGCTCGATGACCCGCGATTCGAGCGCGGGGCGAAGGCCCGCCTCACGATCGATTCCGGACGCTGCTTCCGTGACAGCGATCGTGGGATGTGCATGTGCGGCCGCCGCCAACAGGAAGTCCCGGCTTTGCGAAGGCAGCGCGCGCAGTCGTCCGTGGACGAGGTCGTGCAGGGATTCGGGGACGGGTAATGGTTGCCCGCGATCGACGGAGATACCGCTGCGCTGCAGGGTGCGAACGATCTCGAGGGCGTAGAACGGGTTGCCGCCGGACGCGTCACGCACGTCGTCGAGAACCGGTCTCGGCAGGACCAGGCCCAGGTGTGACTGCACGACGTGATGCAGAGCGCCGGCGTCGAGCGGGCCTACGTCGACGGTCATGACCCGGTCCGGGGGCAGCGCCCGTCGAAGCTCCGTCAGCAGGATGCTCTCGATTCCCGAACGGCGCGAGAGGAGCACGCCGACGCGCTCGGACCGCAGCCGCCGTCCCGCGTAGGCGAGGCCAGTGGCCGAGGCCGGGTCGAGCCACTGGACGTCGTCGACCGCATTCAAGCCCTCCGCCGCAGTCCTTTGGATCCATTTGATGAGGCTCGCGGCTGCTTCGGGTGCAGTCGGGACGTTGTCGACCAGTCCGTGTCCCGCGTTCGGGAATATCAAGGCAGGGTCGTGAGGTGCGTATTCATGCGGGTTCGGTCCTGAGATCACCTGAATAGGGGCGCACGGTGAGGCGCACGGAATCGCGAACGAGTGGTACGTGCGTCCATTCCACGATGACAGACACACGCTCACATGGCGCAGCCACTGCGCATTCAGGGATTTCCCGTAGTCGTATCAGGGTCGTTGCGGATGATTCGAGCGGGAACCGGGGTCAAGAATGGGCTGTCGAGGTAGGAGGCTAGTGATGCTCGCGGCAGAAGTAAGCGCAGTTCTGGGAATCATCGCGACGTTCGCGTTTGTTCTCTTCGTCATCGGTGTCGTGTTGTACGCCCTCGTGCGACCGTTCACGCATTTCGATCACGAGCACCGGGACGACGTGGGGGTGCACTTGCCGTGAACGCGGATCGCCGGCTACTGATACAGCTCGCAGTCGCGATTGCCGCCGTCGCATTGGTCGTCGCCTCGGGCTTGGTCACGACCGGCGAGGCCGTGACCTCCAAGCCCCTCGTGGCCGTTCAGGTTGACGAGTTCAGCGTCTTCCCGGGGACGCAAGGGGCACCGAGGGGCAAGGTGCGGTTCGTGGTCACCAACATCGGTACCGTCAAGCACGAGTTCGTCGTCCTGAAGACAGCGAAGCCCGCAGGCAACCTGCTCAAGGGCAACGAGGCGGACGAAAACGGCAACGTCGGTGAGATCGGCGGTGTGCCTCCAGGCCAGGCGAGGACGTTGAACCTGACGCTCAAGCCGGGACACTACTCGCTCATCTGCAACCTGCCGGGGCACTACAAGACCGGTCAGTTCGCGGACTTCTACGTCCGGTAGGCGGCACGACAGCACGGCTCGCTTACTCGGGACCAGTCGGGCGGCCAGTGCGCGCGCGGGAAGAAATACGAGAGACTCCGGAGATGCCCCGCCGGCGACCAGCCTCCAGCCCGATGACCATCGCGAGGGAGTTGGGGGTGCTTCCCTCCCTCGCGCCTGCAACCCGAGAGCGCAGGGGACGCCACGACGGTCCAGAATCCCAGCTCATGAGCACACACGTCTCCACCACAGGCCCGCTGGGCCAACCGCGCGGGATCGGTTTCGCGATCCTGCTCGCGATCGTCACGCTCGGGATCTACACGCTCTACTGGGTGTTCAAGACCCAGGATGAGGTCAAGGAGCACTCCGGGATCGGCGTCGGCGGCGTCCTCGGGCTCGTGATCTACATCCTCATCTCGCCTATCACGTGGTTCCTGATCCCCTCCGACGTCGGGAAGATGTTCAAGGCGGACGGCCGCGAGGCCCCCTTCACGGGCTGGACAGGCCTTTGGCTGCTGCTCCCGATCATCGGGGCGTTCGTCTGGTTCATCAAGATCCAGGGTGCGCTGAACCGCTACTGGGAGAGCAAGTCGGCCTCGGTCCCGGCTCCGGCTCCGGCAACTGCGGCGAGCTAAGGTCCCTCGGCGAATCAGCGGGCCTCGGGATGGCGCTCGACAGTCCCGAGCGCGGGACGATCCTCTTGGCGCTCGAGGATCCGTCGGCTGGGCTCGCCATGTACCCGAACGGCCGCGCGCTGACCGATCACGTCGTCGCCGCCCGCTTCGCGATGATCTCGAACAACAGCGTCCCGAACGACGGGCTCGGGCCCCACGATGACCTGCTCGAGGCGTTTCCCTACCTCGGCGCCGCACGCGAATCCCCCACCGCCTCCACCGCCACCGGAGTAGGCGCCGGTCGCCGGGGCTATGAGCCATGCGGGCTTGGGACGGCTCAAGCGTCAGCAAGGCGAATCCTGCCGTAGCCACGCCGGAGTAGGGTCACCCAACGCGGAGGTTCGTTAGCGTGGGCTGCGGGCAGTCTTCCGCTGGGTGCCGGACTTACGGGCCTTGGTCTGCTGTCGGCGTCCGCGGCCGGTGCCCGTGGATTTCGCACTAGTCTCGCTGGGCTTCTGCGTCGTCTGACGAAGACGGCCCATCAGATCGTCAGGGAGTTCCGAGGCGCGCGTCCTCGCCTGGTCCATCACGTCCCGCGCTTGACGGGAGAACGCACCACTCGTAGCGAGCGCGTACAGGCCGGCCCCCGCGGCGGGCAGGAGCAACCAGCGTGTACCGAAGCCGCGCCTACGTACCGCCTTGCCCCTTGCGGCGTCTGAAGCGTTCTCGAGTCGCTCAGCCCAGTCGATCATCCGACCGGAAACCTTGTGGATGGTGTCTGGCATGCGGTTCAGACCTCCTTCGTTTCTCACGACCTACCCAACCCGGAACTGAAGGAAACGCTCGGGGACGTTCGCATGGCGCACACGCGCGTCCGGCGCACCGTCTGGGCCATCGGGAGGCGCTAGCTGACTGCAGAAACGGCCTGGGCAAGAAGCCCAGGCCGTCCTTCGAAAAACTTCTACCGGGCAGGCAATTACCGCCGGGAGAAACCGACGCCTCCGACCAGCACGAGCACCAGCAGGACGATCAACAGGATCACGAGCCAACTCACGACCTCACCTCCCGACCTCGACTGTGGGCGCAGCGTTTCCCGCAGTCAGGGCTCCCAAACGTCGGCGCTTGACGCGTCACTGAGTCGGTTCCGGGGTACACCGGCTCTGCGTCGATCGACAAGGCGGCGGCACCGTGCTCAACGACAATGCAGGGCTCGAACCAAGCGAACTCGAAACGGACGATGAACCTCCGGACAGGTCAAGGCCAGACTGGCCGCAGCTGTCGGAGCTCGACCTAGATGTTTGCGTCGAGCCCTCGCATCTCCCGGCGTCGAGGCTCAAGGGCGAGGACGAATGAGTGTTCTTAGCGGCGGGAGAAAGAGGCGTCGTCGACGGCCGACACTGACCGTTTGGCTATGGGTCGTGGCGGCGACCCTTGCGACCTGTGTCGCCGCTGTGACGGTGATCGTTCGAATCTAGGGCACCCCCGGAATTGCGGCGAGTCACCCACACCAGCCGTGAGGTGCTGCGTCGCCCAGGCATCGGCCCGATGCTCGCGTCAGATAGCGCGCCCCCAATCGGCACCGCCGAGGTTCGAAACCGCCAATACGCGGGTAATTCTGCGCCACCAATGGGCCTAAACAAGGAGACGGAGGGGATATTGGCATCGGTGTGAGCCTGATCTCGCGGCGGCAGGGGCAATCCTGATCTGGGCCCCTGTTAGGCGTTCCCCACGACCTCACGAACCTCCACGCTTTCCAGGGTCACCGTCTCGGGACGCATCGCCTCCGGCCCTTGAATCATCTGCGCCGCGCCGCTTGCCGCCTCCTCGGAATCGAAGACGATCATCGATATCCCGTTATGTCCGTCACCGGAACGAGTCCAATACCCGGCGACGAACCCCGGCGCATGCGATACCCGCGGTATGACCTGATCACGTAGGCCTTGCTGCGCGGTCTCTGGATCGCCGATGTTGACCTTCACGACGACTGCGTGCATCTCGCACCTCCAGTGAGAAGACGGTCGGGATGCTACGACGATTCGCTTCTGTGACCAAGCCGTCGGTCAACTCTCACACGCTCGGCTCGGGATCACCTCAGGGTCACCCGATCGGGGAAACGCGCGGTTCGTGGGGGAGGCGGTGCCGCCAGACCCGCGCGCACAAACCCTTTCGTTCCCTCGTTTCCCCTGGCGTCCTCATCCGGCACACCTGGGGTTGCTCGTCTCAGGGCGGGGCTCGGCGTGCGAGGGGTCGCGTCACTCCTGTTAGATCGAGCTGGAACTGACGAGAGGCATGCGACCGTCCACTCGCGGAGGCCGTTGTCATGGCTCATCTGACACGACCCGCCTGATCCTCGCTGACGTATGCCGATAGGAATATGATGGCGCATGGCACGAGCAGCGACGACGTCGGACGTCTTCAACGCGATCGCCGAGCAGCAGCGCCGGGAGATCCTGGCGCTGCTGCGGGCGGGCGAGGGGCCGGTGACCGAGCTGGCCAGGCGCTGGGGATGACCCAGCCGGGCGTCTTCAAACACCTGCGGGTGCTCCGGGAAGTCGGACTGGTGCGGGACCGCAAGGAGGCAAGCAACGCCTGTACGGCCTCGACGCCCGCGGGCTGCGACCGGTTCCGAGGACCGGCGGGTTCGAGCGGTTCGGCGGGACCGCCAGCTAGGCAAGCACGTGCCGACGGCCTGCGACGGCAGTCAACGGGCGAGGACGGAGCTAGCTGACTAGAGCTCGACGAGGAGTACCGATGAGCGCGACGGGACGAGGAGCGCGCGCTTCGCGACGGCCGACCGCGAGATCGTGATCTCCCGGGTCATCAGTGCCCCACGGGAGCTGGTGTTCGAGGCGTTCACCGAGGTGCGGCACCTGTCGCGGTGGTGGGGACCGGAGGGGTTCACCACCACCACGCGAGCGTTCGAGTTCCGCGTCGGCGGGGAGTGGGACTTCGTGATGCACGGACCGGACGGGACGGACTACCAGGAGTGGATCTCCTGGACCGAGATCGCGCCGCCGGAGCGGATCGCGCTGCTGCACGGTGAGTCCCGCGGCGACCCGAACGCCTTCGAGTCGGTCTTGACGTTCGCGCACGACGGCGCGGCGACCCGGATCGAGATGCGCACGGTGTTCCCTACCAAGGAGCTGCGCGACGAGGCGGTCGAGACGCGATCGAGCCGAGATCGTTCGGACGCTTGAGGACTGATGGCAGGGAAGGTGTTCTTCAGCGTGACGATGTCGCTGGACGGGTTCATCGCGCCCGAGTCCCTCGAGGACTTGATGGGGCAGCAGTGGATGGAACTGCAGCAGTGGATCTTCCCGCAGCGGTTCTTCCGGGAGAACCTGAAGCTCGGCGAGGGCGGCGAGGAGGGGCGCGACAACGACATCGTGCGGGAGACGTTCGAGCGCACCGGCGCGAGCGTGATGGGGAAGCGCATGTTCGACGCTGGCGAGCAGGCGTGGCCGGAGGAGGCGCCGTTCCACACGCCGGTCTTCGTCGTGACGCACGAGAAGCGTGACCCCTGGGAGCGGCCGGGCGGGACCACGTTCCACTTCGTCAACGACGGCATCGAGCCCGCGCTCGACCGGGCCCACGAGGTCGCCGGCGACCGGGACGTCCGCATCGCGGGCGGCGGCGCAACGATCCTGGAGTACGTGAACGCCGGCCTGATCGACGAGTTCACGGTGCGCGGAATCCGCCTGTTCGAGGGCGTGGACGCGGGCCGCGTGGCCCTGGAGCCGGTCCGCGCGGAGCCGACGCAGCGGGTGACCCACCTGACCTACGCAGTCCGGGAGCGGTAACTGTCTCTAACGACGCCCGTGCCCCCCGCCGCCTTGCCCTGGCCGCCTCGGTGCGCTGCGTCGGGGACGACCGCCGCGAGGTCCCTCCCGGAAGGGGCGCACGGCCAAGCTCGCGGCCCGAACGGGATCGCGTCATCTCCGCCGCTCTCGAGTCCGGCCGTGCGGGTGGCGCGCTAGGGGGCGGAGAGAAGCTGCCTGACCGCGCGGTCGATCACGAGCTCCTCGCGCGCAGGGGCGACCTCGATCCTCGGCCCGCCGAGGAACCCCACGAGCTCCTGCACCGCACGGCGGACGTCCTCGCGGTTCTCTCCGATGCCGCCCGAGAAGGCGATCACGTCGACGCCCCCGAGCGCCACGGCCATCGCGGCGACCGCCTGCGCGACTCGCTGCACGAAGACGGCGAAGCCGAGGTCGGCATCCAGCCCACCCAGCGCCTCCAGCCCGGAGCGCCGCTCGAGCGCCTCGTCGACCTCGTCCGGGCCGAGTCCTCGTTCGCGGAGCGCGTAGAGCAGGACCCCGGGGTCGATCGATCCCGATCGCGTCGCCATGGGCACGCCTTCGAGCGGGGTGAAGCCCATCGACGTGTCCACCGAGCGACCGTCCAGCACGGCGGTGACCGAGCAGCCGCCGCCGAGGTGGCAGACCACGAGGCGGCGGGCTTCGACCTGCGCGGCAACCGATTCGACGGCGATTCCGTGGAAGCCGTACCGTTGCACACCCCACTGCTCGCGCCACTCGCGAGGCAGGGCGTACGTCGAGGCGGCCTCGGTCAGGGTGGCGTGGAAGGCGGTGTCGAAGACCGCGACGTGTGGAACGTCGGGAACTCTGGCGCGTGCGACCGCGAGGGCCTCCAGCGCCGGCGCCTGGTGCAGCGGCGCCAGCGGTATCAGCCGTTCGAGCGCTGCGACGACCGCATCGTCGACGCGCACGGGGTCGCGAAAGACCGCACCACCGTGGACGATCCGATGGCCGACCGCGTCCACACCCGCCGGGACGTCGTCGAACGACTCGATGCTCTCCGCCCGTCCGGCCTCGTCGACGAGCGCCAGCTTGAGGCTCGTCGAGCCCGCGTTGACGACGAGGACGCGACTCAGAACGGCCAGGCCCAGTTGCGCACGTCGGGATGATCCTCGCCGTACGACCGCGTCCACGCGCGCGCCTCGAGCCGGCGTTCGTCCATTTCCTGTCGGAGGTGCGCTGCCCTGGCCGCCAGCCCGGGGACCCTGTCGATGACGTCCTTCACGAGGTGGAACCGGTCGAGGTCGTTCAGCATGACCATGTCGAACGGAGTCGTCGTCGTGCCCTCCTCCTTGTAGCCCCGCACGTGCAGGTTCCCGTGGTTCGTGCGCCGGTACGTCAGCCGGTGGAGAAGCGTCGGGTAGCCGTGGTAGGCGAAGACGATGGGGCGATCGGCGGTGAACAGCGAGTCGAAGTCGACGTCCGGCAAGCCGTGCGGGTGCTCGCTGTCCGGCTGGAGGCGCATCAGGTCGACGACGTTGACGACCCTCACCCGGAGGTCCGGCAGCCGCTCGCGGAGGATCGCTGCCGCCGCGAGCACTTCGAGCGTCGGCACGTCCCCGCAGCAGCCCAGCACGACGTCTGGGTCGCCGCCCGGGTCGCTGGAAGCCCATTCCCAGATGCCAAGGCCGCGGGAGCAGTGGGCGATCGCCTCGTCCATCGAAAGGTAGGTGAGCGCCGGCTGCTTGCCTGCGACGACGACGTTGACGTAGTTCCTGCTCCGCAGGCAATGGTCGGCAACGGAGAGGAGCGTATTGGCGTCGGGTGGCAGGTAGACGCGGATCACCTCGGCCTTCTTGTTGACGACATGGTCGATGAAGCCCGGATCCTGATGGGAGAAGCCGTTGTGGTCCTGACGCCACACGTGCGAGCTGAGCAGGTAGTTCAGCGACGCGATCGGCCGGCGCCAGGGGATGTGAGGGGTGGTCTTCAGCCATTTCGCGTGCTGGTTGAACATCGAGTCGACGATGTGGATGAACGCCTCGTAGCTGGTGAAGAGCCCGTGTCGGCCCGTGAGGAGGTAGCCCTCGAGCCATCCCTGGCAGAGGTGCTCTGAGAGCACCTCCATCACGCGTCCGTCGGGTGTGAGTCCCTCGTCGGTCGCCTCGGTGGCAGCGAGCCACGCCCGGCCGGTGACGGAGAAGACGTCGTCGAGCCGGTTGGAGGCGGTCTCGTCGGGGCCGAACAGCCGGAAGTTGCGCGGATTCCGGGCGATCACGTCGCGCAGGTAGCCGCCGAGCACTCGCGTCGCCTCGGTCTCGCTCTTGCCCGGCTGCGGTACGTCGACGGCGTACTCGCGGAAGTCGGGAAGCACGAGGTCGCGGAGAAGCTCGCCGCCGTTCGCATGCGGGCTGGCGCTCATCCGCCGCCGGCCGGTGGGGGCGAGCTCCCGGAGCTCGGCGACGAGGCGGCCGCGCTCGTCGAACAGCTCCTCGGGCCGGTAGCTGTGAAGCCACTCCTCGAGCTGCCGCAGATGCGCCGGGTTCTCGCGCACCTCCGCGAGCGGCACCTGATGGGCACGCCACGTCCCCTCCACCGGCACTCCGTCGACCGTCTTCGGGCCGGTCCACCCCTTGGGCGTCCGCAGCACGAGCATCGGCCACCGGGGGCGCTCGACAGCATCCTCGGACTTCGCTCGCTCCCGGATCTCGGCGATCCGGTCGAGCGCCTCGTCGAGCACGACGGCCAATCGCCGATGCACCTCCGCCGGATCCTCCCCGTCGAAGCCACCCGTCACGACGAGCGGCTCCCAGCCGTAGCCCTCGAACAGCGCCAGGAGCTCGTCCTCCGGAATCCGCGCAAGGACCGTCGGGCCGGCGATCTTGTAGCCGTTCAGGTGCAGGACCGGGAGCACCGTGCCGTCGGAGCGCGGATTGAGGAACTTGTTCGCGTGCCAGCTCGCCGCCAGCGGGCCGGTCTCCGCCTCACCGTCGCCGACGACGCAGACGACCACGAGGTCGGGATTGTCGAAGGCCGCGCCGAACGCGTGGACGAGCGCGTAGCCGAGCTCGCCGCCCTCGTGGATCGAGCCAGGAGTCTCTGGGGCCGCATGGCTCGGGATGCCTCCTGGGAACGAGAACTGCCGGAACAGGCTGCGTAACCCCTCTTCGTCCTCCGAGATATCCGGATACAGCTCCGTGTACGTCCCTTCGAGATAGGCATTCGCCACGTTCGCGGGCCCGCCGTGGCCGGGGCCCGTCACGAAGATCGCGTCGAGCTCTCGCTGGCGAATGGCCCGGTTCATGTGGGCGTACACGAGGTTGAGGCCGGGCGCCGTGCCGAAATGGCCGAGCAGCCGCGGCTTGATGTGCTCGGGCGTCAGCGCCTCGCGGAGCAGCGGGTTGTCGAGCAGGTAGATCTGCCCGACGGAGAGGAAGTTCGCGGCGCGCCAGTAGGCGTCGAGCCGACGCAGCTCCTCGTCGCCGAGAGCCGCCGGGTTGGCGCCCGTCTCGCTCATCCGCTCAGTTTGCCGCCCGCGCTCTGAGCGTGCCGCAGCGTGTACCCGGCCCACAGGGCAGCGAACGGCTGCATGCCGCAGACCGTGGGGATCTGCGGCATGCAGCGGCGTGTTCGCGTCAGGTCGTCTTGACAGCTCCGACCGTTGCGGCGGCCGTCTCGATCAGCTCGGCGACCTCGGCAGGGTGGGAGACCATCGCGACATGGCCCGAGGCGAGCTCGGTCGTGGTCGCACCCATCCGCGCGGCGAACTGTCGCTGACCGTCGGGCGGGATGACCTCGTCGTGCTCTGCGACGAGGAACCACGTCGGGTACGACTTCCAGGCCGGGATGCCCATCACATCGTCGAACACGGACGCCGACAGAGGCTGCTGCGCTGCGTACATCACGCGCGCCCGTGTCGGCTCGACGTCCGCCGCGAAGTGGTTGACGAAGTCGTCTTCCGACAGCCAGATGAAGCCGTGCTCGTCGGTGAACTGATGCTCGAGCGCGGGCGAGGGGGGCCCCTGGGCGTAGATCGCACCGGCGGTTTCGCCCTCGTCGAGCGCGAAGGCAGCGACATAGACCAGGCCGACGACGTTTGCTGCGTCTGTGCCGGCCGTGACGATCTGGCCGCCGTAGGAGTGCGCGACCACGAGGGTCGGGCCTTCCTGGAACTCGAGCACCTGCCGAAGCCGAGCGACATCGGCGGCAAGCGTGAGTGGGAACTGTGGCGCTCGGACATCGAAGCCGTCGGCTTGCAGGCGTTCGATCACCCCGCTCCAACAGGACCCATCGGCCCAGGCGCCATGTACGAGAACGATCTGCGGCC
Organism: uncultured Actinomycetes bacterium; assembly: GCA_963698935.1. GTDB lineage: Bacteria > Actinomycetota > Thermoleophilia > Gaiellales > Gaiellaceae > Gaiella. The sequence continues at coordinate 100,345 of CAVOSU010000023.1, forward strand.
GATCACTCATCCTGTACTCCTCTCGCGGTGTTGGGCCCGGCCTTCGCCCCCTCCGTCGAGCCTAGGACTCCTTCACGATAACGCCTCTCTCCCCCTGATCGCGTGGGTCCGAGGTCCGCACCTCGACCACGCAACCGAACGTTCACCGCTCGATGATCGGCGGGACGAGACGGCCGTCCGGTCCCGTACGCGATCCGCCCGACGACTCAGCGCTCGGGAGCCGGCAGAAGCTCTTGCGCGGTCTCGCCGAGGAAGCCGAAGAACCTGAGGACCTCGCGGAGCTGTTTCTCTGTCAGCCGCCGCGCGACCGCTTCGCGCAGGATGGCCGTGTTGCAGAGGTGCGCCTTGAACGCCATGAACTGGACGCGCGCGAGGACCCGGTAGTTGTCGGCGTCGGATGGGTACGGGATCAGGAATCCCTTGGCGGCGCGGCTGAACGCGTCCGCCTCGGCCCGGCAGGCCGCCGCCTCCCCCGGGGTGACCGGGACGGTCATCGCCGGATAGGGGCCGTAGGCGGGGATGGTCAAGGCCCGTTCCGCCCTGTCGTCGCCGTGCGAGCCGCCGCACCCGGCGAGGACGACCGCCGCGAGAAGCGAGCCTGCGAGCAACGCTACGACAGACTCCTTCATGGCTCCGAAAGGCTACAGAGGTGTGTCGCCACCGCGCTACGATCGTCTTGCGTCGTCGAGCGTTTCGGTGAGAGGCGCCCTGCTTCCGCGTCGGGCATCCACCGGCGTCCTCGGGGGAAAGACCACGACAGATGAGCTTCGCCGGTATCGAGTGCGTTCTGTGCGGCGAGCGACCGTCGCTCCCGCGGGGTGATCGCACGCAGTCGCTCTGGGCACCCGAGGATGACTTCGTCGGCGCGTCGCTCACCGTGGACGATCCGCTGCTCGGTTCGACGGTTCCCGTGTGTCTTCGCTGTAGCACCGCATTGAGCGACCGCTTCGAGCGCGCAGCGAGGCCGGCCGTGGAAAGCCTGCGGCAAGGGGAGCTTCGGCTCCGGCCGCCACGGGCTCGCGCGTTCGTCATGTGGGTATTGAAGACGTGGCTGCTCACGGCGCATCCGGCGGCGCGGGCGTCCGATCCGGGGTCGAGCCTCGTCCGGTTCGACCTCTCCGAGGTTCCGGACGAGATCTACGGTTGGCTGGTCGAGGCGAAGCCCTCACCGCCCGGCCTCTCGCTCTGGGCGACCCGAAGCGCGCGGACGACCGTCGACGGGGACGCGAGGCACCGGATTCCGCTCCCGACGATCACCGCCGACGGGCGCACGACTCGGTTTCAGGAGTTCACGTCCTGTCTCGACCTGCTCGACGCCGGTGTGCTGAAGGTCGAGCTCGTGTACCACCCGGGGTGGGAGATCGACCATCCCTTGGAGCGCGACGGCCGTGCGGCGCGTCTGTGGCCGCGCGACGGACGGCGTGTCGTCGACATCGGTGCGCTGCCCGTGCTCGAGTCTCCCGAGCTGTCCTGGGCTCGTGGCCCGCGTCTCGTCTTTGCCCCGAGCACATACCGCCGACAGGCACGCGACCCGCTCTCGCGCCGGGACATCGTTCTCGTTCTTCCCGCCGTTCCCACCAGGCGTCACGGCGGTCTTCGCGCCAGGCGCGTGACCGCGGGTTGCCGCAGGGAGGTCTAGGTCCTGGATCGTAGGGCCTGTCTGCGGGGCCGGACCAGGCTGGCCGAACGGCTCGGGCCGACCCAAGAGGGCGCCACTACGGTGCGTGCAACGATGGTCGACGAACGTACATTCGCAGTCACGCTGGTGAAGACCGGCTCCGCGCTCCCGCTCTTCGAGGTCGGTGCGTACCGCTACACCGCCGACTGGCTCCCGCAGGTCGGCGAGACGATCGCGATCCGACCGGCCTCCGCGCCCGAGGGATCCTCACCCGACCTGCAGGGCTACGTGACGCGGATCAACCCGGCCTCCGACACCCCGATCTCGGTCATCGAGGTCGAGGGCGGGCAGTCGGGCGACGACGACGTCGTCGTCGTCTCGCCGGGCGGGCACGACTACACGTACTGAGGGTCGAATCGCAGCTCAGTAGAGCGCGGTCGCGAGCCGGCGGCGGAAGCTCGTTACGAGCGGGTCGTCCTGCCCGAGCCGCTCGAAGAGCGCCACCGCGAGATCGCGAAGACGCTCTTTCTCGTCCGGGTCGGCGCTGGGCACCGCCTCGACGAGAAGCTCGAGCGCACGCTCCATGTCGCCTGCATCGAGTGCCTCGAGGACGTTCGGGAGCTCTCCGCTCGCCCGCAACTCCTCGACGAGCGCATCGGAGCGCGGCGGCGCGAGGAGCGCGTCGAGAAATGCCGAGACCGACGTGGGCGACTGAGCACCCACGAACTCCCGCACGACCCGGCCGTCCCGGAACGCCTTGACCGCGGGGATCCCGCTGACGCCGAACTGGCTGGCCAGCGCCGTGTTGGCGTCCACGTCGACCTTGACGAGCTCGACGGCCCCGCCGTGCTCCGCGATCGCGCCCTCGAGGACGGGCGCCAGCGCATGGCACGGCCCACACCATTCCGCCCAGAAGTCCACGACGACGGGCCGCTCGTGCGATCGTGCGAGGACGACGTCGTCGAAGGTCTGATCCGTTGCGTCCATCCGGGCCAGCGTACCCGTGGGGGTGAGGGGCGCCGTCGGCCGGTCAGGTAGCCGACGAGCTCACGACATCGGCGCCGCACCCCGCGATGAGGGCCGCTCGGACGTGCTCCTCGGCGACGCCTTCCAGCGACCGATGCGTGGGGTCGATCTCGATCGCCTGCGACGTGTCGAGCCCGAGGGCGATGCCGCCGTTGGCTGCCGCCGATCTCCCACAGCTCGCCGGTCGAGAACACGTTGCGCCGGCCGTCCTGACGGCGGGCGATGCCCTCGAGCTGCCGCAGTTCTTCGAACGGATCGATGCGGACGTTCGAATCCGAGCCGACGCACAGCGGGATCCCCCGGTGTCGGATCCGGATCGCCGGCAGGAAGCCGTCCCCGAGGTCCGCCTCCGTCGTGGGGCACGCACAAATCGTGGAGCCGCTGTCGCGGAGCAGATCGAGCTCGACGCCGTTGGCATGGGTCGCGTGGACGACCGTGGTCCGCTCGCCGAGGCAGCCGCAGTCCGCGAGCAGCTCGATCGGCCGAAGCCCGTGCTCGGCGATGCACTCCTCGAGCTCGCGCGGCTGCTCGTCGGCGTGCACGTGGAGCGGAAGGGCCTGCTCGCGCGCGTAGCGCCCGAGCTGCTCGAGCCAGTCGCGGGGGCACGCGCGGACGGAGTGCGGGGCGACCGCGACCGCAAGCCCTCGCTCTCGGAGGCGCTCGAGCTCGTCGAGATACGCGGTGACGGACTCCTGGCGCATGCGCGGCAGCCCGCCACGCGCGTAGGCCGCGTAGACGCATACGAAGACGATCCCTGCCTCCTCCGCCGCCTCTGCGGCGGCGAGGGCCGTCTCGGCGCCGAGGTAGTGGAACTCGCCCACCGCCGTGAACCCCGCGGCCCGCATCTCGCGGTACGTCCGGGAGTAGAGCGCACGCACCGAGGCCTCCGTCTGACGACCCGCCTCGTCGAGCATGCCCTCCCGCCACGCCCAGAAGTCGCCACCGGCGGCGCGACCCCGGAGCGCGCGCTGGAAGGCGTGGCTGTGCGCGTTCACGAACCCGGGCAGGCTGATCGTTCGCGCCACGCCCGGCCACACTAACCTAGAGACATGGCGTACGAGAACGCGGTCTCAACGCCGCTGCGGCAGCTGCCGAACGCGCTCACGATCCTGCGCTTCGCGGCGATCCCGCTCTTCGTCGTGCTCCTCGTCCGTGACCAGGACGGACCGAGCTGGCCCGCCGGCGTCGTCTTCGCGCTCGCGGCGATCACCGACCAGCTCGACGGGTGGCTCGCGCGCAGATGGCAGGTGGAATCCGCGTTCGGCAAGGTCGCCGACCCGCTCGCCGACCGGCTGATGATCGACGTCGCCGTCGTGCTCCTCGTCGTGTACGACCGGCTTCCCTGGGTCGCGCTGATCATCCTCCTGCGTGACCTCGTGCTCGTCGGCGGCTACAAGCTCGTCGTGCCGCGGGGGTACGACTTCGAGGTCTCGCTGCTCGGGAAGGTCGCGACGTGGGGTCTGTACGCGTCGCTCGCGCTGGTGCTCGTGACCGCGCGCGACACGTGGTGGCCGCTCGCGCTGTTCTGGATCAGCCTCGCGCTGGCGGTCGTCGCCGGAATCCAGTACCTCGCCAAGGCGCGTCGGGAGGTACGGCTGTGAAGGCGGTCGTGATGGCGGGAGGGGAGGGGACCAGGCTTCGCCCGCTGACGTCGAACCAGCCGAAGCCGATGGTCCCGATCGTCGGCAAGCCATGCATGGAGCACGCGCTCGATCTGCTCCGGGAGCACGGGCTGACCGAGGTAGTCGTGACGCTCGCCTTCATGCCGCAGGCGATCCGCACGTACTTCGGCGACGGCGAGTCGCTCGGTCTCGAGATGGATTACTCCGTCGAGGAGCAGCCGCTCGGCACCGCGGGCTCGGTCGGCCTCGCGAAGGAGCGGCTCACCGACACCTTCCTCGTCATCTCGGGAGACGCCCTCTGCGACGTCGACCTCACCGCGTTGATCGAGACGCATCGCGCGAAGGGGGCCGCGGTGACGATCGGGCTCAAGTCGGTCGACAACCCGCTCGAGTTCGGCATCGTCGTGACCGACGACGACGGGCGCGTCGAGCGGTTCCTCGAGAAGCCCTCCTGGGGGCAGGTCTTCTCGGACACGATCAACACGGGGATCTACGTGCTCGAGCCGGAGGTGTTGAGGCACGTCCCAGACGACCGCCCATACGACTTCTCGAAAGAGCTCTTCCCGCACCTGCTCGAGATGGGCCGGCCGATCTACGGCCACGTGCTCGACGGCTACTGGCAGGACGTCGGCACGCTCGAGCAGTTCCGCCAGGCGAACTTCGACGCGCTCGACGGCGCGGTGCAGCTCGACATCCCCGGCCTACGTCTGCGCGGGAACGTGTGGGTGAGCGAGGAGGTCGACATCGACCAGCTCGAGCCGATTGTCGGGCCGGCCTTCATCGGCGTGAACAGCCGTGTCGCCGACGGCGCGTCGATCGGCGCCTACACCGTGCTCTCGCGCGGTGTGACCGTCCGGGAGGGCGCACGCGTGTCGCGCAGCGTCGTCGACGCCGGGACCTACCTCGGCCGCAGCGCCGTCGTCGAAGGCACGATCATCGGCCGCTCGTGCGACATCCGCGACCACGTGCGCATCCACGACGGAGTCGCGATCGGCGACGAGGTCACGATCGGAGCGGAGGCGAGCATCTACCCGGGTGTCCGCATCTACCCGTTCAAGGAGATCGAGACCGGCTCGCAGATCCACGAGAGCATCGTCTGGGAGAAGCGGGCGACGAAGAGCGCCTTCGGACGTGGCGGCGCGACGGGCCTCGTCAACGTCGACCTCACCCCGGAGACCGCGGTTCGGCTTGCCGCGGCGCTCGGTACGACGCTCCGGCGCGGTAGCCGCGTGGTCGCGAGCCGAGCGTCGTCGGACGCTTGCCGGATGATCCAGCGCGCGATCATCGCCGGCCTCACGGCGACCGGCGTCCAGGTTGCCGACCTGCGGATCTCCCCTGCGGCCGTCACCCGCCACGTCCTCAAGACGCAGGGCCTCGCGGCCGGCGTCCACGTCGGCCGGTCGAGCGTCGATCCGGAGCTCATCGAGGTCAAGGTCTTCGAGTGGCCGGGCATCCAGATGACGGACGCTCTGCAGAAGGAGATCGAAAAGCACTTCGGGCGGCAGGAGATCCGTCGTGCGACCTTCGCGGAGGTGGGAGAGACGACGTATCCCGCCCGCGTGCGGGAGAGCTATGCGCAGGACATCCTCGACGTCGTCGACCTGGAGCGGATCCGCGACCGGCGCTTCCGCATCGCGATCGACTACGGCCACTCCGCCGCGGCGTTCACGTTGCCGCTCGTGCTCGGGCCACTCGGGGTCGAGGCGATCGGCACGCGTGGGTTCTACGTGGAAGACGGATCAGCCGAGCTCGAGCCGCTCGAGGCCAGGCGAATCGTCACCGGCGTCGGAGCCGATCTCGGCGTGGTGTTCGACGGTGCGGCGGAGCGCTTGCTGTTCGTCGACGAGCTCGGAGAGCCGATCTCGGCCGAGCTCGGGCTGCTGCTGGTGGTGCGACTGCTCGTCCTCGCCGGCCGCGCGGGCGAGATCGCCGTGCCCGTCACCGCGACCGGCCTGGTGGACAAGCTCGTCGAGGGCTCCGCTCTGACCGTCGTGCGGACCCACGCGTCGCTGAGCGAGCTGACGCTCGCCGCGACGCGAGACGGTGTCGTGCTTGCGGCAGCGCCGACAGGAGGATTCGTGTTCCCCGACGTCGTCCCCGGCTACGACGCGGTCACCGCGCTCTGCAAGGTGCTCGACCTCCTCGCGGCACAGGACGAGACGCTCTCGGCGGTCGTGGCGAGCCTGCCCCGCCCGACGCTCGTTCACCGCGCGCTGCCCTGCCCCTGGAGCCGCAAGGGCCTCGTGATGCGGCTGCTGAACGAAAACCTGGCCTCGCGTCGCCTGGATCTCCTCGACGGGGTCAAGGCGTACGACGAGCGCGGCTGGGTGCAGGCGCTGCCCGACCCCGACGAGCCGTTCGTCCACGTCTACGCGGAGGGCGCGACCGAGGAGCTCTCCGAAGAGCTCGCGGACGAGGTCGCGGCCTGGGTGGGCGCCATCGTGGAGGGAGACGAGCTTCCGGCGCGAACTGTGGAGCAAGCCTCAAGCTGAGGTTGACCCCTCGGCTCGGCGCCTGCTTGAATCGATGCTTCGTCCCCAGGAGAGGTGACCCGCAGAGTGGACCCGTTCCCCGATCTCGCAACGACCGACGACGACGAGCTCGAGCGTCTGCTTCGCGCTGCCGAGGACGAGGCCGACGCCATCTCGGCGAGGCGCAGGGCGCTCCACCGGCGGATCGATTCCCTCCGCGAGGAGCGCGTGAGCCGGCTCCGCGGCCAGGTCGAGGCCGGAACGCTGGAGGTCTCGACCCCGGCGACGCTCGAGCGGCCGATCTTCGAGGGCACGGGCACGGTGCCCGACGCCCACGACGATCCGGAGCCCGACCGCGCCGCGCTCTCCGACAACGAGCTGCGCGAGCAGATCCTCGAGCTGGAGCGCGAGGAGGACGACATCTCGCTGCGACGGCGCATGCTGCACGGCCGCATCGACATCCTCCACGCGGAACGGGAGCGGCGACGCCGTGGGTTGCACGTCGAGCCCGACGAGCTCGGCCCGATCCTCGGCCGCAAACCGGGATGAGCCATGTCTACTGCCCGGAGTGCGGCTTTCAGAACCCGGAGGCTGCGAACTACTGCGCTCGGTGCGGTTCCTATCTCCGCCGCGACGAGCAGGGAGAGACGACCCTGAGCCTCGACCCGGAAGAGCTCGTCGAGGAGGTCGCGGCGGCCCATGCGCCGCGCATGCCCGCGCTCGTCGTGCGCGCGGGGGGCGGCAGGGCGGGGGAGACGTTCGAGACGAGCGGCCTGCGGACGCTGATCGGGCGCTCGCCCGAGTGCCACGTGTTCCTCGACGACGTCACGGTGTCGCGACGCCACGCCGAAATCGTCCACGAGAACGACCGGTACGTCATCCGCGATCTCGGCAGTCTCAACGGCACATTCGTCAACCGACGACGGATCGAGACCGCAGAGCTTTCTGCCGATGACGAGGTGCAGATCGGGAAGTACCGATTGACCTTCCTCGTGCCATGACGACCACCGCCATTCCCACGCCGTCGACGGATCCGCGCCTCCACACGATTGGCGCCGTCTGCGAGCGCCTGCGGGAGGAGTTCCCCGACGTCTCCATCTCGAAGATCCGGTACCTCGAGGATCAGGGCCTGCTCCGGCCACGGAGAACACGCGGCGGCTACCGTCTCTTCTCCGACGACGACGTCGAGCGGCTCGAGACGATCCTGCGGCTCCAGCGCGACGAGTTCCTGCCGCTCCGCGTGATTCGCGAGACCCTGGACGCGCAGGGCCCGCCGCGTGCGGCCCGTCGGCCTCCGGCCCTGCGCCAAGCCGGTGGAGAGGTCGACCTCCCCGAGTTCTGCGCGCGAGCGGGGATCACTCCCGACATCGCACGGCGCCTCGAGGAGTACGACCTCGTCGCGCCGAGGATCGAGTCGGGGGAGCGCATCTACCGGGAGAGCGACGTCGAGATCGCCGCCGCCTGCGGCCGACTGGCGCGGCACGGCCTCGACGCACGCCATCTGCGCGCCTTCCGGACGGCGGCGGGGCGCCAGTCCGCGCTGCTCGAGCAACTGGTCGCGACGGGACTGCGCTCGCGCGACCTCGACCGGCGCCGCGCGGCGCTCGAAGACCTCGAGACACTGGCCACGATCGCCACCGAGTTGGCTCAGCATCTACTCGTCCGCGACCTCCGGGAGGCGTCCGAACGATGACCACCGACGAGCTCAAGGCTCTCGTGCGCGACGTGCCGGACTTCCCGCACGGGGGGATCGTGTTCAAGGATCTGATGCCGTTGATCGGAAACGGCGCGGCGTTCCACGCGACCGTCGGGCACCTCGCTGACTGGGCACGGCCGCGTCGGCCGGACGTGATCCTCGGCGCGGAGGCGCGTGGCTTCATCTTCGGAGGCGCGCTCGCGTACGAGTTCGGCTGCGGCTTCGTACCGGCCCGCAAGCCCGGCAAGCTCCCCTGGGAGAAGATCCGTGCGACCTACGAGCTCGAGTACGGCAGCGACTCGCTCGAGATCCACACCGATGCGTTCGAGAAGGGCGCACGGGTGATCGTCCTGGACGACGTGCTCGCGACGGGCGGAACGGCCCAGGCGAAGGTCGAGCTCGTCGAAAGCCTCGGTGGCGAGGTCGTCGGCGCGCTCTTCGTGATCGAGCTGACGTTCCTGAACGGTCGCGAGAAGCTGCCCGGAACGGACGTGCACGCGCTGATCGCGTACTGAGCCCCAAGGCTCGACGCCGTCCGACGGCTCGAGTACACCATGGTCATGGGCGCTGTCCACGCCCTCACCGGCGCGTTCCTGCTCCCGTGCCCCGCGCACGGGACCGTTTCGGTGCGGCTTTCTGCCTTCCGTCAGATCGAGCGCCTCGGAGGCGCGGCGCACCCGGCCGTGTACCGCGTCGAGTTCGAGTGCCCGTGCGGGGCAGAGCACGTCGCGCTGATCGGTCACGACGCGCTCGACTGGGGGCCGCTGGGGCTCGACGACGACACAGCCTTCGTCAACCTCATGACCTCTCGCCGGGACGACGTCGCATCGGAGCTCGCGGCGCTCGTCACCGCCCGGATCGACCGTGGGGAGTGGCCCTGGAGCTTCTTCTGCTACCCCGAGGACGCGCCGCGCCCCGTCACGCCGTCCTCGTTCCGGCTGCTCACGCCGGCCGAGGCGACGGTGGGGGTCGCCGTTCGCTGCCCGGTGTGTGGGTCGACGTCGATCAACCTCGTCACGCGGCCTCACGTCGACGTCCCGTTCCACTCGGACGCGCACGTCGGGGTCGTGGCCCACGTGTTCGAGCGCGATGCACTGCGCACGATCGACGAGTTCAGGGCCGAGCTCGGATCGGCGACGTTCGACGAGAAGCGGCTCTCGCTCGATGGGTGAGCGGCCGTTCACTCCCGGGAGGGATGCGCCGCGGAGGCTCCTGCAGCCGATCACTCAGAACATGGACTCAGCCGTCGGACAGCCCCCCACAAATGACACGCGGAGCTCCAGCCTGCACCTCCTGCGCGACTGCCTCGCGCTCGGCAGGCCCGCGAGTCGACGCAGGCCGGCCAAGGTGCGGCTCGAGGAGGCCCTGGGCCCCGAGCTGACACGGAAGCTGCTCGAGAGCCTGGACATACCCGACCGCAAGTAGCGGTCGACCGCGCGAACGGTGACGAGCCGGCGCTAGCGCCGGTCGACGGGGTCGTCGCCGCCGCGTGTCCGCACGAAGAGGAACACGAGGAATCCGGAGACGAGCGCGATCACGAACGCGGTCCCCTTCGCGACGGCGATCGCCACCATGCCGAAGTAGAGGAAGAGGAAGATCACGACGGCCCAGACGAAGCTCTGGACGCCCCGATCGATGCTCGGCATGCGCAGGTGCATCGCCGACGGATCCTAACGGCGGCGACTATCTGTTCGGGCCAGCACCGGCAGGGGGAGGCTTGCATGATCGGGTCGAATCGCTCACAGCGGCGCGCAACGACGCGACGGAGTGTTGCGGCCGCGACAGCGGACGCCTTCAGGAGCCGTGCCCCCGCCGAAGACGGGGGATAGCCGCGGTGGGGATCCGCTCCTGCGGATCCCCACCTTGCGGACCAAAGAATTCACCGAGCCGGTAACGCTTTCGTCCACCTGCCACATCGACCTTCCGCTTGCGCGTAGTGCCTGCGTGACGGGCTTCGACCTACTCGCGTCCCGTGCTCGGTGCACGGCAAACCTACGGGGTGGGAGGGGGGCGGTCAAGTCGCCCCGCACGGCCTTTGCCGCAATTTGCGGACAATCCGTTCCCGGCCTGCCCGACCGCCCGCAAACGTAGGATGCGCCGGTGCGGCGACCGGTCGTCCTCCTCGTCGCGGGCATCGCGCTCGGGCTCGCATTCGTCCTCGCACTGGGCGGCGTGGGGGACGATCCCAACAAGCTGACAAATTGGCAGGCGCTCGTCCTGGGGGTCGTCCAGGGCGCGACCGAGCTCCTGCCGATCTCCTCGTCGGGGCATCTGATCCTGGTGCCATGGCTGTTCGACTGGACGTACCTCGAGCAGAACGATGCGTTCAACCAGACGTTCGACGTCGCGCTGCACCTCGGCACCTGCATCGCGGTCGGCGCGTACTTCTGGCGCGACGTCGTCGAGCTCGTGGCGGCCTGGTTCGGCACGTTGCGGCGCCGGAGCATCTCGACCCCGTCGGAGCGGCTCGCGTGGGCGGTGGTCGTCGCGACGGTGCCCGCCGCGCTCGTCGGCTTTGCTCTCGAGGATCCCATCGCGGAGCATCTCGGGGACCCGTGGCAGATCGCGATCTTCCTCGCCGCCTTCGGGCTGCTCCTCGGGTACGCGGACCGACGGCCGGCCCCTGACGGCCTCGACAAGGTCACGCCGCGTCGCGGGCTCTGGGTCGGCCTCGCGCAGTGCCTCGCGTTGATGCCGGGCGTCTCGCGCTCGGGCATCACGATCACGGCGTCGCGCTTCCTGGGGCTCGACCGGGACGCCTCCGCGCGTTTCTCGTTCCTCCTGCTCCTGCCGATCACGCTCGGCGCGGTCCTCTTCAAGGGGATGACCGACGTCGTGCTCGCCGATCTGCCGTCCGGGACGACCGGGCCGTTCACCGTGGGCGTGCTCGCGTCGCTCGGAACCGGCCTGGTGGCGATCCTGTGGCTGCTCGACTACGTGCGCCGCCACACCTACGACGCGTTCGTCGTGTATCGCGTCGTCGTCGCGATCGCGATCCTCGTGTTGATCGCGACGGGCGTCCGCTCCGCGACCTTCTAGCGTGCGAGGCGATTCCGCGGGGCGGGGGCTGCCCAAAGCGCGGAGAGAACGGACGTTGCTCAACTCGACATAACACCGATTATCGTGCATTTGAGTGGCTCAGGTCGGAAGGGCTCGCCTAGAGTGCCGGTGCATCTCGAGCCTGCTGACCGGTGAAAAGAACCACGCCTCTGACGATCGTTCTTTCCTTGACCGCAGCGATCACGTGCGTCACGGCGACCCCGGGCGTGGCAGCTGACGCCGTTGCCGGTTGCAGGCTGCGCAGCGTCGACAAGGCGTCCTATGTCGCCGAGAACGAGGCCATTCTTCGGCGCATCCCTCGCGTCCCGGGCGCGAGGCTTTCCCGCAGTTACTCGATCGGCGAGACCGCGTCCGACACCTGTCTGCCCGTTGCGAATGGCGAGCCGTACGGGAGCTACACAACCACGTACGTCTATAGGACCTCGACGCCCCAGCGGCGCGGCGCAGTCGTGCGCTACTACCGCAAACTCCTTCTCGCACAGGGATGGCAATGGGTGGCCCGCGGGGGCTTTTACGGAACCCCGCTGGACAGCGCGTTCCGCCGCCGCGCCGCGAGCCTCTACATCTCGGAGGTTCACCAGGGGCGCGGTAGGTGGATCGTCACCGTGGATCACGCCGCCTATACCCGCTAGCGCGAATGCGCGTCGATGGGGCCTGTCTCTCTATTCCGGCGCCGCTCGTACTTCCGCCGCTCCTTCGCCGTGTACTCCTCCGGGTGAAGCCGCTGATACCGAGCGTCCTTGCACTTGCGAGAACACACAGCCGTCTGACGGCCGGAAAGCTCTCCGCCTACGGCGAGCTCAGCGCCTTCGCGTCGCGAACACCCTCGCGGAGATCAAACTCCGATCCTGACGCTCGAGCGACAGAACGACCCAGCATGGACGCGGCCCGACAGGTGGCTGTGGAGGTCGAACGCGCTGCGCGTCCTGCCGCAGCTACCGACCCCGAAGTTGCTGATCGACCATGACGATGATCAGGTCATCGGGTACGTCGAGAAGATCCTTGGCCTCGAGGACATCGACGGCCCGTGGTTCATGGGCAAGTGCGTCGTGACCGACCCGCCTCACTGGCTCAAGCGAGGTACGCCGGCGTCTCTAAGTTCCAAGATTCTGGCCCGAAGCATGTTCAGCGACGACATCATTTGCGACGGGTTCGTCCATGAGATCAGCGTGCTCTCGCCGAGCGTTCGCCGAGCGGAGCCAAATGCCCGCGTTGAGGTGTTCGCCCCAAGATCCTCCCCGGCCCAGCCGTACCGAGATCCGGCATTGGCTGGGGAGGAAATCATCCACGGCGGCACGGTGATTCGGCGCCCAGGCATCGGACAGGTACTGGGGGTGCGCTGATCGGAGCTGCCTCGACCCGTGAACTGCTTGAGATAGCCACGGACGGCCGGGCGACGGGCGCAACCCGTTACGCGGCGGTCCAGGCTTTCTCGCCGGGCTCCTTGTAGTAGTACCCGTCGTCCCCCGACGCGGGTTGCCCGACGACGGGCGCGGCCTCTTCGACCCTGGCCCCGAGGGAGGTATGCAGCAGCCCGTCGAGATCCAGCCTCCCATGCAAGGTGTACGCGGAGAGCAGATCCATTCGCGCCGCAGTCGCCTCCTCTTCAGTGAGGGGGTCGACTTCGTCCTCGTCGTTGCTTTCGTGTGGTGTCGGCTCAGCTATGTCGGCCTCCTTGACTGCCCCCGATCCGGGGTGCAGCCACGTTAGGCGCGGGCCTCGAGCTCGCCAATGACACGAATGAGTCCATTGGTGCGCTGAGGCCTTTGCGGCCCGGATGCATTTGGCCGAGTTGACCCAATCGGGTCACCGACGGCCCGTGCCCCCGCATCTACCGTGGCCCTTGCGAGCCTGGTTGCCGGAGTACCCCGCGGCGGCAAGGCGGCTGGTAGCCCGTCTTGTGGGGGGTAATGGCGGCACCCCTGCGCAGGCGGGGGTCTGCGCGGACTCGCGCTCGCTGCGCGAGAGACTTGGTCTCCTTGGCGGGTCTCTCGCGCAGTGTTACTCGCGGAGCAAGCGGACTCCCCGCACCCAGCATCGCCGCACCAATTGCGCGATCTGCCTAGGCGTCGCGGTCGAATGGACTCAATCGTGTCAATGACACTCCTTGGCGAGGCTTGTTTTTCTCGCGGTGCTGGGCGGGGAGGCGGCCAGAGCCATCCCCTGTGTTTCGGCGCTCGCACCGCCGCTTACCGTGGAGCAGCCGTTCCTCGAGACGACCCGCCAACCGGTTCAGCGGTGAGCTTCAGTCCAGAAGTCCGCCCGAGGACATCCCGCTCCCCGCGCCAGATGGTTTCCCCGAAGGGAACACGGGATCTTCTACGTGCTTTTACAAAATCATCGCATCACGATGCTAACCTTTAGTCACGACGTCAACTCGAGGGACCGGAGGTGAGATGCGCTGGATCAATCGTGAGTGCACGGGACGGAACGCGGCCACCATCCTCGTTGCGCTGCTTGGGGCCACCTTCGTATCCGGCTTGCTCTTGGCCGGCGTCGGGGTTCCCTTCGCCATCGCGATAGGCACCGGCATCGCAGTGGCAATCCTCAGCGGCACTCAGGGCCGCTGCCGGCGACGTTCTTCAAGCCTTGAGTGAATGCCTGCGTGCTTTAGGCGGGCGGCGGCCGGGAAAGGAAGGCGCGAACCTAAGTAGGAATCGGCCGGGGATCCTCTAGGACCGACTAGACCATTGGGGAGCTGATTGGGCCAGCCTCGACTGACAACCTGCAAGAGCGGCCCCGTTCGCCTAACTGTCCTCGCGTTTGTCTCCCCTTACGCGTCCAGCTCGGGGCCGCGTACCTCACACTCCATCGAAGCCGAGTGTCCAGCCGCAAGCTGCGACAATCCCGACTACCGCCGCAAGGATGGCGCTTGCGCGCCACTGGCAACGCTGAATCTGCGCATAGAACCCGTCACGCGGTCGGACCGGTGCCCTGCGGCACCGGAATCTGCTCCCAGCTCACGATCTTCCCGTGGTGGATGCGAAAGACGGCCGCAGCCTTCTGGCCCGGTGCGTCGCAGCGGCGGTGCTTGCCGTTCGCGAGGACGAATACGGCGGTCGCGTATTCGCCCGCGACCGAGATCGAGACGATCCTTCCCGCGCACGGCAGGAGGCTGTGCCACAGGGCGATGTCGGCGTAGTTCCGCAGGCGGAGCGCACCGGCGCTCTGCACGAACACCGCCGGACGCGCGAACAGGCGAGCAGCGCCAGCATTGTCGTACGCATTGAGCCGATTGCTCCAGGCATGGACGACACGCTTCGTCGCCGCCGGCGAATCGACTCCCGCGGCGGTCGCAGCCGGCGCGAGAGCCAGGGCGACCACGGCGCATCGGACGAGGGTCCGCACTGGCTCACAATACGCCAGTGCATCGTCTCCTGGTCTGCACGGGCGAACTCGCTGGCCCGGGCTGTTTCGGTTCCTCGGATCGGCCCGGCGCTAGCTTCTCTCGAACACGCGTTGTAGATTCGATGGTGGCGGGGCTGCCGACCTGCGGACGCCCGTGACCACCCTTTCGGGTGAGAGTGGCCCCGCCCTCTCCGCGCGTCAGCCCGAGCGCGTGCGAGGCGCGGAGCACACCGGGCAATGCGGTTGCAGCTGGCCGAGCTCGTCGGGATGGAAGCGCCAGCCGGAATCCTCGGCCGCGGTCTCGTTCTCGACAATCGCACCGCACGCGACGCAGCGGACGTACCAGTCGAGCATGCGGAGCGCCGATGCGCAGCGGAGGCAGTAGCTTCCAGGGACCTCGGCGGACGGCGGGCTGACCGCCCAGCCATGGCGATCCATGCCGGTCTCGGCGGCGCTGTGACCGCACCCGTCGCAGCGCGCCGGTGGCCGGCGCCGCTCTATGTGGCCCCCGTCCCTCATCCCCGTTCCCTGCTCAACCTATGCAGGTTCAACTGGTTTTCCAGAGCCTCGAGACCCCGAGCACGGGGGTTGACCGCGCATCACGGACTGTGGGAGTCTCGTACCGGCACGCGTCGAGAGCCGCACCTCGTCTCTTCCCATGACGACGGTTGACATCGAGACCCTGCTCGCCCAGGACGATTTGCGGTCCCTGATCGAGGCCTGCGAGCACGTCGGCGCGATCCGGGCGCCGGACGTGCACGAGATCGTCGAGACCCACGAGCTGGACGGGCTCGAGCAAGAGGCCCTCGTGCGTGAGCTCGAGAAGCGCGGGATCGAGATCGTCGAAGTGCCACCGCCGGATGCCCTGGCGCCCGCCGAGGTGCGGCCGCCGCCTGCGCCTGCCCAGGCCGAGACCACGACGGACGCGCTCCAGTTGTTCCTCCGAGAGGCGAGTCGCCACCGGCTCCTCACCGCCGCGCAAGAGGTGATCCTTGCGAAGCGGATCGAGCGCGGCGACGAGGTCGCCAAGGCCGAGATGATCCAGTCGAATCTCCGCCTCGTCGTCTCGATCGCGAAGAACTACCGCAACCAGGGGCTGCCGTTCCTCGACCTGATCCAGGAGGGAACGCTCGGGCTCATCCGCGCCGTCGAGAAGTTCGACTGGCGGCGCGGGTTCAAGTTCTCGACGTATGCGACCTGGTGGATCCGGCAAGCGGTCGCTCGCGCGCTGGCGGACAAGGCGCGGACGATCCGGATGCCGGTCCACATCGTCGAGCGTCTGCAGAAGATCAACCGTGCCGAGCGGTCGTTGTGGACGCAGCTCGGCCGCGAGCCGACGCTCGATGAGATCGCCGACGAGGCCTCGCTGACCCCCCAGCAGGTCGTGGAGGTGCGTGCCGCCGCGCGCGCCTCAGCCAGCCTCGACGCGCCGATCGGGGACGCCGAAGACGCCGTCCTCGGGGACTTCGTCGCCGGCGACGACCCGCTCCCCGAGGAAACGGTCGACACGCACCTACGGCGCCAGGCGCTGCTCCGCGCGCTCGGCGGGCTTCCCGATCGCGAGCGCGAGGTCGTGACCCTGCGCTACGGCATCGACGGCAACGAGCCGCGGACGCTCGAGGAGATCGGCCGTCGGCTCGGCCTCACCCGGGAGCGCGTCAGGCAGATCGAGCTCGACTCGCTCCGCCGCCTCGCGGTCGCCCACGAGATGCAGTCGGTGCAGGGCTAGAACGAGTGGCTCAGGCGCGCAGGTAGAGCTCGAGCGCAGGCGCGACGTGGCGCAGCTCCCGCAGCGCGCGGGTCTCGAGCTGACGCACGCGCTCCCGCGTGATCCCGAGCTCGACGCCGACCTGCTCGAGCGTCCGCCCCGACGACCCGTCGAGCCCGAAGCGGAGCACGAGGACGCGCTGAAGCCGCGGCTTGAGCTGCGCGAGCGCCCGGGCGAGCTCCGTCGAGCGGAGCCTGAGCGCCGTCTCGGCCTCGGGCTCGATCGCCGATGTGTCCTCGATGAGGTCGCTCATCACGCTCTCGCCGTCACCGACCGGCGTCTCGAGGCTGACGTGCTCCTGCACCAGATCGAGCAGCTCCTGCACGCGAAGCGGCGCGAGCTCGGTCTCCACCGCGATCTCGTCGATCGACGGGTCGCGGTTCAGCTGCTGACCGAGCGTACGCCTGGCGCGCTGGATTCTCCGCACCTGGTCGGCGATATGCACGGGCAGCCGGATCGTCCGGCTCTGCTCGGCGAGCGCCCGCTGCACCGCCTGCCGAATCCACCAGGTCGCATAGGTCGAGAGCTTGTAGCCCATCGTCCAGTCGAACTTCTCGACGGCGCGGATGAGCCCGAGATTGCCCTCCTGGATCAGATCGAGGAGAGGCACGTCGGCGCGCGTGTAGTTCCGCGTGATCGACATGACGAGCCGCAGATTCGACTCGATCAGCTTCTGCTTGGCGAGCTCGTCTCCCTCGTCTTTCCGCCGGGCGAGCTCGCGCTCCTCGACGGGCGTGAGCAGCCTCCCGTCACCGATCGCACGGACGTACAGCTTCAGCGGATCCTGGACGGCCTCCCCGGTCTCGGGTTCGTCCTGCGGCTCTGCGATGTTGTCGAAGAGGGGCTCGGCTGCGTTCGGCTCCACGTGAGACGTATCGGCCGCTGGCGTCCCCCGCTTGAGGCATTTGTCGACATGGATCCCCCAGGAATGTCACGGCCCATTCCGAACAGAATCCTCACCGGCGGCTGACTACGCTGAGAGCAGAGATCGACTGCGGCATTTGAGGAGAGGACAGGCTCGACGTGTGCGGCATCGCTGGCTATAGCCTCGGCACCGGTTCGCGGCTGGACCGGACGCTCGTCGCGCAGGCGCTGCTTGCAGGGATCGCAGAGCGCGGCGCCGATGCCGCCGGATACGCGTATCGCATGGGCAACGCAGTTGCCGTGCACAAGCAGCAGACGGGCGCCAGCGCGCTGATCGACTCGATCGCCCTGCCCGACACGGTCGGCGAGATCCTCGTCCACGTCCGCGACTTCACGAAGGGTCACCCGACGATCCTCGCGAACAACCACCCCATCCGGCACGGCCGCGTGGTGGGGATCCACAACGGGATCATCGCGAACGACGACGAGCTCTTCGCGCGTCACGACATCCCGCGGCAGGAACCCGAGATGACTGTCGACTCCGAGGCGATCTTCGCCCTCGTCGACGCGTACGGGACGTCGCCCGAGACGCTCGGAGAGCTCGTCGGCGCGATGGCGTCCGCATGGCTCGACGAGCGCGACCCCGGCGCCCTGCAGCTCGCGCGTGGCATCGGACGTCCGCTGTGGATCGGTCGCGGCCGACACGAGGTGCTGTTTGCCTCGACCCGCTCGGCGCTCGAGGTCGCGGAGAACGCTCTCCGCACGACCTTCCTCAAGTCGCAGGTCGACGAGGGACGGCTCCTGCGCCTCGTCGACGGCGCAATCGTCGAGGAGCGCCGTTGGAGACCCGATACGAGCTTCCGGGAAGAGCGCTCGCTTCCGGCCGTGCGTACGCCCCAAGAGGGCCGCTCGTGCCTCGAGCTGCTCTCGACGCTCGTTGCGACGGCCTGACCGAACGCCTCAGTAGGCGTTGACGCACCCGAGCGGCTCGAGGATCGCGTTCGCACGGTCCCTTGCCGCCGCCGCCTCGGTTGGCCTGCCCGCGGTGTCGAGAGCGCGTGCGACGTCGAGGTCGATACAGGCTGCGCGGTAGGCCCAGCCGAAGCCGCGCTCTCGGTCCGCCGCGTCGCGCAGCTGCGCGGCCGCGGCGTCGGCGTCCCCCGCGGCGAGCGCGACGAGCCCTTCGGCGACGGCGGCGCTGATCGAGATCCGCGGCGCGTCGAGGTCCGCCGCCTTCAGCCTGAACGCGGTGGCCACCCGTTCCAGCAGCTCCGTCTCCCCCGCTGCCGCGAGCGCACGCGGGACGGGCGTCGTGGTGAGCTGCGCCCACTCGCGGTCGGTCGTCGCCAGCACCATCTCCACCAGCTCGTGGAGCGTCTCCCGGTCTCCGGTCAGAGCCGCGTACGGCATCACGACGGCGGCCATCGGCAGCAGCCGCTGCGGCTCGCCCGCGGCCGACGCGATCTCGCGCATCGCAGCGAGCGGCTCCGCCGCGGCCGCGAGGTCGCCGCGCCGCATCGCCATTCCACCGACGAGCTCGCGCGAGAGGATCCGCACGCCGTACAGCGGGACGCGGAGCAGCGCCTCCTGGCGGGCGAAGAGCGTACCGAGGCGATCCCACCGCCCGGCCGGGATGTCCACGAGCAGCCCGTAGGACAGGTCGAAGTACTCGTCGAGGCCCTCGACACCCGGGAGCGCGCCCATGATTCCGCGCATGACCTCGAGCTCGGCGTCGAGCTCCTGGTGCGTCATCGTCGCCTGGGCGGTCCAGAGCGCGTTGACCAGGCAGCGGTACGCCTCGAGGGCGTCGCCGGTGGCGATCGCAAGCGCGAGGACCTCGCGCATCTCCCCTATGTCGAGTGGAACCCCACGGTTGCCGAGCGTCACGGCGAGGTTCGCGCGCGCGTTGAGCTCCGCATGTACGTCCCCCACTCTCCGCGCGACTGCGATCGCCTCGCGCGCACGGCTCTCGGCCCGCGGCAGGCCGCTCAGCATCTCGAGCTGGGACAGCCGTGCGAGCGCGCGCGCGAGCTGCGGCGTCTCGTCCAGCCCCTCGAGCGCGTCGACCGCGGCCGAGGCCTCGGGCAGCGCGTGCTGCCAGCGGCCCGTGATCCAGCTCGCGCGCGACAGCCAGCTGAGGGAGTCGGCGACGAGCCGGCGCTCGCCGAGCTCGGAGGCCGCGTCACGCGCCGCGGAGAACCGCTGATGGGCGAGCTCCACCTCGTTCGCGACGAGGCTCGTTCGCCCTAGGCCCAGCAGCGCGAGGATCCGGCCTCTGGCGTCGGGGGCGAGCTCCAGCGCGCGTCCGAACAGTCGTTGCGCGGAGTCGGCCGCCACACGGGCGAGCGCCGCGTCCGCGGCCACGAGGAAGAGCTCGCACGCGCGCGCCCTGACCTCGGCCGAGGTCTCGCCGTACTCGAGCGCCCGATCGAAGTGGTACGCGGCGATCTCGGCCATCTCGGACTCGCGACCGGGTGCGACGGCCTCGACCCAGGTACCGACCTGACGGTGCAGGTCGCGACGCTCCCCCCGTGGGAGCGTCGAGTACGCGACGTCGTGCGTCAGTGCGTGCTTGAACGCGAACTCGCGCATTCCCGCGACCGTCGATTCCGGGTGCTCGGTGACGAGCGCCCGCCGGCTGAGTGACGCGATCACCGACTCGTCGACCCCGACCGCGTGAGGCCAGAACACGCGTCCCATCACCGAGCACCGGCGCAGCGCCTCGCGGGACGCGGCATCGAGCAGGTCGACGCGGGCTGCGATCACGCCGTGGATCGAGTCCGGGAGCTCGACCTCGTCGAGACGCGCTCGCACCGACCAGCCGCCGTTCTCGCGGGCGATCGCCTCGCGGTCGATCAGCATCTGCAGGATCTCCTCGACGTAGAACGGGTTCCCCTCCGCGCGCGCGACGATCCGGCGCGTGAGCTCGCCCGGAAGGCCGCCCACCCCGACGAGCGCCTCGACCAGCTGCAGCGACTCGGTCTCGGGGAGGGGCGCGAGCCTGATCGAGGCGGCATCCCGCACGCCTCCTCCCCATGCGCCGCGCGTGTCGAAGAACTCGGGTCGCGCGGTGCAGATCGTCAGGACGGCGGTGTCGGCGAGCGCGTCGGTCAGCTTGTCGAGCAGCTCGAGCAGCGGCTCCGACGCCCAGTGCACGTCCTCGACCACCAACACGGTCAGCTGCTCGCCGCCGAGCCCGCAGAGGTATCGCCGCCAGCTCTCGCGGAGGAGCGCGCCGATGTCGCGCTCGTCGTCCGCCGGCAGCGCAAGGCCGATCGTCCAGCCGATCGCGTCGACGACCCCGGCGACGTGCTCCGGCCGGACGTGCCGCGCAACGACCGATTGGAGCTTCAGCAGCGCAGCATCGGCGGGGTCGCTGTCGAGGATCCCCGCGTGGCCCTTCGCGGCCTCGCCGAGCGGCCAGTACGTGATGCCCTCGCCGTACGGGAGGCATCGACCCAGGAGGAGGTGCGCGCCGGGCAGCTGCGACACGAACTCCGTGAGGAGGCGGGTCTTCCCGACCCCGGCGTGCCCGTAGATCGTCACGAGCTGCGGTGTCCGCTCCCTGGCGACCCTGGCCGTGAGCGCGCGGAGGACGACCAGCTCCTCCTCCCGGCCGATCATGTCGGCGGTGAGGCCCTCGATGCCGCGCGCGCCGGGCAGCGCGACGACCGCGACCGCCTCCCACGCCGGAAGCGGGGCTGCCTTTCCCTTCGCCTGAGCCGCTCCCAGGTCCCTGTAACGGATCGAGCGTCGCGTCGCCGCCTGCGTCCTCTCACCGACCAGCACCTGACCCGGTACGGCACGCTGCTGAAGGCGCGCCGCGACGTTGACGGCATCGCCGCTGACCATCAGCTCGCCGCGCGACGCAGCCTCTCGTCCGGCGACAACCTCGCCCGTGTTCACGCCGATGCGCAGTCCGACCTCGGCTCCGTGGCGCGTTCTGACGTCCGCGGCGAACGGAGCGAACTCGTCGCGCACGGCAAGAGCCGCCCGCACCGCGCGCTCGGCGTCGTCGTCGTGCGCGAGCGGGACACCGAAGACGGCCAGCACGGCGTCGCCGACGAACTTCTCGCTGAGCCCTCCGAACCGCTCGACCTCGGCGTTGACGAGCTCGAACAGGTCGCCCTGGATCACCCGGAGCTCCTCGGGGTCGATCCGGGAACCGAGCGCGGTCGAGCCGGCGAGGTCTGCGAAGAGGACGGTCACGACCCGCCGCTCCTCGTGCTCTTCGACCACCGCGCCGCGCGCGCCGCCCTCCCGGAGCGACGTGCCGCAGGAGGGGCAGAAGGCGGCGTCCGCCGGCGATTCGGTGCCGCAGGCCGGGCAGACCCGCGCGAGCGCTGCGCCGCAGACGCTGCAGAAGCGGTCGCTCGCGGGCTGGTCGGCACCGCAGGACGTGCAGGTCACGGTCGGTGTCACGGGAGCTCTACTGTGCCGTCCGCCCGGACGTCGATGCCCTCCTGGAGCAGGCGCTCGCGGACGAGGTACTGGAACGCAGACCAGGCACCGGGCTGGACGTCGACCATCCGGTAGACCTGCCATTCGGAGAGCAGCGTCGCGTCCCGGGCGCGTG
The DNA here is from genome assembly GCA_963698935.1 of uncultured Actinomycetes bacterium. Taxonomy (GTDB): domain Bacteria; phylum Actinomycetota; class Thermoleophilia; order Gaiellales; family Gaiellaceae; genus Gaiella. Next base: position 122,394 of record CAVOSU010000023.1, read on the forward strand.
CCGCCTTCCAGTCCGCCATCTTCGGAAGCCGTCCGAGCTCGCGCGCGAGCGCAGCGCCGTCTGCAACCGCGCGCTCGAGCCGCTCTTCGCCGATCGGCACGTCGAAGCCCGCCTCGCGCAGCGCAGCAGCGAGCGAGCCGAACGTATGCCAGATCAGCGACTTCGACGCGACCCGACCCCGTCTCGCCTCGATGTCCCGGACCGTCGGGGTCCTGCCGATCTCCTCCCCCAGCTCGCGAAGCTGTGCGAGGAGCTCCTCCCGGCTGATGAATCGTCTCGGGCGCAGGCCCGCAGCGCGTTTCGCGGCGTTCCACGTGCCGAAGTGCTCGATCACGGTCTGCGGGTGCACCGAGGCCTCCGGATCCGCCGCGAACTCGCGCATCGTCGGCGATCGCCCGAGACGCGCGGCCGACGCGCGGAGCTCCGCGAGGATCTCTTCGTCGGTGTAACGCCGCCGCAGACCCGCACGGAACGCCTCGAGCGCCCCCGCGTCGATCCCCTCGAGGGCAGGGTGGCGGCGCGATGGACGGGCCATGCAATAATGGTAGAGCATTTTCGATCAACTGCAAGATCGGCAGAGCGACCTCCTGTCGGTACGCTCGCGCGATGCCGGCCCGCCTCGCGCTCGAGACCTCGGCCGCCCGCTTGGTCGGGCGGCTCTCACGAGCGACGCGCCGGGGCGGCGGCACCACGCTGCCGGGGAAGCTCGTCTGGAAGCTGGACCCCACAGCGCTCGACGCGCTCGCCAAGCGTCTCCCGGCGGGCGTCGCGCTCGTGTCCGCGACGAACGGCAAGACGACGACGACCGCGATGGCGAGCTCGATCCTCTCCCCCGTGCGCCGACTTGCCTGGAATCGCTCCGGCGCGAACCTGGCGTCCGGGATCACGTCCACGCTGCTCGCCACGCGAGACGCGGAGCTCGGTCTGCTCGAGGTCGACGAGTTCGCGCTCCCCGAGGTGATGCGGCGCACACGGCCCCGGGTCGTCTGCCTCGGGAACCTGTTCCGCGACCAGCTCGACCGCTACGGCGAGCTCGAGCACATCGCCGAGCGCTGGCGGTCGGCGGTCTCGGAGCTGCCGCCCGAGGCGTCGCTCGTCGTCGGGGCCGACGATCCGCTCGTCGCGTCGCTCGGCGAGGGCCGCGAAACAGCTCTGCGCTTCGGCGTGGACGACCCCGCGCATGCACGCTCATCGCTCCAGCACGCGTCGGACTCGAAGTACTGCATCCGTTGCGGTGCGCCGTACGTGTACGACGCCGCGTACGTCGGACATCTCGGCGCATACCGCTGCGAGGCGTGCGGACATGCACGGCCGCCGCTCGACGTGGCGGCGCGTGCGATCGAGACTCACGGGCTCGACGGGGTGTCGTTCTCGCTCGAGACCCCTGCGGGCAACGCCCGCGTGCGACTGGGGCTGCCCGGTCTCTACAACGTCTACAACGCGCTCGCCGCCGCGTCGCTGGCGTTGGCGCTCGGGGCATCGCTCGACGTCGTCGTGGACGGCCTCGAGCGGTTCACGGGCGCGTTCGGCCGCTTCGAGCGCTTCGTGGTCGGCGACAAGCGCGTGCTCTTGCTGCTCGTCAAGAACCCGGCGGGCGCCAACGAGGCGATCCGGACGCTCGAGAACGGCTCCGCTCCCGCGACGCTCGTCGTTGCGCTGAACGACCGGATCGCCGACGGCCGGGACGTCTCGTGGATCTGGGACGTCGACTTCGAGCCGCTCCTCGACCGTGCCGGCCGGATCGTCGTCACGGGGGAGCGCGCCGCAGAGCTCGCGCTTCGCTTCACCTACGGCGGCTACCCGCGGGAACGGCTCGAGGTCGTCCCCGCGCTCGACGCCGCGCTCGACCGGGGTCTCGAGCTGACGCAGCCGGGCGAGGAGCTCGCTGTCCTGCCGACGTACACCGCGATGCTCGCGCTCCAGGCGATCGCGACGAGGCGCGGGCTGACGCGCCCGTACTGGGAGGACGCGGCGTGATCGTTCGCGTCGGGCACCTCTACCCCGAATACCTCAACATCTACGCCGACCGGGGCAACATCGCCGTGCTCCGGCGACGCGCGGGCGCACGGGGGCACGAGCTCGAGATCGAGTCGATCACGCTCGGGACGCCCTTCGAGCCCGGAGCGCACGACCTCTTCTACGTCGGCGGAGGCCAGGATCGTGAGCAGGCGATGATCGCCGACGACCTCGCCGTGCGGGGCGACGCCGTCCGCGAAGCGGTCGGCGGAGGAGCGGCCCTGCTCGCAGTCTGCGGGGGCTACCAGCTGCTGGGCCGCGGCTACCGCGGTCGCGACGGGGCCTGGCTGGACGGCGCCGGCCTCTTTCCGCACGAGACGTTGGCCGGGGAAACGCGGATGATCGGAGACGTCCTTCTCGAGAGCACCCTGCCGGAGGCGGCCGGGAAGACGATCGCAGGGTTCGAGAACCACGCAGGACGCACCGTGCTCGACCCGGGCGCCGAGCCGCTCGGCCGCGTCGTCGCCGGCTACGGGAACGACGGAGCGTCAGGGTTCGAGGGTTGCCGGGTCCGTCGCGCGCTCGGGACGTACCTCCACGGCCCTCTCCTGCCGCGTAATCCCTGGGTCGCCGATCTCCTGCTCTCCTGGGCGATCGCTCACGCGACGGGCTCAGACCCCGAGCCCCTCGAGGCCCTCGACGACTCTCTCGAGGACGAGGCGCACGCCGTCGCCGCGGCACGGGCACGCGCTCGCGGCGGCCGTCCCGCCTGAAACGGATTCTGAGTCACTCGGCCCAGCGGGCACCCAGGTACACGCAGGGGTCGCCGGGCTGGTACCGCGCGAGGAAGCGCGCGATCGGAGGGTGCAGAGTGACGGCGTCGAGCTCGTCGAGCGAGAACAACCGGTGACCTCGCACCGCTTCGTCGCTCGAGCTGACCTCGGAGAGCGAGCCGTCGAGCTCGCCCGCGAAGACGACGTGGACGACGTGCTTCGACCAGAGGCTCCGTTCGGGCGAGATCGACTCGACGATCGCGACGGGACCTTCCACCGGCAGCGCGTCGTCGAAGCCGACGAGCCCCGTCTCCTCGGCGAGCTCGCGCTCCAGCGCCTCGACCAGCGTCTCGCCGCTGCGGACGCCTCCGCCGGGCAGGAGCCAGTGCTCTCGTCCGCGTTTCTCGTGTCGGCAGAGCAGGATCGCGCCGCGCCAGCGGAGCAGCGCCGAGACGCGGATCCGGGGCTCCGGTCGCATCAGCTCCCCGACGAGCCGAGGCCGCCTGTGCCACGTTCGGACGGCGGCAGCTCGTCGACCTCCACGAGCTCGACACGCGGCAACTCGACGATCACGAGCTGCGCGATGCGCATTCCGGGCTCGACGACAAACGGCTCACTGCGGTCGGTGTTGAGCAGGATCACCTTGACCTCGCCGCGGTAGCCCTCGTCGATCAGCCCGGGGGCGTTCACCTTTCCGAGGCCGTGCCGCGCCGCGAGGCCCGAGCGGGGCACGACGAGGCCGGCGTGGCCCGGAGGGATCGCGACCGCGATCCCGGTGCCCACGACCGCGCGCGCACCGGGAGCAAGCTCGATCCGCTCGCACGCGGACAGGTCGAGCCCGGCGTCGCCGTCGTACGCCTGCGCTGGGATCCGTGCGTCCGGCCGGAGGCGCGTGATCTGGACGGCGGTCACGCGCTCCCGAGACTCTCCGTGTCGAGCCCCGCGACCAGGTACGGCGCGAACCGCCGGACTTCGCGATGCGGGAGCCTCGCGCGCACGATCACCCCTGCCTCGGTGTCGGTTCGCTCGTCGATCGGCGCCCCGAGCGCGTACAGGTCGGCGAGCACGGCGCCCTTGTCGTACGGAACGAGCAGCCGCACCTCGTCGAAGCGATCTGCAAAACGCTCCGCGATCCGGCCCTTCAACTCGTGGAGACCTGCCCCTGTCGCGGCCGAGACCTGGATCGCGTCGGGATGACGATTCGAGACCCTCCTCCGGGCGAGCGGGTCGAGGAGGTCGATCTTGTTCAGGACGACCTCGACGGGGACCTCGGCGGCGCCGATCTCGGCGAGGACGCTCTCGACCGCCTTCATCTGCTCGCCGAGCACGTCCTCGGGCAACGACGCGTCCACGACGTGAAGGACGAGGTCGGCGACGAGCGTCTCCTCCAGCGTCGAGGCGAACCCCTCGACGAGCTGTGTCGGCAGGCGCCGGATGAACCCGACCGTGTCGGTGACGAGGTAGCGCTTGCCCATGTAGTCGAAGCCGCGTGTCGTCGGGTCGAGCGTCTCGAAGAGGCGGTTCTCCACGGAGACCTTGGCCCCCGTCAGCGCGTTGAGCAACGTCGACTTCCCGACGTTCGTGTAGCCCGCGAGCGCGACCGTCGGCGTCTCGGAGCGGCGCCGGGCCTTCCGCCGGGTCGCGCGGTGGGCGCCCACCTCACGGAGACGGCGCCGGAGGAGCGTGATCCGGCGGTTCGCGAGGCGTCGGTCGGTCTCGAGCTGCGATTCGCCGGGGCCGCGGGTCCCCACACCGCCGCCGACCTGTGCGGTCCCGCCTCCGCCCGCAAGCCGCTCGAGGTGCTTCCACATGCCGCGCATGCGCGGGAGGTTGTACTCGAGCTGTGCGAGCTCGACCTGCAGCTTCCCCTCCGCGGAGACGGCGTGCTGGGCGAAGATGTCGAGGATCAGCTGGGTGCGGTCGACGACGCGTGCCGAGAGCGCGTCCTCGAGCGCCCGCTGCTGCGTCGGCTTCAGCTCCTCGTCGACGAGAAGCACCTCAGCGCGGGCGCTCGCGTATGCGTCCTTCAGCTCGTCGAGCTTGCCTTTGCCGACGTACGTCCGCGGATCGGGGCGTGCCCGGTGCTGCACGACGTGGGCGACAGGCGCAACACCCGCTGCCCGCGCGAGCTCTCTGAGCTCCGCGAGCTCGTCCTCGTCGTCGGCGCCGTGCGCGAGAACGGCGAGCAGCAGCCCGCGCTCGGGCTCCGGCTCGAGCCTGCGCTCGGAATCGGCCACGGGCATGGCCGGAAGTATGCCCCTCACCCCTCCGTCGGTAGGCTCGGCCGGCGTGAACGACCTCGCCGATCGCCTTGCCCGACGGACGCTCGAGCTCGTCGACGTACCGTCCGAGAGCCTGCACGAGGCCGCGATCCGCGACGCGCGTGCGAGCGCTCGTCCCGCGGCCGTTCGAGCCGGTCTACGAAGGTGACGAGGCCTTCTTCTGGGTGCGCGAGCGACGCCCTGACGTGCCGCTCCTCGTGCTCGCAGGCCACTACGACACGGTCCCTGCGCAGGACAATCTCCCCGGGCGAATCGAGGGCGGGGCGGTGCACGGGTGCGGCGCGAGCGACATGAAGGGTGGCGTCGCAGTCGCGCTCGAGCTCGTTCGCGACCTCGCCGAGACCGAGCCCGGCCCGATCGACGTCGGACTGCTGCTCTTCGGCCGCGAGGAGCTCCCGCCCGAGCACAATCCGCTTCCCGCGCTGTTCGACGGCTGTGCGCTCGCGCGTGAGGCGGACCTGGCGGTGCTGCTGGAGCCGACCGACCTGACGATCCAGGCAGGGTGCCTCGGGAACCTCTCCGCGCGCGTGATCTTCCGGGGTGTCAGCGGCCACTCTGCACGACCGTGGCTCGCCGAGAACGCGATCCACGCAGCCGTCGAGGGTCTTGCCCGTCTCGCGACGCTCGAACGTCGCGAGACGGTGATCGAGGGCCTGCCCTTCTACGAGGTCGCCTCGGTCACCCGCATCGAAGCAGGCGTGGCCGACAACGTCATCCCGGACACCGCGGTCGCGACCGTCAACCTCCGCTACGCGCCCGATCGCGCGCCGGCCGAGGCGGAGGCTCTGCTCCGCTCGCTCGTCCCGAGTGACGTCGAGGTCGAGGTCACGGGGAACTCGCCGCCTGGCGCCGTCGCCGTGGACGCGCCGCTCTTGCGTGCCCTCGAGGCAGTCGGGCGCTTCCCCATCGAGCCGAAGCAGGCGTGGACGAACGTCGCGGACTTCACGGCGCGCGGCATCCCGGCCGTCAACTTTGGACCGGGCGCGACGCGGTACGCCCACCGCCGCGACGAGCTGGTGGAGATCGACGCGCTCGAGCGGGCGTACGCCGCGCTGCGCGGCGTCGCGCTCGGCGATAGCACTCTCGTCTAACGTCACGGGGTGCCGCTCTCCCCCACGCTCCGCGCGCAGGCGACCTACCCCTTCGTCCGGCTAAACGAGGCGGCGGCCGCGCGCAGGGCACAGGGGCTCGAGGTGATCGACTTCGGGATGGGCGATCCGCGCGAGCCCACCGACCCGGCGATCCTGCAGGCGCTCCGCGACGGCGTACGCGAGCGGATGGGCTATCCGGCGGCACCCGGCCTCCCCGAGCTCCGAGCTGCGATCGCGGCATGGGTCGGGCGACGCTACGACGTGGCGCTCGATCCCGATCGACACGTGATCCCCACGCTCGGCTCGAAGGAGGCGATCTTCTCGCTCGCCCAGGTCGTGCTCGACCTCGACAGCGGGCGTGACACCGTCGTCGTGACGGAGCCCGGGTACCCGGTTCCTGCGCGCGGTGCCGCATTCGCCGGAGCGCGGGTGGTCGAGCTTCCCCTGCTCGAGCGGAGCGGGTTCCTCCCGCAGCTGGACGCCGTCCCGGAGGAGTCCTGGGAGCGCGCCGCACTCGTCTGGCTGAACACGCCGAACAACCCGACCGGCACAGTCGCACCACTCTCTCTGCTCGAACGATTCGCAGGGCTCGCGCGGCAATATGGGTTCGTCTTCGCGAGCGACGAGGCGTACAGCGAGCTCTGGTTCTCCGGGCCGCCCCCGCCGTCGGCGCTCGAGCTGCCCGATTGGACGAACGTCCTCGTGCTCAACACACTCTCGAAGCGGTCCTCGATGACCGGCTTCCGCAGCGGCTTTGCCGCCGGCGACCCCGCGCTGATCGCCGCCCTGCGCCACTACCGCCCGAATGTCGGGACGGCGCCGCAGGAGTTCGTCCAGCGCGCCTCGGTCGTCGCCTGGGGAGACGAGGAGCACGTCGTGCGCATGCGCGAGGCATACGCGCGCAAGCGCGGCCTTCTCCTCGACGTGCTCGGCCGCAAGGGCCTTCGCGACGTCGGCGGGCCGGCGACGATGTATCTCTGGATCGCGGTGCCGCCCGGCGAGACGTCCGAGGAGCATGCCGGGCGTCTTCTCGACCGAGGCGTGCTCGTGGCCCCCGGCGCGTATCTCGGCCCGTCGGGCGAAGGGTACGTCCGCTACGCGCTCGTCCCCACCGAGGAGGAATGCGAGCGAGCCGTCGCGATCCTGGAGGATGCGCTCTGATGGTTCTCCAGGCGCGGATCGACGAGCTTTGGGAGGAGGGCCGCGTGGAGGAGGGCCCCATCGTCGAGACGATCGACCTCCTCGACCGCGGCGAGCTGCGCGTCGCCGAGCCCGGCCCGGACGGGTGGGTCGTCAACGAGTGGGCGAAGAAGGCGATCCTCCTCTACTTCCGGCTCCGCAAGGTCGAGACGATGGACGTCGGCGGCCTGCGATACCTCGACAAGATCCCGGTCAAGCGCGTCGACCCTGCGCTCGGTGTGCGGGTCGTGCCGCCGGGTGTTGCACGGTACGGCGCGTTCCTGGGCGAAGGCGTCGTGCTGATGCCCGGCTACGTCAACATCGGCGCCTGGGTCGGCCCGCGGACGATGGTCGACACGTGGGCGACGGTCGGCTCCTGCGCCCAGATCGGCGCAGACGTCCACCTCGCCGGTGGCGTCGGCATCGGCGGGGTGCTCGAACCGCCCCAGGCCTCCCCCGTGATCGTCGAGGACGGTGCCTTCGTCGGGTCTCGAGCGGTGATCGTAGAGGGCGTCCGCGTGGGCGCGGGCGCCGTGATCGGCCCGAACGTCGTCCTCTCGGCGAGCGTGCCGATCATCGACGTCACCGGAGCGGAGCCCGTCGAGCACCGTGGAGTGGTTCCCCCGCGCAAGATCGTGCTCCCGGGCGTGCGGCAGAAGGAGTACCCGGCAGGGACGTTCGGGCTCCAGTGCGCGCTCATCGTCGGCGAGCGGAGCGCGTCGACCGACCTCAAGACGTCCTTGAACGACGTTCTGCGCGAGTTCGAGATCGCCGTCTAGAGCGCGGTCGTCCCCACGCAGATCTCCTCGGCAGGGCCTGTCAGCACGACCGCCGATCCCGAAACCGCAACCAGGAGCTCTCCGCCGGGCATCGACACGCGAACGGGGCTGTCGCACCAGCCTCGGGTGACCGCGGCCGCTCCGACGGCAACCGCCGACGATCCGGACGCGCTCGTCTCGCCTGCCCCTCGCTCCCAGACGAGCACGCGGATCACGCCCCGCGAGTCGGGGCTCGCGAGCTGCACGTTCGTCCGCCCAGGGAACCGAGGGTGCACCTCGAGCGCAGGACCGATCCGCAGGAGCTCGTCCCGCGACAGCGCGTCGCGACGCACCACTGCGTGAGGGTTGCCGACGTCGACCGGAATGAACGGGATCCGCTCACCCGCCAGGTCGAGCGCCTCGTCCTCCCCAACCACTGCCTCTCCGATCTCCTGGCGGACGAGCCCTCCGGCAGCCGTCGCCGAACGGATGCGCCGACCCGTCGCCTCCACCTCGACCACACTGAGGCCTCCGTCGCGAAGGAGCCACGCCGCCGCGATCCGGGTTCCGTTCCCGGACATCTCCGCACTCGAGCCGTCCGGGTTCCAGATCGCGATCTCCGCGCGCCCAGTGCCGTGCGTCAGGATTTCGACGACGCCGTCGCTGCCGATTCCCGTGCTCGGATCGCATAGCCTGCGGACGCGATCCGGCGTCAGGTTTCCGGCGTCGGGCTGCGCGACCAGCACGTAGGCGTTGCCGAGCGCGTGCCACTTCTCGAACAGCATCGCGGAGGAGGCTAGACGATGGTGCCCGGCACCACTCAGCCGCGCTCGACGATGTCGGCCGCGATCGTCTCCGGCTCGCGCTCGGCGTCCAGCAGGACGATGCCGGGGATCCGCCGCATCCACTTCTCCTGGTAGCGCGCGTAGCGCGCCGTCCGGGTGACGACACCTTCGAACGCCTCGTCCGGGTCGAGCGAGGCGATCTCCCGTAGCCCCAATGTTTTCTCGACCGTGCGCGACAACGGCTGGTCGAGCGCGGCTCTGACTTCGTCGACGACACCGGACTCGAACATGTGCTGGGCTCGCTCCTGGATCCGGCGGTCGAGCTCGTCCTTCGAGACAACGAGGCCGACGACGAGCGTCGGCCTGCGGGTCTCCGCGCTCCAGAGCCTGTCGACAGTACGAGAGAGCGATGCGCCCGACTCGGCCAACGCCAGCGCGCGGACGAGGCGCTGTCGGTCGTTGGGATGCACCGCGGCCGCCGCAGCCGGGTCCCTTTCGGCCAACCGGCCGTGCGCGACGTCCGCGTCCTCGTCGACAGCCTGCTCCACGCGCGCCAGCGTCGACTCGTCAACTGCGGGCGGAAGCTCGAGATCCGTCAGGGCTGCGCGGAGGTAGAGCCCCGTGCCCCCCGTCACGACAGCCGCTCCACGTGCGGCGACGAGCTGGTCGATCTCCGCATGCGCGAGCGGCGCGAACTCGCCGACCGTCATCTGCTCGTCGAGAGAGCGGATCCCGACGAGCCTGGTGCCCGGCGAAGGCTGGTTCGTGAGGATCGGCAAGCCCCGGTACACCTGCAGGGCGTCGACGGACACCACCTCGGTCTCGAGCCGCGCCGCCGTCGCCTCTGCGACGGCGCTCTTGCCCGAGGCGGTCGGGCCGAACACCGCGAACACCTCCACCCGGTATTCGGAGCCCTCGCTCACGTCCGCGTCGGTCGTGTCCTCGCCGGCCATGTCCTGCGAGGCGGACGCTCGGGCCACCGGCCTCCTCCCCACGCGTCGAGCCTAACGGCGAAATGCCGACGAATGAGTGCCGCGTTCGTGCCGGGTCCGTGCCGATCGCTCCACACCGAGGCGCGGGCGGTCAGGCCACGACCAGGGACTGCGTGCGACCGCGGAGCGTCGTCGACGTCGCGCGCTCGATCAGCACGGGGACGAGCTCCCCCGGCTCAGCCTCGCCCGCGAAGTTGACCGTGGTGTTCCGCCGGGTGCGGCCACGGAGCAGCGCAGGGTCAGTCCGGCTCTGTCCCTCGACGAGCACCTCCTCGACGCGCCCGACGCGCGCGCCGTTCCGATCCGATGCGACGCGCTGCACCACCTCGACGAGACGCTCCATGCGCTCACGTTTCAGGTCCTCCGGCACCTGATCCGGCATCGAGGCCGCCTCGGTACCCGCGCGCGGCGAGTACACGAAGGTGAAGGCGCTGTCGTAGCCGACCTCCTCGACGACGTCGAGCGTCGCGCGAAAGTCCTGCTCGGTCTCTCCCGGGAAGCCGACGATGATGTCCGTGCCCAGCGCGAGATCCGGAATCGCTTCACGAAGGTCGGCGACGAGCCGCACGTAGCGCTCGCGCGTATACGTGCGCCGCATCGTCTTGAGGAGCCGCGTCGAGCCGGATTGCAGCGGCAGATGGACGTGCTCGCACACTGCGGCGCACTCTGCGATCGCGGCGATGACCGGAGCACGGAAGTCTTTCGGGTGCGGGCTCGTGAAGCGGACCCGCTCGATGCCCTCGACCGCGTCACAAGCGCGGAGCAGCTCGCCGAACTCGGTTCGCACGTCGGGGGCGAGGTCGCGGCCCCAGGAGTTGACGTTCTGCCCCAACAGCGTGACCTCCTTGACGCCTTCACGGGCGAGCGCCTCGACCTCCGCGACGATCTCTCCCGGGCGGCGACTCTGCTCACGTCCGCGGACGGCGGGGACGATGCAGTACGAGCACACGGAGTTGCATCCCATCGAGACCTGCACCCACGCCGAGAAGCGGCGTTCCCGGTGCATCGGCAGCGTCGCGGCGAACGTCTCGTGCGAGCCGAAGCGCCCCCGCGGCACCGCATGTCCGCCGGCCTCGATCCACTTGCCCAGATGCGGGATCGACCCCGGCCCGAACGCGACATCGACGAACGGGTAGGTCTCGAAGATTCGCTCGCGCTGTGCCTCCGCATAGCACCCTCCCACCGCGACGACCGTGTCGGGACGCCGCCGCTTTCGTGCGGCTGCCTCGCCCAGGTACGCCGCGAGCTTCGTGTCGGGCTTCTCGCGGATCGTGCACGTGTTGAATACCAGCACGTCCGCGTCGTCGCGATCTGCGGCCTCGCCGAGCCCGAGCGACTCGAGCATGCCCTTGATCCGCTCCGAGTCATGGGCGTTCATCTGGCACCCGAACGTCGTGACGTGGTACCGGCGCACGGCCCTCGATGCTACCGACGCGTCTCCTTGACTAGATGAGCGCCCGAAGCACCTCGAGCCGTCGCTCGTCGCTGCAGAGGTACGCGCCTCGGATCACCGCCCATGCACGCATCCGTGCCTGGTCGAGGCCCGCGGTGGCAAACGCGGCGAGCCGTTGCTCCGTGACGTCCAGTCGCATCCGGGAGCCGAGCGGGTTCACGAGAAACGAGTACACGTCGTACTCGGGCTCGCCCAGCATCGGCTTGGGATCGATCGCGAGATACCTGTCGCCGTCGGCGAGCAGGTTGTGATGATGGAAGTCACCGTGGACGAGGATCCCGTGGTCGACGTCCAGCGCGTCGTACAGCGACCGGGCCAGCGGCACGAGCTGCCGGCCCTCTCGCCGGGCGTTGTCGAGCCACCGCGGCACGTGGTCACCGATCCAGCGGAATGGCGTCGAGGCGGGACGCCAGAGGCGCCTGGCGACCGAGACCGCGATCCGCGTTGCCTCGTCCTCGTCGAGCCCGCCGAGATCGGAGCCGGGAGCCGCCCGCTCGATCAGCATCGCGCGACGTCGGTCGTCTCGACGGAGCAGACGCACGGCCCCCTCCCCGGCCCAGAAGGCGAGCGCGTCCGGCTCCTCGTCCGCCTCGTCGTCCTCGGGCGGCGTCACCTTCAGCACGGCTCCCGCTCCGGCGGGGGCGACGAACGAGAAACGCGCCAACGCAAACGGCTGTCCCAGCTCGACGTCCCACTCCTCTGCGACTTCGTGCGCGATCGCGGCGAGCGGCGCCCGACTCGGCTGACTCACGTCTACTTCGCGACTTCGACTGCCCGCGACTCCCGGATCACGGTCACCTTGACCTGACCCGGGTACTCGAGCTGGTCCTCGATCTGCCGCGCGATCTCGTACGACAGGAGCGCGGTGCCGTCGTCGTCGACCTCGGAGGGCTCGACGATCACCCGGATCTCGCGACCGGCCTGTAGCGCATACGCCTTCGCGACGCCCGGCTTCGAAGCCGCGATCTCCTCGAGCGCCGCGAGCCGCTTGATGTAGTGCTCGAGGCTCTCGCCGCGTGCGCCGGGACGGGAGGCGGAGATCGCATCCGCCGCGATGAGCAGGACGGCCTCGACCGTTTGCGGCTGCACCTCGTAGTGGTGCGCCTCGATCGCGTGGACGACCCCGTCCGACTCTCCGTGGCGGCGCGCGAGCTGGGCCGAGACGAGCGCGTGCGACCCGTCCACCTCGTGCGTCATTGCCTTACCGAGGTCATGGAGCAGCGCGGCGCGTTTCGCCGTCTTCACGCCCGCCCCGAGCTCGGCGGCCATGATCCCGGCGAGGTGCACGACCTCGAGGGTGTGCTTGAGGACGTTCTGCCCGTAGCTCGTACGGAACCGGAGACGCCCGAGGATGGTGACGAGCTCCTCGCTCAGCTCACCGCAGTTCGCTTCGAAGACCGCCTGCGCACCTGCCTGGTGGATCTGCTCGTCCAGGTCCGCCTTCGACTGGTAGTACATCTCCTCGATCCGTGCAGGATGGATCCGGCCGTCCTCGATGAGCTTTTCGAGCGTGAGCTTCGCGATCTCGCGGCGGATCCCGTCGAACGACGACAGAACGACCGCGTGCGGCGTGTCGTCGACGATGAAGTCGACCCCGGTCAGGTGCTCGAGCGCGCGGATGTTCCTGCCCTCGCGGCCGATGATGCGGCCCTTCATGTCGTCGCTCGCGAGCTCCACGACCGTCACGGTCGTCTCCGCCGTATGGCTCGCCGCGACGCGCTGCAACGCGTCGGCGACGAGCGCGCGCGCCCGGCGCCGCGCCTCGGTCCGTGCCTCCTCCTCCATCTGGCGCACGGAGCGCGCAAGCTCGTGGCGAACGAGGTCCTGCGACCGCTCGAACACCGCGGCCTTGGCCTCGCCAAGGGTCATTCCGGAGGTGCGCTCGAGCTCGACCACCGCCTCGTCGCGAACCGCCTTGAGCTCGTCCTGAAGCTGCTTCAGATGCACCTCGCGGTCGCCGATTCCCTGCTCGCGGCGCCCGATCTCGACGGCCTTCTGGTCGAGCTCGGTCTCCCGCTGTGTGATCCGCTCCTCGACCTTCGCGATCTCGACGCGCCGGCCCTGTACCTCGCCGTCGACCTCCGCGCGTAGCCTCACCGCGAGCTCGCGCGCCTCGACCTGCGCCTCGCGACGGATCGTTTCGGCCTCGCGCTCGGCGTCGGCGACGGTGCGGCGTCTCTCCTCTTCGCTCCGCCGGACCGCGGAGTTGGTCGATGCCCGGAGCCAGATCGCGGTCGCGACCGCCCCGATCCCGAGTCCCACGAGGGCGGCGATGAGCGTGAGCATCTGCACTCCTCCCGGAGTTGGCCCGACTTGCCACGACGATCGTCGTGGCAGCTCACATCCGACAGTTCCCCGCCTGCGCGGGATCCCGCTCCGCTGCGTTGCGTGGCTCTAGGCCGGCGCGGCCTCCCGCGTGCGCGCACGGCGCACCCGCTCGATCGCAAGGACGGTATTCGACACGAGGGTCACTGGGACAACGGTTTCGGAACTTCGCTGGGTGCAGGAACTACCTGAGGTGATGCCGTGTCATGGTAGCGCCCGGTTCTCGAGCTCCGCAACGAGGTCGTCGAGGCTCTGCTCCGTGAATCCGCGCGCCGCGAGGTAGCGAAGCGTCTTCGCCGTTCGGCCGCGCTCAGCAACGACTCGCGCGGCGCGGGCCGCTTCCGCTGGGAGGCTCGAAACGGCGGCGTGCGACGCGACGTCGTCGACCCCGTTTCGGGCCAAGTCGTCCAGGATCAGGGCATCACCCGCTCCCCGCTCTGCCAGGGCCTGTGCGCGCGTCTGCGCGAACCGGGTGTCGTCGACGAGGCCCGCCCGCACCGCGCGGTCGAGCGTCTCGAGCGTGTCTGCCTCGCGAACGCCCGCGCGGGCGAGCCGCTCCTCGAGCTCGGAGCGTGAGCGCTCCCGCCGGGCCAGCGCACGAACCGCTACCCCCTCCGCGCGGTCGCGGCGAAGCGCCCGCGCGAGCGTGCGCACCTGAGCTCGCTCGAGTGCAGAGCCGACCGTCAGGCCTGCCTCGACGACCGCGATCGCCGGCACGATGCGCCACGGGCGATTGTCGAGCTCGACTGCGACGCGCGCGCCACGCGTCGCGCGCAGTGCGGTGACCGTTCGCATGCCGCCGTCGATCGAGGCCCCGTCCTACGCCTCCGCAGCCACCTCCTCGGCGACCGGAGCGACGTTCGGGATGACGTCCGCGGCGCGCGGGAGGAGCCGCGCCGAGACGACCTGCTCGGGGCCGGCTTCCGCCTGGATCCGCGCAAGGATCGACTGCACGAGGTCGGGGTTCTCCTGGAGGAACGCGGTCGCGTTCTGCCGTCCCTGCCCGAGCCGCTCGTCGCCGAACGAGAAGTACGAGCCCGACTTCGCGACGATCTTCCGCTCGAGGCCGACGTCGAGCACCGTGCCCTCCCACGAGATCCCCTGCCCGTAGATCACGTCGAACTCCGCCTGCTTGAACGGCGGCGCGACCTTGTTCTTCACGACCTTCACCCTCACGCGGTTCCCGAACGCCTCGGTGCCCTCCTTCAGGGTCTCGATGCGCCGGATGTCGAGGCGCACGGACGCGTAGAACTTGAGCGCCCGACCGCCCGGGGTGGTCTCGGGCGAGCCGAACATCACGCCGATCTTCTCGCGGAGCTGGTTCGTGAACAGACAGATCGTGTCGGTGCGGTTGAGCGTGCCTGCGAGCTTCCGCAGCGCCTGGCTCATCAGGCGCGCCTGAAGGCCGACGTGGCTGTCGCCCATCTCACCCTCGATCTCCGCCTTCGGCGTCAGCGCCGCGACCGAGTCGATCGCGACCACGTCGACCGCCCCGGAGCGGATCAGGAGCTCGGCGATCTCGAGCGCCTGCTCGCCGGTGTCGGGCTGCGAGACGAGCAGCTCGTCGATGTCGACGCCGATGCGGCGCGCGTAGGTCGGGTCCATCGAGTGCTCGGCGTCGATGAACGCGCAGATCCCGCCCCGCCGCTGCGCCTCGGCGATCACGTGGTACACGAGCGTCGTCTTGCCGGACGACTCGGGGCCGAACACCTCGACGATGCGCCCGCGCGGGAGGCCGCCGATGCCGAGCGCGAGGTCGAGCGAGAGAGAGCCCGTCGACACCGCTCCCACCGAGACGTGGGCTGCGTCGGTCATCCGCATCACCGATCCCTTGCCGAACTGTCGCTCGATCTGGCCGAGCGCGACGTCGAGCGCTTCCTCGCGGTTCATCGGTTCATCCTCCTGCGTTCAACGAGACACGTTCGAGCACCTCGTACCGGACACCGGACGGGTGTAGTCGGGATAGGTAAGCAGCGGCACCGGACGGAACGAATGTTCCGGTCTCCGGCAACGGAGGCGAGAGACGCGGTCGCTCCCGGAAGCGGAGCACGGTGACGTGTGGGAGCCATGCGCGCGCCTCCGGACGGTAGACGCCGAGCGTCTCGAGTCGTGCGTGGAGCCGGCCCGCGAGCGCGGTCGCCTCGCCGCCGACGTCGGTGAGCACGACCATGCCCACGCTCCGCGTCTCCCGCCAGGCCCGCGGCTCGAGCGCCGGCGGTCCACTCCCAGCCACCGCGTTGCGCAGTGCGCCGACGATCGACGGCAGCTCCCGGGCGGGGCGAGCGCCGAGAAAGGCGAGCGTGACGTGGAGCGCGTCGCGCACGACCGCGCGACCGCCGCCGAGATGACCGTCCCGCCAGCCCTCCAGGACGTCCAGGACGTCCTCGGGAAGCTGGAGCGCGAGGAAGAGCCGCAGGCGGTCATCCCCCCCGACGCTAGCGGGCGGGCTCACGCGACTTCGTGCCGACTCCGTGTCAGGACTCGACGAGCGAGGTGGAGCGCGGAGACCGTCGCGCGTGAGCGGACCGTCGCGCGGTCGCCCGGGAGCGAGAAGCTCCTCGCCTTGCCCCCGTCCGGGGCGTCGACGTGGAAAAACACGAGGCCGACCGGCTTCTCCGCCGTCCCGCCCCCTGGCCCGGCCACCCCGGTGACGGCGATGCCGACGTCGACGCCCAGCCGTGCGCGGACGCCCACCGCCATCGCTTCGGCGACCTCGGCGGATACCGCTCCATGGGCGGCGATGAGCTCCTCGGGCACGCCGAGCTCGGCCGTCTTCACGTCGTTCGCATAGGCCACGACACCGCCCGCGAGGACGTCACTCGCGCCGCCGATGTCCGAGAGACGCGCGGCCACGAGCCCGCCCGTGCAGGACTCCGCGGTCGCGAGCCTGTACCCGCGCTCGCGGCACAGCTCGAGCACGATCTCGGCAACCGACCGCTCGTCCTCCGCGAAGAGGTACGGCGCGAGCGGCGAGCGCAACGCCGCGGCCAGCGTCTCGCCGCGCTCTTCGGCGCCCGGCTCGACGACGAGGTCGACGTGGATCTCGAAGTCGCGAGCGCAGATCGTCGCCTCGACGCCGTCACCGTCGCCGCCTGCGTCCGCGAGGGCCTTCGCCACGGCGGACTCGCTCGCCCCGAACAGGCGCAGGACGTGTCGCCCCGGCGGGGTCGTCCGCCGGAGCACCGCGCCGAGCGCCTCGCTCGCGACCGCCGCGGGCCACAGCCGCCGGAGCTCTCCGGGAGGGCCGGGAAGCACGACGTACACGCAGCGCTGGCCCTGCAGCACGAGCCCCGGAGCCGTCCCTGCCACACCGATCACCTCGGCGCCGTCCGGCACCGTCGCCTGCTTCGTCACGCCGGCGGCGAAGTCCGCGTACGGCCTGCCGAGGCGCTCCGCGATCGACCGCGAGAGACCCTCGATCTCCCGTTGGAGCTTCTCGTCGACGCGGAGGGCAACGCCCGCGACGCGCGCGACGAGCTCGACCGTGCGGTCGTCGTGTGTCGGCCCGAGCCCGCCCGAGACGAGGCACACCTCCGCCTCGCTGGCTGCCGTGAGCGCCGCTTCGAGGTCTTGGGGGTCGTCTCCGACGATCAGGATCCGGTCCGGAACGAGGCCCAGAGAGAGCGCCTCCTGCGCGTAGAACGGCCCGTTCCGGTCGGTGCGCTCGCCGCGCACGAGCTCGCTGCCCGTGACGACGATCGCCGCGCGAGGGCGGCTCACCCCGAGACGGCGGTGGCCCCGGCAGCCTTCAGTGTTCCGCCCGGACCTAGCTCGACCCCTCGCCCGTCCACCTTGACGACGACGTTCCGGGGTCGCTCGACCGAGACGAACAGCGCTTTCTTCGTAAATCGCTGGAACTGGCCCTTCTCGAGCGTCCCGCTGTAGAGCGGTTTCCCACTCTCGGTGCCCGCCCTGACCTCCATGAACGACGAACCGCGCACGGCGCGAACGGTCACCGTCACGCGCTGTTGCGCCGAGTGGGTCGAGGAGGCCGTCCGCGTCGCGGGCGAGACACCGTCCACCTGCGGCTGGTCGTTCCCGCCGAAGCGCCACGCCGCGATCACGAACGCGGTGACGACGAGGATCGCCGCGAGCGCCACGGCCACGGTGCGCGTCTCGCGGCGCTCCCGACGCCGCCGCGGCGAGCGCGCCGGCCCGCGCGGCAGCCGCGGCGAGAGGTCGTCCTCGCCCGCCACGAAACGGGAGTTGTATTCCTCGACGTAGAGCCTGCCGTCGAGCCCCAGGGCGTCCGCGTACACCTGCAGGAACCCCTTCGTATACGCGTGGCCTGGGAGCTGGTCGAACCGCTCGTCCTCGAGGAGCCGAAGGTACTTCGCGCGGACCTTCGTCCGCTGCTCCATCTCCTCGAGGTCGAGGTTCTGGCGCGTCCGCGCCTCGTGCAGGCTCGAGCCGATGTTGAACATCGAGCGGCCAGTCTAGACGGGATCCGGCGAAGGCGTGCTCGCCTTTTCCCGCTACGAGCGCTCGCCGAGGTAGGTCAGCAGGCCGTACACGGCGAGCGCCACGAGCCCCGTCGCCGCGAGCGCGATTCCGAGGACGCCGAGCCCCCAGCCGAGCCGCGCCGCGCCCCTCCCCCCTGCCCGCCCGAGCCGAGCGTCGTCGTGGCGGAGAGCGCCGCGGGCCAGCCAGATCGCCAGGATCCCGAGCGCAACCGCGACCGGGATCGCGAAGCCTGCGTGGAGCAGCTCGTACCGGCCCGAATACCGAGTCGCGACGATCGCGACGGGCATCGTCGCCGCGGACAGGAGGCCGACCGCGACGGCCACCACCGCCCGGCCGTTCCCGGAGGAGCGGGTCGCCTCGGAGGTGCTCACTACTGTTTCTGGTACGGACGGCCGTCGGCGGCCGGCGGGATCGAGCGGCCGATCACCCCCGCGACGGCGATCAGCGTGAGGACGTACGGCAGCGCCTGGAACAGCACGGCCGCCGAATCCGAGTACTCCGGGAGGCGCTGTGCGAGGGCGCTCGAGAAGCCGAACAGAAGGCACGCCGCCGCGGCGCCGAACGGCTTCCAATTGCCGAAGATGACCGCGGCCAGGGCGATGAAGCCGCGGCCCGCGGTCATGTTCTCGTTGAACGAGTTGACGAACCCGATCGAGAGGAACGCGCCACCGGCGGCCGCGAGCATGCCCGAGGCGATCACCGCGCCGTAGCGGATGCGGTACACGTCGATGCCCACGGTGTCGGCCGCCCGCGGATGCTCGCCGACCGCCCGGATCCGGAGCCCGAGCGGGGTCTTGAAGAGCACCAGCCACGAGAGCGGGACCAGGATCAGCGCGATCCAGATCATCAGGTTGAGGTTCCCGAAGATGTCCCCGATGAACGGGATGCCGTCGAGGAAGGACAGGTTCACGGCCGGGATGCTCGGGATGTCGGTCGGGGTCCCCTCCTGTCCGTAGATGTCGATGAACAGGTAGCCGGTCAGCCCGAGCGCGAGGAAGTTGATCGCGAAGCCGCTGATGATCTGGTCCGCGCGTAGGTGGACCGACCAGATCGCGTGGAGCAGCCCCATCGCCCCGCCCGAGAGGATGGCGACCAGGAGCCCCAGGAACCACGAGTTGAGCTTGTCGGCGCCCAAGATCCCGAAGAAGGCGCCCATCAGCATCATCCCCTCGAGCCCGACGTTCACGACGCCGGAGCGCTCCGAGAACATCCCGCCCAGGGCACCGAAGATGAGGGGCGTCGCATAACGGAGCATCGACGCGAACAGCGCCGACCAGACGACGACCGTCTCGAGCTTGCCGACCTCGGAGCGCGTCGCGAGATATGCGAGCCCGAAGCCGAGCGCGGCCGTGGCGACGGCGTACCAACCGAACCGCTTCTCGCCGCGCGTGATCGCCCAGACGCCCGCGAGCGCCGCGAGCAGCCCGAGCAGCAGGCTCGGGATCCACGAGCGCGCGGTGATCGGCGGCAGGGCGATGAACGCCCCGACCAGACCGAGGACGATGCCCGCCCAGGCGAGCGCCCGGAGCGGATTCCGGACCCTGCCGGTCGGGAGCGCGACGCTCGTCAAGCGGTCGCCGCCTTCCGCCGCCTGAGGCGCCCGAGGAACCAGAGCACGACGAGGTCGACGCCGACGAACAGCACGACGAGGCCCTGGATCAGCAGAGTGAGGTTCGAGGCGAGCTCCGGCTGGAAGACGTCCGGGTCGAGGTTGCGCGTCGAGGTCCCCGTGAAGAGGGCGCCGAACAGGAGCGCCGCGAGTGCCGTCCCCACCGCCGTGTTGCGGCCGAGGAGCGCGACCGCGATCCCGGTGAAGCCGACCACGGACGTCTGGACGTCGCCGGTCGAAAGCCGGAACTGCCAGCCGAGGATGTCGATCGCGCCGGCGAACCCGGCAAAGGCACCAGAGATCGCCATCGCGAGGAAGTAGTTCCGCGCGACGCTGATCCCGCCGTACCGCGCCGCCTCCGGGTTGAAGCCGACGGCCTTCACGCTGTAGCCGAGCGTCGTCCGGTTGAGGATCACCGAGTAGACGATCAGCGCGGCGAGCGCGAAGAAGATCCCGATATGGAGGCCCTGGAGCAGCGGGTCGCCCCAGAAGACGTGGAGCTTCGCGCCCTCGACGATGTCGTTCGAGACCGGCACCGACGTCTGCGTGTCGTTCTGGAGCGGCCCACCGAGGCCGAAGAGGTAGACCCCGACCCAGAGGACGATCCAGTTGAGCATGATCGTCGAGATCACCTCGTGCGCCCCGACGGTCGCTTTGAGGAACCCGGCGATCCCGGCGATCAGGGCGCCGGCCAGCGTGCCGATCAGCATCGCGAGCGCCACGTGCAGGTACGGGTTCATGCCCTCGAACGAGGAGCCGATCCAGACGGCGAGGATTCGCCCCGGCGAGGTACTGGCCCTGGCCGCCGATGTTGAACAGGCCGCAGCGGAATGCAAACGCGACGGCGAGACCCACGAGGATGAACGTCGTCGTCTGGATCAGCGTCTGCTGGAGGTTGAAGGCCGCGATCGAGTCGAAGTCCCAGGGGATCTGGAAGAACCAGTTCAATCCCGGCCCCCTCGAAGATCGCCTGGTACGTCTTGAGCGGGTTCTTGCCCGTCGTGACGAGGACGACGAGGCCGCCCATGACGAACGCGATCAACACCGTGAGGAGCGGCGCGACGAGCCCGCCCGCCCGCTGCGCGAGGGCGAGACGCTCGCTGAAGCTCTGCTCCGGGTCGGGTAGCCGTCCCTCCGGCTGGCCGAACGGCTGGACGGGCGGGCTCCCGCCCTCGACGTCGCTCACGCGGCGACTCCGCTGCGGCCACCGCCGGTCATGGCGATGCCAAGCTCTTCCTCGCTCGCGGTCGGCGGGAACTCGCCTGCGATCTCGCCCTCGTACATCACCAGCACGCGGTCGGAGAGCGACAGCACCTCCTCGAGCTCGAGCGAGACGAGGAGGATCGCTCGACCCTCGTCACGCTCTTCGATCAGCCGCCGGTGCACGAACTCGATTGCCCCGACGTCGAGACCGCGTGTCGGCTGCGCGGCGATCAGGACCTTCGGGTCGCGGTCGATCTCACGCGCGAGCACCACCTTCTGCTGGTTGCCGCCGGAGAGACCCCCTGCTCGGGTCGCGGGGCCTCCGCCGCGCACGTCGAACTCGCGGATCAGCGACCGCGCCCGTTCGACGAGCCGCCGGGGAAAGAGCCAGCCGTAGCGTGACGCCGGCGGCGAGCGATAGTCGTGCAGCGCGAGATTCTCGGCGATCGAGTACTCGAGCACGAGCCCGCGGCGCTGTCGGTCCTCGGGGATGTGGCCGAGACCGGCCTCGAGGTGACCGCGGGCAGTCTCGGACGTGACGTCCTCGCCCCCGACCCTGACAACGCCCGACTCGATCGGATAGAGGCCCGACATCGCGTCGATCAGCTCCGTCTGGCCGTTGCCGTCGATCCCGGCGATCCCGACGATCTCGCCTGCGCGAACATCGAACGAGATCCCGCGGACCTTCTCGATCCCGCGATCGTCGACGACGCGCAGACCGTCGATCTCGAGCAGCGGCTCCGCCGGATGGGCCGGTGTCTTGGCAACGCGCAGTAGGACCTCGCGCCCGACCATCAGCCGGGCGAGCCCTGCCTCGGTCGCCCCCTCCCCCGGAAGCGTCTCGATCAGCTTGCCGCGCCGCAGGACGGTGATTCGATCGGCGATCTCGAGCACCTCGTTGAGCTTGTGCGTGATGAAGACGATCGACTTGCCGCGTGCGGTGAGGCTGCGGACGACCTCGAAGAGCTCCTTCGCCTCCTGCGGCGTCAGGACCGCCGTCGGCTCGTCGAGCACGAGGATGTCCGCCTCGCGGTAGAGCGCCTTGAGGATCTCGACGCGCTGCTGCTGCCCCACCGTGATCGGTCGATCCGCGCGTGCGGGTCGACGGCGAGCCCGTAGCGGTCGGAGATCTCCCGCACGCGGCGCTCGGCCTCGGCGATGTCGAGGATCACCCCTGCGGTCGTCGGCTCCTGGGCGAGGACGATGTTCTCGGCCACCGTCATCACCGGGATCAGCATGAAGTGCTGGTGCACCATCCCGACGCCCGCATCGATCGCGGCGCTCGGCGAGCCGAGCCGCACCTGCTTGCCCTTGATCAGGATCTCGCCCTCGTCGGGGTGGTAGAGCCCGTAGAGGATGTTCATCAGCGTCGACTTCCCCGCGCCGTTCTCGCCGAGGAGCGCATGGACCTCGCCCTCGCGGAGGTCGAAGCCGATGTCGTCGTTCGCGACGATCCCGGGGAAGCGCTTCGTGATGTGCCGCATCTCGAGGACCAGGGATCGCTCGGGCATCCGCGGGATTCTATTGCGCGACGCGGGCGCGGTGGGCCGGCGCGCGCCGGCGCGACCCGGGCTCAGCGCCGCGGGATGTCGACGTCGCCGGACGCGATCTGCTCCGAGACGCCGTCGAGCTTCGCGATCAACGCGTCGCGGTCGGGCGCGTCGGCGCTCACCTTGCCGTAGCCGACGCCGCCGTTCGCGACGTCGTAGAGCGTGTCGCCCCCGCCCTCGAAGCGAGTCCCTCGTCACGGCCTCGATCGTGTCGAAGACCGCGACGTCGACCTTCTTCATCGCGCTCGTGAGGATGTGCGGGCCGAGGAACGACTGGTCGTTGTCGACGCCGATGCCCCAGACGTCGCGCTCCTGCGCCGCCTGAAGCGCCCCCAAGTCCGCACCCCCCGTCTGCCGCGAACACCGCCTTCGAACCTCGGGCGATCTGCGTGAGCGCGAGCTCCTTGCACTTCGCTTGGTCGACGAAGTCCTGGGAATAGCCTTGCTGCACCGTCATGCCGGGGTCGGTGTCCTGCACGGCCGTGCGGTAGCCGGCGAGGAACGCGACGACAGCCGGCACCGCCTGGCCTCCCACGGCGCTGACCGAACCTCCTCCTGCTGCGGTCGCGGCCGCGACGCCGACGAGGTAGCCGGCCTCCTGCTCGGCGAAGACGAGACCGCGCGCGTTCGCGGGCTTGTCCTTCAGCGCTGCCCAGGGGAAGTCGACGATCGCGAAGTTCGTGTCGGGGAACTGCTTCGCGACGGTGGAGAGCGCGTCGCCCATGAGGAACCCGACCCCGATCACGAGGTCGTAGCCGCTGCGCGCGCCCTGGGTGAGGTTGGGGACGTAGTCGCTCGCGGAGTCGGAAATGAACACGCGACCTGCGACGCCGAGCTCGTCCTCGGCTCGCTCGAGTCCCTTGTTCGCGAGCGCGTTGAACCCGCGGTCGTTCAAGCCCCCGATGTCGGTGACGAGCGCGACGCGAAGGTCCGAGCTTTGGCTGCCCTGGCCGTCTCCGCCGTCGCCGCACGCGCTCGCGAGAAGCGCGAGCACCGTGACAACCGCCAGCCCCACGCTGCGACGTAACCGCCAAGACCCTACTGAAGGTCGTCGGTAACCGGTGGCCGGCGCGCGGAAACGTGCGGTGGGCGGGCTCGAGAGCCCGCCCACCCGGAACCACGGTGTTGCTGTCCGCTAGCCCTTGACGGTGCGCGGGGGCTTGACCTTCCCCGCCGCGAGCTGCTTCGTCCAGGCGTTGAGCTTCGCGATGAGGGCCGCGCGCTTCGGCGCCGCCGAGCTCATCTTGCCGTAGCCGACGCCGCCGTTCTTCGCGTTGTAGAGGCCGTCGACGCCGCCCTTCCACTTGCTCGTGCCGGCGAGCGCGATCGTGTCGAACACGCCCACGTCGACCTTCTTCTGGGCGCTCGTGAGGATGTGCTTGCCGAGGTAGGCCTGGTCGGCGTCGACGCCGATGCCCCAGTCCTTGTTGTCCTTCGCCGCCTGGATCGCGCCGAGACCGCAGCCGCCCGCGACCTGGAAGACCACGTCGGCGTTCTCGCTGGATCTGGTTCAGCGCGATCTCCTTGCACTTCGCCTGGTGCGACGAAGTCCTGCGAGTAGTCGTTCAGGGTCTTGAGTGCCTGGCTTGACCTTCTTCGCGCAGTACTGGTAGCCGGCGATGTACGCGTCGACCGGCGGGATCTTCTGGCCGCCGACGGAGCCGATCACGCCCGACTTCGAGACCGTCGCCGCGGCGACGCCGGCGAGGCACCCGGCCTCCTGCTCCGCGAACAGGATGCCGCGCGCGTTCTTCGGCGCGCCCTTGAGCGCGGCCGCCGGATAGTCGACGATCGCGAACTTCGTGTCCGGGAACCGCTTCGCGACGGCCGCCAGCTGGTCGGCCATCAGGAACCCGACGCCGATGACGAGGTCGTAGCTCCGCGCCCCGGTCGAGAGGTTCGGGATGTAGTCGGCGGAGCTCTTCGAGAGGAAGACGCGTCCGTCGATGCCCAGCTTCTTCTCGGCGTTCTTCAGGCCCTTGTACGCGAGCGCGTTGAAGCTCTTGTCGTTCAGGCCGCCGATGTCGGTCACGAGCGCGACCTTGAGGCCGGACGTTGCCTGTGCCTTCGACGGCTTGGCCGAGCCGACCGAGGCGACGGTCAGCGCCAGCGCCGCGCAGAGCGCAAGCGACGCCACGACCGTCCATTTGCGAATCGCCACATTCCCTCCTTGGTGGTGCATTTGACGGGGCTCCCGCACTTGTGACGCGGGATTGAACACGAAGTTGGACCTGGGCCGCAACCGACGAGATCCTAGATCTCGCCCGTGCACGGAATTGTTAGGGGTTTGGCCCGTGTCGCGACAGCCGGACGGCTATACGGGCGGGCCGATCAGCGTCGCGAGCTGGTGCTCCTCGACGAGTACCCGCCGGGGCTTCGAGCCCTCGTAGCCGGAGATGATCCCACGCCGCTCGAGCATGTCGATCAGCCGTCCCGCGCGCGTGTACCCGACCCGCAGGCGCCGCTGGAGGAGCGAGACGGAGGCCGTCTGCGTCTGCACCACGATCTCGATCGCGCGGTCGAGGAGCGGATCCTCGTCCGGGTCGAACTCCCCGTCGTCGCCGCCGTCGTCCTCGAACGCGGCCTCGGGAGCCTCGAGCAGCGTCTTGTCGAGCTCCTGCCCGCGCTGGGCGCGGCACTGCTCGACGATCAGCGCGATCTCGTCCTCGGTCACGAACGCGCCCTGGACGCGCTGCAGACGGGACGTGCCGAGGGGCTTGAAGAGCATGTCGCCCTGACCGAGGAGGCTCTCGGCCCCCGACCCGTCGAGGATCACCCGCGAGTCCGTCTGGCTCGACACTGCGAACGCGATGCGGCTCGGGACGTTCGCCTTGATCATCCCGGTGATCACGTCGACCGACGGGCGCTGCGTCGCCAGGACGAGGTGGATCCCGACCGCGCGCGACTTCTGGGCGAGGCGGATGATCGCGTCCTCGACGGCCTGCGGCGAGATCATCATCAGATCGGCCAGCTCGTCGATCACCACGAGGAGATACGGCAGCGGCTCGTCGCCCCGCGCCCGGAAGGCGCGGTTTGCCTCGGGCAGGTTCCGGGCGCGGACGAGCGAAAGTCGCTCGTAGCGCCGCTCCATCTCCGCGACGACGTTGTGGAGGACCGCCGAGGCCTCCTTCGGGCTCGAGACGACGGGCGTCAGGAGGTGCGGGATCGACTCGTAGAAGTTCAGCTCGATCCGCTTCGGGTCGATCAGGATCATCCGCACGTCGTCGGGCGTCGCGCGGAGCAGGATCGACGTCAGCAGGGTGTTGATGCAGCCCGACTTGCCCGATCCTGTTGTGCCCGCGATGAGGAGGTGCGGCATGCGCGCGAGGTCGGTCCAGACGGCATTCCCGGAGATGTCCTTGCCGAGCCAGACGGAGAGAGGGCTTGCCGAGCCGGGGAGGTCGTCGAAGATGTCCCCGAGCGTGACCATGCGGGGCGCGAGGTTCGGTACTTCGACTCCCACCGCCTGCTTGCCCGGGATCGGGGCGAGGATGCGGATCTCCGTCGTCGCGAGCGCGTAGGAGAGGTCGTCCTTGAGCCCGGCGACCTTCGAGACCTTCGTTCCCGGCGCAAGCTGGAGCTCGTAGCGCACCACGCGCGGGCCGGCGATCGTCCCGACGATCGTCGCGTCGACCCCGAAGTTCGCGAGCGTCTCGACGAGCAGGCGTGCGGTGCGCTCGCTCACATCCGTCGCGTCGCCGCGGGCGGGCGCGCTCGCCCTGAGCGCAGCGCGGTCGGGCAGCCGGTAGTCCCCGACGGTCGAGGGCGTGTCGAAGAGGGCCGTCTCGTCCTCCCCCGTCGTCACGTCGTCGGGCTCGGGCGTCAGGAGCGGCGGCGGCTCCGCGGAGAGCGGCCCCGTCGAGACGACGTCCGGAAACGCCTCCACCCCGTCAACCGGCGCGACCTTCGTCGCGGCGGTCGTGAGCTGCGAGCCGGGCGAAGAGGCATCGGGGACGGCGTCGTCGTCGCTCCAGTCGACCCACTCGAGGCTCTCGAGCGAGCGGCGCGCAACGGTGCCCGCCTGGCGGACGACGCTGCCCGAGCGGCGCAGGACTGCTCCCGCCGAGGCGCCCGTCACGAGAAGCGCGCCGGCGAGGACGAGCGCGCACCCGACGATCAGCGCGCCGGCCTCTCCGATCACGCGAGCGAGCCCGCCGCCGAGGAACCCGCCGAGCCGACCGCCGTGATCGTCCCCGAGCGCGATCAGCAGGCCTAGGAGCCCGAGGGCGAGCCCGGTCCTGAACGGGCGCACGTCGACGAGGGCGCTCCGGACGAGCATCAGCCCGCCCACGCCGAGGAGCGCGAGCGGCACGAGCGGCGCCGCCCCGCCGAGCCATTCGTCGAGCCAGTCTGCGACGTGGCTGCCGACGGGCCCGCCGTCCCAGCCGAGCCACAGCACGGTGGCGAGAACGAGGCCGGTCGCGACGAGACCGAGCCCCCAGAGCTCCGGGTGGTGATGACCTCGGGTCTTCTTCGCGCGCTTGCGCACGCGCGCGGGCGTGCGCGGCTTGGGCGCCCGTGTCGAACGCCGCTTCGTCCTCGTGGCCATGGGCTTGCTGCTTCTGCGCCGCGGGGCGCAGTCCTCCGGCGATCGACTATGCGGAGGTGCCGGCGCGCTCCCGCGCCTCCTCCACGATCGCCTCCGCCTCGCTGCGGTTGCCGAAGCCACGGGTTTCGACCTTCTCGTCCTCGAGGTCCTTGTACACCTGGAAGAAGTGCTCGATCTCGTTGCGGAGCTCGGGCGTGATGTCGTGCACGTCGTGGACACGTAGCCAGGACGGGTCGCGGAGCGGCACGCAGAGGATCTTCTCGTCGGGGCCCTTCTCGTCGGTCATCCGGAAGACGCCGACCACCCGCGCCCGGATGCGACAGCCCGGGAAGGTCGGCTCGCTGACGAGGCAGAGCGCGTCGAGCGGGTCGCCGTCCTCACCGAGGGTCCCCTCGACGAAGCCGTAGTCCGCCGGGTACGTCATCGAGGTGAACAGGCGTCGGTCGAGGACGATCTGGCCCGTCTCCGCGTCGACTTCGTACTTGTTCCGCGAGCCCGAGGGAACCTCGACGAACATCATGACGTCGGCCACGGGGTGCAAGTTACAAGGTGCAAGTTGCACCGCGGCTCAGCCCAGCCGCGCGATCCGTTCGACAAGGAGGTCGAAGAAGGCCGCGCCGTCGAGGTCGACGCCCACGTGCGTGTTCGGCGCGCGGTCGGTGCGCAGCCAGAGGTCGACGACCGTCCGCCCGCGGCACAGGTCGGAGATTCGCTCGACCTCGACGTTGCGGAGCTTCGTCTCGACGAGGCCCGGTCGGATCAGGTGCGCGACGGCGACGGCGTCGTGGATCGGGGCGCCCTCCCAGCCGTACGTCTGCCGGTGGTAGACGGTGAAGAAGTCGATCAGCTCGGCGACGAAGACGCCGATCGGGCCCGACTCGCGCAGTCGACGCTGGACGTCAGGCCCGGTGACCGCCCTGTGCGTGACGTCGAGGCCGATCATCGTCACGTCGAGCGAGGCGTCGAAGACGATCTGCGCGGCCTCGGGATCGGCCCACACGTTGAACTCGGCGGCGGGAGTCATGTTGCCCTCGGCGATCGCGCCGCCCATCAGGACGATCCGGTCGATTCCTGCCGTGCCGTGCGCCTCGAGGTACCGCGCGACGTTCGTCAGCGGGCCGGTCGGGACGAGCGTAACCGGTGCCTCCGCGTGGGCGATCGTCTCGGCCAGCCAGTCGACGGCCGGCGTACCGGCGGGCGCGACGCTCGGCGGCGGCAACGCCGGCCCGTCGAGGCCGGTGTCGCCGTGGACGTGCGCGGCGACGGTCAAGGAGCGCGAGAGGGGCGCCGCGGCGCCGCGGGCGACCGGCACGTCGGTCCGGCCGGCGAGCTCGAGCACGCGGAGCGCGTTCGCGGTCGTCTTCTCCACCGTCTGGTTCCCGTATGTGGTCGTGACGCCCAACACTTCGAGCTCGGGACTTGCGAGCGCGAGGAGCAGCGCGATCGCGTCGTCGTGCCCCGGGTCGCAGTCGAGGACGATCGGCGTGGGCATCGGCCGATTATCGCCGCGCATCGGAGCCGACGAGCGCGTCGACCTCCGCCGCCGTCGGGAGCGACGGCTGCGCGCCGAACCGCGATGCCGCAAGCGCCCCCGCTGCACACGCACGGGCGAGCGCCTCGTCCTCGTCGCGCTCCTCGAGCAGCGAGACGAGCAGGCACGCGGTGAACGCGTCGCCGGCGGCGGTGCCGTCGACCGCCTCGACCTGGGGCGGCGCCGCCCGTGCGATCTCCTCCCCGTCGTCGAGCAGCACCGCGCCCTCGGCCCCCAGCGTGACCGCCACGAGGCCGTCGCGGCGGCCCAGGAGCTCGAGCTCGTAGCGGTTGACGACGGTGACGTCGGGGTCGATCTCGATGGTCCGCGCC
Source organism: uncultured Actinomycetes bacterium (assembly GCA_963698935.1). Taxonomy (GTDB): domain Bacteria; phylum Actinomycetota; class Thermoleophilia; order Gaiellales; family Gaiellaceae; genus Gaiella. The sequence goes on from CAVOSU010000023.1 coordinate 151,226, forward strand.
GGGGCGGCGTTGAGGCAGAACGTGCCGGACGCCCCCTCCCACGCCGACAGTACCGCCGTGTCCGGGATCTCGAGCTGGCAGAGAACGGCGTCGTGGTCGGGCAGCTCGATGGGGCCGAGCGACTCGTTCGCGCCCGGTGCGACGGCAATCGTCGTCTCGCCCGTGGCGTCGACCTGGATCAACGCGACTCCGGTGTGCTCGGGGCTTTGCTCGAGGCGGAGCGTCACAGCTGCCTGTCGGAGACCCGCGAGCGCGTCCTCGGCTGCGGCATCTCGTCCGACCGCGCCGACCATGGTGACGTCCGCGCCGAGCCGTGCGCACGCCACGGCCTGATTCGCGCCCTTCCCGCCCGGGATCCGTGCGAATGTTCCCCCGCCGACCGTTTCACCGGGCCGTGGCAGCGTCGGGACACGGACCACGAGGTCGAGGTTGATCGACCCGACGACGGTGATCCTGGGCCTCATGAAGCCATGTCCCTGCGAGCCATCTTGACAAGAAACGGTGTCTGACACCGTTCTTGTCAAGCCGTCAGCGGAGGACGCGGCTCAAGGGGCTACGCCGCGAGCGCGCGAAGGTCGTCGACGGTCGCGGCGAAGAGCGTGTCGCGCAGGTCGAACAGGCCCGCCCACAGCGACGACCGATCGGGCGGGACGTCGAGCCGCGCCGCGTCGTCGAGCCCCTGCAGCGCTCGCACGAGCACCGCGAGCTCGAGATATACGGCGGCAACCCGATTCGGGCACGCACCGACGCCGGCGCGTTCGAGCACCGGGCGCCACTCGACGAGCTCGCCTGCGCCCGGCCCGCCGTACCAGCTGCGTCCCTCCGTCCGCTCCGGCTCGAGCTCGAGCAGGTACGCGGAGAGCGGCGCCTCGAGGCCCGCCAGCGCCGTCTCGATGCGGTCGGCGGCGTGCCTCAGCGCCGCTTCGCGCGAACCCGCCGTCGACGGCACGGGCTCGCCGCGCCCCCAGCGCTCGAGCAGCCGGCAGAACGCGATCGCGGCCGCCTCGCAGGCGCGGAGCTGTCGCACGAGACGGGCCGCCGAGCGCGGAGAGGCGGCATGGCACTCGATCACGTCCGCCCAGCCGTGCATCAATGTCCCTTCAGGTGATGCTGCCTCGTTCCTCGCGCGCGAGGAGCAAGCCAGGCTAGGACGCAGGGAGCGTGGGAAACAGTGTGGGTCTCGGACTCGAGTCCGAGACCCACGCGATCATCCACGGGTATCGGGGCGACCGAGGACGACGCATCGCGCCGCTCATCGCGCGCGAGGGACCTGGATCGCATTGCCTGAAGGGGCACTAGACCTCGATCACGACCGGGAGGATCATCGGGCGACGGCGCGTGCGGTCGTAGACGGCCTGCGCGATCGCGTCGTGGATGTGCTCCTGCACGAGCTTGATCTCCGTGACGCCGTTCGAGGAGAGCTCCGTGGCGATGCGGCTCGCCTCCTCGCGAAGCTCCTCGACGAGCTCGGGGTCCTCCCCCACGCCGCGAGCGATCAGCTCGGGCGGCGAGATCGTCGTGCCGCCGTCGTCGAGCGCCACGGTCGCGACGATGATCAGCACGCCGTCCTCGGAGAGCCTCCTCCGGTCGCGCAGCGCGACGTCCTCGACGTCGCCGACTCCGAGCCCGTCGACGAACGTCATGCCGGCGGTGACGCGGTCGACGATCCGGACTCCGTCGGGGGTCAGCTCGACGACCGAGCCGTTCTCCGCGATCACGATCCTGTCGTCGGGCACGCCCGCGTCCCGCGCGAGCTGGGCGTGCGCCGCGAGCATCCGGTACTCGCCGTGGATCGGCATCACCGCTCGCGGGCGGACGAGAGAGAGGAGCGTGCGGAGCTCCTCCGAGCACGCGTGGCCGGAGACGTGGACCGGAGCGATCTCCTGGTGGAGCACCTCTGCGCCGAGCCGGGCCAGGTGGTTGATCGAGTCGTGGACGCGAAGCTCGTTCCCCGGCACGGGCTTCGCGGAGATGATCACCGTGTCGCCGCGCTCGACCGAGACGTTGGCGTGGTCGCCGTACGCGATGCGCGTGAGCGCCGACATCGGCTCGCCCTGGCTTCCGGTGCAGAGGATCAGGACACCGTCGGGCGGCAGGTCCATCGCCTCCTTCGGGGAGACGATCGACTCGTCGGGCAGCTCCACATACCCGAGGTTTCGCGCGATGTTCATGTTCTTCCGCATCGAGCGCCCGACGACCGCGACCTTGCGACCGTTCGCGATCGCGACCTCGGCCGCCTGCTGCACGCGGTGGATGTTCGAGGCGAACGACGCGACGACGATCCGGCCCGAGCGCAACGGAATCAGCTGCCGGAACGCCTCGCCGACGAGCCGCTCCGAGCCGGTCATCCCGGGCCGCTCCGCGTTCGTGGAGTCGCCGAGCAGGAGGTCGACACCGCGGCTCCCGAGCTCCGCGAGCGCGCCGACGTCGGTCTTCTGGCCGTCGACGGGCGTGTGGTCGAGCTTCCAGTCCCCGGTGTGGAGAATCCGGCCCGCGGGCGTCTCGACGACGACCGCCATCGAGTCGGGGATCGAGTGGGCAACGCGGACGAACTCGAGGCGGAACGGCCCGAGCTGGAAAGGATCCTTGCGCGGCTCGACCTCGGTCAGGACGGTCGTCGAACCGAGCCCGTGCTCGTCGAGCTTCGACTTCACGAGCGCGAGGGTCAGGCGGGTGCCGACGACCTCGCCGACATCGATCTTGCGCAGGGCATACGGCAGGCCGCCGACGTGGTCCTCGTGGCCGTGCGTGAGGACAATCGCGCGCAACCGGCGGCCTTCGAGGTAGGAGACGTCGGGCAGGACCAGGTCGACGCCCAGGTGCTCGTCGCGCGGGAAGGCGAGCCCCGCATCGATCGCGATCCTGTCCTCGCCGTACTCGAGGACGGTCATGTTCTTCCCGACCTCGCCGAGGCCGCCGAGCGGGATGATTCGGAGTGGCGTCACAGACGGAGTCTACGGACGACCCCTCCCGGTGACGCGCGGAGCGCTACGCGACGGCGGCGAGCAGCCCGAGGCGCTCGAGGCAGTCGCGGATCGCGGCCGTCTCGTCGTCGTTCGCCTCGACGAGCGGCAGCCGCAGGCCGCCGACCTCATGGCCGAGCAGCTGGAGCGCCTTCTTGATCGCGATCGGGTTCGACTGGACCCTGAGGAGCTCGATCGACGGCCGCAGCTCCTCCTCGAGCGCGCGTGCGCCCTCGACGTCGCCGTCGCGATACCGCGTGATCATCTCCTTGACCCCAGGTCCCACGACGTGCGTATGGACGCAGACGCCGCCGACGCCGCCGACCTCGAGGAACGGAAGCACCAGGTCGTCGTCCCCGGCATACAGGTCGAGCCCACTCGAGACGACGTGCCGCGCTGCGTCGAGGCTTGGCTTGGCCTGCTTGACGGCGCGGACGTTCGGGATCTCGGCGAGGCGCGAGATCGTCTCAGGCGCTGCGTCGACCACCACGCGGCTCGGGATGTCGTAGAAGATCACCGGCCGGTCGGTGGCAGCCGCGACCGTTTCGACATGCGCGACGATCCCCCGCTGCGGCGGCTTGTTGTAGTACGGCGTCACGACGAGGAAGCCGTCGACGCCGAGCGCGTGCGCCTGCTCGGTGAGGTGCACGGAGTGGGCCGTCGCGTACGTGCCGGTGCCCGCGACAACCGTCCCGCGCCCGCCCGCCGTCTCGACCGCGGCGGCGTAGAGCGTCATCCGCTCGTCGTCGGAGAGCGTCGGCGCCTCGCCGGTCGTGCCGGTGACGACGATCCCGTCGGAGCCGTTGTCGAGGAGGTGATCGCACAGCGCGCGAAAGCCGTCGATGTCGATCGAGCCGTTCTCGCGAAACGGGGTGACGACTGCGGTCAGGACCTCACCGAGCACGTCGGCGATTGTAGTCGGAACCCGATGCGGTAAGGATTGCGCCGACGGGAACCGAGGACTGGAGGCAGCGATGCTCAAGGAGTTCAGGGACTTCCTTCTGCGGGGGAACATCGTCGAGCTGGCGGTCGCATTCGTGATGGGCGTCGCATTTGCGGCGCTTGTCAATTCACTCGTGGACAACCTCGTGATGCCGATCATCGCGATGATCATCGGCAAGCCCGACTTCAGCAACCTGACGTTCACGATCAACGACGCCGTGTTCCGTTACGGCGCGTTCATCACCGACGCGATCCAGTTCGTCGCGATCGCGGCGGCGGTGTTCTTCTTCGTGGTCAAGCCGATGAACGCGATCATGTCGCGCGTCCGGAAGCCGGCCGAGGAGGAGATCTCCGACGACGAGCGCCGCCACCAGGAGCTGCTCGCCGCGCTCCGGGCGCGCGGGTAGATCGGCTACAGCAGCGTTTCGAGGCCCACTGTGAGGCCGGGCGGCAGCGTCCGCACGGCCTCCAGGGCCTTGAGCACGCCTGGGACGAATGCCTCGCGCGAACTCGTGTCGTGGCGGATCGTGAGCGTCTCGCCGGGGCCGCCGAGGATCACCTCCTGGTGCGCGACGAGGCCGGGGAGCCGGACCGAGTGGATGGGGACCTCGCCGCCCATCCTTGCTGCGGTCGCCTTCGCGGTGCCGGACGGAGCATCGAGCTTGGTATCTGCGTGGAGCTCGACGATCTCCGCCCGCGGGAGCGAGCGGGCTGCCTCCTCGGCGAAGCGCATCATCAGCACCGCCCCGACCGCGAAGTTCGGCGCGTAGAGGCACGGAACGCCCGCCTCGCGCGCCGCGCGATCGAGCGCGTCCGCGTCGAACCCCGTCGTGCCCACCACGAGAGGGACCCTCGCCTCGAGGCAGGCCGCAGCGTTCGCCAGGACGGCATCGGGCCGCGTGAAGTCGACGGCGACGTCACAACCGGCAGGCCCTGCGCCACGACCGTCGACGACCTCGTGCCCGGCGCGCTCGAGGGCGGGAGCGAGCGCGCCGCCGATCTTCCCGCCGGTGCCGTAGAGGCAGACCTTCACGACGCCTCCGCGAGCGCCGGGTTGAGGCGCACGACGGCTTTCCGGAAGCGCCCCTCCCGCGGTCCGATACCCGCCGCGGAGAGTCTGGTCGGAGCGAAGAGCGCACGAGCTGCGTCGGCGACGTCGGCTTCGGTGACGGCGCGGACGCGCCGTAGGGTCTCTTCGACGGAGACGATCTCCATCTCGGTGACGAGCGCCTTCCCGAGCCGGCTCATGCGGTTCGACGTGCTCTCGAGCGAGAGCAGGAGCCGACCCTCGAGATTCTCCTTTGCACGGTCGAGCTCGCGGGGACGGAGCCGTCCGTCTGCGACATCCTCGAGCTCCCTGGCGATCACGTCGACGCACTCGTCGAGGTTGTCCTCCCTGGTACCGACGTAGATCCCGACCTGCCCCGTCTCGGCGTACTGCGAGCCGAACGTGTAGACGCTGTAGGCCATCCCGCGGAGCTCGCGGATCTCCTGGAACAGCCGAGACGAGGCGGAGCCGCCGAGAATCGAGTCGAGGAGCGAGGCTGCGTAACGCGTCTCGTCGTCGCGGGAGATCCCGGGCGCCGCGAGCACGACGTGGTACTGCTCCGTCCGGCGGCGCAGGAAGCGGTAGCCAGGCCGCGGGAGCCGTCCGATCGGCGACCGACGGGGCCCCGGCTGCGCGCCGTTCCGGCTCCGCCGGCTGCTCGCGAACAGCTCGACCAACCGCTCGTGCGAGACGTTGCCGGCCGCGGCGAGGACGATCCGCGGGCCGGAATAGGCGCGGCGGTGCCACTCCCTCAAGGCCCGCGGCGACACCTGCGCGATCACCTCGGCGCTGCCGATCACCGGTCGGCCGAGCGGATGCCCGCCGAACACCGCCTCGGCGGCGAGGTCGTGGACGAGGTCCTGAGGGTTGTCGTCGACCATCGCGATCTCCTCGAGCACGACCTCGCGCTCGGAGTCGACGTCGTCGAACGAGGGCGCGAAGACCATGTCCGCCATCGCCTCGAGCGCGTCGGTCAGGTGGCCGTCGGGGACGCGCGTGTAGAGCACGGTCGTCTCACGGGAGGTCGCGGCATTGAGCTCGCCGCCCATGGCGTCGAACAGCTCTGCGAGTCCCTGCGCGCTGTACCGCGACGACCCCTTGAAGAGCAGGTGCTCGATGAAGTGCGAGACCCCGGCACGGGAGCGGGGCTCGTCGCGCGAGCCCGTCCCGATCCAGAGCCCGAGCGCCACCGAGCGGACGCCGCGCAGGCGGTCGGTGACCACGCGCTCGCCTCCGGGTAGCGTCGTGACCTCGGGCTCGCGCACGCCGTCGATCCTAGTGTGTAGGGAGGCGGCCGAAGCCGCCCCCCACACAGGTCTCAGTCGCGGCGGCGAGCGCCGCCGCGGCCGCCGCGGCCGCCGCGGTCATCCCGCGGAGGACGGGGCTCGCGGGGCGGGGCATCCTTCGCCCGTTCGACGAGCGTCTCGGGCGAGACGAGCTCGCCGTTCTCGTGCTTCGCGACGAGCTTGAGGCCGATACGGCCGCGCTCCTTGTCGACCTCCTGCACGATCACGTCGAGCGTGTCGCCGCGCGTGAGGACGTCCTCGATGTGCGCGACCCGGCCCGGGCCGACGTTCGAGACGTGGAGCAGGCCGTCCGTGCCCTTCTTCAGCTCCACGAAGGCGCCGAAGTCCGTCGTCTTCACGACGCGCCCGGTGTAGGTGTCCCCCACCTCGGGCTCCTTCGTCATCGCCTGGATGGCGGAGATCGCGGCGTCGGCGTTCGTGCCCTCCGTCGCGTAGACGAGGATCGTGCCGTCCTCCTCGATGTCGATCTGGACGTCGTAGTCCGACTCGAGCGAGCGGATCGTCTCGCCGCCCTTCCCGATCACCATGCCGATGAAGTCCGGGTTGATGCGGATCGACGAGATCCGCGGAGCGTGCCCGGCGAGCTCGGCCCGCGGGCTCGAGATCGTCTCGATCATCTTGTCGAGGATGAACGCGCGCGCCCGCTTCGCCTGCTCGAGGGCCGAGCGCATGATCTCCTGCGTGACGCCGATGATCTTGATGTCCATCTGGAGGGCCGTGATGCCCTCGGCGGTGCCGGCGACCTTGAAGTCCATGTCGCCCAGGTGGTCCTCCGCGCCCTGGATGTCGGTGAGGATGACGTAGTCGTCTCCCTCCTTGACGAGGCCCATCGCGATGCCCGAGACGGGCGCCGCGATCGGCACGCCGGCGTGCATCAGCGACATCGTCGAGCCGCACACCGAGCCCATCGACGACGACCCGTTCGACTCGAGCGTCTCCGAGACGAGCCGGATCGTGTAGGGGAACTCCTCGATCGGCGGGATCACCGCCTCGAGCGCGCGCTGCGCGAGCGCGCCGTGGCCGATGTCACGCCGCTTCGGGCCCCGCATGAAGCCGGTCTCCCCGACCGAGTACGGCGGGAAGTTGTAGTGGTGCATGTAGCGGCGCTCCTGCTCGAGCGAGAGGTCGTCGATCCGCTGCTGCTCCTTCGCCGTGCCGAGCGTGCAGAGCGTCAGGATCTGCGTCTGCCCGCGCGTGAAGAGCGCGGAGCCGTGCGTCCGCGGCGCGACGTCGACCTCGGTCGTGATCGGCCGGATCTCCTCCGCCCCGCGCCCGTCGGGCCGGCGCTTGTCGACGGCGATCTTCTTGCGGACGAGGTCTTTGTAGATCGCGTCGGCCGCCTTCTTGACGTACGACCGCGTCACGCCGTCCTTGACCGACGCGTCCTCGCCGTCCCCACCGGGAAACGGGAGGCGGAGCTCCTCCTGGATCCGCTCCACGAGGATCTCCCGCTTGCGGGACTTGAGCTCCTTCGAGTCCTGCTCGGCGTCGGTCAGGGCGCGAAGCTCGTCGGCGAACTGCTCGCGGACGGCCTGCTCGACCGCGGCGAGCCGCCGCGACTCGAGGAGCGCCTGCAGGCCGTTGCGGACCTGCGTCTCGCGGACGATGTCCTCCTCGCTGGAGTCCATCGTGATCGTGGGGCCGCTCTCGTCGAGGAGCTCCTCGACGACCGCGCCGGCCTCGCGGAGGCCGACCCCGGCGATCCGCCCGCTGACGGTGTCGCCATGGCGGTCGGCCAGCTCGGCGTTCAGCTCGACGTCGATCCACTTCGGCTTCCCGACCTCGCGGGCCAGCTCGTCGATCGCGTCGCAGATCCTGATGATCTCGCCGTGCGCGAGCTCGAACGCCTCGAGCAGCGTCTCTTCGGGCACCTGGTCGCCGCCCGCCTCGATCATCGTCAGCGCGTCGCGCGTCCCGACGACGATGAGGTCGAGGGTCGACTCCTCCATCTGCTGGAAGGTCGGGTTGACGACCATCTGGCCGTCGATCAACCCGACGCGGACCGCCCCGACCGGGCCGAGGAACGGCAGCGGCGAGATCGCGAGCGCGGCCGAAGCGCCGTTGATCGCGAGGATGTCGTGCGGGATGACCATGTCGGCCGACAGCACGGTGCAGATCACCTGCACCTCGTTCTTGAAGCCCTTCGGCCAGAGCGGCCGGATCGGCCGGTCGATCATGCGCGCCGTGAGCGTCGCGCGCTCGGTCGCGCGCCCCTCGCGCTTGAAGAAGCCGCCCGGGATCTTCCCCGCCGCGTACATCCGCTCCTCGACGTCGACCGTCAGCGGGAAGAAATCCGCGTCCGGCCGCGCATCCGGCCGGCCGACCGCCGTCGCGAGAATCATCGTGTCCCCGCTCCGGACGACGACTGCGCCGTCCGCCTGCTTCGCCAGCTTGCCCGTCTCGAAGCGCAGGTCACTCGCGCCCACGTCGACGGAAACCGTGGCCTGACGCCCGGCTTGGATCGTGCTCATTCCGTGTCCTCCATCCGTCCTCTTCCGATGTGGCGGAAGGTGGAGGTTTGAGCCAGCTCCGCGCGGCCCGCGCAAAGCTCGATCAAACGTCCACCTCCCGTCCGTCCTCTGCCCTGCTCCTACCGACGGAGCCCGAGCTCCTTGATGAGGGCCCTGTAGCCCTCGAGATCCTTGCGCTGCAGGTAGTTCAGAAACCTGCGCCGCCGGCCCACGAGCTTCAGAAGGCCGCGCCGCGAATAGTGGTCCTTCGGGTGCGTGCGCAGATGCCCGGTGAGCTCCTCGATCCGCCGCGTCAGCATCGCCACCTGGACCTCGGTCGAACCGGTGTCCACGTCGTTCTTGCCGTGCTTCGAGATCAGGTCCTGCTTCGCTTCCTTGGTGAGGCCCATGGGTCTCCTCTCGTTCGATTCGTCTCCGCGATCCCCGCTCGGCGTGAAGGAAGGACACGCACGGCCGCGATCGCGGTCTCGCGCAAGGGTAGCAGCGAGAACCCGCATGGCTGCGGCGAAATCGCAGCGATCGGTGCTACAACCGAGCCGCGATGACGAACCCCGGCCACACCGACCCCGCGGCGGCGCCGCAGGAGCGCCTCCGGGTGCTCGTCGAGGCGGGCATCGCGCTCTCCTCGGAGCTCTCGCTCGATGCCCTGCTCGAGCGAATCGTCGAGACGGCGACGGCGCTGACGGGCGCCCGTTACGCGGCCCTCGGGGTGATCGACCGCACCGGGCAGGGCCTCGAGCGGTTCTTCACGACCGGGATCGACGCCGAGACGCGGGCCGCGATCGGGGAGCTGCCTCGCGGGAGGGGCATCCTCGGCGTCCTGATCCGGGAGGCGAGGCCACTCCGCCTGCACGACATCGCCGACGACCCCCGCTCGGTCGGCTTTCCCCGCAACCACCCGCCGATGCGAACGTTCCTCGGCGTCCCGATCGTCCTCCGCGGCGTCGCGTACGGCAACCTGTACCTCACCGAGAAGGAGGGCGGCGCGGAGTTCAGCGCCGAGGACGAGGAGCTCACGCAGCTCCTCGCCGCCCAGGCGGCGGTTGCGATCGAGAACGCTCGCCTCTACGAGTCCTCGACCCGCTGGCTGCGGCAGCTCGAGACACTCAACGAGATCGGCAGCGCGCTCGCCTCCGAGGTCGAGCTCGAGCCGCTCCTCGGGCTCGTGGCACGCCGCATGCAGGAGCTCGTCGAGGCGCGGATCGTCCTGATCGCGCTGCCGGACGCCCGGGGGACGTTGCACGTGACCGCCGGGGCCGGCCGCGACGACCTCGTCGGAATCGAGCTCGAGCTGAGCTCCACGAAGATCGGGCGCGTGCTCGAGCGCGGGCACACCGAGCGCGTGGACGCCGTCGTCGACGACCCCGAGGTCGACCAGCGCGTCGCGCGCGAGCTCGGGGTCACATCAGCCCTCTACTTGCCGCTCACGGTGCGTGGACGGCCGTTCGGCGTGGTCGCGGCGCACGACAAGCTGGGAGCCGACCCGCGCTTCGAGGAGGGTGACGTCCGGCTTGCGGAATCGCTGGTCTCGCGCGCCTCGATCGCCGTCGATCTCTCCGAGCGCGTCAGCCGCGACGCGCTCCGCCGTGTCGTCCAGGCGCAGGAGCTCGAACGGGCGCGACTCGCCCGCGAGCTCCACGACGAGACCGGCCAGGCGCTCGCCTCGATCCTCCTCGGGCTTCGCCAGCTCGAGGACTCGGTCGAGACCGACGAGGCGCGCAAGGCGACGGCCGACCTCCGGGAGCTCGTCGTGGCGACGCTCCAGGACGTCAGGCGGCTCGCGGTCGAGCTGCGCCCGAGCGCGCTCGACGACTTCGGGCTCGTACCCGCCGTCGAGCGGCTCGCGGCGACCGTCTCGGCGCCGTCGGGGCCGACCGTCGACGTCGCCGCGAGGCTTGGCGACACACGACTCGGTCAGGAAACCGAGACCGTCCTCTACCGGATCGTGCAGGAGTCGCTGACGAACATCGTCAAGCACGCAGCCGCCGGACACGTCAGCATCACCCTCGTGCGCAAGGCAGCGTCGGCGGTGGTCGTGGTCGAGGACGACGGCAGCGGATTCGACCCGGACGGGATCCGCGACGGCGCCCTCGGGATCGCTGGCATGCGGGAGCGCGTCGCGCTCGTCGGCGGGAAGCTCACGCTCGAGACGTCCCCGGGAGCGGGCACGACGCTCGTCGCCGAGGTTCCTGCGCCCGACGGCGCCGGGGTTTCGCGGTGAGCATCCGCGTCGTGATCGTGGACGACCACGCGATCCTCCGCGCCGGACTGCGCCGGGTGCTCGACGCCGAACCGGACATCGACGTCGTCGGTGAGGCCCCGTCCGCCGAGCGAGCCGTGTTCGAGGCGATCTCCGGGCAGCCCGACGTCGTCTTGATGGACGTGATGATGCCCGGCAAGACAGGCATCGAGGGCATGCCCGCCGTGCTCCAGGCGGTGCCGCAGACGAAGGTGCTCGTCCTCTCGATGCAGGACGACCCGCGTTACGTGCGCGAGGCGTTCGCGGCGGGCGCCTCCGGGTACGTGCTGAAGGAGGCGGCCGACAGCGAGGTCGTCGGCGCTGTGCGCGCCGTCGCCGCAGGTGAGCGATACGTCCATCCCTCACTCGGCGCGCGGCTGGTCGCGGCGGAGGCCGAGGAGCAACGGAAGGCGGAGGCGGACCCCCTCTCGGACCGCGAGCGGGAAGTGCTCCGTCTCCTCGCGCTCGGGCACACGAACCAGGAGATCGCGAAGGCGCTGTTCATCTCGGTTCGCACGGCCGAGACGCACCGCGCGCACATCATGCAGAAGCTCCGCCTCACGAGCCGCGCTGAGCTCGTGCGCTACGCCCTGGCGGAGGGCATGCTCGAGGAGACCTGACGATCGGTCGAGGAGGCCCCGCAGCTCAGGGCCTCCTCGACGACGAGCTCATCTCTCCTTGCCGCCGCGGCCGAAGCCGTACTTCGCGACAACCCAGGTGCCGATCGAGGCGAACACCGCAACGGCGATCCCGGACGGGATCGTCGTCGTGCTCGCGCCCGAGCCGCTCGTCGAGACGAAATCGGGTCCCCACACCGCGCTGATCGCCACGGCGCTCCACATGGCGAAGATCGCGAGCGACGCCCACATCTCGGGAACGAGCACCTGGGACCACATCCGTGTCTCGGGAGAGAGCCTCTGAGATCCGGGCGACAGAGTCGACATCTCACACCTCCTTTCAGGGAACGAAGACGATTCGCGCCGGGACCGTGCCTGCCTCGACGTCGTCGATCGAGTCGTTCACGCTCGCCAGCGACCGCACCTCGGTGATGACCGTGGTGAGGCCCGCGGCGTGCAGCTCGAAGACCTCTCGGAGATCGACACGCGTGCCCACGATCGAGCCGACGACCGTGATGCCGTTCAGCACGGTCTCGAAGATCGGAAGCTCGATCGTGTTGTCCGCGGGCAGCCCCACGAAGACGAGCGTTCCACCGCGTCGCAACGACCGATAGGCCTGCTCGAAGGCGCGGGGGGACACGGCCAGCGCGATCGCCTGGTCGGCGCCGCCGAGCCGCTGGATCGCCTCCGCCGGGTCCTCCTTCGCCGCGTTCACCGTGAACTCGGCGCCCAGCTGCCTCGCGAGCTCGAGCTTGTCCTCTCGCAGGTCGACGGCGACGACCCGCCCGCCGGCGATCCGTGCGTACTGCAGCGCGAGGTGACCGAGGCCGCCGACGCCGAAGATCGCGACGAGGTCCGACGGGCGTGTGCCGCCGACCTTCACCGCCTTGTACGTCGTCACCCCGGCGCACGTCAGCGGTGCGGCATCGACGGGACTGACCCCCGCCGGCACCTTCACGACGTACCGGGCGTTCGCCTTGACGTACTCGGCGAAGCCGCCGTCGATCGAGTAGCCCGTGTTCTGCTGCTCGAGACAGAGGGTCTCCCAGCCGGAGACGCAGTAGTCGCACGTCCCGCAGGCGTACCCGAGCCAGGGCATCGCGACGCGATCGCCCAGCACGACCTCGCCGACGCCAGGTCCCACCTCCTCCACGATCCCGACGCCCTCGTGGCCCGGGATGAACGGCGGTGTCGGCTTCACCGGCCAGTCGCCGTGGGCCGCGTGGATGTCGGTGTGACAGAGGCCCGAGGTCTCGACGCGGACGACGATCTCGCCGGCCCCCGCCGTGGGCTTCGCGACGTCGCGCAGCACGAGCGGCTTCGTGAAGTCCTCGACCACCGCTGCTCTCATGGTCTTGGTCGCCGTCTTCGCAGGCTCCGACCGTGTCTGTACCTCGATGCCGGCCATGGACGCCTCCTTTCCGTTGCGTGTGGATCGAGCGTCGCTCGGTCCGCCCACAGCGGCATCGGTGGCGACACCGATCCCCGGCGGGGAACTACGGATCGCCCCGTTGGTGGCGTCACGGCGTCTGCAGGTCGCGACGCTCGACGAGACGGGATCCGACGCCCAGCACGAGGACCGCGAGGAGCATCACGGCGAGGAGCCCCCAGCCATTGCTCCCGCTCTGGAGCGGAGACGACCCCACGAGCCAGAACGGCGAGAGGACGCGAAACGGATCGAGCCATCCCGCGAGCCCGTGGAGGCCGTTGACGAGGTAGCCCCCCGCTCCCAGCGCGGCGGGCACACCGACCGCGAGGGCACGGCTTCCGAAGGCAGCGCCCACTGCGAGGGCGAGCCAACCGAAGAGGAGCCCGAGCCCTGCGAGTGCGACGATCGCGGCGAGGAGGCGTCCGCGTGGGAGATCGAGCCCCACGATCGGATCGAGCACGGCGAGCGCGAGCCCGGCGACGGCACTGACCGCGAGAACCTCCGCCGCGACCGTCGCGCCCTTACAGACGACGGCGTCGCGCCGCCGGACGGGATACGCGAGGACGAGCTCGAGCCGCCCCGCGTCCTCTTCGCCGGCGAACGCGCGAGCGCCCGACCCCACGGCCATGACGAGCACGAGCAGCGGCAGCATGAGGCTGAAGAGCTCGATGTCGACGTACCCGGCGCCCGTGTTTAGACCACCGCCCTCCCCGATGCCGAAGAACGACTTGAGCACCTCCGGGTAGTTCTGGGCGAGGCGCTCGAACTCCGGTGAGCCGTGGATCGACGGGAAGATCGCGGTGACCAGCGCGACGTAGCCGACCACGCCGGCGCACCACGCGGCGAGTGCGCGCCGGTGGTCACGGAGACCTCGCCGGAACAGCTCAGTCGCCGTGAACGGGCTCCCGGTAGAGCTCCAGGAAGATCTCCTCGAGGTCGGCGGGTTGCGAGACCAGATCGATGATGCGGTGCGCAGCGGCGTGCTTCACCACGGCGTCCATCGCAGGCTCGGGTGCGGCGAGTCGGATGACCGCGCCGCTGGCGCTCACGACGCGGACGCCGTCGAGCGCCGCGAACCGCGCAGAGTCGACCGCCTCGGCAAACGTGATCGTGACGTGCCGGAGCGAGCGCTCGCGCAGGCGGTCGACGGAGTCGACGTCGGCGAGGCGTCCCGAGCGGATGATCCCCACGCGGTCGGCGACGTGCTGCACCTCGTCGAGCGAGTGCGAGGAGAGGAACACGGTGCGTCCGTCGCCCGCCGTCTCGCGGATCAGGGCGCGAACCTCGCTCTGGAGCAGCGGGTCGAGCCCGCTCGTCGGCTCGTCTAGGACGACCAGGTCGGGACGATGCATGAACGCCTGGACGAGCCCGAGCTTCTGCCGGTTGCCCTTCGAGAGGTGCCGGATCGGCCGGTCGAGGACGACGCCGAGCCGCTCGCAGAGCTCCACGCGAAGCCGGGCGTCGAGCCCGCCGCGAAGCCGGGCGAACGACTCGAGCTGCTCACCGCCGGTCAACCGGTCGGAGAGGCGCAGGTCGCCCGGGAGGTAGCCGACCCGAGCGTGCGCCTCGACGGGTCGACGCCACGTGTCGATCCCGAAGACGGTCGCGCTGCCGGCGGTCGGTCGGATCAGCCCGAGGAGAAGCCGGATCGTCGTGCTCTTCCCCGCCCCGTTCGGTCCCAGGTACCCGAAGACCTCGCCGCTCTCGACGCGCAGGTCGAGGTCGGTGAGCGCCTCGACCGACGCGCCGTACGTCTTCGAGAGACGAACAGTCTCGATCGGCAAGCCGTCGGACATGGGCGTCAATCGTATGTCGATGGCGTCCCCGTCCCGTTCGGTTGGCCGAGTCCCGAACACAGTGGAGGCGGCCCTTCGGCCGCCTCCACCGTTCACTCCGGGAGGTCGGAGCGATCAGTGGCCGATCGTGGCCACCTCCGTTGTGACCCGGGCCTTCCCGGCGGCCTCCTCGCGGAAGCGCCCGCCGAGCACTGCCAGCGCCAGGATCAGCAACCCGATGCCGGTGAGCAGCAGCGCCACACCGACGACGATCCCGAACAGCGAGAGCTGCTCTGCCATGTAGCTCACGTTGAGCGCGGTGGAGAGCGCGGTCTCGGTGACCCAGGTGTTGCGGGCCCCGTTGGCGAGCGGCGCGCCTTGCGGGTCCTTTGCCGCCTGGGCCTCGTCGTTGGTGCCCTTGGGGTTGCTCGGGTTCGCGGCCAGCTGGTAGCGGCCCATCTCCGCGTAGGTCAGCCCGCCGCTCGCCTCGAGCGCGTGCTCGCGCATCACCAGCGCGAACGCCCGTGCCTGGTCACCGGTCTTGACCTGCTGTCCGGCCCACTGGTCGGCGTGCTTCGCGACCGCGGGATCGGACGTGTCGCCGAAGACGATCTGCTCCTGCTTCAGGCTGTCGCGCACAGTGCTCCGCCCGTCGACACCCATGTAGACGGCCGCCGCGCCGAACGCGATCAGAACGACGCCTGCCGCGACGCCGCCCCATTCGAGAAATCTCCGTGTGTTCATCGCTCCTCCTCCCGATCACTGTCTCTTGACGCCACCCACGTTCGCGCACGAGCGGAGCAACGCCATCGGGATTCCGGCGCCGGCCCGCTGCCATGAAGCCGCCCGGTCGATGTGGAGAACTACCGAGCGGGGCGGGCGCCGCTCACCATGACTTCGCGCGGACGAGGGCGCGTGGCTCACGGACACGTACCCGCGCGTCGACCGCGACACAGCGGTCGGGCAGCGCGAGCACGGGGTTCAGGTCGAGCTCTGCGACCGCCGGGAGGTCGTCGCCGAGGCGCGCGAGGCGGTGGACGAGATCCACGAGCGCCGCCCGGTCGGCGGGCGGGGCGCCGCGGAAGCCCGCCACCAGGCGTCCCGCCTTTCCCCGCGTGACGAGCTCTTCCGCGTCGACGTCGGTGAGCGGCGCGATGCGAAACGCCGCCTCCCCGATCAGCTCCGCGTAGACGCCTCCGGGCCCGAATGCGACGAGCGGGCCGAAGACGGGATCCTGGACGATCCCGGCGAGCAGCTCCGCGCCGCCCGACAGCATGGGCTGGACGATCACGGGCAGTCCGATCCGGGCCGAGGCCGCCGCGACGGCCTCGTCGCTCTCGAGGTCGAGCGCGATTCCGCCGGTCTCCGTCTTGTGCGCGCCCGGCGCAGCCGTCTTCACGACCGCGGGCAGGCCGAGCTCCCGCGCGACCGCGACGGCCTCGTCCGTCGACGCCGCGACGCGCTCCGGTACGAGCGGGACGCCGTACGCGAGCAGCAGCTCACGGGTCGAGGCCGGGTCGAGCCACACGTCGTCGGAGCGCTCGAGCGCCTCGGCGACCACCGCTGCCGCGCGTGCGGTGTCGATGCGGTCGAGCGTCGGCACCGCCCCCTGCGGGCGCCGCAGCCACTCCGCGCGATCCGCGACACGGCCCAGCGCACGTGCCGCCGACTCCGGATATGCGAACGGGGCGACGTGACGCGCACCCCGGAGCGCCTCGGGGATCCCCTCCGAGGTCATTACGACCGCGAGGACGGGCTTGGAGCCGTCCTCGTGCTGCGCAACCTCGGCCACCGCGTGGGCCACCTCGTCCGCCGTCGCGCTGACGGCCGGTACGAAGAGGACGATCACCGCCGAGACGTGCGGGTCGGCGAGGAGCAGGGGCAACGCCTCCGCGTACGACCGGGCCGTCGCGGAGCCGAGCATGTCGACGGGGTTGCCGACGCTCGCCTCCGCCGGAAGGGTCGCCTGCAGCGCGGTCGCCGTCTCGTCGCTCAGCGTCGGAAGCTCGAGCCCGGCGGCGTCGCAGGCGTCCGCGCAGAGGATGCCGAGCCCGCCCGCGTTCGTGAGGATCGCCACCGAGCGGCTCTCCATGCGAGCGCCGCCGGAGAGGAGCGCGGCGACATCGATCAGCTCCTCCAGCGACGCGGCGCGGATCACGCCCGCCTGCTCGAACAGCGCGTCGACCGCCGCCTCCGAGCCCGCAAGCGCCGCCGTGTGGGAGCTTGCCGCGCGCTGGCCGCTCGCCGACGTCCCGCTCTTGAGCGCGAGGATCGGCTTCCGCCGCGCGACCCGCCGTGCGATGCGTCCGAACTTGCGTGGATTCCCGAACGACTCGACGTACATGAGGATCGCCTCGGTCGACTCGTCGTCCTCCCACCACTCGAGCAGGTCGTTCGTCGACACGTCCGCCTTGTTCCCGATCGAGACGAATGCAGACAGGCCCAGCCCGCGTGTGACGGCCGCTTCGAGGAGCGCCAGCCCGAGCGCGCCGCTCTGCGACGAGAAGCCGATCGAGCCCGGTTCCGCCGAGCGCGACGCGAACGTCGCGTCGAGGCCGCGACCGGGGACGGCGATCCCGAGGCAGTTCGGCCCGATCAAGCGTGCGCCGTGCGCCCGGACGAGCTCGAGAAGCCGCTCCTGGCGCTCGACGCCCTCGGTGCCCGTCTCGGCGAACCCAGCGGAGATCACGACGAGCGCCCGGACGCGCGCGCGGAGCGCCTCGTCGGCGGCAGCCAGCACGGCGTTCGCGGGGACGCAGATCACGGCGAGGTCGACGGGATCGGGGATCTCCGCGATCGACCGGTATCCGCGCACCCCCGCGACGGGCACGCCCTCGCGGTTGACGGGGTAGGCGGCTCCGAGGAAGTCCGCCTCGACGATGTTCCGGAAGAGCTCGCCGCCGATCGTGCCGCGACGGCGCGATGCGCCGACGACCGCGACGCTGTCCGGCTCGAAGAACGGCCTGAGCGATGCGGTCACGGCGACGTGGTCCCGCTCCGAGACACGTTCCTCGAACAGCTCCGTGCGGGCGATCGGGAAGATCACCTCGACCTCTCCGCCCTCGAGCTCGCGCGTCAACTCGAAGCCGAGGGCCGCGAACACGCCGAGCATCTTGCGGTTGTCCGCGACGACCTCGGCGACGAACCGCTCGATCCCATGGTGGGAGGCGCGCAACGCCAGCTGCTCGACGAGGCGTGTCCCGATCCCGCGCTGCTGGTAGGCGTCCGCGACGGCGAACGCGCCTTCCGCGGCGGTGGGGTCGCGGAGCCGCACGTAGCTCGCGAGCGCGACGACCCGCTCGGCGCCGTTCTCGACCAGCGAGCCCAGCAATGCCCCGCGCTCGCGCCAGTCGGGGTCGACGACCTGGTCGACGAGCTCCGGCCCGAGACGAGGGAAGCCGTGGAACCGCAGGTAGAGGCTCTGCTGCGAGAGCGCTCCGAAGAACCCGAGGATCGCTTCGGCATCGGCCCCGGTGGGCGGGCGCAGCCGAAGCGTGCTCCCGTCGCGGAGGATCACGTCGACGACGTCCTTCACGCCGTCATTGTCGTCCCCGGCCGTGCCACGTGCATTCGTAGTTCCCCGCGACGAGTGGGTCACCGCACGCGGGCCGCCGCTAGGCCCGCTCGAGCGCCTTTGCGAGCTCGACCTTCGTCATCTTCGACCGACCGCGGATCCCTGCCCTGCGAGCACGGCGGTCGAGCTCGTCGCGGCTGAGCCCGCGGAGCGACCCGTTCGGCCGTCGCGACTCGCGGCCGCGGCGGCCGTGCGCCTCGACGCTCGCGCGGAGTGCTTCGAGCAGGTCGGCCGGCTCTTCGTCGCGCTCGTGCTCGGGCTCGTCGTGGACGTCCTTGCCCTTTCGCTTGCGGTCGATCACCGCGAGCAGCGAATCGCGATACGTGTCCGCGTACTTCTCCGGCTTGAAGGGGCCGCGGAAGCGGTCGATCAGATCGAGGGCCATTGCGAGCTCCTGCTTCGGCACGGTGGCACGGCGCGGGACGATCCCCTTCGTCGGCCGGATCTCGTCCGCGAAGAACATCTTCTCGAGGACGATCATCCCGTCGCGCACGCGGAGGCAGCCGAGCTGCTGCTTGTCGCGCATGACGTACGTCACGATCCCGACCAGGGCCGACTGCTCCATTGCGCGAACGAGCAACGCGTACGGCTTCTCCGCACCGTCCGCCGGACCGAGGTAGCTCGTACGCTCGAAGTAGATCGGGTCGACCTCGTCGACATCGACGAAGTCCTCGATGTCGATCGAGCGATAGCTCTCACCCCCCGCCGCCTCGAGGTCCTCGTCC
The DNA here is from genome assembly GCA_963698935.1 of uncultured Actinomycetes bacterium. Classification (GTDB taxonomy): domain Bacteria; phylum Actinomycetota; class Thermoleophilia; order Gaiellales; family Gaiellaceae; genus Gaiella. The sequence continues at coordinate 170,316 of CAVOSU010000023.1, forward strand.
GTGACGTAGACGTACTTCCCCTCCGAGACCTCGTAGCCCTTCACGATCTCGTCGTCCGGGACCGGCTTCCCCTCCTTCTTGCAGACCTTCTCGTAGCCGATCCGCGAGTCGTCCTTCTCGTGGAGGAGATGGAAGCGGACGTCCTGCTCGTCGATCGCGCTGTACATGCGCACGGGCACGTTGACGAGACCGAAGGAGATGGAGCCGGTCCAGATCGCTCTGGCCATGTCGGGGTGCTTCCCGTTTTCATGCGAGCCCTAACGCCCCGACTCAGGCCTGGCGGGTCGCGGGCCGCGCTGTCTCCGCCGTCTCCTCGGCGAGCCTGCGGAGGAGCTCCGGCATCCCGCCGCGCGCGAAGGACGCGCACTGGCGGGCCGCGCCGTTCTCCTCGAGAACGCGTTCGATGGCGTCCAGCGCCTCCTCGTCCCCCGCATCGCGGGCGATGGGCCGAACGCGCCGAACCGCATCGCGCGCGACGTCGGCCAGCGGGCGCGTGACGTCGCCGTCGAGGACCGTCGCGTTCGTGCCGTCTCGGGCGGCCCGGAAGGACGCCCAGTCGAGCGCCTCGCTCGGGACGTCGGGGAGCTCCGCGCCGTCCGCGGCCTCGATCACCAGCGCACGTGCGAGCGCGGCGATCGCGCCGGCGTGCTCGAGCGAGGACTGCGCGTCCATCTCACGCAGCTCGAGCGTGCCGTGCCGCGGATGCATGCGCAGGTCCCACCAGAGGAAGGTCGGGTCGGGGAGCCCGGCTGCCGTGAGCGTCTCGGCCACGAGCTGCTCGAGGTCCTCGATGTCGCTCACCGCCCGCGGCACGCAGCGCCCGGGGTACGCGCGGGAGAGCACGTACCGCGCGCTCGAGAGACCCGAGCTCGTGCCGAACCAGAACGGGCTGTTCGCGGCGAGCCCGACGAGGAGAGGCACGTGGAGGCGCATGGCGTTGAAGGCTCGGACCGCCGTACGCTCGCCCGGGAGCCCCACGTGGACGTGGAGCGCCGATTCGGGCGTTCGCCGGAGCAAGCCCCGCAGCTGGTCGGCGACGAACTCGTAGCGGCGCCCCTCTACGAGCGTGGCGTCGCCGAAGCGGCCGTCCGGATGGAGGCCCGCGCCCAGCAAGGTTCCGCCGGACGCGGTCACCGTCGCACGTAGCCGGGCGAGGGACTCCACCGCGTCCGCAACGGACGTGCAGGCACGCGAGCGGAGCTCGAGCTGCGCCGCGTACGCGTCGTGCCCGGCCGAGTGCGGATCGACGCGCATCGCGTCGAGGATCGCGTCCGTCATCGGCGCGAGCGCGAGCGTCGTCTCGTCGACGAGGAAGAGCTCCTCCTCGATCCCCACCGTGAACTCCGAGCCGAACGGGAACGTCATCGGCCCTCCAGCGCCGACGCAGCGGCGATCCGCCCGAGGACGAGAGCTGCGGCGAGCCCGCTCGAGTACCCGCCCGTCGAGATCCCGCCGACGTCACAGCCCGCGGCGTAGACGCCGGGGGCGACGCGGGTGTCCATGTTCGCGGCGAGGCCTCCGAGCGTCGTCGTGATCCCGGCGACGACGTCGACCTGCACCCAGCCGGGCTTGCGGCGGACCGGCCCTCCGGCGCGTTTGGCGGCCGCCACCATCTCACCGATCGTACGCCCGCGAATCCGGATGCCAAGGCGCTCCTCCGGGATCCGGTAGGTCACACGCGCGCCAGGGCGCCGCGCTGTCCACTGGACGACGTCGATCTCGGACCAGGTCTGGGGCTCGTACTGCTCGCCCTCCGTGTCCTCGATCACTGCGTGATGCGCGTAGAGCTGCGCGAGCGGGACGAGCTGCGCCTCCGTGATGCGCGCCGGCGGCGCAGGCATGTTCCGTCCGTAGAACTCGTCCAGCCCGGAGGTCGTCGATGCCCCGGCGGCGCGGCCGAGCGCGAGGCCGTCGCCCGTGCTCCACGGCGTCGCACGGAGGAAGAGCTTGTCGGCCTCGGGGGTGATCCACTCCCGCACGAGCTCCCGGCTCGCCTGGAACCCGCCGGTCGCGAGGACGACCGGGCCCCGCTCGGGAAGCTCGCGGAGCGCGTCGTCGAGCCGGATCTCCCCCGCCTGGCGCGCGAGCGCTTCCGTGAGCGACCGTGTGTCGAACCGGACGCCGGTTGTACGGGGGTTTCCGGTCGAGCGCTCGACGACCCGGGCGCCACGCTGCTCGAGCCAGGCGAGGTCGCCGTCGAGACGCTCGTGGACGAGCCGCTGGAGCTCGACATTGCCCCCGGGGCATTCGCGGAGGAAGTCGTCCAGCTCGCGGTGACGCCAGATCACGCCGCTCGAGAGGAGCATCGAGCCCCCGGCGCGGTCGCCCTTCTCGTGGACGACGACTCGTGCTCCGCGATCGGTTGCCTCCGCCGCGGTGACGAGACCGGCCAGGCCCGCCCCGGCGACGACGAGGTCTGGCACGCCTAGCGCAGTCCCTAGACCAGCGAGAAGCCGGGCTTGTGCTCGACGTACTCGAGCCGGATGCGATCCGGGCCGTGCAGAAACACGGCGAGCGTGTTGGGCGCGTCCACGACGTTTTCGACGTCCAGCCCGCGGGAGCGCGCCTCCTGCTCGACGCGGTCGGCACTGTCGACGAGGAACGCGAGGTGGTTGAGGAGCGGGCGATCGCCCTCGTGTGCGTCGCCCTCGCGCAGCACGACGTGACGGTCGTCCACGGTGAGCCGGTCGCCGTCGCGCTCGAGCCCGAGCTCGGCGAACGCGGACGCCGTCGCGTCGGGGTCGGGCACGGTGAGCACGACATGGTCGAGATCCGGAACCGCCGTGCGACCCGTCCTCCACGACCCCAAGCGTCACGCCGTCGGGGCCGTCGACGACCAGCTCGTCGCCGTCGCTCACGACCGCGTACCCGGCCTCGCCGAGCACCCGTCTGGTGTCGCCCAGACGCGGGACCCGGACGACGATCCGCTCCAGCACGCCGCGCTCGCGAGGGGCCTCCGCGGCGAAGAGGGTGAGCTTGCCGCGACGCGCGTCGCCGCCGACCAGGGTGAACGTGTCGGTGCGGTCGACGACGTGCATCCCGCATCCCTCCGTCAAGAGGCGGGCGAGCTCGTCTCGCTCGGCCGTCCAGAGGGCGACGTGGTCGAACGAGGTGACGTCCATCCGACCGTTGTACCCGTTCGCAGCAGAGCTACGCCGGCGGGAACGTGGCAGTGCGGAAACCCCGAGACGGGAATCCGCGGCGCCGCGGATGACGGGGGACTAGAGAGCCGCGACGATCCCACGCCAGGTACACGCGAAGCGACAGGAGGAACCGCGGTGACGCTCATCTGGTTCGTCGTCTGGCTCGTCTCCGACCTCGTCGGCGACCGCGAGTCGCTGACCTTCGATCCCGTCAATTGGTGGACGGGAGCCTGCTTCTCTGTGTCGCGCTCGACCTCGGCCGACAGCACGCACCCGCGGTCGGCAAGCGCGGATAGGACCTCTCCTCGAACCCGAAGAAGACGACTCACGTCAACGGAACGACGACGACCACGCCGCCCGCATGTGCAGCGCAGTACTGGCTGACGGAGCCCAGTACGAGGCTCTGGAAGCCGCCCCGGCCGCGCGAGCCGACGACGAGCAGGTCGGAGTCGGCGGCGGCTGCGACGAGCGCCGGGCCGGCCGGAGCGGCGATCGCCTCCCGGGTGAACGGCACGTCGTCGGGCGTCGCGCGCTCGGCCTCATCGAGCAGGTCCTCGGCGCTCCGGGCGAGCGCCTCCCGCAGCTCGAACACCGCCTCGGGGTTCCGAACGACGCCTCCCGCGAGGCCCCAGGGCTCGTGGTAGGCCGAGACGGCATGGATGGAGATCCCCCGGAGCCGTGCCTCCGCGAATGCCCACTCGAGCGCTGCAGCCGACCCGGGAGAGCCGTCGCTGCCGACCACGATCCGAGACTGGTCGCCCGGGCGCGCGCCGTGGACGACCGCGACAGGGCGCGACGCGTGATGGAGGCATGCTGTCGACACCGACCCGAGAATCGCGCCCGCCAGCGCGCCTCGACCCCGCGAGCCGACCACCAGGAGGTCCGCGTCGGTGGCCAGCTCGACCAGCGTGCCGGCCGCGTCGCCGCGGATCACGCGGCGCTCGATCTCGACCCCCGCGCGGTTCCCACCGACCAGCTCGACGTCGGCGTCGAGCGACGTGGCCGCGTCCTGGCTCAGCTCGGTCTCGAGCATCCCGTACGTCGGGATCATCGCGACGCCCGTCGCGGTGAGGGGCGGGATCGACCACACGTGGACGACGCGCAGCTGCGCTCCCCGCACCGACGCCTCGTCGAGCGCGAAGCGAAGCGCCTCGCGTCCCGTTGCGGACCCGTCCACCCCGACCGTGATCACGCCTGCCACCTCCGACGTTTTCCTCAGAACCCGAGCCCCACCGAGAGCGTATCGACCGGCTCCCGCCCGATCGGGATCTCGACCGCGACACCGTCTTGCGGCGGCAACGCGGCGCCGCGACCGTCGCTCTCGCCCGCGATCTCGGCGAGGAACGGGCTGAGCCGCCGGCCGACGATCTTCGTAGGCGGCCACCAGATCGGCGCTCCGCTCGCCCAGTCGCCGTCGCCCGCCTCCGCGAGATCGTGGCGCAGGTACGTGGGCTGACCGCCGGTCAGGAGCAGCCCGCGCAGGACGGGTCGGAACGGGCGCGGCACCAACGTCGCGCCGGCCAGCACTGCGATCGCCTCCGCCGCCGCGACGGCCTGCTGCGTCGCGATGCCGCCCTGCTTGATCGTGAAGGCCGTGATGTCGCCGGCCGCGAACAGGCAGTCGTCCCCGAGGACCGCGCAGTGGTCGTCGACAGGGATGAAGCCGTCCGGTGTCTGTGGGACGCCGTCGATCCGAGGGCCGCGGAGGCGCGGCAGAGCCACGACTCGATCGGCGGGAATCGCGCCGTCCGCCAGGACGAGCTCCCCCGCCGTGTGCCCGATCGGGTCGACACCGCCCACGAAGACCACGCCCGCCTCCGAGAGGAGCCTCCCGACCGCGTCGCTCGCCCCGCGCCCGAACAGATGGAGCGGACGCGGCTCCGGCGTGACCAGGACGACTTCGCTGTGGGCCGTGCCGGTGGTTGCAAGACGGCGGGCGGTCATCAGCGCGAGCTCATAGGCAGGCAGCGGCCAGGCCGAGCCGGACGGCACGGCGAACGCGACGCGCTCGACGGCGCCCTCCTCGAGTTCCTCCACGAGCGCCCGCAGCCGCGGGCCGTCAGCGGGGCCGCGGAACGTCAACGCGCCGGGAACTGCGACGGTCGGCTGCGCACCGCAGGCAATGAGCAGCGCGTCGTAGGACAACGTGGCACCGGTCGCGGTTCTGGCGAGCCGCCTGTCGGCATCGACGCCGGCGAGCGCGCCGAGCGTCATTCCCGCTCCGGCCCTCGCGGCGAGCAGGCCGAGGTCGAAATGGCGCACCGTGCCGAGGCCGAAGGGCTCGGCGACCGAGGCGGGCCGGTACCAGAACAGCGGCTCGGGTGCGAGCAGCTCGACACGGGCTTGCCCTTCCGCGACGTCCGCGAGGGTCAGCGCGGCCTCCAGGGCGGCGACTCCGCCCCCTGCGATCAGCACCGAGAGCTCTTCCACGCTCATCATGCTGCGCGCGCCGGCCGGGCGCGCCATCCGGGATCGCACGCGCGGTCGACCGGAATTTCTACTGATCGAGGCTGGCTCGAGGACAATGCGCTGCGTGTGGGGCGCCACCGGCCTGCGAGTCCTCCGTCTCGCAAACCCGTTCGTGCGGGTCGTGCTCGAGTCGCGTGCACATCGGCTCGTGAGCGGGCGCCTGCTGCTGCTCGCCTACCGTGGGCGCCGCTCCGGCCGTGAGCTCTGCATCCCGCTCCGCTACGGCGAGACCGAGACGGGCGCGCTGGTTGCTGTGGCCGTGCGACCCGAGCGCAAGCAGTGGTGGCGCACGTTCGTGGACGGGGAGCGCGCGAGGCTGACGGTTCGGGGACGTCAAGTCGATGTCCGCGGCGTTGTCATCGACGGCGGTGAGCGCGACGCGGCGCTCAGGGCCTACCTCGACCGTTACCCCCGGAGCACGCGGATCACGGAGGGCGCAGCCGTCGTCGTTTTCGAAGCCCGAGACGGATAATCCCGGGGTGCGTCTCTACGGCGACCTCGCGCCCTGGTTCCACCTGCTCACCTCGCCGTCGGACTACGACGTCGAGTCGGCGCGGTACGAGCGCCTGATCCTGGATGCCGTCCCCGATGCGACAACGCTCTTCGAGCTCGGCTCCGGCGGTGGCAACAACGCTTCGTTCCTGTGCAAGCGCTTCACGTGCACCCTCTCGGATCTGTCGCCGCAGATGCTCACGCTGAGTCGCGCTCTCAACCCCGGAGCGGAGCACGTGCTCGGCGACATGAGGACGCTTCGGCTCGGGCGGACGTTCGACGCGGTCTTCGTCCACGACGCAGTCATGTACATGGCGACCGAGGACGACCTCCGCTCGTGCATGGAGACCGCGTTCGCACACACGCGCCCCGGCGGAGCGGCGCTGTTCGCGCCCGACTGCACGCGGGAGACCTTCGCGCCCGGCACCGACCACGGCGGCCACGACGGCGACGACGGGCGCGCGCTCCGCTACCTCGAGTGGACGCACGAGCCCGGGGCGGGCGAGAGCTCGTTCGCCGTCGACTACGTCGTCCTCCTCACGGAGCCAGGTGCGGACGCTCGCGTCGTCCACGACCGGCACCTCCACGGGCTCTTCGCCGAGCACACCTGGCTCTACCTCCTGGAGGCGGCCGGGTTTGCAGCGCATGTCGACCCGGGCAACCCGAAGCTCGAGGACGAGGCCCAGCCGGTCTTCGTGGGGCGCCGGCCACCCTCCAAGTGACACAGTGTCACAAGGTCAGCTGGGCCTGACCGCGGCCCGCGTCGCCTCCACGTCACGGGAGATCTGCGCAACGAGCGCCTCCTCGGAGCCGAACACCGCCTCGTCGCGGAGCCGTTCCCATAGCTCCACGACCAGTCGCGAGCCGTAGAGGTCGCCGTCGAAGTCGAGGAGGAACGGCTCGATCCGCCGCTCCGTCCCGCCGTAGTGCGGATTCGTCCCGATCGAGACGGCGGCGCGATGACCCAGCGCCTCGCCGGCGTAGATCCCGTAGCGGGGGCAGATCAGCTGCGCGTCCATCGCGATGTTCGCCGTCGGATAGCCGAGCGTGCCTCCGCGCTGGTCGCCCGCGACGACCGTCCCGTCGAGCTCGAACGGACGCCCGAGCATGGACGCGGCCGTTGCCAGATCCCCGCCCCGCACGGCGTCCCGAATCGCGGTAGACGAGACACCCTGAACCTCCTCCACTGCGAGCACCTCGAGGCCGAGCGCCCGCAGCGTCGCCACGGTGCCGGCACGCTTGCTGCCGAACCGGAAGTCCGCGCCGACGGCCACCGCCTCGGCGCCGATCGCGCGGAGGTAGGTCTCGACGAACTCCTCCGGGGCAAGGCGCATGAACTCGGGCGTGAAGGCCGCCACGAGCGTGTCCGCGATTCCCGCCTCGGCGAGCAGCTCGAGCCGCCGCTCGAGCGTCGTCAGCAACTCGACACGGTTCCCGAGGACGATCCGTGGGTGCGGATCGAGCGTGATCACGGTCGGCTCGAGGCCCGACCCGACGGTCGCCCGGAGCACCGACCGGTGCCCGCGATGCACGCCGTCGAACGTGCCGATCGCGACTGCCCGGGGGCGCCTGTCGAGCTGCGAGGGTGCGTGCGCGATCCTCATCGGGCCGGGGACTCTCGCACCGTCGCGAGGCGCGGCAGCGCGTCCTCGAGCGGGATCACCTGGGTCTCGTCCGACTCCTCGACCGCGAACGGCCCGATCTCGGTGCGGCGGAGGCTGACGCAATGGCCGTCGAGCGCATCCGCCAGCGCCCGGACGTACGTCCCCGAGCCGACGTGGAGGTCGATGCGCGCGACGCCCTGGTCGTAGGCGAGGAGGTCCAGCCGGTGCACGTGCATCACGCGCGTCGGCATCTGGACGGCGACGCCCTGCCGATGGAGCCGATAGGCACGTGTCCCACCGATCTTCACGGCAGATGCGGCGGGGATCGGCAGCTCGACGTCACCGCGAAGCGCGTCCAGCGACCGCTCCAACTCGTCGCCGGAGGGCGCCGGATGCTCGTCGAGCGCCTCGCCCTCCGGGTCGCCCGTCGTCGTCCGCAGCCGCAGGTCGACTTCGGTCACGTAGCGCTTGTCGAGCTTCATGAACCGGTCCTGCAGCGACGTTGCGCGGCCGGAGAGCAGGATCAGCAGGCCCGTTGCAAACGGGTCGAGCGTGCCGGCGTGCCCGGTCTTCGCGCCCGTCCGCGAGCGGACCCGAGCGACGATCGCAAACGAGGATGGGCCTGCCGGCTTGTCGGCGAGGATCACGCCGGTCGGCTCGAGCCCCTTCGGGACGGGCATGGGCTACGTCTCGCGGGCGCCGTCCGCCGCCGCGAACGCGCCGACGATGCGCCGGGTGATCTCGTCCATCGCGAGGTCCGTCGAGAACCCCGCGGCGCGACGATGCCCGCCGCCGCCGAAGTCGCGCGCGATCGCCGAGACGTCGACGCCGTTCGGATGAGAGCGCAGCGACCCCTTGCGGCGGCTCGAAGCACCTTCCGGCAGCTCGCGGACGAGCGCGACGAGCTCGGCGCCGTCGACGGCGCGGAGGTGGTCGATGATGCCCTCCGAGTAGGGCTCCTCCGCCCCGGCCGCCTCGAAGTCCTCCCGTCGCAGCTCGGAGACGACGATTCGCCCCCCGGCGAGCTCCGTCGCGTGCTCGAGCGCGCGCGCCAGCAGCTTGAGCTTGGGGAACGGCGTCGACTCGTAGATCTCGACGAACACCTTCCCGACGTCCGCGCCGTCGTCGACGAGCTCTGCCGCGAGGCGAAGCGCCTTCGGCGTCGTGTTCGAGTACTGAAAGCGGCCTGTGTCGGTGACGATCGCCGTGTAGAGCGCCTCCGCGAGCTCCGGCGTCCGCTCCACGCCGAGGCCGTCGAAGACGTCTGCGAGCACCTCGGCGGTGGAGGACGCGTCGTCGACGACGAGGTTCACCGCGCCGAACCGCGTGTTGTCGTGATGATGGTCGACGTTGACGATGAGCGCTGCGGAGTCGACGAGCCCCGACTCGACGACCCGGCTCTCCTGCGCGCAGTCCACGGCGACGAGCACGCGCTCTGCGACGTCCGCGGGTGCCTCGCGCAGGAGCCCCCGTTCGCCGAGCTGCAGAAACGCATACTCGCCGGGGAGCGGCTGCGGGCCGCCGAGCACCATGACCGAGTCCTTGCCGAGCTGGACGAGGGCGAGGTGCGTGGCGAGCAGCGACCCCAGCGCGTCGCCGTCGGGGTTGTCATGGGACGTCACCACGAAGCGCTCCTGCGTCCGCAGCGTGCCGACGACCGCGTCCATGTCACTCGGGGGCATCGTCGTCTCCGTCGGGCGGGGCGAGCTCGTCGATCAGCTGGGTCATGCGGACGCCATGCTCGACCGCGCGATCGTAGACGAACTCCAGCCGAGGCGTCCGTCGCAGGCCGAGCTCCTTCCCGATCCGGCCCTGGAGGACGCCGGCAGCGCCGTCGAGCGCCCGGAGCGTCCTCTTTCGCTGGCCCTCGCTTCCCAGGACGCTGACCCAGACCTTCGCGTGGTCGAGGTCGCTCGTCGTCTCGACCGTGGTCACGGTGACGAACCCGATCCGCGGGTCCTTGAGCGTGGGAATCGCCTCCGAGAGGACCTGCTTGACCGCTTCGTTGACCCGACGCATCCGGCCGCTCACGAGACGCTCACGACCTCGGGCGGCGAATGTGGGCCGACGAGTCGAGGACGATCACAGCGCCGCGATGGACTCGTCACGCATCGCGGTCGGATCGACGCCCCAGCCGCTCCCCTCGAGCGCGAGCGCTCGTGCGCGAGGATCGCCTGTCTCCGCGAGCGTTCGCCGCAGTGCGGGGCGAACCGCCTCACGTTTCGTCCGCAGACCGTCGAGCTGCATCACGCGGGCGAGGAGGTGCTCGTCCACCACGACATTCGTGCGAGCCATGCACGTCATGATGCACGCTCACACACGCCCGTACAGCGTCGAGTCAGCCACGCCCGTCTTCGAGGTGCACGAGCTCGCGCTCGCACGACCCGAGCTCGAACGCCTGGCCCGAGAGCCACCGCTCCGCCTCGTCGAGCAGCCGGGACGCGTCCCCCGCCTCTCGGGTGACGCACGCGAGCGTCAGCCGCGCCCGCTGCCAGACGTCGTGGTGGTCGACCTCCGCGATGGAGCAGCCGACGCGGTTCGCGAGCTGCTGCTTCACGGAGCGGAGATGCATCCGCTTCTCCTTGAGCGAATGACTCTCCGGGAAATGGAGCTCGAAGGAGAGGATGCCGACGAAGCCGGTGGACATGTTCGGATTCCGTTGGCGCCCGCCGGGAGGAACGGAATGCGTCCTACCGTAGTTGAAATCGTGCGTCGCTTTGCCCTGCTCACAGCGGTTCTCGCGTGCTCGGTCGCCGCCTGGCCGTCGGCCTCCTTTGCCGGTCAGCGCACGGTGCTCAACTACGGCGACTCGCTCGCGGTCGGCACGCAGCTCTACCTCGGCGGCTACCTCTCGGGCTGGGCCGTCCGCAGCGAGACGGAGGTCAGCCGGCACGCCGCCGACGTCCCGGATGCGCTCCGGAGCCTCGGCTCCGCCCTCCCACGCGTGATCGTGGTGAGCGCGGGCACGAATGACGACCCCGGGACGATCTCGCGGTTCGCACGAACCGTGCGCGAGACGATCGCCGTCGCAGGGACCTCCCGCTGCGTGATCTGGGCGACGATCGTGCGGCCTCCGTACGCCGGCGTCTCGTATTCGGGCTACAACCGCGCGCTCCGGACGATCGCGACGCGTCATCCGACGCTGCACGTCCTCGACTGGGCCGCGATGGCCCACGCCCATCCCAGCTGGTTCGGCTCGGACGGCGTCCACCCGTCGATGACCGGCTACCGCGTGCGAGCCGCCGCGACGGCCCGGCTCATCCGCGCCGCCTGCTGACGCGAGCGCCTATTCCGCCGCGGCGCCGCTCGGCGCGAGCTCGGTGCGCTCGACCTCCCGGGTCTCGAAGACCTCGAGGATGTCGCCTTCCTTCACGTCGTTGAAGCCGTCGAGCAGGATCCCGCACTCGAAGCCCTCGGCGACCTCGCGAGTGTCCTCCTTGAAGCGCTTGAGCTGCGCGATCGAGGTCTCGTTGACCACCGTGCCGTCGCGCACGACGCGGACCTGCGCCCCGCGGCGGACGACCCCGTTCGTGACCATGCATCCCGCGATCGTGCCGAGCCGAGAGACCTTGAACAACGCGCGCACCTCGGCCTCGCCGAGGACCTCCTCGGTCGTGACCGGCGAGAGCATCCCGACGAGCGCCTGCTCGATGTCCTCGGTGAGCTTGTAGATCACGCGATACGTGCGGATGTCGACGCCCTCGCGCTCGGCGAGCTGCCTCGCCTCGGCGCTCGGCCGGACGTTGAAGCCGATCACGAGCGCGTTCGACGCCGACGCGAGGTTCACGTCGTTCTCGGTGATCCCGCCGACCCCGGTGTGGATCACGTTGACGCGCACCTCGGGGTGCTGGATCTTCCCGAGCTCGCCGACGAGCGCCTCCACGGAGCCCTGGACGTCGCCCTTGAGGACGATGTTGAGCTCCTGCACGGCGCCCGCCTGCATCTGCTCGAAGAGCGTCTCGAGCGAGAGACCGCTGACGGTCGAACGCTGCGCGAGCTGCTCGCGGCGGAGCCGCTCGGCGCGCTTCTCGGCGAGATCCTTCGCCTGGCGCTCGTGCTCGACCACGCGGGAGAGCTCCCCGGCGGACGGCGGATGGTCGAAGCCGAGGATCTCGACCGGCTCGCCCGGCCCGGCCTCCTTGACGCGTTCGCCGCGGTAGTCGTAGAGGGCGCGCACCTTCCCGGCCGCGTCGCCGGCGACGATCGCATCGCCGACGCGAAGCGTGCCGCGCTGCACGAGCATCGTCGCCACCGGCCCGCGCCCGACGTCCAGGCGCGACTCGATGATCGGGCCGGAGGCGTCCGCCTTTGCGTTCGCGCGAAGGTCGAGCTCGGCGTCGGCGACCAGCAGGATCTTCTCCAGGAGCTCGTCGAGGCCCGTCTGCTGCTTCGCCGAAACGGCCGCAAACTGCGTCGCGCCGCCCCAGTCTTCGGGCTGGAGCCCTTCGGAGGCAAGCTCCGTCTTCACGCGGTCCGCGTTGGCGTCCGGGATGTCGATCTTGTTGATCGCGACGACGATCGGGACGTCGGCCGCACGTGCGTGGCTGATCGACTCCTTCGTCTGCGGCATCACGCCGTCGTCGGCGGCGACGACGAGCACGGCGATGTCCGTCACCTTCGCGCCGCGGGCGCGCATCGCGGTGAACGCCTCGTGGCCCGGAGTGTCGAGGAACGTCAGCTTTCGCCCGTCGACGTCGGCCTGGTACGCACCGATGTGCTGCGTGATCCCGCCGGCCTCGGTGTCGACGACGGACGTGGAGCGAATCGCGTCGAGCAGCGTCGTCTTGCCGTGGTCGACGTGGCCCATGATCGTGACGACCGGCGGCCGCGCGCTCAAGTCCGCCTCGACGTCTTCGACGATCTCGGGCTCCTCGTCGTCGGCGGCGTGCTTGACGGTGACCTCGCGGCCGACCTCGGCCGCGATCAGCTCGACCTCTTCGTCCGAGAGCGACTGCGTCGCGGTGCGCATCTGACCGAGCCCCATCAGGATCTTGATGATCTGGGACATCGGGACGCCGAGCGCACCCGACAGGTCCTTGACCGTGACGCCGGACTCGACGGTGACCGGGCCGGTGGGAGGCGCGGGCGCTTGCTGGCGCGGGGGCGCCTGCTGCGACCGGTCGCGCGCGGCGCGCGCGTCACGGCCGCGAGCGTTGCCGCCCTCGATCACCACACGCCGTCGACGCCCTCCGGCGCCGCCGCCGCGCGGGCGGATCGGACGGTTCGGCCTGTTCGGTCCATCAGCCATGAGAGACCTCAGTGTAGAGACGCGGGAGCTCAGGCTCGATGCGGACGGCTCGTCTGAGGGCGCGGGCAAAGGCGCGACCCGTGGTCGCCCGCTCGAAGCACGTCGCGTCGCGGCACGTGTACGCGCCCCGACCGCCCGCCGTCGCCCCGACGCTCAGCACGCCGTCCACCTCCGTGAAGCGGACGAGCGCATGCTTCGGCGCGCGGCGGCCACACCCGACACAGGTCCTGAGAGGCGCGGCATGCTCACGCGTCGTCGCGCGCCTCCTCGGCCTCGGCCGCGAGCGCGGCCTCGGTCGTCTCGACGACTACCTCTTCGGCCGCCTCGGCCTCGTCGACGGTGAGCTCGCCCTCGGCGAGGGCGCCTTCGAGCTCCTCGAGGACCTCCTCGGCCACCGCGATCTCGGTTGCGACGCCACCGCCTTCGGTCTCCGCGTCTGCGTCGTCGGCCGCCTCGGCGGTGCGGTCGGACAGCGGCACGGCCGCGCCGCGCGCCGCGGCCGTCGGGTCATCGGCGAGCGCCTGGTGTGCCGGAACCCCGCAGTAGCGCGTCCCCGGCAGGGCCGCGTTCGGGCAGCGCTTTCCGTTCGACAGAAGCGCTGCGCAGCGTCCGGAGAAGTCGCCGCCGCCCTGGTCCTCGCCCGCGAAGGCCGCGTCTGCCTCCTGCTGCGCGAACTCGCTGTCGGACTTGATGTCGACCTTCCAACCGGTGAGGCGAGCGGCGAGGCGGGCGTTGAGCCCCTCCTTGCCGATCGCGAGCGCGAGCTGGTCATCGGGTACGACGACCGTTGCGTCCCGGCTCTCGTCGTCGATGTACACCTCGCGCACGCGCGCCGGCGAGAGCGCTTTCGCGACGAAGCGCGCCGGCTCGGTGTTCCACGGAATGATGTCGATCTTCTCGCCACGAAGCTCGGAGACGACCATGCGGACGCGCGAGCCGCGCGGCCCGACGCACGCGCCGACCGGGTCGACGCCCTGGACGTGCGACTCGACGGCGATCTTCGAGCGGTAGCCCGGCTCGCGGGCGACACCGCGGATCTCGACGAGGCCGTCGGCGATCTCCGGCACCTCGAGCTCGAAGAGCGCCTCGATCAGCTGCGGGGCGCGGCGCGAGAGGATCACCTGCGGGCCCTTCGTCCCGGAGCGCACCTCGATGATCACGGCCTTGATGCGTGAGCCCTGCTCGTAGCGCTCGCCGTCGACCTGTTCGGAGCGCGGCAGCAGCGCCTCCACCTTGCCCAGGTCGACGAGCACGTTGTTGCGATCGCCCGCCTGCTGGACGATGCCCGTCACGACCTCGCCCTGGCGGTCGACGTACTCCTCGTACATCATCGCGCGCTCGGCCTCGCGGATCCGCTGCTGGATGACCTGCTTCGCCGTCATCGCGGCGATTCGGCCGAAGTCGTCGGGGGTCGCGTCGGACTTGTCGACGAGGTCGTCGGGAACCTGCTCCCAGTCGAGGTCGAGCTCGTCGTCGACGATCAGCGTGTGCTGCTTCTCGCCGGTCTCCTCCTCGATGCGTTCGAGCTCGTCGATCGCGCGCTCGCGCGCCTCCTCGAGCAATCGCGCCTCGAGGTCCGACGGGATGTCGAGGGCAAAGACCCGGAACTCGCCTTCGTCGTCGAGCTCGACCGTCGCGTGGCGGGCGGCGCCGGGGGTCTTCTTGTAGGCGGCGAGGAGCGCGTCCTCGAGGGCCGCGATCAGCGTCCCGGTCTCGATGCCCTTCTCCCGCTCGATCGTGCGGATGCCTTCGATGATCTCCTGGCTCATGACTCCCGTCCCTCGTCGATCAGGTTTCCCCGGACGATCTCGCCGACCGGGACCTCGAGCGTGGAGCCGTTCACCGCGACGGTGACGGCGTCGTCGTCGGCTGCCACGAGCGTCCCGCGGAGACGCTTCGAGGAGGCCGTCTTCAACCTCACGGTGCCGCCGATTGCCCGGCGGAAGTGCTCGGGGCGGCGCAGCGGCCGCTCGGGGCCGGGCGACGAGACGTCGATCGTCCAGTCCGAGCGGTACCCGTCGAGGAGGCGCGTGATGCGTTCGCACAGCGCGAAGTCGACCCCCGCGGGATAGTCGACGTAGACGCAGAACCGGGCGGGCGAGAGCAGCTCGACGGCGAGCACCTCGACGTCGGGCAGGGTCGACTCGACCAGCGGCGTGATCGCCGCTTGAAGCTCCCGCTCTCTCTCGTACGTGCCGGTTGCCATGTGTTTCGCCCCTTACAACACGAATGGGCGCATCCCGCGCCCATTTCGCCAAGCCGGTGAAATGTGGTGAGCAAAGGATAGCACCGCTCGGGCGGCTTGCCGGCCTGCGCCTAGAGGTCGAGGACGACCGTCACCGGGCCGTCGTTGACCAGCTCGACCTCCATCTGTCGCGCCGAAGACGCCCGTCTCCACGCGGACGCCTTCCGCGCGGAGCGCCTCGACGAAGCGCTCGACGAGCGGCTCCGCCTGCGCGGGCGCCGCCGCGTCGGTGAAGCTCGGCCGGTTGCCCTTTCGCGTGTCGGCGAGCAGCGTGAACTGGCTCACGACCAGCGCCTCGCCGCCCGTGTCGACGAGCGAGCCGTCGAAGCGGCCCTCGTCGTCGGAGAAGATCCGCAGCCGCGCGACCTTCGCCGCAAGGCGCACGGCCGTTTCGGCCATGTCTTCGTGCCTGGCACCGACGAGCACGAGGAGCCCTGCGCCGCACACGCCGACGGTCTCGCCGTCGACTCGCACAGCCGCGCGTGAGACCCGCTGGACGACGGCGCGCACCGGACGATTCTCTACGCTCGCGCCGTGGACGTCGTCGAGCCTCGCGACCGAGAGGAGATCGCGAGCTTCCTTCGACGCCGGCCCGCCGTGCACGCGTATGCGCTCGGTGACCTCGACGACTTCTTCTGGCCGCACACACGCTGGCTCGGGCTGGCCGTCGACGGGCGGCTGGCCCAGGTCGCGCTCGTCTACGACGAGCCTGACCCGCCCGTGCTGCTGGCGCTCGCGGAGCAGCCCGAGGAGACGATGGCGGAGCTCCTCGTCGCGGCCGTCGATCGGCTGCCGCCGACGGTCTACGCACACGTCACGCCATCGCTGCTCGCCGACATCGAGCCCGCCCTCGTCGCCGCGACCGAGCCCGTCGCACACAAGAAGCTCGGCCTGGTCCATCCCGAGGCGCTCGATGGATACGACACGGAGGCCGTCGACCCGCTCGGGCCGGGCGAGCTCGACGAGGTGGAGCGGTTCTACGCGCGCGCGTACCCGGGAACCTGGTTCCAGGCGCGAATGCTCGAGACGGGACGCTACGTCGGCATCCGACGGGCCGGCGAGCTTGCCTGCGTCGCGGGAGTGCACGTCTGGTCGCCCGCGTGGCGGGTCGCCGCCCTCGGCAACGTTGCGACGGCGCCCGAGGCCCGGGGCGCCGGCCTCGCCACGGCCGCCTGCGCACGCCTCTGCCGGATCCTCCTCGATGACGGGATCGACACGATCTCGCTCAACGTCCGCGCCGACAACGACGCCGCGATCCGCGCCTACGAGAAGCTCGGCTTCGCACATGCCGCCGACTACCTCGAGGTCGTGCTTTCCTCCCGAGAGATGCGCGACGCCCTGAGCACGTGAGCGCGGCTGCACCCACCCGGATCTGCGTGATCGGCGCCGGGGCCGCCGGCCTCGCGAGCGCCGCGAGCCTCCGTCGCGCCGGTGCCGACGTGACGGTGCTGGAACGCGACGCCGTCGGCGCGGCCTGGCAGGCGCGCTACGACTGCCTACATCTCCACACCGTGCGCTGGCTCTCGGGGTTGCCGGGCTACGGCATCCCGCGGTCGTCCGGGAAGTGGCCCTCCCGCGACCGCGTCGTCGACTATCTCCGGTCATACGCGACCCGGAACGCGCTCGACGTCCGCACCGGATCTCGGGTCGAGCGGATCGAGCGCGAGCAGGGCGGCTGGGCGGTCCATGCCGGCGGCGAGACCCACCTCGCACGGCGTGTCGTCGTCGCGACCGGCTACAGCAACGTGCCGCACGTTCCTGACTGGCCCGGATCGTTCGGCGGCGAGCTCGTCCACTCCTCGGAGTACCGACGCGGCGATCCGTACCGCGGTCGCCGAGTGCTCGTCGTGGGCGCGGGAAACTCGGGCGCCGAGATCGCGATCGATGTCGCGCGTGCCGGTGCGAGCGAGGTGCTGCTCGCCGTGAAGACCCCGCCTGCGGTCGTGCGGCGAGACACGCTCGGCGTTCCGAGCCAGCTTCTCGGGATCGCGAGCTCGCACCTGCCGACCGGCATCGTCGACCGGATCGCTTCGACGCTCCGTCGCGCTGCGTTCGGCGACCTCGCCGCGCTCGGCCTGCCCGCGCCGGAGAAGCCCTACTCCGACTTCCTCCGTCGCCGGGTGCTTCCCATCGTGGACGTCGGCCTCGTCGGCGCCGTGAAGGAGGGCCGCGTGACCGTCGTGCCGGCGCTCGAGCGCTTCGACGACGGGAAGCCCGTGCTCGCCGACGGCCGCACGGTCGACGTCGATGCGGTCGTCGCCGCGACAGGGTTTCGCACGGGGCTCGAGCCGCTCGTCGGACAGCTCGACGTGCTCGACGAGGTCGGAGTGCCGCTCGTCCACGGCGCCGACGAGCACTCCTCGGCTCCGGGCCTGCACTTCGTCGGGTACCTCGTCACCCTCGGGGGCACGCTCCGCCTGGTCGGCAAGCAAGCGGAGCGGCTTGCGCAGGTCGCGTAGCCCTCAGCGATGCCCGAAGTGGTGGGCGCGCGGGAGAGCCGTGACCACGTCGGAGGTCGCGGCGACCCGCCGGACGAGCGCCGAGAGGCTCTCGAGCTCGCGGACGAGGATGTTCCGGTTCCGCTCGACACGCTCGTAGCGGCCGCGGACGAGCACGATCGGCTCGCCGCGGACGATCCCACGGTGCCGCTCGTACACGTCCTTCGGGACAATGAGGTTCACCTGGCCGTGCTCGTCCTCGAGCAGCATGAACACGATCCCGTTCGCGGTCGCCGGTCGCTGGCGTGCGATCGCGAGCCCCGCGAACGCGACGGTCGACCCGTGCCGTGCCTCATGCAGCTCGGGGCTCGACAGCGTCCCCGGCGGCAGGTGCGGACGGAGGAGCGCGAGCGGGTGCGTCCCGACCGAGAGGCCGGTCTCCCGGTAGTCCGCGAGCATCCTCTCCCAGTGCGTCAGGTTGGGCAGCTCGGGCGTCTCCGTCGTCGGCTCGAGCGGCAGCGGGAGCTGCTTCGCCTCGCCCTTCGTCCCCTCCACCGTGCGCGGTCGGGTCGCGAGCCCGAGCTCCCAGAGGAGATCGCGGCGCCTCGGGCCGAAGCCGTCGCACGCGCCGCCGCGGACGAGCGCGTCGAGCGCGTCCCGCGAGACAGCCGCACGGCGAGCGAGGTCGCCGACGTCCCGGTACGGGCCGTTCGCGACCCGTTCGACCTCGAGCGCCTCCGCGTCGTCCTTCCCGACCGACGAGACGTACGCGAGCCCCACCCTGACCGCCCATCCAGGCTCGGACGCAGTGTGCGCCCGTCCTTGTGACACAGTGTTGCAAGGGTCGTCTCGCGACTCGAGCCCGGGCTCTCGAGGCTCGAGCGAGCAGCGCGCCTCGCTGAGATTGACGTCGGGCGGACGCACCTCGACCCCCCGCCGCTGCGCGTCGCGGACGAGGCTCGCGGGTGGGTAGAAGCCCATCGGCTGCTCGTTCAGGAGCCCGCAGAGGAACTCGACCGGGTAGTGGTGGCGCAGCCACGCGGACTGGTACGCGAGCAACCCGAACGCGGCGGCGTGCGCCTTCGGGAACCCGAACCCGGAGAAGCCGACGAGCGTGTCGTAGACCCCTTCCGCGACCTCCTCCGAGACGCCGTTCGCGACTGCGCCCTCGACGAAGTGCGCGCGGTGCGCCTCGAGCGCGGCGAGGCTCCGCTTGCGGCTCATCGCCCGCCTGAGCGCCTCCGCCTCACCGATCGTGAAACCGGCGAGCGCGATCGCGACGTCCAGCACCTGGTCCTGGAAGACGACGACGCCGAGGGTCGCGGCGAGCGGCTCGCGCAGCGACTCGTGCGGGACTCCGAAGACGAACGTCGGGTCCTCGCGGAGGCGCCGCCGGTGCTCGATGTACGGGTGCACCGCCTTCCCCTGGATGGGTCCCGGCCGCACGAGCGCCACCTGGATCGTGAGGTCGTCGATCGTCTCGGGCCGGGTGCGCAGGAGGCTCTGCATCTGCGCGCGGCTCTCGATCTGGAACACCCCGACCGTGTCGGCCGCCTGGATCTCGGCGAACACCGCCGGGTCGTCGAGACGGATCCGTGAGAGGTCGATCGGCGCGCCGTGCAGTCGCGCGATCCGATCGACGCACTCCTCGACGCACGAGAGCATCCCGAGGCCAAGCAGGTCGATCTTGAGGAACCCCGCGTCGGCGCACGAGTCCTTGTCCCACTGGCAGAGCTGACGACCCGCCATCGCCGCCGGCTGCACCGGGACGAGCTCGATGAGCGGCCGCGACGAGATCACCATCCCGCCCGGGTGCTGCGAGGCGTGCCGCGGCAGTCCCGCGATCTCGCCGGTGAGGAAGCGGAACGCCCGCCAGCGCTTCGAGAGGAGCTTCTGCTCCGCGTCGGGGAGCGACGCGACCTCGTCCGCGACCCGCTCCGCGTGCCAGCCGTCGGTCACCCGCGCGAGCCGCTCGAGTTCGGCGTGCGGCAGCCCGAGCGCCTTCCCGACGTCCCTGATCGCGCCGCGGGAGCGGTACGTCGCGAAGCTCGCGACGAGCGCGGCGTGCTCGTGCCCGTAGCGCTCGGTGACGCGGACGATCAGCTTCTCGCGGATGTCCCGGGGGAAGTCGAGGTCGATGTCCGGCACGGAGACGAGCTCCCGGTTCAGGAACCGCCCCAGCGAGAGGCCGTTCTCGACGGGGTCGACGTGGGAGAGCCCGGTGAGGTAGCAGACGATCGAGCCGACCGAGCTGCCGCGACCCCGCCCCGGCGGCAGGAACATTCGCGGCGAGTCGCGGCCCCGCACCTCGAGCGCGCACTCACGCGCCAGCTCGAGCACCTCGTGGTGGAGCAGGAAGAACCCGGCGAGGCCGAGCTCCTCGATCAGCGCGAGCTCACCCTCGAGCCGGGTGCGTGCGTTCGCTTGTAACAGTCTGTTGCTTGCGCCGTATCGCTCGCCGAACGCGTGGGCGCAGATCGCGTGCAGCTGGCGGATCGCGGGGTCGGCGCGGTCGGAGAAGTCGGGATAGCGGTAGCCGAGCTCCTCGGTGAGGTCGAACGCGAGCCGCTCCGCGATCCGCAGCGTGCGCTCAGCTGCAGCCCGGTCGATCCCCGTGAAGCGCTCGACCATCTCGGCGGGCGGGCGGAGGACTGCCTCCTTGTTGCCGCGGCGCTCGCGCTCGCAGCCGTCGAGCGAGGTACGGCAGCGGATCGCGACGAGGACGTCCTGGAGCAGCGTCCGCCTCGGCGTGTGCGCATGGACGTTTCCGGTCGCGACGGTCTCGACGCCGAGATGCTCGGCCAGGTCGCGAAGCGTCGTATGCCGCCGCGCGTCGCCGCGCTCGTACGGACGCTGCAACTCGACGAAGAACCGCTCCGGGCCGAACGCCGCGGCGAGCCGCGCTGCGCCATGCTGGTCGTGGAGCGCGAGCCCGTCCCGCACGCACCCGGAGAGGCAGACGAGGCCCTCGCTCAGCTCTGCGACGGTCTCGAGCGGGACGCTCGGCGGCAGCGGCTCCCGGTCTTCGCGGCCCGGATGTCTCGTGCCTGCGTGCGCCGCGGTGATGATTCGGCAGAGGTTCGCGTACCCACTCCCGCTCTCGCAGAGAAGCGTCACGTGCATGCCACGTTCGAGCGTGACCTCCGCGCCCGTGATCGGCCGGATGCCCGCGTGCTTCGCCGCATGGGCGAACTCGAGCGAGCCGTAGACCCCGTCGTGGTCGGTCAGAGCGAGCGCCGGGTACCCGAGCTCGGCCGCACGCGCGACGAGCTCCTCCGGATGCGACGCTCCGTCGAGGAACGAGAACGCCGAGTGGCAGTGCAATTCGACGTACGTGGGGGAACCCATGGTTCCCCCACGAGCCCTCTCCTTCACCGCAGCTCACCCGCGACCGTTTGCTGGGACTCCCGGCCGGCAAAGCCGGCCTTCGGCCGCAACGCATTGCGCGCAGACCCGGCAAGCCCTGACAGGCCAAGGTCGCAATGCTCGACCCGGCGCCGAGACCACGTGCGGAGCCGCGCGGTGATACTGGTCACGCGTGGCCGAGCCCATCGTCATACCACCCGGCGCCGGGGAGGTGATCGGCGACTCGGCCGACCGGCGCGTCGAGATTCTGTCCGACGGCGAGACGCTGAACGCGACGTGGTCGCGCTTCGGGCCGCGGCGCGAGGGCGCCGACCTCCACGTCCATCGCCACCACACCGATTGCTTCTACGTCCTCGAGGGCGAGCTGACCGTGCGTCTCGGACGCGCGGACGAGCCGCTCGCGGTGGCGGCGGGAACGCTCGCGTGCGTACCGCCCCTCGTCGTCCACGGCTTCCGCAACGGAGCCGACGCGGAAGTCCGCTACCTCAACTTCCACGCACCAGGACAGCGCTTCGCCGAGTATCTGCGCGCGATGCGGGACGGCCGCTCGTTCACCTACGACCAGCATCCGCCGCCCGAGGACGGCGGCCGTCCGGCGAGCGAGGCCGCCGTCGGCTGCGTCGAGCACGTCGTGGAACGATCCGGCTGGCATGTCGAGCTCCTTGCCGACCTGGAGGAGCTGGGTCTCTCCGAGATACGGTGCGAGCCCGGTGCGGAGGCCGACCCGCCGCACGTCCACCCCCACCATGTCGAGTCGGTCTACGTGCTCGCCGGCGAGATCACCGTCTCGTTCGACAGACACGAGCGAAGAGCCACCGCGGGCACCTGGGTGCAGGTACCCGCCGGAATGGCACATGCGTATGCATCCACCGGAAGCGACCGCGTTCGACTTCTCGAGCTCCATACGCCGAACAGCGGCTACGGCGACTCTCTGCGCACCCTCCCCGGGTTCGACCAGGAGCTCGTCTAGGATGCGAGACCAGGTGTCCGCCTCGGGCGCGACACCCGGTGTCATGCACGCTGCGTGAACCAGCACCGCCGCTCTCCGTCGCGGTACACGCACACGTTCCGCCCTGACTCCAGCACGACCTCGAAGTAGCGGCGGTCGACCGGCTCGTCGGTCCACCAGCGGTCGACGACCCGCCATTCCTCGCGCACGACCGTGACGAGCTCGCGGTTCACGAGCCGCGGCTCTCCACCGCCGCTCGTCTCCACGAGCGCGGGCCGCGGCGCGTTCAGCCGCCCCGCGGCGCCGTACCGGGACGCGGTGCGCGCACGGGCGGCGGTCATCGCGGACGCCGGGCGGATCGCGCGCGCCCCCGCACTCCGCCCTCGCCCTACCGAACATCCCGGGGAACCACCAAGGCGCGGGTTTCGGGGATCCGCGACCACGGCGCCACCTCGACGACCGCGCCGACCGCGCCTCCGCCTGCGCTCGCACGCACCTGGCGAAGCCCTTCCCGCAGGAGCTCGTCGGTCTCCTCGCCCTCGGGCGCGAGGAAGGCGAGCTGCTGCCCGGCATGCTCGGCGAGCTCCACGGCCTCGAGCCGCAGCTCGACTACGGGCGCCGGGATCTCGATGAGCTTCGGGCCGAGCGCCGAGCGCAGCCGACCTCGCTCCGCGGTCGCCTCCCGCAAGGTCACCGTGCGCCGCCACGAGCCGCCGCCGACGAGCCGCGCCGCGAGCGCGAGCTTCCGGAACGGCCGCCGCTCACGCTCCGGCCGGGCGAGCAACCGGTCGAGGAGTGCGCCGAACGCGCGCCTCAGGGTCAGCTCGTTCGCGACCGCCTCGGGGAAGGAGAGCGCCTCGGCCAGCTCTGCCGCGGGCGATCGCCCACGCACGCGCCGGCGCTCCCCGCCGCGTGCGAGGCTCCACGCCCGCTTCCCCTCCGGCCCCAGCCGCTCGGAGACCGCCGCGCCAGGCAGGGCGGCGAGCGATCCGAGGGTGCGGACGCCGAGGCCCTCCAGCTCGGCATACCGGCCCTCGTCGAGCGACAGGAGCGAGAGAGGGAGCGGCTCGAGGAACGACTGCTCCTCCCTCCCCTCGACGATCACCGCCTGACCGGGACGTGCCACGCTCGCGGCGGCGAGAGCGACGAAGCGCCGCCCGCCCGCGCCGGCCCGTGGGTCCCAGGCAGGCCCGACGGAGGCGAGCGCCTTGCGGAGCGCCGCCTCCACCCCTCCGTAGAGCCGCTCGACCCCGGTCGTCTCGAACACGACCACTCCCGGCCCGACCGGCTCCACTCCGAACCCCACGTCTTCGAGGCGTCGCAGGACACCCTCCCACTCTCGCTCCGCGCCCGCCGGATCGGGATCGACGAGCACGAGCTGCGGGCACGTGGCGAGCGCCTCCCCGAGACGCATCCCCGCCGTGACGCCCGACGCCTCGGCGGCGGCGGTCACCGGACCGATGAGCTGCTCACGGCCCGGCTCCGGGGCGAGCGCCGCGGGGACGACCGCGAGCCTCGGCCGGGAGCGGAGCGCCGCGCGGAGCTCGAATCCCGGGATGAGGAGGCAGGCGATCATGGGGAACAGGTGTTCTAGCGAACATCTGTTCGTATGTCAAGGCGATCGAGCATGCCCAGAAGAGCGACTTCGGCCTCCTCCTTAGAGACGCTTGGCCCGGAAGCACTCGACGACGTACGGCAGCGTCAGAACCCCGTCGCGCGCGTGCGCGTCGAAGAGCGCGTCGACACGGCCGAGGATCGGGGCGCGCTGCTCCTCGGGCAGCACCGCGCAGTAGCTCCGCGAGAGCACGAGCTCGCGCAGCGCTGCGCGGTCGACGTCCTGAGTGTGCTCGAACCTCGCGCGCTCGACCTTGCCGAAGAGGCCGCTCCGCTCGATCGGCCCCGAGGCGCCGCGCTCGACGCCGGTCCGCCCCACCATCGCGTCGCTCAGGTCGGCGACCCACGGGACGCGCTCGTCACGCACGTTCCACACGAGCGCGATCCGCCCGCCCGGCCGGAGGACGCGCGCGATCTCGGCGACGGCGGGCTCCTGGTCGAACCAGTGGAACGCCTGCGCGCACGCGACGACGTCGGCGGACGCGTCGGGCAGCGGCATCGACTCCGCGGAGCCGACGACGGCGGTCGCGTCCGGGACGGCGGTACGCAGCTGGTCGAGCATCTCGGCGAGCGGCTCCACCGCCACGACGTGATGACGGAGCGCGGCGAGCGAGCGCGTGAGCTTGCCGGTTCCGGCGCCGAGGTCGACGACGTCGCACGGTGTCGCGCCCGCGAGCCAAAGCACCGCGTCGGCCGGGTACCCGGGCCGCGCCCGCTCGTACGCATCCGCCACCCGGGCGAACGAGGCCGCGCGCTCCGGTCGCATCGACACCGAGCCTACTCGGCGTGCTCGGGCAGCTCGCGCAGGCGCGCGATCGGCGTCGGCAGGAGCATGAGCGCGCCGAGCAACGCACCGGCCGCTCCGATCCAGAGCGTCGGGCGGAGGCCGATCGTGCTCCCGAGCAGGCCTCCCAGCAGCGCGCCGACGACGCGGACGCCGTAGTTGACGAACGTGTACGCCCCGGAGATGCGCGACCGGAGGCGGATCGGGATCACCGCGGCCATGATCGCCCCCGCGCTGATGTCGAGGAGCATCACGCCGAAGCCCGAGCCGAGCTCGGCGAGGAACAGGCACCCGAGGACGACGGGGTCGGGCCCGGCTGCGAGCGGGACGAGCAGGAACGGCGCGGCGAAGACGACACACCCGACGACGAGCGTCGGCCCGATCCCGATCCGGCGTGAGACAGGCGTCGCTGCGACCGAGCCGACGAGCCCGCCGACGGCGCCGGCGCCGAGCACGAGGCCGAGGGTCCCGGGAGAGACGCCGAGCGTTCGCGTCGCGTAGAGCACGAACAGCGACCAGAAGACGAAGTTGAAGAAGTTGATCGTCGCGGTCGCCAGCAGCGCCGCACGGATGAGCGGCGAGCCGGCGATCCATCGGAGCCCGAATGTGATGCCTCCCTGCTCCGCGTCGGCCGCCGGCTCCTCCGGATGGATGCGGCCGAGCAGCGCCCCGGAGTAGAGGAACGAGAGCGCGTCGACGACCAGGGCTCCGGGCCCGGTGACGACCCGGACGAGGAACCCCGCGACCGTCGGGCCGGCGACGAAGGAGAACGCGCGGCTGCCGTTGAGCAGAGCGCTCGCGTCGACGAAGCGCTCCCGCGGGACGATCGTCTGGAAGAGCGACGCGTCCGCGACGTTGAACAGCACCGCGAGCGCCCCCGCCCCGAACGCGACCGCGTAGAGCTGCGCGAACGTGAGCATGCCGAGGGCATATGCGACGGGCACGCTCAGGAGCAGGACAGCCCGGCCGATGTCGCAGGCGATCATCGCCCGGCGTCGCTGTCCGCGCCGGTCGACCCAGGCGCCTGCGTGCAGCGCGAAGAGAAGCGTCGGCGCCAGCCCGACCGCGGTGAGGTACCCCATCTCGGCCGCGCTCGCATCGAGCGTGAGGACGGCGATGAGCGGGATTGCGAGGAGCGTGATCTGGTCGCCGAAGAGCGACACCGTGTGCGCGCCCCAGTAGCTGCGGAAGACGGCGTTCTCGCGGAGGAGGCGTGGGACGGCGAGCCGAGTCCTCCGGGCGGCGGCGCGCGCGTCGACGATCACAGCTCGTCGTCCGGGATCGCGACCTGGAGAAACAACACGGGTCGCGAGCCGGACGGCCGCAGCTCCGGCTTCGTCAGGCGCTCGAGGTACGGCTCGGCGAGTGCGCGTAGCGCGTCCCGCAGCGCCGCGAGCTCGTCGACGTCGAGGTAGAGCAGGGTGTCGCCGAGTGCCGACGCCTCGCCCCACTCGGGAGCCTCGTCCGAGCGCCGCTCGAACCAGCGCTCCAGCCGCTCGACGTAACGCCCGAGGACAATGCGCTCGAGCACACGCGACGCCTCTTCGAGCTCCGGAGTGTCGGGGACGTTCGGCCATGCGGTGTGGAGCGCAGTGGCTTGCCACGGCCGCTCGCGGCCGCCCCTCCCCACCGCCTCCTCGACCAGCCCGAAGCGGGCGAGCTGGCGCAGGTGGTAGCTCGTGCTCCCCGAGCTCTCGCCGATCCGCCTCCCTGCCTCCGACGCGGTCAGCGGGCCCTCGCGCCGCAGGAGACCGACGAGCCGGATGCGGACGGGGTGTGCCAGCGCGCGAAGTGCGGCCGGTTCACGGAGCTCGATCTCTCGTCTCATGCAAAGAAATCTTTGCAAAGAGATCTTTGCATGTCAAGTCACGCCCGCTCGGC
Source organism: uncultured Actinomycetes bacterium (assembly GCA_963698935.1). Taxonomy (GTDB): domain Bacteria; phylum Actinomycetota; class Thermoleophilia; order Gaiellales; family Gaiellaceae; genus Gaiella. The sequence continues at coordinate 196,549 of CAVOSU010000023.1, forward strand.
GCCTCGAATCCTCTGGCTCAGGCGAGCTCGCGGGCGCGGGCGAGAAGTGCCGTCTCGGCAGCCGACTCGCGCTCACGTACCGTCTCGGCCCAGCCCTCGTGCACGGTCAGAGCCGCGTGAATCCCGTCGAGCATCTCCTCCATCGCCGCCTGCGACGACGATCCCGCCTGCCGGCGGGCGGCGGCGCACGCTGCGGGGTCGAGCGCGTCCCGGAGTGTCTCCTCGTCGATCTCGACCGGCCTCCCGATCGCGGCCTCGGCCGCCGCCGCAAGGCGGTCCGGCGTCAGCTGCGACGACGGCTCGCCGGCGTCGACGAGCTCGCGGACCGCGCGTCCGACGATCGTGTGCGCGCTGCGGTAGTCGACGTCTCCGGTCAACGCGAGGACGTCGGCGACGTCGGCGGCGGTGACGAAGCTCTCGCGTGCGATCTGGGCGAAGCGCTCGGTCCGCAGCTCGATGCCGTCCAGCACGGACGCCGTCAACCGCGCGATCGCAACGGCCTCGTCGAGCGCTCGCGGGACGGTGCCGTTGAGCAGGTGGAAGTGATCCGTGCGCGCCGAGCCGCTGTGCAGAGCGGCGAGCGCGCTCGCGACGTCGCCGGCGGCCTGACCCGCCTGCGTGCGGATCGCGGCGAGCGCGTAGGGATTCTTCTTCTGCGGCATCAGCGCGCTCGCGCGGCTGTGCGCGTCCGCGAGCTCGACGAGGCCGAACTCCTGGCTGGCGTAGATCTCGAAGTCCTGGCCGAGCTGGCTCTGGTGCGTCGCGGCGATCGCGAGGGTCGCGAGGAGCTCCAGGTACACGTCGGCCTGCCACGCCGCGTCCTTGGCGTGCTCGACGATCTCGTCGCAGCCGAGCAGCTGAGCGAGTCGGGCGCGATCGAGCGACCAGCGCGAGCCTGCGCTTCCGCCGGCCCCGGCGACGCTCGTCCCGAGGGCGGCGTGCGACGCGCGCGCCCGGTCGGCGTCGCGAAGCGCCGGGTAGGCGTACGCCAGTAGCAGGTGACCGACGGTCGTCGGCTGTGCCGGCTGGAGGTAGGTGTAGTCGGTCGCGAGCGCGGTGCGCGTTGCGGCGGCGTGCCGGACGAGCGCCGCAGCCTGGTCGACGAGCGCGTCGTGCAGCTCCCGCGCCCCGACGCGGGCCGTCAACCGGAGCGCGACGCGAAACGCCTCACGTCGTGGACGGCCGGCGCTCAGCCAGCCGGCGGCGGCGCGACCAACTGCGGCGCTCTAGCTCGGCCTCGCGTGCGTTGAACGCGTCGCCGAGGGTCGGGTCCCACGGGAACGCGTCGCCGGGGATCGCGTGCAGCTCGAGCAGCCCCCGCAGGAGCGACCTCGCGTCCTCGCCTGCGAGGTCGCCGCCCTCGACGAGCGCGACGGCGTGCGCGAGATCGGCGAGTGACAATCCGCGGGCGAGGCGCGGGCCGTGGGCGCTCTCGGCCGCATACGCCGCCGCCACGAGCTCGCTCGCAGCGCGCCCGCGCAGCCGCCCGCCCCGCCCCAGCTCCTCCGTGTCCGTCACGACGCGGAGACTAGAGCTTGAGCTCGGCGGCGACGCCGTTCATCCCGACGAGGCGCGGGACGACGTCGAGCACGCTCTCCCGTGCGCACCACGGGATGTCCGCTTCGAGCTCCGGCCCGTGCTCGATCAGGTCGCGGCCCGAGCGGGACGCGCGGAACACCTCCTCCGCGGTGCCGTACGACCGTGCGAGCCGCACCGCCGCCTCGGCCGCGTCGCTCCGCTCCGCGCCGATTCCGTCGGCGATCCGGCCGGCGACGTAGGCGTCGTCGAGCGCGAACGCCCCCTGCACCCCCGCGCAGAACACCGCGACGTCCTCCCCATGCGCTGCCGCTGCCTCCGTGACCGCGCCGAGGTTGAGCAGCGAGGCGATCAGCACCCGGTCGCAGCGCGCGGCGGCGGTCACGATCGCGCGGGTCCCGTTCGTCGTCGAGAGCGCGAGGCCGGGGGTGCGCGGCTCGAGGTACTCGCGCGGCGAGTTGCCGAGGTCGAACCCCTCGATCCGGACGCCGAGGCGCTCCCCGCCGAGGCTCACGTCATCGCTGCCGAGGGCCCTCGCGTCCTCCACCTCCGCCGCGCAGAGGACGCGCTCGTAGCCCGCGTCCAGCGCCTGGCAGATCGTCGTGGTGGCCCGGATCACGTCGATCACGAGACCCGTCGGGGCGGCCGCCGCCTCGTCGGGCGTGAACGCGACGTGAACCCGCACGCGGGTACGCTAGCCGTCCCCGTGGCCACCGACCCGGTTCCCCGCTGCTATCGGCATCCCGACCGCGAGACGCTCGTCTCGTGCTCGGAATGCGGCCGTCCGATCTGCGAGGAATGCATGAACTTCGGGCCGGTCGGGATCAAGTGCCCCGATCACGCCGCGGTCAAGCAGTCGCGCATGCGCGCGCCGCAGCAGACGCGCACCGTGCGCCAGGCGCGTCGGACGGTGGCCGGCCTCGAGGCGCCGGCGACGGTCGCGCTCGTCGCGGTGAACGTCCTCGTCTACCTCGTCACGGTCTACCAGGGCGCCGGCCTGAACGCGCCGGGCGGGCAGGTCTTCGAGGACGGTGCACTGATCGGGGCGGCGATCGACCTGAACGGCGAGTGGTACCGGCTCGTCACCGCCATGTTCCTCCACGCCGGCGTGCTGCACATCGCGTTCAACATGCTCGCGCTCTACTGGCTGGGGACGGTCGTCGAGCAGGCGCTCGGGACCTGGCGCTTCCTCCTCGTGTACTTCGTCTCGGGGCTTGCAGGCTCGGCCGGCGCTCTCCTGCTGACCGGCCCGCTCGCTGTCACTGTCGGCGCCTCGGGCGCGATCTTCGGGATCATGGGCTCGCTCCTCGTCCTCGAGTACGTGGCCACGGGGACGTTTGCCGGCCAGGCGATGGCGCTCATCGTGCTGAACCTGGCATTGACGTTCACGATCCCGAACATCTCCGTCGGCGGCCATCTGGGCGGCCTGGTCGGAGGTGTCCTCGCGACCTTCGCCCTCGTCCATTTCCGGCACACGCGGCAGCGCTGGATCGGTCCCGCCCTCGTCGTCGGGGTCGCCGTCGCCAGCATCCTCGTCGCGTCGGTGCGGGTCGGGAACTACGACTACGGCGGGCAGGCTCAGCCGCCGACGACCACCGCGGTGACGCCGCTCTCCGCAAGCGCCGCCTGGGCCGCCGCGAGCCGCGCGAGCGGCACCCGGTACGGCGAGCACGACACGTAGTCCAGCCCGAGCCCGTGGCAGAAGGCGACCGAGCGCGGCTCGCCGCCGTGCTCGCCGCAGATCCCGAGCTTGAGCCCGGGTTTGACGCCTCTCCCCCGCTCGACGGCGATGCGCATCAGCTCGCCGACGCCCTCGACGTCGAGCACCTCGAACGGGTTCCGCTCGAGGATGCCGTGCTCGAGGTAGTACGTCAGGAACTTGCCCTCGGCGTCGTCGCGCGAGAAGCCGAGCGCGGTCTGCGTGAGGTCGTTCGTGCCGAACGAGAAGAAGTCGGCGAGCTCCGCGATCTCGTCGGCGCGCATGCAGGCCCGTGGCAGCTCGATCATCGTGCCGACGAGGTGCTCGACGGCCTGCTCCTGCGCGGCGACGTGCTCGGTCAGGTCGCGTAGCCGACGGAGCTCTTCGCCGAAGCCGACGAGGGGGTGCATGATCTCGACGAGCGGGGCTTCGCCGGTGCGCTCCTGCACCGCCGCCGCCGCGCGGACGATCGCGCGCACCTGCATCTCGTAGATCTCCGGGTATTGCAGCCCCAGGCGACAGCCACGCGTGCCGAGCATCGGGTTCGCCTCGCGCAGCTGCTCGATCCGGCGGCGCATCGTCTCGGAGGTCGCCTCGTCGGCCGAGGGGAGGAACTCGTGGAGGGGCGGGTCGAGCAGGCGGATCGTGACGGGCAGCCCCGCCATCGCCTCGAAGATCCCCTCGAAGTCGGCCTGCTGGACGGGCAGCAGCCGGTCGAGCGCCGCTCGCCGGGCCTGCTCGTCCGACGCGAGGATCATCTCCTGCACGACGGGCAGCCGGTCGGCGGCCATGAACATGTGCTCGGTGCGGCAGAGGCCGATGCCTTCGGCGCCGAACTCCCGGGCCTTGGCGGCGTCCTCGGGCGTATCGGCGTTCGCGCGGACGCGGAGGCGCCGGAGCTCGTCCGCCCAGCCGAGGATCGTGCCGAAGCGCTCGTCGATCTCCGGCGGGACGAGTGGCACGGCGCCGACGATCACGCGGCCCGTGCCGCCGTCGATCGTCAGGCGGTCGCCCTCGGCGAGCGCGTGGTCGCCGATCGTGATCGTCCGGGCCTTGAGGTCGATCGACAGCGACTCGCAACCGGCGACGCACGGCTTCCCCATCCCGCGGGCGACGACCGCCGCGTGCGAGGTCATCCCGCCGTGGGCGGTGAGCACCCCGCGCGCCTGGATCAGGCCGTGGATGTCGTCGGGCGTCGTCTCCCAGCGGACGAGCAGCACGTCCTCCCCGGCCCGTCCGCGCTCCTCGGCGAGGTCGGCGTCGAGGACGATCGCGCCGGAGGCCGCGCCGGGTGAGGCGTTCAGGCCGGTGGCGACGACGTCGAGCTGCGCGTCCGGGTCGATCATCGGGTGCAGCAGCTGGTCGAGCTGGCCCGGATCGATCCGCACGACCGCCTCCTCGCGCGAGATCAGCCCCTCGTCGGTCATCTCGACCGCGATCCGCAGGGCCGCGCGCGCCGTCCGCTTGCCCGTCCGCGTCTGGAGCAGGAAGAGCTCCCCATCCTCGACCGTGAACTCCACGTCCTGCATCTCGCGGTAGTGCTCCTCGAGGCGCTCGAGGGTCGCCACCAGCTGCCTGTAGGCCTCCGGGAGCCGGTCGAGCATCCCCTCGATGGGCTCGGGCGTCCGGATTCCCGCGACGACGTCCTCGCCCTGGGCGTCGACGAGGAACTCGCCGAACAGCCGGCGCTCGCCCGTCGACGGGTCGCGCGTGAAGCAGACGCCCGTCCCCGACGACTCGCCCTTGTTGCCGAACACCATCTGGACGACGTTGACCGCGGTGCCGAGGTCGTCCGGGATCTCATACGTGCGGCGGTAGACCTTCGCGCGCGGCGACTCCCACGAGTCGAAGACGGCGCGGACCGCGCGACGGAGCTGCTCGGAGGCATCGCCCGGGAACGGCGCGCCCACCTCGCGCTCGTAGATCCCCTGGAAGGTCTCGATCAGCGCTCGGAGGTCGTCGGCCCCGAGGTCGACGTCCAGCTGGACGCCCCGCCGCTCCTTCAACTCCTGGAGCTCCCCCTCGAACAGGTGCGCGTCGATCCCGTCGACCACCTCGCCGTACATCTGGATCAGCCGCCGGTAGGAGTCGAATGCGAACCGCGGGTTGCCCGTGGCCGCGGCCAGGCCCTCGACCGCGACGTCGTCGAGGCCGAGGTTGAGGATGGTGTCCATCATCCCGGGCATCGAGACGGCGGCGCCCGAGCGGACCGAGACGAGCAGCGGATCCTGCGGGTCGCCGAACCGCTTGCCCGACGTCTCCTCCAGGCGCGCAACGTGCGTGTCGACCTGGCGCCACAGGTCGTCGGGTACGTCACCCGACCGCATCACCTCCCGGCATGCGTCCGTCGTGACCGTGAACCCTGCGGGCACGGGCACGCCGAGCGCGGTCATCTCCGCAAGGCCGATCCCCTTCCCGCCGAGCAGCTCGCGACCCCCCGGTGCCTGCTCGTCGAACGCGTAGACGAACTCCACCGTCCGATCCTATGCGCACGACGCGCGCGCGTCGCGGCTGCTACTGGCGCCCTCCGGAGCGCGCCCCGGCGCGGGCCCGGAGCTCTGCGACCCACGCCGCTGCGCGGAGGCCCAGCCATAGCGGAGTGAGGACCACGTAGAACGCGACCATCGCCACGCCGAGCGCGCCAAACCAGACGATCCAGTAGCGGAGCGGCACCCAGCCTTTCTCCCCGAGATCCCGCTCGATGCCGCGGGCGAGCGGTCCGTAGCGGGCGTTTCGGTCGTTCACGCGGGCACGCCCTCGTGACGGCGACCACGCTCGCTGACGAGGCGGACGATCCGCATCGCGGTCTCCTCCACGGAGAGCTCCGACACGTCGATCACGGGGCAGCGCAGGCGCCGGTGCACACGGGTGGCCGCCTCGAGCTCCTCGAACACCGCCTCGAGGTCCGCGTAGCGGCGCCGCGGGGCGCCCATCGAGCGGACGCGCTCCTCGCGGATGTCGGCGAGGCGCTCCGGGTCGATCGTCAAGCCGACGATCTTGGCGCGGTCGATCTCGAACAGCGCGGAAGGCGGCTCGACGCCCTTTACGATCGGCACGTTCGCCGCCTTGTGGCCGAGGTAGCCGAGGTAGATCGAGAGTGGCGTCTTCGACGTGCGCGACACGCCGACGAGCACGATGTCGGCTTCGTCGAGGCCCCCGCCGACGCCGTCGTCGTAGCGTACGGCGAACTCCATCGCCTCGATTCGCTTGAAGTACGTCTGGTCGAGCGGCGCGCGCGCGCCGGGCTCCATCCGCGCGGCGACTCCGGCGACCCGCGAGATCGAGTCGATCGGGTGACCGAGCAGATCGCAGTAGTGCACGCGGGCGCGACGGCAGAGCTGCCGCATCGAGTCGCGATAACCCGGCTCGACGAGCGTGTAGACCATCACCGCAGGGCGTCCCCTGGCCCTTTGCACTGCGAGGGCGAGATCCTCGACCGACTCGACGCGCGGGTGCCTGACCTCCTCGAACGCGAGGTCGGGAAACTGTGCCTCGAGCGCGAGGACGAGCCGTGCCGCCGTCTCGCCGGTCGAGTCCGAGAGGATGTGGAGCTCGACGGGGACCTGGTCGGTCACGGCCGGGAGGCTAGATGATCGATCCCGGATAGGCGCGAACCGGATGACGCCTCCGACGCGTCGCATGGCGTCCCGGCCGTGCCCGGACCGTACCTCCGTGTACGTGCCGGGCACGGCCGAGCCACCCTGCTCGGTCGGTGGCGCCCCTGGACGTCACGCCTATCCGGGATCGATCATCACCGGGTAGCGTTGACGCGCCATGGCTGCCGAGGTCACGATGGACAAGGTCGTCTCGCTCGCGCGGCGACGCGGGTTCGTGTTCCCGTCGTCGGAGATCTATGGCGGGCTCGGCTCGTCGTACGACTACGGGCACTACGGCGTCCTGCTGAAGGACAACGTGAAGGCACGGTGGCTCGAGGCGATGGTGCGCGAGCGCGACGACATCGTCGCGCTCGACTCGTCGATCATCCTCCACCCCAAGGTCTGGGAGGCGTCGGGCCACGTGGCGGGATTCACCGACCCGCTGATCGACTGCCGGACGTGCAAGAAGCGCTTTCGCGCCGACCAGCTCGCGGACGCGGAATGCGGGCGGAAGCCGAGCAAGCATCCCGGCGAGACACCCGACTGCGACCTTACCGAGCCACGGCAGTTCAACCTCATGTTCCGCACACGAGTCGGCGCCGTGGAGGAGACCGGCATCGAGGTCTACCTGCGCCCCGAGACCGCGCAGGGCATCTTCGTCAACTTCAAGAACGTCGCCCAGCTGGCGCGGCGCAAGCCGCCGTTCGGCATCGCGCAGGTCGGGAAGGCGTTCCGGAACGAGATCACGCCCGGGAACTTCATCTTCCGCACGCTCGAGTTCGAGATGATGGAGCTCGAGTACTTCGTCCCGCCGGTCGAGTCGGCGAAATGGCACGAGTACTGGGTCGCGGAGCGGCTCGGCTGGCACGTCCGCTACGGCGTGCGCGAAGAGAACCTCCGCGCGCGCCCCCACGACGCGGACGAGCTGTCGCACTACTCCAGCGCCACGAGCGACATCGAGTACCGCTACCCGATGGGCTGGTCGGAGCTCGAGGGGATCGCTAACCGGGGCGACTTCGACCTCACGCAGCACACGAATGCCTCGGGCACGAAGCTCGAATGGGTCGACGCGGGCAGCGGCGAGCGCTTCGTCCCCCATGTGATCGAGCCGTCGCTCGGCGTCAACCGCTCGATGCTGACGTTCCTGATCGACGCATACGACGAGGAGGTCGTCGCCGAGCGCGAGCGCACCGTCCTGCGGCTCCACCCGCGGCTCGCGCCCGTCACCGTGGCCGTGCTGCCGCTGATCACCAAGAACGGCGGAGATGGTCGAGAAGGCGCAGGCGCTCCGCGACGAGCTGCGCCGGCACCTGAGCGTCGAGTACGACGACGGCGGCCAGATCGGCCGCCGCTATCGGCGCCAGGACGAGATCGGCACGCCGTGGGCGCTGACGATCGACGATCAGACGCTCGAGGACGACACGGTCACGCTGCGCGACCGCGACACGCTCGCCCAGGAGCGGATCCCGATCGGCGGCGCGCTTGCGCACCTCCTCGAGCGCCTCGCGACCCCGTGGAGCCCGCCGGCCCGCGCCGGGTAAGAGCCGCGCCCCCCGCGACGGGTCCTCGCCCCGACGCGCTCGCTAGGCGAGCGTTCTCAGGCGGAAGCCGCCGTGGTGCTCGTACGACGAGGTGACGACTGCGAGCGCGTCGCGGGACGCGCGGTCGCCGAGCCCGAGCGAGAAGGCATCGGCGATCGGCGTCCCGAGCAGCGCAGCGAGCCCGTGGAGGCCTTCCGGTGAGAGCGCGATCGCGCCGTCCCCGCACCCGGCGCACACCGCCCCGCCCGCCGAGGGGTCGAATGCGACGAGCCCCTCCTCCGCCCCGCACTCGACGCAGCTCCCGAGATGCGGCAGGAACCCCGACAGCCAGAGCAGCTTGAGCTGGAACGAGAGCACGAGCGGGTCGAGGCCGGGCCTCGCTCCCCGCGCTGGCTCGTGCTCGTCGAGCGCGTCGAGGAAGCGCGTCAGCGCGAGGAACGCACGCTCGTTGCGCTCCTCCTCCGTGAACAGGCGCAGCATCGCCTCGAGGCCGACGAGCCCGATCTGAAGCCGCCTCGGGTCGGAGCGGACCCGGTCGTGCGAGCGGACGAGCGACGCGCCGGTCACGGTCGCGAGCTCTCCGCGCCCGCGATGGAGGGAGAGCTCGACGTGCGAGAACGGCTCGAGACGGCCGCCGAAGCGGCTCTTCGTCCGGCGCACGCCCTTCGCGATCGCGCCGAGCCTGCCGCTCGCCGCCGTGTAGACGTGGAGCACCCGGTCCGCCTCCCCGAACGGGAACGAGCGCAGCACGACCGCCTCGCTGATCGACGGTGCTGCCATGGAACGAGTGTACGAGCCGCGCGGGACGCGGCCCCGACGCCGCCCACGGTCACGAGGCAGCGCTTGCAAACACCGTGTTGCTAGGTGCTCGGGCGCCGCTGGCAGTGCGGGCAGAACCACGTGCCCCGGCCGGCGACCACGATCCGCTCGAGCGGACGCCCGCAACGGTCGCACGGCTCTCCGAGCCGGCCGTAGACGTGGAACTCGTCCTGCATCGAGCCCCCGTCCCCGTCCGGCGTGACGTAGTCGCGAAGCGTCGACCCCTGCCGCTCGATCCCTTTCCGCAGAACCGCTCGCAACGCGCGGTGCAGCCGCGCCAGCTCGGCCCCGTCGAGCTCTCCCGCGGGGCGAAGCGGATGGAGCTTTGCACGCCAGAGGGCCTCGTCGGCGTAGATGTTCCCGACGCCCGCGATGCGCCGCTGGTCGAGGAGGAAGGCCTTGACGGGGGTCGTCCGACCCGCGGCCGAGGAGGCGAGCCGGGCGGCGGTAAATGATGCGGCGAGCGGCTCCGGGCCGAGGCGGGTGCCCAGATAGAGCTTCAGATGCTCCGCGTCGAAGAGCTCCCAGGTCCCGAACCGCCGGACGTCCCGGTAGCCCACCGCCCCTCCGCCGTCGAGCGCGAGGGTCGCGCGGCGGTACGCGTCCTCCGGGAGCTCTCCCCCGGGTGCGTGGCGAAAGGATCCCGTCATGCGCAGGTGCACGACAAGCGTCCGCCCGCTGGCGAGCCGCCAGAGCAGGTACTTGCCCCGGCGGTCGAGCGACACGATCCGGTCGCCGACCAGAGCCCCGGCGACGACCGCCGGGTCGACCGGCCTCGTCAGGCGCGGATCGACGATCTCCGCGGACTCGATCGTCGCCCCCTCGAGGACCGGGGCGAGGCGGCGCCTGACCGTCTCGACCTCTGGCAGCTCGGGCATGCCGCCATCGTAAGGACGGCGCGAGCGCAGTAGATTCGCGCCATGGCCGCCCAGGAGACGACCCTGCGGATCGGGACGCCGGAGGACGGACCGGCGATCGAGACCCTGATGCGCGTCTCCGGCGACGTCCTCTTCCGCCGCTTCTACGACCAGCACCAGGCCGAGAGCGCCGTCCGTTACGTCTCGACCGTCGACCCGCTGCTGCTCGACGACGGCACGTACTTCGTGATCGAGGCGGTCGGTGAGCTCGTCGCCTGCGGCGGCTGGAGCAGGCGCGACCGGCTCTACACCGGCAGCGGCGACAGCGAGGGTGACGCCCGGCTGCTCGATCCCGCCACCGAGCCCGCGAGGGTCCGGGCGATGTTCACGCGCGCCGACTGGACGCGGCGGGGGCTCGGACGCCGGATCCTCGAGGCGTGCGAGGGCGCCGCCGCGCCGAGAGGGCTTCACGCGTCTGTCCCTGATGGCGACGCTTGCCCGGCGTGCCGCTGTACCGCGCGTACGGCTTCGAGCCGGTCGAGGAGGTCCTCGTCACCCTTCCGGACGGGGTCACGCTCGAGTCGATGACGATGGAGAAGCCGGTCACGCGGCGCGGCTAGGCTCGGGCCATGGACCGCTGGGCGACGTTCGACTGCTACGGCACGCTCGTCGACTGGAACGCGGGGCTCGCCGGCGCGCTCGGCGATGCGTCGCTGCTCGCCCGCTACCACGAGGTCGAGCCCGTCGTACAGGCGGAGACGCCCGGTCTCTCCTATCGGGAGGTGCTGCGCGAGAGCGCGCGTCGGCTCGGCGTCGATGCCGATCCCGCCGAGACCCTGCCCGGCTGGCCCGTCTTTCCCGACGTTCGCCCGGAGCTCGAGACGGCGCGGTCGCGCGGGTGGCGGCTCGCGATCCTCTCGAACTCCGATCGCGACCTGATCGAGTCGTCGATCGCGTCGATCGGCGTCCCGTTCGACCTGGCGATCGTCGCGTCGGAGATCGGCTCGTACAAGCCCGCCCACCGCCACTGGCACGCCTTCGCCGAGCAGGTCGGACGCCTGCCCGACGTCCACGTCGCGCAGAGCCACTTCCACGACGTCGTTCCCGCGTCCGCACTCGCCCTCCCGACCGTGTGGATCAACCGGCTCGGCGAGCGGGCAGAGCCCGCCCCGACGCGCGCGCTCACCTGCCTCATCGGGCTGGCGGACACGCTGGACGAGCTCGCGCCGCCTTCCTAGCGCTCAGTCGACGACGTCGAGCAGGATGCCACGCTCCGGCGGCGGCTCCTCGCCCAGCTCATACGCAGCGAGCACGGCCTCGGCGCACCGATCCGCGGACGCATCGTCTCGCGCGTGCACCTCGGCGAGATCGTCGCCCTCGAGGACGGTGTCGCCGCGCTTCGCGAAGCAGAGGATGCCGACCGCGTGGTCGATCGGGTCCGCCTTCGTGCGACGCCCGGCGCCCAGCTCGAGCGCGGCGAGACCGATGGCCCGTGCGGCGACACGCCGAACGACGCCGTCGCGCGGCGCGGACACGGATCGTCGGACGGGCGCCCGCTCCAGCACCGACGGGTCGGGATCGCCGCCCTGCGCGCGGATCCACCGCTCGTATGCCTCGAGCGCGCTTCCATCCGCGACGGCCGCCTCCGCCCTCCGCCGTCCCTCCTCGACGTCGATCCCGAGATCGGAATGGGCGAGCAGGCGCGCCGACGCATCGAGCACGAGCTCCGTGAAGTCCTCGGGGCCGTCGCCACGCACGGTGTCCCGTGCCTCGTCGACCTCGAGCGCGTTGCCCACCGCGCGGCCGAGCGGCTGGTCCATGTCGGTCAGGAGGCACGTCACCTCGCGGCCGGCGCGGACGCCGATGTCGCGCATCTGCTCGGCGAGGACCCGCGCGTCGTCGAGCGTCCGCATGAACGCGCCGTCCCCGACCTTGACGTCGAGGACGATCGCCTCGGCTCCCGCGGCGAGCTTCTTCGACATGATCGAGCTCGCGATCAGCGGGACGATGTCCACCGTCGCGGTCACGTCTCGCAGCGCGTAGAGCTTCTTGTCCGCCGGGACGAGATCTGCGGTCTGCCCGACGATGGCGACGCCGACCTCGCGTAGCTGCGCGACGAACTCGTCCGTCGTCAGCTCGACGCGAAAGCCCGGAATCGACTCGAGCTTGTCGAGCGTCCCGCCCGTATGGCCGAGCCCGCGGCCGCTCATCTTCCCGAGCGGAACGCCGCATGCCGCCACGATCGGGCCGACTGCGATCGACGTCTTGTCTCCGACGCCGCCCGTCGAGTGCTTGTCGACGACCTTCCTGCCGAGGAGCGAGCCGAGGTCGAGCGTCTCGCCCGAGCGGATCATCGCGTCGGTCAACGCGTCGGTCTCGGCCGCGGTGAGGCCGCGGAAGTAGACCGCCATGCACCACGCGGCCAACTGGTAGTCGGGCACCTCGTCCCGCGCGTACGCGAGGATCAGCTCGGAGAGCTCCGCGGGATCGTGCTCTCCCCCGTCCCGCTTCTGCTCGATCAGCTCGGCCGGCCGGATCATCGTGCCCTGCGGCCGAGGAACGTCGTCGCCGTCACCGCTCGATGATCGCCCTACCCGGGGCTCCCTTGCCTGGGTGCTTCCCTCCGAGCCATGCGCACACCGTGGCGCCCACGTCGCCGAACTCGCCGTCCTCGTGGATCCGGCCTGCGGCGTTCTTTCCCGCCGCGTACGCGAGCAGCAGAGCGTGCTCCCGGGAATGGTCGGTCGACGGGGTCGTCGGGTCGCAGCCGTGGTCGGACGTGAGGATCAGGAGGTCGCCGTCGCGGAGCGCGTCGAGGATGTCCGGCAGGCGGCGGTCGAAGTCCTGCAGGCAGCGGTGGAAGTTCACCGGGTCGTTCCGGTGCCCCCACAGCTGGTCGGTCTCGACGAGGTTCACGAAGACAAGCCCCCCGTCGACGTTCTCGAGGAGCTCGATCGTGCGGTTGATCCCGTCGACGTTCGACTTCGTCGGAAAGGACTCGTCGATGTCGCACCCCGCGAAGATGTCCCAGATCTTCCCGACGCCGTAGGTCGTGTGGCCCGCGTCGCGGATGGCCGTGAGGTAGTTCGGCCGGCGAGGCTCGAGCGAGAAGTCGTGTCGGTTCGGCGTGCGCTCGTAGTGGCCGGGCTCGCCGACGAAGGGCCGTGCGATCACGCGCCCGACGGCGTGCTTGCCGGTGAGGATCTCGCGGGCGACGCGGCACCCCGCGTACAGCTCCTCGAGCGGGATCGTCTGCTCGTGCGCGGCGATCTGGAAGACCGAGTCGGCGGAGGTGTAGACGATCCACTTCCCCGTCCGCTGGTGCTCCTCGCCGAGCTCCTGGATGATCTCCGTCCCGGACGCGGGCTTGTTGCCGATCACGCCGCGGCCGGTGCGGTTCATGAACGGGTCGATCACCTCGTCCGGGAACCCATAGGGGTAGGTCGGGAACGGCGTCGGGGTGACGACGCCCATCAGCTCCCAGTGGCCGGCGGTCGTGTCCTTCCCCTTCGAGCGCTCGACGAGCCGTCCGGCGATCGCCGGAGCATACGGTTGCGGCGGGCAGCCTTCGAGCTCCTCGATGTTCCCGAGGCCGAGCGCCTCGAGGTTCGGCAGGTCGAGCCCGCCGACGGCGCGCGCGACGTTCGCGAGGGTGTTCGACCCCTCGTCACCGTAGTCGGCGGCGTCGGGCAGCTCGCCCGCTCCGACGGCGTCGAGCACGATCACACAGGCACGGGCCATGGTCGAGCTATCCTAGTCGGGCAATGGACACGGTCCTCGGTCTCGTCGAGCTCGCCCTCTACATCGCCGCGGTGCTCGGGCTCTCGATGGCGCTCACGTGGGTGGTCATCAGGATCTCGCCCTCCGAGAGCGCGAAAGCGCAGAAGGCTCAGGCGCGGGCCGAGGACAACAGCTAGCGCGGAGTCACACCAGCGCCCGCTCGACGTCGGCGAGCGGCGTGTACGGCAGGCCGTGCGCGTCGGCGACAGCCTCGTAGGTCAGCTTCCCCGCGAGCGTGTTGACGCCCTTCGCGAGCGCCGGATCCTCGGCGATCGCCCGCGACAGCCCCTTGTCCGCGATCGCCTCGACGTACGGGAGCGTGACGTTCGTGAGGGCCTTCGTCGACGTGATGGGAACGGCTCCGGGCATGTTCGCGACGCAGTAGTGGACGATGTCGTCGACCACGAACACCGGGTCGTCGTGGGTCGTCGCGTGCGACGTCTCGAAGCAGCCGCCCTGGTCGATCGCGACGTCGACGAGGACCGCGTGCGGGCGCATCAGCCCGAGCATCTCGCGGGTCACGAGCTTCGGCGCGCGCGCGCCCGGGACGAGCACCGCGCCGATCACGAGGTCGGCGCCGGGAAGCACCTCCTCGACCTGCAGCCGGTTCGACATCGCCAGGGTGACCCGGCCGTCGAGCGCGATCTCGAGCTCCCGCATCCGATCGACCGACGTGTCGAGCACCCAGACGTCCGCCTGCAGGCCGAGGGCGATGATCGCCGCGTTGATGCCGACCACCCCGCCGCCCAGGACGATCACCTTCGCCGGCGGGACGCCGGGGACGCCGCCGAGCAGGATGCCGCGGCCGCCGTGGGCCTTCTCGAGCGCCCACGCGCCCATCTGCGGCGCGAGCCGGCCGGCGACCTCGCTCATCGGGGCGAGCAGCGGGAGCCGCCGGTCGGCGGTCTCGACCGTCTCGTAGGCGACCGCAGCGATGCCCGAGTCGAGCAGCGCGCGCGTGAGCGGCTCGTCCGCGGCGATGTGGAGGTACGTGAAGAGCGTCAGGCTCTCGCGGAGGTAGCCGTACTCGGACGCGATCGGCTCCTTCACCTTCAGCAAGAGCTCGACCGACGACCAGACCTCCTCGACCGGCGCGACGCGGGCGCCGACGGTCGCATACGCCTCGTCGGAGAAGCCCGAGCCGGTCCCCGCACTCGTCTCGACGACGACGTCGTGGCCGCGGCGGACGAGCTCGAGCGCTCCGGCCGGCGTCAGCGCGACGCGGTGCTCCTGCGACTTGATCTCTTTCGCGACCCCGATCCGCACGGCGCGTGACGATACCGCACCGTTCCGAGAGGCCGTTATCCCGCCGCGAGCCGGCCAGCCGCGAACGCGGCCGCGAAGAACCATGGGTCCTCCCGCGGCCCGCGGCCCATGTGCGTCAGGGGGAGCGACCCGCACGCGGTCTCCCAGCCAGTGACGTCGACCTCCACGACATCGAGGCCGTCCGGGCGTTCGAGCCCGTGCGGCCACGCGACCCGCACCTCGCCGAGGCAGAGCTCGAGCGCCGAGCGCGTGTGGTGGGAAACGCCCTGGTGGCGCTCCCGCTCGTCGCCGAACGACACGCGCGGCGCCACGATCGGCGCACCGCCGAGCGCCGACGCCGCATTCGCCGCGTCCGCGACGGCGAGCCCACCGTGCCCGAAGCGCGACGCGGTGCCGACGATGCCCGGCCCGATGCCGCAGACGACGACGTCGGCGCCGCGGCCGGCAGCGTGGAGCAGCGACGAGGCGACGGTCACGCACTGGACGTCGCCGTCGAGGCACGGCGAGACGGCGATCGCCGTCTCGAGGAGCTTCCGCGCCTTCAGGGCCCTGACGGTGTCGGACAGAGAGACCGGCAGCGCGCCGCCGCCCTGCTGGACATAGGCGACGCGGCGGCCGGAGAGCGCGGCGCAGACCGGCGCGAGCTGGCTGTGGAGCCCGAGGCAGACCACCGGCGTGCCCGCGAGGCGCTCGGTGTCCTCCGCTCCCTCCTCCTCGACGAACCGAGCCGCGAGCTGTCCTGGCGTGTACGGCAGGGTCATCACGTGCGCGCGCTCCGCGACGGGCAGCTGCAGGCCCCTGGTCAGGTTGGCGTAGAGGACGTCGAAGCCGCCCGAGCCGAGCTCGAGCTCCGTCGCCTGCACGTTGACGAGCACGACGTCGCCGACCTCCACCTCGCCGGTCAGCCGTGGATACGCGAGGCACGGCCGCCCGTCGACCTCGAGCCGGACGACGCCGTCGTGGCGCTCGCCGACCGCGCTGATCGTCCCCCAGCGGAGCCCGAGCGGCATCAGGCGTCGAGCGGCTGTTGCGCGGCGTCGACGATCCCGATCGTGACGTCGACCATCCGCTCGAGGTCTTCGGCGGCGATGCGCTCGTCGGGGGTGTGGATGTCGACCATCCCGTTGGCGAGGTTCACGCAGGGCAGGCCGCGCTCGTTGAAGACGTTCGCGTCGGCCGCGCCACCCGAGAGGACGAGCCGCGGCTCGTAGCCGACCTGCCGGAGCCCGTCGCTCGCAAGCCGCACGGGAAGCGAGTCGGAGCGGAGCCTGTAGCCGCGGTACTTCGGCTCGATCGCCGTCTCGAGCGTGCAGTCCGACACCGCCGCCGCGTAGGCGGCCGCGTCGACGACCTGCTGGACGACCTCGCTCACCCGGGCGAGGTCGTGCGAGCGGACCTCCGCCTGCAGCTCGCACCACTCGGGGACGATGTTCCGCGCCGAGCCGCCGTCGATGAGCCCAACGTTGGCGGAGGTGAGATCGTCGATCCGCCCGAGCGGCATGTCCACGATCGCGCGAGCCGCCGCGAGGACCGCCGACCGTCCTTCCTCCGGGTACATCCCCGCGTGGGCAGGCCGGCCGTGGAAGCGCAGGACGAGCTCCTGGGCGGACGGCGCGCCGACGACCACCTCGCCGATCGGCGCGGCCTGGTCGTAGACGAACCCGGCGCGTGCCCGGAGCTGCGAGACGTCGAGCTCGGTAGCGCCGAGGAGGCCGATCTCCTCCTTCGGCGTGAAGACGAGCTCGATCCCCGCGTGCGGCCGCTCCTCGAAGACCACGCGACGGACCGCCTCGAGCATCGCGACGACCGCCGACTTGTTGTCGGCGCCCAGGATCGCCCCGCCGGCGTTGCGGATGAGGCCGTCGTCGTCGAGCCCCGGCTCGAGCGCGCCCTCGACGGGGACGGTGTCGAGGTGGGCGCAAAGGAGCAGCGGCACGCCCTCCTCCGCCGTCGCGGGAACACGGCAGACGATGTTCCCGGTGCTCGATCCGAGCCTCGCTGCAGCGCCGTCCTCGTGCCACTCGAGGCCGAGCCGGTCGAGCTCCTGCACGACTCGGTCCGCCACGGCCCGCTCCTCCCCGGGCGGGCTCGGGATCGCGCAGAGCTCGAGGAAGAGGTCGACGAGGGGCGACGTCAGGGGCGGCTGCTGCACGGACGCGAGGGGCGCCTCAGCGGGCCGCAGCGCGCACGCCGCCTCGGGCACGGCTGCGGTCGAGCGCGGCCGCGACGAACTCGCGGAACAGCGGGGCAGGCCGGGTCGGGCGCGACTTGAACTCCGGGTGGAACTGGCTCGCGACGAACCACGGATGGTCGGCGAGCTCGACGATCTCGACGAGGCGGCCCTGCTGGAACGTCCCCGAGACGACGAGCCCGTGCTCCACGAGCTGGTCGCGGTAGGAGTTGTTCACCTCGTAGCGGTGCCGGTGCCGCTCGTGGACGACCGGCTCGTCGTAGATCTCCCGCGCGCGCGTCCCTTCGGCGAGCTCGACGGCCTGCGCGCCGAGGCGCATCGTCCCGCCCAGCTCCTCGATCTCCTTCTGCTCGGGCAGCAGGTCGATCACGGGGTACGGGGTCTCAGGGTCCATCTCCGTCGAGTTGGCGCCGTCCAGCCCCGCGACGTGACGGGCGAACTCGGAGACGGCGACGTGCATCCCGAGGCAGATGCCGAGGTACGGGATCCCGCGCTCGCGCGCGACCTGGCAGGCGAGGATCTTCCCTTCCCAGCCGCGCGAGCCGAACCCGCCCGGGACGAGCACCCCGTCGACCTGCTCGAGCTCGCCGGCCGCCTCCTCGTAGGACATGTGCTCGGCGTCGACCCAGGTGACCCGCACGCGTGCACCGCTGGCGACACCGGCATGCTTCAGCGCCTCGTGCACCGAGAGGTACGCGTCGTGGAGCTTCACGTACTTCCCGACGAGGGCGATCTGCACCTCCTCGTGCTGCTCGCCGATCCGCTCGGTCAGCTCGTTCCACTCGGACAGGTCGGGCGGCGGGGTCGTGAAGCCGAGCCGGTCGCAGACGTATGCGTCGAGGCCCTCTGCGGCGAGGTGCTCGGGAACGAGGTAGACGTCGGGGAGGTCGGGCGAGGAGAAGACAGCGCGCGGGTCGATGTCGGCGAACAGCGCGATCTTGTCGCGGATCTCCTCGGAGAGCAGGTCGCGCGAGCGGCAGACGACCGCGTCCGGGTGGATCCCGATGCGGCGGAGTTCGTTCACCGAATGCTGCGTCGGCTTTGTCTTCAGCTCGCCCGCCGCCTCGATGAACGGGACGAGCGTGACGTGGAGGTAGAGAACGTTCTCGGGGCCGACCTCCCGGCGGAACTGCCTGATCGCCTCGAGGAACGGCAGCGACTCGATGTCCCCGACCGTGCCGCCGATCTCGGAGATGACGACGTCGGCTGGGTCCGAGGTCGCGCCACGGCGGATCCGGCTCTTGATCTCGTTCGTGATGTGCGGGATCACCTGGACGGTCGCACCGAGGAACTCTCCCCTGCGCTCTTTGCGCAGGACGGTGTCCCAGACCGCGCCTGCGCTGTGGCTCGCATTCCGCGAGAGGTTCTCGTCGATGAAGCGCTCGTAATGGCCGAGGTCGAGGTCGGTCTCCGCCCCGTCCTCGGTGACGAACACCTCACCGTGCTGGAACGGGCTCATCGTCCCCGGGTCGACGTTGAGGTACGGGTCGAACTTCTGTGCCCGCACGCGGAGCCCCCGCGCCTTGAGCAGCCGGCCGAGCGAGGCGGCCACGATCCCCTTCCCGAGGGCCGAGACGACTCCGCCCGTGACGAAGACGTAGCGCGTCGCCGGCCCGTCGCTCATGGGTACCGCCCGAGCGCGTCAATGGCTCTGAGACCGGGCGTCGACTCGATCAGCTCGCCGAGCGACCGGCGGTCTGCGAGGACGGTGAGGACGGCGAGCGCACCGATTGCGCCGATTCTCCGCGGGCCGCTCAAGCGCCTCACGGAATGCAAACCTAGCACGGCGCCGAGCGCGTTCGAGCCTGCATCGCCGAGCATCGTCATCTCGCGGTGATCGTATGGCGTGAGGAGGACGGCGACGGCGAGCGCCCCGCGAGGTGTGCCGCGGAGTAGGAGCGAGCCGAGCAGGAAGGCCTTGATCGCCCTCCCGGGGCGGGTGTCGAGCTGGTTGAGGACGTTCGCGGAGAGCGCCACGAGCAGCGCTCCCGAGAGCGAGCGCGTTCGCCAGAGCGCCCACAGCGGGATCCCGACGAGCTTCAGCGTTCCCGTCGTCGCCCCGGCTCGGAGGTGGGCGCGAAAGCCTCGTTCCGGCCCGCTCCACAGGTCGTCCGCGAGGCCGAGGGCGGCGACCGGGGCGACGCCGGGCGCGGCGACCGCGACGACAGCACCGACGAGCGGGAGCCGGAGGCCTCTGAAGTTGACCGCCGTCGGGGCGACCGCGAGTGTCAGGTCGAGCAGCTGGCGTCCGCGGTGCACGAAGCCGGCGAGGTCCCGCTCGGTTGCCCGGTGGCCGAGGTCGAGCTCGACCTCGCGAACGTCCAGGCCCGCCCGCAGGGCGTCGATGGTCATCCGCGTCTCGACGCCGAAGCCCGCAGCGACGGGAAAGACCGTCGCGCGTGCGTGCTCGGAGAGAAAGCGCTGCCCGGAAAGCGGCTCCTCGACTCGGCGGCCGGTGCGGGCGCGGACGAGTGCGCGGGCGACGCCCTTGGCGACTCCGAGCCCGCCGCCGGCGCGACGCGCAAAGCGCGCGATCGAGAGGTCGGCGCCGCTCTCGGTGAGCGGCCGGAGCTCGCCCTCGACGTCGGCGTCGCAGAGCAGGAGCGGCCCACCGGCGCACTCGAGCTCGGCGAGGGTCAACGCCTGCCCTTTGCCGCGGCGCGGGAGCCGGACGACACGCGCCCCGGCCGCTTCCGCGGCCGCGGCCGTCCCGTCGCGCGAGCCGTCGTCCGCAACGACCACCTCCGCGCCGGGGAAGGCGGCGAGCAGGCGCTCGACGGTCCGGCCGATCCGCTCCTCCTCGTCGCGCGCCGCGACGAGGACGGTCAGCTCGCTCACTCGCCCGGCACCGACGCGGGCGCGGCGGGCAGGACGCCATCGACTGCGTCAAGCCCCAACCCATAGCTTCCCGGCCTCGCTCCCTCGAGCAGGAACACGAGCGCGACCTGGCCGACTGCGGTGTCGATCGCGTCGACGGTCGCGAGACCGCCCGCCCTGAACGGCGGCACCGCGCTCGGCTGGGCGTTGCTGTCCTCGACGCCGACGCTCGGGACGCTCGCCGAGGCGAGCCCGGAGTACAGGCCGCTGAGGAAATCCTGCGTCTCGCCCTGCTGTGGACGGGTCGGGCGGGCGACCACGACGGCGTCGAGCGGCGCCGTCGAAAGCCCGAGCTGCTCCTCGACGAGCACCGACGAGAGGCGGTCGAGCGCGGGGGTCTGCCCGCCGGCGACGAACTCGCGCGCGATCGTCGTGCCGAGCCGGCTGCGCCTGTCAGCACCTGCGAGGTCGCGCGTGTCCGCGTCGCCCCGCAGCGCCTTGTCGACGGCGTCCGGGTCGAGCGGCACTCGCAACGCACGGATCCGCACGATTCGGCCGCCCGCGTCGGAGACCGTCCGGCGGATCTCGCCCGCGATGCCCTGGTCGACCGAGCCGACGAACACGACCCCGACCTTCGTGCCGGCGAGCCGTCGCCGGACGAGGCTCGTGTACGTCGTGTCGGCGAAGGCGTCGAGGGCGTTGCCCCGTCTCGCTGCGCTCTTGGCGGTCGCCTCCGCCGAGTCGCGGTCGGCCTGCAGCTCGTCGATCCTCGCCTGGAAGTTCTTGCGCTCCGCATCGTTGACGAACCCGCGGCCGGAGAGGCCGACCCCGACGAAGATCCCGATCACGAGCGCGACGAAGACCGCGGCGAGCGAGGCGACGTGGTAGCGCAGATCGAACATCGCCGTGAGTCTCGCAGAGCCCTCCGGCAGGTCGACCGGCTACAAGCCCAAGCCGTTCGCGATCGCACGCGAGATCGACTCGATCACGTTGCGCAGCGCCGGCGAGGCGACGACCGCGCCGACGATCACCGCGACGCCGATCGCGCCGAACACGGCGAGCGGCCAGATGCCCACGTGCCGGCTGACGAGCCGCGAGACGCCCTTCGCGTCGACGAGCGACTCGCCGACCTTGAGGCGTGTCACGAACGTCGACGCCATCCCCGCGCGGTCGCGCTCGAGGAACTCGACGAGGTTGAAGTGCGTGCCGACGGCGACGATCAGCGTCGCGCCCTTCTCGTGCGCGAGCTGGAGGGCGAGGTCCTCGCTGATCCCGGGCGCAGCGACCGTGACGTGCTCGAGGCCAAGGCGGCGCAGCCGCTGGGCCCCCGGAGCGACTCCACCCGCGTACGCGTGCACGACGAGCTCCGCGCCGCCGCGGAGCGCGTCGTCCGAGACCGAGTCGAAGTCCCCGACGATGACGTCCGGCTTGATGCCCGCCTCGCGAAGAGCGTCGGCGCCACCGTCGACCGCGACGATGACGGGGTGGAAGTCCCGGATGTACGGGCGGACGATCTTGAGGTCCGATTTGTAGCCTGGCCCGCGCGCGACCACGAGGACGTGGCGGTCGCGAAACCGCGTCCGGAGCGTGGGCAGCTCGAACCCGGCCGCGAGGCTCGCCGCCTCGTCACGCAGGTGGAGCAGGGTGTTCTCGGCGAACGCCTCGAGAGCCTGGGAGAGGCGCCCCTGGTGCTCTGCGAGCGCTGCCTCGAGCGTCGTCGCGTCGAGCTCCGTACCTTCCGCGAGGAGCGTGCCGTCGCGCCAGACGTGCCCTCGCTCGACGCGCACGAGCTCCCCGTCGGAGAGCGTGTCGAAGAGAAGAGCGCCCGGTGCGTCGACGAGCCGCACCCCGGCGCGCACGAGCTCCAGTGGGCCTGCGTTCGGGAATCTGCCGGTGGAGGACGGAGCGACGTTGACGACGACGCGCACCCCGCTCTCGACGAGCTCCTCGGCAGAGACGCGGTCGAGGTCTGCGTGGTCGACGACCGCGACGTCCTCGGGCCGCAGCCGCTTGACGAGGTCCTTCGTCCGCCGTCCGAGCCGTGCGGGCCCGGAGATCTCGCCGTTCACCGGTCCTCTGCGGTGACCGCGGCCACGAAAGCCTCCCCGCCCAGCATGCGCTCCAGCTCGTCCCGGCGCTCGGCATCGTCGAGCGAGGCGATGCGTGTGTGCGTCGGGTCGCCGGGGACCTTCTCGACCCGCAGGTGCTGGTCGGCGACGCTCGCGATCTGGGGCAGGTGCGTGATCGTGAGCACCTGCGCGCGCCCGGCGAGCCTCCGGAGAACGCCGGCCACGCGATGCGCGGTCTCTCCGCCGACGCCTGCGTCGATCTCGTCGAGCACGATCGTCTCCCCGCCCGCGACGGCCGCGATCGCGAGCGCGATGCGCGAGAGCTCGCCGCCCGAGGCGGTCTCGGAGACCGGCGCGAGTGGCAGACCTGCGTTCGGACGGACGAGGAAGACGGCCTCGTCGATTCCCGTCGGGCTGGGCTCGCGCTCACCCAGCTCGACTCGGAACTCGCCCTCGCCAAGCCCCAGGTCGGCGAGCTCCCGCGCAACGGCCGCCGCGAACGGCTCCGCGGCATCGCGCCGCGCGGCAGCGAGCGCACCTGCCGCGTCGTCGTACCCCCGCTGCGCGACCTCTCGCTCCGAACGCGCTCGCTCGACGGGGTCGGCCCCACCCGCGATCGCCTCGAGCTCGGGAAGGGCGGCGTCGCGGCGTGCAAGCAGCTCGTCGAGATCGGCCGCCCGGTAGCGGCGCCGGAGGCCCGCGATCCGGTCGAGACGCTCCTCCACCTCGGCCACCCGGGCGGGATCCCCGTCGAGCGCATCGGCAAAGCGCCTCAGGTCGGAGGCAACCTCGCCGAGGCGCACGGCGGCGTCGCGCAGCTCCTCTGTTGCGGCGAGGAGCTCGGGCGCCACCCGGGCAGGCTCGACGAGCGCATGCTCGGCCGCGGCGGCAAGGGCGCGCGCGCCGTCTCCCTCCTCGGGGTCGATCGCGGCCAGGGCACTCGAGACCCCGTCCGCGAGCTCCGAGACGTGGCGGCCCCGCTCGGCCTCCAGTCTCAGTGCGTCCTCCTCGCCGGGGACGAGCTCCTCCGTGTCCTCGACGAGGGCGGCAAGCTCCACGAGACGCGCGCGCTCAGCCTCCGCTCCCTGCTCGAGCTCGGCCACGCGCCGCGTCGCCGCCTGCAGCGCACGCCAGGCATCCCGCGCGTCGCCCCTGCGCATCGCCTGCTCGGAGCCGACGAAGGCGTCGAGCAGCTCG
Organism: uncultured Actinomycetes bacterium; assembly: GCA_963698935.1. Lineage (GTDB taxonomy): Bacteria > Actinomycetota > Thermoleophilia > Gaiellales > Gaiellaceae > Gaiella. The sequence continues at coordinate 219,917 of CAVOSU010000023.1, forward strand.
AGCTGGTGCGACGACCGCGCAAGCCGGCGTTGGGCGAACTGGCCCGACAGGACGAGCAGCCGCTCGGTCGCCGCGACGACGTCCTCGCGCGCGACGCTCCGGCCCCAGGCATAGGCCCGCGAGCGGCCGTCCGCGCCGACCCGGCGCGCCACCACGAGGTCCGGCTCGTCCTCCGGCCGGAGCTCACGGAGCGCTTCGAGGCCCTCCTCCTCGAAGAAGCCCTCCGGCACCTCGAGCTCGGCCTCGACGAACGCCTCGGACGCGCCAGCGCCAACCGAGGCCGCGTCGCCCTTCGCGCCGAGGAGCAGCCCGATCGCCTGGGTGACGATCGTCTTCCCCGCGCCGGTCTCGCCCGTCAGCGCAACGAGCCCCGGGTCGAGCTCGAGGTCTGCCTCGCGGATCAGGACGAGGTTTTCGATCCGCAGCCTGCGCAGCACGGAGTGATCGTAGACAGGCCCCGGTCCGGCCGACAGGTGTCCGAACCGCGATCCCGCTAGGTCGAGAAGCTCTCGCGGTAGCGGCGCACGAACGTCGCGTCGGGCAGCGTGGCGAGCAGCGAGTACGCATCGCCCAGCCGGACGGCGATCCGCCCGTCGCGTCCGGACCGGCCGACCCGGTGCCCGTCGACGAGCACGACGACCGGCACGTCGGGGGTTCGGTTCCAGACGACGACCTCCTGCCCGCGCGGCACGACCAGCGGGCGTGCGTGGAGCGAGTGCGGCGCGACGAACGTCGTCGCGAGCGCGTCGATCCCCCACATCAGCACCGGCCCGCCGTTCGAGAGGTTGTACGCCGTCGAGCCCGAGGGCGTCGAGCAGATCAGCCCGTCGCACGGCACCCGCCCGAGATCCTCTCCACCGACCGCCCACTCGAGCTCGATCATGCGACCCAGCTCCCCCGACGTGACGACGACGTCGTTCACGGCAACACGGTCTCCGTCGGCCTCCTCGGCTCCGGGCCCGAGATCGAGCTCGAGCGTCGGCAGCTCGAAGGTCACGAACTCCCCGGAGAACGCGCGGCCGAGCCCCTCCTCGAGCTCGGCCGGCTGCATCGAGCTCAGGAACCCGACGCGGCCGAAGTTCACCCCGAGCACCGGGACGTTCGTGCCGAGGTACATGCGGAGCGCGCGGAGCATCGTCCCGTCGCCGCCGAGGACGACGACGAGCTCGGCGGAGGCCGGGTCGCCGTGCGCCTCGAGGCCGTGCTGCGCGGCCTCGTCCGGCGTGACGATCAGCTCGACGCCGATCCGCCGTGCGAGCGAGACCAGACGCTCGACGCCGTCGCCGACCTGCTCAGGCCTGCCGTGCGTGACGAGCGCCGCGCGGGCGATCGGCCGTCGCTCAGCCGATGGCGGCGGCGATTCGGCGCTCGAGCTCATCGGGGTCGGAAGGCTCCTTGCTCGCGATCAGGTGGACGACGAACTCCCGGTTCCCCTTCGGTCCCGGGTGGCCCGAGTCTACGAGCCCCGCTACGCGAGCGCCCCAGCCCTCTGCCGCGGCGCAGAACTCGCGGAGAACCCTCGCGTGCACGGCGGGGTCGCGGACGACACCGCGAGGCGCGTCGGCGCGCCCGGCCTCGAACTGCGGCTTGACGAGCACGAGCGCGACCCAATCGCGAACCGCGAGTCGCAGAGCCGGTGGAAGCACGCGGGTCGCGGAGATGAACGAGACATCGCAGGTCACGAGCTCGGGCGGGAACGGGAGCGCTTCGAGCAGTCGAGCGTTGACCCGCTCGAGCACGATCACCCGCTCGTCCGCCCGGAGCCGGGGGTGCAGCTGGCCGTGCCCGACGTCCAGCGCGACCACGCGTGCGGCGCCACGCTGCAGGAGACAGTCCGTGAAGCCGCCTGTCGACGCGCCGAGATCGAGGCAGTCCTTGCCCGCCGGGTCGACGTCGAGCTCGTCGAGCGCGTGCGCAAGCTTCTCCCCGCCGCGGGAGACGAACTGCGGCGGGCGCCGCACCTCGAGCTCGACGTCCTCGGAGACCTGCTGGCCGGCCTTGGTGAAGCCCGGGACGAGTCCGGCAAGCACGAGCGCCTGGGCCTGTGAGCGGCTCTCGGCCAGTCCGCGTTCGACGAGCACGACGTCCAGGCGCTTCTTCGGCATGCACGGATGATGTCGTCTTCCTCACGCAACGTGCGAAGATGGGCCGGTGCACCGGATGCCCGCCATGGCCGCCGCCGTCCTCGTCGCGGCCCTCTCGCTCGTCGCAGCCGGCTGCGGGGGGACGAAACGTCCAGCTCGGAGCAGTGGGCCGACAGCGTCTGCACCGACCTGAACACCTGGGCCGACAGCGTGACCACGACGATCACCGGCGTCATGTCGCAGGGTCTCGGCGTCTCCAGCAGCGACCTCAAGGCCGCCGCGAACCAGGCGTCGAGCGCGACCTCACGCCTCGTCGACGATCTCCGTCAGATCGGGCCGCCCGACACCGAGTCGGGGCAGCAGGCCCAGCAGGAGCTCCAACAGATCGGCGACGGGATCGAGCAGCACGCGAACAAGGCCCGGGACCTCGTGGAGGGCGGATCGGGCTCCGGGTCGGCGGGCATCGTTGCCACCGCCCGCTCGCTCCTCGTCGAGATCGGCGCCGCCGCGGACGAGGTCAAGAGCGCGCTCACCTCCCTGGAGCAGGCGGGGCAGGACATCCGCGACGGAATCCAGGCGAGCGACTCCTGCACGAAGCTGCGCGACCGCGACTTCGCGAGCGGCTAGCGCTACACGGTTCGGACCGCGAGCCCGTCGACGAGCTCCGCGAGCACCGTCGTGTCGGCCTCGAGCCCCTCCAGCCGTCCATGTGCCCGGCTCGCGGCATCCCCCGCGAGCCGCCGTGCGCCGTCGGCGCCAAGCTCGGCCGCGTAGCCGTCGCCGTCCAGCACGTCGTCGACCGCCTGGAAGAGGACGCCGAGCTCCTCGCCGAACGCGCGCCACGGGCCCTGGTGCTCCACCGGGACACCGGCGGCCCACAGGCCGAGCCCGACCGCCGCGGCGAACAGCCGTCCGGTCTTGAGACGGTGGAGCTCCTCGAGCCGCATCTGGGCTCCGGTGACGTCGAGGTACTGCCCGCCGATCATCCCGAGCGTCGCCCGCGCGAGCTCCCGCGCGATCTCCGGCTGATCGCACCTGGCAGCGAGCCCCAACGCCTCCGCCAGGAGCGCGTCGCCGGCGAGGAGCGCCACGGCCTCTCCGAAGGCGACGTGGACGCTCGGCCGACCCCGCCGCTCGTCGTCGTCGTCGAGCGCAGGCAGGTCGTCGTGGACGAGCGAGAACGTGTGGACGAGCTCGAGCGCGGTCGCAGGCTGAACCGCGTTCTCCGCGTCCGCGCCCGCCGCCTCGCAGACCGCAAGGCAGAGCACCGGCCGGATCCGCTTGCCGCCCCCGCCGAGCGCGTAGCGAATCGGCTCCTCCAGGGCGCCGAGCGTCGGGTCGAGGCGTAGCTCGGCGAGACTTTCCTCGACGAGCGCGCGAAGCTCGTCAGGCGCCCGCATCTGCGGCCTGACGGGCGCGCTGAAGCTCGCTCTCGATCTCGCGTGCGATCTCCGCGATCTCCGCGAGCCCGTCGACCGCCTCGTCGACGTCACCGCCCGTGTCCGCGCTCGCCTCGAGCGCGTCGACGCGCGTGCGCAGCCGCTCGAGCAGCTCCTCGGCCCGCTGGAGGGACTCGTCGGCGGCGCTCATGCCGCCTCCCGCTTGATGCTGCCGAGGATTCCGTTCACGAGCCGCCCCGCCTCCTCGGTCGCATAGCGCTTCGCGAGCACGACCGCCTCGTTGATCGCGACCTCCGCCGGCACTTCGTCCTCCTCGAGCTCGTGCACCCCGATCCGCAGGATGTTGCGCTCGAGCGTACCCAGCCGGTCGGCGGGCCAGTCGGTGGAGGCGGCCGAGATCCGCGCATCGAGCGCGGGCGCGTCGGCCGCGACGTCCCGCGCGAGCGTGGACGCGAACTCGTCCGGCGAGCCCTCGAAGAGGCTCTCGAGCGGGAGACCCGTGAGGTCCCACTGGTAGAGGAGGAAGAGCGCCTGACGCCGCGCCTGCCGCCGGCTCACCGGTGTCGTCCCGGTCATGCCGGACGCAGCGACGGCAGGTGCCGCTCCATCTCGTCAAGGTAGCCGGTCGAGTACTCACCGGCTGCGAACCCCTCGGAGCGCAGCACGTCGAGCGCGAGCTCCCGCGTCGTCGGGATTCCGTCCACCTCCAGCTCCTCCAGCGCTCGAATCGCGCGCGCGATCGCGGCCGGCCGGTCCTCGTCGGAGACGATCACCTTCGCGATCAGCGAGTCGTAGTACGGCGGGATCTCGAGCCCGTCCTCGATCGCGGTGTCGACCCTGACGCCGGGCCCGAGAGGCGGCCGGAAGCGTCGCACGCGCCCCGGCGCGGGCGCGAAGCCGCGGGTGGGGTCCTCGGCGTTGATCCGGATCTCGATCGCATGGCCCTTGCGCTCGGCGCGCCCGCTGTGAGCGAGCCTCTCCCCGGCCGCGATGCGCAGCTGCTCGCGCACGAGGTCGATGCCCGTGACCAGCTCGGTGACGGGATGCTCGACCTGGAGCCGGCAGTTGACCTCGATGAAGTACGGCGCCCCGTCCGGGCCGAGCAGAAACTCGAAGGTGCCCGCGCCGAGGTACCCGACCGATACGCACGCGCGGGCGACCGAGGCCTCGAGCTCCTCACGGGTCTCTGACGCGATCGCGGCCGACGGGGACTCCTCGACGAGCTTCTGGTGGCGCCGCTGGATGGAGCACTCGCGCTCGCCCAGCGTGAGCACGCCGCCCACCGCGTCGCAGAGCACCTGGACCTCGACGTGCCGGGCCGGCGTGACCACTTTCTCGAGGTAGAGCGAGCCGTCGCCGAACGCAGCATCGGCCTCGGCCGCGGCGGCGGCGTAGGCGTCCTCGAGCTGCTCGGAGCTCTCCACGCGGCGCATGCCGCGACCGCCGCCACCCGCGATCGCCTTCAGCAGGACGGGGAAGCCGAGCTCCGCCGCGGCCGACCGCACCTCGGCGAGGTTCGCCGGCCCGTCCGTCCCCGGCACGAGCGGCACCGCCGCAGCGCGCATCTCCTCCTTCGCCGCCGCCTTGTCGCCGAGCCGCTCCATCACCTCCGGCGTGGGGCCGACGAAGACGAGGTCGCTTTCCGCGCAGGCGCGCGCGAAGGCCGGGTTCTCGGAGAGGAACCCGTAGCCCGGATGGATCGCCTCGCACCCGGTGGTCTCCGCCGCGGCGATCAGATTCGGGATCCGGAGGTAGCTCTCGCCGGCGGGCGGCGGGCCGATGCAGACCGCCTGGTCCGCCAGCGCGACGTGGAGCGCCTCGCTGTCCGCGGTCGAGTAGACGGCGACGGCCTCGACTGCCAGCTCGTGGAGCGCGCGGATCACGCGGACCGCGATCTCGCCCCGGTTGGCGACGAGGACCCGGGAGAACACGGCTAACGCCCCCTCAGCCGATAGTGCCTCGACATCGATCGCATTGCTCGAGGGCGCACTACACGGCGGGCGGCTCGGCGACCGGCTCGAGCTCGAAGAGGAGTGTCCCGAACTCGACCGGCTGCCCGTTGTCCGCGTGGATCGCTCTGATGCGGCCGTCCGCATCCGTCTTCAGCTCGTTGAAGAGCTTCATCGCCTCGAGGACGCAGAGCGTCTGGCCGGCGGAGACGACGTCGCCGATCTCGACGAACGGCGGCGCCCCCGGCTGCGACGCGCGGTAGAAGACCCCGACCATCGGCGACTCCACGCGGATCGTGCCGTCATCGTCCCTCGCCGCCACCGGCTCCGCAGACTCGACCGTGGCGGCGAGGCCCGCGGGCACGACGAGGCTCCCCGGCTCATCCGCGCGGCGAACCGACACGCGCATGCCCTCGTCCTCGATCTCGATCTCCCCGACGCCGGACTCCTGGACGATGCGGACGAGCTCGCGGATCCGCTCCGCGCGCTCGACGTCGACGTCGCCGACGAGGAGCGAGGCCTCGCGCGAGTGCCGCTGGCGGATCGAGCGCAGGAGCGCCTCGGCCTCGGTGCCGTACATCGCGAGGAGCACGAGGTCCTCCTCGGAGGAGGCCAGGCCCTCGGCGGCATCGCGCACGTCCTCCGCGCTCGGCGGATCGTCGTCGAGCGCGGGGCTGTCGGCGGCGAGGAGCTCGACGGCGCGACGGATCGCGGGCTCGATCGGCGCGGGCGGCGTCCCGTAGGCGCCGGTGACGAGCTGTCGGAACTCGTCGAGCACCGTCCCGTAGCGGCGCGCGGAGAGAACGTTGAGCAGCGCCTGCGAGCCGAGGATCTGCCCGATCGGCGCCGCCAGCGGCGGCCAGCCGGCCTCCTCGCGGATGCGCACGACCTCGGTCAGGGCGTCGAGGAGGCGGTCACCCGCTGCGTGGGCGCGAAGGTGGAGGTCGAGAGCGGCCACGAGGCCGGCAGGGAGGTCGTACTCCGCGGCTCTGACCGCGATCCGCGGCGCGAGGGGCGCCAGCGGCTCGTCGCCGATGTGGTCGTCGACGACGTCGGACGCCTCCCACAGGCGCTGGACGTCGACCCCGGTGTCGCGCCCCAGCCCGTGCAAGGCCTCGACGAGCGACTCGCCCGCGATCCGGTGGAGCGCGAGGGCGAGGGGATAGACCGCGGTCGCGACGATGTCGGCACCGACGCGCGTCGCGACGAGCGCGTTCGCCAGCGCGGTGCCCGCGGCGGCCTGGACGTAGAGGCCGACGGGAAGCCCGCTCGCCTCCGCGAGCCGTTCGACCAGCTCCTGTGTGACGTGCGGAAGCAGCGCGCCGGTCGGGTCGTTCAGGAGCACGCGTGCAGCGCCGAGCTCGCCGAGGCGCTTCGCCTGGTCGACGAGCGCGTCGGACTCACCAGTGCGCCCGGGGCTGTAGACGAGCCCGACGTGGAGCTGGCGGCCCGCGCCCACGATCGCCTCCCCTGCCTCGCGGAGGTTGGAGACGTCGTTGAGCGGGTCGTGGAGGCGGAACACGTCGATCCCGTTCTCGGCAGCGCACGCGACGAAGCGGCGCACGATGTCCGTCGAGACGGGCTTCGAGCCGACGAGGAACCGGCCACGAAGCGCGATGCCGAGCGGCGTCGACGTGCGCGCGTCGATCGCGCGGATCCGCTCCCACGGGCTCTCGACGCTCCGGCGCACCGCTGCGTCGAACACGCCGCCGCCCGAGACCTCGAGGCAGGCGAAGCCGGCGCTGTCGAGGATCCCCGCGATGCGGAGAACCTCCCCCGTGGGGATGCGTCCGGCGAGCGGCTCCTGCGAGAGCAGCCGGATCGTGGTGTCGACCAGCTGAGGCACGGCGGGACCTTACTTCGCGAGCAGCATTCCGCCGAGCGGAATGCCTGCCGCTCGATCCCCGCCTGCGGCGGGGCACATCCCTGAAGGCGCCCGCTATCGCGGTCGCAACTACCTCGTTGCCGACCTCGTGGGTGGGGCTGGGCCTCATCCGAACCCGCTCGAGCGTCAGGCCCTGGAGATGTAACGCGCTTCGCGGGGGTCGACCTTGACGCGCTCTCCGATGTTCACGAAGAGCGGCACCTGAACGACCGCGCCGGTTTCGAGTGTCGCAGGCTTCGTCACGTTCGAGACGGTGTCGCCCTTGACTCCGGGCTCGGTGTCCGCGACGGCGAGCTCGACCGAGGCCGGGAGCTGCAGGCCGGACGGCTTGCCGTTCACCTGGAGGATCTGGACGCTCGAGGACGGCAGCATGTACGCGAGCTCGCCCGCGATGTCCCCGCTCGGCAGGCCGAACTGCTCGTAGCTCTCCTCGTCCATGAAGTGCGCCTCGGTGCCGTCGTCGTAGAGGAACTGGACGCTCTTCACTTCGGTGTGCACCCGCGCGAACTTCTCGCCTGCGCGGAAGGTGTCGTCGACGACCGCACCGGTCTCGAGGTTCTTGAGCTTCGTCCGGACGAACGCGCCCCCCTTGCCGGGCTTCACGTGCTGGAACTCGACGATCCGCCAGACGGCGCCCCGATGCTCGATGTGCATCCCGTTCCGGAACTGGTTGGTGTTGACGATCTCCGCCATGACGCGGGCCAGGGTACCTGGATGGTTGACCGGAATTCAGCCGACCTGGACCGGCTCCTTCGTGACCGTCGTCAGGCGCTCGTACCCGTCTTCGGTGACGACGACCATGTCCTCGATCCTGACGCCGAACTCTCCGGGCAGGTAGAGCCCCGGCTCGACGGTGACGACGTTGCCGGCGACGAGCACCGAGTCCGACTCGGGTCGCAGAGTCGGGAGCTCGTGGACCTCGAGGCCGACGCCGTGGCCGAGCCCGTGGCCGAAGCGATCGGCCATGCCCGCCTCTGCCATCGCGACCCGCGAGGCGGCGTCGACGTCTCGACCGTTGGCGCCGGGCGCGACCGCCGCGAGACCGTCGAGCTGCGCTGTGAGACACAAGTCGTAGACCTCGCGCAGCCGACCGGTCGGCTCCCCCGTGAAGAACGTCCGCGTGCAGTCCGATGCGTAGCCGTCGACCGCGCAGCCGGCGTCGACCACGACGAGCGTGCCCTCCGGGATCGCGACGTCGCGCGGCTTCCCGTGCGGCCGAGCGCCGTTCTCTGCCGCCGCGACGGCGGGAGCGAACGACGCGCCGTCGGCGCCGGCCTCGTGCCAGGCCTGCTCGATCCACCAGGCGAGCTCCGCCTCGGTGCGGCCGACGAACGGCTCGCGGGAGAGCTCGTCGAAGACGCGGTCGGAGATCGTCGCGGCGCGCCGCATCAGCTCGAGCTCGGCGTCGTCCTTTACCGCGCGGAGCGTCTCGACGGCGCCGGCCGTGGGGACGATGTTCACCCCTCCGCCCCGCAGGACTTCGGAGTTGGCGAGGCTCATGTGCGGCGCTTCGACCCCGATCCGCTCGCCCGAGAGCCGTTCCGCGAGGGCCGCCACGACGGCGCGCGGCGTCTCCTCGAACGTTACGCCGTCGACGTGCCTCGCCGCCTCGGCATAGCGGAAGTCCGTGTACAGGGTCGCCTCGCCCGCGGGCTCGACGAGCACCGCCGCGTTCGAGCTGACGAACCCCGTGAGGTACCGGACGTTGACGAGGCTCGTGACGAGGAGCGGCTCCTCCAGCCCGCCCGCGAGGCGCTCGATCCGCGTCATCCGTTCCTCCGTTCGGCGAGCACGCCGAGTGCATGCCGGTAGCCGTCGATCCCCTCGCCGATCACCCGGGCGGCCGGTAGCCCTTCCAGGACGGTGTGGCGCCGCCAGTCCTCGCGGGCCTCGATGTCCGAGATGTGGACCTCCACGACCGGGCCGGCGAACGGCTCGAGCGCGTCGCGGATCGCCCAGCTGTAGTGCGTCCACGCGCCCGGGTTCACAACGAGGCCGTCGGCGGTGTCGAGCGCCGCGTGCAGGAACTCGACGTATTCGCCCTCGTGGTTCGTCTGCCGGCAGCGGACCTGGAGGCTCAGCTCGCGGGCCCACGCGTAGATCTGCGTCTCGAGATCCTGGAGCGAGCCGTCCCCGTAGACGCCTGGGTCGCGTCGCCCGAGCAGGTCGAGGTTGACCCCGTTGAGGACGTCGACGCGCACGGCCCGATGCTACTGAGCTACTGACGACGCGCGCCGCGCCTCACCCACCCCTCGAGGCGGGCGGGCAGCGAGACCTTGCACCACACTGTTGCAAGGTCGGACTCAGGCGATCAGCTCGGCGAGGGCGCGACGGACGTCGGCCTCGGGCAGCTCGACGCCCCACCGCGGACGGCCCGGGGAGTCGAGGAGCACCAGCCGCGGCGACCCGCGCTCGGCCTTCTTGTCCCGCGCGAGGGCCGCCCAGGCCGTGTCCGGATCGACGGTGACAGGCTCGGGCGCAAGGACGTCCAGCACGAGCCGCTCCTCGTCGGGCAGGCCCGACAGCCGGAGCGCAGCGAGCAGCCCGAGCGCCACCGCGCGGCCGTGCGGCAGCCGGTAGCCCGCGGCAGCTTCCAGCGCATGGGCGAACGTATGCCCCAGGTTGAGTTGCACGCGTGGCCCCCGGTCGTGCGGGTCGGCGAGGCAGATCCCCGACTTGAACGCGGCGCAGGCGCGCACCTGCTCGAGCTCCGTGCGCTCCCACAGGCGTTCGCCGGCCAGCAGCCCCGTCTTGACGACCTCCGCAAGGCCGTTCACCCGTTCCGACTCCGGCAGCGTCGTCAGCAGCGCAGGATCGCAGACGACCCGTGCCGGCCAGTGGAATGCCCCGACGATGTTCTTCGCGCCGGTGAGGTCGATCGCGGTCTTCCCGCCGATCCCGGCATCGACCTGGCCGACGAGCGTCGTCGGGACCGCGGCCCAGGGCACGCCGCGCATGTACGTCGCGGCAGCAAAGCCCGCGACGTCGGTCGTAGACCCGCCCCCGAGCGCGACGATCCCGCCATCGCGACCGATCCCGAGCGCCTCCCAGAGACGTCCGAGTACCGCGCTCGTCTTCGCCGCCTCGCCCGCGGGCACCTCGTGCGAGACGACGTCGCGCGTGCCGAGCGCGACCTGAGCGCGGACGCCGTGGATCCCGGCGACGTGCTCGTCGACGACGAGCTCCACCGGCCCCTCGCCGGGCACCAGCTCCTCGAGGCCGTCGAGCGCGCCGAGCTCCACGTACACACCGGCAGCGGCGAGGAGGATCCCGTCGACGTCCGTGGCGCGCGCGTCGGCGACCGCCTCGTAGACCGGTTGACGCTCTCGGTGCAGGGCGTGGAACTCGTCCTCCGCCTGCGCGAGCGGCCGGTCGCTGCCGGAGACACGCTGCCACGCGGTCTCGGGCTCAACGTCGATCAGCACGGTGAATGCGCTCGAGCGCAGGGCGTCGCGCGTCCGCTCGGAGAGCACCGCGCCTCCCCCGAGGGCGACGACCACCGGCTCGCCGCTGCGGAGGACGTCGAGCGCCACCTCCCCCTCCACCTCCCGGAAGCCGCTCTCGCCTCGCGCTGCAAACAGGGCGGGGATGCGAGAGCCGGTGCGGGCCTCGATCTCACGGTCGAGGTCGACGAACGGCCGACCGAGCCGCGCCGCGACCTCGGCGCCCAGGCGGCTCTTGCCCGATCCCATGAACCCGGCGAGCGCCAGGTGCCGGCCGAGCGCGTTCAGGTGCGCGGACGCCACCGGTCGCCGATCCGCGCGAGGTAGGCCGCGTGCGCGGCGAGCACGTCGACGAGGGCGTCGCCGCCGAGCTTCTCGAGCGCGGCGCGGGCGAGCTCGAACGCGACTGCGGCCTCGGCGACGACCGCGAGCGCCTCGACCGCCTGCACGTCCGAGCGCTCGACGAGCGCCTGCGCAGGCTCGCCGCTGGAGAGGTCGACCGAGTCGAGCGGGCGCATCAGGGTCGGGAGGGGCTTCATCGCGGCCCGCACGACGATCGGCTCTCCGTTCGAGATCCCGGCCTCGATCCCGCCTGCGCGATTGGTTCGCCGCACGAGCCCGGGGTCGATCTCGTCGTGCGCCTCCGTGCCCCGGCGCCGGGCGAGGTCGAAGCCGTCCCCGATCTCGACGCCCTTGACGGCCTGGATGCCCATCAGCGCCGCGGCGAGCCTCGCGTCGAGCCGTGCGCTCTTCTCGGCGTACGAGCCGAGGCCGGGTGCGACACCGGTCGCAACGACCTCCACGATGCCGCCGAGCGTGTTGCGGTCCTCGCGGGCGGCGTCGGTCGCCTCGCGCATCCCCTCGTCGCTCGCCTCGCCGCCGATCTCGACCGGCCTGCCCTCGACCGCGATCCCGAGCTCGCGGAGGAGCGCCTTCGCGACCGCGCCGGCCGCGACGTGGACGGCCGTGTGCCGCGCCGAGGCGCGCTCCAGCGCGTTGCGGACGTCGTCGTGCCCGTACTTCAGGACGCCCGCGAGGTCGGCGTGCCCCGGCCGAGGCAGCGTCACGGGCTTCGCACCCTTGCCCGAGGGCTCGCCCTCGGGCGGCCACGGGCTCATCCCCCACGTCCAGTTCGCGTGGTCGCGGTTCCGGACGACCAGCGTCAGCGGCGTGCCGAGCGTGACGCCGTGCCGCAGGCCGCTGAGCACCTCGACCTCGTCGGACTCGAGCTTTTGCCGTGGGCTCCGCCCGTAGCCCTGCTGGCGGCGTCGGAGGTCTGCGTCGATGGCGTCCCTGTCCAGCCGCAGCCCAGCGGGCAGCCCGGTGACGATCGCCGCGAGCGCAGGCCCGTGCGACTCCCCCGCGGTGACCATCCGAAGCGCCATGGCTCGATCCTAAAGGGCCGCTCTGCTAGCCTCCGGCCCGCGCGACTCTGCGCTCGACCGGAAGGAGGTGAGGTGCGAATGACCAGTCCGTTCTCCGTCACGCGCTTCCCCGCCGGTCGCAGCAGCGGCTGAGCGGCGCCGCGTGACGGACCCCGTTCGTCACGAAGGAGACGCACATGACGCTGCACCACGGCGGGCACGCCGTTCGCCACGACGGCTCCGGTCCGCTCCACGTCGAGCACGCCGGAGCCGGCCCGGACGTCGTCCTGATCCATGCCGGCGTCGCCGACAGCCGGATGTGGGAGCCCCAGTGGGCCGCGTGGCAGACGCGGTTCGCCCTGACGCGACTCGATCTGCGCGGCTTCGGTCGCTCCGGGTCTCCCGTGGGCTCGTTCAGCCACGCGGCCGACGTCCTCGACGTCCTCGACGCCGCCGCGATCGAGCGCGCGCTCGTCGTCGGCGCATCGTTCGGCGGCCTCGTCGCACTCGACCTCGCGGCCGCGCACCCCGGGCGCGTCGCAGGGCTCGTGCTCGCCGACCCGCCGCTGCCGGGCACCCCGTGGTCGGAGGAGATGCGCGGGTTCTTCGCGGCCGAGGGGGAGGCGCTCGAGGCCGGCGAGCTCGAGGCGGCGACCGACGTGAACGTCGTGTTCTGGCTGCCCACCGCGACCGAGCCCGTGCGTGCCGCGATCCGGGAGCAGCAGCTGAACGCCTTCCGGCTCCAGACGGTCGAGCCGGACGACTCGCTCCTCACCGAGGACCTGCGCGGCGCCCTGCCGACACTCGACGTGGCGACGCTCGTCGTCACGGGCGAGCACGACAAGCGCGACTTCCAGGCGATCGCCGACCACCTCGCGGAAACCCTGCCGGACGCGCGGCGCATGGTCGTCGCAGGCGCCGGTCACCTGCCGAGCCTCGAGCGGCCCGAGGACTTCGACGCGGTCGTGCTCCCGTTCCTCGAGGGCCGTGCATGAGGAAGACGATGCGGGCGCGCGGCCCGCCGCGACAGAAGTCGATCAGGGTCGGGAGGGCTCCCCGACGGCCTTCCAGAAGTAGGTCGTCGCGCACGGCCGTCCGTCCGGATACAGCGCAAAGCCCGGGACCACGCCCACGCGATTCCAGCCCATCTCCTCGTAGAGACGCTCCGCCGGGTCTCCCGTCACGGTGTCGAGCACGAGCAGCGTCTTCCCCTCCACCCGCGCCTCCGCCTCGGCGCGCTCCATCAGCTGCCGGGCGATCCCGCGCCGCCGCGCAGAGCGATGGACGAGGAGCTTCGCGATCTCGCCGCGGTGGGGCTGGTTGGGCGGCAAAGCGAGGACGACCTGCACCGTGCCGACGAGCACCCCGTCGTCGAACGCGGCGAGGATCATGCGACGTCCACGCTCCGCGTCGGAGACGAACCCGTCGAATGCCTCACGGGCGTCGTCCTGTGAGAACGGTGCCATGTAGCTGACCGACGCACCGCCCTCGACGCAGTCGCGGAGGACGGCTGCGAGCGCGTCGAGATGCCGGCGCGCGTCGATGCCGTCGAGCCGCCGGATCTCGATCCCATCCCCCATCCGCGTCCTCCTCTGCCTACCGGGCGGCGACGGTACCACGCGCATTTCGCAGTCCCCACCCGACCCGGCGTAGATTTCCTCCGGATGAGCTTCGCGGTGCCGGCCGAGTCGTATGACCGCTTCATGGGCGTCTACTCCGTCCAGCTCGCCCCCCAGCTCGCCGACCTCGCGGGCGTCGCGAAGGGCAGGCGCGTCCTCGACGTCGGCTGCGGCCCGGGTGCGCTCTCGACCGAGCTGGTCAGACGCGTCGGCCCGGACGCGGTCACGGCCGTCGACCCGTCGGAGTCGTTCGTCGAGGCGGCGCGCGAGCGCCTCCCCGGTCTCAGGGTGGAACAGGCGTCGGCCGAGCACCTTCCGTTTCCGGACGACTCGTTCGACGCCGCGATCGCGCAACTCGTCGTCCACTTCATGTCGGACCCCGTCGCCGGGCTCGCCGAGATGGCGCGCGTGACCCGACCGGGCGGCGTCGTCGCCGCCTGCGTCTGGGACCACGCGGGCGGCGAGAGCCCCCTGTCCCCGTTCTGGGACGCCGCACGCGTCCTCGTGCCGGACGTCGACGACGAATCCGGTCTTGCGGGTGCCCGGAAAGGGCATCTGCGCGAGCTGTTCGAGGCGGCGCGCCTGAACGAGGTCGAGGAAACGGCCCTTACCGTTGCGGTCGAGCACCCGACCTTCGAGAACTGGTGGGAGCGGTTCACGCTCGGCGTGGGCCCCGCAGGAGCGTTCACCGCGGGCCTGGACCCCGGTCGGCTGACCGAGCTGAGAGAGCTCTGTCGCGCGCGCCTCCCGACCGCGCCGTTCACGATCGCAGCGCGGGCGTGGGCGGCTCGCGGTCGCCCGTGAACCCAGATTTACGAGTCAGGCGTCGACGAGGACGTTCGGCCCATGCTTGTCCTCGAAGCGGTCGAGCACACCGGACGCGACCAGGCGGTCACGGGACTCCCGCGCGTCCTCGACCGAGGCGAACTCGAGGTAGACGAAGACGTGGTCCGGGTCGTCGACCATCCGGAGCACGCGCGTGGTCGTCGCCTTTTCGCGCGCCTGTGGCACGTCCTTGTCGAACAGCACCCGCCAGGTGTCGTAGTCGCCGACGTCGATCCGGGTGATGATGCACGCGCTCACGTCGCTGACCGCTCACTCAACCACACGGTCGCCAGGGCCGCCAGCGTGTGAGAGTCTCGGCGGGAGGACGCGATGGAGTACGGCGCTCATCTGCCGCTGATCGAGCTCGACGCGGGCGCGTTCTCGCTCGGGAGGCTGCGGACGTACGCCGACACCGCGGCGGGGCTCGGGTACTCGTTCCTCTGCGCCAACGACCACCTGCTCTTCGCGCGACCGTGGCTCGACGGGCCCACCGCGCTCGCGGCGGTGGTCGACCAGGCGGAGGGGATGACCCTCGCGACCACGGTCTGCCTGCCGGTGATCCGCGGGCCGGTGCAGACGGCCAAGACGCTCGCCGCGCTCGACGTCCTCTCCGGCGGACGGCTCGTCGTCGGCGTCGCGGCCGGGTCCTCCGCGCGCGATTACGAGGCGGTCGGGATCCCGTTCGAGGAGCGCTGGCAGCGGTTCGAAGAGGCGACGCAGGCGCTGCACGCGCTCCTGCACGTCGATCGCCCGCCCGTGGACGGGATGTTCTACTCGACACGGGAGGTCGAGCTCGCGCCCAGGCCGGTGCAGCGACCCGGGCCACCGATCTGGGTCGGGAGCTGGGGCTCGCACCCGGGGCTTCGGCGCGTCGCCCGCATCGCCGACGGCTGGCTCGCGTCGGGATACAACACGACGCCCGACGCGTTCCGCGACGCGCGCTCGTACCTCGAGACGCAGCTCCCCTCCGCGGGGAAGCCGGCCGACGGGTTCCCGAACGGCCTCGCGACCGTCTGGCTCTACGTCACCGAGGATCGCGCCGCCGCCGATCGGCTGCTCGCAGACGTCCTTTCGCCGATGCTGAACCGCCCCGTCGAGGCGCTCCGCTCGCTGCACCTGCCGATCGGCCCGGCCGAGCTCTGCGCCGAGCGGCTGACCGCGTTCTCCGAGGCTGGAGTCCAACGGGTCTTCGTCTGGCCGCTGACCGACGAGCTCCGCCAGCTCGAGCTCTTCCGCGAGCGCGTGGTCCCGCTCGTGCGGTAGGAACTGGTCATGAAGAAGAACCGGTCGATTCCGTCTGCCACGGTCGTCCCCGTCCTGAGCTACCCGGACGTGCGCGCGGCAGTGGCGTGGCTCGCCGAGGCGTTCGGCTTCGTCGAGCGCGTCCGGATCGGCGAGGACCACCGGGCGCAGCTCGCGTTCGGCGACGGCGCCGTGATCCTGGCCGATGTCCACGGCGACCGCCGTCCGCCCAGCGGGGGCGAGGTGACGCACTCCGTGCTCGTCCGCGTGGAAGACGCAAACGCGCACTGCGACCGCGCACGGAGTCACGGCGCGCGGATCCTGATGGAGCTCACCGACTTCGAGTACGGCGAGCGGCAGTACGCGGCCGAGGACCTCGCCGGCCACCGCTGGACGTTCTCCGAGACGCTCGACGACGTGGCCCCCGAGGAGTGGGGCGGCGTCCTCGTCACGCCGTAGCCGTTACCAGGCGTCGGGCGCGAGGACGAGCCAGTACCCGTCCGGGTCGACGAAGCACACGGCGCCCGTCCGCGCCCAGTACGGGTTCGGCGACGCCCGCGGCTCGAACCCGGCCGCCCGGATCCGCCCGGCGGTCTCCGCGACCAGCTCGGCCGAGCCGAGGTACACGACGAGTTGGTCCTCGGGCGACGGCGTAGGCGCCACTCCGTCGCGGAAGACCAGCTCGAGCTGACGCGCCGCGTCCGGCAGCCCGAAGATCACGCCGCTGTAGCCGTCGTGGTCGTCGAACGACGCGAGCACCGGGAACCCGGCCGCGTCGGCGTAGAAGGAGACCGTTGCCGCGAGCTCTCGCGTGGGTCGGGCGATCCGAATCTGGCTCATCGCGGGCGAAGGGCCTTCGCCATCGCGGCGAACGGCGCCGGCTCGCCCGTCCACTGCTCGAACGACGCGGCGCCCTGGGCGAGCAGGACGTCGAGGCCGTCGACCACGGTCTCGCAGCCGGCCCGCCGGGCCGCGGCCACGAGCGCCGTCTCCGAGCCGTCGGCGTTGTAGGCGAGATCGACGACCTGCATCCCGGGGTACGGCTGCACGAGCACCTCGTCCTTCACGGGCGTACAGTTGACGAGCACGTCGACCCCCTCCCCGCTGGGGGGCCAGCCGCCGTCCCTCCGCGAGCTGAGCTCGATGCGTGCGGCGCCGGCCGATGCCACCGCGTGCATGACCGCCTTCGCGGCGCCGCCCGCGCCGAGGATCAGAACCGTGCGATCCGACGCGTCGATCTGGCTCGTCACGGCAGCCCCGTCGGTCGACGACCCGAGCACGCGGCCATCGGCCACAACGAGCGTGTTCACCGACCCCGCCGCCGCCGCGACCTCGTCGAGCTCGTCGCAGTGGAGCGTGACCTGCTCCTTGTGTGGGATCGTGACGTTCGCGCCTGCGAAGCCGGTCGCGACGAGACCCCGGACGGCGTCGCCGAGCCGTTCTGGCGGCGTCCGCAGCGGCACGTACGTCCAGTCGAGCCCGAGCGCCTCGAACGCTGCGTTCTGCATCGGCGGCGAGAGCGAGTGCGCGGTCGGCCAGCCGAGCAGGCCGATCAGCGTCGTCGTCCCGCTGATCGAGGTCACGTGACCAACGACGGACCCAGGTCGGCCACACTGCGGGCGCCCGAGAGCGCCATCGTCAGGTCGACCTCGGCGGCGAGCTGCGCGATCACGGCCTCGACGCCCTCCTGGCCGCCGACGGCGAGGCCGTAGACGTACGCGCGGCCGAGCAGCACCGCGTTCGCGCCGAGCGCGACCGCCTTGACGACGTCCGCGCCGGTGCGGATCCCCGAGTCCATCAGCACGGCCGCATCGGGCCCGACCGCCTCGCGCACCTCGACGAGCGCGTCCAGCGCCGCCACGGACCCGTCCACCTGCCGGCCACCGTGGTTCGAGACGACGATCCCGTCCATCCCGTACTCGAGCGCGCGTCGCGCGTCGTCGCCCCGGACGACGCCCTTCAACAGGATCGGCAGCGACGTCCACTCGCGCAGGCGCGCAAGGTCGTCCCACGTGAGCGCGAGGTTGGGGAACGCCGAGAGACCCATCAGCGAGGCGGTGACGAGGTTCTCCTCGGGCGGCGACTCGAGCCGGGCGAGGAACGCCTGGTCGGAGAAGAACTGTCCAAGTCCTTCTCCCTTGAGGAACGGCAAGTAGCCGTTCCGGAGGTCGCGCGGCCGCCAGCCGAGCGTCAGGGTGTCGACTGTCAGCACGATCGCGCCGTACCCGGCGGCCTCGACGCGCCGGACGAGACTCTCCGCGAGCTCGGAATCGCCCCACCAGTAGAGCTGGAACCAGCGCGGTGGGTCGATCGCCGCAACGTCCTCGAGCGACGTCGAGGCCGCGCTGGAGAGGACGAGCGGGACGCCGGTGGACCTCGAGGCGGCCGCTACCGCCCGCTCGGCGTCGGCATGGACGATCGAGAGGACTCCGACGGGCGCGAGGAGGAACGGCGCCGGCGAGTGGAGGCCCAGCACGTCGACGGAGAGGTCGCGCTCGGCCGTGCCGGCGAGCATGCGCGGCCGGAGCGCTCGTCGCCGGAAGGCGTCGACGTTGGCCCGCATCGTCTCCTCCGCGCCCGCCCCGCCCGCCACGTAGTCGTACGCGGTCTGCTCGAGCAGCTCGCGCGCACGTGACTCCCACGCATCGAAGCCGATCGGCCAGGGGGTGCCGCCGGACAGGTAGATCGCGTTCTGGACGACGTTCCCCGGATCGAGCGCCACGGCCGGATCCTACGACGCCGCGGACAGAGTCATCGCGTGGGGCGTCAGCGAGCGAGCAACGTCGCGGCGTGGTACCGCCGAGAAGATCGACTCGTCGAGCCTCCTTCTCCCGCCCGACATGATCGGGTCGCCGATCCGGGTCGCCCCCGATGACTCGCTAGCTGTCCATTCAGGACACGTCGGCCATGACGCACGACGGTTTCACTTGCACGCGTAGCCGTACTCGCAGACCTTGCGGAGGAAATCGCTCTCGTCCGCGGTGAAGTAGTGCGTGAGCGACTTGGGCTTGCGGACGTAATAGAGGTAGTCGACGTTCCGGGCGGGGTTCGCCGCGGCGCGGATCGAGGCCAGCCCAGGACTCGCGATCGGCGTCGGCGGCAGGCCGGGCCGCAGCCGCGTGTTGTACGGCGAGTCGGAGCGGAGCGCCTCCTTCGTGAGCGACTCGGTGCCGGGGATGTCCAGGCCGTAGCGGATCGTCGCGTCGATCCCGAGCGGCATCCGGTTGCGAAGCCGGTTGTAGATCACCGCCGCGACGAGCCGCCGTTCCCGCGGCACCGCGGTCTCCTTCTCGATCATCGACGCGATGATCAGGATGTCGTACGGCGTGAGGTTCTTCGACCGCGCGTAGCGGAGATCGACGCCGCCGAAGCGCTGGCGGAACGCGCGCAATTGAGCGGAGACGAGCTCCTGCGCGCTCGACTCCTGGGTGAAGTCATAGGAGGCGGGAAACAGGAACCCCTCCAACGAGCCGCGCTTCGCGTCCTTGCGGAAGCGCGGCGGCGGCAGCGCGTCCTTCACGGCACGGAGGTACGCCGCGCGCGTGAGCCTCGGCGTCACGCCGCGCTTGTCGATCGCGATCTGCGCGAACGGCCGCCACGCGATCGGCCATCTCTCGGACGGTGAACCCCTCGGGGAAGATGATCTTCAGCTGCGCGAGCGGCGGCGGGCCGGTCGTCGTCGGCGGAGGCGGGGCCGCCGCGTCGCCCCCACCGCCGATCCACGCCGTGGCCGCGAAGGCGCCGACCGCGATCACCGCGATCGCCACGAGCAAGGCGAACGCCCGCCTCATCGGCCACGCTCCAGCCACCCCTGGAGCAGATGCGCCGCGGCTACCGCATCCTCTGGCGCGCGCCCGCCCGTCTGCTGCGCGAGGGCCGTCGTGAAGCGCTCGTCGTAGGTCTCCACCGGGACGTCGAGCTGCGCGCGGAGCGCGTCGACGAACGCCTCGGTCTCCGTGGCCTGCGCACCGCGCTCGCCGCGGAGCGTCAGCGGCAGTCCGACGACGACGAGCTCGGCAGCCTCTGCCGCGACGACCTCGACGAGCCGCGCGAGCCCCGCGTCGCTCGCGGCCCGCTCGACGACGCCCACCGGGCGCGCGAGCGTACCCGTCTCGTCGGAGACGGCGACCCCCGTGCGCGCCGAGCCGAAGTCGAGTGCGAGCACGCGCATCGAGCCCCTAGAGCGCTGCGCGGATCAGCCGCTCGGCCTCGGCGAGCGCCTCCGGGAGCTTCTCCGCGTTCTTGCCACCGGCCCGCGCCATCGTCGGGCGCCCGCCCCCGCCCCCGCCCACCAGGGGCGCGGCGCCGCGGATCACGTCCGAGGCGCTGATGCGCTCGGCGACGGCCTGGTCGAAGTTCGCAACGAGGCTCACCTTGCCGCCGCCGGACGAGCCGAGCACCACCGCGGCGGGCGCATGCCGCTGCTTGAACCGGTCGGACAGCTCGAGCAGCGCGTCGCCGTCCAGCCCGTCGATCGTCTCGACGACGAGGTTCACGCCGTTCACGGGCTCCACCCTCACGTCCGGATCGGCCGTCGCCGCTGTCGCAGTCGGCTTGCGCCGGAGCTCCCTGCGGGCTTCCTCGAGCTCGACCCGCAGCGCCTCGGCGTCCTCCGCCCGACCCCTCAGCGCGGCCCACGCCTCGCCGGACGTGACCGCCTCGATGCGCCGGGCGCCGCCTCCGACGGAGCCCTCGCCGAGGATCGCGAACGAGCCGATCTCCGCCGTCGTGCGGACGTGGGTGCCGCCGCAGAGCTCGATGCTCGTCCCGGGCACCTCGACGACCCGGACGACGTCGCCGTACTTCTCGCCGAAGAGGGCCATTGCACCGAGGTTGCGCGCCTCGGCAAGCGTCGTCTCGAACGTGTGCACCGGGACATTCGCGAAGATCGCGCGGTTGACGCGCTGCTCGATTGCGTCGCGCTCCTCGCCGGTCAGCTGCGCGGTGTGGGTGAAGTCGAACCGAAGCTTGTCAGGCCGAACCGCCGACCCCGCCTGGGTCACGTGCTCACCGAGCACCTCGCGCAGCGCGGCCTGGAGGAGGTGCGTCGCCGTGTGGTTGGCCATCGTCGGGAACCGGATGCTCCAGGGCACGACGGCGCGCACGCGGTCACCCGCCGTAAAGCCCTCGCCGCGGAAGACGAGCGCCTGGTCTCCGCCGAACCTGTACGCATCGACGAGCTCCGCCCGTACCGACGGGTCCCCGTCGAGCTCGACGAAGCCCTGGTCCGTGACCTGGCCGCCGCCTGCGGGATAGAACGGGGACTCGCGCAGCTTCGCGAGGAAGGTGCCGTCGCCGACGTCCTCGAGCGCGCCGATCTGCGTGAGCACGTCGACCTTCGCGTACCCGACGAAGTCGGTCTCGAATCCGGCGTCGCGCGCGAACTCCCCCGCGCGTTGGAGCAGCTCGCGTTCGCCGGTGCCGCGCGAGATTTCGCGATGCTCATCCATCTTCTCGCGGTACGCGTCGACGTCGACGGCCTGACCGCGCTCCTCGGCCAGCTCGGTCGTGAGCTCGATCGGGAAGCCGTACGTCGTCGCAAGCGTGAACGCCTGCTCCCCGCTGATCGCGTCGTCGTCGGCGAGCTCCTCGAAGAGCTTCGTGCCACGCTCGAGCGTCTCCGTGAACCGCTCTTCCTCTTGCCGCGCCACATCCTCGATCGTCGCGAGGTTCTCGCCGAGCTCCGGGTAGGCGTCGCCCATCTGGTCTGCGACGACGGTCGTCACGCGGTAGACGTCCTCGAGCCCGATCCGGCGCGCCTGGAGGGCGGCTCGCCGGATGATCCGCCGGAGGACGTAGCCGCGACCTTCGTTCGACGGGACGACGCCATCGCCGACGAGGAACGTCATCCCGCGCCCGTGGTCGGCCAGGATCCGGTGCGCCTTCGTCGCGGTCTGCGAGTCGCCGTACGCGACGCCGGACTGCTCGGCGATCCACGACATGATCAGCTGGTAGCCGTCGGTGTCGTAGACGGACGGCACCTGCTGCACGATCCGCGCGGTGCGCTCGAGGCCGAGGCCGGTGTCGATGTTCTGCTGCGGCAGTGGCGTGAGCGTCCGATCGGCATGGAGCTCGTACTCCATGAACACGAGGTTCCAAAACTCGAGGAAGCGCTCGCAGCGCGTACAGCCCGGCAGGCAGTCTGGCTCGCCGCAGCCGGCCTCCTCTCCCCAGTCGTAGTAGATCTCGGAGTCCGGCCCGCACGGTCCCGGCCCGCCGACCGACCAGAAGTTCTCCGACGACGGAAGCTGCACGATCCGCTCTGGCGGCATCCCGATCCCTTCCCAGAGCGAGATCGCCGTTTCGTCCGGCCCGAGCCCGAGCTCCGGGTCACCCGCATGGACGCTGACCCAGAGGCGGTCCCAGTCGAGCTGCAGGTGGTCGCGCATGAACTCGGTCGCGTACTCGATCGCGCCGTCCTTGAAGTACTGCCCGAACGAGAAGTTGCCGAGCATCTCGAAGAACGTCAGGTGGTAGGTGTCGAGCCCGACCTCCTCGATGTCGGGGGTGCGGAAGCACTTCTGCACGGTCGTCGTCAGCGGCGCCGGAGGCGGCTCGAGACCGAGGAAGAACGGCATCTGCGGCTGCATCCCGGCGCTCGTCAAGAGCGTCGAGTGGTCGTCCGCGCGCGGGACCAGCGACGCTGACGCCCGCCGGAGGTGGCCCTTCGACTCGAAGAACGAGAGGAACCCCTCGCGGAGCTCGGCGGTCGTGCGCATGCCGGCGATCGTAGCGGGGGCTACGGGACGCTCCGGCCGCGAAGCCAGGCACGGGCCCCGCGGGCGCGCACGGTCCTACGGAAGCTCGTCGGGCGGGACCGGGGCCGGGTCGGGGCGCGGCGTCGGCGGAGGCTTCGGCCAGGGATCCGGCTTCGGCTCGGGCGTGGGGGTCGGAGTCGGCGTCGGGCGTTCCGTCGACGGGGGCGTCGGCCCTGCGCCCCGCAGGTCCTCGGCCAGATCGCGCTCGCGTCGCCGCGCAGCGTCCTTCCCGGCGTCCATCGCGTCCGAGACGTTCCGCGACTTCTTGAACGACGAGAAGCCGTGCGCGATCCCCGCCGCGAGACCCGAGACCTTCTCGACCGGCGTGGCGATCACCGTCGAGACCGCCCTGACCGCCGTGTCGGCGCTGTCGGCCATCGAAACGGCGCTGTCCGTCACCGTGTCCAGCTTGTCGAGCTGATAGTTGACGCGATCAACGGTGCCGCCCGTCTTGACGACGACGGGGAGCAGGTCGCGCTCCGTCCCGCGGACGAACGAGGAGACCCGGTCGAACAGCCGGCCGAGCTTGACGAGTGCGACGAGCGACCCGACGCCCAGCAGCACGAGGAAGATCGCGAGCGCCCAGTACGCGGCGTCACCGGCGGAGAAGGCGACCATCATCGCGCGGGATCCTACCCGGTCGACCAGGCGACCACGCCTACCTCACCCCCGACGTCAGGCGGGCTCGGTCTCCTGGATGACGCCCGCCCCGACAACCGCCCCGCCCTCGTACAGCACGGCGACTTGCCCCGGCGCGACCGCCTCGACCGGCTCGTCCAGGTTCAGCTCGAAGCCGTCGTCGGTGGGCTCGGTCGTCGCGGGGACCGATGGCGAGCGGTAGCGCAGCTTTGCGTCCACGCGTGTGACGGGCAGATAGAGCGCGCCTTCGGCGCGGACTCGCCGGGTGCGGAGTGCCTCGCGCGGGCCGACCACGAGCGTGTTCGCAGCCCGGTCCGTGTGGAGCGCGTAGAGCGGCTCGGCGGCGGCGACGCCGATGCCGCGCCGCTGGCCGGGCGTGAAACGCCAGATGCCGTCGTGCCGTCCGACCACCGCGCCGTCGCGGTCGACGATCGCGCCCGGGGCGGACTCCACGCCGTTCCGCTCGAGGAACGAGCGGTAGTCGCCTCCCGCGAGGAAACACGCTTCCTGGCTCTCGGCACGGCGCGCGACGGCGAGCCCGGCCGCGGCGGCCTCGTCCCGCACCTCGGCCTTCGTCATCTCCCCGAGCGGGAACACGACATGCTCGAGCGTCGCCGGATCGACGGTCGCGAGCATGTACGACTGGTCTTTCGCCGGATCCGCGGCGCGCGCGACGAGCCGCCGGCCGTCGCGCTCGACGACCCGCGCGTAGTGACCGGTCCAGAGGACGTCCGCTCCCGCACGTCGCACGAAGTCGACCAGCTGGTCGAAGCGAAACAGCCCGTTGCAGCGCATGCATGGGTTCGGGGTGAGCCCGGCGGCGTAGCCGTCGACGAACGGGGTGACGACGGCGGCGCGGAACTCCTCGCGGAGGTCCAATGTGACGTGCGGCAGCCCGAGGGCATGGCACGTCTCCCGGGCGCGGACGACCGCGTTCGGCGAGCAGCAGGCGCGCTCGCTCGACGGCCCGGCGGGATCGAGCCACAGCCGGAGCGTGACCCCCACCGCGTCCGGGCCGGCACGGAGCAGCGCGACCGCGCTGTCGACTCCTCCGCTCATCGCGACGGCGACCCGCCCGGGCTTCGGCGGCGCATTGAACACGCCCGCGAGGGCGTTCGCGACGGCGTCCGCGGCGAGCGTCTCGCCGGGAACGGCCGCGGCCTCGAGCAGCGTCAGGCCTGCGAGCGGACCGTCCATCCCCTCCGCGTCGGCCTCGACAATGCGCTCGCCTTCGACGACGAGCCGCGCGTACGCGTACGCCTCGCCGCGAGCCGAGTCTCCGGTCGCCTCGATCCTCATCGACCCAGGCTAGCGCCGCATTGCGCCGCCGCGGCCAGGCCTGGCAACTGCTCCCCCAACCTCCCCCAGGGGCACTCCCGTGTCCCTGAAGTCACGGTATCGGTCGATTCGTCACGAAGGGGGGCCCGCCTCGTGTCGAGACTGTGACGCGGGACGGTGGAGCACGGGCCGCGCGTCGACGCGCGCGGAATCCCCGCAACCGAGGCGCGAGGCGAGGGGGAGCCGGGTCGCCCCGGCTCCCCCTTCGGTTGCGTCACCCGCGGAGGTTGACCTTGAAGGAGACGAGCCGACGCGTCGAAATGCCGGCGAGCAGGTCCTCACCGCTCTTCCGTGCCCGAACGAACACGACCAGTAGCTGCTGCTGTCCGCTCGCCGGGAAGTACCGGAGCTGGCGCATCGTCAGGATCGCCCACCCGTCCCCAGCCGTGGGCTGCTCCGTCGCCGTGAACTGCTGGTACGGCGTCGGCGTCGCGTAGACGAGCGCGCCCTCGACCGACCGCCCGCCGCAGGCGCTCACGTGGAAGCGCACGCGGATCGTGCGGGTGCCCGGGGTGACGACGCTCGGCGTGATCTGCTGCCGGTCGACCTGCAGCCTCGCGGGAGCCGAGATGTCGTCGACGTCGATCGGCCCGGTGCCCGTCGGACAACCGGTCGCCGGCGGCGCGGCCGTCGTGACGACCGCCGTCTGCGCCGAGGCGATCGTCGTCTCGCCAGTCGCGTTCTTGGCGGTCACCTCGACCCGAACCGTGCGCCCACTGTCGGCGGCGACGAGCGCGTAGGTCGTCGCGGTCGCGCCCGAGATGTCGGCGCACTGCGCGCCGGCGGTGTCGCAGCGCCGCCACTGGTACGCGAACGTCAACCCGGTGCCGGTCCACGTGCCCTGCGTCGCCGTGAGCGTCTGGCCGACGACCGCCTGCCCACTGATCGTCGGAGGCTGGGTGTTCGGCGGGCCGGGCGCGGTCGCGGTCACCAGATCGGTTGCGTTGGACGCCGCTGTCGCCGGCCCGTCGTCGTTGGTCGCGGTAACTCTGATCCGGAAGCGCGAGCCGACGTCCCCAGCCGCGACGACGTACGACGTGGTCGTCGCGCCGCCGATAGCTGCGCAGTCGGATGCGTCTGCCGCACCACCCGATGCCGGACAGCGCATCCACTGGTACGCGAACGAGGTCGGGGAGTTGCTCCATGTTCCCGCCGTCGCGGTCAACGTCTGGCCCTGCGCGGTGGTGCCCGAGATGGTGGGTTGCGCGGTGTTCGCCGGGATGGCCTGCTGCGCGCCGAACCCGGTCGGGACGACAATGGCGAGCAACGCGATACCTCCGAGCACGAGCGCGATAGCGCGTGCGTTCGCGAGATGCCGCGCCGCGCGAGCGATGCGTGTCATGGCTTCTCCTTCGTCTGGGTCGTGAACGGCCGACCGATTCTCCACCGGGGATATGTGCGTCACGTGAAGACGCCGTGGGGGTCCGGCGCGACGAGCTTGGAGTTCACCCGGACGTGGAGCTCGTGGTCGCCGACCTGGAACCACACGCCGCCGCCTCAGGCGAGCGTCGGCGGCTTCTCGATCTCCGCGAGCCCGAGCAGCGCGCCGCAGAACGCGCGCGCCGCGTCCACGCAGCCCGGCGGCCGCGCAACCCGGACGTGGTCGAGGCCGACGATCACCGCGTGAGAAAGGCGCTCGGCGCTCCGCGTGGCCCCGGGCCGGAAAAGCGAACCCGCTTCTCCAGGTGGGTGCCCTGCCGGCTTCCGGCAACGCCGTCGGCCGGACCCGAGCTCCCTTCGTGTGATCGTTGGTTCACGTCGAGAGCCCGAGGCCACGCGCGGCGCCGAGCACCCACAGTGTAGTCGGCGCCCTGCAGGTGGCTACCGGGTCGCGTACCGCCACTCGATCGCCTGCGTGCCGTCGAGGCCGACGAGCCGGGCGAGGGACGGCGTCAGCTCGAACTGCCTGCCCGTCTCCTTCAGCTGGTTGTCGATCACCTCGGTGAGGACCGTCTCACCGCCGTAGCGGATGAGGATCTTCGCTCCGCAGGGAAGGACGGGGTGCGAGACGCCCAGCGAGCGGGTCGTCAGGATGAGGCCGCACCCCGTGCGCTCCGCGTCCTCGCCGGAAGGTCTCGGGGCGGCCAGCGCGTCGTACCACCCGCCTCCCGCTGCTGTGGCTCCCTGCGGCGACGCGACCGGGGTCTCCTCGCGGCGGTCGACGACCGCGACCGCAACGACGCCTGCGAGCAGGGCGATCGCGGCGAGGGAGAGCAACCGCTGCACGACCCGTGCGCTCAGGAATCGGCCTCCTGCACGACGATCGTCAGCCCGAGCTCGTCCAACTGCGCGGCGGAGACCTCGCTCGGCGCCCCGCTCATCGGGTCGACGCCGGCCTGATTCTTCGGGAACGCGATCACGTCGCGGAGGTTCTCCTCCCCCGCGAGGACCATGGTCATGCGGTCGATGCCGAGCGCGATGCCGCCGTGCGGCGGCGCACCCATCGCGAGCGCATCGAGGAGGAAGCCGAACTTCGCCCGCTGCTCGTCGGGACCGAGCGCGAGCAGGTCGAAGACCTTCGCCTGGATCTCGGGCTCGTGGATCCGGAACGAGCCGCCACCCAGCTCGTTGCCGTTGCAGATCAGGTCGTACGCGTGGGCGAGCGCGTGCGCCGGGTCGTCTCGGAACCGTTCTGTCCAGCCGTCGGCCGGCCGGGTGAACGGATGATGGACGGCCGACCAGCGGCCCGCCTCCTCGTCCCACTCGAACATCGGGAAGTCCGTGACCCACAGGAACTTCCACGCGGACTCGTCGACAAGCCCGAGCTCCTGCCCGAGGCGCGTGCGCAGCGCACCGAGGACGCGCGAGGTCATCGGCCACGTGTCGGCCGCGAACAGCAGCGTCGTCCCCGGATCCGAGCGGAGCGCCGCGAGCTCTTTGTCGGAGAGGAACTTCGCGATCGGAGAGCGAACTTCGCCCTCTTCGTCGGTGACGAGATACGCCAGCCCCTTCGCGCCCCACTCCTTCGCGAACTCCTCGAGACGCTGCAGCTCTGCGCGCGAGTAGGCCTGCGGCACACGGAGATACCTCACGGCCTCGGCGTTGGCGAACACCCCGAACTGGGAGCCGCGCGTGACGTCGGTGGCGTCCTCGAGCTCGAGCCCGAAGCGCACGTCCGGCTTGTCCGAGCCGAAGCGACGGTCGGCTTCCTCATACGTCAGCCGTGGCCATGGCGTCTCGATCTCGATCCCGAGCGTCTCGCGCCAGACCGCCGAGAATGTCCGCTCCATCAACGCGAAGAGCTCCTCCTGCTCCGGGAAGCTCAGCTCGACATCGAGCTGGGTGATCTCCTGGACGCGGTCGGCGCGCAGGTCTTCGTCCCGGAAGCAGATCGCGATCTGGTAGTACCGGTCGAAGCCGGCGACCATCGTCAGCTGCTTGAGGATCTGCGGGCTCTGCGGGAGCGCGTAGAACCGGCCCGGCTGGAGCCGGCTCGGCACGACGAAGTCGCGCGCGCCCTCTGGCGTCGGCTTGAAGAGGATGGGCGTCTGGATGTCGAGGAACCCTGCGGCCTCCATCTCGCGACGGATGATCCCGACCATCCGCGCGCGGAGCTCGATGTTCCGCTGGAGCTTCTCGCGCCGGAGGTCGAGCCAGCGATAGCGAAGGCGGAGCGTCTCGTCGACGTTCTCCTCGTCGAGCTGGAACGGCAGCGGCGTCGAGCGGGAGACGATCTCGAGCCGGTCGACCTGCAGCTCGACCTCTCCCGTCGGCATCGCCGCGTTGACGGTCTCCGGAGCCCGCGCGACGAGCTGGCCCTCGGCCTGGATCACGAACTCGTTCCGCAGGTCGTGCGCCGTCTCCGCCGCTCGAGGCGCGCGGTCGGGGTTGACGACGAGCTGCGTGACGCCCGTCCGGTCTCGCACGTCGACGAAGACCAGCCCGCCGTGGTCACGCCGGCGCGCCACCCACCCGGCGAGCTTCAGCGTCTGCCCGACCAGCTCGCTCCGCGGCTCGCCGCACCTCACGTCGCGCCAGCTCATGGCGTCAGCCTCGCGAGGAGGTCGTCGAGCGGAAGCTGCTCGTCGTCGGTCCCCGGAACGCGAAGCGTCGCGGTCTCGGGGCCGACGACGACCGTCTTCGCTGCCCCGAGTCGTCCCGCCTGCGTCAGCTGACCCTTGAGCGAGCGTCCCGCGTGCTCGGTCTCGGCGGCGACACCGGCCCGACGCAGCTCCGCGACGCTGTGCGCCACGAACGGGCGCGACGCGCCGTCCGCGACGGCGAAGAACACATCGATGCCGGTTGCAGGTGGCGGCTCGACGCCCTCTTCGGCCATCGCGATCAGCAGGCGCTCGATGCCCGCGCCGAACCCGACGCCGGGTGTCGGTGGGCCGCCGATCTCCTCCACGAGCCCGTCGTACCGGCCGCCGCCGGTGATCGTCGAGTTCTGGTTCTCGAGGGGGCCGACGAACTCGAAAGTCGTGCGCGTGTAGTAGTCGAGCCCGCGGACGAGGGTGGGCACGAGCTCGTAGCGGACGCCCGTCGCGTCGAGGTCGTCCCGGACCGAGGCGAAGTGCATCGCGCAGGCCTCGCAGAGGGATTCCCCGATCTTCGGCGCCTCGTCCAGCGCCTCGCGGACCGCAGCCGGCTTCGCGAGGTAGTTGTCGAACACGCGCAGCGGGCTCACGGCGACCTTCGCACGTGCGTCCTCGTCGAGTCGGTGGTCGTTCTCGGCGAGCCACGCACGAAGTCGCTCGAGGTATCCCGGACGACACTCACGGCACCCGATCGAGTTCAGCTCGAGGTGATAGCGGGTCACGCCGAGCCGGCCGAGTAGCGTGTCGTAGAGCTGGATCAGCTCGGCGTCGAGTGAAGGGTCGTCCGAGCCGATCGCCTCGACCGACGCCTGCCAGTGCTCGCGATAGCGCCCACGCCCGGGCGCGCCGTACCGGTACATCGGTGCGATCGTGAACAGCTTCAGCGGCTGCGGCTCGCGGTGCATGCCGTGTTCGACGTAGGCACGGCAGATCGGAGCCGTTCCTTCCGGACGCAGCGTGAGCGACCGCTCCGAGCGATCGGTGAAGGTGTACATCTCCTTCTGCACGACGTCGGAGCCTGCGCCCGACGTACGCGCGAACAGCGCCGTGTCCTCGAAGACCGGCGTGACGATCCTCCGGAACCCGTAGAGCCCGCACAGGCGCGCGATCTCGTCGGTGACCCGCCCCCACAGCGGCATCTCCTCGGGCACGACGTCGTGCGTGCCGCGCGGCCGCTCGATGCGCGCGCGCGCCGTCACCGCGCGACCTCCGGGGCGTCGCGGAGCTCTGCGAGGAACGGGTTGGTGGCGAGCTCCGCCCCGAGCGTCGTCGCGGGCCCATGGCCCGGGTGCACGGCGGTCTCGGCCGGACGCGCCGCGACGAGCGACCCGATCGAGTCGATGAGCGTGCCCCAGTCCCCTCCGGGGAAGTCCGTCCGCCCGACCGATCCGGCGAACAGCACGTCTCCCGAGAAGATGGTCCCCTCGGTCGCGTACGCGAGATGGCCCGGCGAGTGCCCGGGGACGGAGAGCACGTCGAACCCGAGACCAGCGATCCTCAGACGCTCTCCGCCCTGGAGCAGCACGTCCGGCGTCCACGGGCGAATGTCGATGCCCGGAGGCGTGAAGCGCTCCGGGTCCTCGAGCAACGAGCGTTCCGTCGCCGGGGCGTGAACACGTGCGCCCGTCCGCTCGGCAAGGTCGGCAAGCCCGGTGATGTGGTCGAAATGCCCATGCGTGACGAGGATCGCGACGCACTGCGCCCCGACCTTCGCGAGCGCCGCTTGGATCTCCGCGGCGGTTCCGCTCGGATCGACCACGACGGCCTCGCTGGCGGCGCGGTCCGCGCGCACGATGTAGCAGTTCGTCGCGAGAGGGCCCAGCGTAAGACGGTCGACGGCCGGTGGCACGACCGCGAGTGTACGGACGTGCCGCCGACGCGCTGTGGGACGAGGCGCGGTAGGTTGCGCGCGTGCAGTCATGGGACCTCACGGAGATCGAGGCGCCCGGCGGCACCATCGACCCGCAGGTTCTGAGCACGGACGACGGCGCCCGTGCGATCGCGCTCCGGCTCGAGGCCGGTCAGCTGATGAACGACCATCAGGTGCGGGAGCGCGCCTGGCTCGTGGTCGTCGAGGGCGAGGCGGAGATCCGCTGCGGTGACGACGTCGTACAGGGCGGTGTCGGGACGCTGGCGACGTTTGCTCCGGGCGAGCGTCACGCCGTCTCGACTGGATCGGGCGCTCGGCTTCTCCTGCTGCTCGCCCCGTGGCCGGGCGACGGCCACTACCTCGCGGGCGAGTCGCAGCACTGAGTGAGACCCGGCGTCCCGGCGTCAGCGGCCGGCGCTCTTGGCAAGGCGCTTCTGGTGCGAGCGCCAGACCATGCGGTCCATGAAGTAGCTGAAGGGGATGAACACCGCGAGCAGGAAGAACGTCTGGATGATCGCGCCCGCGAGCGTCAGACGGCCGCCGCCGATGAGCAGCACCGTGGCGAGGAAGATCGGACCGAAGAGGGCGCCCCGCTTCAGCACGCGCGGCCAGGTGGGAGGCTGCGGCCCGCGGGCGCTCTTCGCGGGCGCGCTTCGGCGTGACTTCTCGCGCTTCGGGTCGCGCTCCCCGGGCTCGGACTTGGCCGTGTTGGCCGTCAGCACGGTCTCGTTGCCCTCGGAGTCGATCTCCACGAGCTCGTAGGCATGGCGCTTCTCCTTCGCGCGCCTGCGTCTCTGCTTCTGGTTCGCCACGCCCCGATTATGCCCGTGACACGACGACCCGGCCCCCACGGACGACCGTGTGCACGATGTCGCCGGCCAGGTGGTAGGCGAGGTGGCGCCAGTCGGGCGCGTCGAGTAGCACGACGTCCGCGCGAAACCCCGGTGCGATGCGACCGCGGTCCGTCAGGCCGAGCACGTGCGCAGCGTTCACGGTCATGCCCGCGAGCGCCTCCTCCGGCGAGAGCCCGAGCTGCGTGCACCCGAGAGTCGCGACGACGGGGAGGCTTTCGCAGAACGCGCTCCCCGGGTTGAAGTCCGTCGCGAGCGCGACGATCGCCCCCGCGTCCACGAATGCGCGTGCAGGCGGCATCGGCCGGTCGAGGTAGAGCGCGGCGACGGGCAGCAACACCGCCGCCACGTCGCTCGCCGCGAGGGCCGAGACGCCGGCCGGTCCCGTCGACTCGAGGTGGTCGACGGAGCGGGCACCCAATTCGAGCGCGAGCGGAACCGCGCCCATCTCCGAGAGCTGGTCTCCGTGCAGCCTGGGTACGAGTCCAGCGTCCGAGCACGCTCGGAGGTACCGCCTCGCCGGCTCGATGTCGAAGGCGCCGCGCTCGACGAAGACGTCGGCGGCCACAGCCACCTTCGCGGCGTCGGGCAGGACGTCGGCGATCACCCAGTCGACGTAGGCGTCGGCATCCGGATGCTCGGGCGGCACGGCGTGCGCGCCGAGCCAGGTCGGCACGCCACCGGCCGCAGCGACCGCGTCCAGCTGCGCTAGCTCGGTGTCGCGATCGAGGCCGTAGCCGCTCTTCCCTTCGAACGTCGTCGTGCCATGGCGGAGCATCGCGTCTCGGTGCGAGACGACGATCTCCCCGAGTGCCGCCGCGCCTGCCTCACGGGTCGCCCGCGTTGTCGACAGGATGCCGCCGCCGGCCGCGAGGAGCTCCTCGTAGCTCGCCCCCATGGCGCGGAGCGCGAACTCCCCGACCCGATCTCCCGCGAACGCCGGATGCGTGTGACAGTCCACGAGGCCCGGGATCGCCGAGAGACCCGTCCCGTCGAGCTCCTCGACGTCGCTCCCGGCGACGCCCGCGAGGTCGCGCATCGCGCCGACAGCCGCGATCGTGCCGTCCGCGTCGACGAGGACGTACCCTCGCTCGACGACCTCGACCTCGCGCAGCGCCGTGCCTCGAAGCGGTGCACCCGCCCCGCGATGCGTGGCGACCTGCGCGAGGTCGCGGATCAGCAGCCGACTCACTCGATCGACGGCAGGTCGAGCGCCGTCTCACGGGCGAGCTCGATCGCCTCCGGATAGCCGGCATCCGCATGACGCATCACCCCGCTGCCAGGGTCGGTCGTCAGCACCCGTTCGAGCCGCTCGGCGGCGTCATCGCTCCCGTCGGCGACGACAACCATGCCTGCGTGGATCGAGTTTCCGATCCCAACGCCCCCACCGTGGTGGACGCTGACCCACGTCGCGCCGGCGGCCGTGTTGAGCAGCGCGTTCAGGATCGGCCAGTCGGCGATCGCGTCGGAGCCGTCCCGCATCGCCTCCGTTTCGCGATAGGGCGAGGCGACCGAGCCCGAGTCGAGGTGGTCGCGGCCGATCACCACGGGTGCGGAGACCTCGCCGGAGCGGACGAGATCGTTGATCGCGCGACCCGCCTTCGCGCGGTCCCCGTAACCGAGCCAGCAGATCCGAGCCGGGAGCCCCTGGAACACGACCCGCTCGGGCGCAAGCGCCAGCCAGCGCTGAAGGAGCGCGTCGTTCGGAAACAGCTCCTCGAGCTCCCTGTCGATCCTCGTGATGTCGGCCGGATCACCCGAGAGCGCGGCCCACCTGAACGGTCCGATCCCGCGACAGAACAGCGGCCGGATATAGGCCGGGACGAAGCCCGGGTATGTGAAGGCGTCGCTCAGACCCGCTCGATAGGCCTCACCTCGCAAATTGTTGCCATAATCGAAAACGTAGCACCCCAGCCGGACGAACTCGATCATTGCCCGGACGTGCGCCACGATCGACTCGGACGCGAGTCGGAGGTACTCGGCGGGATCCCGCTCGCGGAGCGCGACCGCCTCCTCGAAGGGCACCTCGGCCGGCACGTAGCCGGTCAACGGATCGTGGGCGGCGGTCTGGTCGGTGACCAGATCGAACGCCTCGCCACGCGCGACGAGCGCCGGAAAGACGTCGGCCGCATTCGCCCTGAGCGCGACGGACAACGGCCGTCGTTCGGCCGCTGCGCGACGAACACGGTCGAGCGCGTCCTCGAGCGAGTCGGCCTGCTCGTCGAGATATCGCGTCTCGAGCCGCCGGTCGATCGAGCGCTGGTCGACCTCGATGCAGAGGATCGCTCCGCCCGCGAGCGTCGCGGCAAGAGGCTGCGCGCCGCCCATCCCGCCGAGACCCGCCGTCAGGATCGTGCGGCCGGCGAGATCCGGCGACCCAAAATGGACCTCTCCTGCCGCGCAGAACGTCTGATACGTGCCTTGCAGGATCCCCTGGGTGCCGATGTAGATCCAAGACCCCGCTGTCATCTGCCCAAACATCGTCAACCCCTCTGCCTCGAGACGGCGGAACTCGTCCCAGGTCGCCCATCGGGGAACCAGGAGCGAGTTCGCAATGAGGACGCGGGGAGCGCCAGAATGCGTCCGGAACACACCCACCGGCTTGCCCGACTGGACGAGCAACGTCTCGTCGTCGCGGAGCCGCAGGAGCGTCCTCACGATGGCGCGCAGGGCGTCGTGGGAGCGGGCGGCGCGCCCGGTGCCGCCGTATACCACGAGCGACTCCGGATGCTCGGCGACCTCGGCGTCGAGGTTGTTGAGGAGCATCCTGAGCGGCGCCTCCGTCTGCCACGAGCCGGCGTGCAGTGCCGAGCCGCGTGGCGCCTTGATCGACGACAGGTCGCCGACGAGCTCCTCGACGAGCGATTCGCTCATTCGGTGCCATTCGTTGTCGATCGATCGCCGGCACGCGCAGCGCGGTCCGCCCGCCAGGCCCTGAACACCGTCCACCCTCCGACGACGACGAAGTACAAGGCCGCGACGGCGAACGCCTCGCCCGTGCCGCCACCCGAGAACGCGACGATCAGCAGGATGGCGACCGCGAGGACCGCGTTGATCGACAGGGTCGTCCGCACCGACTGAGTGGGGCGCGGCAGGTCGCTCACGCGAGTGGCACTCCGAGCGCCCGCTCGACTGCATCGACGAGGCTCCCGTCACGGACAGCGGTCGCGACCCGCTCGATGTCGGCCGAGAGCGAGCGGTCCTCGCGAAGGCGCGGAGACAGCGTCCGGACGAGCTCGCGGGCGCCACGGACACCGATGCCGGGCTCGAGCGGCGCCAGGAACTCGACAGCCTGGGCCCCTGCGAGCAGCTCGATCGCGAGCACGCGCTCCGCGTTCGCGACGACCTGGAGTGCCTTGAGCCCCGCTCCGTTGCCCATCGAGACGTGATCCTCCTGCCCGGCGCTCGTCGGGATCGAGTCGACGGAGCCCGGATGGCACAACGATTTGTTCTCGGAGACGAGCGCGGCTGCGACGTACTGCGTGATCATGAACCCGGAGTTGAGTCCTTCCTCCCGTGCGACGAGGAATGGCGGCAGCCCGTCGGACAGGCTCGGGTTGACGAGGCGCTCGGTGCGGCGCTCGCTGATGCTGGCCAGCTCGGCGCACGCGATCGCGAGGCAATCGAGGCCCATCGCGATCGGCTGTCCGTGGAAGTTCCCGTTGGAGACGATCAGCTCCTCGTCGAGAAGGACGAGCGGGTTGTCGGTCGCCGCGTTGAGCTCGATCGCGACCGTTCGTTCGACGTGCGCGAGCAGATCGCGGCTCGCGCCGTGGACCTGCGGTGCGCAGCGCAGCGAGTACGCGTCCTGCACCTTGTCGCACCAGCGGTGCGACTCGACGATCGCCGACCCCTCGAGCAGCGCCCGCAACGCCGCCGCACTCCGTCCCTGCCCGGGGAGCGGCCGCGCCGCCTGGATCGCCGGATGGAAGCTCGTCGGCGTGCCCTGGAGCGCCTCCAGAGACATCGCGCACGCAACGTCGGCGGCTCGGGCGAGTCGATTCGCCCGGACGAGCGCGAGCGAGGCCATCGCGGTCATGAACTGCGTGCCGTTGATCAGGGCGAGGCCTTCCTTTGCGGCGAGCACGATCGGTGCAAGACCGACCGCATGCAGCGCCTCGTCCCCCGGCAGCGTCCGCCCGTCCACCCTCGCCTCCCCTTCACCGACCAGCGGAAGCGCCAGGTGCGCCAGGGGCGCGAGGTCGCCGCTCGCCCCGACGGAACCGCGCGAGGGCACGTGCGGCACGAGCCCTGCGCCAAGCATCGAGACGAGCAGCTCGATCGTCTCGACGCGGGCGCCCGAGTAGCCCTTCGCGAGCGTGTTCGCGCGGAGGAGCATCGCCGCGCGCACGACGTCGTCGGGGTACGGATCGCCGACGCCGCAGGCATGGCTTCGCAGCAGCCTCAGCTGCAGCTCGGCCGCCTGCTCGGGCGGAATCGACTCGGAGACGAACCGGCCGAAGCCGGTGTTGACGCCGTACGTGTGGTCTCCGACCTGGGCCTCGAGGAAGGCGCGCGCCGCCGTCGCCCGCTCTCGGCCACGGGGGCCCAGCGAAACGTCCCGGCGCCGGACCGCTATGTCCCAGACGTCCCCGATCGTGAGGTCGTCACCCGTGAGCTCGACCACGGCCGGCACGGCGCGAGTCTAGTCCCCGCTACACCGACTCTCTCCCACGCAATGCGTGCAGCAAGACCTGCGGGACCCGCGCACGCGCCCCCGCTATGGGGGCGCGACGTCCCCAGCAGTCACGCTAGCCGCGACTCCGGCTCACGTGTGTGCCGGGTGCGTGCCGAGATGGTGACGGCGGGGGCCAGGCGATGCGCTCCCCGGCGATGCAGCGCGGTGACAGAAAGACGACCTCTCAGGCACGCAGGTGCCACTCGAGCACCCTGTCGTCGTCGAGTCGCTCGAGGTGGAAGCTGCGCGCGGCGGCCACGCGGGCAGTGACGGTCGGGAGTCCGGACGCGTCCGCCGGGCTCGTCACCCCACCCGCACGTGCCGCCTCGAAGACACAGACCGCTGGGATCAGGCCGACGAGCTCCCCCGCCCCCACGTGAGCCCCACGCACCGTTGCCTCGGCGACGACGCGTTCGACGACGACATGGAGCGGTGTCGCGCTGAGGTCGACGAGGTTCGTCGACACCTGGACGTGATCGCCAACCGTGAAACCGAGCGCCTGGACGCCTGGCAGGCCGCCGGACGACTCGCGCACCGCCCGCGCGACGGCCTGCGCGTCCTCGAGCGAGCCACGGAACTCGAGGTTGAACGCAACGAGCGGCGCCCGCACGCCGACGAGCACGGCCCCCGATCGTGGGTCGATGCGGGACGGCCCGTGCGGGGGCGCCAGCTCGGCCGCGGCGATCCGCCGTCCGAGCTCCTCGAGCCCGCCCCGCCGGTAGAACGTGGGCCGCCGCCCCTCGCCGATCTCGCCGTAGAGGAAGACAGGGAGTCCGAGCTCGTCACCCACTCGGCGTGCGACGGCGTGCGCCACGGCGATCGCTTGCGGCAGTCCGTCGGCCGTCAACGGCACCACCGGGACAACGTCCGCCGCGCCCACGCGCGGATGGGCGCCGGCATGGAGCCGGAGATCGATCCGTCGCCGCGCCTCGTCGATGCCCGAGACCAGCCCGTTCTCGACCGCGCGCTCGTCTCCGACGAGCGTGATCACGGAGCGGTGGTGATCGGGGTCGAGGTGAACGTCGAGCACTCGCCCGCCTCCGGCAGCGAACGCCGCTGTGATCGCGTCCACAGAGGCGCGATCCCTACCCTCGGAGAGGTTCGGGACGGATTCGAGCAGCGGCATCGGCCTACCCTACGACCGATGAGCCGGTCGACCGCGCCCGCGCAACTGGCGAAGGTCCAACGCCGGAACGCACGGTGCCGCCGGTGCCTCGAAGCCGGCTTCCCGATCGTCCCGTCGCCTGTCTTCGCGGGGCACGGCGGGCAGCGCGCCTACCTCTTCGGGCTTGCGCCAGGGCGGGTCGAGGCGGAGACGGGACGCCCCTGGCAGGGACGCGCGGGGCGCACGCTGCGCCGATGGCTGCGGCTCGACGAGGAGGCCTTCTTCGCGTCGTTCTACTGCGCCTCGGTCACCCGCTGCTTCCCAGGCCCCAGCCCGTCGGGACGAGGAGACCGTCGAGCGACGCGCGCAGAGGAAGCGCTCTGTGAGTCGTGGCGGGACGATGAGCTGCGGCTCCTCGACCCTGCGCTGGTCGTCACGGTCGGGCTGACACCGGCGACGCACCTCCTGGGCGTGCGTCGGCTCGGAGAGGCGGTCGGCAAGAGCTTCCTGCTGGGCGATGCGCTCGCGATCCCCCTCCCCCACCCGTCCGGCGCAAGCGGCTGGCTGAACGACCCGGCCAACCGCGCACGGCTCGGCAAGGCGACGACCCACGTCCGGCGCGAGCTCTCTCGGCTGAACGTGACATAGGATCGGACCGTGACGATCGGCGCGGTCCTCGACGAGGCGTGGACGCTCTACACGCGCTTCTTCGGGCGGTTCTTCCTCCTCGGCCTCGTCGTGTTCGCGCTCGCGAACCTCGCGTACGCCCTTCTCGTCGAGGCGATCGCGAACGACTCCGCGGGCGCAACGGCGGCCCTCGGGATCCTCGGCGTCGCGACGGCGGTCATCGGCAGCCGTACGAGACAGCTGGTCCGTGTACACGGCTGGACGGTGTTCGCGATCGCCCTCAGCACGGGACTGCTCTCCGGGATCGCAAGCGGGATCCTGCAAGCGGCGTTCTCGTTCCTGCCGAGGTTCCTCGAGAACTTCGTCGGCGGGACGATCGCGCAGGCCGTCGTCGCTTCGTTCGTCGCGATCGTCCTCGCGATCACGTACTTCCGGTTGCGCGACGCACACGGCGAGCCGGCCGAGGCCGCCGTGGCCGGGACGTGAGCCTCGACCCCGAGAGCGAGCGCCGTCTCGCCGAGCCCGTGTCGGCCGATGCGGTCAAGGAGGCGCGCCTGACGCCGGCGGAGGCCGTCGAGCACATGCGGATCCGACTGCCCGAGCGCGGCAACCGAGATCTCCGCCGGCTCCTCGAACGCGCCAACGCAGACCGCCAGTTGAAGGCCTGGTGGCACGTCTCGAACGTCAACGCAGCCGTGCGGCTCGAGATCAACGACCACTCGTGGGTCCACATCCAGATCGTCGCGAACATCGCGCTCAAGCTCCTCCGCGAGCTGACGAAGCACCGAATCGAGCCGTCGCTCGTCCGCGACTACGGTCTGCGGAACGAAGACGCCGAGATCGTCGTCGTGCTCGCCGCGCTGACCCACTGCATCGGGATGTCCGTGCACCGACGTGGCCACGAGGACTGGAGCCTCTTTCTCGCAGAGCCGAAGCTCCACGAGCTTCTCGACGGCATCTACGAGGAGCCGGATCGCACCGTGGTCGTGTCGGAGGTGCTCCAGGCCATCACCAGCCATCGAGCCGACGGAGAGCCGCTCTCGCTCGAGGCTGGCATCCTCCGCGTGGCCGACGCGCTCGA
This sequence comes from uncultured Actinomycetes bacterium, assembly GCA_963698935.1. Taxonomy (GTDB): domain Bacteria; phylum Actinomycetota; class Thermoleophilia; order Gaiellales; family Gaiellaceae; genus Gaiella. Next base: position 258,712 of record CAVOSU010000023.1, read on the forward strand.
CATGGCGAAGGGCCGCTCGCGCATCCCGTTCGAGAAGGGCCAGGTCTCGATGCACTCGCTCTCCGCCGCCGCCATCGACGCCGTCCTGATCGGCGACGGCGAGACGAAGCCCGTGCGCATCGAGATCGTGATGAACAACTCGTCGGGCCTGTTCCAGGTCGACGGGCTCCTGAAGGCGAAGCTCCGCGGCTCGGGCCTCGAGCCGCACGTCGAGGTGATCGCCCACATCGACACCGCCGACGAGAAGCGGCTCGTCCCGGAGTACCGGCTGGACATCTGAACCCCGCCAGCGAGGCGGGTACAATCCCGCCGAGCCCTGCGGGATCGTCTAATGGTAGGACGCCGGATTCTGGCTCCGGAAGTTGGGGTTCGAGTCCCTGTCCCGCAGCCTCGGAGGCGCCCCGCAAGGGGCGTCTCGTCGTCGAAGCAGGCACGCCGCCGTTGCACCTGTCGGCAACGATCGTGACAGCCTCTTTGAAGGTTTCGTAAGCGACCGGGTTGACGCTTGTGCCTCGCGGGTAGGCTCGCTTGCGACCAAAGACACGAACGGCAGCGCCGGGCCTCTTCTCGAGAGCCCGACTGCGGCGCGCGCCGTGAGCCTGTCCCCCACTGCGGAGGTACGTCCTGAAAGCGGTCGTCGTCGGCCTGTGCGCCGTCATTCTCTGCGCGACACCCGTCGTCGCGAGCGCCTCCTCGTCCGTCGGCGCGCCCGCCCAGCTCGCGCACCACCTCGGTGCGATGCAGCAGAGCACCTCCGTCATCCGCTTCTTCGAGCGCCACCGCTGGATGCTGCGGGATCCACGCTTCCGTAAGGAAGCGACGGTGCGACTTGTCGCGGCACGCCACACGTTTGCGGCGATCCGAGCCGATGCGGCGAAGGCCCGCGCACAGCGCGAGCGGAGCGTCCGGGCCGCGCACCAGCGCACCATCGCGCGCCTGCGGAGCTCGCCGGTGAAGGCCATCTGTCACGTCTTCCGCAACTACTGCGGCGAGGCTCTCCGTGTCGCGCGGTGCGAGTCCGGCTACCGGACGAGCGCGCAGAACGGCCAGTACCTCGGGATGTTCCAGATGGGCGTGAACGAGCGCCGGCTCTTCGGCCACGGCCAGACCGCACTCGACCAGGCTCGCGCGGCATACCGATACTTCGTCCGCACGGGCCGTGACTGGAGCCCGTGGTCGTGCAAGCCGTGGTACTGAGCGACAGGCATGATTCCTGCGCAAAGTGCGGATTGGGCCGGCCGGGCCGGGTTCCCACGCCGCACGACGGCTGATAGAGAGCGTTTGTGCCGTTCCGCCGGAAGATCGACCGTCTCCGGCCCCTCGACGAGGCGGCGGCCTACGCGCGGTGCCACGGCGATCGCGACGACTCCGTCCGCGTCGTCAAGCTCCCCCCGAGACGCGCACGCTACGACCTGCTCGCGACAGGCGAGGAGATTCGCCGGCGCCTCGAGGAGCGGATCGACGCGCGCGACGCCGACCCCGCACTCGCCCCGACCCCGTCGCCCACCGTCTGACGGGCCCTGAGGCGCTCGGGCGCTTCGCTACACTCGTCGTCGCCACGGCCCATTCGTCTAGTGGCCTAGGACACCGCCCTCTCACGGCGGCGGCACGGGTTCGAATCCCGTATGGGCCTTTCCTCAAAAGCCCGCGAAAACGCTAGGGATTCAGCGCGCTAGCGGTCAACCGGGCGACAGGCCGGGAGAGGCCGTGACGGGGCGATAGAGGCCCTGTCGCCCCGCGTGTCGCCCCGCGGATCACCGCCCTCGTCGCCCCGCGCGCGCGAGCCGGGAGCAGGCCCGCCTCCGCTCCTCGGCGTTTCGTTCCGGGCCTGCGGGCTGGTCTGACGGGCGAGGCAACCCGGCGACCCGGAGAAGGCCGGAGAAGGCCGGAGAGGGGATTGCGGGAGCCGTTCGTCATGCCGACGACGCTCGAGGAGGTCGAGAAGCTCTCCTGGGGGCAACTGCTCTACCTCGCGGGCGACCACGCTGACGAGCTGGGTCGACTGCGGGCGTTCAGCCCGGCCCTCTCGTGGGCACCCACCCTCCGCCCGCTTTTCTCTAGCGCGACTCTCACCCTGCCGATGCAAAGTCGGGTTGCGGGTGGCGCTTCGATAGCCACGTAGCGACGGCGTGAAGGATGAACAGCCCGACGACGAGCAGTCCGATGCCAACGAGAATCTGAACGCCGCGTTCCTCTGCCTCGAAGCCAACCTGACCAGGAGCGGCTAGTGCGAGGACGAGCGAGAACGTGTACAGCCCGTACATGCGCCAGTACGTCGTGGTCTGCGTGACCGCGAGAACGAACGCGACAGTTGCGAGTGTCGCGAGGACCCATGACGACGGGTCGATGAGCGCCACGGGTATCGCGGCGGCAACTCCGGCCGCGGTACCGATCGCCTTTCCCCGTATTCGGTCTCGCTTCCCGATGAGGATGAGAGCCCCAGGATGAGGATCGCTCCGGAACCAGACGGCTCGGTCCATCCGAGCGCAATACCGATTGGCAGCGCCCGCAAGGCGACGCCAAACAGGAGTGCCGTAGCGGCGGCGTGCTGCAGCGGAAGGCGCTACCCCTCGTCGTATCGATCCGCGAAGCGGTGAATCATGACGCGCCTAGAGCGCTCCAGACCGCCCGGATGACTCGTTGGAAACGCAACCGCAAACGCGACGCAGAGAATGAACGTTGGCCGTCACGCCAACGCGCTCCGCGACCTCCCGAACGGTTCCCCGAGGACCTTGCTCGACCGCTCCTTTCGACGAACGCTCGCCGCCCGGCGGTCCACCTCGCCAGACCCAGAAGCCGCCTTCAGGATCTCGTAGACCACGTCCATCAGCACTACGAAACCGACCACATCGACATCGCAATCGTCACCCCCCCCGATCAGGAATCGCACGCAACCGCCGACCATCCCCGGGTGCCGTCGCACCGGCCGCGGTCGCGGCCTCCAGGCGCTCGCCGACCTTCGCCAGGATCCTCTCGAGCTTCTCCGCGTCCTCGGCCTCGAGCTGGCGGCGGAACGCACGAGGAAGAGTCCGTCGAACCGGCCGAACATAGACGTCCTCTTGCAAGCCGTCTAGCCGCCATGCAAGCACGGCCTAGCAAGCGCGTATAATCGCAACAATGCAAGTCGGTAGTAGTCGGTCTGTGTCTCCCGTCACGAGTCGGCGGCCGCTCCTCACAACGGGGGCGGCCGCCCGTCGCGCCGCATGTCACGAGGCGACGATCCGCAGGGCCGTCCGGGCAGGCGACCTCCCCGCCGTTCGGCTCGGCGAGCACGGCCACCTACGCATCCCCACCGACGCGTCGCTTCGGCCCCTTCCGCACCGTCACCGACGAACGCGACGGCACCGCCTACACGATCAACCGCGGCGAGGTCGACGTCGACTCCAGCCAACATCGCCGCCTACCTACATCGGCCCGGACGGTGCTGCCGTGTTCCTCGAGGCGAAGCGATGACGCACAAGGCGCTCATCGAGGTGATCTGCGCCCACGGTCGCGACCCCGCAGACCCACGGCGATGAACCCCGGCCGCGAGCTGTACGCAATCGACGACCTCCAACTCGCGCCCAACGCGCCCGTGCTGGTCGCCCACGACCGAGACCGGCCGGTCGGCCGCGTGCTCGAACTCGACGAATGGGACGAATCGGACGGCCGCTGGGTGTACGCCAGGTGCGCCCTCGACGAGGTTCCCGAGTGGCTGCGCGGCGGCCCCTACAACGGCACCAGTGCCTCCATGGGCTGGGCCAACATCGGCACCGACCAGACCATGCCCGGAGGATGGCGACGGTTCAACCGCGGTCTCGTCAACGAGGTGAGCATCCTGCCGCCCACCGTCGCACCCCGCGAGGCACGGGCACGGGTCGTGCTCCTCCAACGCTCACCGGCCGCGGTCTCCTCCCGGGCCCCGGCCGGTGCGGCACCCGGCGAGTTCCGCACCCCGCCCGGCGCGACCATCCGCCGCTACTTCGAGACACCTATCACCGTCCGCTGACCGCCCGGAGAATTCGACCGAGATCGCCGTCGCCGACGGCGTGGCACCCATCGACGGTCGGCACCGCGAAGCCCGAGCGCGTGGAGCTGCCCGGTGCGGGAAGCTGCCCTGCGGAATGGTGCGTTCGCGCCGCCGCGGGGACGGCCATGGTGCACCCCGGGGCAGGTGGCGCCTGCCTGGGCTCGCGACTGCGCGAGAGACTCGGTTTTCCCCCCGACGGGTCTCTCGCGCATGCCCCTTTTCACCGGGCGAGCCCGGCCTTCACCCCAGCACAGTGGCGCCGAGGGCTCCGCGCTTGAGTACCCCACACTCGGACGGCCTTCGAATTGCGCCCCACTCGCAGGACGACCCGCGAATCCGAGCTGCACTCAAAGCACGGGAGCCCCCGGCAACAGACTCCATGTTGCCAGGAGTAGCGCGGTTCTCAATGGGTGTCGCGGTGAGAGACGGGGCCGCCCGCACCCGAAAGGGTGGTCACGGGCGGACACGGAAGAGCAGCCCCGCCGCCCGAATCTACTACTCGGCCGCAGTGAATGACCGGTCGAACGGCGGGGCCACTCGTCCTGGAGGCAGGGCTGCCTCAAGTACAGCCCGGCGTTCGAATCGACAACGCCGCCGGCGCGAGGCCAAGGCGTGATCGTTTAAGCCGCGCTTGTGCGCGCTCCCGCCGCGTCGTTTTTGGGCAGGCAACGTGCCGTCACCCCCGCCCTTACTTTTCTCCCACCGATACCGCGTGATCGACAGCGATCAAGCCCGGTGCGGGCTGACGATGCACGATCGAGCGCGATGAAGCGTCGATCGAGACGGCCGTACCCGTCGCAGCGGTACGGGCCGGCCCACAAGACGATGCGTGCTCGGCTGGCGCCAGTTGTGGCGACGGGGACGGTGAAGTGCTCTCGCTGTGACGAGCTGATCGGAACGGACGAGAAATGGGAGCTCGATCACCGAGACGACGGGCGCGGTTGGCTCGGATGTTCGCACCAGCGGTGTAACGCTCGCGCGGGCTGGGAGAAGATGGTCGAGACGGTGAACGGGAACGGCGGCGGCTTCGTCGCGGAGTCGCCGTATCGGTGGTCACGCCGTTGGTGTCAGGAGCCGCCCGTAGGGACGGAGGTGCTTCTCGGCGGCGGGCTGGTCGAGGTGCATGTCGGGCGCGGGATCTGGCAGACGGTCTCGGTCTGAACTAGTTGCGATCAGAGCCCGGTGCTTGCCCCCGGGAGGAGCGACTCCGCACGGGGGCAAGCGGGATTGGATCGCCTAACAGTTCGGGCCTCGGGCCAGCTCCTCGATTGCCTGGTGTGTATCTGGTCCGAAGAAGGGGCCAGGACCAGACGAGGAATTCGGGTTGTCCGTGGGATTAGTGGTGCCATGGTTGAAGTCCGCGATGACCAACCCGGCACAGCTCGGTTGCCCGGCAACCGGAGTCGGACTGTTGGCCGGACTTGCCCAGGCTGCTGCTGTCCAACCTCCGATTATCCCCGCAGCGATCAGCGGCGACAGGAATCTCACTACAAGCCGCATGCAACACCCCCGTTTCGCTCAGCCAACCGGCCGATCCGATCGGCAGCAGAGCCCGATTTTCGGATGCCCGCAGGTTGGTGTCAAGAAGCACTTGATTGGTGGCTGAGACGAGGTGGCCTAGGCGGGTTTCGCCCGCGCTTCCCTCGGGTACACAGGATGCCGGCGAGGGGGAACTCCGTTTGGCCGCAGAGGCGGAGGCTTCGAGTTCCGAGAGCGGAGTCGCTCACGTGAGAGACGAAGCCGAGGGCAACGAGGGCAACGAGGTCACCTTCGCTGTCGCGTGGCTGTGGTGCATCGCCGGGAGCCTCGCCTGGTGGGTGCTTGTCGCCTGGGCCGTCGAGCGGTTCGTCTAGCCGACGCGCCTTGTCGCCGCGGACGACGGCAGCCCCGCCTCGCTCGGGCTCGGCTAGACGAGTCCGTCCCGCACTCGGCCGACGTGCTCTTGGAGAAGCACGGCGCGCAGTTCACCGAGCTCCGGCGGGCACCAGTCCTCCATCGCCCGGAGCAGCGCCTCCCGGTCGTCGATGTCGAGCGCGAGCACTTTCGTCTCGGCGCTCCAGGCGTGTTCGAGTTGTGCGGCGGTCACCTCGAGTCCGGCGGTCGCCCGTCATCCTTGCCGCTACAGACAGCACGGAGTATCAGCGCGAACGGGCGCGGGCTGCTTTGATCGTGGGGGCTTCCTCGACCGATCTAGTCGAGTCGGTCGAGTAGCGAGTCCTCCCAGCCGATCACCTGGAAGCCGAGCCGTTCGAGGATCGGGTGTGACATGCGTCCGGCCTTGACCGTGAGCGCGGCTGTTCCTCGCTCGACGGCGGCGTCCCAGCGTGCCCGCACGAGCGCTCGGTAGACGCCGCGCCCGCGCATCTCGCTCTTGGTCGAGCCTCCGACGAGAAAGCCCGCATGTGTGCCGAAGATCACCGCTGCCTGCCCGACGATCTCGCCGTCAACCAGTGCGACGAAGGTGCGCTCCGAGGGGTGCTCGGAGCACTGCAGCTCCCACATCACCTCCGCAGCGTTGAGCGATGCGACGCGATCGGCCTCACTCAGATCAAAGGCCTCGTCGCTGAGATGCGTCGCCGCGTGGAACTCCTCGAGGGTAAGCGCTGGCCTCGCCTCGATCTGCGCGGGGCCCGGCGCGGGAGGAGCGACCATCGCCATCGCAGCCACACGTGGCTCCGCCGGTGGCTCCTCGCTGGGCGGCATCCCAAGCGCCCCAAGCGCGTTCGGCCAACCCGCTCGGCTCCGCCTCCTCGGGCACCAGCCAATGAAGGCATTTCTTGCCGCGCTCGCGCATGAACGTCCGTGCGTCCGCCAACACGTCGTCGAGCCGCTCAAAGCTCACCCGCTGAACCGAGGCCGCCCCGAAGGTCGCGCCAGCGAAGCTGAACAGCGAATACCCGTCACGGCGAGCCAGCTCCAGCGGGTGACCCACCGGCGGATCCGGCAGATCCAGAACCGGGAACAGCGCCGCCTGGCGAACCTCCTCCGGCACACCCGCAGAACCAACCCCGACCGCCACCGGGCAAGCCTCATCCCCCCAACGGCGGCTGTCAACCGCCCACGCTGACCGCAGCTGACCATCCTTGCCAGGAGCGCCCTCACCATGCGGAACGAGCTCGAGCGGCGCGCCCAGGAAGCTGACCGGAGCCTGTCGAGCGAGATCCGTCGCGCCGTCCGTACCTATCTCGCGAGAGCGGAGAACGAGTCCGCGTGACCACGTCGAGCCTCGAGCGGCCGCTGCTCTCGCCTGCCGGCGCCGCCGGACTGCTCGGCTGCCCCGTCTGGATGATCGACCTCCTCGTCCGCCGGAAGCTGCTCTACGCCACCCGTGTCGGAGACACCCTTCGCATCCGCCACCGGGAAATCGAAGCGCTCCGACGGACCCACGATCCCAGCTACGGCAAGACGGAGGAACCATGAGCGTCTTCGACAAGCTCCGCCGCGACGCGGGCCGCCCGGTAACCGACCCCTCAGATCACCGTCTGTTCTCGGGCACCATCGACGATCAGAGGCAGGCACGCCGAGAATACGCCCGCCACAGCCGGATCCGCCGGATCGTCAAATCCGGCCGCGACGAGATCCCGCGCGCAGAGCTCACGCCCATCCGCCACGGCATGCTCGAGCACGAAGCGACCGGCAACTGGTACCGCCCGTTCGGCGGCGACCCCGACTTCGGCACGGCCGACCACATCAGCGCGTACACCATGACCGAGACCGGCGACGCTCTGTGCTCGAGAACGCCGGCAGCCGCCACGAGTTCGAGGAGAAGCTGGCCGCCAAGAAGGCCTGCCGGGCCGCCGCGTCCCGTCGAACAGCGTTCGACGACGCATCCCGACGAATGGCAATTAGCAGCGGCGATCGTCCAGCGGCGGGTCGCTGCGCAGGGCAGTCGGGCTATCCGTCGGACGCGACGTCCAGTTCGGCGGCGGCGATGACGTCGTATCGGCGCCCGCTGCCGCGCGTGCAAAGGACGGCTAGCCTGGCCCGCCGAAACTGCGAACCGTGATCGCGGAAATCGAAGGGATCGCCCAGATCGACAGCTACCGGAACGACGTTCGGCGCCTGCTGCAGGACGTCATGCGATGACCGCGGACGTCGACGATCTGGCGCGCGGGATCTTCCGGACGCTGGATCTGCCCCCCGCGGGATTGCGGTTCGCCGCGGGTCTGGGACCGGCGACGGTCGTCCCGTTCGCTGGTTCGCGCAGGCGATCCGCTATCGGGCGTCCGACGTCGAACGCGGCGAACCAGATCCGTAGCCGCTGGCGCAGATCACGATGGTCAGCGCGATCGGGAAGGCGGCTGCGGAAGGGTCGCTGCTGTCGAAGCTGGCGGACGCGCGGGAACCGTTCTGGTCGGCGGTCGCGGACGCCCTGGTCGTCATCGCCGCCGACCTGCTCCTGCGAAGACGTGACTTGCAGCCCTTCCTGGACGCGATCGGCTTGTCGCCGTAGGGTCCGCCCATGTCGGACGCCGACGATCTGCGCGACAGCCCTGACTGACGATCTTCATGACCAGTAAGAAGCCGTTCAGGGAGATGACCCGAAAGCAGAAGCATGTAGCGCTGTCAAAGGCTAAGAGGACGCAGAATCACTGGTCGCGATGCACGATCTGCGGCAGACGGAAGAAGCCCTTCGACGCAGAACTTCAGTCGACTGGCCCGCACTGCGCGTCGTGCAGTAAAGGGAAGAAGACGCCCAAGGTCGACGCCCTGGACAAACGCCTTCCCGGTTCCTTCGGGACAGGGAACAGACGCTAGTCAGGGCTGGGCGGCGATCTGAACGCCGTCACGCGCCGACGGCTTCCGTCCCGGATCTATTGCGGGCGGCATCGGCTAGCGGAAAGACCGCAGTCCCTTCCAGCAGCCGTCCCCCCGCCTGCCGCCCGCGCCGCGATGGTGCCGACGTACCGGACCCAGTGGGCTAGACGGACCGCCAGGGATTCGCGGCGGCAGGGCTAGTCCCCGCAACGTCGTCGCCGTCTACGGTGGAGAGGCTGGCACGAACGCGCCGCCGCCCGTTCCCGCCAGCCCCACCCTCCACCGCCGTCGCAGCATGAACTGTTGACAGCAGCGGGGACCTAGACCGAAAGCCAGGGATTTGCAGGGGGCGCGCAGTCTATGGCGCGCGATGGGGACCAGTCTTGTCGAAGCTCTCGCCGGCGATGTTCACCGCCAGCATCAGCGGGCCGTACTTCGGAACGCGGACGTCGCCTTCCACCTGGACCGTCCGTAGAAAATATCGAGTGGTTCCCCGGTGTTACAGACCGGGGAAGGCATCCCGCTGTCAGCCCTGCGCTCGTGAGGAGTCTCGTCTGGGCGAGCGCTCGGGAATGACCCCCGAGCTGGTCTCGCTTCTTCTCGTTCATGGTGCAGGCAGTGGTCCGTGGGTGTTCGATAGATGGAACTGCGCCCCTTGCGGCGTCACGGTGGACGCTCGGACTTCGATGCATCCACGGCAGAGGTCACGGCCGCCGCCGGCTAGTCAGTGCCAACCTCGAGCACGACCTTGCCACGCTTCCCGCGGCCCGCGACTCGCTCGAACGCCGCCCGGGCCTCCGTGAGCGGAAAAGCCGAGTCGACCTCCGCGCGAAGCTCGCCTGCGTCCACGAGCGTTCTCAACTCCAGCAGTTGCTCGTGGTCGGGTTCGACGATGAAGTAGATCGCGCCCGGCATCTCCTCTGCGATCGTGACCACGCGCTCGCCAGCGGGGACCTCGCCGCCACGAGTGTCGAAGACCAGATCGACCGGACCGCTCTCCACGACCGCTGCGCCGGCGTGTCGCGCAAGCTGGACGGCGATGTGCCCAACCCCGCCCGAGGCGCCCGTGACCAGCACCCGCTCGCCTCGGGCGAGCCGCCCGTGCACAAACAGTGCTTGCCAGGCGGTCAGCCCGCCCATCGGCAGAGCTGCCGCCTCGACGTGGCTCAGCCGCAAGGGCTTCGGTGCAAGCACATGGGCTGGGACGACGGCGTACTCGGCAGCCACGCCGTCGCGATCGAAAGGCGTGAGCGCATATACCTCGTCACCGCTGCCGACGACAACGCCCGAAAGCTCATAGGACGGAATCGCCGGCAGTCGATCGACCGGCCACTCCAACTCGTTACGTGTAATCGCCGCCGCATGCACGCGCACCAGCACCTCGCCCGGATCCGGCGACGGCGTCTCGATCTCCTCAACCTTCAAGCCGTCATCGTGCAGCCGTACCGCTAGCACACCGCTCCCCTGCTGCCCCTGTTGGAGTTCGTTTCTCAGGAGATCTTGCCATCCACCACCCTCCTGCTCGGAGGCGTGGCCTGGGCCAGCGTTCGGGAGTGTCCCTTGAAGCGACCGGTGCGAGTCTGTTACCCCATAGTTTTGGCTGCGTCGCCCTGAACCAGCTCCTTGAACGCGGCCTCGTCGCGGATCGGGTCGAAGTCGCTGTCCTCGGCAGCAAGCGAACGGAACGGTTCGTGGCGGTCGATCGCGAGCCGGAGATGCTTGATCGCGTCGTCTGTCCGCCCGGCGAGGCTCTCGCAGCACGCGAGGTTGTAGAGCGGCCCCGCGTACTCAGGATGAGCTTCGATCAACTCGCGCCCCTGATCGGCAGCCTCGGCGTATTCGCCTGACTCGTAGAGATGGTGGAACGGCATCCAAAGCTCGCCGCCCTCGCCCTGGGGCACGTAAGCCTTCCCCGGAGTTCCGCCGAGCGCGACGAGCGTCGTCCCCGGCTCCTCAGCGAACGCCGTCCGCTTAACGGCGGGGCGAACGAAAACGAGTGTGCCCGCGGGTGCGTCCACCCGCTCGCCGTCGAGTTCGAACGTCGCGCGCCCTCGCTGGACGAGGTACAGCTCCTCCTGCAAGTCATGCTCCTGTGACTCGTCGTGCTCGTTGATGAGCCGATCGCCCGCCTGATGAGCTGTAAACGCATTGACGCCGAAGGACGTGATACCGAAGTGGAACCGGACGGGCCGCCAAGGACAGCGGCCGTCGCTGATCTCGTCGATCTCGTCAATCTGGGCCACCGCGTAACCGCTCATCAGGCCGTCCCTCCTTGGGGTTGTGGGAATAAGCAAGCGACAACCCTAACGAGCGCCCCGGCAAGGATCGACCACCTCGCCGCGGCGAGACCGTAGATGCTCGCCTGGGCCAGTGTTCGGGAATGAATGACGCCTGAGCGCGCGTCGGGCGTCAGCCGATTCGCTCGGCCAGCCCGATGAGAATGCCCTCGGGGCCTCGGACGTAGCAGAGCCGATACACGTCTTCGTACTGGACGACTTCGTCGACGAGCTGTGCGCCGTGCTTCAGGAGCCGGGCGAGCGTATCGTCGAGGTCGTCCACGGCGAACATGACACGCAGATAGCCCAGCGCGTTCACCGGGGCGTTTCGGTGATCGGCAACCACGGGCGGCGTGAGAAAGCGCGAGAGTTCGATCCCGCCGTGGCCGTCCGGCATACGCATCATGGCGATCTCGACGCGCTGGTCGCGCAGTCCAGTGACGCGCCCTGACCAGTCTCCTTCGATCATCGCTCGACCTTCGAGTTCGAGGCCCAGCTCCGCGAAGAAAGAGATAGCGGCATCGAGGGATTCCACCACGATCCCGACGTTGTCCATCCGTTGAAGCGCCACGCGGCCCACTGTAGTTCCGTTGCCGCTTCGACACGCCCACCGGACGAGCGCACCAGCTGACGGTCGCGCCGTCGGTTGACGTGGGCGAGCGACTGTCGCTCGAGGCAGTCGGGGACAAAGACAACTCTGTTGTCGCCGACTCGATCCTCTGGTTCTTCTGACGGCCGTCTCAGTCCGGCTCGTCGCGGGGCTGCCTGTAGCGCTCGTAGATCACGCGCGAGCCGAACGTTCTGGTTTCGACCAGGTCCAGCGGGACGTCTTCGGTGACCGGCGGGAAGAACGGCGTGCCGCCACCGACGACGACCGGGTTGCGGAACATGCGCAGCTCGTCGACGAGGCCGAGCTCGATCGCCTGCGCGGCCAAGCCGGCGCCGCCGACCTCGACGTCCTTGTCCGTCGCGTCAAGCGCCGCGGCGATCTCCTCGGCCAATGACGCCTCGGCGAGCCGGGCGTTGCCCTGGACGCGGTCGAGCGTGCGGCTGAAGACGACCTTCGGGATCGCGCACCAGACATCGGCGAACGCGGCCCCGAGCTCGTTGTCGCGCAGCGACGGATCCGTCTCCCACACCAGCATCGTCTCGTAGAGCCTCCGGCCGAGCAGACAACCCCCGAGCTCGCTCACCAGCGCGGTGTGGAAACGAAACAGCTCATCGCTCGGGGCCGACCATCCGAACGCGCCTTCGCGGTCGGCGATAAAGCCGTCCACCGAGACGCTCATCGAGTAGATCAGCATCGCTCGAGCTTATTGCAGCGCCGCGACACAGGATGATCGCCGTGAAGCTCAGCGGTTCTCCCCTCTCGGCGGCCAACCCTCACCAAGTGGCGGCACAGTTAGGACCGGTCCGGACTTCGGGACGCGCGCGCGTGCAGCGATGGTGGGCTGCGCGAGTGTACTGTCGCCCGGCAGCAGATCGAGGCCGGCTAGCCCGGCGTGGCCGGGACGAACCGCTTGACGAAGTCGAGCGCGGTCTGCGCGACCTCCTGCCAGCCGTGGTCGATGGTCAGCGAGTGGCCGCGGTTCGGCATCTTCTGGATCTCGGTGACGCTCGGGTTGCGCTTCTGCCGCTTGTAGGCGGCGTTGGCGATCGCCCAGGGCACTGTGTGGTCCTTCTCTCCGTCGAGGATCAGCAGAGGGCCCCGATCGGGGTTTTTCGTGTCGACCTTCGACTCGGTCCAGGGGTTGAGGTTGGCGTTGCCCATCTGAGCCAGGGCGATCCCCGACCCGGCCACGTGGTAGGTGTCGTACAGGCGCTTCGACTCATCCTCATCGAGGGCGTTCGTCCAGCCGTACTTGAACTGATCGAACGTAAGCGTGATCGCGCGGCCGCGCGTGCGCGGGTTGACCAGGAACGGGCCCACCCCCTTGAGCACCGAGGCCGGCAGAGGCAGCACGCCGCGGAAGACTCCAGGGTCGATCGCCACCGTGGCCGCCGAGAGGCCCCGGCCCGCAAGCATCTGCGCCAGCAGGCCCCCGGTCGAGTGCCCTATTACCACTGGTTTCTTGTCCAAGGCATTGATGATCTCGGTGGTGTGATCGGCGACCTGCTTCAAGGTCTTCTTGGCGAGGACGTCCGGGTTCGCCCGTGCCTCTTCAACCGTCTCCGGATCGTCTGGCCAGTCCGGCGTCAGCGGCGCGTAACCGGCCTGCTTGAAGAGGTCCGCCCAGTTGGCCCAGCTGCTCGGCAGCAGCCAGAGGCCGTGGATGAAGACGACCGGAATGGTGCCGGAGGCGTTTGCCGCCTCGATCTCCCTACTCTCCCGCTCCGAAATGGACGCCATGCCGAACTCCTCTCGGTCGCAGTGGAGAGTCATCGACCCTAGCGCAGTCGGGGTAGTCGCGACTTCAAGCTCCTGCAGTCGCGGCGCCTCCACTGGCCCCGTCGTCACGTTCGGCGGCGACCGTTTCGGCTGGCGACGGTTAACGGGTCACGAACTGGAGCCCTTGGACGACGGGTGCCCCTTCGCATATCCAGCTGCACAACCACTCGCATTGCGGGCTACTCGACCCGCAGGCCCAAAGACAGCGGTCGTGGCACTGCCCTCCGGCCAATTGCCGGTCGAAGAACTGCCCGCGCGCGCGGGACGCATAAGGCACGTCGGCCCCAGAACCGCAGCCACAGTGCATCCGTCTGCGTGCGCTGCACGCGCTTCGAGGTCGCGAGCTCAGTGCGCAGCGGTGTCGCCGCGCGTTGGCGATCTTCGTGGCGCGTCAGGGCGCACGATGCCGCCGTAGTCCACGGAGTTGCTGTCGAGTCGCGACGCGGCAGTGCTGTCGGAGACGCAGCCATCGGCCAGCGGGTCGCGTAGAGGCTGTTCGCGGCGAGGACGCACGGACATCACCGTCTGTGGTGCGTCGGGCGAGCCGCGGCGCCTCTGGGACACGCGCCGACGCGGGTGCCACGAGCAGCACGGCCGCGACGTGCGGCAACGATTACCGAAAGGCATCGTTCTGAGGGCTCGAGTGACCATTCGCGCTCCACCGTTTTCGACATCCGTGGCGTCTCGGTTGAGCGCCGAACGAGGGAGATCGGTTCAACGGGGCTGCGCTCGCCACGGGCCGCAGCGACGTCCGGCCAATGGCGAAAGAGCGCGCGGACGGGGCGCGGCGGACGTGGACGTGCCGTCGGCGCGCGCCGGCCCGGCTCGCGCCGACGCTGCCGCTGCTGTCGCGATTGGCAGGCCAAGCGTACCGGAACGGGTGTGGCCCAGATGGCAGACGCGCGAATCGCCGAGGACGATCGGCGTGACATGAGCCGCCGACGACCGTTGGCGATCTTCGTACCGCGTCGCGATCGACGGGCGGCTCGTAGTACTCCGTGTGAGCCGAGACTCTGGAGCGAGAGAAGACTCCAGGAGTCGTCGTCATGATCTGGAGCGCATGCGGCCCGGCCGTGTCGCCGAACGTCGTGGCCGGCTGTCTCTCCGACGGCGCCGGAACGTCGTATGCTCGATGCCATGTCCGACTTCGTCCGTATTGCGACGGTGGAGAGCGAGCCGGAGGCCGACCTCGCCGTCGGGCTCCTGCGCACCGAGGGCATCACCGCGATGTGGCAGCGATCGGGCGAGCCGGCGGCCGGCATGGGCATCGGGCCTGTCGGCGGAATCGGCGGGTTGTTCGACGTCGTCGTCCTGCCGGACGACGCCGAGCGCGCGGCCGAGCTGCTGGCGGCTTCGGAGTCGGACGACGACCTGACGGCCGCGTAGTCGTCTCCCCGGACGACCGCGGACCGTAGTCAGCGGGGATCAACCGTGGAATGATCCGCCGGTGCAGCGCCGGATGCTCGAGAAGAAGGCAGCGGCATGATCGACGCCACGGAGAACGCCGACGTGAAGACCGCACCTGCGGCGCCGTTCGAGCCGAAGGCACCGGCCGTCCTCGCCGTGGACGTGGGTGGCTCACACGTGAAGCTCCTCGTGAACGGCGGCAGCGAGCGACGACGCTTCGTCTCCGGCGCGAAGCTCTCCGCCACACAGATGGTGGAAGGCGTGCTGGAGCACGCCGCCGCCCTGGAGTACGCGGTCGTGACCGTCGGGATCCCCGCCCCGGTCGTCGGCGGACGCGTCGCACACGAGCCGGTGAACCTCGGGAAGGGCTGGGCGGGGTTCGACTACGAGGGCGCGTTCGGCAAGCCGACGAAGATCGTCAACGACGCCGCCATGCAGGCGCTCGGCGGCTATACGGGTGGTCGGATGCTCTTCCTCGGGCTCGGGACGGGACTCGGTTCGACGATGATCGTGGAGGGTCGGCTCGAGCCGATGGAGGCTCGGCCACATGCCGTTCCGCAAGGCGACGTTCGAGGACTACGTCGGAGCCCGGGGGCGCGAGCGCCTGGGCGAGAAGCGCTGGCGGAAGGCGGTCCTGGAGACGATCGACACGCTCGCCGCAGCACTCGAGCCGGAGTACATCGTGCTCGGCGGCGGAAACGCCAAGCGTGTCGGCGAGCTCCCGCCGATCTGCCGCCTCGGCGCGAACCAGGACGCGTTCCTCGGCGGCTTCCGGCTCTGGGTCGACGTCTAGGCCCTCGGTGAGCCAGGGGGAGAGAGCGCTCGACCCAGGCGCGACCGAGCCGTCCCCCGGCGCTGTCCGGCGCATCGCCCTCGTCGTCGGGTGGCTCTGCGCCGTCGCGTTCGTCGTCCTCGTCCTCCACCTCCTGGGCGTGGACGTCGAGGGGTGGTTCACGTCCCTCTGGGACGCCCTCACTGCGGTCGACCCCGAGGACGTCCTGCTCGGGCTCGGACTGCAGACGCTCGACACGTTCCTGTCTGCGATCGCCTGGCTCGCGATCCTGCGGGCGGCCTACCCCCGCGCGGGGATCGAGGCGCTGCCGATCATCACGGCGTACGCCGTCGCGGTGGCCGGGAACGACATCCTTCCCGCGAGCCTCGGCACCCTGGTGATGCTCGTCATGCTCGCCGCGATCATCCCGGGCGCGACGTTCCCGGGTCTCGTGGGCGGCCAGGTCGTCCACAAGCTGTTCTTCGTCGCGGCCGGGGCGTTCGTCTACCTGTACCTGTTCCTCTCCGTCCCGGGCTCGTTCTCCCTGCAGCTGGGGCTCGTCGCCGACCACGTCGGGCTCGCGATCGTCCTCGGCGCCGCGGTCGTCGGGGGCGTCGTGCTGGTCGTGCGGGCGTTCTGGGGCAAGCTCCGCGGGCTCTGGGAGCGCGCCAAGCAGGGAGGTGTGATCCTCGCGGACACGCGCGCGTTCGTCCTGAAGGTGGTGCTCCCGGAGCTCGGGGCGTGGATCTGCAGGCTCGGCGTCATCGGCGTCTTCCTCGCCGCCTACGGGATTCCGGTGACCTTTCACACGATCATGAGCGTCGCCGGCGGCAACTCGCTCGCGAACGTCGTGTCGGTGACGCCGGGCGGCGCAGGGGTCAACCAGGCCGTCAACTCCGCTGCCCTCACGCACGAGGACGTCGACCGCGCGACGGCGCTCGCCTACTCGGCCGGCCAGCAGCTGATCACGACGGCGTGGAGCGTCGGGCTCGCCGTGATCCTCGTCGCGGTCGCATTCGGGTGGAACGGCGGCAAGCAGCTCATCAGGCAGTCGTACGGCGAGGCACGAGCGCGAACCGCCCGGCACGGCGCTTCCCTCGACCCGGAGGATTGACGGGGAGAGCCCGCCGATCGGCGAGCCCTCCCCATGCGTACCTGGGCTCAGTGCGCCACGGCGTCCGCGGCGTTCACCATCCCTGCGCCGAAGAACGACGTGTGCCCGGACCCGCCGCTGCATTGACGCGGATCGGCCACGGGCCACGTCGCCGGACAGGAGAGCGGCGAGGCTGACGAGCGTAGGAGGGCCGCGACCGCGCCCTGCGGCATGTCCGGATGCATCTCCCGGATCAACGCGGCCACGCCGGCGGCATGCGGCGAGGCCATCGAGGTCCCGCTGATCCACACGTAGCGCCCGCCTCCGCTGACGACTGCCCGATTCGCCGGGATCAGCGCCTCCCAGGTTCCGGTCTCGTCGGTGCTCGACCACCCTGCGAGGACGCGACCACGGCCGAACACGCCGGCCGGCGTCTGCGGCGCATCGCCGCCTGGCGCGGTGACGTCCACGGGGCCGACGTTCGAGTAGCTCGCGAGCGTGCTCACGCCGGTCGCGGACACCGTGACGACGCCCGGGATCTCCGCGGGCGCAACGCGACAGTTGTTCCGGACGTCGCGCACCACGGCGGTATCGGGCGGCCAGTCGGGGCTGATCGGGTCGGTCGTCGGATGGCTGAGATCGTCGGCTTCGTTTCCGGCCGCGGCGACGATCACGACTCCCCGCTGCTGCGCATAGCGGGCTGCGTCCTTGAGGTCCTTGAGGATCGCCCGCTGGTCTGCGTCGTTCGCGCAGTAGAAGAGGTACGGATCGGCGAACAGGCTGAGGTTCACCACGTCGAGCCGCTGGTCACCGGCGTAGCGCAGCGCGGCTGCGACCGAGTCCGCGAAGCAGAACCCGACGATGGTGCACGCCTTGATCGCGACGACCGTCGCGTCGGGGGCCACGCCGACGATGCCGATCCCGTTCTGCCTCCCGGCGATCGTCGTCGCGACGTGTGTGCCGTGCCCCTGCAGGTCCTGGACCGCTGTCTTGTTCGAGCAGTCGCCGTTCGCCACCTCCTGCGGATCCGCGGTAGGCGTCGCGCTGTTGATGAACGAGCACGATGCCGCAACGTCGATCGCGCCGGCGAGATCCGGATGGCTGAAGTCGATCCCGCTGTCGATGACGCCGACCCGCACGCCCTTGCCGGTGGCAGTGTCGTGGGCGGCGCCTGCGGAAATCGCCTGCATGTCCCACTGGCACGGGGACAGCTCGTCGGGCCCGGTCACGCCGGGATAGGAGGTGGTGCAGGCGGCCCGAGCCGCAGGGCCGTCGAACAGCGCCGTGGTGCCGGCCGATCCGGACTGGATCGCGACCGCCGCCACCACGAGCACGAACGCGGCGACGTACCACCGGCCGCGATGACCGGAAGCGGAGACGTTGCCACTCATAGCTCTCCCCTTTCCTCGTCGTCTGCGACGCGCTCGGCTCGCCGACCGCGCCGCACGCTGAGATGGCGCGACCCTACAAAACGCACCCCTCGAGGGCAATCGTCCGGACGAGCCCGGCTGCGGCGGCGCCGGGCTCGTAATCCTCACGGGACCGCCGTCAGGCCGACTCGTCCATGACGACCTCGTAGGTGTCGACCGCGACCCGATTGCCGCGGACGTCCTCCGGGATCTCGTCGCCCATCGCCTCGAAGCGCTGCTCTGCAGCCTGCATCGCCTCGCGGCTGTCGAAGAACGTCACGAACAGGCGCTTGTCGCCCTGGAGCACCATTGCGCGCGACACGCCGTCGGGCATGCCGGAGTCACCTGCCGCCATGCGCTCCTCGCCCATGCGCCGCAGCTCGTCGACGTTGCCGCCCTCGAATGTCGCGATCCGTGCAAACACGTTCGCCTCCTCGGTTGGGACCGTCAACCAGGATGCGCCGTCGGCGGCACGGGGTCAACCCGCCGTGCGTCGGGCTCAGGCGGGGGCGGGCATCTCGCGCACGAGGTCGCGGCCGAGCCGCTCCACGAGCTGCTGGAGCTCGGGATGATCGGCGGGCTCGAGCCCGTCGAGAAGGTCGCGTAGGCCCGAGCGGCGCGCCTCCAGGATCCGCTCGTAGCTCTCCTCGCCACTTGCCGTGAGGACGATCGCCCCGCCGTCTTCGGATTCGGCGTACCCGTCGCGGCAAAGTCTCTGGAGCGGACGGTCGAGCTCCGCCTCGTCGAGCCTGAGCTGCTCCGCGAGCTCGGCTCGGGTAAGCGGAACACGCTCGCCGAGGCGTGAGAGCAGCCAGAGCTCCGGCGGCGCCAGGTCGAGCTGCGCGCGCGCCGAGAGCCGCTCGTAGATCCCCCAACGCTCCTCGCGGCCGGCCAGCAGCGACAGCGCACGCTCGACCTCGCGCACGCGGTCGTCGTCATGCGAGGGCTGCAGCCCCTCGCCGATGTCGGGCGCGCGGGAGCTCGTGCGGAGCGGCACCTCACGAAGGAACCACGTCAGCACGAACGCAAAGACCGCGACCGCTGCGGCGGTGAGGAAGACAGGCTGAAGCGAGTCCGTCAGCGCGGTGACGTAGAGCTCGCGGAGCGCGGCGGGAAGGTGCTTGATCGCAGCCGGGTCGGCGGCCGCCGGCAACGTCGTCCCCGGCGGGATCTCCGCAGCGAGGTTCGCGGCGAGCTGGTTCGCGAAGATCGCACCGAACATCGCGACGCCGATCGACCCGCCGACCTGCCGGAAGAGCGTCGAGCCGGACGTCGCGACGCCGAGGTTGCGGTAGTCGACGGAGTTCTGCGCCACGAGCACGAGGACCTGCATCACCATCCCGATGCCGAGGCCCATCACCAGCATGTACGTGCCGGCCAGGAGCGTCGAGGTGTCGACCTCGAGCCGCGAGAGGAGCACGAGCCCGAGAGTCATCACCGCAGTGCCGATGATCGGGAACGGCCGGTAGCGCCCCTTCCGCGAAATCAGCTGGCCGCTCGCGATCGACGTGATGAGGACGCCCGCCATCATCGGCGTCATCAGCAGCCCGGCCTCGGTCGCGCTGTGCCCCTTCACGTTCTGGAGGTACAGCGGCAGATAGGTGACCGCGCCGAACAGCGCGACGCCGACGATGAACCCGACCACGCTCGCGACCGTGAAGACGCGGTTGCGGAAGAGCTCGAGCGGCAGGATTGGCTCCTTGGCCCTGCTCTCGACGACGACGAACGCCGCGAGGCAGAGCGCCCCGGCGACGACCAGCGCGATCATCTGCGGTGCGCCCCAGTCGTAGGTCGTGCCGCCCAGGCTCGTGTAGAGCACGATCCCCGTGAGACCGCCGGCGAGGAGCGCCGCACCGAGGTAGTCCACGGCGTGCCGCACATGCTCGACCGGCGCGTGGAACGCCGACGCGATCACCCCGAGCGCCACGAGCCCGATCGGGATGTTGACGTAGAAGATCCAGCGCCACGAGAGGTTGTCGACGAAGAAGCCGCCGAGCAGCGGCCCGATCACGGTCGACACGCCGAAGACCCCGCCGAAGTACCCCTGGTAGCGGCCGCGCTCGCGCGGCGAGACGACGTCGGCGATCGCCGCGATCGTGACGACGATCAGGCCCCCACCGCCGAACCCCTGTAGGGCGCGGAAGAGGATCAGCTGGAACATGTTCTGGCTCAGGCCGCACAGCGCCGAGCCGATCAGGAAGATCACGATCGCCGACTGCAGGACGATCTTCCGGCCGTACAGGTCGCCGAGCTTGCCGTACAGCGGCCCGACGACGGTCGATGCGAGCAGGTAACTCGTCACAACCCACGACAGGTGCTCGATCCCGCCGAGATCGCCGACGATCGTCGGGAGCGCCGTCGAGACGATGGTCTGGTCGAGCGACGCCAGCAGCAGGACGAGCATCAGCGCCGTGAAGATCAGGCCTACGCGCGGCGCGTGCTGGGCGGGCGGCGTTAGGTCCGTGGCGGAGCTGACGGCGGCGTCGTCCACGGTCACGGAGCGTATCCGCGCGACGACGGGCACCCCCCGTCCGGACGGCGTCGATGTCCCCGAAAGGGGAGGGTTGCACGGGCTGGGTCAGTCGAAGAGTCTGTGACGGGCCGGTTCCGCCTCGACCGACGGCAGGGAGGGTGGGGCCGGCTCGTTCTCGTCTGGCCGCGCCGCGCGCGGCTACCCGGCCGCGACCCAGCCCGTAGCGCGCACCCTCGAGAGGTGCTGGAAGCCGGCGTTGGGGATGAGCGCGTCGAGCCTCCCGAGACGCTTGAGCGCCTGGGTGACCGCGGCGCGGTTTCCCTCCCGTGTCGTCAGGTCGGCGGCGAACGGCGCCCCCGGCCCGTCCTCGTCGGGCTGGAGGTCGACGGCGAGAACGTCCCAGCCGTCGTCGACGAGGCGTCGCGCCACGGCGCGGCCGATCCCGCTCGCGGCGCCGGTGACGAGCGCGACGTCGGCCATCGACGTCAGAGCTCCGTCAGCGGTTCCAGGGGCGTCCAGACACGCTGGTCACGGGCCCCCGCGGACGTAGATCACCTGCCCGGAGACGTAGGCCGCATCGTCCGAGCAGAGGAACGCGACGACCCCCGCGACGTCCTCGGGCTGGCCGACCCGCCCGAGCGGCGTTTGCGCCGCTCCGGCCGCCTGGAAGTCCTCGAAGGACATCCCGATCCGCTCGGCGGTCTGCGCCGTCATCGCGGTGACGATGAACCCGGGCGCGACGCAGTTCGCCCGGATCCCGAACCGGCCCAGCTCGATCGCCAGCGTCTTCGTCAGCCCCTGGATCCCGGCTTTCGCGGCCGAGTAGTTCGCCTGGCCCCGATTCCCGAGCGCCGACGTGGACGAGACGAGCACCATCGCGCCGCTTCGCCCGCTCGACCATCCGCGCCTGCGCCGCCTGCGCCGCGAGGAACGAGCCGCGGAGGTGCGTCGCGATCACCGTCTCCCAGTCGTCGTCGGTCAGCTTGTGGAGGAGGTTGTCGCGGATGATCCCCGCGCACGTGACAAGGACATCGAGGCGGCCCGACTCGGCGGCGGCCGCCACGGCGGCCTCGACGTCCTCGCGCGAGGTGACGTCGCAGCGGACCGCCCTGCCGCCGATGCGCTCCGCGGTCTCCGTCGCCGCGGCCTCGTCGAAGTCCGCGACGACGACGTGCGCGCCCTCGGAGGCGAGCCGCGCGGCGGTCGCGGCGCCGATGCCCTTCGCGCCGCCCGTGACGAGCGCGGTCTTGTCGGCGAACCGCGTCACCGGATCATCCGCAGGACGACCTCCGCGACGCAGACGGGCTTGTCGCCGCCCTCGCGTTCGATCGTGGCGAGGACGACGCCCTGCTCCCCGCCCTCGACCTCGTCGACCGACTGCACCGTGAATCGGCCGCGGACGCGCGAGCCGGACGGAAGCGGCGCCGGGAAGCGCACCCGGTTCACGCCGTAGTTGATCCCCATCCGGTAGCCGGTCAGGTTCAGCGTCCGCGACATCAGCGGGACACAGAGGGAGAGCGTGAGGTAGCCGTGCGCGATCGTCGTTCCGAACGGACCCTCGGCCGCGCGCACGGGGTCGGTGTGGATCCACTGGGGATCGTCCGTCGCGCGCGCGAACTCGTCGATCCGGGCCTGGTCGACCTCGAACCACTCCGTCGGCCCGAGCTCGCGGCCGACCAGCTCGGTGAACACGCTCATCGCGGTCCCCACCCTATGACGCTCGCCGCCCACGTGTACCCGGTACCGGCCGCGAGCAGCAGCACGAGATCGCCGTCGTGCACGTCGCCCGCCCGCACGGCGCGGTCGAGCGCGAGCAATCGATTCGACGCCCCATCGCCTCTCCGACTGTCGGACTCCTCGATCGCCCGGGAGTTGGCCCGCGCTGCTGACGCTCAGGCGCCGGAGGTCAGCTCGGCGACGAGCGGGTCGGTATCGAGGGGGTCGTAGCCGATCCGGCCGGCGATCTCCTCGGTCGTCGGCCTGGTGCCCTCGCGGAACAGCTCGCGGAGGAGGTCGCCGGTGCCCTCGAGCCGCCACCACTCCCGGCCGACCTCGCGCCTGAGGTGCGCACGCACCTGGGCCGAGCGGATCCACGCCCGCAGGTAGTCGGCGGAGTAGAACCCCGCGTCCATATCGGCGAGGTGGTTCGCGGCGGGGTAGCGGATGCCCGTCGCCGCGGTGAGGCGCTCCTCGTAGCCGGCCGACGTGCCTCCGTCGTCCCGGAACCGACCCCAGAACTCGAGCTCGAACCCGAGCTTCGCCGAGTAGCGGCGGAAGAGGATCGTGTTCGAGAAGGAGGCGCCATCCGCGTTCTCGCGCGCCTGTGCGTCGTCGAGGCCGAAGTGCTCGGCGTGCCAGCCCGGCTCCCGCGCGACCGAGTCGAGCAGGAACGAGTAGATCTCGGTGAGGGCATGGTCGCGCGCGAGCCGACGGAACGCGAGGGGCAGTCCCGGATCGCAGCCCGCGTAGTGGAGCGCGTGCCCCGCCTCGTGGAGGAACGCCTCGTAGTCGTGGAGGCCGCCCTGCGCGCGGGTGATCAGGTGGACGAGCCTCGGCGGATCGGTCGGGATCACACAGGCGCGGGGCGCCTTCTGTGGCCGGTCCTCGAGATCCGGTCGGATGCCCTTCTCGGCCTCGAGGTCGAAGCCCATCGCCCGGAGCGTCGAGAGGCAGACCGGCACGCTGCGCTCCTTCGTGTACGTCGCCTCGAGCGGGGAGAGCCGGCGGATCCACGCCATGTGAAACGAGGAGGGAACGTCGTCGCGCTCGTCGCCGAGCAGGCGGTCGAGCCAGCGCTCGCGCGACGGGTCGAATGCCGCGGTGCCCTCGACGCGGGCCGTGTCGACCGCGTCCGCGATCGGCCGCAGCGGGACGCGCTTGTCGGCCTCGTTGCGCGCCACGGGGTCGTCGATCCCCGTCACCGACGCCTCGAGCTCGTTGCGTGCGGCGAGCAGTGAGCGTCGCTCGTCGTTGAAGCTCGCCGAGACCTCGAGCACTGCAGCGCCTAGCCCGTCCCGGCGACGGTAGTCGGGCTCCGTGGCGAGCCGTGCCTGGGCGGTTCGCAGGGGAAGCTCCTCGCCGTCCCAGGGAACCCGGGCGGCGAGGAGGGCGTTCTCGAGCACGTCCTCGCGCTCGGCGAGCTCGCGGTCGACGAGCCCCTCCTGGCACTCGAGGCGGAGACGCGCGATGGACTCCCGCTCGGCCTCGCTCGCGTCCGCCTCTGCGGCGCGAAGCCCGTCGAGCTGGTCGCGTGTGAAGAGATCGGCGTACCGAGCGACGATCGCGGCCTGCTCGGAGGTCTCTTTCTCCCCCACTCGCACCGCACGCGCCTCCTCGGAGCGCTCGATCCCGTACTGCTCCAGCCGACCTTCGAACTCGCCGACCGGGAGCGCGCTCACGCGGCGACCTGGGCCGCGTGCCCGAGCCGCTCGAGGGCACGCTCCTTGCCCAGCAGCTCGAGCGACTCGTAGAGCCCGGGCGACACCTTCGAGCCCGTCACCGCGACGCGGATCGGCCCGTAGACCGTGCGCGGCTTCTCGCCGAGCTCCTCGCAGAGCCACTTCAGCGTGGCCTCGATCGCCTCGGCCGTCCACGGGTCGACGGGCGCCAGCGTCTCGGCTGCCGCGTCGAGGATCCTGCGGTCGAGCAGCTCCGGATCCGGCTCGACGTCGTGGAACAGAAAACCCGCGAACGACGGGATCTCGCCGAGCAGGGCGACTTTTTCCTGGACGATCGGCGCCATCGCCCGTACCTCGTCCTCGGGCCACTCGATCTGCTGCTCGCGGAGGTACTCGAGCACGGTGCTCGCGTAGGCGTCCTCGTCGAGGGCGCGCAGGTAGACCCCGTTCATCCAGTCGAGCTTCGCATAGTCGAAGGTGGCGGGGCTGCGGCCGACATGGTCGAGTGAGAAGCGCTCGACGAGCTCGTCCCGGTCCATGATCGTCGTCTCGCCGTCGGGCGCCCAGCCGAGCAGCGCAAGGAAGTTCATCAGGGCGGGCGCGATGTAGCCGGCCTCGCGGAACTCGTCCACGGACACCGCGCCGTGCCGCTTCGAGAGCTTCCTACCGTCCTCGCCGAACACGTTCGGGACGTGCGCGTATACGGGCGGCTCCCCTCCGAGCGCGGCGAGCACGGCCAGCTGTTTCGGCGTGTTGGAGACGTGGTCGTCACCGCGGATCACGTGCGTCACGCCGTCGACCCAGTCGTCGACCGGGTTCGCGAAGTTGTACGTCGGCCGCCCGTCGGAGCGGACGAGCACCCAGTCCTCGAGCTCCTCTGCCGGGAACACGATGCGGCCTTTGACCGCGTCCTCCCAGGCGATCACGCCCTCGTCTGGCATGCGCAGCCGGATCGCGCCGTCGTCCTCGTATGCCGTCCCCTTGTCGACCAGTCGCCGGGCCTCTGCCAGTGCCCGGTCCGCCCCGTCGAGCTGGAAGCGCGTCAACCCGTCCCACTCGATCCCGAGCCAGCGCAGCGAGCGCTCGATCTGCGCCGTCGCCTCGGCGACCTCGCGCGAGGTGTCCGTGTTCTCGATCCGGAGCAGGCACTCACCACCGTTGCCGCGCGCGAAGAGCCAGTTGAAGAGGAACGTCCGGACGCCGCCGATGTGGAGGAGCCCCGTCGGCGAGGGGGCCATGCGGACGCGGACGCTCATCGGAGCTGGATGCTAGTCGCGGCCGGACCGGACACGGCCGAAGCGCACACTTGACAAGAAACGGTGTCAGACACCGTTTCTTGTCAAGGGCGCACGCGTGCCAGGTTCGTGCCAGTTCATGCACAGGTCGCTCCGCTGAGTCGGTGCCCGAGGCGTTAGTCCGCGGGTAGGTTGCGCGCGTGCTCTACGGCGCTCATGTCTCCTCCGCCGGTGGGATCTCGACGGCGATCGACCGGGCCGACGAGCTCGGCTGCGACGCGGTGCAGGTCTTCACCCAGAGCCCGCGGATGTGGAGGCCGACCGAGCACTCCGACGAGCAGATCGCCCGTTTTCGCGGGCGCCGCAAGGAGGCCGGGGTCAAAGGCGTCGTCTGCCACGCGCTCTACCTCGTCAATCTCGCCGGCGCCGACCGCGAGCTGCACCGGAAGTCCGTCACGGCGATGCGCGCGTCGATGGAGACGGCGTCAGCGATCGGGGCAGAGGGGGTCGTGTTCCACGTCGGGTCGCATCTCGGCAAGGGCCTCGACGCCGGGTACAAACGAGCCGTTCCGGCGCTGCGCGAGCTGCTGGAGCTGACCGACGAGCGCCTCTGGCTCGTTCTCGAGAACTCGGCGGGGGCCGGAGGCACGATCGGCCGATCGGTGGACGAGCTCGCCGCGCTGTTCGAGCGCCTCGACCGACACGAGCGGCTCGGGATCTGTCTCGACTCGTGCCACTGGTGGGTCTCGGGCGTCGACGTCACCGACCCCGAGGCTCTCGACGTGGCACTCGTGCACGTCGACGACTCGATCGGGCTCGACCGCCTCCGCTGTCTGCACGTGAACGACGCCGCCGCGCCGCTCGGCTCGAACCGCGACCGGCACGCGTCGCTCGGCCTTGGCGAGATGAAGGGCGGGCTCGGGACGTTCGTCGCGCATCCGGCGTTCGACGGGCTTCCGGCGATCCTCGAGACCGCCGGGCCGGACGGAACGTACGTCGAGGAGCTCCGGCTGCTCCGCGACCTGCGGCGCAAGGGCAGACGGCGGCTCGCGGCGCGCCGCAGGCGGTAGACGGGCTAGTCCGCGAGCTGCGCGAACACGCGGAAGCTCGGGCTCGCCAGCGGGACCTCGTGGAACTCGGGGTTGCGGCACCCGAGCTCGTCGCTGCGGTGCTCGTAGCACGTGGAGATCTCCGAGTGACAGATCGGCAGGGGCGCCCGCGACGCTTTCACGGCGCCGAATCCCTGCGGGCGCGCTTCGAGCTCGTTGAGCAGGTCCAGGTCGATCTCGACGCCGAAGACCTTCTGCACACACCCCATGTACGTGTGACCCCAGGCCTCGTACGCGTAGACGAACGGACAGCTTCGTGCGATGCACGCCGCCGGGTGGACGACTCGGTCGCAGTGCACCTCGCAGCGCCGGCACTCGACCTCGTCCTGCGGTCGGAGAGGGATCTCCGCAGGGGCGAGCGGGGCCGGTGCGATCTCATGCATGACCTGATCGTCGCAAGGCAGGACGTACCCGCGCAAGACTTGACGTCGGCAGGCGGAACCGCTAGTCCAAGCCATCCCGGTGTCCGAACCGACGGTCGAGAGGACGTCGCTAGGGTTGTGCCTCCTTGGTCCGCCGCGTCCTCTTCGCCGGCCTGCTGCTCGGGCCACTCGTCATCGTGCTCCATTACGTCGCCGACCTCGACGAGACGGTCGAGTTCTGCGTCGCGGCGCTCGCGCTGATCCCGCTCGCGTGGCTGATCGGGGAGGCGACCGAGCATGCCGCCGAGCACACCGGGCCCGGAATCGGCGGGTTCCTCAACGCGACGTTCGGGAACGCGCCCGAGCTGATCATCGCGCTCCTCGCAGTCAACCAGGGGCTCACCGAGGTCGTCCGAGGGTCGCTTACCGGGTCTGTCGTCGGAAATCTCCTCCTCGTGCTCGGCTTCTCGCTCCTCTTCGGCCCTCGGGGCGAGCTCGACCGGTGGTCGAGCTTCATGGCGTTCGGGACGATCGGGATCGCGGTCCTGCTTTTCCTGGTCCCGGCGATCCCCTCGTGGGAGGGCGATCCGGACCGGAACGCGATCGCCGATCTCACGGTGCCGATCTCGATCTTCCTGCTCGTGGTGTACGTGGTGACGACGTTCATCTCGCTCCGCCGACACAGCGGGATGCACGACGCCGCCGCCCAGGAGAGCGCGACGGGGTGGACGCTGCGCGCGGCGCTCGCTGTCCTGGGCGCGGCGACGGTCGTCACCGCGCTCGTCGCAGAGGTGCTCGTGAGCTCGCTCGAGAGCTTCGCCGAGAAGGTGGGCCTCTCGGACTTCTTCGTCTCCGCTGTGATCGTCGCGATCGTCGGGAACGCGGCCGAGCACGGCGGCGCGGTCGTCGTCGCACACCGGGGGAAGGTCAAGCTCGCGGCCGAGATCGCCCTGGCGTCGGCCGCCCAGGTCGCGGTGTTCCTGATCCCGGTCGTCGCGCTCCTCTCGTGGCTGATCGATCCGCTTGCCCTCGGGTTCCGCCCGGTTGAGATCTTCGCGCTCGCGGGCGGGCTCGTCGTCACCTCACTGACGCTGTGGGGCGGAAACGCCTCGAAGGCCCGTGGCGCGGTTCTCGTCGCGGCGTACGTCCTCGTCGTGATCCTGTTCTACGCGGCAGGCGACAGGGACGGGAGCAGCGGGTCGACGTCCCACGCCGTTGCCGCGCTCGCGGCCGCGGCGCGCTAGACCGCCTCAGGCGGCTGCACGGGACAGCAGCGCGACCGTCGCGAGCTCGACGGCCCGCTCGATGTCGTCGTCGTCGACGTCGAGGTGCGTGACGGCCCGGGCGACGGTCGGATGGATCGTCGACGAGAGCCCCACTCCCGCGTCGCGAAGCAGGGCGAGCGCGTGGTCGCGGTCGAAACCGAGCGCGGCGACGTCCAGCTGGACGAAGTTCGTCTCGACCTGCTCGAGGTCGACGGGGAGGCCGGCCGCGTGCCAGCCCTCGGCGAGCCGGCGGGCACGTGCGTGGTCGTCGGCCAGCCGCTCGAGGTGGTGGTCGAGGGCGTAGACGCCGGCGGCCGCGACGATCCCGGCCTGCCGCATCGCGCCACCGAAGAGGTGCTTCTCGCGCCACGCGCGCTCCATCGTCTCCGCCGATCCCGCGAGCAGCGCCCCCAACGGACAGCCGAGACCCTTGGAGAGGCAGAGCGTGACGGTGTCGAACAGCCCTCCGAGCTCCGCGGGCGGGACGCCCGTCGCGACGGCCGCGTTGAGGAGCCGCGCCCCGTCGAGATGGGTCGCAAGGCCACGCTCGCGCGCGGCCTGCGTGACCGCCCGCAGCTCGGGAAGCGGCCAGCACCGGCCGCCCGAGGAGTTGTGCGTGTTCTCGAGCGCGACCAGCGTCGCCCGCTGGTCGGCCGCCTTCGTGCTCGGCATCGAGGCGGCCTCGAGCTCCGCGACGCCGAAGCGCCCCGCACGGCCGGCGATCGGCTCGACCAGCAAACCGGCGTGCGCGGCCGCACCGCCGTACTCGTAGATCACGACGTGCGCATGCCGCTCGGCCACGAGGACGTCCCCCGGCCGCGTGTGCAGCTTGAGCGCGATCTGGTTCGCCATCGTCGCCGTGGGGACGAACAGCGCGGCCTCCTGGCCGAGCAGCGCTGCTGCGCGCTCTTGCAGCGCGTTCACCGTCGGGTCCTCGCGCTTCTGCTCGTCGCCGACCTCGGCCGCGGCGATCGCCGCCCGCATCCCCTCGGTCGGCCGGGTCGCGGTGTCGGAGCGGAGGTCGATCACGGGCGCACCCTAGCGAGGGGCGCGGGCTACCGTTGCCACGTGGACCTCGAACTCCTGGAGCAGCGCGTCGCGAGCTCGGCGAGCCGAGCTACCGCGCGCGGCAGGCCTGGAACTGGGCAGCGCGCGGCGCAGCCG
This sequence comes from uncultured Actinomycetes bacterium, assembly GCA_963698935.1. Taxonomy (GTDB): domain Bacteria; phylum Actinomycetota; class Thermoleophilia; order Gaiellales; family Gaiellaceae; genus Gaiella. The sequence goes on from CAVOSU010000023.1 coordinate 287,831, forward strand.
GGTACGACGCGATGACGAATCTCCCCCGTGTGCTCCGGGAGACGCTCGCCGCCGAAGTGCCGTTCTCGACGCTGATCCCGGAGGAAGAGCAGCGCGCCCGCGACGGCACCGTCAAGACACTCTTCAAGACCGCCGACGGGCACCCGGTCGAGGCCGTTTTGATGCGCTACCGGGACGGGCGCCGCTCGGTGTGCGTCTCGTCGCAATCCGGCTGCCCGCTGACCTGCTCGTTCTGCGCGACGGGCCGCATGGCCTTCGGACGGAACCTCACCACGTGGGAGATCCTCGACCAAGTGCTCCACTTCCGCCGGACGGAGCCCGTCAACCATCTCGTGTTCATGGGGATGGGCGAGCCCTTCATGAACGTCGACTCGGTCCTCGCCGCCGCGAGGCGGCTGCCCGAGGTCGGGATCACCCCTCGCCGGACGACGATCTCGACCGTCGGCTGGCTGCCGGGCCTCACGACGTTCGTCGAGGAGGTCACGGAGCCGATCCGCCTCGCGCTCTCCGTCCACGCCGCCGACCCGGCGCTGCGGAGCGAGCTGATGCCGGTCAACGACCGCTATCCGCTGCCGGACGTGGTCGCGCTCTGCAGGAGCCACTGGGAGCGGACGAAGCGGCGGGTGTTCGTCGAGTACGTGATGCTCGCCGGCGTCAACGACTCGCCGAGACAGGCGCGCCTGCTCGCCGCGCTGCTCGGTCGCGACGCATTCAAGGTGAACCTGATCCCGTACAACCCGACCGGCATGTACGACGGCTCCTCACGCGGTGCGATCGAGGCGTTCAAGGCCGAGCTCGACCGCGCCGCGTATCCCGGCGACCGTGCGCCTCACCCGCGGTCGGGACATCGCGGCGGCCTGCGGGCAGCTCGCCGCCGCCCCGAGGTCGCGCGTCCGCACCCCGGGCGGTGTAGCTTTTTGAGCGCCATGTACCGAATCGTGACAGGCGCGCTGCTGTTCGCGGTCGTGCTTGCCTCCGGTTTTCTCGCCGGTGTCGCCGGCGCGGACAACGGAGTGACCATCCCGAAGTACAGCCAGTACCCCGCGACGAGCGTCCCGATGAAGCACGGAACGCCGGCGCAGTGCCGCGCCGAGGCGGATTCGTTCAGCCGCAACGCGGAGGCGTTCCTGCGTCCCTACCCGTCGGACACCGACATCTACCGTGTGCTCGCCCGCGTCCAGTTCACCGCGTTCATGGCACACCGATGCGACACCGCGATCCTCCGCCACGCCGTCTCGCGTCGACTGACGGCGAGGCAGCTGCGAAACGTGCTCGCGTTCTTCGGCTTCATGGGTGACGTCGGACGACAGCTCGCGAGAGCTCCGCAGCACTGAGAGCCGCCCCGACGACCGCGCGTCAGAGCCTGCGTACCGCGCGTTGCCAGCCGGTCAGGCGTCGCAGAGCGTCGCGTGGCGACGGACGATCTGCCAGCGGCCGTCGCGTCGCGTCCAGATGTCCGTCACGTTCATGCGACGGCTGAGGTCGCGGCCGTCGAACCGCGCGACCTGGCTGTAGCGGGAGACGAGCACGGCCGTGTTGCCGTAGATCTCCGGGTCGATCTCCTCGTAGGCGAACTCGTCGATCTCGTACGGCCCGCCGGCCGCGGCCAGAAACTCCTCGCGGTCGAGCTGCCCGGCCGCTCCCTGCAACGTGAACTCCGCAGCGAGCATCCGCTCGAGCGCACCGACGTCGTGCTCGGCGACCGCACGGGCGAGATCGTGGGAGAGCTCGACGAGCTCGTGGGCGACCGCGATCGTCATCCAGCCTCGATCCTATCCGGCGTCTCAGCGTCGTCGAACGCGTAGCGCACGACAGGCTGCTTCGCCGCCTTCACCTCATCGAGCCGCCGGACCGGCCGACTCAACGGCGCCTGCTTCAGCATCTCGGGGTCGCTTGCCGCCTCCTCTGCGATCGAGCGCATGGCGGAGACGAACTCGTCGAGCCGCTCCTTCGTCTCGGTCTCGGTCGGCTCGATCATCAGCGCCTCCTGGACGACCAGCGGGAAGTAGATCGTCGGCGGATGGATTCCGTGATCCATCAGGCGCTTGGCGACGTCGAGCGCCGTGATCCCGTGCTCGCGCTTGAGCGTCCGCGCGGAGAGCACGAACTCGTGCATGCACAGGCGGTCGTACGGCAGGTCGTAGGCGTCCTTCAGCAGTGCGAGGACGTAGTTCGCGTTGAGCACGGCCGCCTCGGACATTTCCGTGAGCGCCGGCCCGTACGCGCGCATGAACGCGTACGACCGGACGAAGACACCGAACGGCCCCGCGTAGCCGCGCACGCGGCCGATCGACTTCGGCCGGTCGTGGTCGAGCCGGAAGCCGTCGCCGTCCCGCACGACGGCGGGAGACGGGAGGTACGGCTCGAGCTCGGCCACCACGGCGACCGGGCCTCCGCCCGGCCCGCCGCCACCGTGCGGCTGGGAGAACGTCTTGTGGAGGTTGTAGTGAACGACGTCGAACCCCATGTCGCCCGGGCGAGAGCGCCCGACGACCGCGTTGAGGTTCGCCCCGTCGTAGTAGAGGAGCGCGCCACGCTCGTGGAAGATCCGCGCGACGTCCTCGATCCCCTCGTCGAACAGCCCGAGCGTCGACGGGTTCGTGAGCATCAGGCCCGCCGTGCGATCGTCGACCTTCGCGCGGAGGTCGTCCAGGTCGAGGTTGCCGCGGTCGGTCGTCGCGACCTTCGCGAGCTCGAAGCCTGCCATCGTCACGCTCGCAGGGTTCGTGCCGTGGGCGGTGTCGGCGGTCACGATCACGTTCCGCCCGGGCTCGCCGCGGTCGGCGAACGCGGCGCGCATCAGCATCAGCCCCGTCAGCTCGCCCTGCGACCCCGCAGCCGGCTGCAGCGTCACCGCGGGCAGGCCAGCGATCTCGATGAGGATCTGCTGGAGCTCCCACATCAGCTCGAGCGCGCCCTGCGCGCCCTCGTCCTCCTGCAGCGGATGGAGGTCGCGGAAACCCTGGAGCGCGGCCGCGCGCTCGTTCACGCGCGGGTTGTGCTTCATCGTGCAGCTGCCGAGCGGGTAGAAGCCCGTGTCGATCCCGAAGTTGCGGTCGGCGAGCGCGGTGAAGTGCCGGACGACCTCGTTCTCCGGAACCTCCGGCAGGCGCGGCGGGCGCTCGCGGGCAAGCTCGGCGGGGATCTCGGGCACCGGCAGGCCGTACGAGGGGACGCGGCCCGCGCGCCGACCGGGACGCGACTTCTCGAAGATCAGCTCCATCAGACCGACCCCGTCACCTCGGCGAGAACCTCGGCGAGCCGGTCGACGTCCGCCGGCGTGCGCTTCTCGGTGAGCGCGACGAGGAGCACGTCGTCGAGCCCCGGGTAGTCGCGCCCGAGCGGGTACCCCGGGTGCACGCCGTGCTTCCGCGCCCGGGCGACGACCTCGCGCGCGGGGACCGGCGTGCGGAACGCGACCTCCTTGAAGGTCGGCCTGTCGAAGGCAACGGGGAGTGCCACGCGCTCCCTGGCATAGGCCGCCAGCGCCGCGCACGTCTCGCCAAGCTCGTGGAGACCATCGGGGCCGAGCCAGCAGAGCGTGATCAGGCCGCCGAGCGCGAGAAGCGTCTGGTTCGTGGTCATGTTCGACGTCGCCTTCTCGCGGCGGATGTGCTGCTCGCGGGTCTGGAGTGTGAGGACGAAGCCGCGCTGGCCCTCGAGGTCGGTCGTCTCGCCGACGATCCGGCCCGGCATCCGCCTGATGAACTCCGACCGCGCCGCCAGGAACCCGTAGTGCGGGCCGCCGTACGACTGGTAGTTGCCGATCGACTGGCCCTCGCCGATCGCGATCGCGCAGCCGTAGTTGCCGGGCGCCTCGAGCAGCCCCAGCGAGGCGAGGTCGACGTGCGCGACGGGGAGCGCCCCGCCGTCTGCAGCGGCCGCCGCGAGCTCGGGCGCGGGCTCGAGGCAGCCGAACGCGTTCGGCTGCTGGAAGATCGCGATCGCGGCGCCGTCGGCCGCCTCGGCGAACCGCGCAGGATCGATCGTGCCGCCGTCGTGCGCCACGTCGACAACGTCCATTCCGAATCCCGGCGCGTACGTCTTCACGACCTGCCGCACCATCGGGTGGAGCGTCTCCGCGAGGACGATGCGCGTGCGGCCCGTGTGTGCCCGCGCGATGAAGCACGCATCGGCGGCGACGGTCGTCCCGTCGTACCCGGACGCATTCGAGACGTCCATCCCCGTCAGCTCGCAGATCGCGGTCTGGTACTCGAAGATCGCCTGCAGGATTCCCTGGCTCATCTCGGGCTGGTATGGCGTGTACGCCGTGAGGAGCTCGCCGCGGGAGAGGAACGTGTCCACGATCGCCGGGACGTAATGGTCGTAGATCCCCATCCCGAGGAAGCTGAGCTCACCGGCCGTGTCGGCATTTCGACCGGCAAGCTCCTCGAGGTGCCGCACCAGCGCGGCTTCGGGCAACGCCTCGGGCACGTCGAGGGCGCGGCCGAGGCGGACACCCTCGGGGATCTGCTCGAACAGCGCGTCGATGGACTCGACGCCGATCGCCGCGAGCATCGCGTCGCGGTCGGCGTCCGTGAGAGCGAGGTATCCGGGCGGGCTCATGGCTTGTCCGCGAAGCACGGTTCCGCAGGAGCGGAATCGTGCCGCTCGATCCCCCGCCTGCGGCGGTGGCACATCCCTGAAGGCGCCCGCCGTCGCGGACGCACATGCCGTTGAACCGCGATCGTCACTGCTCCGCGACGTGCGCCTTGTAGGCCTCGACGTCGAGCAGCGCCTCCGCCTCCGTCGCGTCGGCCAGCCTGATCCGCACGAGCCAGCCGTTGCCGTAGGGGTCCTCGTTCACCGTCTCGGGCTCGGCGACGACCTTCTCGTTCACCTCGAGCACCTCGCCGGAGAGCGGCGCGATCACGTCCGACACCGCCTTCACGGACTCGACTTCGGCGTACGACGCCTCTTTGGACAGCGTCGCGCCGACCTCGGGCGCCTCGAAGTGCACCAGCTCACCGAGGGCGTCCTGCGCGAACCAGGTGATGCCGAGCACGGCCTCGCCCCCCTCCACGCGGGCCCAGTCGTGCTCCGGGTGGTACCGGAGGTCGTCGGGATAGCTCTCGCTCGCGGCCACTAGTGCTCCTTCCGGTGATGTTGCCTCGTTCCTGGTGCACGAGGAGCAAGCCAGGCTAGGACGCAGGGAGCCTCGATACCCGCAGGTATCGGGGCGACTGAGGAGGACGATGGCGCCGCTCATCGTGCGCCAGGGACCTGGAGGGCATCGCCGGAAGGAGCACCTAGCGCTCCTTCTCGTAGATCGGCTTCTTGACGACACGGGCGCGCCGGTCCTTGCCTCGGACGTCGATCTCGAGCTCGGTGCCGACCGCCGTCCGTGCGGCGGGGACGTACCCCATCCCGATCCCGACGTCGAGCATCGGGGAGTGCGTGCCGGAGGTGACCTCGCCGCCGCCGGCGATCGCCATCCCCTGCCTGGGGATCGCCTTCTCCTCCATCACGAACGCGACCAGCCGCCGCTCGGGGCCTTGCGTCTTCACCTCGCGAAGCGCGTCCGCACCCGTGAACTCCTTGTCCAGCGCGCAGACCCAGCCGAGGCCGGCCGAGATCGCGTCGGTCTCCTGGGTGATGTCGTTCCCGTGCAGCGGATAGCAGACCTCGAGGCGCAGCGTGTCGCGCGCGCCCAGCCCGCACGGGGCGACCCCGCGCTCCAGCACGGCAGTCCAGAGCGTCACCACGTCCTCCGCGGGGCACAGCAGCTCGACGCCCTTTTCCCCTGTGTAGCCCGTCCGGCAGATCATCGTCTCGATCCCCGCGACGTCGCTCATCGCGTGGGTGAACGCCGGTGCCTCGTCGAGGCCGAGGAGCTCGAGCGAGTCCGGCCCCTGGACGGCGACGAGCCCGTACTCGTCCGACGCGTCCCGCACCTCGACGCCGCGCGGCTCGCGGTCCTTGAGCCACTCGTAGGCGGCCTGTCTGTTACCCGCGTTGACGACGAGGAGGTAACAGCCGTGGCTCAGGCGGTAGACGATCAGGTCGTCGACGATCCCGCCCGATTCGGTCGTCAACAACGTGTACTGAGCGCCGCCGTCCTGCACGCGGTCGACATCGTTCGAGAGCATCGACTGGAGGAACGTCTGCGCGTTCGGGCCGTCGACGTGGAGCTGCCCCATGTGGGAGACGTCGAACGCCCCTGCCCTCGTGCGGACGGCCATGTGCTCGGGGATCACGCCCTCGTACTGCACGGGCATCTCCCACCCGGCGAACGGCACCATGCGCGCTCCGAGGGCGACGTGCGCGTCGTGGAGTGGCGTCTGCCGGAGGGTCGCGCTCACGCGCGCGACAATAGCGATCCCGCTTCGCGGGCTCGCCAGGATAGGCGGGCGGCTCGCTTGGCGAACGACGATTCAGCGAACGGATGAGCGGCGCAAAGCGCGCTAATCCCTGAGGAAGCTCGGCACGTCGATCTCGGCCTCCTCGCTGCGAGGCCGCGGATCGAAGCTCGGCACGGCCGACTCCGACGAGGTCGTCGGGACCGCGGCGGCCTCCGGCCGGCGGCGTCGCGGCCGCCCGCCGCCGAACCCCGTCGCGATCACGGTCACGCGCACGTCCTCGCCGAGCGACTCGTCGATCACGGCACCGAAGATCACGTTCGCGTTCGCGTCGGCATGGCTCGTGACGACCTCCGCCGCCTCGTTCACCTCGAAGAGGCCGACGTCGGCGGGGCCGGTGATGTTGAGCAGCACGCCCGTCGCGCCGTCGAGCGTCGTCTCGAGCAGCGGCGACGAGACCGCGGCATTCGCGGCGGCGGTCGCACGGCCCTCGCCGCGCGCCGTGCCGATGCCCATCAGCGCCGAGCCGGCGTCGCGCATGATCGTGCGTACGTCCGCGAAGTCGAGGTTCACGAGGCCCGGGACGGTGATCAGGTCGGTGATGCCCTGCACGCCCTGGCGGAGGATGTCGTCGGCCATCCGGAACGACTCGAGGATCGGCGTCGTCTTCTCGACCACCTGCAGCAGCCGGTCGTTCTCGATCACGATGAGCGTGTCCACGCGGTCGCGCAGCGTCTCGATCCCGCCGGTGGCCTGCTCGGCGCGGCGGCGTCCCTCGAACCCGAACGGCTTCGTCACGACGCCGACCGTCAGCGCCTCGAGCTCGCGGCCGAGCTCGGCGACGACCGGTGCGGCGCCGGTGCCCGTCCCGCCGCCTTCGCCGGCTGTGACGAAGACCATGTCGGCGCCCTTGAGCGCCTCCTTCAGCTCGTCGCGGCTCTCCTGCGCGGCGGCGAGCCCGACCTCCGGGTTCGCGCCTGCGCCGAGACCGCGCGTCGCCTTCGAGCCGATGTGGATCTTGACGTCGGCGTCTGTGTCCAGGAGCGCCTGCGCGTCGGTGTTCACGGCGATGAACTCGACGCCGGTGAGACCGGACTCGACCATGCGGTTGACGGCGTTCGTGCCGCCTCCGCCGACACCGACCACCTTGATCACTGCGAGGTAGTTGCCGTTCTGGATGCTCATCTCGACCTGCCTGAGGGTCAAGCTCTCATCGAGCTATGGGAAGGGCTGAATCGCCTGATTCGAAGCCAGGGTACGGACTCCTTGTCGGCAATGTCAACGGAACCCTCAAGGCACGCTAGAGATCGAACCCTCGACCTCGACCTGAGAGTCGAGGCTTGCCGGGCCGGCCACGGGGCGGTCGGGGACGCTGACGTCGAGGTACCCCGCCCCCGCCGGGAGCCGAGGGATCACCCGAGCCGCCACCGCGAGCTTCAGCCCCACGTCGCGTAGGCCGCCGAGGCGGAGCTCGAGCCCCGAGCGGAGCCTGAGCGTGAGCTGGTCGTTCGTCGTCGTCAACGAGACGACGCGGCCGGGGAAGTGGGATCCTGCGAGGGGCGTCACGGCCGCGACCGCGATCCGGACGTCGCCGTCGACGATCGCGCCCTGCTCGAGGGTCACGTCCTTCGCGACCCACATGCGCGCGAGGCCAGGCTTCGCACGCCGGTCGACCCGGGCGATCACACGACCGCGCTCGGAGAGGACGTACGCGGCTGCGCCCTGACGCGCCACCGCAACCGGGCGCTCGGGGACGACGGTGACGTGAAGGGTGTGCGGGAAGGCCCGGTCGAAGGACACCCCGGCGACCGTGGAGAGGGACAGGACGTCCGAGCGCGCCGCCTCGAGGTCGAGGCCCACGAGGCTCGCGCCCTTTCGGCCCTCGAGCGCCCGCTCGACCTGCCGCGCGACCCCGGGGCTCGCGCCCGTCACCTCGATCGAGCCGACGCCGAAGAGGCTCGTCTCCCGCGCGACGAGCAGCGCGAGGAGCGTGCCGGCGAGCGCGGCGAACGAGAGCAGGAGCACGCGGCCAGAGGGGACGAGCCGGCCGAGCTCGAGGCGATCGCCGGGGCTCATGCGCGGGAACGGGACAACGACGCTCGCCGTCCGCGCACGCGGCCGCTCGCGTCCTGCTCGTCCCCTGGTGGCCACGGGACCGACTTCGGCGCCGAGGCCCGTTCTCCTAGAGCCCCGCTGGACGGGCTCTACAGGGCGAGCGAGCCGAGGAACACGACCTCGTGCTCCAACTCGACGCCGAACTGCTCCCGGGCACGACGCCGTGCCTCGCGCATCAGCTCGAGGCAGTCCTCGCTCGTCGCGCCTCCCGCGTTCTCGACGAAGTTCGCGTGCCGTGGGGAGATGACCGCACCGCCCACGGCGAAGCCCTTCAGCCCGCACAACTCGAGCATGCGCCCCGCCCCGAGCTCACCGGGCGGGTTCTTGAAGACGGAGCCGAAGGTCCGCTTGTTCGTCGGCTGCGTCGCCTTGCGTCGAGCGACGAGGTCCGCGACCCCGGCCTTGATCTCGTCGACCGGCCTCGGCACGAGCCGGTACTCGACGCGGGCCACGACCTGATCGGGGCGGACGAGCGAGTGGCGGTACCGGAGCCCGAGCTTCTCGGGGGTGAGCCAGCTGCTCCCCTCGCTCGTGACGACGAGCGCACGCACGAGGATCGCGCCCCAGTCGGACCCGTACGCGCCCGCGTTCATCCGGACGCCGCCGCCCGCGGTGCCCGGAATCGCGCAGGCGAACTCGAGGCCGCCGAGCCCTGCCTCACGGGCCCGGTGCAGGCACACGGCGTTCGTCGCGCCTCCACCCGCCCGCAGCAGCTCGCCATCGACCTCGACTCCTGCAAGGTCGCCCGTGAGTCGGAGGACGAGCGCGTCGACGCCCTCGTCGGCGGCGAGGATATTGGAGCCGAGCCCGACCGTGCGGAGCTCGAGACCTCTTCCCACCCCCCACGCGATCGCCTCCTCGAGCTCGGTGACCGAGCCCGGGCGTGCGAAGGCCGTCGCCGGCCCGCCGGTGCCGATCGTCGTGTGTCGCGCAAGCGGGACGCCGGTCTCGATCTCCACCGCCTACCGCTCCTCGCCACTCTCGGGGAGGCCGGCGAGGACAGCCCGTGCGGCACGCCACGGCTCCCCCACGCCGAGCGTGATGACGAGGTCACCGGGTCGCACGACGTCGAGAGCGAGGCTCGCCCCGTCCTCGAGCGTCGGCGCCCACAGTCGGCGGGTCGGGTCGGGGACCCCGTCGAGGACGAGCCGCGCGCCAACGCCTTCGCGCGTGGCGTCGCGCTGCCCGACGAAGTCGGTCACGATCGCGACGTCCGCGATCCCGAGCGCCTCACCCAGCTCGCGGTGGAGCTGGCGCGTCCGCTCGACGACGTGGGGAACGTAGAGCGCGACGAGCCGGCGAGGCTCACGGGCGCGCGCGGTCTCGAGCGCTGCGCGCAGCTCCGTCGGGTTGTGGCCATAGTCGTCGACGACCGTGACGCCGCCGCGCTCCCCGAGCACCTGGAAGCGGCGGTCGGCGCCGGCGAAGACCTCCAGCGCACGCTCGGCCACCCCGGGCGCGACACCGGCGAGGACGAGCGCTTTGCGCGCCGCGGCCGCGTTCCGGCGGTTGTGCTCACCCGGCACCGCGAGCGGGAACGCGACCGGATCGAGCTCCTCTCCGCGGATGACCTCGGGCACCTCCGCCAGCCACGCGTCGAGGCCGGCGCGGAGCTCCGCGACCGAAGCCCAGCTCGCGTGGTGGTCGAGCTCGACGTTCGTCAGCACGGCGAGCCGGGGCCGCAGCGCGAGGACCGAGCGGTCGGACTCGTCGCCTTCGACGACGAGCCACCCGGAGCCCGTGCCCGCGTTCCCCCCGAGCTGCGGGACGACGCCTCCGATGATCCACGCCGGGTCGTCGCCGGCCTCCTTGAGGCCGAATGCGATCATCGCCGCCGTCGTCGTCTTCCCATGCGCACCCGTCACGACGATCGAAGGGCGCCCGGCGACGAGCTCCGCCAGGAACGCCGCCCGCGGCGTCCCGCCGACGAGGTCGCGGTGGGCCGTCGAGACGATCGTCTCCCAGCCCTCCGGCGGATGCGGCTCGCCGCCGAGGTCGAACTCGATCCCGTCCAGGGTCTCGGAGAAGATCGTCTCCCGTGCATCCCAGCCGCGAACGTCCGCGCCCCACGCCCGCGCGATGTTCGCGTACGCGGACATCCCGGAGCCGCCGATCCCGACGAAGTAGAGCCGCCGGCCCGCGAGCGGCGCTTCGTCGCTCACCGGCGACGCCCCTCGGCCAGCGCAACGAGCTCGTCGGCGACGTCGTCGGCCGCGTCCGGGCGCGCGAGCGCGAGCATCGCGCCGCGCATCGCCGCGAGGCGCGCGCGGTCGGCGAGCAGCTCTGCGACCAGAGCCGGGACGCGGTCGACGTCCGCATCCGGCACGACGACGGCTCCTCCCCCACGTTCGAAGTGCTTGGCGTTGAGCGTCTGGTGATCGGCGGTCGCGTATGGGTACGGCACGAGGACGGACGGCACCCCGGCCGCAGCGAGCTCCCAGACCGTGCCTCCCGCTCGGGAGACGGCGACGTCCGCCGTCGCCAGCGCCTCGCCGAAGTCGTCGGTCTGCGGGAGCAGGACGTAGCCCGGCCGCGAGACGCGGGCGCGGAGCGACTCGTAGTCGCGCTCACCCGAGATATGGAGCACCGCGGGCCCGTCCTCGGCCCAGGCGCCGACCGCGAGCTCGTTGAGCGACCGCGCGCCGGCGAGCGCACCGAAGACGGCGACGACCGGTCCCTCCATGGGCAGCCCGAAGCGGCTCCGCCCCTCCCTCTGCGTCGCGCCTCGATGGGCGAGCGGGATGGGTCGCCCGACGATGCGCACTTTCCTTCCCGTCCTTCCGGGGATCTCGTACGCGAGCAGCAGCATCTGCGCGAACGGCGCGGCGAGCCGGTTCGCGAGGCCGAGGTGTGCGTCCGCTTCGGTCACCGCCGCCGGGATGCGGCGAAGCCGTGCCGCGACGACCATCGGGCCGGCGACGTAGCCGCCTGCGCCGAGGACGACGTCGGGCCGGCGTCGGCGCAGGATCGCGAGGCAGTGCGCCGGCGCCGCCGAGGCCTGCCAGGCGGCGCGAACCTGGGCGGCGCTCGGTCGCCGTGGGAGGCCGGAGACCGGGAACGTGTCGAGCGGGAACCCCGCCTCAGGCACCAGCCGCGACTCGACGCGGTCGGGCGTCCCGGCGAACGTCACGGTCACTCCGCGCGCGCGCAGAGCCTCCCCGACTGCGAGTGCCGGACGAACGTGCCCGGCCGTTCCCCCGGCCGCGATCACGCACGCGAGCTTCGACGACGCGCTCATTCACCGCGATGTTAAGGAGCACCCCGACCCCGGCGAGCATCACCAGCAGCGATGACCCACCGTACGAGACGAACGGCAGCGGGATCCCGGTCAGAGGCGCAATCCCCAGGACCGCCGCGAGGTTGACCGCGGCCTGGCCGCAGACGAGCGTCGTGATCCCTGCCGCGAGTCGCTTGCCGAACGGGTCGCGGCACTCGAGCGCGACGCGGAACCCGACCCAGGCGAAGACGGCGAAGCCGCCGATCAGGAGCGCGGAGCCGATCAGCCCGAGCTCCTCGCCGACGACGGCGAAGATCATGTCCGTGTGGGCTTCCGGCAGGAAGTTGACCTTCTGGATCCCCTGACCGAGCCCCTCGCCGGTGATCCCGCCCGACCCCATCCCGATGATCGCCTGGACATTCTGGAAGCCCGCGCCCTCCGCGTCCTTCCACGGGTCGATGAAGCTGAGCAGCCGCGCGCGGCGGTACGGCTCCATGTAGATCGCGAGCACGCCCGCGCCGAGCGCGAGCGTCGTCGCGAGCGCGTAGAGACGGAGCGGGATCCCCGAGACGAGGAGGATCCCGGAGACCATCACGGCGAGGGCGATCGTCGTGCCGAGGTCGGGCTCGACCACGATCAGGGCGCAGAAGATCGCGACGACGAGGCCGACGGGCTTGGCCAGGTCGCCGAGCGTCCGCGGGACGGGGCGCCGCGCGAGAACCGCGCACACCCAGACGCAGACCGCGAGCTTCGCGAGCTCGGCGGGCTGGACGCTGACCGGGCCGAAGAGGAACCAGCGGTGCGCGCCGTTGATCGTGGGCGCGGCGAGCACGGCCGCGCAGAGACCGAACGCGACGACGAGCATCAGCGGCGCGAGCGGGCGAAGCACGTGGTAGTCGAGCCGCGAGAGGACCGCGAGAAGCACGAGGCCGACGACTGCGTAGAGGCCCTGCTTGATGAGGAACCGCATCGGGTCGCCCTCGCCCAACGTCGCGGACGCCGAGGTCGCGCTGAAGACCATCACGAGCCCGAACGCGACGAGCCCGAGGGTGATGAGGATCAGCAGTCGCTGCTCGACCTGACCGCGGTCCGCGCCTCGCTTGTTCCCCACCCCGGGAGCTTCTGCACGAGCCTCCTGAACTCCTCCCCGCGCTGCTCGAAGCTCTCGAACTGGTCGAACGACGCGCACGCCGGAGACAGGAGCACGACGTCCCCCGCAGACGCAGCGGAGGCCGCGTTCGCGACGGCCCGTTCGAGCGTCCCCGGCTGCACGAACGGGACGCGAGCGCCGTCCAATGCCGCCGCGAGCTGCCCGGCTGCCTCGCCGATGAGATACCCGCGGTCGCCCTCCGCGAACGCCGCCGCGAGCTCGTCGTAGGGCTCGTCCTTCCCGAGCCCCCCGAGGATGACGTGCTTCCGCCTGCCCGGAAACGACGCGAGCGCGCGGAGCGCGGCGGCGGCATTCGTGGCCTTCGAGTCGTTCACGTACAGCACGCCGTCCACGGTCGCGACCTCCTCGATGCGATGCTCCACACCCGGGAACGTCTCGAGCGCGTGGGCGATCGCCTCGTCGGGCACGCCAATCGCGAGCGCTGCGGCGGTTGCGGCGGCGGCATTCTCCCGGTTGTGCGCGCCGAGGATCCGCGGCTCGGCCGGCAGCGGGTCGTCGGCGGAGAACTCCATCCGGCGCGCGGAGCCCGGCACGGCGCCGAAGCCGCGCGGGACGACGGCCACGTCGCCCGGGCCCTGACGCGCGAACGCACTGAGCTTCGCCGCGGCGTACGCGTCGAACGAGCCGTGCCGATCGATGTGGTCCGGCTCGAGGTTCGTCAGCACCACGACGCGCGGCCGCAGCGTGTCGACGTCCTCCAGCTGGAAAGACGAGAGCTCGCAGACGATCCAGACGCCGTCGTCGACCGCGCCGACGAGGCCGCTCAGCGGCCGCCCGATGTTGCCCGCCACCTCGACGGGCCACGCGGCCGCCTCGAGGACCGCGCCGAGGAGCGCCGTCGTCGTCGTCTTCCCGTTCGTCCCCGTCACCCCGACGATCGGGTTGGCGAGGAGCCGCGCGCCGAGCTCGATCTCCGAGATCACGGGCACGTCGCGCGCCCGGGCGGCCTGGACGGGCGGCGCCGTCCCAGGAACTCCGGGGCTCTTCACGACGAGGCCGATGCCGTCGAGGAACGCGTCGTCCCATGCTCCGAGATGCACCTCGGCCGCGAGCCCGTCCGTGTCGACCGACCCGGACGCGTCGTGCGCGACCACGGCGACGCCCTGCGCCCCGAGCGTCGCGACGGCGGCGCGCCCCGAGCGCGCCAGCCCGAGGACGAGAACGCGAGCCGGGAGGTCGCTCACGGGCCAAGCGTAATCGGCCGTTCGCAGGTCAAGTCCGCCGCGCTCCGGGCCGATGCCTCCAGAAGAGGGCCCGGCCCTCTGTCCATGCCTACACGCCGCCGTTATCTGCTCGTCCTCGCGGCGCTCGCCGTCGTCGCGCTGGGCGCCGCGATCGTCGTCGCCGGGGTGACCCGCGGCAAGGCGCACGCGCCCGACGCGTCATGGGCGCCGGCGCCTCGTCAGGTCCGCGGACTGACCGTCCTTGCGCAGGCCGGCGACGGACGCTATGCCCTGCACACGGCGCACGGCGACGTCGGGTTCCTGGCCGGCGTGAACCTCGGGGCGACGACGCCCGGGCACCAGCCCGGCGAGCTCGCGATCACCGCAACCGACTACGGCCGCTGGTTCGCGGAGATGGGTGACCTCGGCGTCCGCGCCGTCCGGATCTACACGATCCACCCGCCCGCGTTCTACGACGAGCTCGCTGCGTACAACCGGACGCATCCCGCTGCGCCGCTCTATCTCGTCCAGGGCGTCTACCTCCCCGACGAGTCGTATCCGACGAAGCCGCGCGGGCTCTACGACGCCGCGGTCTCGGCCGCGTTCCGCGCGGAGCTCCGTGACGCGGTCGGCGCCGTGAGCGGCGACCTCGACCGGGCACCGCAACGGGGACGTGCCAACGGGCACTGGAACGCCGACGTGACCCCGTGGCTGGCCGGGTGGATCATGGGCGTCGAGTGGGACCCGTTCGGGGTCCAGCGAACCGACACGGTCGACAGCGGCGCACCACCGGTCCACGGTCGTTACTTCCGGAGCACGCCGGACGCAACGCCGACGGAGAGGTGGCTCGCCGGGAACATGAACCGCCTCGCGACGCTCGAGGCCGAGCGCGGTCTGTCGACGCCCCTCGCCTTCACGAACTGGCCCACGACCGACCCGCTCCGCCATCCGACCGAGCCGCTTCCACGCGAAGACCTCGTCGGCGTCGATGCGAACGACGTCCAGCCCACCGCGGCCTGGCCGGCGGGGACATTCGCGAGCTACCACGCCTACCCGTACTACCCGGACTTCCAGCGCCACGAGCCCGCCCTCAGGCAATACGCGCTGGACGGCAGGGTCGACCCCTACGCCGGGTACCTCGCCGAGCTCCGCGAGCATCACGGCGACCTGCCGGTGATGATCACCGAGTTCGGGGTCCCGTCGTCGATCGGCTCGGCTCACGAAGGGCCGCTCGGGCGCGACCAGGGCGATCACTCCGAGCAGGAGGCGATCAGCATCGACGCCCAGCTCCTCCGCGTGATCCGCCGCGAGCGGCTCGCGGGGGCGTTCCTCTTCTCGTGGGCCGACGAGTGGTTCAAGGTCACGTGGAACACGCTCCCACGCCAGCAGCCCGTCGCCCACCGCCGCCAGCTTTGGCACGACCCTTGGACGAACGAGCAGTGGTTCGGGCTCGTCGCGACGGACGCCGGGCCGCCCAACCCCCAGGGCCGCGTGGTCGAAGAGAGCCGGACGGGGATCCGCGAGATCCGGCTCGCGACGGATCCGTCGTGGCTCCACCTTCGGGTTCGTCTCGACCACCCGCCGAAGGGCACGCTCGCGTTCGGCTTCGACGTCGTCCCGGGTGGAGCGCCGCACCTGCCGGGATCGACGGCCGCCGACGGCGCGAGCGACTACGCCGTCGTCCTCGACCTCGACAAGGGGTCGGGACAGGCATACGTCCGACCGGCCCTCGACCCGTTGCCGCTCGACTACTCCCCGCTGCCTCCTGGCGTCGTCCGCTCCACCGACGGGTGGGACGAGCTGCTCCTCTCGACGAACCGCTCGCTCGTCGTCCCGACGACGGGGAAGCACCTGCGGTACGAGACGATGGACGTCGGCAAGCTCCGCCGCGGGACCTGGGATCCGGCGTCGCCCGCCTACGACAGCCGCGCAACGTGGCAGGCGGACGGGCAGGACGTGACGCTCCGCATCCCCTGGATGCAGCTCGGAATCGTCGATCCATCGTCGCGTCGCGCAGTCGTCCCTCGCGTGCGGAACGGCATGCCCGTCGCGACGACGGTTCCCGTGCCGAAGGTCGGCCTCCGCGTCGTCTCCCCGACCGACGGCACGGCACGTGCGACGCTCACGTGGGACGGCTGGAACGTCGTCCACCCGACCGAGCGCCTCAAAGCCGGCCACGAGGCGTACGCACAGGCGCTGCGGGACGTCTACGCCTCGCCCGCCGAGGGCTGACCGCTGCCCCCGAGTCGCGCCTCGAGAGCGCGACGCCCGCGAGCACGGCGGCCGCGCCGAGCCCGAGAGCCCTTGTCAAGTGCTCGTCGAGGAAGAGCGCCGCGAGCACGAGATCGGAGATCGGCGGGAGGAACATGAGCGGCGCGATCCGCATGATCCCACCGCGTGCGAGCGCCGGGTACCAGCCGATATAGCCGACGATCGAGACCATCACCGCGAGGAACAGGAGCGCGCCCCATGCCGCGGCGAGCCATGAACGTCGGTTTGCCGCCGGAGGCCGGCTTCGCCGGCCGGGAGGCGAGGCGCGGGCAACCTCTGCACGACGCAGAAGAATGGGGCCGGCGGGGAAACAATGGTTTCCCCCGCCCGATCAGAGCTGGAAGCGGAGGTAATAGCGGTAGTAGAGGGCGAAGCCGATCGCGCAGAGGATCGCGCCGACGATCCAGAAGCGCACCATGATCTTCGTCTCCGACCACGCCTTCATCTCGAAATGGTGGTGGATGGGCGCCATCAGGAAGACGCGTTTCCCGGTGCGTTTGAAGCTCGCCACCTGGATCATCACGGAGAGGATCTCGACGAGGTAGACGCCGCCGATGAACACGAGCAGGACCTCGGTCTCGGTGAGGATCGAGAGCGTCGCGATCGCGCCGCCGAGCGCCATCGAGCCGGTGTCGCCCATGAACACCTCGGCGGGGAAGGCGTTGAACCAGAGGAAGCCGATCACCCCGCCGATCAGCGCGGCCGCGACGATCGCGATGTCGAGGTACTCGTGGCTCCGGCCGGCGACGGTGTCGGCGGAGCGGATCCAGTCGATCAGCGCGATCGCGAGGAGCGTGATCAGCGAGATCGCGCACGTCCCCGCGGCGAGGCCGTCGAGCCCGTCGGTCAGGTTCACGCCGTTCGACGTTCCCGCGACGACGAGGAACAGGAACGGGAAGTAGAGCCAGTGGAGGTCGATGTTGACGTCGATCAGCGGGAAGTAGATCTCCGTGTCCATGTAGCCGACGTGCGTGGTCGCCCAGCCGACGCCCGCGGTGATCAGAACGAGCCCTGCGAGCTTCCAGCGGCCGCTGAGCCCGAGCGAGCGCCGGCGGCGCACCTTGAGGTAGTCGTCGGCGAACCCGATCAGCCCGCACCCGAGCGTCGCGAGGATGATCGTGATGCCCGGCACCGTGTAGAGGGACACCGCGAGCGCGGGCACGAGCGCCGCGACGAGGATCAGCAGCCCCCCCATCGTCGGCGTGCCGGCCTTGACGACATGGCCCGCGGGACCCTCCTCGCGGATCTGCTGCCCGATCGACTGCCGCCTGAGCCACGCGATGAACTGGGGCCCCACCGCGACGGCGATGACCATCGCGATGAGCCCCGCGATCAGGACTCGTGCCATGCCTGGGAGTGTTTCTCGATCAGGACAGGGATGCCTTCGAGCCCGACGGCCCGCGAGGCCTTGACGAGGACGACGTCGGCGGGGCGGAAGAGGTCGAGCACGTCGGCGAATGCCGCGACGTCGGCGACGGCGACGCCGTCCGTCCGTCCGTCGAGGTAGGCCAGCGCCGGCTCCCCGACGGCGATGACGAGCTCGACCCCGAGCTCGTGGAGAAGCGCGGCGATCTCTGCGTGGTACCGGCCGCTCTCGCCTCCGAGCTCGGCCATCTCGCCGAGCACCGCGACCCGCCGTCGGCCCGCCGCACGCTCGTCCAGGTCGAGCAGGGCGGCGCGCATCGAGATCGGGTTCGCGTTGTACGCGTCGTTGACGATGAGCCCACCACCCGGCAGGTCGCGCGCCTCGCCGCGCCAGCGGCTGAGGCGGATCGCCGCCGCGCCCTCGGCTGCGCGGTCGAGCGGCAGCCCGAGCGCGTCGTACGCAGTGAGAGCCGCGAGGACGTTCCCGGCGAGGTGCCGCTGCGCGAACGGGAGCTCGAGGCGCACGTCCGTGCCTGCGACAGCGAACCGCCACGCGTCCCCGTCCCGCACCACGGAGCCCGGGTCGAACCGCCGGACGGCGATGTCCTCGCGGAGGAACGGCTCGAGCGACGCCTCACCGTCGGGCACGACGGCGGTGCCGCCGGGCGGCAGCGACTCGATCGCCTCGGCATTCGCCCGGGCGACGTCCTCGACCGTGCCGACGAGCTCGAGATGCTCCGGCCCGATCGACGTGACGAGCGCGAGCGTCGGTCGCGCGACCGCGCAGAGCCCCGCGATCTGCCCGAGACCGCGCATGCCCATCTCCGTCACGAGGATGCGCGTCTCGGGCTCCAGGGCGAGCACGGTGAGCGGGAGGCCGAGCTCGTTGTTCCGGCTCGCGTCCGCGGCCACGGTCGGTGTCACCGCCTTGCACAGCGCGGCGAGGACGTCCTTCGTCGTCGTCTTGCCGACCGAGCCCACCACCGCGACGACCTGCGCGTCCGACCGCCCGCGGACGACGGAGGCGAGGGCCGCGAGCGCCGCTTCCTGGTCGCGCGGCAGGAGGGTCGCGGCTCCGCGGGCGCGTGCGTCGTCGACGAACCGGACGCCGGTGTTCAACGCCACGAAGAGGTCGCCCGGCCTCGCATCGCGCGAGTCGTCGTGGACACGGCGGACGACGCCGTCGGCGGGCGCGCCGTCGAGCTCGCCGAGGGCGAGCGCCTCGATCTCGTCCCACGCGAGCGGGATCACGACCCCGCCGCACCCCGCGCGCCGGGCCGACAACGCTTGCAACACACTGTTGCAAGGTCGAGGAGGCGCGATGTCCTCACGGTCGTTGCCCGGAGGAGTCGGCCCTGAGCCGCACGAGCGTGGCACGGGCGACGTCTCGGTCGTCGAACGGATGGAGCTCGCCGCCGATCTCCTGGCCCTGCTCGTGGCCCTTGCCGGCGATCAAGACGACGTCGCCCTCCTCCGCTCTCTCGATCGCTGTCGCGATCGCGGAGCGCCGGTCGAGGTCGACCTCCACGTCGGTGCCCGTCCCCTGGAGGATCTCCTCGACGATCGCGATCGGCTCCTCCGAGCGGGGGTTGTCGTTCGTGACGATCACGCGGTCTGCGAGCTTCTTCGCGACGCGCCCCATCTCCGCCCGCTTCGTGCGGTCACGGTCGCCGCCCGCGCCGAAGACGACCGTCAGTCGGCCCTCCCCGAGCTGCCGGGACGCCTGCAGCGCAGCCGCGAGCGCGCCGGGCTTGTGCGCGTAGTCGACGACGACGGCGAAGTCCTGCCCCTCGTCGACTGCCTCGAAGCGGCCGGGCACACCCCGCACCGCCCTCACGCCCTCCGCGATCGCCTCGTCCTCGACGTCGAGGAGCGTCGCCGCGGCGACAGCCCCCAGCACGTTCTCGACGTTGAAGATCCCGAGGAGCGGGGTCTCGATGCCGATCCCCGCGGCGGTGAACGACGAGCCCCGCGGGCCGAGCTCGAGTCCTTCCGGACGAACGTCGGCCTCGGGCCGTAGCCCGAACGTGACGAGCGGAGCGCGGTGTACGCCGCCGAGCTCGTCGGAGAGCCGCCGACCATGCGGGTCGCCGACGTTGACGGCGGCCGGAGGCGGGGTCAGGCCCGTGAAGAGGCGGCGTTTCGCCTGGAAGTACTCCTCCATGTCGCCGTGGAGGTCGAGGTGCTCCTGGCCGAGGTTCGTGAAGCAGAGCGCGTCGAAGCGAACCCGGTCGAGCCGCCGGTAGTGGGAGCCATGCGAGGACGCCTCGATCGCGGCCGCCTCGTCACCGGCGTCGAGCATCTCCTCGAACAGGCGCTGCAGGTCGATCGCCTCCGGGGTCGTGTGCGGCGCATCGCGCGTGACGCCGCCGACGACCCACTCGACCGTGCCCACCATTCCCGTCGATCGCCCCTCCGCCTGGAGGATCGAGCGCAGGAGGAATGTCGTCGTCGTCTTCCCGTTCGTCCCCGTGACGCCGGCGACCGTCAGACGGTCGGTCGGCCTGCCGAAGAACTCGTCCGCCGCGACCGCCATGGACGCGCGCACGGACTCCACGAGGAGCTGCGGCACGGCGACCTCGAGCGGCCGCTCGACGACGAGCGCGACCGCCCCCGCCTGGACAGCCTCCGCGGCGAGGCCGTGCCCGTCACGCGTCGCGCCGGGGACGCAGAAGAAGAGTGCGCCGTCGCGAAGAGCGCGCGTGTCGTAGGCGAGGTCGAGGATCTCGACATCGCGCCGCCCGATCACGTCGCTCGGCGCGAGCGCGCGGATCAGCGCGTCGAGCTCCATCGGGGCGATTGTAGGGGTGACGCTTCCCCCGCCCGCGTCGGACGCGGCGGTCGCGGATGCGGCACCCCTACCTAGGGCGTCGAGAACGACGCGAGGAGCGAGGACGAGCGCTTCGTCTCCGGCGCGTCCGGCGGAACCTCGAGGTACTGGAGCGCGAAGCGTGCGATGTCGCGGAACACCGGCGCGGCGACGACGCCGCCGTAGATCTGGCCGTGCGGCTCGTCGATCATCACGAGGATCGCAAGCCTCGGCTTCCGCGCGGGCACCAACCCGACGAACGACGCGACGTACTTGCTCACGTAGTGGCCGTTCTCGGCCTTGTTCGCGGTCCCAGTCTTGCCGGCGACCGTGTAGCCGGGGATCGCCGCCTCGGTGCCGGTGCCCTCGAGGACGACGTCGCGGAACATCGCGATCATCCGGTCGGCGGTGTGCCGCGAGACGATCCGACGCCCGCCGCCGTGCGAGACGCGCTTGCCGCCGATCTTCTCGATCACGTGCGGCTTCGGCATGACGCCGCCGTTGCCGATCGCGGCGTAGGCGCTGATCATCTGCAGCGGCGTCACGGCGATGCCCTGGCCGATCGGCACGGTGCCGATCGTCGAGCCCGACCAGTCGTCGTACGGCAGCACCATTCCGGGGCTCTCGCCGGGCAGCTCGCTGCCGGTCGTCTTGCCGAAGCCGAAGCGGTCGATCCACCGAGCAAGCTCCCGTCCGCCGAGCCGGTCCTTCGCGATGGTCACCGTGCCGACGTTCGACGACTCGGAGAGGATCTGCCGCACGGTCATCCGCTCGGCAGGGCGGTAGTGCGAGTCGTGGATCACGCGGTCGGCGACGTGGATCGTCGGCTGAAGCCAGAAGGAGGTCTCCGGGGTGACGACGTTGTCCTCGAGCGCGCCGGCGATCGTCACGATCTTGAACGTCGAGCCCGGCTCGTAGACGTCGGTCACCGCCCTGTTCCGTCGCAAGTCCGCGGGCGCCGAGGCGAAGTCGTTCGCATCGAAGGTCGGGGCGTTCGCCATCGCGAGGATGCTGCCGGTGCGCGGGTCCATCACGATCGCCGTGCCGCCCTTTGCGCCGAACCGCGCGACGGCGGCGGAGAGGAGCTGCTCCGCGTTCGCCTGGATCTGGTGGTCGATGGTGAGCACGACGTTCTTGCCGGGCCGCTCGCGGCGTGACTTGACGACGTCGATCGCCTGACCGGCGGGGTCGCGCACGACGATCTCGTAGCCCGACCGCCCGGCGAGCGTCCGGTCGAGCGACTTCTCGAGCCCGTCGAGCCCGAAGTTGTCGGTGCCTGCGAAGCCGAGGAGGTTCGAGGCGACCCGCCCCTGCGGGTACGTGCGGCGCTCCTCCGGGTAGAAGCCGAGCCCGGAGACGTGCTGCTTCTCGAGCTCACCGGCCTTCAGCGCGTCGGCCTTGCGGTCGATGTAGACGAACTGCTTCGTGCGGTCGCGGAGCCTCGGGTACAGCGCGTCCGCACTGAGGTCGAGCGCACTTGCCGCCTTGATCGCGGCCTTCTTCGGCGCGACGATGTTGCGCGGGTCGGCGTACACGGTGATCGCCTGCTCGCCGATCGCGAGCGGCTCGCCCGTGCGGTCGAAGATGGTGCCTCTGCCGGCCGGTATCTCGATCGTCTCGCGGTGCTGCCGCGACGCCATCGCCTCGAAGCTCGGCGCGCGGACGACCTGGATCCACGCGGCGCGCGCGAACGTCGCGGCGAACAGGACGCCGAACCCGAGCAGCAGCAGCCGGATCCGCACGTTCGCCCGCTTCTCGTTCACCGGTGCCCTTTCCGGCGATGCGGCCACGTCGCGGGCCTGGAGGGCGTTCCCGGAACGCGCACTATCGTCTTGGCTCCAGGCGGAGGTAGGTCGTGGTGTTCGGGTCGGCAGGCACGAGGCCGAGCTTCGAGGCCGCCTCGCTCTCGATCCGCGCGTTCGACGATGCGCTGGAGAGCTGCGCCCGCGCCGTCGCGATCTCGGCCTTCAGCTCGGCTCGGGTGTGCCGAAGGCCGTCGAGCTGGACGTTCAGCCGGAGCACGAGGACGTTCACGGCGACGATGCCCGCGAGCAGGGCGCCGATCACGACGATCCAGAGGACGCCGCCCCCGAACGACTTGCGTGCGGAGCGCGTCCTGCGAAGGGAGGGTTGGGCGATCGTGGACATCAGGTCCTCGCGGCCGCGCGGAGCCGTGCGGACGCGGCGCGCGGGTTCTCGTCGAGCTCGGCGCGGTCGGGCCTGACAGGCTTCCGCGTGAGCGGGCGCAGCGTCGGCTCCTTGCCGCAGATGCACACCGGGAAGTCGGGCGGGCACGTGCAGCCCTTCGCCTGCTCGGCGACGAAGCGCTTGACGATGCGGTCCTCGAGGGAGTGGAAGGAGATCACCGCGAGCCGGCCGCCGGGCCGGAGCATCTCGAGCGCGGCGGGCAGCGCCGCCTCGAGCGCGGAGAGCTCGTCGTTGACGGCGATGCGGAGTGCCTGGAAGACCCGCTTCGCCGGATGTCCTTCCCCGAACCGCGCAGGCGTCGGGATTGCGAGCTTGATCACGTCGACGAGCTCGCCTGTCCGGGTGAACGGTGTGTCCTCCCGCCGACGGACGATCGCCCGCGCGATCGGCGCCGCGTACCGCTCCTCCCCGTAGCGCCGGAAGATCGAGACGAGCTCGCGCTCGTCCCACGTATTCACGATCGCGGCCGCGGTGAGCTCGGTGGACGGGTCCATCCGCATGTCGAGAGGCGCGTCGGTCGCGTATGAGAAGCCGCGCTCGGGCCGGTCGATCTGCATCGACGAGATCCCGAGGTCGAGCAGGATCGCGTCCGCCTTGACGTCGTTCGCGGCGAGCTGCGTCAGGACGACGGCGAAATCCCCGCGGAGGAAGCGGACGTCGACGCCGGCGCGCGCACGGAAGCGGTCGAAGAAGGGCTTCGCGGTCGGATCGCGATCGATCGCGACGAGCTTGCCCTGCCCGGCGAGGTCCTCGGCGAGCAGCCGCGCATGACCCCCCGCGCCGAACGTCGCGTCGACGACCGTTTCCCCCGGGCGCACGGCGAGCAACTCTCGCACGCGGTCCGCGAGGACGGGGACGTGGTCAGCTTCCGTGTGCGGCAAGACGTTCGGCAGCATGCTCGACGCTCCCTTCGACGGCGGTCAGGTGCTTCTCCCACGCGGTTGGATTCCAGAGCTCCAGGTGGTCGTGGTTCCCAGCGACGACCACCTCACGCTCGAGCCCGGCATGCCGGACGAGCGGGGACGGGACGAGCACGCGACCGGAGCCGTCGATGTCTGCCTCGCCCGCGCCCGAGAAGAAGAAGCGGCGGAGTTCGCGCGCCTCACGCGAGAGCGGATCGAGCACCGACATGCGGGCCTCTACGGTCACCTTCCACGTCTCCCGCGGATACACCGCGACGTTCCCGTCGATCCCACGCGCGAGGACGACCCCGCCGCCCAGCGCCTCGCGAAAGCGCGCCGGGAGGGTGAGCCGGCTCTTCTCGTCGATCGTGTGCTCGTAGGTGCCGATGAACATCGCTCTGGGCCGTGGCCGATCGCGGTCGTGATTCCCACGTTGCCCCACTTTATGCCACCGAACCCCACTTGGCAAGTGCCATGTTCGCACGCCGCGACCGGACACGGACAGGTGTTCGATCGCTCGCGACGCCGCGCCGGTCAGCGGACCGCAACGTGCCGGGGCGCGACGCCCCTGCCCGTCAGCGCCCCGGCGCCGCAGCGCGCAGCGAAGGCAATCGCGTCGTCGCCGGTGAGGCCCGCCCCGAGCGCGTACGTGAGCCCGGCCGCAAAGCTGTCGCCGGCGCCGTACGTGTCGACCACGTCGCCTGGCGGCGTCGCCGCGGAGAACGGCCCGCCCGGGCGAGCCCAGCCACCGAGCGAGCCCGATGTCGTCACCACGAGCCGTGGCGACGGGTCGAGGTCGCCGCTGTAGTGCTCTGCCCGGTCCTCGCCGCTTCCGACGAGCGCGTCGAGCTCGACCCCTCCGCGCCGCAGGACGTCGAGCTCTCTGGACGTGGCCGTCAGCACCCGGGCCCGCCGTGCCTGCACGAGCGCGTCGACGTCGCCTGCGACGAAGAAGACCGCGTCCATCGACTCGAGCTCGTGCCACGGGAGCCGGTCGTCGTGACCCCGCGGCGAGATCTTCGGCCCCACCGTCGTGATCGTCCGCTCGCCCGCATCGTCGACGTGGGTGAACGCCCACCGCTGCGGCCGCTCGTCGAGCCCCGCGTGGACGACGACGCCACGGCCCTCGAGCTCGGCTCGTGCGCGGCGCCCGAGCTCGTCGTCGCCCAGCGCCGTGAAGAGCGACGCCTCGTCCGCCAGGAGCGCGAGCTGCACGGCCGCGACGGCTCCCGCGCCTCCGGCCTGCTCCCACTGCTCGAACGAATGCGCGATCTCACCGGACGCCGGCACGTGGTCGACACGCGCGAAGCGGATCCACTCGACGTGCCCGACCACGGCGACGCGCATGCCGAGAGTCTGACGCACGGGAGCCCCACCATCGAGCCGCGACCCATCTCACACACGGCCGAGCGAAGGCGTTTCAGACGATGATGGATGCCGTGGCGACGATCCCGCCGTTCGAGACGTTCTATGCCGACCACGCCGGCGAGGTGCTCAGCCTCCTCCGTCGCCGCCTCGGACGGGACCGTGCGGACGACGCGTTCCAGGAGACGTTCCTGCGGGCACTCCGCGCGTACGACCGGCTGACGCACGGCGAGCACCTGCGCGCATGGGTGCTGACGATCGCGACACGGGTCGCGATCGACGCGCACCGCCGGGCCGGTGAGCCGACCGACGAGCTCCCAGAGCTCCCGGACACGGATGACCGTCCTGCGTACGAGGAGCTCGCCTTCCTCACCGACTCGCTGCCCTCCAAAGAGCGGGCCGCGGTGGTGCTGCGCTACGGCTACGACCTCGACTACGAGCAGATCGCCGCCGCGCTCGACTCGTCCCCGGACGCCGCCCGCCAGGCGACTTCCTCGGGCGTGCGGCGGCTGCGAAGGAGGATCGCATGACCGTTCCCGCCGATCTCGACCGCCGCTTCCGCGACGCCGCCGTCCAGGCGCAGCTCCTCGACGCCGGCTACGACGTCGTCGACAGCCCCGTCGGCCCGTTGCTCGTCGCCGCGACCGACCGCGGCTTGCTCCGGGTCTCCTTCGATGCCGGCGGCGACCCCGACGCGGCGCTCGAGCAGATCGCTCGCGTCGCCGGGCCCCGCGTCCTCCGCGCCCCACGCGCCGTCGACGTCGCCCGGGGCGAGCTCGACCAGTACTTCGCCGGACGCCGGCGCGCGTTCGACCTGCCCGTCGACCTGCGCGGCCAGCCCGGCTTCGCGGTGTCCGTGCTCGCCGAGCTCGTGAAAGTGCCGTACGGGCACACGCAGACCTACGGCGAGCTCGCGACGCGCGCCGGAAACCCGAAGGCGGCGCGCGCGGTCGGCATGGTGATGAACCGCAACCCGCTCCCGATCGTGCTCCCGTGCCACCGGATCGTCGGCGCCTCGGGCAGCCTCGTCGGGTACGGCGGCGGGCTCGAGCGGAAGGAGCAGCTCCTGCGCCTCGAGGGCGCAATGCTGTGATCACGGCAAGAGCCGGTAGCCCACGCCCCAGTCGTTCGACATCGGTTCGGCGCTAGAAGCGCGTCAGTCCGTGACGTTCCGGCGCCCCGATTCGGTGCCCAAACCGTCGCGCTGGCCAACGAGCGGCGCGCGCAGCGAGGCGACCCCGACGCGTCTTCGGTCGGGGCCGACCTCGTGTTCGACTTAGCCTTCGTTCGCCGCCCGTAGTGGGGTTGCACGCCGGTGCCATGCGGACTCCGCCCAGGAGCAGCCGTTCGCATGGCGGGCGACCTGGCCCCAGGACTGCGTCCGGGTGAACCCAGTCCTGCGTCAGGAACCGGGTTACCCGAGCTGCCAGTTCGTCGTTCTGGCCCGAGAAGGAGCAAATCGGACTTCCGTGCAGCGGCGCGTCCGGCGAGCCCGGCGATCCACTTGCCGTTGCCGGTGATCTCACCGGCGAACGCCGATCCGGCCCCCAGGGCCACGACCGCTGCCGCGCAACTCGCCACGGCGAGCATTCGTCTCATCCGCATATCCACCCTCCCCTGTTTCGTGACGCCCCATCGGCGTCAGCCGCAAGCGGCACCGTATATCGGTGCGGGCGCGGTCGTCAACAGCTTGGGCCTCAAGTCGGCCGAGCTTGCCGCGCCGAGTCTGCGCTGCACAACGTCCTCGTCGGCTACGGCAGCAGGCGGTAGCCCACGCCCCAGTCGTTGACGACGGCACCGGTCGCGCCCGCGGCCTCGAGCTTCCGCCGTAGACGCGAGGCGTGCGAGTCCAGGGTGCGGGTGCGGATCCCGTTGCCGCGGATGCCCCAGACGTCACGGAGGAGCTCGCTCTTCGTGAAGACGCGCCGCGGGTCGCTCGCGAGCTTTCCGGCGAGCTCGAACTCGCGGCCCGAGAGTCGGACGGCCGTCTCTCCGACCCGAACCTGCCGCGAGCGGTGGTCGACGACGATCGGCCCGGCCTCGACGACCTCGGCCTGCCCGAGCGAAGCGCGCCGCAGGAGCGCCCGGACGCGCGCCCGGAGCTCGAGGTAGACGTCGCGCGGCACGACGTCGTCGGCACCGCTCTCCAGCGCCCGGACGCGGACGATCGGGTCGGCGTCGGGATCCGTCAGGAGGATCATCGGGATGTTCCGGTCCCATGTCCGGCCGGGCTCGCCCGCACGGATCCGGCGGCACAACTCGGCGTCGCCCGCGATCACGACGTTGGGCAGGAGCCGCTCCGCGAGATCGAGTGCGCGCGCAGTCCAGGCGGCGCCGAAGACCGTGAAGCCGTCGTCGCGGAGCTGCTGCTCGATGTACTCCCTCGAGCCCGGCTCGCGCTCTGCGAGGAGGACGGCGTTCGCGCTCACGCCGGCGACGCTAGAGGCGCCCGACCCGCTCCGCCAGATGTCCTTTGGGTCATCTGTGTGACGATTCGCCCACAGCCGTCCGGGAGGGCCGCGTATGGAATCGCTCAACCTCAGCGCGAACGGAATCGGGTTCCACGCGCAGGCCGACGGGCCGGACGCCGGACCGCTCGTGCTCTGCCTGCACGGCTTCCCCGAGCTCGGGCGCTCGTGGCAGCACCAACTGCCCGCCCTCGCCGCCGCCGGGTATCGAGCGGTCGCCCCCGATCTGCGTGGCTACGGGCAGACCGACCTGCAGGGGCCGTACGACCTGAGGACGCTCGTCGACGACACAGCAGCGTTGATCTCGGCGCTCGGCCGCGAGCGGGCGATAATCGTCGGTCACGACTGGGGCGGCGCGGTCGCCTGGAGTGTCGCCGCGCTGCGTCCCTCGCTTGTCGAGAAGCTCGTCGTGCTCAACTGCCCGCCCCCGCAGGACCTCGCCCGGGCGATGGTGCGCTCACCGGCCCAGCTGCGGCGGTCGTGGTACATCCTCTTCTTCCAGCTGCCGTGGCTCCCGGAGCGGCGCATGGCCGCGAACCGCGCCGAGGTCGTCGCCCGCGCGCTCGTCGGCGGCTCGCACCGACGGGGTGTCTGGTCGCGCGACGAGGTGTCGGCCTACCGCATCGCGTTCGCGCGCCCCGGACGGGCGAAGGCGGCGATCGACTGGTACCGGGCCTCGTTCCGACGCTCGCTCCGGCCCCGCCGCCCGCGCGGCCGGCGGCGGGTCGAGGCGCCGACGCTGGTCCTCTGGGGTGTCGAGGACCGCTTCCTCGGGCGCGAGCTCGTCGAGCCGGAGCGCTTGCGCCGCTCGCTGGCCGAGGGCAACGTGCCGACGGTGGTCCTGATCGACGACGCAGGGCACTTCGTCCAGAACGAGGCGCCGGAACGCGTGAACGACGAGCTGCTCCGCTGGCTCGGGCAGGCGGCATGAGCAGCGTCCTCGCCGTCGCGCTCGCCGCCGCCTGGATCGCGGGATCACCGCTCTCCGTGCCGCGGAGCGAGGTCGCGGCGGCGCCGTACCTCGGACGGATCGTCGTCGTCGGCGGGTTCCTCGAGACCGGCGCGAGTTCGCGGCGCGTCGACGCCTACGACCCGGCGCAGGACGAGTGGACGCGTCTGCCCGACCTCCCGGTCTCCGTTGACCACGCGGCAGCGGCCTCGTCGCGTGGTCGGCTCGTCGTTATCGGCGGGTACGGCGCCGACCGGCGGCCCCTGCGCGCCGCGTTCGTGTTCGACGGCTCGCGCTGGCGCGCCCTGCCCCGGCCTCCTGAGGAGCGAGCGGCGGCCGCCGCGGCGGCGACCGCGGACGGGACCGTCTGGGTCGTCGGGGGCCGGACGAGAGACGGGCTCGCCACGACGATGCTCGCGCTCGACCTCCGCACCCTCCGCTGGCGCATCGCGCACGGACCGAGGCCGCGCGAGCACCTCGCCGCCACGGCGCTCGGCGGGAAGGTGTACGCGGTCGGCGGACGGCTCGCCGGCTACGACACGAACCTCTCCACCGTGGAGGCGTTCGACCCGCGGACGAACCGCTGGAGTCGCCTGCCCGACCTCCCGTCACCGCGGGGCGGGACGGGCGCAGCGGCGATCGCCGGTCGCCTCGTTTCCATCGGCGGCGAGTCGCCGCAGGGAACGGAGCGAGCCGTCTGGGCGCTTCGCCTGTCGACGAGACGCTGGTCGCAGCTCGCGGACCTGCCCACGCCGCGACACGGGCTCGGGGTCGTCGCGCTCGGCGGGCGGGTCTGGGTGGTCGCGGGCGGGCCGGAGCCGGGGCTGACGGTCAGCGGCGCCGTCGAGTCGCTCGCGGTCGGCCGCCGGTAGACGCGTCCGGCTGGACGGGTCAGAGCCGCCCGCTGCGGAAGACGCCCCAGAGCAGCCAGACCCCGAACGCACCCGACAGCACGAACCCGATCACCGAGAGCAGGTGCAGGCCGATGACGTGCGGCCCGCTCTTGGCGAGCACGCCGATGAGCGAGGAGCCGACGAGACCGCCGAGGATCACGAGCGCGACGGCGATCCGGTTCACCGCGACATCGATGTGGTGGGCGAGGTCGTCGACCCCGGGGTTCGAGATCTTCACGGAGAGCTCGCCGTCCGCGAGCTCCGCGAGCACGGCGTGGGCCTGTCTGGGCATGTCGAACGCGATCTCGCCGAGCTCCTCGGCCTCGCGCCGTGCGCGCATCGCGAGTCTCCGCGGCGAGAGCCGCTCGGAGACGAGTCTCCGCGCATAGGGCTTCGCGACCTCGAACACGTTGAAGTCCGGGTAGACCTCGACCGCCACCGAGCCGAGCGTCGCGATCGCCTTGTCGAGGATTACGAACCGCGTCGGTAGCCGAAGGTTCATCGAGTAGATCAGGTTGAGGCCCTCGCGGATCGCCTCGATCGGGTCGATCTCCGAGAGTCGCGCGCCGTAGTAGCGGTAGTAGAGCTCCTCGAGCCGGGAGCGAAGCTCGTCCTCGCGCTCGCGCGGGTAGCGGACGCCGAGGTCGGCGAGCCGGCGCGGAAGCGCAGACACGTTCTCGGTCGCGGCGTCGACGAACAGCCGAGTGAGGCGGGACATGTCCGCGTCGGTGAGGCGACCGGCAAGGCCGAAGTCGACCAGCCCGAGACGGCCGTCGACGAGGTGAAGGATGTTCGCGGGATGCGGGTCGCCGTGGAAGAAGGCGTGCCGGAAGATCATCGTCATCCAGGCGTCGGTCAGCCGGTACGCGAGATCGCGGCGATCGTCGTCTTCCCACGTGGAGAGGTCGAGATCGCGGATGTGGGTCCCGTCGAGGCGCTCGAGCGTCAGGAGCCGCGGCGTCGTGTACCGCCACCACACACGCGGGACCGCGACGCGCTCGTTCCCGGCGAAGTTCCGGCGGAACGTCTCGGCGTTCCGCGCCTCCTGCTGGTAGTCGAGCTCCTGGCGGATCGAGCGGGCGAACTCGTCGACGAGCTCGCCGGTGTCGACGAAGTCGAGCTGCCGGACACGCTCGCGGACGAGCTTGGCGACGGAGCCCATCAGCCTCAGGTCCGAGTCGATCTGCCGAGGCGCCGAGGGACGCTGCACCTTGACGACGACGTCCTCCCCGTTCGGCAGCGTCGCCCGGTGCACCTGGCCGATCGACGCGGCTGCGATCGGTTGCGGGTCGAACGAGACGAACGCGCGTGCGATGTCGATTCCCAGCTCCTCGGTGACGACGCGCTCGACATCCTCCATCGGGAACGGCGTCACGTCGTCCTGGAGCTTCTGCAACTCGACGATGATGTCCGGAGGCACGACGTCCGGCCGGGTGGAGAGCAGCTGCCCGAACTTCACGAAGGTCGGCCCGAGCTCGTCGAGCATCTCCCGCAGACGCCGTCCCCGGTCGCCGTCCGTGGCGCCGTTCGTCGCGCGCCGTCGGTCGAAGAGGTAGCCGAACCCGTGGCGCGTCGCGACGCGGCCGATCTCGGTGGCCCGCGCGATGCTCCTCTGCGAGCCCGAGGCCATTACGGGCCGGTGGCGCCGCCGTCCTCGAGCAGCCGCAGCCGGTGCTCGAGCTGGGCGACCCGGAGCTCGAGATCCTCGAGCTCCTCGCGGCGGGCCAGGCCGGCCTTGTCGAGCGACCGGTCGACCATCTCGTCGCGGCGTGCGCCGAGCCGCTCGGCTTCGGCGCGCCAGGCGGCGAAGGTGTCGCTCACGGCGCTGCGCACCGCGTCGCGGTCGACGCCCATCCGCCGCGCGATGTCGTCGGCGAGCTCTTCCGCGACCTCGGCGCCGAGGCTGGCGATGCCGACGCCGGCGAGCAGGAGCTCCGAGACGGGCCGCGGGCCTTCGGTGCGCGGGGCGCTCACGCCCCCATACTAGGGGGCCTCAGCGAGCGCGGCCGTGCGGCCGTCCGGTACGGCGCTGCCTCCGCCGCTCGCGCTTCGCGGACGAGGCAGCAGACGGCACCGGTCCCTCGGCCGGGATCGGCGCGACGGGCTTCGCGACGGCGGCGGTGACGGGCTCCGCCTGGGGGGCGGGCTCCGGCTCGACCGGTGCGAGGAGCGCACCGCCGACCGACACGTCGACCGCGCCCTCGTCGTCGCGCCGGCGCGCGTACTCGGGCTCGCGCTCCTTGAACATCGCGAGCATCGGCGCGGCGACGAAGATCGAGGAGTACGCGCCCGCGCCGATCCCGATCAGGAGGGCGAACGCGAAGTCCTTGAGCGTGTCGCCGCCGAACAGGAAGAGCGAGACGATCGGTACGAGCGTGATGAACGTCGTCGCGAGCGACCGCGGGATCGTCTCCCAGAGCGAGACGTTGCCGAGGACGCGGAACGACGCCCGCTTCATCAGCGTCATGTTCTCGCGTATCCGGTCGAAGATGATGATCGTGTCGTACATCGAGTAGCCGAGCACGGTGAGCAGAGCGGCGACCGTCGCAACCGTCACCTCCTGGCCGAGGAGGGCGTAGATGCCGATCGTGATCACGATGTCGTGCGCGAGGGAGACCATCACGGGCAGCGCGAACTTCCACTGGAACCGCAGCGAGATGTAGCCGACGATCAGGAGCAGGGAGACGATGATCGCGAGGATCGCGCCGCGCGCGATCTGGCGACCGAAGCTCGCGGAGACGTTCTTCACCCCGAACGTCTGCGCGTTCAGGGCCGAGGTCAGATCGGACTGGAGCGCCTGAACCTCGTTCGTGGAGAGCGACTCCGTACGGACCTGGAAGCTCCTGTAGGCGCCGCCGGCCGAGGACCCGCGTCCCTGGATCACAGCGTTCGCCTGCCCGATCTTCGAGGCCTGCTCGCGCACCTGGTCGAGCTGGACGGGCTGCGGCGTCTCGAACGCGATCTGGGTGCCGCCCTTGAAGTCGATCCCGAGGTTGAGCCCCTCGACCGCGATCGCGCCGACGGAGATCAACACGACGGCGCCCGAGATCGCGAACCACAGCCGCCGCTTGCCGATGTAGTCGACCTTCAGCCAGCGCGGGATGCCGCCCCCCGCAGCGCCCATCAGGCGCGGGCTGTCGAGCATCTGCAGGCCGGCGAGCACCGCCAGGAAGGCGCGCGTCGCGAGCACCGCGGTCAGCATCGAGATCGCGGTACCGACGAGCAGCATCAGCGCGAAGCCGCGCACGCTCGCGGTCGCGACTGCGAACAGCACCATCGCGGTGATCGCCGTGACGACGTTCGCGTCGACGATCGTGTGGAAGCCCTTCGTATAGCCGGTGTGAATCGCCGCGCGCACGGAGCGTCCGGCGCGCACCTCTTCCTTGATGCGTTCGAAGATGACGATGTTCGCGTCGGCGGCCACCCCCAATGTCAGCACGAGGCCGGCGATGCCCGGCAGCGTCAGCGTCACGTTGAAGAGGAGGATCGCCGCGTAGAGGAAGGCGGCGTAGACCACGAGGCCCATCACCGCGACCAGGCCGAGGAAGCGGTAGAAGATCAGCAGGAACAGCGCGACCGCGATCAGCCCGACGACCGCCGCCTTCTTCGCCTGCTCGAGCGAGTCGCGGCCGAGGGTCGCCGAGATCGCGGTCTGGTCGAGCGTGCGGAACTCGACCGGGAGCGCGCCCGTCTGGAGCACGAGCGCGAGGTCCTTCGCCTCGCCGATCGAGGCGAGCCCGGAGATCTGCGCGCCGTTCGAGCCTGCGATCCCGCCCGGGTACTGATCGAAGTCGATCGAGGGCCACGACTTGATCTCGCGGTCGAGGACGATCGCGAAATGCTGGAGGTAGTTCCGGTAATCGCCCTGCCCCCCGCCGACCGTGTTGAAGAGGAGCTTCCCGCGGATCGCGATGTCGCGCGTGATCCTCTGGAACGTGTCCTGGCCCTTGCCGGTGAAGTCCATGAGCACGATCGGCTCACCGGTCTGCGTGTCGAAGTCCTGCCGCGTGCCGGACAGCTTCAGGTCCTTCCCCGTCATCTCGGGGACGGTGGGCGGCGTGTAGCGGAGGAGATAGAAGTAGTTGCGGGTCGGGGGTGACTCGCCGACGCCGGGGCACACGACGTCGTTCGGGCCGCAGTGCACGACGACGGTCTGCGGCGGCACCGCGAGGAGCTTGTAGCCCTCCGGGAGCTTGCCCTTCCACTTCGAGAGCGCGGCCTCACGCGTCTGCACGGGGCCGACGACGAGCTTCTTGCCCTTCGTGCGGAAGACGTAGTACGACTCCGGTGAGCCCTTGCTCGCCAGGGACTGCTGGCCGGCGAGGAGGTCGTAGAGCTTCGGCGTCGCGATCGGCTGCTTTGTGCGGGCGTCCACGGATGGCGCGACGAGGTTCTTCTCCAGGTCGAACAGCTCGAGCTGCGCGGTCTTGCCGATGATCGACGCCGCGGCGGCAGGATCCTTCACGCCCGGCAGCTGGATCGCGATCTGGTCGCTCCCCTGCGTCCGGATCTCGGGCTCCGAGACGCCGAGCTTGTCGACACGGTTCCGCATGATCTGCACCGACCGGTTGAGGTCATCCTTCGTCAGCTTCCGGTCGCGCGGCGGGACCGCCTGCAAGGTCACCTCGAGCCCGCCCTGGAGATCGAGACCGAGGGTCGGCTTCTGCTGGAGCGGCGACCCTGGAACAGCGAGCAGCGCGACGCCGACGAGGGCCGTGGCCACGAGGCCGACGACGAAGAATGCTGCGCGGCGGGTCATCTGCGGGCGCTCACGTTACCGGCGCTCGAGCGGTGCAGGGCTCTCCGGATCATCGTCCTTTACGAAAAGTTCGGACTCCGTCTCGGAACCTTCATCAAACGCCTCGGCGGGGGCGTCGTCGTGGTCGGCCTCGTGCTCGCCGGCCTCCTCGGACGCGTCCTCGTCCTCGTCGGTCTCGTCGTCCGGCTTCACGACGCCGGCAACCGCGCGGCGTGCGATGCGGACGTGCACAGCATCGGCGACCTCGACGATCAGGTCGTCCTCCTCGTCGATCTCCTGCACGATCCCGTACAGGCCGCCGACGGTGATGATCTCGTCGCCGGGCTCGACGGTGGAGAGCACCTCCTGCTGCTGTCGCTGGCGGGAGCGCTGCGGGCGGATCAGGAGCGCCCACAGCAGGACGAGCATCGCGAGAAGCAGGATCAGCTGTGCCAAGGTTCCTCCTCGGGGCCGGCGGTCAGCGAGGCCAGGACGTCCGCGCGGTAGGCGTCGAACGTGCCACGCGTGATCGCGTCCCGCGCACCGGCCGTCAGTCTCAGGGTGAACCACAGATTATGCAGTGTGAGCAGCCGGAGCCCGAGAAGCTCTCGCTGGTTGACCAGGTGGCGCACGAACGCACGCGAGAAGTCCGCGCAGGCCGGGCAGCCGCAGCCCTCCTCGAGAGGGCGGGGATCGCGGGCGAACCGCGCGTTGCGGAGGTTGAGCCGGCCGCGCGCGGTCAGCGCCGAGCCGGTGCGCGCCGTGCGAGTCGGAAGGACGCAGTCGAACATGTCGATGCCGCGGGCGATCACCCCGAGGATCCCCTCCGCGTCGCCCAGCCCCATGAAGTAGCGGGGCCGGTCGGCCGGCAGGGTCGGGGCCGCCCACCCGACGGTCTCGAGCATCGCCTCGCGCGTCTCCCCCACTGCGAGGCCGCCGAGCGCGTATCCGTCGAACGGGAGCGAGACGATCCCCTCGATCGAGCGCCTGCGGAGGTCGGGGTCCGTCCCGCCCTGGGCGATCCCGAAGCGGAGCTGGCCGGGCGCCCGCGGCGCGTCGACCTGACGCTCCGCCCAGAGCTGCGTGCGTCGCACCGCCTGCTCGTGGTCGCGGCGGTTCGCGTCTGCGGGTGGGCAGATGTCGAGGCACATCGCGACGTCGGAGCCGAGGCGCCGCTGGATCTCCGCAACCCGTTCCGGGGTGAAACATTCCGCCCGACCGTCGTAGACCGAGCGGAACGTCACACCGTCGTCGTCGAGCCGCTCGAGCGTGTCGCGCAGCGAGAACACCTGGAAGCCTCCCGAGTCCGTCAGGATCGGCCCGCTCCACCCCGTGAACGCGTGCATCCCTCCGAGCTCGGCGATCACGTCCTCGCCGGGCCGGAAGTGGAGGTGGTACGTGTTGCCGAGCACGACCTCCGCGCCGAGCGCGCGCACCTCCGCCGGGTGCAGCGTCTTGACGGTGCCCTTCGTGCCGACCGGCATGAACGCGGGTGTCCGGATCGGCCCGTGGGCCGTCTCGAGGACTCCCGCCCGCGCGGCCCCGTCCGTCGCCTCGACCGTGAAGCTCACCTCGCGATGATCCCGCGCGGCGCCGGCCCATGTCGCCGCAGGTAGCTCACAGGACGAGCATCGCGTCGCCGAACGAGTAGAACCGGTACCGCTCTTCGATGGCAGCGGCATAGAGCCGCCGTGTCTCCTCCACCCCCGCGAACGCCATCACGAGCGCGAGCAGCGTCGTGCGCGGGAGGTGGAAGTTCGTGAGGAGCGCATCGACGCGACGGAACGCGAACCCCGGCGTGATGTAGAGCTCGGTCCTGCCCTCGAGGGGTGCGCCGCGGGCGAGGGTCTCGACGACCCGCGTCGTCGTCGTCCCGACCGCGAGGACGCGCTCGGCGGCGTCGATCCGTGCCCACGCACCGGGGTCGACCCGATATCGCTCCCCGTGGATTGCGTGCTCCTCCACGGTCTCCTCGGTGAGGGGCCGGAACGTGTCGAGCCCGACGTGGAGCGTCACGGCGGCGTGGTCGACCCGGTCGAGCAGCGCGCGGCTGAAGTGCAGCCCCGCGGTCGGTGCAGCCGCGGAGCCGTCTTCGTCGGCGTAGACGGTCTGGTAGCGCTCCGGATCGTCCTGCGGCTCGTGGATGTACGGCGGCAGCGGTACCTCGCCGTGCGGCTCGCCCGCGAGCCGCACGAGCCAGCGTCCTTCGCCGAGCCTCTCGACGAGCTCGACCGTTCCTCCTTGTGACACTGTGTTGCAAGGACGGAGCCGCTCGCCCACGCGGAGTCGGCGCGAGGGTCGGGCGAGGGCTTCCCACTCGTTCGCGCCGGCCAGCCGTTCGAGCAGCAGCAGCTCGACTGCGCCGCCGGTCTCGCGCCGCAGGAGCAGCCGGGCAGGCACGACGCGTGTGTCGTTCACGACGACGAGATGGCCGCGGAGCTCCTCGGGCAGGTCGCGGAACGTCCGGTGGCGGATCGTTCCGCTCGCGCGGTCGAAGACGAGGAGCCGTGACGCATCCCGCGGCTCGACCGGGTGCTGCGCGACGAGGTCGTCCGGCAGGTCGAAGTCGAGCTCGTTTGATCTCATCCGGCCGCGAGCGTAGCCTTGCGTCCATGGACGAACAGGCACTGGAGAGAGCGCGGAAGCGAATCGCGGAGGCGCGGAACGAGGGTGTGGCGGGTGCGCGGCTCGATGCCGCCCTGGAACGGGCGCGGGCGGAGATCATGCGGCTCACGCGTGTGGCGGACGACCTGGAGGCATCGCTGCCGAAGCAGGTCGCGACCGCCGTGCGCGACGGGATCGCACGCGAGGTCGTTCCGGTCAGCCGGAGCCTCGCCGAGATCCGGGGTGGCGTGAACCAGGCGCTGCGTCGGCTCGAGCGGCTCGAGCAGGAGCTGATCGCGGAGCGGAACGCGCGGATCGACGACCTCGGCATCCTCGTCGATCTCGTCACGTCCGGCTGGAGCGGCGTGGACGCGCGGCTCCGTCGGCTCGAATCCGGGATCGAAGGCGTCGTCGTGCCGCTCCCCGAGCGGGACGACAGCGTACGCCCGAGCGACAACGCAGCCGTCGCCTAGCTAGGCAACGGACGCTTCACCCGATCGCGATAGCGACCGCGCAGGCGGCTGCCCAGACGAGGACGGTCACGAGGATCGGCAGGTCC
The DNA here is from genome assembly GCA_963698935.1 of uncultured Actinomycetes bacterium. Classification (GTDB taxonomy): domain Bacteria; phylum Actinomycetota; class Thermoleophilia; order Gaiellales; family Gaiellaceae; genus Gaiella. Next base: position 324,927 of record CAVOSU010000023.1, read on the forward strand.
GTCACGAGCACGGCCTCGGGCTCCTCGCCGAGGCCCTTGGTCAGCAGCAGGCGGAGGTACCGGGCGAGCCCGAAGGCGACGAGCGGGACGGTCGCCACGAGCAGGAGCGAGTCGTAGGCGGCAACGGTGTACGCCGCGTAGACGACGACCGTGCCGACGGCCACGAGCGCAAGCAGCCGGTCGAGCACGCCGGCCGAGTAGCCGGCGAGCGCCGGGCGCGCCCCGAGTTCGAGCCGTATCTCGGCGCGGCGCTTCGCGAGCGCGAGGAACAGCGCGAGCAGGAACGTGCAGACCAGGAGCCAGGGCGAGATGCGCACGTCGACCGCGATCGCTCCGGCGGCTGCACGCAGGACGAAGAGCGCCGCGATCGCGAGCACGTCGGCGAGCTCAACCGACTTCAGCCAGAGCGAGTACGCCCCTTGGAGCGCAAGGAAGGCGAGCATGCAGGTCAGCGAGGCGGCGCCCAGCGCGGCGGCGATCGCGAAGGCGAGCAGCGCCAGCCCCGCGGCGACACCGAGTGCCACACCGGGCGCCACGCGGCCCGAGGCGACAGGACGGGCCCGCTTCACGGGGTGCAGCCGGTCGGCGGCGGCGTCGCGGACGTCGTTCACCAGGTACGCGGCGCTCGAGGCGGCGCAGTAGGCGACGAACGCTGCGATCGCCTCGAGCCAGCGCCCGCCGTCGCCGAGCTCCGCGGCGAACACGATCCCCGCGAAGAGCAGGAGGTTCTTCGTCCACTGCCGCGGCCGCAGGGCGGCGACGACTGCTGCCGGTCGCGTCCGGGAGCCCGCGAGGCCGACGGGCGCGGTGAGCGGTTCCGCCACGCGGTGATGCTATTCCGGCGGAGCCGGCCCGCGTCGTGCGACGCGCCTAGATCGTCGACCGGGCGGGCAGCACGAGGCGGAAGCGGCTCCCGCTTCCCGGTGCCGTGTCGAGCTCGATCCGGCCGCCGAGCGCACCGGCGAGCTCGCGGGCGATCGGCAACCCGAGGCCGGTTCCCTGCGTATCCGTCGAGACGAACGGGCTGAAGATCCGCTCGGCGTCGTCGACGGAGATTCCCGGGCCGGTGTCCGAGACCTCGACGCGCACCATGCCGTTCCGGGCCTCGAGCGCGAGCCCTACCGTGCCGCCGTCGGGTGTCCAGCGGAACGCGTTGTTGAGGAGGTTCGTGATCACCTGGAGCACCCGGTCGCCGTCGGTGATGAGGGTCGGGGCTCCGTCCGCCCCGCTCATCGTGAAGGCAATGTCACGGCGCCGCGCCTCGTCGCCGAACGAGCCGTACGCATGCTCGACGAGACGACCCATGTCCACCTCCTCCGTGTGGACCGTGAACCGATCCGCGCGGAGCTTGGCGAGGTCGAGCACGTCGCCGACGAGGCGCTCGAGGCGCGTTGCCTCGTTCGCGACGACGTCGAGCGATGCCGCAACGAGCTCGGGGTCCTCGATCAGCCCGTCGCGCAGGGCGTCGACGTGCCCCTTGATCGCGGTGAGCGGGGTCCGCAGCTCGTGCGAGACCGACATGAGGAACTGCCGCTCCCGCTCCTCCGTCGCCGCGAGCCGGGCCGCCATCTCGTTGAAGCGCTCTGACAGGTGGGAGACCTCGCTCCCGCCCCGTCCGACGGGGACGTGCACCGTGTAGTTCCCCGACGCGATCTCGTCGGACGCGTCGGCGAGCGCCTGGATCGGGCGACTGATCCGTCGCGAGAGCCAGAGCCCGAGCAGCCACGCCATCAGCGCCCCGATCGAGATCGCCGTCGCCAGCCGGCCGACGAGCGGCAGCCACTGGTCGCGGACGACGTCACCGGATTTTGCAACGACGATCGCGCCGAGCGCCGGACCGTCGGGCTCGAGCCGAACCGGCTGCGAGACCGCGAGGTAGTTCCGGTTCTCTCCGGGCGGGCGGAACTCGAACTTGAGCCGACCCTCCTTGGTGAAGACCGCACCAGGCACCGCCGACTCGGGGAGCCGCTGGAGGCCCGAGTCCTGACCCGGGAACGCGGGTGCGCCGACGTAGAACAGCTGATCGCCCGTCGCGAGCTCGAGCGCCTGCGGCGCGAAGTCGGGCGCCGGCGAGCCCTCCTCCGCCGCGCGCAGCGCCGCGTCGCCGTAGAGCTGCGCGATGCCGCGGGCCTCCCGGCCGAGCTCCTCGTAGGAGCTGTCACGCGAGTAGCCCTGGAACAACCGCAGCGCGATCACCGAGGCCAGGACGCCGGCGACCACGATCCCGAGGAGGAACAGCGCCGGCAGCCGAAAACGCAGCGAACCGGGCATCGCGGGGAAGCGTACGCCGCCGCGCGGATCCCGGAGTCCCCTCGTCGGCGGTGCGACGACGAGGCGCGCGACGCCGCGCGACTTGCGGCGCATCCCGTTACGCGGCGGGCGCGGTGGTGCGCTCGGTCGCGACCTTGTAGCCGACGCCCCACACGGTGACGATCGGCGACGCGTCGCCGAGCTTGCGGCGGATCTGCCGCACGTGGACGTCGACGGTGCGCGTGTCCCCGGCGAACGTGTAGCCCCACACGCGCTCGAGGAGCTGGTCGCGCGTCAGCACGATCCCGCGATGGTCGAGCAGCTCCCAGAGGAGGTCGAACTCCTTCGGCGCGAGCTGGATCTCGTCGTCGCCGACCAGCACCTCGCGTCGCCCAGAGTTGATCAGGAGATCACCGTGCCGGATCTCGTCGCCCTCGTCGATGCGGCGATCGGAGGTCGCACGGCGCAGCACGCTCTTCACGCGGGCGACGAGCTCGCGCGGGTTGAACGGCTTCGTGAGGTAGTCGTCGGCGCCGACCTCGAGGCCGATGATCTTGTCGACGTCCTCGTCGCGCGCCGTGAGCATCAGGATCGGCACGTCGGAGCTCTTGCGGATCCGACGGCAGATCTCGATCCCGTCCATGTCGGGCAGATTGAGGTCGAGCACGATCAGCGAGGGCATCTCGGCAGCGACGGCATTCAGCGCTCCGGCGCCGGTACCGACCGCCCGGACGCCGTAGCCCGCGTTCTTGAGATACAGCGAGACGAACGAGGCGATCGACTGCTCGTCCTCGACGACGAGCACGGACTGCGTCTGGCCGCTCACGGCGCCGCCTTCACGGCCTTCGCCGTGACCGGGGCGCCGAACGTGATTTTCTCGGCGCCGACGGGGACGGGAGCCGGCTCGACGTCGCCGACCGCGTACGTGCCGGTCGCGCCGTTGAGGTCGGGGTTCCCGTCGAGGACGCCTGAGCCCTGGCCGCGGGCCGAGATCGAGAAGCCCTCGCCGCGCACCGTGATCCGGTAGCGGCCGCCCGGGATGTAGAAATTGACGTCCTTGCCCCGCGTCCAGACGGTCTTGCCGCGCGGCACGCCGTTGACCCGTGGGCTCCACTGGTCGAGCGGCGTGAGGTCGACGACCTGGATCTCGCCGCGCTCGAGCCTGCCGATCACGATCCCGCTGCCACGGATGGTCACGGCGCCTCGCGCATCCTCGATCGAGAGGGTCTCGGCGGTCGGCGCAGCAGCGCGGGCCGCGGGGACCGCGAGCGCGAGCATGGCAAGAAATGCGAGCGCGAGACGCATGGGTGACTGCAGTATCGGCACGACGCGTGGGTGCAGGATGAGACGTCCGTAAGGAAAGTGTAAGCCGCCCGGCCTCCGCGCCGCCCGTGCAAGATCCCCCGCACGTGGACGACATTCTCGACTTCGGCACCATCCTGCTCGTCGTCTCCGGCGGGCTGGTGCTCGCAATCGGCGTTCGCCTCCTCGCGAGCCGGCTCGGCATCCCGACGGCCGGGCTCCTGCTCGTCGCCGCGGCGCTCGCCTCCGACCTCGTCGACCGGCTCTCGACGATCCTCAGCTTCGAGGACGTCCAGCGCATCGCCACGCTCGCACTCGTCGTGATCCTCTTCGAGGGCGGGTCGAAGATCGGAATGCGCCGGTTCCGCGGGGCGGCCGCGCCGATCCTCGCGTTGGGCATCGTCGGTACGTTCGTCACCGCCGCGCTGCTGGCGCTCGCGACGCACGCCCTGCTTGGCCTCTCGTGGACTGCGTCGAGCCTGATCGGGGCCGCGCTCGCGCCGACGGACCCGGCGGTGACCTTCTCGGTGCTCGCCGGCAAGGAGGTCGAAGGCCGCTCCGGGACGATCCTCGAGGGGGAGTCGGGGTTCAACGACCCAGTCGGGATCGCGCTCATGATCGGGATGATCGAGATCGCCACGCACAGCGACGCCTCGAAGCTCTCGGTCGTCTGGGAGTTCCTCCGCGAGATGGGCGTGGGGCTCGCGGTCGGTGTCGCGGGCGCGGCGGCGATCGCGGCGGTGATCCGCTGGGCGCCGTTCCCCGACCGCACGCTCTACCCGGTCGCGGTGATCCTCATGGTGGGCACGATCTACGGCGCGGCGACTGTCGCGCGCGGCTCCGGCTTCCTCGCGGTGTTCGTCTCGGGGATCCTCGTCGGCGACATCCGGTTCGAGGCCAGGCGGGCGGTCCGCGCGTTCAACGCGGCTCTCGGCGAGCTGGGTGAGCTGGCGGCGTTCGTCGCCCTCGGCCTCACCGTGGACCTTGCCTTCATCGGCGACGAGGGGCTCTGGTGGCGCGGCCTCGTCATCGCCGTGCTCCTCGGTTTCGTCGTCCGGCCGCTCGCGGTCGGGCCGCTGCTCTCCGCGATCGACCTCGGCTGGGGGGAGCGCGGGTTCATCGCCTGGAGCGGTCTGAAGGGCGCCGTCCCCATCTTCCTCGCCTCGCTCGCGGTCATCGCGCAGACCGAGTACGCCGAGGAGATCTACGGGATCGTGTTCGTGGTCGTGCTCTTCTCCGTCGTCGTCCAGGGCTCGCTCGTCCCCACGGTCGCCCGGCGTCTCAGCGTGCCGCTCGACGAGGCCGCGCCACCGCCGCCGACCGCTCAGTAGACGTAGAAGCCGCGACCGGATTTCCGGCCGAGCAGGCCCGCGTTCCGCATCGCCACGAGCCGAGGCGGCGGCGCCATGCGCGGCTCCCGGAGCTTCTCGTACAGCGCCTCCGAGGCGTGGACGTGGACGTCGATGCCGACCAGGTCGACGAGCGTGCACGGCCCCATCGGCCAGCCGGCGCCGTTCGTCATCGCCGCGTCGAGCGCCTCCGGCGTGACGCGCGATTCGTCGAGCACGCGCACGCAGTCGTTCAGCAGCGGAATGAGGATGCGGTTGACGACGAAGCCCGGCGTGTCGTGGCAGCGGACGGCGACCTTGCCCAGCCGCTCGACCGTCGCGAGCGCCGTCTCCACCGCATCGTCGGACGAGAGCTCCGCGCGCACGACCTCGACCAGCGGCATCAGGGGGGCCGGGTTGAAGAAGTGCATGCCCACGACTCGCTCGGGCGACGAGGTCGCCGCTGCGATCTCGGTGACGGACAGGGCCGACGTATTGCTCGCGAGCACCGCGTCGGCGCGGCAGATCGACTCGAGCTCCGCGAAGAGCGCCCGCTTGGGGTCGAGCTCCTCGACGATCGCCTCGATCACGAGGTCGCAGTCGGCGAGCGCGTCGAGCTCCGTCGTCGTGCGCAGGCGGGCGACGGCGTCGTCCCGCTCCTCGTCGGTGCGCTGCCCCTTCTCGACCTTGCGCGTGAGGAAATGCCCGATCCGACCTGCGGCGGCCTCACCGAGCTCGGCCGTCACCTCGCGGCCGACCACGTCGAAGCCCGCCTCCACGGCGACCTGCGCGATCCCGGCGCCCATCGCGCCGAGCCCGACGACACCGATCCTCTGCACGTCCACGGCGCGGGAATCTACCCGTCTCGTGCCCCCGACCGCGCGGCAATCCGCGCCGCGATGCGCGCCTCGGCCTCCGCGTCCCCCGCCCGCGCCGCCGCGCGCCGCGCGGCGTCCAGCAGCTCGGCGGCGTGATCGTCTCCCGGCCCCCAGGCGTCCGCTGCCTGTTCCAGGTAGCTCACCGCCTTGTCGAGCCGGGTGCTGCGGACGTAGTACTGCGCGATCCGCTCCGCGTCGTCCGCGGCCCGGTCGCCGAGCTGCTCCTCGAGCGCCGCGCCGACGAGGCTCGCCAGCTCACGGTGCCGCGCCTGGGTCAACGTCGAGAGCGCCGCCTCGTGCAGCAGCCCGTGCCTGAACTCGCAGACGAGCTCTGGATACCGCCGCACCTCGCGCACGATCTCGGCGCGAACGAGCTCGAGCAGGTCGTCGGTGATCTCTGGGCCTGCGACCCGCTCGAGCAGCGGCTCCTCGAAGGTCCGCCCGATCACGGCCGCGATCTGGGCGAGCCTGCGCGCGTCCGGCGGGAGCGCATCGACGCGCGCGATGAGGAGGTTCTCGAGGCGCGCCGGAAGCACGGTCTCGCCGACCGTCAGCGTCCACGTGCGGCGACGCCGCAGCGCCCCTCCCTCGAGCAGCAACCGCACGAGCTCCTCGATGAAGAGCGGGTTTCCCTCGCTGCGGCCGACGACCGAGGCGACGGTCTCGTCGTCGAGCTCCCCGGGTGCGAGCGACCGCGCGAGCGCGCCCGACTCGTCCTCGGTCAGCGGCCCGAGGCGGAGCTCCGCCGTCCTGTGCGCGTAGTCGCCAAATGCGCGCACCCGGAGCCGGGCTGCTTCCGAGGCCGGATCTGGCCGCATCGTGGCAACGAGCAGGACGGCCGCACGATCGGTCACGCCGAGCAGGAGCTCCGCGAGCTCGCGGGCCGCGGGGAACGCCCACTGCAGGTCCTCGACGGCGACGACGACGGGCCGTGTGCGGGCGAGCGCCTCGATCCAGGCGAGAAACGCCCGGCGCACGGTCTCCGGCGAGTCGTCGCGGGTCGCATCGGGCGATGGCTCGGGGTCGAGCCGGACTCGGAGCAGCCGACCCAGCGAGGCGAGCGCGCCCGGCAGTCGGTTTCCGAGAACGTCGCCGAGCCGCGCCCGGGCTTTCGTGCGAACGGCGATGTCCGGCTCGCCCTCGGCGATGCCGAGCCACGCGCGAAGCATCTCCTCGAACGGCCAGAGCGGCAGGCCTCCGTACGAGAGGCAGCGGCCCTCGAGCCAGACCGCGTCGTCGCCCACGACGGATCGCAGCTCCTCGAGGAGGCGCGTCTTGCCGATGCCCGCGTCACCGACCAGGAGCAGCACCTGACCGCGGCCGGCGGCAAGCTCGCGAACGGCGTCGTGAAGCCGCCCGACCTCGGCAGAGCGCCCGACGATCGGAATCGCCGCGTGCTCCACCTCCTCGTGCCTCGGGCCGACGAGCCGAAGCACCTCCACGTCCTGCACGCGCCCGCGGACCGGCAGCTTCCCGAGCGTCTCGAGCACGAAGCGGTGCGAGAGCCTGTCCGCCGCCTCCTCGCCGACCGCGATCGTCCCGGGCGTCGCCGATGCCTGCAGTCGGGCGGCGACGTTGACCGTGTCTCCGAAGGCGACCGTCTGCGCCTCCACCGTGCCCACGAGCCCGACGGCGACCTTGCCGGTGTTGATCCCGACGCGCACGTCGAACCCCTCGATCCCCCACGCGCGCTCGACGTCGAGCGCGTACTCGCGCACGACCTCGAGAATGCGCAACGCCGTGCGTGCGGCGCGCTCCGGATCGTCCTCGCGCGCGGTCGGAACGCCGAAGTAGGCGCAGATGCCGTCGCCCATGTACGCCTGGACGCTGCCACCGTATTCGTGCACGGCACGGCTCATCTGGTTCACGCACTCGCCGATCAAGGCCTTCGCCTCGTCGGGCGCGAGCCGTTCTGCGAGCGCAGTCGAGCCGACGACGTCTGCAAAGAGCGCCGTGACGGGCCGGAGCTCGTCGTCGTGGGTGCTCACGAGAACGGCGTCTCGACGCGGTCGGCGACGACCGGGTCCGGCATGCGGGCAGTCTAGGCGCGCTCCGGGAAGACGGGGGGTTCGGTTTTCCGCCTAGGAGCGACCAGAGGCCTGTGGAAGACTCAATGCCCGGCCACCGTCGGGAGGGTATGGGCGTGAGCGAGACCACACGCATCGGCACCGTCTTCGCGGGCTACCGCGTCGAGTCCCTGCTGGGCCGCGGCGGCATGAGCGTCGTCTACCTCGCCGAGCACGTCCGGCTCGGCCGGAAGGTCGCGCTGAAGGTCCTCGCGTCACCGCTGACCCACGACGAGAGCTACCGCGAGCGGTTCATTCGTGAGTCGCAGCGGGCGGCCGATCTCGACCACCCCAACGTGATCCCGATCTACGACGCGGGCGAGATCGAGGGCGGCGACACCGACGGGCTGCTCTACATCGCGATGCGCTACGTCGACGGCTCCGACCTCCGGACGCTCGTGCGGCGGGACGGGCAGCTGAGCGTGGGCAGGACGATCTTCATGCTCGAGCAGGTCGCCGCCGCGCTCGACGCGGCCCACGATCGCGACCTGATCCACCGCGACGTCAAGCCGTCCAACATCCTCGTGGCCGAGCCCTCCGAGCACGTGTACCTCACCGACTTCGGGGTCGCGAAGCAGACGACCGCGCCCGACCTGACACGGACCGGCGTGTTCGTGGGCACCGTCGATTACGCGGCGCCCGAGCAGATCGAAGGGCTGACGCTCGACCGCCGAACCGACATCTACGCGCTCGGCTGCGTCCTCTACGAATGCCTTGCCGGCAGGCCGCCGTTCGATCGCGAGGCCGAGGTCGCGGTGATGCACGCGCACCTCGCGACGCCGCCGCCGAAGCTCACGGACGTCCGGCCCGACCTGCCGAAGGACCTCGATCGGGTGATCGCGCGGGCAATGGCGAAGTCGCGTGACGACCGCTTCGACAGCGCGTCGGAGATGCTGAACGCCGCACACGCCTCCGTTCTCCGGCGTTGGGCGCCGGCAACAGCCCCCGTGGAAGAGCGGCACGAGCACCCGGTCGCGCCTCCGCAGCCCGAGGAGCCTGTCGCGTCCGTGGCCGCCGCGATGCCCGCAGCACCGGACGCCGTGGCGGAGCCGTCCCACACGGTCACCGAGCAACCGGCCTCGGCCGCTGCACCGGTCGCCGCAGAGCCTGTGCCCGCGCCGGCCGCCACGGGATCCTCGGCCGCCGCGCCACCCGCGCCGCCGGTTCGGGAGCGCCGCGGCGCTCCGGGCTGGCTCGCGACGGCGCTCCTCGCCGCGGGGGCGGCCGTCGCGGCAGCCGCTGTCGCGTATCTCCTGGCGCACGACGACTCGCCGGCGTCGACGGCGACGTCGACAACGGAGGTGCAGGCGCCCGCGTCGCTCGAAGCGCTCGTCCCGCGGCAACTGTGGAAGGACTGCGTGGTCCAGGGTCAGCCGGCGACAGGCGCCGTGCAGACGGCGGCCTGCACACAGTCGGGCGACCTCTCGGTGCAGAACCCACCTGATCACTGGGACATCTCGATCTACCCCTCCGGACAGGCGCTTGCAGCCGCCTACACGGCCGCGCGCGAGGCGGCAGGGGTGAAGGAAGGCGGCCGCTGCGACGGCACGAGCTGGGGTGGCGCGGGCGCGTGGGTGCATCCCGGCGACCCGCCCAAACCCGGCGGCGACCGGTTCTGCTACTTCGACGGGGACGACGCGGTGATCGTCTGGACGCACAGGAAGCTCGGCCAGCCGAACCACCGCGACATGCTCGCGACCGCGCGCGAGGGCGGCACGGATCACGCGGGCCTCTACACCTGGTGGCGCTTCTGGCACCACCGGATCGGCAAGGCCAGCGCCTGAGCTCGAGCCCGGCCCGACGGGCCGGTGTCAGCCTGCGGCCGCTGCGCGGAGGAGGTTGGCGAAGGCGGTGCAGGTCCGCGGTCGTTCAGCCGCGTTCTTCGCCATCGCGCGCTGGACGACTTCGCCGAGCGACCCGGGGACGTCCGGCCGCGACTCCGAGACGTCGGGCGGCGGGTCGTCGAGGTGCGCGGCCGCGACCTCCAGCAGCTTTCGGTGGGCGAACGGCGGAGTGCCTGCGAGACACTCGTGCACGACGCAGCCGAGCGCGTAGACGTCCGCCGCCGAGCTCGTCGTCTCGCCCCGGATCAGCTCCGGGGCGATGTAGTCGACCGTCCCCATCACCTGGCCTGGCTTCGTCAGCACGGTGTACGCAGGGCCCTTCGCCAGCCCGAAGTCCGTGACGGCGGCCCGGCCCGCCGGGTCGAGCATCACGTTCGACGGCTTGACATCCCGGTGGACGATTCCGGCCCGGTGCAGCGCGTCGAGTGCAGACGCCACCTCGGCCGTCAGCCGGACGGTGTCGTCCACCGCCAACGGGCCCCGCGACTCGATCCGCTCGGCGAGCGAGCCTCCCTGGACGTAGGCGACGGCGAGGTAGTGGTACCCCCGTGCCTCGCCGAGGTCGAGGATCGGCACGAGGTGGCTGTGGCGCACCTCGCTCGCAACGCGAGCCTCGCGGACGAAACGTTGCCGGTACACCTCGTTGCTCGAGAGGAGCTGCTTGAGCACCTTGAGGGCGACCACCTCGCCCGCCTCGGCGTGCCGCGCCTCGAATACGACCCCCACCGCCCCCTCGCCCAGCACGGAGTCGAGGCGGTACGGCCCCAGCGCGTCCCCGAGCCGGAGACCCGGCGCGCTCGCGATGCGCTCCATGGGAGCCAGGGTACGCGAGGACATCTACGCGGCCCGTCGACGTTTCCTTCGACGTCCGCGCGGGCTGCTCTTCGGGCTCATGGAGGCGCTCAACTTCCAGGCCCAGGCCGTCGGGATCACCGTGTCGCCCTTCTTCCTCGCGATGCTGCCGTACCTGTTCACGATCGCCGCGGTCGTGTTCGCGGCGGTCGTCGGCGGCCGGCGGCTCGGGGCCCCGGCGGCGCTCGGCCTGCCCTACCGCCGTGAGGAACGCTGAGCGCCTCGGCGGCGAGGCGGCCGGGCTCAGCCCAGGTGGCGGCGGCGGCGCGAGGTGTCGTCGATCCGCGAGTCGCGTCCGTAGAGGAGCGCCAGCGGGCCGACGAGCACGATGAAGAGGACGATTGCGATCTCCATGGCAATAGTATGCCTAGCAGGTACTATTAGCGCAAGTCGAGGTTTTCATGACAACGATTACTCAACCTGATCAATGGCTCGGGGTCGAGCTGCGCCACTTCGCCGCGCTCGGCGCGGTTGCGCGCGAGGGATCGTTCGGCCGCGCCGCCGAGCGGCTCGGCTACACGCAGTCGGCCGTCAGCCAGCAGATCGCGACGCTCGAGAAGATCGTCGGCGAGACGCTCGTCGAGAGGCCCGGCGGGCCGCGGGCCGTGTCGCTGACGGACGCCGGCGAGCTCCTCCTCCGCCACGCCGAGGCGATCGTCGCGCGGATCGACGCCGCGCGCGCGGACATCACGGCGCTCCGCGCCGGTGAGACCGGGACGCTGCGCGTCGGCACGTACCAGTCTGTCGGCGCGCGCGTCCTCCCCGGCGTGATGCGGCGCTTCCTCACGGACTGGCCGGGCATCGAGCTCGGGCTCTCCGAGCCGGCGACCGACCCTGAGCTGTACCGCCTGATCGAGTCCGGCGAGCTCGACCTCGCCTTCTGCAGCGCCCCCCTCCCCGACGGGCCATTCGACGCGCTCGAGCTGATGAGCGACCCATATGTCCTGCTGGTGCCCGAGGACAGCGACCTGGCGAGGCGCACGTCTGCGTCGCTCGACGATCTCGGCGACAACGTCCTGATCGGCTCGAACACCTGTGCCAGCGGCGTCCTCGTCGAGACCGCGCTCGCCGACCGCGGCTACGACGTCGAGTACGCCTTCCGCTCGGATGACAACACCACCCTGCAGGGGCTCGTGGCGGCCGGTTTCGGCGTCGCGCTCACGCCGCTCCTCGCAGTCCTCCCGGGCGACGAGCGCGTCAAGGCGCTCCGCCTCGTGCCGAAGGTGCCGCGCCGCACGATCGCGGTCGTCTGGCACCGCGACCGGCACCGCTCTCCCGCCGCCCGCGCGTTCGTCGAGATCGCGCAAGAGGTCTCGGCCGACGTCGAGCGCGAGCTCGTCGAGCCGTAGCGCCGACTACAGCCGCTCGAGCACGGCGGCGATCGCCTGGCCCTGCCCGATGCACATCGACGCGACGCCGTACCGAGCCTCCCGCCGGTCGAGCTCGGCGAGGAGCGTCGCGGTGATGCGCGCACCGGTCGCGCCCAGCGGGTGGCCGAGTGAGATCCCGCCGCCATTCGGGTTCACGTCGCCCGCGACCCAGCGCTCGTGGAGCCCCGTGTCCTGGAGGAACTGCAGCACGACGCACGCGAATGCCTCGTTGACCTCGACCACGGCGATGTCGTCCCAGCCGAGGCCGACCTTCGCGAGCGCCCGCTCGCAGGCGAGCGGGTTGCCGTGGAGCATCCGGTACGGGTCGACGCCTGCGAGCCCGAACGAGACGAACCGAGCCCGGGGCTCGAGGCCGAGCCGCGTCGCGGCGCTCTCGCTCGTGACGAGCATCGCTGCCGCACCGTCGACGATCGCGCTCGAGTTCCCCGCCGTGATCTTCCCGCCCTCCTTGAAGGCGGCTGGCAGCGCGGCGAGCTTCTCGAACGACGTGTCGCGACGCGGGTTCTCGTCCACGCCCACGAGGACGGCAGCGCCCGTCGCCCCGACCTCGACGGGGACGATCTCGCGCTCGAAGCGTCCTTCGTCGATCGCCGCGATCGCGCGGCGATGCGATTCGTAGGAGTACTCGTCGAGCGCCTCGCGCGAGAGCCCCCACTCCTCGGCGATCACCTCGGCCGAGATCCCCTGCGGCACCACCTCCCACCGCTCGTACAGCTTCGGCGAGAAGCCCTCGAAGCCGCCCGCGGTCAGGTTGGAGCCCATCGGCACGCGGGACATCGACTCGACTCCGGCCGCGACCACGACGTCGAGATGGCCGGCCTGCACGGCGGCCGCGGCGTTGAATGCGGCCTGCATCGAAGAACCGCACTGCCGGTCGATCGACGAGCCGCATACGGTCTCGGGCCACCCCGCGACGAGCGCAGACATGCGCGCGACGTTCAGCGCCTGCTCGCCCACCTGGCTGACGCACCCCATCTGGACGTCCTCGATCTCGCCCGGATCGACGTCCAGCCGTCCGACGAGACCGTTCAGCGCCTGGGCCGCGAGCTCCTCCGCGCGGACGCCGGCAAGTGCCCCGTTCCGCCTTCCGATCGGCGTCCGGATCGCCTCCACGACCAGCGCGTCACTCACGCCGATCACGGTACCACCGCCCCCGTACACTCTCGCCATGGCGTCCACGGTGACCGAGCGCAAGGTGCTGCTCGACGGTGAGTGGATCTCGACCGACGAATGGATCGAGGTCGCGTCTCCGTACGACGGCTCGCCGGTCGCGCGCGTCGCGAAGGTCGGTGCCGCGGAGACCCGGGCCGCGATCGATGCCGCCGAGCGGGCCATGGTGACGCCTCTCACCGCCCACGAGCGCGCCGAGATCCTCGTGCGGGTCGCCGACGCGCTCGCAGCCCGTGCCGACGAGGCCGCCCGGCTCATCTGCGCCGAGGCCGGAAAGCCGATGAAGGCCGCGCGCGTGGAGGCTGCCCGAGCGGTGTCGACGTACACGATGGCGGCCGTCGAGGCTCGCAAGCTCGCCGGGGAGGTCGTGCCGATGGACGCCTCGCAGGCGGGCGTCGGCAAGCTTGCGTTCACGCAGCGGGTGCCGATCGGCGTCGTCGGGGCGATCAGCCCGTTCAACTTCCCGCTCAACCTCGTCGCGCACAAGATCGCCCCTGCGCTCGCGGCCGGCTGCGCGGTCGTCCTCAAGCCCGCGACCCAGACGCCGCTCTCGGCGTTGTTCCTCGCGCAGCTGGAGCTCGAGGCCGGCCTGCCCGCCGGGTGGCTCAACGTGGTCGTCGGGCCGTCGGCGGAGATCGGCGACGTCCTCGTCGAGGACCCGCGCGTCGCGTTGATCACGTTTACCGGCTCCGCCCCGGTCGGGTGGGGGATCCGCGAGCGCGCCCCGCGCAAGCGCGTCAACCTCGAGCTCGGAAACGCGACGCCGGTGATCGTCGAGCCGGACGCCGACGTTTCGCTCGCGGCGACCAAGTGCGCAGCGAACGCGTTCTCGTTCGCCGGCCAGAGCTGCATCTCCGTCCAGCGGATCCTCGTGCACGAGGACGTCTTCGATGCCTTCCGCGACGAGCTCGTTCCGCTGGTCGAGAGCCTCGTCGTGGGCGACCCCGCAGACGAGGAGACCGACGTCGGGCCGCTGATCGCCCCGTCCGAGCGCGAGCGGGTGCTCGAGTGGGTCGAGGAAGCGCGCGCCGGAGGAGCGACGATCTTGACGGGAGGGGTCGTCGAGAACGACCTGCTGCGCCCGACGGTCGTCGAGTCGCCGCCGCCTGGGGGCAGGCTCGCGTGCGACGAGGTGTTCGGCCCTGTCTGCACGCTGCAGCGCTACTCGACGCTCGACGAGGCGATCGAGCTCGCGAACTCGACGCGCTACGGGCTCCAGGCCGGGATCTTCACGGGCGACGTCACGCGAGCGTTGTCCGCCGCAGCCCGGCTCGAGTTCGGCGGCGTCACGATCAACGAGGCGCCGACGTTCCGCGCCGACCAGATGCCGTACGGCGGCGTCAAGGATTCCGGCAACACGCGCGAGGGGCCCGCCTGGACGGCCCGCGAGATGACCGAGGAGCGACTGGTCGTCGTCCAGCTGTAGGGCTGCGCCCGCGCGCGACCCGTCGAGGCGCCCGACTATCCTGCCCGCGTGGCGCTCTTCCAGAGGAAGCCGGCCGCGCCGACCGCGAGCGAGCTGCGCCGCGAGCGGCGCGCGCTGCTGTCGATCCGCGAGGAGCGGCTCCGGGAGCTGGGCGGCTTGACGTTCGAGATGTACCGCCGCGACCAGTTCAACGAGACGCTCGTCGTCGAGCGCTGTGCGGAGCTGGTCGCAATCGAGACGCGGATCTCGGAGATCGACGCGATCGTCTCCGGTCTGGGCCTGCGGCGTCGGCAGCAGGCGATCTGCACGTGCGGCGCGCCGCTCCTCGTCGGCGCACGCTTCTGCCCGAGCTGCGGCCGCGCGCTCGACGACGACGAGGACGGCACGATCGCGTGAGCACGGCTGCGGCGTCCGTGTGCCCGCGCTGCGGCACCAGCGTCGCCCGCGGCCAGGAGTACTGCCTCCAGTGCGGACTCCGTCAGCCCGGCCGCTGGCGAGTCGGGCCGCCCCCGACCGATACAGAGGGACTCCGGCTCCGGATCGGGGCGCTCGCCGCGGTGGCGGTTGTCGGTGCGGCGATCGCGATCGCCGTCGCCTCCGACGGATCGGGTGAGGAGCAGGTGCTGACCGCGATCGGCGGGAGCGCGACCGTCCCGGCGACGCCGGTCGAGCCGGGCGCGTCCCTCGCGCAGTGGTCGCGCGCGGAGCACGGATGGACGATCGTTCTCGTCTCGGTGCCCAAGACGCGTGGTCGCAACGCGGCTGTCGTCGCGGCGCAGCAGGCGAGGGCCCGAGGGCTCGGCCAGGTCGGCGTGCTCGACTCGTCCGCGTTCGCGAGCCTCCGGCCGGGCTACTGGATGGCGTTCACCGGGAAGTACGAGACCGAGGCGGAGGCGACGAGCGTGCTCCGTCGGGCCCGGGCAGCGGTGAAGGGAGCCCGGGTCGCGCAGGTTGCCTCGTAGTCCCCTTGTCGTCTTGTGGGACAACGATCGTGACGGAGTTTGTAACATCGGGCCGGTCCGGGTAGACTCGCCCCGGAAGCCAGCGGGGAACCACTCGGAGCCCGCGGCGAAGGCGATCGACGGACGGGAGACGGGATCCGTATGGAGGCCAACCTCGCGCAGCTGCAGTCGTGCATGTACCAGTACTCGCGGGCGATCTACCGCTCGATCAAGGATCTGATCGACCCGTACGTGGATCAGCCGACGCGCCTCGAATACCGGCGGCTGGTGCTGTCGGAGTGCGAGGAGACGATGACGCGTCTCGCGGAAGACCCGCATTACTTCGCGCGACCGGACCGGACGCTCTTCCACGACATCCGCCGCTACTTCCCGATCACGGCGCAGGCGAAGGTCGCGTGGGCGGTCCGCGAAGGAGTCTCGGCGGCAGTCGCGTTCATCGAGGTGCAGCTCGAGGCCGGGTTGCTCGAGGGCGGCGTCAGCCGCTGCAAGGCGACGACGCGCAAGGGCAAGGCCTGCCAGCGCACGCCGCTCCCTGGCCGCGACTACTGCCCCTCGCACCAGCACCTCGAGCAGTCCACGGTCACGCGCGCCGCGGCCGTCGCCTAGGCATTTTCACGGCGACGCCGTGAAGAGGCCAGACAAGGTCTGGCCCACTTCGCGCATGCGAAAAGCGCCCCCACGGTAGGCTGGGCTTCCATGTCTCACGACGCCGACAAGCTGATCCGGCAGCTCTCCCTCGTCGCGTTCCTGATGGCCGAGCGGCGGCCGCTGACCGCCCGCGACGTGAAGGGGAACGTCGAGGGGTACTCGGAGATGTCGGACGAGGCGTTCGCACGCCGCTTCTACTCGGATCGCGCCGAGCTGACCGCGCTCGGCGTGCCGCTCATGTCCCAGCGGGACGAGTTCACGGGCGAGGAGCTCTACTCGCTCCGCTCGGAGAACTACTTCCTCCACGAGCTCGACCTGAAGGAGGACGAGCTGGCCGCGCTGCAGACGGCGCTCTATGCGCTCGAGGGGAAGTTCGCGTACGCCGAGCCGCTCCGCCTTGCGCTGCAGAACCTCGCGCTTGGTCGCCCCGGGTTCCGGCACCCTCCCACGGCGACCGCCGAGCGCGTCCGGGTCACCGCGCCCGACTACTCGCCAGAGCTCGCCGCGCGACTGTCCAAGCTCGAGTCGGCGATCTCGAAGCAGCGGACGATCCAGTTCCGCTACTGGTCGCCGGCCCGCGAGCGCGAGACCGAGCGCCGGCTCAATCCGTACGCGCTGAGACTCGACGAGGGCGTCTGGTACGTCGTCGGGCACGACCTCGACCGCGACGCGACCCGCACGTTCCGCGTCGCGCGAATCCGCTCCGACATCCGCTTCGCGACGCGGCGCGAGCGCGACTTTCGGCAGCCGGCGGAGTTCGACGTCGACGCCCACCGCGTCGCGCGGCCGTGGCAGATCGGCGAGCAGGTGGGCGTGGCGCGGATCGAGGTGCAGGGCGACACCGCGTGGTGGGTGCATCGCACGCTCTCGGATGCGGGCACGGTCACGGACGGCGTCTTCGAGACGCCCTACGCGGTCCTGGGGCCCCTCGCCTCGTGGGTCCTTCGCCAGAACGGCCGCGCCGTCCCGCTCGACCCGCCGGAGCTCCGCGACCAGGTGGCCGACGCGCTTCGCACCCTGCGCGACGGCCATGGCGGCGCGGCGCCCGACCACGCACGGGAGCGGCGGCCCGAGCGGCGGGTTGCGCCGGAACGTCAACCGGCGGGGCCGGTTGCGCCCGAGCGCTTCGGCGTGCTCCAGGCGCTGCTCGCACACCTCCTCACCGCGTGCGGCGACGAGCGCGGGACGGTGCTCGACGCCGATGAGCTCGCCGAGCGGTTCTCCATACCGCGCGAGGAGCTCCAGGAGACGCTCTCGCTCCTCAACCTCGTGAACTTCGGCGGCGGGTGCTACACGGTGTACGCCGAGGTCGACGAGGAGACGGGACGGGTTCGCGTCGACAAGGAGCTCTACGGCGACGTGTTCCGCAGGGCGCCGAAGCTGACCCCGCTCGAGGCGCGCGCGATCCGGCTGGCGATCGAGTACGTCGGCCCGACGATCGCGGCCGACGCCCATACGCCCCTGGCACGCGTGCGCCGGAAGCTCGAGGAGACCTTTGGGCAGTTCGAGCTTGCGCCCGCCGCCGGACGGTCGGGCGACGACGAGGAAGCGCTCGTCCGCACGCTCTCGGACGGCGCGGAGAAGCGGCGGCTCGTGGAGCTCGAGTACCTCAAGGAAGGCAAGGAGGAGCCGTCCACCCGCCTCGTCGAGCCGTACACGATCGAGCGGGAGCTCCCGTTCTGGCGCGTGCACACGTGGGATCGCACGGTCGACGGGCCCCGGACCTACCGACTCGACCGGATGCGCTCGGCGACCCTCACCGGCGAGCACTTCGAGTCCCGCGAGGGATTCGACCCCAACTACCTCTCCGAGCCGGCCACTGCCGTGCTCTGGCATTCGCCGGCGATCGCGCGCTGGAAGCTCGAGCGCGGCGCACGCGCGCTGACAGACAAGGCGGCCCTCTCGGACGTGACGTTCAAGACCGAGGAATGGCTCCTCTCGGAGGTGCTCGCCGACCGGGGCGAGACCGTCGTGCTCGAGCCCACGGCGATGCGTCGTGCCGTGGCGTCGCGAGCACGGGCACTCCAGAGCGACCTCGGGCTCGGGGCTAGGAAGAAGACGGCAGGGCGAGCCTGAGGCACGCGCCCGCGCCCGGCGCAGGGCCGAGCTCCAGCGTCCCCCCGTGGGCCTCCGCGATCGCGCGCGAGAGCCACAGGCCGTAGCCGGTCGAGCCGGCTCCGCTCACCCCGCGGGCGAACGGGTCGACTCCCGGGCCGACGCCCGGCCCGTTGTCCGTGACCGAGACCACGACGAGGCTGTTCTCCGCCCGCACCTGAACGGCCGCCCGCGTCCCGTGGCGGAGCGCGTTCCCGACGAGGTTGGAGAGCACCTGCCGCAGCCGGGTCGCGTCGCCTACGACCGTCATCGGGCTCTTGGCGTCGACGGTTACCGCGGGCGCCGCGAACGACGTCGCGAGGGCGGCGAGATCGACGGGCTCGAGCCGGAGCGAGAGCAGCTCGGGATCCGAGACGATCCGCTCGAGGTCACGCGCCGCGGCGATGCCGAGGGCGACCACCCGCCGCAGGATCGCCGGGTCGTCTGCTGTGGCAGCCGCGGTCGCGAGCGCCTCGAGGGCCGCAACCGGGCTGCGCAGCTCGTGCGCGACGACGCGGAGACGCTCTCGGTCCGGCGCGCTCATGCCCGCTCCGCGAGGCGATCGGCTGCACGCCGCGCGACCGTGCCCAGAACCTGATCGTCGTCGTCCAGGAAGGCCTCCACGAGCGGAGCGTCCGCCTCCGAGCCGACGTTCCCGACCGCGACGAGCGCGTTCCGGCGAAGCCAGCGGGCGTCGTTGCCAGGGACGAACAACCGGTCGAGTTCGTCGACGAGCTGCCTGTCGTCCCGGGTCAGCCAGTCCGCGAGCGAGACCGTGGGCTCCGCGTCCGCTTCGAGCGGCGCGCCCGCACGGCGCTTCTCGACACCGGCGTTCCAGGGGCAGACGTCCTGGCAGATATCGCAGCCGTAGACGCGGTCGCCGAGCGCCTCCATCACGTCCTCCGGCAGCTCCCCCGCCGTCTGCGTCCAGTACGAGAGGCAGCGGGTCGCGTCGAGCACGCCCGGCTCGTCGAGCGCGTCGGTCGGGCACGCGTCGATGCAGCGCGTGCAGCTGCCGCACCCCGCGTGGACCGGCAGGGTCGCGTCGAGCTCGGCCTCGGTGACGAGCGTGCCCAGCACCACCCACGAGCCGTGCGTGCGCGTGATCAGCATGGTGTTCTTGCCGATGAAGCCGACGCCCGACCGCTCGGCCCCGGCCCGGTCGACGTGCTGGTTCGCGTCGACGAGGACCCGATACGCCCCGCCGAGCCGCCTGCCGAGCTCGTCCAGCCGCTCGCGGAGGATCGCGTAGTGGTCGCGCCAGGCGTAGCGCGGCAGCCGCCCCTCCCCCGCGCCGGGCCCCGGAGCGGGCGTGTAGTAGCAGAGCGCCGCCGACACGACCGTGCGCGCGCCGTCGAGCAGCGTCTCGGGATGACACGAGACCTCCGGCTGCGCCATCGTGAACCGCATCGAGCCGAACAACCCCCGCGCGCGGCGCTCCGCGATGTGCCGCTCCGTCTCCTCGTACGGCGCGACCGGCGCCGCACCGACGACGTCGAGCCCGATCTCGTCCGCGAGACTCCGCAGGTCGTCGGCCGTCATGAGAGGATCGTGCCATGCTCGCCGCCCGCATCCACGAGGACGGCGGCCCCGAGGTCGTGCGGGTCGAGAAGGCGCCCGACCCGGTCGCGGGGCCAGGCGAGGTGCTCGTCCGGCTCCGCGCCGCTTCCCTCAACCATCTGGACGTCTGGGTGCGCAAAGGCCTGCCCTCGGTGCCGAAGCCGCGCATCCTCGGCGCCGACGGCGCCGGCGTCGTGGAGGCGCTCGGAGACGGTGTCCGCGGGCTCACCGTCGGCCAGCGCGTCGTCATCAACCCGGGACTCGTGCACGGCGACCGCGTCACGGTGGTCGGTGAGCACTTCGACGGAACCCACGCGGAGCTGATCGCCATCGCCGCGGAGCAGGTCTTCCCGCTGGACGACGGCATCTCCTTCGAGATGGCCGCGGCGTTTCCACTCGTCTTCGAGACCGCCTACCGGATGCTCGTCACCCGCGAGGCGATCCGGAGAGGGAACTGGGCGTTGATCTGGGGGATCGGCGGCGGCGTCGCGACGGCGGCGTTCGAGATCTGCCGCGCGTTCGGCGTCAACACGATCGTCACCTCGGGCAGCGCGGAGAAGCTCGCCAAGGCGCGCGAGTGGGGCGCCGACGTCGTGCTCGACCACAACAACGACGACGTCGTCGCAGCGGTGAAGGACGCGACAGGCGCCGGAGTCGACGTCGTCGTCGAGACCGTGGGCGAGGCGACGTGGGCACGATCTCTCGCGGCCGTCAGGACGTTCGGCCGCGTCGTCCTGTGCGGCGCCACGACCGGGCCGAACCCCCCGGCGCAGCTCCACCGGATGTGGTGGAAGCAGCTGACCGTGATCGGCTCGACGATGGGCACGCGCGAGGATTTCC
The DNA here is from genome assembly GCA_963698935.1 of uncultured Actinomycetes bacterium. Taxonomy (GTDB): domain Bacteria; phylum Actinomycetota; class Thermoleophilia; order Gaiellales; family Gaiellaceae; genus Gaiella. Next base: position 345,538 of record CAVOSU010000023.1, read on the forward strand.
TCGGGGCATACGAGCTCGTCCGAGACGGCCGGGTTCGAGTGCACATCGACCGCGTGTACCCGCTCGCCGAAGCGTCCGCCGCGCATGCACGCCTGGAAGCAGGCGAGCAGCTCGGGAAGATCGTGCTTTCGATCCCGGGGTGAGAGCCGGAGCGGCTACGGTACGAGCATGGTCACGAAGGACGACGTCGTCGAGGCGCTGCACTCCGTCGAGGACCCCGAGCTCGGGATGGACATCGTCGAGCTTGGTCTGTTCTACGAGACGGAGATCGAGGGTCCTCGCGTCAAGATCGTGCACTCGCTCACCTCGATGGGGTGTCCCGCCGGGCCGATGATCCAGGAGTCGATCCACGACGCCGTCGCCGCCCTGCCCGGGGTCGAGCAGGTGGACGTCGAGCTGACGTTCGACCCGCCGTGGACGCCCGATCTCATGTCCGAAGACGCGAAGTTCATCCTCGGATTCGGCTAAATCCCGCCTCTTGATCCCCGCCTGCGGCGGGGCAGACCCCTAAAGGCGCCGGCTTCGTGGTCGCAACATGCGACAGAGCCCAGCTCGGCGCGGGCGAGACCGGCTCCGATTTTGGTTCAATTCCGCGCTTCAGGGGAGAGCAACCGAGGAGGCTTCGCACATGAGACGCACTGCTGCTCTGGTCCTCGCGGCCCTTGCCGTGTCGCTCGGCACGGTCGGGACGGCCTGGGCGATCACCGGCGGCCAGCTCGACGGCGACGCCCATCCGAACGTCGCGATGATCGTCTTCTACCAGCCTGACGGCCGGTTCCGCTGCTCGGCGACGCTCGTCTCGCCAACGGTGCTCGTCACGGCCGCACACTGCACCGAGGGCGTGCTCGGCAAGACGATCGTGACATTCGACAGCATCGCGCCCAGCCCGACGCCGCGCGCGGCGGATGACACAGGCAGCGAGCCCATGTCACAGACGGGATACCAGGCTCCGGTGCCCGGCTGGCTCACCGGGACTGCGCATGCGAACCCGCTGTTCGACGGGAAGCTGCAGCTGAACAACCTGCACGACGTCGGCGTCGTGGTGCTCGACGAGCCGTACGACGGTGCGACGCCTGCGACGCTGCCGCCGGCGAACTACCTCGACGGGCTCGCGAGCGGCAGGGGCGGGCTCAACAAGCAGACGTTCACGCTCGTCGGCTACGGCGTGTTCTACGAGAAGCCGGCGGAGGGGCCGCAGAAGCCCACCGACGTCAACGACCGCACCCGCCGCTTCACCACGGCGGTCGGGCAGATGGTCTCGTCGCAAGTGCTGAAGCTCGCGGAGAACGCGAACGACTCGCGCGCCGGGGGCGGCAGCTGCTTCGGCGACTCGGGTGGACCGGTGTTCCACAACGGCCTGCTCGTGGGCGACACGAGCTATGGCGCGAGCCCGTTCTGCCGGAGCTTTGGCGCGTACTACCGCCTGGACACGACAGACGCGCGGTCGTTCCTCGACGAGTGGGTCGACGTCCCCTAGCCCGCGACGTCTCCACGCTCGAGCGAAGCGGCCCGCTCCGGCGGGCCGCTTCCGCGTAGATCGGACGATGGCCTCGACGTGACGTGCGACCGCGAGAGCGGCGCCTTCAGGGGTATGCCCCGCCGCAAACGGTCGAGGGGCGGGATTCCGCTCCGACGGGACCCCGCTTCGCGCACTAGCCCAGCAGCCGGACCTCTTCGCGCCGCTCGCGCGCGAAGAAGTGCATTCCGTCGGTGAAGCGCACCCAGTTGCAGCGCATGCACATGACGAGCGAGTGCGTGCGGGCGGAGTCCGCGCCGAAGCGAACGCCGCGCAGCAGGTCGCCGTTCGTCACGCCCGTCGCGGCGACGATCACGTCGCCGCGGGCAAGGTCCTCCTCCGTGAACACATGCGCGACATCCTCGATCCCGACGGCCCGTGCGTCCTCGATCTGGGTGCGCGTCGTCGGCCAGAGCTGCGCCTGCATCCCGCCGCCGAGGCAGCGGAGCGCGGCGGCCGTGAGCACGGCCTGACGCGTTCCCCCGATCCCGATCGCGAGATGGTCGTTCGTGCCTCGGACCGCGGCCGAGATCGAGGCAGTGACCGTCCCGTCGCCGATGAGCTTGATTCGCGTCCCGGCGCTGCGCAGCTCCTCGATCAGGTCATGGTGCCGCGGCCGGTCGAGGACGAGGGCGGTGATGTCGAGCGGCTGGCGGCCGAAGCTCTCGGCCACCTGAAGCACGTTGTCCGCGACCGGGCGGTTGAGATCGATCACGGAGCGCGCACGCGGGCCGACCGCGATCGAGCGCATGTACATGTCGGGGAGGTGGCGCAACGCGCCCTCGTGCGCGGCGGCGAGCATCGCCATCGCCCCGACGCCCCCGCGCGCGACGACCCCGCGACCCTCGATCGGGTCCAGCGCGAGGTCGACACGCTCGCCACCGGCCCCCACACGGCCGTCCGGCGGGAGGACGTCCCCGGCGCGGGCGCCGATCACGACTCGGCCGTCGATCGGCAGCTCGTCGAGCGCCGCGCGCATCCCGCTCGCCGCCGCTTCCTCGGCCGCCTCCTCGTCCGCCCGGCCGAGCCAGCGCGCGCCGGCGAGCGCCGCCCACTCGGTCGCGCGCGAGTACCGCATGCAGATGCAGTCGGCCATGTCGGCCCCAGCCTAGGCGCGCACGAGTCGGTCGGCCGTCGAGAGGACGAGATCGAGCACCTCGCCCATCGCCTGGTCGAGCGTCGCATTGCGGATCACCGGCACATCGAACCGCTGCGCCCGCTCGACGAGCGCCTCCTGGATCCGCCGGATCTCGGGCATTCCGTCGAGGTACTTCTCGAGCGGGCGCAGCCCCTCGGTCGCATGGTCCCGCACCCAGAAGTGGCTGCGATGGAGATCCTCGTCCTCGATCGCGATCACGCACTGCACGACGATCGCTCCCGCACGGTCGACGTCGACCATCCCGGGGACGAGATGAACGCCTTCCAGCACCATCGACCATCCCTCGGCCAGCGAGCGGTCGATCGCCGCCTCGACGCCGACGAGGACGTTCCGCGTCTGGTCGAGGAAGCCAAGCAGATGCGCATCGCCCGCCTCCTCCTCCTCGGCCTTCGTCAGCCCGAGCCCCGCCTCGAAGCTGGAGTAGTGGACGGCCGGCATGAACGCCGGCGAGAAGTACGCGCGCAGCGTCTGTCGGATGAAGTCGGTCGACGTGACGCGCGTGATCCCGAGCCTGTGCGCGGCCTCCGTCGCGATCGTCGACTTTCCGGTCCCGGTCGCGCCACCGACGAGGAGCACGATCGGGACGTCGAGCTGCCTGAGCGCATGCAGCCGCCTAAGGCGACGCATCGTCCGGGCGCCCTCCGCCTCGCCGAGCACCTCCGCTGCGAGCTCGGCGAGCCGGTCGAGGTCGAGGCGATCTGTCTCCCGTTCCGCCATGTCCGCGTCGGCGCGGACGGCGAGCTCGTACGAGCGCGTCGCCCCGAGCCCGGTCGCCGCGAGCGCCCGAGAGAGCAGGCCCTTCGACCAAGGCGGCCCCTCGTCGCCACCCAGCGGCAGCGGAGCGAGGTAGCGACGCTCGCTCACGAGACGATCTCCGGGACGAGCGCCGACGCCTCGGCGGCGAGCCGCTCGAGCTCCTCGTCGAAATCGATCTCGCCGTCGAGCGGAATGACGTCGTTCGCCGCGATCACGACGCGCACCCCGCGCCGCACGGCCTCCTCGACCACGACGTCGACGGCGGCAGCCTTGAGCTCGACGACGAACACGTCTGCGTCGACCGTCTGCAGCTCGTCCCGCAGCCGCACGCGATCAGAAAGGGCCCCCGAAACGTGCGAGACGTGCACGCCGTGATGCTCTTCGAGATGCGCCGCAAGCGGGCCGTGGCTCGTCGCCCGAGCGGTGCAGAAGTACGCGACGCGCTCTCCGGCGACCGGCACGAGCGGCCTCGGACGGAGGACGGCGCGGATCACGGGCGTCCCCGGCCGGACGCGGTCTCGCAGCGCCGCCGCGAGCGCGGCGTGCGGAGCGTCGGCCTCGGCCATGGTCACGAGAACGAGGTCGGAGATCAGCCCGCGGTAGGTGTTGAGGTAGCCCGCTGCCACGTCGATCGGCTGCGCCGCGGATGCAACGAGGAGCCGGCGCCCGGCGGCGACGGGCGGGAGCGCTGCACCGCTACCGTCGAGGATCAGGAGCTCGGGGTCGAGCGTCGCGGCCAGCGAGACGCCCTCGAGGACGTTCGATGTCCCCACCGCGCCGGCGAGCCCGCCTCCGCACCTGCGACATCCCACCGTCGGCACCGCCGCGGCGATCGCCGTCTCCAGGTGGTCCGACGCGGCATGCCGGCCGGAACGCGACAGCGCGAGCAGGGAGTCGATTGTCGGCGGGACGGTGACGACCTCCGGCTCGGCCGGCCCCCCGCGCCCCATCGCGACCACGACGAGCCTCCGGGTGGCAGCCAGACGCCGAGCGACGTGGCCGGTGACGGCCGTCTTCCCCACGCGCTTCCCCGTGCCGATCACCGCGACTGCGGGCAGCCCGATCGGATCGAATCGCGGCGGCTCGAAGCGAAAGTCGGGCCCTTCGTACGGAACGCCCAGCGCCAGCACCCGGCTGGCCAGCGCGAACCGCTCGGGCGGAGAAAGCACCGGCTCATCGGACAGGTCGATCACGACCTCGGGCGCGTGCTCGAGCACGGCCGACTCGACCGAAGGCTCGAGCGGGACGCCGTAGTCCTCGCCCCCGCGAAGCTTCTCGGTCCCGCCGACGAGCACGGCGGCGACGACGAGGTCTTCGAGCTCCTCGAGGGCCTGACGGACGACGGGCGGATAGTGCTCGCCGTCGACGATCGCGACAGCGCGCCTCATCCTCTCGTCGTCACCTCTCGCTCGATCCTGCCGGTGTACTTCTCGTACTCGAGCGTCTCGGTGGAGAACTGGATGATGCGTTCCTCCCCATGGAAGGGGTGACGGCGCGAGATCGAGACGTGGCTCCCGTTGATCTCGACGACGTTGTAACAGGGCCTGGTGTTCCCACGGAGGCGGAGCGACGAAACGGTGCCCGTGGTCACGACGAAGAGGTTCTCGAGCCGCCACGCGTACGGCACGTGCTTGTGCCCCGAGAGCACGAGATGGACGCGCGAGCGCTGGAGGCATTCGATCGCGTCGCCGGCGTCGTACACGACGTTCCGCTCCCTCCCGGTCCCCGGCACCGGGAGGAGGTGGTGGTGGAGGACGAAGATCCGGAGGGAGGACGGCTCGCTCCCGAACGCCTCCTCGATCCAGGGGTAGCGGCCGCGGCCGATCTGCCCGTGATCGAGGTCTGGCTCGGACGAGTCCACAGCGACGACCGTGACGCCGTCCTTCCGGAGCACAGAGTTGCGCTGCCCGAACAGCTGCTCGAAGTGGACATAGCCGACGTTGCGGGAGTCGTGGTTGCCCGGGACGACGACGAAGGAGTCGCAGTCGATCCGCTCGAGGTACGACCGCGCCACGTGGTACTCGTGTTTGAACCCGAAGGTCGTGAGGTCGCCCGAGCAGATGACGATGTCGGGCTGGAACTCGTTCACCTCGGAAATCGCCCGTTCCAGCAGGTTCGCCTCGAAGTACGGGCCTCCGCAGTGGAGGTCCGAGAGGTGGGCGATGCGGAACCGGCGCTCCCCGTCGGCCATCACCCGCAGTCTAGTTCCCGCTCGCCAGGCAGGAATCCGCGGGAGCGGATTCCTGCGGCTTGATCCCCGCCTGCGGCGGGGCAAATCCCTGAAGGCACCCGCTTCGCGGTCGCAACACCCGCCTGAGCGCAGAGTTGGACGATCGTCGTAGCGACGTCCGAGGCGGTCGCTACCCTCGGGACGGTGCGGGATACGTCCACGGAAACCGCCCGGTTCCAGGCATATCGAGGCTCCGCGCCACCGCGCTTCGTCAACGGCGCTGAACGCGAGTGCGCCTCGATCCTCGACTGGTACGGGATTCCCTGGGAGTACGAGCCTCGCTCCTTCGTGCTCGAGCGCGACGCGGAGGGACGCGTCACGAGCGCGTTCACGCCGGACTTCTACCTCCCCGAGCAGGATCTCTACATCGAGGTCACGGTGATGAAGCAATCGCTCGTGACCCGCAAGAACCGCAAGCTGCGAGAGGTCCGGCGACTGTATCCGGACGTGAAGGTGAAGCTCTTCTACCGTCGCGACATCGAGCGCCTAGCCCAGCGGTACCGGCTGCGGATCGCCTCGTGACCCAGGCGGAGCGGCTCCGCACCGAGGGACACCCGATCGGCGAGGTCTACCTCGGCCGCGACGAGATCGCCCTTCGTGTCGAGGAGCTCGGCCGCGAGCTCGCCACCACCTACGCCGGCCGCCTTCCGATCCTCGTCGCCCCACTCAAGTCGAGCGCCGTCTTCCTCGCCGACCTCTCCCGTGCGCTCGAGGTCGACCACGAGCTCGACGTGATCGAGCTGGCGCCGTACGGAAGCGGTCGCGCCGGTGGCGGCGTGCGCCTGCTCAAGGATCTCGACCGGCCGCTCGCGGGTCGCGACGTACTGCTCGTCGAGGACGTCGTCGATACCGGGCTGACGCTCGGGTTCCTCACCCGCTGCTTCGCCGAGCGCGGCCCGACGAGTCTTGCCGCCGTGACGCTCCTCGACCGCCCCTACCGGCGCCTGGTCGACGACGTCCCGCTCCACCACGTCGGGTTCACCGTGCCGGACGAGCTGTTCGCGGGCTATGGCCTCGGGCTCGAAGAGCGCTGGAGGGCGCTTCCCGATCTCCACGTTGTCATCGCGGACGAGCTGCCGGTCGCGATCGACGCGGCGTAGAACTCGTTTTTCAGGCGCGGCGCAGCGCGACGTCGTCCGACGTCGGTGCCCGCCGTTCGAGCGCGCGCATCCCGAGCAGCGCCGCGAACTCGTCCGCCGTCAGCGGCCGCGAGAAGTGGAATCCCTGGGCGTAGCCGCAGCCGAGCGCCCGCAAGGCGTCGACCTGGACGCCGTCCTCGACGCCCTCGGCGATCGTCTGCATCCCGAGATGATGCGCGAGCTGGAGGATCGCCTTCGCGAGCGCCGGCTCGTCCGGATGCCGTCCCAGCTCGGCGACGAACGCCCGATGCACCTTGAGGATCTCGATCGGGTACCGCTGGAGGTATCCGAGCGATGAGTATCCGGTGCCGAAGTCGTCGATCGCCAGCCGGATTCCGAGCTCACGGAGCTCCTCCAGGCGCCTGACAGCCTGATCGGGATCCTCGACGAGGGAGCTCTCGGTCAGCTCGAGCACGACGCGCTCCGGTGAAAGGCCGTGCTCCGAGAGGATCTCCGCGACCTCGCCCACGAACGAGCGGTCCTGGAGCTGGCGTGCGGAGACGTTGACGCTGAGCGTCAGCGGGCCGAGCTCGGGGAAGCGTCGGGCCCAGTCGACGGCCTGCGCGCAGGCCGCGCGGAGCACCCACCGGCCGATCGGGACGATCAGGCCCATCTCCTCGGCGAGGGGAATGAAGTCCAGAGGCGGGATCAGCCCCCGCTCCGCATGTTCCCAGCGCAGGAGAGCCTCCGCACCCGCGATCGACTCGTCCTCGAGCTTCACGTACGGCTGGTAGTGGACGTGGAGCTCTCCGCGCTCGAGCGCATGCCGCAGGTCTGCCTTCAGCTCCATCCGCTTGACGACGGCGTGGCGCATGTGCGGCTCGAACACCTGAAAGCCGCCTTTCCCGCCCGCCTTCGCCGCGTACATCGCGACGTCCGCGTCGCGCAGCAGGTCTTCGGGGCGGGCGTCCGGGGTCTGGCCGAGGGAGATCCCGATGCTCGCACGCGCCGCGATCTCCATCTCGTCGATCTCGAACGGCGCCTCCAGCCGCGAGCCGACCCGTTTCGCGACCGCGACGGCCGCCCGCTCGTCGTCGAGGTCGTCGAGCAGGATCGCGAACTCGTCCCCCGCGAGGCGCGCGAGCGTGTCGCCCGGGCGCACGCACGACCGGAGCCGCGTCGCGACGCCGACGAGCAACTCGTCGCCGGCAGCGTGCCCGAGGCTGTCGTTGACGGTCTTGAAGTCGTCGAGGTCGAGCAACAGGACCGCGACCGTCTCGGTGCTCGAGTCGCCACGCCGGGCGAGCGCCGCCGCGACGCGGTCGGTGAAGAGCGCGCGGTTGGCGAGATCGGTGAGCGGGTCGTGGAACGCCTGATGGGTGACCGCCTCGAGCGCCTTCCGGTCGGACGTGTCGCGCACGAAGGCGTTCACGCGCTGCGTCCCGTGACTCAGGGTCATCCACACGCTCAACTCGACGGGGAACTCGATGCCGTTCCGCCGGATCGCGTTGACCTCGAGCGTCCGGTTGACGACCGGGCCCCCGCCGGTCCTGACGAACCGTGCGAACGCGCGGCCATGCGCCTCGCGGGACGCCTCGGGGACGACCGTCGCGACGAGCGGCAGCCCGATCGCCTCCTCGCGCGTCCAGCCGAACGTCTCCTCGGCCTTGCGGTTCCACTCGACGATCCGTCCGTCGGTGCCCACGCTGACGAACGCGTCGCTCGCAGTCTCGATCACCGCACGGAACCGCTCCTCGCTTGCGCGTAGGGCCTCCTCGATCGCGCGTCGCTCGGTGATGTCGTTGAGGACCCCACTCCAGACCAGGTTGCCGTCGTCCGTTGCGACGATCGCCGCCGCGTCGCGCACCCAGCGGCTCTCCCCCGATCGCGTCAGGAGCCGGTATTCGGATTCGTAGACCTGGCCCGGGGTGTAGGAGTGGATGTCCTCCTCTTCGGCCAGCACCCGCTCACGGTCGTCCGGGTGGAGCCGGCGCGCCCACAGTCCCGGGTCGGAGATCCACTCTGCCGGGGTGAAGCCGAGGATCTCCTCGACCTGCGGGCTGACGTACGTCCACCGGCCGTCGGGACCGAGATCCGAGATGTAGATGATCCCGCGCGCGCCGGTGACGATCGTGTTGAGCCGCTCGTCGGCCCGGCGCAGGTGGTCGACTGCACGGTTGCGTCCGCCGAGCCGCCGGAGCGAACTGTGGAGGGCCGCCGCCAGTCGGGATCGGCGCGGAGTCGAGGTCGCCGCACGCAGCACACCTCTTCATCGGATGCGAGGGTGGGTGGCTTGAGCCAATCGTCTCGAGCGTGACCTCGCTCAGAGGTAGCCGAGCGGGTCGACCGGGGCGCCATTCACGCGCACCTCGAAGTGGACATGCGGGCCGGTCGAGTGCCCTGTCGACCCCGAGTAGGCGATCACCTGGCCCGCCGAGACCGACTGGCCGACCGACGAGGCGAGAGACGAGTTGTGGCCGTACGCGGTCGAGAGGCCGTTCCCGTGGTCGATCGCGACGAGGTTGCCGTACCCCTCCATCCAACCGGCATAGATCACGGTGCCGGCTGCCGCTGCACGAACGGGCGTCCCCTGGCCGACCGCGATGTCGATGCCCTCGTGCATTCGGCCCCAGCGCACGCCGAACGAGCTTGTGACCGGCCCGGATACGGGCCAGGAGAGCTGACCGCTCCCGGAGACGACCGGCGCGTTCGAGGCGGACGACTGCTGCTGGGCGGCGCGGATGCGCGCTGCGAGCGCCTCGCTCTGCGCCTCGAGGTCCTCGATCTCGGCGAGCACGTTGCTGCGATCCGACTGGATCGACGCGAGCGTCGAGTGCTTTTCACGCTGAGCCGCGGCGAGCTCATCCCGGCTCGCGACGAGACGCGAGACGAGCCCGCGCTGCTCGCTGGTTGCCGACTCGGCGGCCGCCTCGACGCGCACGGCCTCCGCGCGGGCAACCGTCGTTCGCCGTCGCGCATCGGCGAGGCCGTCCCGCGCATGCTTCACCCGGGCGGCGATCTCCTCGTCCTGCCGCCCGATGCGACCCAGCAGGTCGAGGTTGTCGATGAGGTCGGCGAACGACGCGGTGCCGAGCACGAACGAGAGCGCGTCGGGCCCGTCGGTCATGTACAGGTCGCGCACGCGGCGTTCGAGACGCCTCAGGGCGATGTCGTACTGGCCGCGCAACCTCGTCAGCCGTGCGGTCTGCGCGGCGACCGTCCGTTCGAGCGAGGCGAGACGCGTGCGTGAGGTCGCGAGCGTCCCCTCGAGCACCGCGAGTCGGGCCCGCTGGGCGTCCACTCCCGCCTGAAGGTCGCGAACCTGCTCCGCGGCAGCGCTCAGCTGGCTGGTCAGGACGCCCGCCTGGCGCTGCTGATCCGCTGCCTTCTCGCGCAGCCCGCCGAGCCTGCCGTCGACGCGAGCCTTCTCGGTGCCGGGGTCGCCGACGGCGGCGCCGGCGGCGAGGAGGGATGCGAGGACCACCACTGCGGCAGCGACGAGGCCCGCGCGACGACCCATCAGTCGATCTTCGCCTCCGCGTCGGAAGTCCCTGCCCCTGGAGAGCCCGTCCGGCGAGTCGCCCCCAGCCGGTCGAGCGTCCGGAGCGCATCGGCCGCGTCGCGACGGAGGCTCCCCACGACAACGCGGTAATCCTCGTCGGAGATCCGTCCGGCCCGATGGTCGGCCTCGAGCTCCTGGAGCGCCGCGAGCGCACGGTCGCGTTCCTCCTCGCCCGCCAGCAGGCGACGCTCGTTCGCATCGAGCTCGTGCAGGGCGTCCGAGGCCGGGGCAGGCTCACGGAGAAACGGCAGCGCGACCACGACGACGACGCCGACGACGAGCGCCGCCGCCGGCAGGAGCCACCAGCTCACGTGGTGGCAGGCGAGTCCGAGCGCTCTCGTGCGGTGGCGTACCGCGTCGCTAGGCGCCGCTCCTCACGTGCGTCGGGCCAGAGCGTGATCATCGAGCCAAGCAGGAACACGAGCCCGGCGAGCCAGATGAGGTTCACCAGCGGCTTGGTGAAGACCCGGAAGAACACGGTTCCGTCCTGGTTGACCTGTTCCGCGATCACGAACAGATCCTCGCCGGTCAGGTAGTCGGTGCGGATCCCGACCTCGTTCGATACCTGCTGCTCCACGCTGTAGGCGTTCTTGCCCGCTTTGACCGTTCCGAGGTCCTTGTCGCCGCGGCGGACGTCCATCACCGCGCGGATCTCCGTCGCGTTCGGGCCCTCCCGCTCACCGAGTGAGCGGTACGTGAGCGTGTAGCCGCCGACCGCGAGCGACTGGCCCTTCGCGAGACGGCCTTCCGTGACCGAGTCATACGCGCTCGAGCCGACGATTCCGATCGCGAGCAGCACAATCGACGCATGGACGACGTAGCCGCCGTAGCGGCGTCGGTTGCGTCCGATGAGCTGGCCGAACGCGATCGGGACAGGCTCCCCGGTGAGTGCGCGCCGGGCTGCGGTGCCTCGCGCGAACTCGTGCACGATCGTCGCGAGCACGAACGCGGAGAAGGAGTACGCGACGAGACCCGGCGTCGAGCTGCCGGCGCCGAGGGCGATCAGGAGCACGCCGGTTGCGAGCGCAACCCCCGCCGGCAAGGCAAACGTCCTGCTGAGGCCCCTGAGCGACGCGCGACGCCAGGCGACGAGGGGGCCGATGCCCATCAAGAGCAGGAGCGGCAGGCCGAAGATCCGGAGGAAGAAGTCGAAGTACGGCCGGCCGACGACCATCGTCTCCCCACGCACGGCCTCGGAGACCATCGGCCACGCGGTCCCCCAGAGGATCGTGAGGCACAACGCGACGAGGAGCAGGTTGTTGTAGAGGAACGCCGCCTCCCGCGAGACGAGCGACTCCAGCTTCGCGGTCGTCCGCAGCTGCGGCAGCCGCAGCCAGATCATCGCCACCGCGAACACGACCGCGATCACGATGAAGCCCAGGAACCAGGGCCCGATCGAGCTCTTCGTGAAGGAGTGGATCGACGTGACCACGCCCGACCGTGTGAGGAACGTGCCGAACAGCGAGAGGCAGAACGCGAGGCTGACGAGGGTGACGTTCCAGACACGGAGCATCCCGCGTTTCTCCTGGATCATCACCGAGTGCAGGAACGCCGTCGCCGCGAGCCACGGCATCAGGGCGGCGTTCTCGACGGGATCCCACGCGTAGTAGCCGCCCCAGCCCACCTCGACGTACGCCCAGTGCGCGCCGAGCAGCTGGCCGATCCCGAGCGCCGTCCAGGCGACGATCGTCCAGCGTCGCGTCGTGACGATCCAGCGCTCGTCGATCCGCCGCGAGAGCAATGCGCCCATCGCGAACGCGAACGGCACCGCGAGCCCGACGTAGCCGAGGTACAGCGCGACCGGGTGGACGACCATGTACGGGTTCTGCAGGCTCGGGTTGAGGCCGGCGCCGTCCGCGGGCGCCGCGATCACGTCGAACGGGCTCGAGACCGCGACGAGGAGCCAGGCGAAGCCGAGCGCGATGCCGCCGAGCACGGGCGTGACCCAGACGACGAGGTCGCGCGCCCGCTTGCGCGCGAGCCACACGGCCGCCGCCGCATAGGCGTTCAGCACGAGCAGCCAGAGCAGGAGCGACCCTTCCTGCCCGCCCCAGAACGCCGAGAGCTTGTAGGGCGTCGGCAGCGCCTTGCTGGAATGCCCGGCGACGTACGCGAGCGAGAAGTCGTCGCGGAGGAACCCGACGACAAGGACGATCGCGGCGACGAGCGTCGAAAAGAAGGACGCGATCAGCGCGTTGCGGGCGGAGTGCGCGAGGCGCCGTCTTCCCTTCCACGCGGCGAAGCCGCCGGCGACGAGCGCGTAGGCCGAGAGCCCGAGGGTGAGGACGAGGGCCGCGCGCCCGAGCTCAGCCATGGCTCAACTCGGCGTGTCGGAGGCCTGGTACTTCGACGGGCACTTCGTGATCATCGTCCCGGGCTTCGACACGAATACCCCGTCCGCGCGCTGTGTTCCGGTCACGACCAGATCGCGTCCGGGCCGGAACATGTCCGGGACGGAGCCCTTGTACAGCACCGTCACCTTCGTTCCGGGCTTGTGGATGTCCACGAGGACGAAGCGCATTCCGGCCCCGTGCGGGTCTCCGGTCGGGGTGCCGACGACGCGACCGGCGAGCGCGACCTCACCGGTCTTCCCCGCGAGCTCGCTCGGCGCGACCGAGGGCGTTCCGCCCCCGGCGAGCGAGGTGTAGAGGAGGAAGATTGCGAGCACCGCCGCGACGGACAGCGCGATTACGAGGCGGGCAGGCGAGGACTTCCGTGCCACGCCGACAGTCTAGAGACGACGAGCCCGAAGGGCGCGGGGGGTGCGGTCAGCCGCGCGCCGCGTCGCGCTCTCGACGCCGCGGCACGTCGTAGCCGTGCTCGAGGCAGAGGGAGCCGGGGGCGTCCTCGGTCAGCGAATCGCAGTAGCCCTTGCCGTAGGCCGCCCGCATGAACGCCGAGACGACCTCGAGGTTCCACTCCGACACGTCCGCGGCCTCGCGCCACAGCTCGGTCAAACGGAGGTCGATGTCGAGCTCGAGCAGGTCGATTCGGGTTGGCTGTTCCATGCATTCGAGGGTACGGACCACGTCGGACGGACGGACGCGGCGGTGCGTCCGTCCCGTACAGTCGCCGCATGGGGCGGATCCGACTCGGTCCCGCGCACGTCCCGGACCGGGAGAGCCCCGAGACGGCGATCGAGCTCCTGCTCCAGCGGGGATACGACGCATGCGAGATCGACTTCGAGTCGGGGTTCTGGATGGACTACCCGTGGGCCGAGCGCCTCGGAGAGGTCGCCCGGGAGCACGATGTCGCGCTGTCCGTGCACGCGCCGCTCTTCGGCTGGGTCGGGCACCTGGAGGCGAGCGGGCGGAAGTGGTCCTCGGCGCTCGGTGCGCTCGACCGGAGCGCGGGCATCGCGACGGCGTGCGGCGCGGAGCTCGTCGTCTTCCACCCCGGGTTCTTGCTCGGTCGCAGCCGGGAGGACGCCATCGACTCGGTCGTCGACCAGCTCGCGCTGGTCCGCCAGCGCCTCGTCGGGAAAGGCCGAGGCGCCCCGTTCGGGATCGAGGTGATGGGCCGGGTCCGCGACCTCGGCTCACTCGAGGACTGCGTCGAGATCAGCCGTCGCGCCGGCTGGGTGCGCCCCGTGATCGACTTCGCCCATATGCACGCGACGAGCGACGGCGCGTACACGGAGCCCGAGCCGTTCCGCGAGGCGCTCGAGCTCGCCGACGGCGCGCTCGAGGCGGGCGCGCCGTTCCACATCCATTTCTCCGACATCGCGTACGCGAACCGCAACGAGACCAAGCACCTCCCCTACGGCGAGGGCACGCTGCGCGCCGACCCGCTACGCGAGGCGCTCGCGGGGTTCGAGCGGCCCGCGACGGTCATCTCGGAGTCCCCTGACGAGAGCTCGACTCAGATGATCCGCGCGGCCCTCTCGGGCTGAAGCAGCGCCTCGATCCGCTCTTCCAGGACGCAGGCCTCGTCGACGCGGCCCTGCTTCCGGAGGAAGCCGGCGAGCGCCGCGAGGGGCTCGGGCTCCGAGTTCCGCAGGTCGGTCGCGGCAAGGAGGTCGATGGCCTCGCGAAGGAGGAGCTCGGCCTCCGCGTCCCGTCCCTGCGCCGCACGCACGAGCCCGAGCACCATGCTCACGTTCGAGCGCGACATCATGTCCTGCATCCCCACGGACTCGACGGCCGAGAGCGCCCAGCGCTCGGCTTCCTCGACGTGTCCCTGGGCGAGCACGATCTCGGCAAGCGTCCGCTGCGCCTCGACGATCTTCCCGCGCTCCTGCAGCGACAAAAGCGCGCGCACGGTCTCGCGGACGAGCGTCTCGGCGCGCTCGGGGTCGCCGGCGCGCCAGATCGCGACGCCCTCGAGCTGCCGCGCGCGGGCGGCATCCGGAGCCGCGCCGATCTCGTCGAAGAGCTCGTACGCCGTGTGGAACGAGGCCGCGGCGTCCGCGAACCGACCCTTGCGGAGCAGGATCGAGCCGCCGATGCGCGCGCTCCACGCCCGGGCGGAGAGGCTGCCGCTCGTCTCGGCGAGGGCCGACGCCTCGGCGAGCACCCTCTCCGCCTGTGCGAGATCCAGCCGCGCGAGGTGCGCACCGGCGAGCTCGACGAGCGCGAGGCTCTCGAGGTCGGCTCTGCCTTCCCGGATCTCGAGCGCCTCGTTCGTGTACCGCTCGACGCTCTCGAGGTCTCCCTCCCACCAGCCGACGCCCGACAGCAGCGTCAGTACCTCCGCCCGTGCGTCGCCCGGTGCATCTGAGAGAAGCTCGTTGGCCTGCTGGCCGAGTCGTCGCGCCTGCGAGACGTCGGCGTTGCGGTTGAGCGCGATCTCGGCCAGGGCGGTGAGCGCGAGCCCCTCGATCGTCGGCTCGCCGGCCTCGTGGGCGAGCCCGCGCACCTGCTCCATCTCGTCCGCAGCGGCCGGCAGCTCCCACAGCCGCCACGCCGCGCGGGCCGCCTCGAAGCGCCGCTCGAGCGTCGGCTCGAGCTCGAGCGTGCGGAGGAGTAGCCGCCGTGCCGTGCGGTTGGCCTCGCGGGCGAGCGCCCGCTGGCCCGCGCGCTCGAGCGCGGCGCTCGCCTCGGCGCGCAGATCGTCCGGGACACGTCCGTCGAGCTCGGCCAGGAGCGCGGCGGCTCGGTCGAGGTGGTACGCGTGCGTCTCGACGAGCTCCTCCGGCGAATGGACGCGCAGCCACGACGCGAAGACACGGTGCAGCCGCGCGCGCTCCGATTTCGTCAGGCCACGGTAGGCAACATCGCGGATCAGCACGTGACGGAAGCGATATGCCTGTTCGCCCGTGACGGTCGAAAGCGGCTCGCGGGTGAGCAGCTGCCGGTCGACGAGGTCGGCAAGCGCGGAGTCGACGTCGAGCTCTGGATCGAGCTCGCAGATAGCCCCCCGCCAGAACACGCGGCCGACGACCGCGCCATGCCGCAGCACCGACTTCGACCCCGGTGGCAGGCGGTCGATCCGCGCCGCGATCAGCGCCTGCAGCGTGTCGGGAATCCGCACGCCCGCGGTATCGCCCTCGTCGACGAGGAGCCGCACCGTCTCCTCGACGAAGAGGGGGTTCCCCTCGGTCTTGTCGAGCAGCGCGGTCCGGAGGTCGTCCGGGAGCGGGAGGTCTTTCACGAGCGCGTCGACCAGCATTCCCGTCTCATGGTCGGGTAGCGGCCCCAGCTCGATCGTGATCGCGCGGCGCCTGCCTCCGCCCCACCCGGGCCTCGAGTCCAGGAGCTCCGGCCGTGCGAGGCAGACGAGGAGCACCGGAGCGTCGTCGATCCGGTCGGCGAGGTGCTCGACGAGGTCGAGGAGCGGCTCCTCGGCCCAGTGGACGTCCTCGAAGCCCAGCACGAGCGGCTGCGCCTCGGCGAGGCTCGTCGCCCATTCGTGCGCGGCCCAGGAGATCTCCTGGCCACGCCGGTCGCCCGAGACCGTGTCGAGCACGCCCGAGGCGAGCCCGAGCAGGTCCGCGATCGCGTCGCTCGAGCATGCCTCGCGAAGCTTCTCGATCGCTTCCTCCGGCGAGTCGTCCTCGGAGATCCCCGCGGCGGCCTGCACCATCTCGGCGAGCGGCCGGTACACGAGCCCTTCGCCGAACGGGAGCGATCGCCCGGCGAGCACGGTGGTGCGCTCGAGCCCGGCGAAGAACTCGCGCGCGAGACGGCTCTTTCCGATCCCCGGCTCGCCGAAGATCGTGACGAGCTGCGCGCGCCGGTCGCGGACGACCCGGGCGTAGGCGTTCTGAAGGAGCTCGAGCTCCTCTTCGCGTCCGACGTACGGCGCGGCGACGCTGAGCGGCCGGCCGGCCTTGCCGTCCGCGCAGATCACGCGCCACACCGGCATGTCGTCCGGGAGGCCCTTGAGCACTCGCGCTCCGCCGGGCTCCACGACGACCGCCCCGAGCGTGAGCCCGTGCGCCGTCGGCCCCATCAGGATCTCCCCGGGCGCGGCCGACTGCTGGAGCCGCGCGGCAACGTTGAGCGCCTCCCCGGTCGCAAACGTCGAGTCGCCGGACTCCGCCACCACCTCGCCCGACTCGATCCCGATGCGCACGGCAAGGCCGCCGTCGCCGCTCTCGAGGATCGCGGTGGCGGCGCGCACGGCACGCTCGGCGTCGTCCTCGTGCGCCGTCGGGACACCGAAGACCGCCACGACCGCGTCGCCGGCGAACTTCTCCACCGTCCCGCCGTACGCGGCGATGTGTCCTGCGGCGCGCTCGAAGAACCCCGTCACCCGGCGCCTGACGATCTCCGGATCGCTTCCGGAGACAAGCGCGGTCGAGTCGACGAGGTCGACGAACAGCGCGGTCGCGAGCTTGCGCTCCACCAGGCTGAGTCTAGGCCGCAGGTGTTCGCCGCGATGGGCGGTTTTCCGCACTCGCGAGCCGGTTTCCCGACCCGACTACGATGCGCGACGTGCTCGACCCGAAGGTCTTCAAGGCGTACGACGTCCGCGGCGTCCATCCGACCGAGATCGACGAGGATGGTGCGTACCGCATCGGCCGCGCGTACGTCGAGGAGTTCGAGCCGCGCTCGGTCGCTGTCGGCCGCGACATGCGGCTGACGGCGCCTGCGATGGCCGCGGCCGTGATCGAAGGGGCGGCGGACGGCGGCGCCGACGTGCTCGACCTCGGGATGGTCGGCACGGAGATGGTCTACTACGCCGTCGGCGACCTGGGCCTGGACGGCGGAATCTGCGTCACGGCGTCGCACAACCCGGGCGAGTACACGGGGATGAAGATCGTCCGGCGCGGAGCGCGCCCGGTCGGCGGCGACTCCGGGCTCGATCGTGTGGCGAGGCGGGCCGCGGCGAGCTTCGGCGAGGTCACGGCGCGTGGCTCGGTGCGCGAGGAGGACGTCTGGGAGGGCTTCGTCGCGAAGGTGCTCTCCTTCGTCGACGAGGCCGCTTTCCGGCCGCTCAGGATCGTCGTCGACGCGGCGAACGGAATGGCGGGCACGATGCTCCCGCCTGTCCTCGAACGGCTCCCGCAGCTCGATGTCGTCCGCTGCTACTTCGAGCCGGACGGCTCCTTCCCGAACCACGAGCCGAATCCCCTGCTGCCGGAGAACCGCGCGTTCATCGTCGAGCGGACGCGGGCCGAGGGGGCGCAGCTGGGGGTCGCGTACGACGGCGACGCCGACCGCTGCTTCTTCGTCGACGACACGGGCGAATTCGTCCCGGGCGACTTCGTCACGGCGCTCCTCGCGCAGGCAATGCTCGCCAAGGAGCCCGGCGCGAAGGTGATCTACGACGTGCGGGCGAGCCGGGCTGTGCCGCGCGCGATCGAGGAAGCCGGCGGCGTGCCCTTGATCAATCGCGTCGGTCACGCGTTCATCAAGGATCGAATGCGCAAGGAGGATGCGCTGTTCGGCGGCGAGGTCTCCGCGCACTACTACTTCCGCGACTTCACGCAGGCCGACACGGGTGTCGTGCCGTTCCTCGTGATGGTCGAGCTTCTCTCGAGGGCCGAGCGCCCGTTCTCGGAGCTCCTCGTGCCGTACCGCGAGCGATACTTCCTCACCGGCGAGCTCAACACGCCTGTCGCCGACGTTGCGCTGAAGCTGCAGGAGATCAAGGAGCGGTACACGCGGGGCGGCGGCCGCATCTCCCACCTCGACGGAATCTCCGTCGACTTCGACGACTGGCACTTCAACGTGCGCCCCTCCAACACCGAGCCCCTCCTTCGCCTGAACCTCGAGGCGCTCTCGGAGCCTCTGATGGAGGAGAAGCGCGACGAGGTGCTCGAGCTGATCCGGGGCTGACGCGTGACCACGAGCCTCGAGCTCGGCCGCGTGACCGACCGCCTGCCGCCGTACAAGTACTCCGCGCTGACGCGGGTCTGGTTCTCCGACACCGACGCGCAGGGTGTCGTCTACTACGGCCGCTACCTCCCCTACTTCGACCACGCGCGGACGGAGTACCACCGGCACCTCGGCAGCCTCGGGATCGACGGCGCCGAGTTCGTCATGCGCGCCGGCACCGTCGAGTACCACGCGCCCGCGCGATTCGACGATCTGCTCGAGATCTTCGTCCGCGTCAGCCGGCTGGGGCGAACGAGCCTTGCCTACGAGCTGTGTGCGCAGCGCCTCCCGGACGAGACGCTGATGGTCACCGCGACCCAGACGCTCGTGCTCGTCGACCTCGTCACGCGCCGCACGACGCCGCTTCCGGAGTCGTCCCGTGCGCCGATCCGGGCCTTCGAGGGGGCGGATCTCGACGAATGAGCGAACCGCTCGCCGCGATCGACGCTGCACTCGAGGCCTCCGCCGACGCGGACGACGCCCTCCGCGAGACCGTGCGCATCCTGGCCGCGCAGCCAGGGGTCTCGTGGGCCGGCGTCGCGTTCGTCGAGACGACCGGCCTCGTCCTCGGACCGTCGGCCGGCACGCCCGACGAGGCGCGGAGAACCCTTGTGACAGTGTGTTACAAGGACGAGACCGTCGGCGAGCTGCAGGTGGACGGCGAGGCCGACCGGGCGCTCCTCCAGGCGGTCGCCGACCGGATCTCCGCGCACGTCCTCCTCGGCTGGGACACGGGGGGCGAGGGGTGGGAGCCGTGACGGACACACCGAAACGTCCCCGCATGCCGGCGCGCCCGCCCGGTTCCCCGGACGGGCGCGGCGCGGCTTCCCCTCCCCCACACGCGTTGTAATCACCCCTGTGGGCCGGGCTATCCCTCGTTTCAGGGATGTCACTCACTCGTTCGCGGTACCCCACTCGAACGAGGGATCGTCCCTCGATCGAGGGAGCGGCGTCACGTCATCGCGCGGACCAGGGCGACCGCCTGATCGCGGTCGAGGTCGCCCTCGACGCGGAGGGTCGTCGGCCCGTGGTCGACGAGGAGCGTCGTCCCGGCGAGCCAGCCGTGGTCCTCGTGGTAGCTCCCGTCGCGCCCGACGAGGAACACCGCGTGCGGTCCGCCCGTGAGGAACACCGCGTCGTGCCCACCCACCGTCAGCTGTTCGATCCTGACATTCGGCGCGACGAGCTTCTTGAGGATCTCGCCCTGGCCGAGCACGCCCGGCACCTGGGTGACGAGCAGCCTGATGCGATCGCCGTCGCGCCAGACGTAGCTGACTCGGCGGTCGTCGACGACGCGGATCTCGTCAGGCGCAGGCTCGTCCACAGGGGGCGACGCGATGGGAAAGCCAGCCCGTGCGCGCGCGTCGGCGAGCGTTGTCGGCTGCCCGAGCAGCTCGACAGGAGCCGTCAACGGCAACGGAGGCAACTCGTCGACGAGCTCGATTCGCGCGCTGCCGATCCCGAGCCAGTCGAAGATCGCCGTCCGCGCGGGCGGCACCGCGAGCGCGACGGCAAGTGCGAGCAGGATCACGGCCAACGCCACGCCGACGCGGAGCGAGAGGCGCCGTCGCGGCGGCGGCGCGGTGAGCCGCGCGGCGACCGCACGCGCGACATCGGGCTCGTCCGGCCACTCGACGAGCGGCGCGAGCGCGCGGAGCTCCTGCTCGAGCCCGTTCACGCTGCCTCCTCCCCGAGAGCCGCCCGCATCCGCTCGAGCGCACGCGACGTGCGGGACTTCACGGTGCCGCGTCGCACGCCGAGCGCGGCCGCCGTCTCCTCCTCGCCGAGGTCGAGCAGGAACCGGTGCACGAGCACGTCCCGGTCGCGCTCGTCGAGCGCACCGAGCGCGGCGAGCAACGCGTCGCGCCGCTCGTGCGAGAGCGCGGCCGCCTCGGGGGACGGAGCCGCGTCCCCCGAGGCCGCCGCCGCGGCCCGGAGCGCCAGTCCGGCGCGCCGACCGGCCGAGCGTCGCCGGTTGTGGGCCTCGTTCGCGACGATCCGTAGAAGCCACGGCCGAAACGGCGCGCCTTCGCGGAACCGCGCGAGGGCTCGATCGGCCTTGACGAAGCCGTCCTGGACTGCTTCCTCCGCGTCGGCGCGGTCGCCGGCGGCGACGAGCGCGACACGGAATGCGATCGCCTGGTGCATGCGTACGAGCTCCTCGTAGGCGGCGGCGTCGCCGCGCTTGGCGCGCGCGACGAGCGTCGCCTCGTCAAGTGGTCGGCTCCCCACTCGCGTCTTCTACACCGGGCGCCGCACGGCGGTTCCGGTAGCGTCGAGCGCGTGGACGAGCCCTGGAGCAGTCTCCGCATCTCGGACGTGCACCCGATCCCGGTCGCCGGCGGCCTCCGCTGGCGGCCGATCCGCCGCACGCTCGGGATCGAGGCCTTCGGGATGAATGCCTACACGGCGGAGGCGCCAGGCGACGAGGTGGTCGAGAGCCACACCGAGCAGACGCTGGGCCATCAGGAGGTCTACGTCGTGCTCTCGGGCCGTGCGACGTTCGAGCTCAACGGCGACACGCTCGACGCTCCCGCCGGGACCGTCGTCTTCCTCCGCGATCCATCGACCCGCCGGCACGCTCGCGCGGCCGAGCCTGGCACGACCGTGCTCGCCGTCGGCGGCAAGCCGGGCGAGGCATACACGCCATCCGCTTGGGAGTGGTACTTCGAGGCGGAGCGGTTCCGCGACCCGCTCGATCCCGAGGCCGCCTTGCGGCTGATGGACGAGGCGAACCAGCGCTTCCCGAACAACCCGGGCGTCCTCTACTCGACCGCGTGCTGGCTCGCGCTTGCCGGAAAGGACGACGAGGCCTTGGAGGCGCTCCGCCGCTCCGTGGAGCTCGAGCCGCGCGCCCGGGAGTGGGCCGCCGGCGACCAGGACCTCGTCTCGGTGCGCGACCGGCTCTGAACCGTCGGCGTTGAAGGAGGGGGCCGGTGGGGAACCATGTGGTTCCCCCCATCAGCCGCCGGGCGTCATCCGGTAGGCGTCGAAGACGCCGTCGAGGTTGCGCAGCACGGTGAGCAGGGCGCGCAGGTCCTTCACGTCCCCGAGCTCGGCCGTGTACCAGTTCCGCGCCATCCCGTCCTCGACCGTGCCGCCATACGCGACGATGTTCGCCCCGTGCTCTGCGAACGTCCGCGCGACGTCCTCGAGCAGCCGGGCACGATCCCAGGCGTCGACCGCGAGCTGTGCACGGAAGCTCGAAGAGGTCGCGTTCCCCTCCCACTCGACCGGCGTGAAGCGCTCCGGGTTGCGCATCAGCGCCTTCACGTTCGGACAGTCCGCGCGGTGAATCGTGATCCCGCGCCCGAGTGAGATGTAACCGCGGATCTCGTCGCCGGGCACCGGCGTGCAGCATTTCGCGAGACGGACGAGGATGTCCTGGACGCCCGGCACGACCACGCCGAGCGACTCGCCCGAGACGGTGCGCTTGTGGGCGACCGGCTTGATCGCGATCGCGCTGTCCTGCGGCACCTCGTCGGTCTTGAGGCTGTGCAGGACCTTGTTCACGACCTGGCCGGTGCCGATCTTGCCGGCGCCGAGCGCGAGGTAGAAGTCCTCGGCCTTCTTGAAGCCCATCTCGCGGATCACCGAGGCGAGCACGCTCGAGCCCTGGAGCTTGCGGTACGGGAGGTTCTGTGCCTTGAGGGCTTGGTCGAGCGCTTCGCGGCCCTTCTGCTCCGTCTCGCCGCGCGTCTCGCGCTGGTACCACTGCCGGATCTTGTTCCGCGCACGCGAGGACGCCGCGAGCGACAGCCAGTCGCGCGACGGGCCGCGGCCCGACTTCGAAGTGAGGATCTCGACGAAGTCGCCGTTCTTCAGCCGGTAGTGGAGCGGGACGATCCGCCCGTTGACCTTGGCGCCGACCGTCCTGTGGCCGACGTCGGTGTGGACGGCATACGCGAAGTCGATCGGGCTCGCGCCGGCAGGCAGCGTCTTCACCTCGCCCTTCGGGGTGAAGACGTACACCTCGTCGTCGAAGAGGTCCGTGCGGAGCGTCCGCATGAACTCGGCGGCGTCCTGCTCGTCGCCCTGCCAGTCCATCAGCGACCGCACCCACTCGAGCCACTCGTCGTCCTGCTTGCCCACGCGCCCGCGCTTGTAGAGCCAGTGCGCGGCGACCCCGAGCTCCGCCTCCTCGTGCATCTCCCGCGTGCGCACCTGGATCTCGAGCGGCCGCCCCGACGGCCCGATCACCGTCGTGTGCAGCGAGCGGTACCGGTTCAGCTTGGGCATCGCGATGAAGTCCTTGAAGCGCCCCGGCATCGGCTTCCAGAGCGAGTGGAGGATCCCCAGCGCGCCGTAGCAGTCGCGCGTCCCCTCCTCGCCCGACCGCTCGACGATCACGCGCATGGCCGTGAGGTCGTAGATCTCGTTGAACTCGCGACCCTTCTTGGCCATCTTGTCGTAGATCGAGTAGAAGTGCTTCGCGCGCCCCGAGATCAGGGTAGGGATGTCGGCCTTCTCCAGCTCGAGCCCGAGGATCGTGGCGGCCTGCTCGACCTGGTCCTCGCGGTCGGCGCGCCGGTCGGCGACCATCGCCCTGATCTCCGCGTACTTCCGTGGGTGGAGGATCTGGAACGAGAGGTCCTCGAGCTCCCATTTCAGGGCGTGGATGCCGAGGCGGTGCGCGAGCGGCGCGTAGACCTCGAGCGTCTCCTTCGCCTTCTGCACCTGCTTCTGCTTCCCGAGGTACTCGATCGTCCGCATGTTGTGGAGGCGGTCGGCGAGCTTGATGAGGATGACCCGGACGTCCTTGGCCATCGCGACGATCATCTTGCGGTAGTTCTCGGCCTCCGCCTGCTCGCGGCTCGAGAACTGGATCCGCGTCAGCTTCGTGACACCCTCGACGAGCTGCGCAATCTCCGCGCCGAACTCGGCGCGGAGCTCGTCGAGCTCGGCGTCGGTGTCCTCGAGGACATCGTGCAAGAGCGCGGCCGCGATCGTCTGCTCGTCGAGATGGAGCTCGGCGCAGATGCACGCTACGCCCCATGGGTGGTGGATGAACTCCTCGCCGGAGCGCCGCACCTGACCGCGATGGCGGGTCTCGGCGGTCTCGAACGCACGGCGGATGAGGTCGTGGTCGACGCCCGGGTTGTACGACTCGACGCTGGTCAGCAGCTCCTCGACGAGGTTCTCGTGATGCGACTGAGTGCCGACAACCGCCATGAGGCTCAGTGTACGGCCCGGGCCTCGAGGTTCCCTCCTTCGGGGAGGGGGGAACACATGGAGGACGAACCGATATGAACGCCATGCGGCTCATCCACGAATACTTCGAGCGGCGCCGGTTGCGAAGGATGCTCGTCCTCCTCGCAGCGTCCACGCGTCGCTGACGCTCTACCGGCGTTTCGCGGGGGGCGGTCCGGGTATACCCAGTCGACAGGGGCATGGCGCCGCGCGCGGTGCCCGCAGCGAGTCGACCAGAGGATGGGAGCGCGATGGCCACCAAGACCGCCAGGATGTTCGAGACGCGGATCGACCTCGATCAGGCAAGCCGCGAGAAGCTCATCGCGCTCCTCAACGCCCGTCTCGCAGACACCTTCGACCTCTACAGCCAGCTGAAGCAGGCGCACTGGAGCGTCCGGGGGAGCGACTTCATCCAGCTGCACGAGCTCTACGACACGCTCGCCGAGAGCGTGCTGGGCTTCGTCGACGAGATCGCGGAGCGCGCCACCGCCCTGGGCGGGCTCGCGACGGGAACCGTCAGGATGGCGGCCGAGGCGACGAGCCTCGACGAGTACCCGATCGACGCGATCGCCGGCGAGGACACGCTCCACATCGTCGCCGACCGGCTCGCAGCGTACGGGGCGGCCGTGCGTGAGGCGATCGAGGTCACGGACTCGGAGCTCGGCGACATCGACACGTCCGACCTGTTCACCGAGATCTCCCGGGCGATCGACAAGCACCTCTGGTTCGTCGAGGCGCATCTCCAGGCGTGAGACACTTCCACCCGTGGCCGACCTGCCGCGCGTGAACCTGCACGAGCTCGTCCCCGAGTACGACTCGGAGGATCCGGAGGGCTACCGCGCGGGCATGGCCCGGTTCGGGCCTTCGCTCGGAGCTTCCCAGATGGGCGCGTCGCTCTACGAGCTACCACCCGGGCAGAGCATCTGCCCGTACCACTACGAGTACCCCGAGGAAGAGTGGCTCGTGGTGCTCGCCGGACGAGTCCTGCTCAGGCATCCGGGCGGCGAGCAGGAGCTCGCCGAAGGCGACGTCGTCTGCTTCCCGCAGGGGCCTGACGGCGCCCACAAGGTCACCTGCCTCGGCAAGGACGTCGCGCGAGTGCTGATGTCGTCCACGAGGCAGACGCCCGCGATCGCCGTCTACCCCGACAGCGACAAGGTCGCCATCTTCCCCGGCGACGACCGCGATCGCCTCACGATGCGGCGCGACACGCTCGACTACTGGGACGGCGAGGTCGAGGCCTGAGGCCTCGACCGGACGTCGGCCTACGCCGCCTCGCGCAGCTCCGCACCGCCGGGGGAAAGCAGCGCACGGAAGGTCTCGGACTCGAGCAGCTGGCGCGACGGCCCGTCGGTCACGAGGCCGAGCTCCGCGAAGATCGTCCTCGCCTCCGGCGTCCACGCCGCCTCGCCGGCCCGCCACTCCGCCGAGAGCCACGTGCGGAGCTCGTCGTAGGACTCCGGGGCGTCGAAGAGCCTGCGGACGACGAGCTGGGGCGCGATTGTCCCGTTCCAGCGGTTCTCCTTGAGACGGAACGCGAGGTCGAACCGCCCGCCGGGCTGCACGCGCTCGAGCTGCGTGCCGAGGCCGAAGCCGATCGCCGAACCGCCGTCGCGGCCGTGCTGGCGAACGCGGAAGCGAAGGTGCCTCCCCTCCCCCACGGTTGCCGGCGTCGCCGCCTCGACGCTCGCGACGAGCAGCGTCGGCTCCGGATTGCCGAGACCGAACGGCGCGAGGCGGTCGAGCTCCTGTGCCAGCTCGAGCGTCAACGCGCTCGCGGGGACGATCGCGTCGACCACCGTCAGCGGTCGCACGTCGAGGTCCCCGAGCATCCGGTCCGCCTCCCGGCCGAACGCCTCGGCGAACGCATCGAGCCTCTCCTCCTCGACCGTCAGCCCGGCGGCGGCGCGATGCCCCCCGAAGCCGTCGAGGTGGTCCGCGCAGGCCGCGAGACCCGCATGGAGGTCGAACTCGGGGATGGATCGGCCCGAGCCTTTCCAGCCGTGCGCGCTCGGCGCAACGAGCACGACGGGTCGGTGATAGCGCTCCACGAGCCGCGACGCGACGATCCCGATCACACCCTCGTGCCAGTCCTCGTGCCACAGCACGTAGCCGCGGCGCGCGCGTCGCGCCTCGGGCCACGACTCGACGAGCGAGTTCGCCTCGCGCAGGATCCGCTCCTCGACTCCCTGCCGCTCGCGGTTCAGGTCATCGAGCTGGGCGGCGAGCCGATCCGCCTCGGCGCGGTCCTCGGTGAGGAGCAGCTCGAGTGCGAGGTCGGGCCGGCCGAGCCGGCCGGCCGCGTTGATCCGCGGCGCCAGCCTGAACGCGACCGCTGTCGAGTCGACGATCGCGGGATCCACGTGGGCCGACCGCATCAGCGCCTGCAACCCCGGGCGGCTCGTGCGCGCGAGCGCGCGGAGGCCAGCGGCCGCGAGCGTGCGGTTCTCGTCGACGAGCGGGACGACGTCCGCGATCGTCGCGAGCGCGACGAGGTCGAGCATTCGTGCGACCGCTGGGTGGTCGTCTCCGAGCAGCGCGCGGGCGAGCGTGTACGCGACGCCCGTGCCGGAGAGGTCGGGACAGCCGTAGTCCGACGGCCGCGTGGCGACGACAGCGCAGTCGGGTAGCGCGTCTCCGGGGCGATGATGGTCGGTGACGATCACGTCGAGCCCGAGCGCGCGGGCGCGCGCGACCTCGGCCACCGCCGTGATCCCGCAGTCGACGGTGAGGACGAGGTCGACGCCGTCCGCCGCCAGCTGCTCGATCGTCTCGGCAGCGAGCCCGTAACCCTCCTCGAAGCGGCTCGGGAGACGCCACTCGACGTGCGCGCCCAGCTCCTGCAGCGTCAGAAGAGCGACAACGGTCGCGGAGATGCCGTCGACGTCGTAGTCGCCGTGGACGCAAATCCGCTGCCCGTCGCGCACCGCGACGCGGATCCGCTCCAC
This sequence comes from uncultured Actinomycetes bacterium, assembly GCA_963698935.1. GTDB lineage: Bacteria > Actinomycetota > Thermoleophilia > Gaiellales > Gaiellaceae > Gaiella. The sequence continues at coordinate 372,242 of CAVOSU010000023.1, forward strand.
TGCCGCGGCCATGTCGCCGAGCCGAAAGGGGTCGTGGCGCGGCGGTTCCGCAGCGAGAAACGCGCGCGCGGCGGCGGGGTCGCCGAGCCCACGACGGACGAGCACTGTCGCGGTCGTGTCGCTCAGCCCGAGCTCTCGCGAGAGGGCGTCGACCCGCTCCCAGTCGCACGGTATCGTCGTCCAGCGGCCGTCCTGCATGGCCCAGGCGACGGTACGGGCGAGGTCGGACGGTGCTTGTCCGCGCCCCCTGTTCCTGAATCGGCGGGATGCGCGTTGACCAGGACCCCGGAGCCCATCTATCGTCGGTGGGTGACCTGCGGCGTCGGTGTCGGGGGCGAGCGGAGCAAAGGAGCCTGACGTGTTGACAGCAACGAAAGACCTTGTCCTGCCGACGACGGTGACCGGCTCGTGGCCGAGGCCGTCGTGGTACACCGGCAACCTCCTCGAGCGCCCGTTCTCGACCGGCATGGGCGACGTCGCCTACCGGGAGCAGTTCGTCGACGCCGTCTCGTCGGTGCTCGCGGACCAGGAGCTTGCCGGCCTCGACATCCTCACCAACGGCGACTACCACCTCGACGCCGACCTCGGCGGGCGCTCCTGGTTCTCCTATCCGTCTGAGCGCTTCGAGGGCATCTCCGAGTACGACACCGAGACGACGTTCGGCTGGAGCTATCCGATCGGCTCGTGGCTCAACGAGATCGTCGGCGGCTGGAAGTACCACGCGGTGGTGGACAAGATCGGGCCGCGCGTCCCCCTCGAGTTCGCCAAGATCTGGCGCATCGCGCAGGCCCGCACCGAGAAGCCGGTCAAGCTCGGGACGGTCGCCGCCGACCTCGCGGCGACGGTGCTCACGGTGAAGACCGACGCCTACGCACAGGACAAGCAGGACCTCATGTGGGACATCGCGACGATCCTCAACGCCGAACTGCACGAGCTGCAGGCTGCGGGCGCGAAGATCATCCAGATCGAGGAGCCCGCGATCCACAGCGCCGCCGCCTACGGCGCTGCGCCCGAGTACCTCGACTTCCTCGTCGATCTCTTCAACCACACGGTCGAGGGGCTCGATGACGTCGAGCTGTGGATCCACACCTGCTGGGGGAACCCCGGGGCGCAGCATTGCTTCGACCCGCAGATCTCGTACGAGCCGTCGGTCGACATCTACCTCAACCGGCTGAAGGGCGACGTCTGGACGATCGAGTCGAAGGAGAACGGCCACAGCCTGCTGCCGGCCTTCAAGCCGTACAAGGGCAACCTGCCGAAGAAGGTCGCGGTCGGCATGATCAGCCACCGGCGCCTGCAGGTCGAGACCCCCGAGGACGTCGCCGCCGACGTCCGGACCGCGCTCGAGTACATCGACGAGGACAAGCTCGTGCTGTCCTCCGACTGCGGGTTCGGGCGGCAGGGCGTGCCGCGGCCGATCGCGTTGTACAAGGCCGCCGCGCTCGCGCAGGGCGCGAACATCGTCCGTGGCGAGCTCGGCGCACCGCAGACGCAGGTGCGTGCGGCCGAGCCCGGCCTGCAGGTCGACGTTCCCGCGCTCCAGCCGGAGGCCGTCGGCGCGTAGTCGTCGTCCGTCGTTCGCGGGCGGCGGCGGCCGCCTGCGAGCTCTTAGACGGAGTGTCGCTCGCTGCGCTCGCGACGGGCCTGCGCGATCACCTTGACCCACAGGAGCACCACTCCTGCGGTCGCACCGACCACGCAGACCGCGAGAGGGGCGAAGAGCGCCATCTGCTCGAGCGAGTACTTCGTCACGGCCGTCCCGCCCAGCCAGATAGCCAGCACGAGGACGACCATCACCGCCACGAGCTTCCGATTCCCCACGCCGAGAGGCTAGCCTCTGGGAGTGTCAGGGGAGGCGCGCAACTATTCGTCCGGGGAGGCGTACGCGCTCGAGTTCCTCGGCTACCAGTTCTCCTTCGGGGAGCGCGACTTCGAGGAGCGGGTCGCTGGCGCGGCCGTGAAGCTCGGCCTCGTCCCGTCGAACGACCTCGACCCCGACGAGGTCGGCGACCTCGTCGAGCTCGCCGCCGATGCGCGCATCACGGATCCCCGCAGCCCGCTCGGCGCGTATCTCGTGCGGCACTGGGAGCGGCTGGCGCTCGTCGACGGCGAGTCGCTGGTCTACTGGCTGCGCAAGCTCGTGTTCCGGAGCGCCTACCTCGACCACCGGGTCAAGCAGGGGCTGCTCGACGTCTCGTGGGACGACTCGAGCGGGGAGTTCATGTACGCCGAGCCGGAAGGCGGCCGGTCCCTGCTCGAGCTCGCGCCCACGCCATCCTGGCATGCCGTCCAGTACCGGCGCTGAGCGGCGGGAGAGCTAGAACAGGCTCGCCTCGTCGCGCACCGTCCCGAGGTGCTCCCGGCCGAGATCGGTGATCACCCGTCCGCGCGGGGTGCGCTGGAGGAAGCCGAGCTGGAGGAGATACGGCTCGTAGACCTCCTCGATCGTGTCGGTCTCCTCGCCGAGCGCGACCGCAAGCGTCGAGAGCCCGACAGGACCGCCGCCGAACTTCGACGCGATCGCGTCGAGCAGCTCCCGGTCGACCCGCTCGAGCCCTTGCTCGTCGACCTCGTGCAGGTCGAGCGCCTCCTGCGCGACCGCCGTCGTGATCGCGCCCGAATGACGCACCTCCGCGACGTCGCGGACGCGACGCAGGATGCGGTTCGCGATCCGCGGCGTCCCGCGCGAGCGCGATGCGATCTCCTCCGCGGCATCGTCTGCGATCTCGACGCCGAGGATCCCTGCCGAGCGGCGGACGATCGTCGCCAGCTGGCCCGGGTCGTAGTAGCCGAGCCGGAACGTCATCCCGAACCGGTCGCGCAGCGGCGTCGTCAGGAGCCCGGTGCGCGTCGTCGCCCCCACGAGTGTGAACGGGGGCAGGTCGAGCGTCAGCGTCCGCGCCGCCGCCCCCTGACCGAACACGATGTCGAGCCGAAAGTCCTCGAGCGCCGGGTAGAGGATCTCCTCAGCCGCGCGGGCGAGGCGGTGGATCTCGTCCACGAAGAGGACGTCGCGCGGCTCGAGCGCGGTGAGCACGGCGGCGATGTCCTTCTTCTCGAGCGCCGGGCCGGCCACCGTGCGCAGCCCCACGCCGAGCTCCTCCCGAACGATCTGCGCGAGCGTCGTCTTTCCGAGCCCCGGCGGGCCGGCGAGGAGGACGTGGTCGAGCGCTTCGCCCCGCGCCGTCGCCGCGTCGAGCGAGATGCGGAGCTGCTCCTTCACGCGCTCCTGGCCGATGAAGTCGTCGAGCCGCCGCGGTCTGAGCGACCGCTCGGCCTCCTCCTCCTCGGGCCGGAGCGCCGGCGCGAGGAACTGGCTCATGCCGCGGCTCCACGCAGCGCGAGCCTGACCCGCTCCTCGGCCGGAAGCTCGGGATCGATCTCCGCGAGCGCCCGCTCGGCATCGACGATCGAGTACCCGAGCTCGACAAGCGCGTCCCGCGCGACGAGGTGGCTCGGCGCATCGCCGACGGCGGCGAGCGCCGGCTCCGGCAGCGCGCCGAGCTTCTCCTCGGAGCTCGAGCACGATCCGCTCGGCCGTCTTCTTGCCGATCCCGGGAATCGCCTGGAAGCGCGCGTGGTCGCCAAGCGCGATCGCCTTGCGCAGCTCGGCGGCGGGCGAGCCGGAGACGACTGCGAGCGCGACCTTCGGCCCGACGCCGCTCACGGTGAGAAGGTGGACGAACAACTCGCGCTCGTCGGCGTCCGCAAAGCCGTAGAGCTGCAGCGCGTCCTCGCGGACGTGGAGGTACGTCTCGACCGTCACCTCCGAGCCCGCCCCCGCACGACGCAGCACCGACGGCGTCGCGGCAACGAGGTAGCCGACACCGTTCACGTCGAGGACGAGCCCCTCGGCGCTCCGTCCGGCCGGACGTCCCCGCAGGCGCGCGATCACACCGGCCTCGTCACGACGCCATCCGCGCGAGCGGGGGCGCCATCGCGTGGCAGATCGCGACCGCGAGCGCGTCCGCCTCGTGCGACGTCGCGCGCTCGTCGGGGAGCGCGAGGAGCATTCGGACCATCCGCGCGACCTGTCCCTTGTCCGCCCGCCCGTAACCGCAGACCGCCTGCTTCACCCGGGCCGGCGCGTACTCGGTGCACGTGACGCCCGCGGCCGCGGCCGCGACGAGCGCGGCGCCCCGTGCCTGCCCGACGAAGAGCGCGATGCGGGCGTCGGCACCGACGAAGGACTCCTCCAGGGCGACGGCGTCCGGCTCGTGGTCGGAGATGAGCATGCCGACGCCCTCGAAGATCCGCTTGAGCCGCAACTCGGGTCGCTCGCGCGCGCCGGACGTCCAGCACCCCTGGGCGAGGGCCCTGATACGCCCGTCGCGTTCGTGGACGATCCCGTACCCGCACGCAGCCGTCCCTGGATCGATGCCGAGGACCTTCACGCGAGGAGGGTACGCAGCCTCTCGGACGACTCAGACGTGGGGGAATCCCATGATTCCCCCACGAGCCCCTCCTTCTCCGTCGCTCACCGACAAGGTGGCCCTGGCCTCCCGGGCGGCAAGCCGCCCTCCGGCCGCATACCGCTGGTCAAGTCCGTGGACTTGTCTACGCTCGCCGGGTGGACGTCGTCGACCTGCTGTCGCTCGAAGGGCGTGGCCCTGCGTGGGGAACGGCGTCCGAGGAGCTGAACGCGACGCTGCTCGTCTGGCGGGAGGGCGAGGGGCAGCCGCAGCACGTGAACGAGGAGCGCGACGTCGCGATCGTCGCGCTTGCCGGCGCCGGCACGCTCGTCGTGGACGGAGGCGAGCACCGACTCTCGGGCGGCATGCTCGCGATCGTGCCCCGTGGCGCGATGCGGTCCCTCGTCGCCGGCCCCGAGGGACTCCGCTGCCTCTCGCTCCACCGCCGCCGCGGAGGGCTCCAGATCGAGTCGCGCGCCGGCGCGGAAGCCTTGCGCTAGGAGCTCTCGGGCGGACGACGCCGTCGCCCGGTCGCCGTCGGTGCGGAGCGGCGACACGGCTCGGTGAATCACGTCCGCGTGTCCGATGTCAGTCGGAGATCCGCTCTCTCAGGAAGCGACGGCCTCCAGCACGGCCTCGGGGATGTCGAAGTTCGCGTAGACGTCCTGCACGTCGTCCGAGTCCTCGAGGCCCTCGACGAGGCGCACGACTTGCCTCGCAGTCGACTCGTCGGCGATCGCGACCGTCGTCTTCGGCACCATCGAGAGCCCGACCGACTCGAGCGCGAGCCCGGCCGCCTCGAGCGCCTCTCGGACTCGGGCGAGCTCCTCTGGCGCGGACGACACGACGAAGGTCGAGCCGTCGCGCTCGACGTCCTCCGCGCCCGCGTCGGCGGCCGCGAGCACGAGCTCGTCCTCGTCGACCCCGTCGGCCGGGACGAGCACGATCCCGCGCCGCTCGAACTGCCAGGCGACCGCACCGGTGGCGCCGAGGTTCCCGCCGAACTTCGTGAACAGGTGGCGGACGTCGGAGGCGGTGCGGTTCCGGTTGTCGGTCAGGGCCTCGACGATCACGGCGACGCCGTCGGGCCCGTAGCCCTCGTAGACGACGGTCTCGAAGGTCGAGCCGTCCGTCCCCTCGCCGGTCCCCTTCGCGATCGCGCGCTCGATGTTGTCCTTCGGCATCGAATACGAGCGCGCCTTCTCGATCGCGTTCTGGAGCGCCATGTTCGAGGCCGGGTCGGAGCCGCCCTCCTTCGCCGCGACCATGATCGCGCGGGAGAGCTTGGAGAAGAGCTTTCCCCGCCTCGCGTCGGCGGCGCCCTTCTTGTGCTTGATCGTCGACCACTTGCTATGCCCTGACACTCATCGCCTCCACAACTAGCTCCAGGAATCGTTCGTGGATCCGGGAATCGTCCGTCAGCTCGGGGTGGAACGCGGCGACGAGGACACGGCCGTCGCGCAACAGCACGGGCTCGCCGTCGAGCTGGGCCAGCACCTCCACGTCGGCTCCGACGTCGCGGACGCGCGGCGCGCGGATGAACACTCCCCGGAACGGGCGCTCGTCTCCGTCGAGCTCGAGATCCGCCTCGAAGCTCGCGACCTGCCGTCCGTACGCGTTCCGATCGACCTCCAGGTCGGCCAACCCGAGGTGCGCGCGGTCGAGCAGGATCATCCCCGCGCACGTCCCGAAGACCGGCGCCGGGAACGAGCGGATCGCCTCGTCGAGCCCGTAGAGCGAGGCGAGCCTGAGGATCGTCGTCGACTCCCCGCCCGGGATCACGAGACCGTCGAGCCCGTCGAGCTGACGGGGCAGGCGCACCTCGACGACGTCCGCGCCGGCCTCGCGCAGGACGCGCGCGTGCTCGCGGAACGCGCCCTGCAGCGCGAGAACACCGACTCTGGGTCGACGAGCCATACGCCGAAAGTGTAGATCGGAGCTTGATCTAGCTCCTGCGCAGCAGGAGCCCTACCAGCCGCGGACTTCGAGGCGCTCGGCCTCGGTGAGCGAGCTCGCGGAGATGCCGACCATCGGCTCCCCGAGCCCCGCGGACACGTCCGCGAGGATCTTCGGGTCGTTGAAGTGGGTCGTCGCCTCGACGATCGCCTTCGCGCGGCGGTCGGGGTCGCCGGACTTGAAGATCCCCGAGCCGACGAACACGCCGTCCGCGCCGAGCTGCATGCATTGCGCCGCGTCCGCTGGGGTCGCGATCCCGCCTGCGGTAAAGGTCACGACAGGCAGGCGGCCGTTCTCTGCGACCCAGCGAATCAGCTCGTACGGCGCGCGATGCTCCTTCGCCGCGGCGTAGAGCTCCTCCTCGCGGAGGCCCTGGAGCTGCCGGATCGCGCCGAACACGGCCCGCATGTGGGTCACCGCGTTGACGATGTCGCCTGTCCCCGCCTCGCCCTTCGTACGGATCATCGCGGCGCCCTCGGCGATCCGTCGCAGCGCCTCACCGAGGTTCGTGCAGCCGCAGACGAACGGAACGGTGAACGCGTGCTTGTCGACGTGATGCTCGAGATCGGCCGGGGTCAGCACCTCGGACTCGTCGATGTAGTCGACCTCGAGCGCCTCGAGGATCTGCGCCTCGACGAAGTGGCCGATGCGGCACTTCGCCATCACCGGGATCGAGACGGACTCCTGGATCTCGCGGATCTTCTCGGGGTCGGACATGCGGGCGACGCCGCCGTCGCGCCGGATATCGGCAGGGACGCGCTCGAGCGCCATCACCGCACAGGCGCCCGCGTCCTCCGCGATCCGGGCCTGCTCCGCGTCGACGACGTCCATGATGACGCCGCCCTTGAGCATCTCCGCAAGGCCTGTCTTGACGCGCAGCGTGCCGATCTCGGCCATGCGCTGAGTGTAGCGGCGGCCCCTTCCGGCCGAGACCGGAGGGGGCCGCGACAAAGCGTGCTACGAGGTGGTGCTCGGCGCGTCCGGCTCGTCCACCGGGGGCGGCTCCGGCGACGCGGGCGGAGTCGTGGTCGCGGGCGGCGTTGCCGGCGGCACCATAGGAGCCGGGGCGTCGTCGTCGCCTCCGCGCATCCCGGCCGTCGCACCCGAGATCTGGTCGCGGATGCCGGTCAGGCTCTCGCCCGCCGCACGCATGTTCATCCAGGCGCCGACGACCATGACGATCGCGAATGCGAGACCCAGCCACGACCAGAAGGTGCGGCCGACGAAGTCTCCGCCCGGCTTGTCGAGCCACCGGATCAGCGCGAAGATCAGCACGAGCAGCGCGAGCGCCGCCGTGATCATCGAGGGCGTCACGCCGATCTCGAGCTCGATGTTCGCGAGCCGGATCGCCTGCCAGACGAGGAGGCCGATCGCGAGCAGGCCGGCGATCCAGCCCACGCCGTGCCACATCGTGATGCCGGTGTCGGCTCCGATCGCATCGAGCTCGTCCTTGCCCGGCCCGGTGTAGTGGAACCAGCTGAAGAACGAGAGGATCAGAAAGGCGATGGTCGCCCCGAGGACGATCTTTGCGCCGTGGCTGAGCTCATTCATCCTGTCCATTTTGCGCCCATTTCCTTTCGGATTCCGGAGGATTTCTCGCGATCGACCGCAGGATATGACACTGATACGCCTATTGCGGCGCGACTCCTCTCCCCGCAGGCGGCAGACCCGCCTGAGCCGACGTTGCGCCGTCGAGCAAGGGGGTCCGCATGGGCCCCCTTCTCTTTGCAAAAAGCCGGCCGGGGCCGCCGCACCTCAGGGGAGGGGGCAGCGGCGGCACTCCGGCCGGCGCTCGAGACACGGGTCGCCCCGCACCTCACGGCCCACGAGAAAAAGGGAGCCGCAGGAATGGAGTACGGCCTCGGGCACGGGGTTCCTCTCCCCCGCGGCACCCGGTGATCTGTACGCGCGCCGTAAACAATGCACGACTGGGGTAAGCACCTTGTGAGATTTCTGCCGATTGGGATTTCGCTGTGGATCGTGTGGCGATATAGAGCCAGCACGTGCATCCCACAGACGGAGGAAGTTCCTCGATGGAGTCCAACCGAAATGCCTCGGCACGACGATGGTCTGCCGTCGCGAGCATCGCGCTCGTCGCGGGCGCGGTGCTCGTCGCGGTCATCGCGAGCGGCGCGGCGAACGCTCAGACGGATGCGAACACATCGCCTCCGACCATCTCCGGCAATCCCGTCGTCGGCCAGACGCTGACCGCGACCTCCGGAACGTGGTCCGGAACGACGACCGGGTTCACCTACGACTGGTTCCGCTGCGACACGAGCGGCGCCAATTGCGATACAGCCGGTGCACCGATTGGCTCCGGCCAGGTCTACCAGGTCGCTTCCGCGGACCGCGGTCACACGCTCCGCGTTCGCGTGACCGCCGCAGGCTCGGGCGGCGGCCAGGCCCTGTCGGGGCAAACCGCGGCCGTCGCTGCCAGCTCCGGCCCCGTGCACACGTCCGATCCGGCAGTGACGGGCTCGGCCGTCGAGGGCCAGACGCTCACGACGACGAGCGGAGGTTGGTCGAGCACCTCGCCGATCGCATTCGCATACCAGTGGGTCCGGTGCGGTATCGACGGCGGGGCGGCGGACGGATCGAACTGCGCCGCGGTGTCGGGCGCGACCGGGCAGACGTACATGCTCGGCCACGATGACGTCGGGCATCGGCTGCGCTCGCGAGTGACCGCCAGGAACAGCGACGGCAGCACGGTCGCGGCATCGAACCCGACGGCGGTCGTCCAGGCCTCCGGGACGGGGTCCGGTTCCGCGAAGAACACGAAGGAGCCTTCGATCTCGGGCACCGCGCAACAGGGTCAGACGCTGACCGCGAACGGCGGCAGCTGGAGCGGCGCGAGCCCGATCACGCTGACGTACCAGTGGGTGCGCTGCGGCGCGGACGGCGGAAAGCCCGACGCCTCGAACTGCGCGACGATCGCGGGCGCGACGTCGACGACGTACGCCCTCGGAGCGTCGGACGTCGGTCAGCGGCTGCGCGCGAAGGTGACCGGACGCAACAGCCAGGGGAGCGCGACCGCGGCATCGAACGCGACCGGGACGGTCCAGGGCACAGGGCCGGCGCTCCCGGCCGGGGCGATCAAGCTGCCCAACGGCAAGTACTCGGTCCCGGCCTCGAGCGTGTCGCTGCCTGCGCGTCTCGTGATCGACGGCATCTCGTTCCAGCCGAGTCCGGTGCGCTCGCGGCAAGCGACGATCCAGCTGCGGGTGCACGTGGTCGACACGCGCGGCTACGTCGTACGCGACGTGCTCGTGTTCGGACGCTCGACGCCGCTCGTCACGTCCGCCGCCGGCGAGCAGCGCACGGGGCAGGACGGCTGGGCGACCCTGCGCATGACGCCGCAGCGGGACTTCCCGCTCCGACGGAGCTACAGCGTCCAGTTCTTCGTCCGGGCGCGGAAGCAGGGCGACACCCTGCTGGCAGGCGTCTCCACGAGGCGTCTCGTCCAGGTGCGCACCGCGCGCTGACGCGCTCTGCCAGACGGGCCGCGCGGCCGTGGGGAGTCGCGCGGCCCAGGGGCCCGCGGCGGGGGCGGGCGACGCTACCCGGGTCGACGGTCGACTCGGGTAGCGTCCGCCCGATGGACGACGACGCGCCGGAGCCGAAGGCGACGCCCAGCGACCACGAGCCGCCCGCCGGGGCGGAGACGAGCGCGACGTGGACCGGCGGCGCGACGCCGCTCGCGTATACGGCGACGGCGCGCTGGGTCGTCCTGCGCAAGAAGGACAAGCCCGCCGCGGAGATCTTCTCCGTCTCGTACGTCGCAGACACGGACGAGCGGAGGCCGGTGACGTTCGTGTTCAACGGCGGCCCCGGCGCCTCGTCGGCGTACCTGCATCTCGGCGCGATCGGGCCGCTGCGCGTCGCGTTCCCCGCGGACGGATCGCTCCCCGAGATGCCGCCCCGGCTGGTGCAGAACGAGGCGTCCTGGCTCGCGTTCACCGACCTCGTGTTCGTCGACCCGGTCGGCACCGGCTTCAGCCGCGTGATCGAGAGCAAGAAGAAGGACAAGGCCGCCGACGGGAACGCGGCGACGACAAGGACGAGCGCGTCGACCCGAAGGAGTACTTCGGGCAGAAGCGCGATCTCGAGTCGCTCTCGGAGTTCATGGGGCGCTGGCTGTCCGCAAACGGCCGGTGGGACTCGCCGATCTTCGTCGCCGGCGAGAGCTACGGCGGCTACCGCGTCGGACGCCTCGTGCGACTGCTGCAGGAGGGAACCGGGATCGGCCTCAACGGGGCGATCCTCATCTCTCCCGCCCTCGAGATCGGCACGCTCAACCCGACGGACTACGACGTCCTCGGCTGGATCGACACCCTGCCGACGATGGCGCTCGCGGCCGCGTACCACGGCCGCTCGCGCGTGTTCGCACGCGAGACAGCGCCCGAGGAGGTGCGCGGAGCGGCCGAGGCCTTCGCGGCGAGCGAGCTCGCGCCGTTCCTCGTGCGCGGCGCCGCGATGGACGGCGACGAGCGCGAGCGAGTGCTGACGCGACTGTCGGACCTCGTCGGGCTCCCCACGGACCTCGTCGCGCGGGCCGAGGGCCGCATCTCGATCTCGACCTTCACGCGGGAGCTTCTCCGCGACGAGCGGAAGGTGCTCGGCCTCTACGACAGCACCGTGACCTCGATCGACCCGTTCCCCGACCGCGAGACGTTCGCCGGCCCGGACCCGACGCTGGCGGGGATCAGCCCCGCGTACACGATGGCGGTGAACCGGCTCCTGCGCGCGGAGATCGGCGTCGAGACGGAGCGGGAGTACACGCTGCTGAGCTACGAGGTGAATACAGCGTGGAAGGACGACGCGTCGCAGCACGCGTTCCTGCCGATCGTCGGCGCGACGGACGACTTTCGCTACGGCATGGCGCTCAACCCGCACATGAAGGCGTTCATCACCCACGGCCGGTACGACCTGGTGACCCCGTACTACGCGACGGACCGGCTACGCAACCTCATGCGGCTCGACCCGCAGATGGGCCAGCGCCTGACGGTGCGCCACTTCGACGGCGGGCACATGTTCTACGCGTGGGAAGCAAGCCGCCGCGCCTTCGGCGAGGCGATCGCCGCGTTCGTCGCCGACGCCGTCGGCGCCTAGCGGGGCCGTCCGAGCGGCGACCTGGACAGCGCCCGCGCGGGCGGCTATGTTCGTCAAGCGCCCGAAAGTCCGACTAGCGGACAGCGCACACCGCGCGGTGTCGACGAAGCCCACCCACTCGATCGAGGACGTCGACCGGAAGTACGTCTTCCATCCCTTCAGCGAGCCGCGGCGCCACGAGCAGGACGGCGGGCACATGATCGTCCGCGGCAGCGGCAGCACGCTGTGGGACTCGCGGGGCCAGGCGTACCTCGACGGGATGGCCGGTCTCTGGTGCGTCAACGTCGGGTACGGCAGGCCGGAGCTGGCCGAGGCGATCGCGCGCCAGATCGAGCGCCTCTCCTACTACCACGGCTTCTCGTCGATGGCCACGGAGGCACCCGCGCTGCTGGCCGAGCGCGTGCTCGCGTCCACGCCAGTGCCCATGTCGAAGGTGTTCTTCGGGTCGAGCGGCTCGGACGCCAACGACACCCAGGCGAAGCTCGTCTGGTTCTACAACAACGCGCTCGGCCGACCCGCAGAAGAAGAAGCTCGTCTCGCGGGCCCGCGGGTACCACGGCGTGACGGTGCTCTCCGCCGGGCTCACGGGCCTGGCCAACCTCCACGAGGGATTCGACCTCCCGCTCCCGATGATCCGGCACGCGCGGGCGCCCCACCGGCTCTGGGAGGCGACCGAGGGAATGTCGGACGACGAGTTCGTGCGGTTCCTCGCGGACGACCTCGAGCAGCTGATCCTCCGAGAAGGCCCCGACACCGTCGCGGCCTTCATCGCCGAGCCGCTCCAGGCGGCCGGCGGCGTGCTCGTCCCTCCCCCGGGCTACTTCCCCGCGATCCAGGAGGTGCTTCGCCGCCACGACGTCCTGCTGATCGCCGACGAGGTGGTCTGCGGCTTCGGACGCCTCGGCTGCTGGTTCGGGAGCGAGCTCTTCGGGATCGAGCCGGACCTGATCACCGTCGCAAAGGGTTTGACGTCCGCCTACATCCCCCTCTCGGGCTGCCTCGTCTCCGAGCGCGTCTGGAGCGTCGTCGCCGATGCGTCGAAGGGCGTCTTCGGGCACGGCTACACGTACACCGCCCATCCTGTCGCTGCGGCCGCGGCGATGGAGAACCTCGACATCATCGAGCGCGAAGGGCTCGTCGCCCAGGCGGCGGCGCGCGGCGCAAGGCTCAACGAGCGCCTCCACGAGGCGTTCGACGACCACCCGCTCGTCGGCGAGGTCCGCGGGATCGGTCTGATCGCCGCCGTCGAGCTCGTCGCGTCCCGTTCCCCCGCTCGGCCGTTCGATCGCTCGCTCAGGGTCGGCCCGCGGATCGCCCGACGATGCCTGGAGCGCGGCGTGATCACGCGAGCCCTGCCGGACGCGGACACGATCGCGTTCTCTCCGCCCTTCGTCGTCACGGAGGACGAGCTCGACGAGATGGTCTCGACGGCACGCGCGGCCGCGGACGACGTCGCCGCAGAGCTTCGTGCCGGGTGAGAACATCGTGTCGTGTCGGCGCTCGGGCTGATCGTGAATCCGATCGCGGGCATCGGCGGTCGTCTCGCGCTCAAGGGGAGCGACGACCGCGCCGCGGTCGACCGAGCCGTGCGCGACGGCGCGCCACCCGTTGCGCCCGCACGCGCTCGGAGGGCGCTCGACGTGCTTCGTGCCCAGGCGCCGGCGACGGAGGTGCGCGCCGCCGGGGGCAGCATGGGCGCGGAGCTGGCGGAGGAGCTCGGGCTTCGGGTCACCCTTCTCGACCATCGCCCCGCGAGCCCCACGACGGCCGAGGACACCCGGGCCGTCGCCCGCGAGCTCCTCGAACGCAAGGTCGACCTCATCCTCTTCGCCGGTGGCGACGGCACCGCGCGCGATGTCGTCTCCGTGGTCGGCACCGAGCTTCCGGTGCTCGGCGTCCCGTCCGGGGTGAAGATGCGCTCGGCCGTCTTCGGCACGACGCCCGAGGCGGCCGGCGAGGCGGCGGCGCGCTACCTCTCGAGCCCCGGCGTGTTCCCGCTCGTCGAGCGCGAAGTGCTCGACGCGGCGGACGGCGTCGAGAGCGAGCTCTTCGCGCTCGCCCGCTCACCGCACGTCGGCGGGCGGCTCCAGGCGGGCAAGGCGACGGCCCGGCCGGCCGACGAGGCAGCGCTGACCGCTCTCTGCGACGCCATCGCGCGCGAGCTGACGCCGCATCGCCTCTATCTCATCGGGCCCGGGACGACGACCGGCCGGATCCTCGACGCCCTCGGGCTCGACGGCACGGCGCTCGGCGTCGACGCGGTGCTCGACGGCAAGCTGCTGACGGCCGATCTCGACGAGGACGGGATCCTACGGCTGCTCGACGCCCACCCGGACGCGACCCTCGTCCTCGGCGTGATCGGCGGCCAGGGATTCCTGCTCGGTCGCGGCAACCAGCAGATCTCGGCGCGGGTGCTGCTTCGCGTCGGCGTCGACAACCTCGTGATCGTCGCCGGGGCCGACAAGGTCGCGGCGCTCGACCCGCCCGTCCTCCACGTCGACCTCGGCGACGGCGAGAGGGAGAATCTCCTCGACGGCTACCGGCGCGTGCGCGTGGCCCCCGATCGGTCGATGGTGTTGCGCGTCTCAGGATGACGCACGGCGAACAAAGGGAGGAACGGCATTGGCGACACGGATGATCCCGGGTGAGGCCCACCCGTACATGGCGACCTCCGCCCCGGGCGTCGTCGACGAGATGCTCGCGGAGATCGGCCTCGACGACGTCGACGAGCTGTTCGAGCAGATCCCCGAGAGCCACCGCCTGTCGCGACCGATCGAGCTGCCGCCCGCGATCCGGGCGGAGGCGCAGCTCAAGCGCCACCTGACGGAGATCCTCTCTCGGAACGCGACGTGCGCCGAGAACCTCAGCTTCCTCGGCGCCGGGTGCTGGCAGCACTACGTCCCGGCGGTGTGCGACGAGATCATCTCGCGGAGCGAGTTCCTCACGCCCGTCTGGGGCACGCCCGCGTCCGACTTCGGCCGGAACCAGGCGTGGTTCGAGTACGCGAGCCAGCTGGGCGAGCTCGTCGACATGGACTTCGTCGGGCTGCCCGTCTACACCTGGGGCTGCGCCGCGGGCAACGCCGCGCGGATGGCCGCGAGGCTCACCGGCCGCGACCAGCTGCTCGTCCCGGCCTCGATCGACCCGGAGCGGCTTGCCGTGATCCGGAACTACTGCGCGCCTCCGGAGGTGCGAAACCACATCGAGGTGCTCACCGTCGCGTACGACCCGGCGACCGGGCGGGTGGATCTCGACGACCTCCGCGACACCCTTTCCGACCGGACCGCGGCCGTCTACCTCGAGAACCCGTCGTTCCTCGGCGTCGTCGAGTCCGACGCGGCGGAGATCGCCGCGCTCGCGCGTGCGGCGGGCGCCGAGACGGTCGTGGGTGTCGACCCGATCAGCCTCGGCGTGCTCGCGCCGCCCGGCAGCTGGGGCGCAGACATCGTCGTCGGCACGACGCAGCCGCTGGGCGTGCACATGCACTGCGGCGGCGGCGCGGGCGGCTTCATCGCGACACGGGACGAGGAGCGCTACGCGCGCGAGTACCCGACGCTGCAGGTGTCGATCTGCGACACGGTCGAGCCGGGGGAGCGGACGTTCGGCGTGATCCTCTTCGAGCAGACGTCGTACGGCGCGCGCGAGCACGGGAAGGACTGGACCGGCAACTCCGTCTACCTGTGGGCGATCGCCAACGCCGTGTACATGGCGCTGATGGGCCCGCAGGGGTTCGCCGAGATCGGCCGGGCGATCCTCCAGCGGAGCCACTACGCCGCACGCAGGATCGACGATGTTCCCGGCGTGCGCGTCCGCTGGGGAGGCGGCTTCTTCAAGGAGCTCGTCGTGGACTTCGGCGAGACAGGCCGGACGGTGGCGGAGATCGATGCGGGCCTCCGTGCACGGGGGATCTTCGGCGGGAAGGACCTGTCCGAGAGCCACCCAGAGCTCGGTCAGAGCGCGCTCTACTGCGTCACGGAGGTGCACACGCAGGCCGACGTCGATCGACTCGTGTCCGGACTGGAGGAGGTGACGTCGCGATGACCGCCCTCCGCCGCTACCACGCCGCCGTCTGGGACGAGCCGCTCGTGATGGAGCTCGGCCGACCCGGTTCCCGGGGCGTCGAGATCCCGCCCGTCGAGCCGGAGCTCGAGGCCGAGGTCGGCGACGCCGACGCGCTCGTCGCGCCGTCGATGCGACGCGACGTCGCGCCGGAGCTGCCGGAGCTCTCGGAGCCCGAGGTGCTGAGGCACTACCTCCACCTCTCGCAGGAGACCCTCGGGATGATGGGCATCAGCCTCTTCGGGACCTGCACGATGAAGTACAACCCGCGCGTCAACGAGGCGATCACGAAGCAGTTCGTGGCCGACCTGCACCCGCACCAGAGCGAGGAGACGCTGCAGGGGATCCTCGAGATCGTCTGGCGCCTCGAGCAGGCGCTCTGCGAGCTCTCGGGCATGGACCGCTTCGTGTTCCAGCCCGGCGGAGGCGCCGACGCGGCGTACCTCCACGCGTGCATCACGCGCGCGTACCACGCCTCACGTGGCGAGCTCGCGCAGCGAACGGAGGTGATCACCTCGATCCAGGCGCACCCGTGCAACGCCGCGACCGCAGCGACGGCCGGCTTCGACGTGGTCACGCTGCCGCTCGAGGAAAACGGGTACCCCTCCCTCGCGGCGCTCGAGGCCGCCGTCTCGGAGCGGACGGCCTCGCTCCTGATCAACAACCCCGACGACATGGGGATCTACAACCCGGAGATCGCGCGGTGGGTCGAGCTCGTCCACGAGGCCGGCGGCCTCTGCTTCTACGACCACGCGAACTTCAACGGCGTGATGGGGAAGATCCGGGCGGCAGAGCTTGGCTTCGACGCGTGCATGTTCATGCTCCACAAGACGTTCGGCGCCCCGAAGGCAGGTGGTGGGCCGGCGGTCGGCGCCTACGGGTGCAGCGAGCTCCTCGCCCCGTTCCTCCCCGGTCCCGTCGTCTCGCGCGACGGCGACCGCTACCGGCTCGCAGAGGCCGGCCCGCCGAGCGTGGGCCGCGTGCGGGAGTTCCTCGGCAACGTCCCGGAGCTCGTCAAGGCGTACGCCTGGGTGCGAGCGATGGGCGGGGACGGGATCGACCACGCCTCGGACCTGTCGGTTCTGGCCAACAACTACATGGAGAAGAGGCTCCTCGAGGTCCGCGGGGTCTCGAAGTCGCACCCGCGCCTCTCCAAGCGGCGACTCGAGATGACCCGGTACAGCCTCGAGCAGGTGACGCAGGACACCGGCGTCACCGCGGTCGACGTGCAGAACCGGATGGTCGACTTCGGCGTCGACGCGTTCTGGCTGAGCCACGAGCCGTGGCTCGTCCCGGAGCCGTTCACCCCCGAAGCCGGCGAGATGTGGTCGAAGGACGACCTCGACTACTGGATCGCGGTTCTCGCGCACGTCGTCGAGGAGGCGTACACCGAGCCGGAGACCGTCAAGCGGGCCCCGCACCGCCAGGTCGTGCACCAGCTCGACCCGACCGGCCTCGACGACCCGGAGCGGTGGGCGACGACCTGGCGTGCGTACCGCCGAAAGCGCGCCGCGGCGGCGGGGCGGTCAATTGGCGGATAGGCGGTCCCGGACGCCGCCGAAGGCGGCAGTCCGCTTCAGGGATGTGCCCGCCCGACCGGCGCAGGCCGGGCGGACGGGAGTCTTGCGGCGTGCGTTCCGTGCAAGCGGAACGCACGCTCCCAGGCTGGTTCAGGTCGTTGCGCGGACGTCACGCTCGACCGCCGCGGCGAGCTCGAACAGGCGCGGCAAGAGCTCGCCGAGGATCCGCTCGAGCGGCCATCGGCTCGTGTGCACGGCGACGTTCACCGAGGCGATCACCCGGTGCTGCCCGTCGCGGATCGGGACCGCGAGGGCCCGCAGCCCGTCCTCGAGCTCCTGGTCGACCAGCGCGTAGCCTTGCGCACGAATGCGCGCGAGCTCCTCCCGGAAGGCCACGCGCTTGGTGATCGTCCGCTCGGTGTAGCGCCGCAGCTGGAACGAGCGCCCGTGTTCGGCGAGCCATTCCTCGCCCTGGCCCGCCAGGAGCACCCGGCCAAGGGCAGTGGCGAACGCAGGATCGTGCGTCCCGACGTCGACGGAGACGGAGAGGATCCGGCGAGCCGATACGTGCGCGACGTAGACGATCTCGAGGTCGTCGAGCACGGCGACGGTCGACGACTCGCGGACGTCGTTCACGAACGTGCGCATGTGCGGGAGCGCAAGGTCGGGCAGCGTCAGCCGGGAGAGATACGGACGGCCGAGGTCGAGCACCCTGGGACGTAGGCTGAACCGTCGCCCGTCGACCTCCATGTAGCCCAGCTCGACGAGCGTGAGCAGGAAGCGCCGCGCGGCCGCCCTCGGCAGTCCGGTCGTCTTCGCCACGTCGCTCAGGGTCAGCGCGGTCGGTGCCCCGTCGAATGCCCGGATCACGAGGAGGCCGCGTTCGAGCGACTGGACGAAGTCCGCGTCGCGCGCGACGTTCCCGTTCGGGGCCTCCCTAGGTTCCGCGGCCGGCAGGGGCGGCTCGGCGGTCGCGAGAGCCGCCTCGATCGCGTTCGCCGCCTCGCGGAGGCGAGGCAGAAGGTCCGCGCGAATCGCCTCCACCGTCCAGCGTCCGGCGTGAACGGCGAGGTTCACGGCCGCGACGACCGCCCCGCGCGCGTCGTGGATCGGCACCGCGACTGCACGGAGCCCGTCCTCGAGCTCCTGGTCGACGAGGGCGTATCCCTGGCGGCGAACCCTCGCGAGCTCCGCGCGTAACGGGCGCGCGCCAGACACGGTGTGGTCGGTGATCGGCGAGAGCGGCGCCGAGCCGAGATACCCGTCCAGCCACGCGTCGTCCTGCGCCGCGAGCAGAACGCGCCCGAGCGACGTCGCAAACGCCGGGTCGCGCGTTCCGACTCCGATCGTGATCGACATGATCCTGCGCGCCGGGACGTGTGCGACGTAGACGATGTCCGTCGCGTCGAGCACCGCGATCGTCGCGGACTCCCCGACGTCGTCCACGAGCGCCTCGAGGTGGGGATGCGCGAGCGTGGGCAGTCGGAGGCTCGAGAGGTACGCGCGCCCGAGCTCGAGCACGCGCGGGCTCAGCTCGAAGAGCCGTGCGTCCACCCGGACGTAGCCCAGGTCGACGAGCGTGAGCAGGAACCGCCTCGCGGCCGCACGCGCGAGGCCGGTGGCGGTGGCGACCTCGCCCAGCGTCAGCGTCCTGCTCTCGCCGTCGAACGCGCGGATCACGGCGAGCCCACGCTGGAGGGACTGGACGAAGTCGGCTTCGCGGTCGGTCGACTCCGCCGAGACGGCGGTGCGCGGGCTCATGCCGTTCCCGGTCTCGTGCGCTCGACCTCGCGCACCGCAGCGAGCTCCTCGGCCGTCGGCGGCGGCGTTGTCGCGAGCGTGTCCGAGGCGCGGAGCTCCCAACCCGTCGCGGCCTGCACCTGCTCGAACGTCACGCCCGGATGGACATGGGTGAGCACGAGCTCGCACGTCGCCGGGTGCGGAGCGAGCAGACCGAGGTCGGTGATCACCCTCTTCGGCCCTCCGCCGGGGAGGCCGAGCCGCTCCCGGTCGCCCGGCCCGCGCCCGTAGCCCACCGAGGTCACGAAGTCGACGGTCTCGACGAGCTTGTCGGGGCCATGACGGACCACGATGATCACCTCGCGACAGGACGAGGCGATCTCAGGCGCGCCTCCGGCGCCGGGGAGACGGACGTCGGGGTGCTCGTAGTCGCCGACCACGGTCGTGTTGATGTTGGCGTACCTGTCGAGCTGCGCCGCGCCCAGGAAGCCGATGTCGAGCCGGCCCGGCTGCAGCCAGTAGTTGAACATCTCCGGGACGCCGACCACGGTGTCGGCCGTCTCGGCGAGGATGCCGTCCCCGATCGAGAGCGGTAGCGAGGCCGGCTTCGAGCCGATCGTGCCCGACTCGTAGACGAGGACGAGCCGGGGCGCATGGAGGCGTCGGGCGACGTTCGCAGCAGTGCTCGGCAGGCCGATGCCGACGAGGCAGGTCGCGCCGTCGGGAAGGGCACGTGCGGCTGCGACCGTCATCATCTCCGCGGGCGTCCACTCGGATGCCGTCGCTGGACGCGCCTCAACCTGCGAGGACATGCGCCTCCATCCAGGCCCGGAATGCGTCCCGATCCCGACTGATCGCCGCCCATGCGACGTAGAAGTCGTTGTCGCGCTCGGTGTACCCGTGCGCGTACGACGGGTGTGCGCCGCCCGGGACGACCGACACGGCGTCGACCGTCCAGGCTGGGAGGATCACCGCGCCGGGTCTCGGCTCGAGGTGGTCGACCACCTCCTCGACCGTGACCACCGCCGCTCTCGCGGCGAGCACCGCCTCCTTCTGGATCCCCGTGATCCCCCAGAGCTGGACGTTCCCCTCGCGGTCCGTCTGTTGCGCGTGGATCACCGTCACGTCCGGCCGGAGCGCGGACACCGCGGTGAGCACCTCGCCCGTGAACGGACACGCGATCTGGCGGATCGTGTCGGTGTGCGAGACGAGGTCGCTTCCCGCGTAGCCTCGCATGACCGCGAACGGGAGCCCCGACGCTCCCGCCGCGTAGCGGTTCGCCATCCCCGCGTGGCTGTGCTCCTCGAGCTCGAGCGGTCGCGGCCAGCCGTGCTCGACGGCGTCGCGGAAGCGGTAGAGGCTCCCGACGCCGGGGTTCCCACCCCAGGAGAACACGAGGCGCCGTACGCGGCCCATCCCGATCAGCTGGTCGTAGAGGATGTCCGGTGTCATGCGGACGAGCGTCAGATCGGTTTGCCCCTGCCGGAGGATCTCGTGACCGGCCGCGAAGGGGATCAGGTGCGTGAAGCCCTCGAGGGCGACGGTGCAACCGTCGACGATCGTCCGCTCGATCGCCTCGGCGAGCGACACGATCTCGGCTCTGCGCGGGCGCTCGACCACGGTTTCCGGCGCGAGCCCCACGGTGCCCGAACGATAGGCGCACGCGCGGGACCGGTCAACCAAAATGTGCAGAATACGCACCGATGAACGGGGTCCGCACACGCCGCCGCGACGTCTCCACCGACCGCGCGGAATGGTGCGCCCGTTGACCGTCCGCATCGGCGCGAAGGTGCCGAACAGCGGCACGCTGCCCGGAGCGATCGGGATCCCCGAGATGGCGCGGACGCTCGAGCAGGCGGGCTTCCGGTCGCTCTGGGTCGCCGACCACGTCGTGCTCCCGGCGGAGATCCAGTCCCGCTATCCCTTCGCGGCCGACGGCAAGGCCACGTGGTCGACGACGATGCCGTACTTCGACGCGATCGTCGCGATGGCGCTGATCGCGAGCGCGACGGAGCGGGCGACGATCGGCACCGCCGTGCTCGTCCTTCCGCTCCGGAACCCCGTCGTCCTTGCGAAGCAGGCGGCGTCCCTCGACGTGCTCAGCGGTGGGCGGCTGTCCCTCGGCGTCGGGGCCGGGTGGCTGCGCGAGGAGTTCGAGGCGCTCGGCGTCCCGTTCGACGCTCGCGGCAAGCGCCTCGTCGACGGAATTCGCATCCTGCGCGAGTGCTGGACCGGCACCTATCAAGGAGACATCGTGTTCGCGCCGACGCCGGTCGGCGCGCTGCCCATCTATGTCGGAGGCCACTCGGAGATCGCCTTGCGGCGGGCCGGTGCGCTCGGCGACGGATGGCTCGGCCAGCAGTCGCTCGCCGCGATCGACACGCACGAGCTCGAGGCCGCACACGCCGCGATCGCCGTGGCCGCCGCCGACGCGGGCCGCGACCCATCCGTGCTCCGAGTCGTGCTACGGATCGTCGACTCCGCCGGTCGGAGCGACGAGGTCGCGCGTCGGCTGCCCGAGCTCGAGGCCGCGGGCGTCGACGAGGTGATCGTCGACCTGGACTGGGACGGCGACCCGGCGCGTGACTACGCGCGGATGGCTTCGTGACGCAGACCGTCCTCGTCACCGGAGCGTCGCGAGGGATCGGTGCGGAGGCGGCGCGGGCGCTCGCGACCGACGGCGCAGACGTGATCGCCCACTACGGCTCGCACCGGGCCGGCGCCGAGGAGGCGGTCGCCGAGCTGCCCGAGGAGCGAAAGCTGCTCCTCCAGGCGGACATGGCCGAGCCGGGCGCGGCCAGAGAGCTCTGGCGCGACGCCGTCGCGTGGCGTGGGCGGGTCGACGTCGTGGTCGCCAACGCCGCGATCGCGCCCGAGACGCCGTTCGACGGCACGGACGAGGAGTGGGACGCGGGCTGGGATGCGACACTCCGCGTGAACGTGCTGGAGCCGGTCAGCCTGATCCGCGAAGCCGTCAAGCATTTTCGCGAGCACGGCGGCGGGATCGTGATCACGCTCTCGAGCTGGTCGGCGCAGCAAGGCTCGGCGATCCCGTCCCTCCCGGCGTATGCCGCCTCGAAGGCGGCTGTGAAGGCGGTCACCCAGACCGTCGCCCGCGCCTATGCCGCCGAGGGCGTCCTCGCGTACGTGGTCGCGCCCGGGATCGTACGGACACGAATGTCCGAGATCTCGGCGTCGTCGCGGGGCGGCATCGAAGCCGTCAACGCGTTCCTGGCGATGGGCGAGATGGTGCCTGCGGAGGAGCTCGGCGAGGTGATCGCCTTCCTCGCGAGCGGGAAGTGCCGGCACCTGAGCGGCGCGACGATCGACGTCAATGGCGCGACTTACGTGCGCTGAGAAAGGGCGAGATGGAGATCAGGCGGATCGACGTCTATGCGGTTCGCTACCACCATGCGGCCGGGCCGTTCGTGATGTCGGGCGGGCGGGTCTCGACCGAGCAGGACGGAACGGTCGTGCGGCTCGAGACCGACGACGGGCTCGTCGGCTGGGGCGAGCAGTGCGTGGTCACGCCGACGTACTCGGCCGGCTACGCGCCGACCACGCAAGCCGTCCTCGGCCTGCTCGCGCCGGCGCTGCTCGGCGCCGACCCGCGGCGCACCGACGTCGCCTACGCCCGCCTGGACGCGGCGACGAAGGGCTACCGGTACGCGAAGGCCGCGCTCGACATGGCCTGCTGGGACCTCTTCGGGCGCGCGACCGGGCTGCCCGTCGCCGACCTCCTCGGCGGGATCCAGGCAGGCGGAGTTCCCGCTCTACACCGGGATCGGCATCGCGGACGCCCGACGAGATGCAGGAACGGTGCGCGGCGGCGCTCGAGGCCGGCTACCGGCGGGTCCAGCTCAAGGTGGGGAGCGGCGTGCGCGAGGACGTCGAGCGCATCGAGGCGTGCGTCGAGGCGCTCGCCGATGCGGAGCTCGTGATCGCGGACGCGAACGCCTGGTGGACGCAGGCGGAGGCGGCGCGCGTGATCGCGGCCGTCGAGCATCTCGACCTGATGATCGAGCAGCCGTGCGCGTCACTCGAGGAGTGCGCCCTGCTGCGCAGCACGACGCGCCGACCCTTCGTGCTCGACGAGAGCCTGATGGAGCTCGGCGACCTCGTGAAGGCCCGGGCCGCCGGGGCGGTCGACGCGGTCCGACTGAAGCTCTCGCGCCTCGGCGGCATCACCCCGACCCGGCGCGCCCGCGATCTAGCAGTCGCCTTCGGACTGCCGGTCACGGTCGAGGACACGGGCGGCGGCGACCTCATTTCGACCACGACGGCGCACTTCGCCGCGTCGATCCCGCCGAGGCTCCTCCTCGCCGGGTTCCTCCCCGGCGAGATGGCAGCCGAGCGGATCGCGACCGGGACGCCCGAGCCGGACGGCGGCCGCGCGCGCGTGCCGACCGGCCCGGGCCTGGGCATCGAGGTGAACGAGGCGGCGCTCGGCGAGCACCTCCTGCGTGTCGAGTGACGTGCGCATTGCGGCCGGGCAGCCGTCCTGCGTACAGTGCTGGGGATGACGGTCTCCGTCGCGCCCGCCGCCGACCGCGTGAGGTCCCGCCTCCGCGACCCCGGGCTCTTCCGCGACGACCTCTTCATCGAGGGGACCTGGGTGCCGAGCGAGGACGGGACGCGCCTCGAGGTCGTCGACCCGGCCGACGGCCTGCCGCTCGGCTCCGTCGCGAGCGCGACGCGCGACGACGTCCGGCGGGCGATCGACGCCGCCGACCGTGCGCTCCCGGCGTGGGCCGCCTTGCCCGCGAAGGAGCGATCTGCGATCCTGCGCCGCTGGTTCGACCTGATGGTCGAGTCGGCCGACGACCTCGCGGTGATCCTCACCGCCGAGCAGGGCAAGCCGCTGCCCGAGGCGAAGGGCGAGATCCTCTACGGCGCCGCCTTCGTCGAGTGGTACGCCGAGGAGGCGAAGAGGGTCTACGGCGAGACGATCCCGGCGAACACGGCGAGCCGCAGGATGGTCGTGCTCAAGCAGCCGATCGGCGTCTGCGCCGCGATCACGCCGTGGAACTTCCCGATGGCGATGATCACCCGCAAGGCCGGACCGGCTCTCGCGGCGGGCTGCACGATGGTCGCGAAGCCCGCGAGCGCGACGCCCTTCTCCGCGCTCGCGCTCGCAGAGCTCGCGCACCGCGCGGGCGTGCCGCCCGGCGTCTTCGCTGTCGTCCCGGGGTCGTCGTCCGTCGTCGGCGACGAGCTCGCGACGAATCCGACCGTGCGCAAGCTGACGTTCACGGGCTCGACCGAGGTCGGCCGCGAGCTGATGGCCAAGTGCGCCGGGACGATCAAGAAAGTCTCGCTCGAGCTCGGCGGCAACGCGCCACTGCTCGTCTTCGACGACGCCGACCTCGACGCGGCGGTCGACGGCGCGATCGCGTCGAAGTTCCGCAACACCGGCCAGACATGCGTCTGCGCGAATCGGCTGCTCGTGCAGGACGGCATCCACGACGCGTTCGTCGAGCGCCTTTCGGAGGCGGTGCTGGCCCTGCACGTCGGCAACGGGTTCGACGACGGGGTCGAGCAGGGGCCGTTGATCGACGACGCGGCCGTCGCCAAGGTCGAGGAGCACATCTCGGACGCGCTCGCGCAGGGTGCGGCGGTCGCCGCCGGCGGAGCGCGCCACCGCCTCGGCGGAACGTTCTTCGAGCCCACGGTGATCACGGGTGCCACCCAGGGAATGCGGGTCGCGCGCGAGGAGACATTCGGCCCGCTCGCACCGGTCTTCGGTTTCACCGACGAGGCCGAGGCGATCGCACTGGCGAACGCGACGGAGTTCGGCCTCGCGGCCTACCTCTTCACGCGCGACGTGGGCCGCGTCTGGCGGGTCGGCGAGGCCCTCGAGTTCGGCATCGTCGGCGTCAATACGGGCGTGTTCTCGTACGAGGGCGCGCCGTTCGGCGGCGTCAAGCAGTCGGGCATCGGGCGCGAGGGCTCGCGCCACGGCATCGACGAGTTCCTCGAGCTCAAGTACCTCTGCATCGACGGCGTCGATCACTGAGCGCCGCGCGCCGGCGCGCGAATTGCCGGGGAGCAGTGCGATGCGTTAGCGTCGAGGGGCAGTCCGGCGCCGTCTCGGAGCGGTGCGCATCGATCCCAGGGCACGGTCGTTGTGACGCTCGAGCACGAGATCCTCATCCCCCAGATCGGCCGCATCGCCGCACGCCGGAGCGCCGCCTCGACGGGTCCCGTGGTGCTCCCGCGCTTTCTTGACACTGGAATCCCGCTCGTCCACTATCCGGACACTCGGCCACTATGCGTACGCCGCTACCGACGATGAACGAGCCTCTCCCTACGGCATCGCCGGCGGCGGAGCGGCCGCCCGCCCGCTCGGAGGAGGTCGTCCGGCTCGAGGGCATCCGGAAGTCGTTCGGCAAGAACGAGGTGCTCCACGGCGTCGACCTCAGCGTCCATCGGGGCGAGCACGTGGTCATCTTCGGCCCGTCGGGATCGGGCAAGTCGACGCTGCTGCGGACGATCAACTTGCTCGAGGAGCCCAACGCGGGGTCGGTCCGCATCTTCGGCGTCGAGTACGGGCCGGGTCTCGTCCCGGGCGGCCCGCGGGGCAGCGCGATCGAGCTCCGGCGGCAGGTGGGGATGGTGTTCCAGCAGTTCAACCTCTTCCCGCACCTGACGGCGCTCGGCAACGTCGCGCTCGCGCTCCGGACGACGAAGCGCATGGGCCGCAACGAGGCCGAAGAACGCGCGGCGCGCGCGCTCCAGCAGATGGGCCTCCTGCGCTGGGCGGCCCATTTCCCGGGCGAGCTCTCTGGCGGGCAACAGCAGCGCGTCGCGATCGCGCGTGCGCTGAGCCTCGACCCGAAGGTGATGCTCTTCGACGAGCCGACATCCGCTCTCGACCCCGAGCTCGTCGGCGAGGTGCTCGGGGCGATGCGCCTCCTCGCCGAGTCGGGGATGACGATGGTGATCGTCACGCACGAGCTGAACTTCGCGCGCGAGGTCGGCGACTACATGGTGTTCATGGACGAGGGGCTCATCGCCGAATCCGGCCGGCGCGGCTTCCTCGACCGGTGCGAGAACCCGCGGACGAAGCAGTTCATCGCGGCGGTGCTCTAGGTGCACGACCTCGTCGCGAACTACGACTGGTCGCTCGTCTGGGAGCACCGCAGCGAACTCCTGCACGGCATGCTGACCGCCCTCGAGGTGGCCGCGGTCGCGCTCGTGATCTCCACCGCGATCGGACTCCTCCTGGCGCTCGCGCGGATGGGCAAGCCGCCGCTCTCGTGGCTCGCCGTGATCTACATCAACGTCTTCCGCGGCGTCCCCGCGCTCGTCAGCGTGATCTGGGTGTACTTCGGCGTGTCGCTGATCATCGGCATCAGCTTCTCCGTGTTCCAGGCCGGCGTGATCGCCCTGACCCTGCTCTACAGCGCCTTCATCGCGGAGATCTACCGCTCGGCGCTCGGCGCGATCCCGCGGGGCCAGCGGGAGGCCGGGCTCGCGCTGGGGATCCACCCCGTGCGGGTCTTTGCCCGGGTGATCCTCCCGCAGGCGACGAAGATCGCGATCCCCAACATCGGCAGCATGTTCATCGGGATGGTGAAGGACACCTCGACCTTCACCGTGATCGGCCTGCTCGAGGTCGTGCGCGTGACGCAGAACCTCAACTCGACGACCTTCCAGCCCTTCGTGCTCTACACGGCGGCCGCGGCGCTCTACGTCGTGGCCGCGTTCGGGATCGATCTCCTGTTCCGGACGATCGAGAAGCTCCTCGCGACCCCGCCGTCGGGACGCGTCGCACGAGCCGTCTCGCGTCGTCGTCGCAAGCGCCTCGAGGCGGTGATGCTGCGGCTCGAATCCGCATCGGGCAGGACGTAGGGAAGTGCAGTCGGTGTGAAGACCAAAGGAGGAGGAAGCGACGTGGTACGCAGACGAAGTAGGTGGGCTGGTCTCGCGGCGCTTGCCGCCGTGCTCGCAGCCGTGTCCGTTGCGGTCGGCGGGGCCACCGCGGGCAACAACGCGACGAGCCCGCCGCGCTTGAACAGTCCTGGAACGCTCGTCGTGGGCATGAACCTCCAGTACCCGCCACAGATGTACCTGGACAAGAACGGCAACCCGGCGGGCTACGACGTGATGATGCTGAAGGCGCTCGCCAAGCAGATGAAGGTCAAGCTGAAGATCCAGAACCTCGACTTCAACGGCCTCATCCCGGGCCTCGTCTCGAAGAAGTTCGACATGGTCTCCGTCGGGCTCACCGCGACGCCCGAACGGAAGAAGGCAATCAGCTTCAGCCGGCCGTACGTGCCGTACGCCCAGGTCCTCGCAGTGCGGCCCGACGACACCACGCCTGCGACGATCACGGCGTGGAACAACTCGGACAAGACGATCACGTCGCTGCAGGGGTCGACCGCGGAGCAGCGGGTGAAGAGCCAGTTCCCGAACGCCAAGTCGAGCTCGTTCCCCGACCAGAACGCCGCGTTCCTCGAGGTCGCGACGGGTCGCGCGGACGCGATCGTCGTCGAGAACTACCTGGTCGCGCAGTTCAACAAGTCGAACCCGAACAACAAGCTCAAGGAGGCTCCGTTCAAGCGGCCGCTGACGGTCGAGTACGGCTCCTGGGCGGTGCAGAAGGGCAACACCTCTCTCGCCCGCTACCTGAGCGCGTTCATCTGCAAGATCCAGAACAACGGGACCCTCGGCCGCTACTACCAGAAGGCGGAAGGGACGAAGCTGCCCCCGATGCCGGCCTGCAAGTAGCCCGGTTCGTTTCGGCCCGGGCGGCGGCGACGCCGCCCGGGCCCTTCGCCGCCGGATGAGCACCGCGACCGACAAGCGCTACGACCTGCTGGTGGTCGGCGGCGGGCCTGCGGGCCTGGCTGCGGCCGCAACCGCCGCGGGGCTCGACCTCGACGTCGGGCTCGTCGACGAGCGACCGACGTTCGGCGGACAGATCTACAAGCAGCCTGGCCCGGGCTTTGTCGTCCGGGACCCGCACCGCCTCGGTCGCGACCACCTCCGCGGTCGCGAGCTGATCGAGCAGGCGGAGGCGAGCGGCGCCGAGCTGCTGCCGTCGACGAGCGCGGTCGCCGTCCGCGACGACGACGTCGTCCTCGTCCCGGAGGGCGGACACGCGCGCACGGTGTCCGCCGCCCGGCTGCTCGTCGCTCCGGGGGCGCACGATCGCCCCGTCGTCTTCCCGGGCTGGACGCTGCCTGGCGTGCTCACGGCCGGTGCGGCGCAGACCGTCGTGAAGACGCAGCGAGTGCTCCCCGGGGATCGGCTCGTCTTCGCGGGCAGCGGCCCCCTCGCGCTTGCGTTTCCCGCGCAGCTCCGCCACTACGGCGCGAACGTGCTCGTCGCGCTCGAGGCGGGCCCGGGCCCCGGGCTCCGCGACTTCCTCCGGCTCGGCGCGGCGGCGCGGGGAAACACACGGCTGCTTCGCGACGCCGTCTCCTACCGCTCGGAGCTCCTCCGCGCCCGCGTCCCGATGCGCTACGGCCGGATGGTCGTGCGCGCCGAGGGCGACGGGAAGGTCGAGTGCGTCGTCCACGCAGCCGTCGATCGGGACTGGCGCGTGATCCCCGGCACCGAGGAGCAGATCGAGGCGGACACGCTCTGCATGGGGTACGGGTTCATTCCCTCCGTCGAGCTGCTGCGGCTCGCCGGCTGCGACTTCCGCTACGACGAGGACCTCGGCGGGCCGGTCGTCATCGTCGACGAGTGGCTCCGGACGACGGCCCGAGGTGTCTCGGCCGCCGGCGACGGCACGGGGATCGCCGGCGCGCTGGTCGCCGTCGACGAGGGCCGCCTGGCCGCGCTCGGCGCGGCGCTCGAGCTCGGTGCGCTGACGAACGCCGAGGCGGAGCGCCAGGCGAAGCTCGTGCGCGCGCGCCTCGCCCGCAAGGCCGCCTTCAGGAAGGCCCTGCGTCGGCTGCACACGATCGGCGACGGCGTCTACGAGCTCGCGACGGACGACACCGTGGTCTGCCGCTGCGAGGAAGTCACGCGCGGCCAGCTGTACGCAGCGGCGGGCGAGACGACCGACCTGAACGTCGTGAAGAGCCTGACGCGTGCGGGCATGGGCCTCTGCCAGGGAAAGAGCTGCCAGCGCCAGGTCGCCGCGACGATCGCCGCCCGGCACGGCATTCCGATCGAGTCCGTCGCGCCGGCAACGCCTCGGTTCCCGGTGCGGCCGGTGCCGATGGCCGCGATCGCCGACCCGACCATCGAAGACGACGGGCTGTTCTATTGAGCGATTCCGCGACCCCACCGCTTCCGGACTCGACCGACGTGCTCGTCGTCGGCGGCGGCCTCACAGGCACGGCGCTCGCGTACTTCCTCGCGGGAGAGGGCGTCGACGTCGTCGTGGCCGAGCGGGGCGAGCTGAACCGTGAGGCCTCCGGGACGAACGCGGGCAGCTTCCACTTCCAGATCGCGATCCACCACCTCACGGCCTTCGAGACGGCGAGCGTGCGCGGCCGGCTGCTCGAGGAGGTACGGCTGCTCCGGGAGGCGGCCCGAGTGTGGGAGACGCTCGAGCACGAGCTCGACGGCCCCCTCGACGTCCACGTGACCGGCGGCCTGATGGTCGGCGAGACGGATGCCCAGTTCCGGCTCCTCCTGGAGAAGCAGGAGATCGAGCAGGAGGCCGGGCTCGAGACGCATCTCCTCCCTCCGGCCGAGCTGCGCACGTTCGCGCCGTACCTCGCGGACGACCTCACCGGGGCGACGTTCTGTCCCGGCGAGGGCCATGCGAACCCACTGCTCGTGGTCCCGCTGTTCGCCCGACGCGCGGTCGAGCGGGGCGCCGTGGTCTGCACGCACACCGCGGTGCAGGGGATCGAGCGTGAGCGCGTCGCGGGCACCACGCAATTCGTGGTCACCACGAGCGCGGGCACGATCGCCGCCAGACGCATCGTGAACGCCGCCGCGGCCTGGGCGAACGACATCGCCGCGCTCGTCGGCCTGAGCCACGCCTACCGGGCGGACGGCCTCCACGTAAACGTGACGGAGGCGCGCCCCAGGCTGATCGAGCCGATGGTGCAGCACATCGGCCGCCGCCTCACGCTCAAGCAGTCCTCGAACAACACGTTCATCATCGGCGGCGGCTGGCCGGCGCGACCCGAGCAGCCCCCTCGGCGCTACTCGAACCGCTGGGACAGCGCAGCGGGAAACACCGCCGTGGCAATCCGTGTCGTGCCCGCGCTCGCGGGCGTCCGGGTCGTGCGCACATGGACGGGGGTGATGCCGTTCACCGACGACGGCGCCCCCGTCGTGGGCGAGTCCAGCATCGTCCCCGGCTACTACGTCTGTCTCGCGACGACGGGATTCACGCTGATGCCCCTCCTCGCGCGGATGCTCGCCGAGCACATCGCGTCGGGCACGCCGCTTCCGCCAAGCTTCTCTCCCGATCGACGATCGTCCCACCCGGCCCCGACCCCCTCGAGAGGACGCACATGAACCGAGACGACGTCACCTGGCGCGGCTACTGGCCGGCGTGCCCGACCCCGTTCCACCGCGACGGGAGCTACGACCCCGAGTCCCACCGAGCGCTGCTCGAGCTCTATCTCGAGATGAGCGTGCACGGCGTCCTGATCAACGGGACCACGGGCGAGTGGTTCTCGCAGACGCCCGACGAGCGCCGTCTCGTTGCAGAGACCGCGATCGACCAGGTCGCCGGCCGCGTTCCGGTGGTCGTCGGCTGCGCCGCGTACACGGCCCGCGAGGCGGCGGAGATCGGCCGTCACGCGATCGCGGCCGGGGCGGCAGGCATCGAGTCCACCCCGCCCCCCTACGCCAAGACGTACGACGACGAGACGGTCGCGTACTACGAGGACCTCGCGAACGGCGTCGACGGGCCGCTCCTCGTCTACAACTGGCCGCACGGCACGTCGATCGACATCGGCCCCGAGCTCGCGAGCCGCCTGGTCGAGATCGACACGGTCGTCGCGCTGAAGGACTCGACGCCGAACGCAGAGCAGTTCTACGAGACGACGAAGGCCGTCGTCGACCGCGTCAGGATCTTTGGACCGTTCATGTCGGTCGAGGGGTTCGAGCGCCTGCTCGGAGACGGGGGCGACGGCTTCATCGGCGGCGGCTGCATCTTCGGCGCGCCCGACCCGCAGTTCTGGGAGGCGTACTGGCGGGGAGACCACGACGCCTGCCGGGCGCATGCCGTGCGCGTCGACCGGCTGTTCCCGAAGCTCTGGCTGCCGGGCGGCTGGGGCGGGGTCTTCGCGGCGTACCAGAGCCAGCTGAAGGCGATCATGGCGATGATCGGCCAGCCCGGCGGCTGGCCGCGTCGGCCCCGCCTGCCGCTGACCGATCAGGCGAGCCTCGCCGCGATCCGCCAGATCCTCGCCGAGGAGTCCCTGCTCCCCGAGGAGGCGAGCGTCGCATGAGCACCGCGCTCTTCTCCGGCGTCGACCACGTCGGCGTCGGCGTCGGCGACATGGACGAAGGGATCGCCTTCTACGGCCGGGTCGGGTTCTCGGACGTGCTCTTCGACTGGACGGGCGACGTGCCGGGGACGGAGGCGCTCACGGGCGGGTCGCGGCGCCGCGCCCGCGTCGCGATGCTCTCGAACCCAGGGGCGACCCCGATCGGCCCGGGCCGGGTCAAGCTCGTCCAGGTGCTCGACGGCGACGGCCCTCCCCCGGTCCCCGCGGGCCAGGGCTGGGGCGAGCTCGGGATCTGCGAGATCTGCCTCCACGTGCGCGACGTCTACGCCGTCCACGACCGCCTGGTCGCCGCCGGCGCGACCTCGCTCATGGCGCCGCTCGAGGGCTCGGTGATGCCGCACGACGTCTCGCTCGACATCGGCTACGTCGCCGACCCGTGGGGGGGCAAGCTCGAGCTGATCGAGTGGACCGGGCTCTGGAAGTCTCTGCCCGGCAAGCCTCGCGCGGAGGGCGTGAACCACGTCGCCTTCGGCGTCTCGGACATCGACGCGAGTCGCGCGTTCTACGAGACGCTGGGGTTCGGCGAAATGCTGTTCGAGTCGACGGAGTTCTTCGAGCCGATGGCGCCCTGGTACGACCGGGAGCTGCCCGACCAGCACATGGTGATGATGCTGTCGCCGCAGGGAGCCGGGATCGAGCCGTGCAAGCTCACGCCCCTCGGCCCGGACTGCCGCGGCGACTGGGGGCACCTCGGCCCGATGGAGTTCGCCGTGGGCGTCTCGAACCTCGAGCGTGCGTTCGACCACCTCGGGCGAGCGGGCGTGACGCTCCTCGGCGAGCCGCAGAGCGTCGACGTCGGCAGCGGCGAGTGGCGGTACGCCTACCTCGTCGACCCCGACGGGCTGTACGTCTCGCTCGTCGAGCCGCGCTACTAGGGCAGAGCCGGCCAGGAGTCGCCGAGACCGTCCTGGCGCTGCACGCGCAGCCCGTCACGCACCCAGGTCATGCACGCGCGGGTGTTCGGAACGTCGTCGACGACCACGAGGCAGTCGAAGCAGACGCCCATGCCGCAGAACACCCCGCGCGGCGCCCCACCGACCGTCGTCCGCGTCTGCGCGCTTCCCTCCGCGAAGAGGACGGCCGCGACGGTCTCGCCGAGGTAGGCCGTCGTCTGCCGACCATCGATCGTGACGGTCACCTGCGGCCCGCGCTCGAGCTCGTCTCCGAGCGGCAGCCTGCGCGTCGACTCCATGCGGCCATTCTCGCACTGACAGGCCGATGACCGATGGCCCGCGCGGGTGCCTGGTTCACCCCGAGCTTCGGATCGTCGGCGATCCTCCCCTCGTCACACCGATCGAGAGCGTCGTGCCGGGTGCGGAGCAGGCACACCTCGAGGACGTCGTGCGGCGCATGATTCGCACGTACCGGCGCACGCTGCCCCGCGACCGCCGCAACCTGCTCGAGAGCTACCGCTACGTCCACGCAGCCCGCAAGGTCGTCGGCATCGGAAGCGTCGGCGCCCGTGCCTGGATCCTGCTCTTGGTGGGCCGCGACGACGACGACCCGCTGTTCCTCCAGTTCGAGGAAGCCCAGGTCTCGGTGCTCGACCCGTTCCTCGGCAAGAGCCAGTACGCACAGCACGGACAGCGCGTCGTCGAAGGACAGCGGATGATGCAGGCGACACCCGACATCGTGCTCGGCTGGGAGAGAATCGTGGCGATCGACGGAGAGAAGAAGGACTTCTATATCCGGCAACTCTGGGACGCGAAGAGCTCGGGTGACCGAATCGCGATCGCCGCCTATCTCGGCAGCGGCGACTCCTTCGACCGCGCGATGGCCACGTTCGCCGAGACCTATGCCGACCAGAACGATCGCGACTACCGCGCCCTGCAGGAGGCGACAGCCTCCGGCCGCGTTCCGGGCAGAGATGGGCGTTTGACCCGATCCACGCCACGTCGCCGACCCCGGCCCTACGCGCGCGACCGGCCGCACGTGTAGGACGGGACCCTGGATGTCCGTTCTCTGGGCAGCGCTGATCGTCTTTGCCGTCGCCGTCGCCGCGATCGGCGCGATGCTCCTCGTGCGCCGCGGCGCGCCGGAGGGAAGCTACTTCGAGGACGGCGACCGCGCGGCCGGTGTGTTCGGCGTCCTCGCAACCGGGTTTGCCGTCCTGCTCGGGTTTGTCGTGTTTCTCTCGTTCGAGAGCTTCGACACGTCGCGGTCCGGCGCGGAGAACGAGGCCGACATCGTGGCCCTCCAGCTCGAGACGGCGCAGCTGTTGCCACGGCCCATCCGCGCGAGCATGTCGGGTGAGCTCGTCTGTTACGCACGCTATGTCGTTCACCACGAGTGGCCGCAGATGGAGACGGGCACCCTGCGAGACCAGCTCAACCCGTGGACGGTCGTGATGTTTCGAACGCTCCGGACGATCGAGCCGCGATCACCCTCGGAGCAGGCCGCCTACGGCAAGTGGCTCGACCAGCGAACGGATCGTCAGGAGGCGCGCACCGACCGGGTTCACGGAGCGGAGGGTGTGATCCCCGCGCCGCTGTGGATCGTGCTCTTTCTCTCCGCCCTCGTGATCTTCGGCTTCATGCTTCTCTTCGCCGACAGCGGCGAGCGCGCCTTCGTGCAGGCGACCATGATGGGCGGCGTCGCGGTGGTGATCACGTCGATGCTGCTCCTGCTCTGGTTCCTCGACAATCCCTACCACGACGGCTTGGGCGGCCTGCGCTCCACGGCAATGGAACGGACGCTCGGGCTCGTCGATCAGGGACAGCTGTCCGGCGGCGGGATCCCGCTCCCTTGCCACGCGGACGGCACGCAGCGCGGCTGACCGAGCTGTTCACCGACCTCGTCCCGCGCTCACAAGACGGAGAGCACCCCTAGCGCGCCCACACAGAGCGCGAGGAGCACGATCGCCACGGCCGCCACGCCCGTCCCGAGACGACCACTCGCGTGCTCCCCCATCACCCCTCGATCGCGGGTGATTCCCACGACGAAGACGAGGATGGGCAGAAGCAGGATCGCGTTGAGCGCCTGTGAGAGATAGAGGATCGGGACGAGCGGCGCCGCCGGAACGAGCACGAGTGCGCTGGCGATGACGATGACGACCGCGAACGTCCCGTAGAAGACCGGAGCGTCCCGGATCCGGTCGTCGAGCTTGGCCTCCTGCCCGAGCACTTCGCTGACCGAGTACGCCGTCGCGAGCGGCAAGATCGACGCCGCGAGAACGGACGCCCCGAGCAGGCCTGCTCCGAAGAGGACGGAGGCGAATCGACCGGCGAGCGGCTCGAGGGCGCTGGCCGCGTCCCCCGCGTCGTTGATCGATGCCCCTCGTTGATGAAGCGTGTCCGCGCACGTGACGACGACGAAGAATCCGATCACTCCCGTCATCACGGCGCCGGTGACCACATCGATCCTCTCGTAGCGCAGATCGGCCACGGAGAGCTTCTTGTCGGCGGCATACGACTGGATGAACGCGAGCCCCCAGGGAGCCAGTGTCGTGCCGACGGTCGCCGTGATGGCCAGGAGACCCGCCCGCGTCGCGGGCACGCTCGGCACGACCAGGCCGTGGACAGCGGCTCCCCAATCCGGCCCCGTCACGAACGCCGCGACGATGTACGTCGCGAGAAGGGTCGACATCAGCAGAAAGACGTGCTCCACGCGGTGAAACGACCCCAGCAGGACAAGCGCCGAGATAGCGAGTGCGGCCACGGGAACCGAGGCGTAGCGGCTGACCCCTGCGAGATCGAGGCTCGCGGCCACGCCGGCGAACTCCGCGCAGGTCGTCCCGATGTTCGCGACGAGCAGCGCAAGGACCCCGAGTGCCGCCAGGCGCACTCCGTACCGCTCGCGCATGAGGCCCGTCAGCCCCTGTCCCGTGACGACACCCATGCGCGCACCGAGCTCGTGAAAGAGAATGAGCGCGAGCGTCGCGAGGCCGAGAACCCACAGGAGCTCGTAGCCGTAGTCGGCTCCGAGGATCGAATAGGTGGTGATGCCGGGCGCGTCGTCGTCCGACAGCCCCGCCAGCAGGCCCGGCCCGACGACGGCTGCGAGCAGGAGCAGCGAGCTACGACGGAGCATGGCGACGGAATCGCAGGACGCCCCCGAAGCGATGACGTGGCCGGCCTTCCGGAATGCCGGCCTCGAGCTCCCGCGCCCTGTCCGCCGCAGTGAGTCGGAGTCGAGCGTAGAGGCTTGATCTCGCATGGGGCGGGAGCCGCGCGCCAAGCTCCGCGAGCTCCTCCTCGGTCAGCGTGTGGACGCGCGCCGTCGGCATCTCGAGCTGAACCTCATGGCCTCGCACGGAGGTGAGGTGGAACTCGTTCCACGGGATGATCTTGACCGCCGCCCGCCGCGCGAAGACACCGAGACCGAGACGGCGTAGCAACGAGGCCGCACCGATGTCCACTCCCACCACGCGAACCTCGCGATCCCGCCAGGCGAGCTCGATGTCCGCGACCCGAGTCAGCCGCCGACCGCCGAGGTCGAAGATCTGCGTGTCGAGGACGTCGCGCGCGAGCAAGAGCTCGTCGGCGGCAAGCTCGTCCTCGATCGGATCCTCCGTGATCACGACGTCCTCCGCGAACGACGCGACCGCGGACCAGGGAACCCGGCGGTAGCGACGGCCGCTGCGCACGCGCAACGCAACCACGTGCGGTTCCGTCTTGCCGAGGTCGACGACGAGGTCGTCGACCTTCCCGATCCTCGTCCCTTCATCTCTGCGCACGGCACGCCCGAGCTGATCCGTGAACACGAGGCGACCCTAGTCAGCGATCAGAGACCCTGGCTCATTCACCGGGTGGAGGAGCGGCACGTTTTCCCATCGCGGCCCAGTCGCGCTTCGCGTCTTCTTCCATGCGTCCCAGGCGGGTGTAGTAGTCCGGGAACTCGTTCAGGTGCGCAAGCGCGATCTTCGCGGTGAGATGGGGGTCGTCGTTGCTGACGTTGGTGCGCTCGTCGTGCAGGCCGTGTTCGAGCTCGACGGTCATGCCGATGCGAAACTGCTCGACGTCGAACTGCGACGTAGCCCAGTCGATGCCGATCTCCTCGCCGATCGCGCGGGCGTCGTCGGCCGTGAAGCGCTCATTCGTCTCGGACACGTGCGGTCTCCTTTCCTTCGGCGGCGAGCCGTTCGGCGCGCTGCTTGATGCCGCGGAGCATCTTCCGTTCCATCACGAGCGATGCAGGCTCCAGCGGAAGCATCCCGATCCTCGCGGTCAGCGAAGGGAGTCGGAAGCGGTTGCGGCTGATCAGGCGAGTCTGTCCGTCCTGCTCGTCGAGCACGAAGCTCC
The DNA here is from genome assembly GCA_963698935.1 of uncultured Actinomycetes bacterium. Classification (GTDB taxonomy): domain Bacteria; phylum Actinomycetota; class Thermoleophilia; order Gaiellales; family Gaiellaceae; genus Gaiella. The sequence goes on from CAVOSU010000023.1 coordinate 408,715, forward strand.
AGACCCAGTTGCCGTCCTCGGAACGCGTGGCGAGCACGCGCCGAGGCTCGACGCGTTCGAAACGCATGCGGTTCTTGCCGTACCCGAGCGTGTCGCCGACCTCAGGGTGCTGGAAGTCGGGCAGGACGCGGTCGGTGCTGTGCATGTCGAGCCGGAGCAGGTTCTCGATCCAGTCGTAGGTGTAGGCGCCTCCGCGTGGTGAAGGGCCGATCTGCGCGATCCAGGGCCAGACCGCGACCGCGGGCGCATCGATGCTGATCGCGCGCGTCGCGACGCCGTCCGCATGCTCCAGCAGCTCGTCGCCGGGCAGCCGCGCGTCGGCTTCGGCGTCGGTGGCGCCCCAGTTCAGGATGCGGCGGCGCACCAACCCCCGATAGACGAGCGCCGCGGCAGCGAGCGAGATGGCGGTCACGCCGCTCCGCGCCAACCGGGTCCGCGCCGTCTTCAGCGGACGACTCCCTCCGCCACGACCGGCGTTGCGACTCGCGACCGACCCGCGCGTGCCTGCTGGCGGCGCGCGACGACGATGCCTGCCCGCCAGCCCGGCGTCCGTCCGCCGCTCGGAGGGCGGATCGAGTCGACGTCGAGATCGCTACGCGCGATCAGCCACGAGATAAGGGAGTTCGAGTTCCACATCTCGCCGGTGCGCAGATCGTCCCGCCCCCACACCGGCGTGGGTACCTGCGGCACCAGCTCCAGCAGGCGACGTGCGCAGTCGGGATCGTCACTGAGCGAACGCGGGCTCTCGATCGCCTCGGCGACGTCGGGGATCGCGCCGTCGCGGCAGCAGCGCACTTCATAGCGGAAGAGCCGCAGAGCGCCTGCTCCGCGAGCGCCGACCGCGCCCTCGGCCACGACACCGCGCTCGGCGCCGCCGCGGCGCGGGATCGGGCCCATCTCGATCACGAACCGACCTTCCGGCACGCGCACCTCGAGCGCCGAGTGGTAGAGGTCGCACGCGCGTCGGCCGCCGATCCTCGCCGCGACCGCTTCGAAGATCCGCCCGTTCAGTCGCACCGACCGGCCGCCCGCACCGAGCGGCAGCCAGTACAGATCGACGCCCGCGTGACCCGCGCTCATGTCTCGCGATCCCTTGCTCACAGAGGAGATGACACTCGGATGATCACCCATCCCAAGCCGAGGTGGATCGTGCGGACCGCTGAACAGGCTGCGGTAAACCCACATCTTCCGGGCCTGCGCTCGGATTGCACACGACGTTTCTCAGGGTGTTCTCAGCGACCTCTGCTTGGCTTACGACGATGAGGCGCCTCACGCGAGTGTCCCTCGGCGGAAGCGCCGGCAACCGGCAGCTGACGTCCCTGGTCGCGGCGCTCCTGGTGTTGCTGCTCGCGATCGAGGGAGCAACGCTTTTCCGGCTGGGGTCGCTCCTCACGGTGCACGCGTTCGTGGGGATGCTCCTCATCCCCGTCGTGGCGCTGAAGCTCGCCAGCACCGGCTGGCGCATGCTGCGCTACTACCTGGGAGCCGACGAGTACACCCGGCAGGGGCCACCCCATCTCGTGCTGCGCGCCCTCGTGGCGCCGGTGGTCGTGGTGTCGACTGTCGTGCTCTTCGCGACCGGTGTGACGCTGCTCGTCCTGGGTCAGACGAGCGGAACTGTCGTCGGCTTGCACAAGGCGAGCTTCGTCGTCTGGCTCGGCGCCACCGGTGTGCATGTGCTCGCCCATGCGACAAAACTTCCGAGCTTCCTGCGCGCACGGGTCCGAGGGACAACCCTCCGCCTCGCGCTCGTCGCCACCACCGTCGTCGCCGGCACCTTGCTCGCGACCGCGACGCTGCCGGCAGCAGACCGACTGCAAGACCGCGCTTCCGCCCAGATCGGGCTCGACGCCCGGTAGCCCGCACGTTCGGCCGGTTTCGGTGGCTTCCGTAGCCCCAGTGTTGCCGGTCGACCGTGTGCCGGCCGAGACCTCCCGCCGCGTCCGCGGCCGAGCTGGCGGCATCACGCGGTCGGGGTCCTCCGGAGCTCGGCGGCCTTCAGCCGCACCGCGCGAGTCCCCGCATAGGAGTAAAGGCCAGCATTTGGCCCTGAGCAGAGTTCTCAATGCACTCCCCCGAAGCGGTGCGCGCCGCTCCTCTAGACACCGTGTGACGACGTTTTGTGCTGCTCGTGGAGAGGAAACACGGGGCATGTAGTGCGTTTCTGCGGCTATCGAAAGGAAATGCGGCATGATCTTTGGAGGGGTCTGGGTCGAGGATCGAGTCGTCCGTGAACTCGCACCGCTCGTAGAACGGCCGCTCGGACGCAGGCTCGAACAAGCCTTGCTGTTTCGAGCTCAGGTCGTCGCGCTGACACGAGATGAGAAGGCAGCCGTTCTGTCTGCGCTCGAGCGAGCCCCCCGCGCACTTGGGGAAGTCCGGGACCTTCTTCTCGCTGACCAGAATTGGCACCAGGGAACACGGCGGCTCGACTAGCCGGTTCGCACGTTACGACGTCCGTTCACGTCGACGACGCTGCATCGGCCCGCCGGAGCCAGTCCATCCCCGGCTGTCCGGCGGGCCCTGCGGCTCATCAAACGCTCCCCTCCCCCGGGTGCGACCGAGTATCCACGAAGATGACGTTTTCGCCTTTGCGCGTGACGCGGCTGGCCAGGCCCGCGAGATACGTTCCCCTGCCTGCGCCTTCGCGCCCGCCAGTAGCTGAAACGCGCGACCCTGCCACAACGGTTTCTCGAACCGTTCGATCGACCGTATCGTCACATCGGCTGCGAGCACCGACCGCAGCCCCGAGTCGTCAAGACGTACTGGCGCGTCGGTCAGACCCAGCATGCGGATCCGGTCGCGTTCGACTCCGCAGGATCGCCGTCGACTGCTTCGACGTACTGGAACCGCCGTCTGCCCGCGCGTTCATCGGGACGCACTAGGACGGCGAACCCGCACTGCCGTGCTGGTCCGGGCAGGGAATCGCCCAACGGTCGAATGCTCGCGCCAGGCGAACGGACGCAGGAAGTCGGGCGGCGAAGACGCAAACGCGGTCACGCCGCCCCCGCCCGGTCGTCTACTTCGTCGGGATCGTCGTCGCTATCTGGTCGCGGTCTGTCCCGCCGCGTCCCGCCGCCTGTCGTGCGACGTGACGATCCTTCCCGTGGGCGGGCTGTCGGTTCGCGTTCGCGATCTACTACCGCTGTCGCCGCTATGTTCCATTCGCGCGAATCCCCGCGTCCTCGCAGCAGGTCGTGAATCGCTTCGTTTGCGATCTGCTCGGCGCCGACGAAGGCGGGATCGGCGGCTATCTTCGCCTGGATCTGCGCTTCGGTCAGCCCCGCCGTATAGCCCTGCCACGTGGCGTCCTGCTGGCGAAGTTCGGCATCGACCGTGTTTCGAAGGTCCGTCCAGGCAGCGGCATCGGACCGATACTGCGCGTCAGAGACCCCCCGACCGAACGGACGCCACGGCCGGACAATCGCGCGGGACAGAAGATCTGGGCGTCCCTCGCGTCGACCGACGTATCGGTCGATCCCTTCGACCAGACGACGAAGTCTGGCGCGGATCACGACACGGATGCGGACGTCGCCGTCATCAATCCCAGGACCGATTCTACGTTTTCGCCCCTTTCGGCGTCAGGCGCCAAACGGCGCCCGACGACCGGGATTGATGATGACGAACACCATCGACTTTACGCGACGCGATGGGCTGCGGCGGGATCCCGATCGACTATCTGGACGGTCGACGCGACGGACGCCCAGCCTAGTTTCGATCGGGTGCGACTGGTTTCGCGCTTCTAGCGCACGGCGATACTTCCGATCAGTGTCGAACCCGCCTGAGGGCTACCCGCGCGTTTCGCCGTATCTGCTGTACGAAGATGCGGCAGCGGCGGTGGACTACCTTCAACGCAGCTTCGGGTTCGAACTGCGTCTGTCCCAAATCGGCGCCGCTGGTCGAACCCACAACGAACTAATCCTGGGCGACGACGGCGTCGTCATGTTGGGTCAGGCGGGTGAGAGCTTCCGCAGCCCGCGGACCCTTGACGTATTCCCGTCGTCGATGGTCCACATCTACGTCGATGACGTGAAAGCGCTGCACGAACGGGCGCAGACTGCGGGCGCAGACGTGACGGAATTGGAAGATGCTCCCGTCGGAGACCGTCGGTTCACGGCGACAGACCCCGAAGGCCAGCTCTGGGTCTTCGCTCAACGCTTCTGACCGCGTCGTTCGTCCTGGCGCCCGGATCGGGGCACCGATCGGCGTCGCGCGATCGGGACCAGCCCTACCGCCGCGGGCGGCTGGCCCTGCGTCTGGGCCACGGGGCGAACACGTTTGGCGTCAACGATCCTCGCGGCTGTCGGGCAGGTCGTCGTGCAGCGCGTTCCGTAGATCGAAGGTCCCTTCCGGAAATCTCGAGCCGCACGTCTGCGCGGGGCACCGTCGAGCTTCGCGGCGATCGGGATCGCTCCGACCGGTCGCGACGGCGTCTGGCCCGTGCGTCTCGGCCCGGGCGGCACGCGTGGGTCAACGATCGTCGCGGCTGTCGGGCAGGTCGATCGTGCAGCGCGATCGCGAGATCGAGGTCCTCCGGAAGATCTTCGTAGCCGCAAGGGTGGTCACGGGCGTACACGGAAGAGGGAGCGGCCCCGCCACCTCGAACCTGCAACGTTTTGGCACCGCTCCGACCTTTTCTCTAAGGCGTCGAGATAGACGGGCGCCTGCGAGCCTTTACGAAAACCTCACGACTGTGGCGCACCGTGCATGCGATCACACAGTAGACGCGCGTAGCAAATCGCAGCGCTCGACGGAAAGGGATGATGCGAGATGCGCAGGCTGACGTTCGTCGCAGTTGGGCTTCTTGTGCTTGCGACGGCTGGGCTGGCCGTGGCGAAGGCGTTGGAGCCGACGAGGAGCATCACGCCGGTCACGGGCACCTTCACGGCGATGACCGTGCAGGCGATGGGGAAGCCCACCAGTTGCACCACTTCTGACGGGAAGACCCTGGTTACGGCCAGGGCCCGCTACAGCGGCGTCGCCGCGGGAGACGGGAACCTTGCCGGGCCAATCACGCTTGATGCGCGGATCGTCGCGAACGAGACCGACAGCATCGGTGTGGTCGACGGCAAGCTCCGCATCCAGGTCGCCACGGGGGGAGAGACGGCGGCGCGGTTCACCCCGGAGCGTGGGCGAGCGGCAAGCTTGTCGGATTCGCGACGGGCCATACGGGAGAGCCGCACGTCCAAGCTGTTCGCCAACTTCTCGTCCGGCTTTGTCCCGGCAACGGGGTTCACCGGCGGCAAGATCGGCGCGACCGACGGGGGCTCGGCCGTGGAGAGTCGGGCCGGGGAAGTGTGCTCCGAAGCACGCCCCCGTTGCCCCGGGCGCGAAGCCGAGACAGCCGGCAGCGAGCGGGACCTGTCCCGGCCGCGAGGCCGAAGCACGAACCGGTCCGCTGCCAGCAATCCGCGGAATGACGGCTCTCGGCAGCGGCCAGACTGTCGCAGAACGGGGCATCTCGACCACGGCTTAAAGACGCAAGCCGAGAACAATGTCCGGATCGGACCCGCTGGGTCGTCTGTGGCTACGACCGAGACTCGTAGGCGACGCTGAAGAGTGGGCGCCGCGTAACGGCTCGAGCGGCCGGGAGTCGAGACGGCCGCTCGAGACATGTCGCAACCCGTGGGGTGATTCCGAGGTGCTCGAGGCGCCAACCCCGGGGTAGCACCGGGGGTAGCACCGAATCGCGATTTCGGCACAAATCGCAAAACCAGCACCGCATGGTTGAGCCAAACCGCAGGGTTCCTGGTGTTCGAATGGGCCCGCCTGGACTCGAACCAGGGACCTACCGATTATGAGTCGGCTGCTCTGACCAGCTGAGCTACGGGCCCGCCCGGGCAATCATGCGGGATCGGCGGCCCTTCGGGGGCCGCTACCGCGTCTGGGGCAACGCGTGGGGCAACACGCTCTGGCCCAGCCGCCGGGTGCCAGGTGCGCTGGTTCGCCGCGCACGCAGTCTCCGTTGGAGTTGGTGACCATGCCCGCCGGACGGGCGTTGTCACTGCTGTCGTCGATCCGAAAGCCGATGACATTGTCGTCGGCCGAGGCAAGCTGCGACGCCCATGCGAGCCCGAGGAGCACCGATCCGATTAGTAACCATGATGTCCTCCCAGGCCCACTTCGATGTGGTACGTTTCTGCCGCCGCTGGCCCACCTCGCGGGCGCGGCGAACTCGGCGGGACGTAGCAATCGGCCCGCCAACGGCCACCCCGAGCTGAGTGGGTTGCGACTGTTGGCCGACCTTGGTTCAGGTCGGCGATGCCCTTTGAAGCTCGCTGGGAGGCTCACCTTTCGTTCTTCAGATCGCACCGCCGCACAAGCTTGATCAGCGCCGTGGGGACGTTGGTCACGTCGGGGCCGCGCCCTTCGCGCCCCCGATTGCGAAGGGTCCCGGGGTGTGGGGGGCCCCGGGAGCCCCTTCGCATCCGTGTCGAGGCGGAGACCATCGCCGGGGAGCACTGGCGAGTCGGCAGCCGGTCCGGGGGAGAGCGCGAGGCCCTGACTGAACTCACGAAGCGCAGTCGGGGCCTCGCTGTTGCAGCGCGCCGGTGTGGGGAGACCGAACGCCGCTACGGAGCCACCCGGGGGGAGGGAGGCAATTCCGCACCGCCCACCCTATGGCATCCGGCGGGCACGTGTCCGAGAGGCGACTCCCGACACCGTTGATTCGCTCGCCACGTTGAACCACGTATGTCGGGGGACCGGCCTTGGCAGCTTCGTCACCGACCTGCCGGTGGCAGTTCTGTCGGTCAGTCGATCAACCCGAGCTTTGCTAGACTCTTGGCCCGGTTCCTCTCCTGTCTCAGTGGCATCCTGAGATGATCGAAGACGAGCTGCAGCACCTCCGTGTCCTGATCGCAAACGAGCGGCGCGACCGACTCGAGCTGCTCGCGCAGGTGGTGGTTGGGCTCGGTCACGACGTGATCGCCCGCGAGATCTACGTCAAGGAAGTAGGCGCGGCGACGGAGCGGGAGCGGCCTGACGTCGCGCTCGTCGGACTGGGACTGAGCTCCGAGCACGCGCTCGAGCTGATCAACGAGATCGTCCGTGAAGCGTCGTGCCCCGTGATCGCCCTGCTGACCGCGAAGGACCCTGCCTACGTGCGGGAAGCGGCAAAGCGTGGGGTCTTTGCCTACATCGTCGACGGCGACGCCGACGAACTGCAGAGCGCGATCGACATCACGCTCCAGCGGTTCGCGGAGTACCAGAGCCTCCAGGGTGCGTTCGGCCGGCGGGCTCTGATCGAGCAGGCGAAGGGAATCTTGATGGCGCGGCACGCACTCGACGCCGACCGCGCCTTCGAGATGCTGCGAGGCCACTCGCAACACAACGGCCGCAAGCTGGTCGACGTCGCGCAGGCGATCGTCGACAGCCACCTGCTCCTGCTGGCTCCGGTCGCGTCGTCGGGGGCAAGTCCCGAGCCTGCGATGTAGAGCGGCCCCCGCGGCAGGTCGAGTCGCATGACCCCCGCCCAGCCACGTGCGGGCCGGTCGGCGGGTTGAACTCCCTCGGCCGACGGGCGCTTCCCTACGCGTCCCGCACGTGCGGGCAGTGGGACTTACAGCCGCTCAGGCGCTCACGAGTTGTCGGCCAGGAAGCGCTGCCACGATGCTTCGTCGAGCGTTGTTCCGTACCGGGCGTGGAAGTCGTTCGTCAGGTTCAGCGAGCTTCGCTTCGACGCCTCCGCGAAGCGATGTCTCGATTCGCCGTGTCGGGGCCGCTCTTCACCTGGATGTAGTAGTGACGCCCCTCTCGGGTCGGCATGATGTCCACGCCGACCCCGGTCGCTTCGCCGCCGATGTCTTTTGCGATCGACTGAAGGGTCGTACCGAAAGCGGTGACCGACCCTCGCTCGAGATGTTGCGCGAGGCGTGAGCGAAGCAGTGCCTCGGGTGTGTCGAATTCGAGCATCGTGGCCGTCACTCTGGTGAGTAGAACATTGAACTTGAGCGCGCTCAGCGTCAGCGCTTCCAGGTTGACACGCCTCGCCAGGAAGCGATCGAACTGAAGGCGCGCGCGTTCTGCTTGCTCAGGACTTAGGGGATGATGACCAGCCCGAGCCTGACGTCCTCGAATCAGTCGAACAGGCGGTTGTTCGTTCCACACTCGGGGCAGTGCGCGATACCGAGTCCCTCGACCTGAACGAGGCGCTCGTCAGGCGCGTTCCCGAGCCGCTCGACCACGGCGGGCCGATCCTCAGAACGCTTGACACTCCCGGGGTTGGGATAGACGGCGTAGAGCTTGGTGCCGCAGTTGGTGCAGACGATCGACTGGCCTTTATCGATGAGTCGATCGTAGGGGCTGGCGCAACACTGGGCCAACGAGTGCGCCCTAAAGCCGCCGAAACTATCGAGGTCTGTTCGGGTCGAATCGCGGTACTCGGACGGCGACGGGTCGAATCGGTGCCACAATGCCGGGGAGCATGGCAACGGCGCCCGAGACCAGGACGGCGAGCGGATCCGAGGCGGGCGCGAGCGACGGCTCGATGAAGACGTTTCACCGGGAGACGACTCTCCGGACGGCGGGTGGTCTCTCGGTGACGGACATCACGGAGCAGGTCCAGGAGGCCGTGGGGGAGAGCGGCGTCAGGGACGGGGTCTGCTGCGTCTACTCGCCCCACACGACGTGCTCGGTGCGCGTCAACGAGTACGAGCGCGGGTTCCTGGAGGACTTCTCCGTCCTCCTCCGCCGCCTCGTTCCGACCGAGCACTACTACGCCCACGACGACTGGGACCGCCGCACGGAGAACGTGTCCGAGGAGGACATGGAGGCCTCGAACGGCCACTCGCACTGCATGTCGATGCTGATGGGGCCGGCGGGCGAGTCGATCCCAGTCCGCGACGGCGTCCTCTGCCTCGGCCGTTGGCAGCGCGTGCTCTTCCTCGAGCTCGACCGCGAGCGCGATCGGCGCTGGCTCGTGCACGTCGTCGGCGCCTGATCGCGCGGGGGAACCCTGCCGCATGGCCTCGGTCGAGAACCTCCTGATCGACGGCGAGCGTGTGCCGGCCGCCGAGGGCGGGACGTTCGACACCGTCAACCCGGCGAACGGCGAGGTGTTCCGGGCGGTCGCGCAGGCCGGGCCCGAGGACGCCGACCGCGCAGTTCGCGCCGCCGCGCGCGCGTTCGAGGACTGGGGCGCCCGCACGCCGATCCAGCGCGCGAAGGTGCTCCACCGCTGGGCCGAGCTGATCGACGAGCACGCGGACGAGCTCGCGCTGACCGAGACACGAGACATGGGGATGGCGATCGGCGACGCCCGCTGGTGCGCGCACAACGCCGCGGCGGTGATGCGCTACTACGCCGGCGCGGTCGACAAGTTCTTCGGCTCGACGATCCCCGTCGACCGGGACGGGATCGTGCTCACGTTCCGCGAGCCGATCGGCGTCGCGGCGCTGATCACGCCGTGGAACTTCCCGCTCAACATCGGGAACTGGAAGACCGCGCCGGCGATCGCCGCCGGGAACACCGTGGTCCTCAAGCCGGCGAGCCTCTCCCCCCTCTCCGTGCTTCGCTACGCCGAGCTCGGGCTCGAGGCGGGGCTGCCTCCCGGCGTGCTCAACGTGCTGCCAGGCCCGGGCAGCGCGGTCGGCGACGCGCTCGTCGAGCACCCGTTCGTCGGCAAGGTCGGCTTCACCGGCTCGACCGAGGTCGGGATCGAGATCGCTCGCAAGGCGGCAGGCACCGTCAAGCGGGTCACACTCGAGCTCGGTGGCAAGAGCGCGTGCGTCGTGTTCGCCGACGCCGATCTCGAGAAGGCGGGGCGCATGGCGCCGTTCTCCGTCTTCGAGAACGCTGGGCAGGACTGTTGCGCGCGCTCGCGCCTGCTCGTCGAGGCATCGGCGAAGGACGAGCTGCTCGAGCACTACGTGGCTGCGACGCGCGCGATCGTCGTCGGCCAACCGGAGGACAACGCCACGCAGATGGGCCCGCTCGTGTCCGCGGCGCAGCGCGAGACCGTCGAGGGATACGTCGCGCGGGGGCTCGAGGAAGGCGCGACGCTGCTCGAGGGCGGGTCGCGGCCGGTCGGAGACGGTCTCGGCGCCGGCTTCTACCTCCGTCCCACGATCCTCGACGACTGCACGAACGAGATGGTCGTCGCGCGCGAGGAGATCTTCGGGCCCGTGGTCTCGGTGATCGAGTTCGAGACCGAGGAGGAGGCGATCCGGCTCGCGAACGACACCCCGTACGGGCTCTCCGGCTCGCTCTGGACGCGCGACGGTGCGCGCCAGCTCCGCGTCGCACGAGCACTTCGGACGGGCGCGATCGGCGTCAACTCGAACAGCTCGGTCTTTCCGCAGGCGCCGTTCGGCGGCTACAAGCAATCGGGTGTCGGCAAGGAGCTCGGGATGGAGGGGCTCGTCCACAACACCGAGCTGAAGAGCGTCTTCGTCTCGACCGAGGCCTAGCTCAACGCGACGAGAGCGCGAGCGCGTCGCGATACGCCCGCTCGACCTCGGCTGCGTCCCAGGCGTGGCAGTCGATCTCGAGGTTGTAGGACTGCTCGCCGGTCGCGCTCGCGAGGAGAGCGGGCAACGAATCCTCCGCGATCCCGCTCTCGGCGAGCGTCGGGAAGCCGACGTCGGCGAGCACACGGCGAACTGCCCGAACCGCGCGCGATCCGTCGTCACTGTCGTCCGCCGGCTCGCCGAGCGCGTCCGCGACGCGCTCGAGGCGACCGGCGCAGTCACCGCGGGAAAGCTCGAGTGTCTCCGCGACCACCAGGCCGACCGTGAGCCCGTGGGGAAGGTGCGCCACGCTGCCGAGCGCCTGCGCGAGCGCGTGGTCGGCCGCGCAGTCGGAGAGGTTCATGGCGAGGCCGGCCGTGAGGCTCGCGCACGCCATGCGGCGGCGCGCCTCGACGTCCGTCCCGTCCGCGACGGCCTCGCGCAGCGAGTGCGCCACGTGGTGGCAGGCCTCGAGCCCGAACGCGACGGAGAGCGGCGACGAGTTCCGCACCGTGCACGCGCCGATCGCCTGGGCGAGCGCGTCGACGCCGGAGTGCGCCGTCGGCCCCGCGGGCAGGCCGTAGGTCAGGACAGGATCGACGAGCGCGTGCTGCGCGCGCATGCTCGGATGGCCGAACCCGACCTTGCGGTCGACGTCGGTGTCGGTGAGGACGCTCGCGCCGGAGACCTCACTGCCGGTGCCGGCCGTCGTCGGGCAGAGGACGAGGCCGATTCGCGGCGGCTGCGGGGTGCGCGCGCCGGACGCGTACTCCGCGACGGAGCCGTCCTGGTCGGCGACGAGCCGCGCCGCCTTGGCGACGTCGAGGGCCGAGCCGCCACCGATCCCGACGACCGCGTCGAGGTGCCCCTCCCGCACGCGGCCCGCCAATTCGTCGGCGAGCGCGAACGACGGCTCACCCGGCCCCTTGACGACGCGCTCGAGCCGAACGCCGCCGCTCTCGGCCGTCGCGAGGGCCTCGACCACCGAGGCATGTTCTGCGACGGGCTCCTCGACGACCACCAGCGCAGCGGTCGCGCCGAGCGCCGCCAGCGCCCCGGGAAGCTCGGCGAGCACGCCGTCGCCGAAGGCGATGCGCACCGGCAGGTGCGCACGGAAGGGCGTGACGGGCGTGGTCATCGCCTCGACAGGCTATGCGGGACGGTGCTCGGCGCGATATCTGCGGGCCTCGTCCACGAGCGCGGAGAAGAGACGCTTGTCGTCCTCCATCTCGGGGTGCCAGAGGACGGCGACCGCAAAGCGCTTCTCGGGGTCTTCGAGCCCCTCGAGCGTGCCGTCCTCGGCCCACGCCGTCTCGACCAGTCCCTCCCCCACCTGCCCCACGCCCTGGTGGTGGCTCGACTGCACGCCGTCGTGATGCTGCCCGAGGATCGACGAGAGCCTCGTCCCGTCCTTCACCTCGACCGGATGCTGCGAGAATCGGCCGAGCTCTTCGCGGTGGCCCTCGTGCCCGACCGACTCGGGCAGGTGCTGGACGAGGTCGCCTCCGCGGAGCACGTTCAGCAGCTGGAACCCACGGCAGATCGCGAGCGTTGGCACGTCGCGCTCCAGCGCGCGCTCGAGCAGGGCGAGCTCCCCTGCGTCTCGGTGCTCCTGCGCGGGGTCGGTCGTCGGATGACGCTCGGCCCCGTAGGCGGTCGGATCGATGTCGATCCCGCCCGAGAAGACGACGCCGTCGAGGACGTCGAGCGTGTCGTCGACCGCGTCGGTGCTCGGCGGAACGACGAGCGCCCGTCCGCCGGCCCGCTCGACCGACTCCACGTAGAAGAGCGGCACGAGCGCCGCGGGCAGCTCCCACGAGCCCCAGCGCGCCGGCTGTGCGTAGGACGTGATCCCGATCAGCGGCCGCTCGCTCATGGCTCTCGCACGCTACCGATTGCCCGTCTTGGATTCGTCGAGGACGGCGGCGAGCTTGGCTCGCTCGGCCTCGGTCAATGGCCGTGAGCGCCCCGTCTCCGCGTCCCGGGCGACGATCACCGACTCGGCCTCGGCGGCGATCGTCCCGTCGAGCTTCCGGATCTCCTCGCGCAGGGTCATGCTCGACGTGCCGATCCGGACGAGCGTCGCGCGCGCGAGCACCGCCTCCTCGCCGAGCCCCACCTCGTTCCGGAAGTCGATCGCGACGCGCGCGAGGACGTAGTCCCACAGCGCGCCGTCCTTTCCGAGCGCGCGCTCGAGCCAGCCGTCGCGACACTCCTCGAGGTACGTCGCGTAGACCGCGTTGTTCACGTGACGGAGAGCATCGACGTCCCGCCAGCGGATCTCGATGCGCATCTCGTACGTCAATACGTCAGCCCCTCGCGCCGCAGCATGGTCGCCACCGTACGCCGCAGGATGTGGAGGTCGTGCAGCACGACTACCCGTGCGGGACGGGTCTCGAGCAGCTCGACGTATGCACGATCGAGGTTCTCGTACTGCATGTCGAGACCCTTGGACACCTGTGCGGGGCCGGTCCAGCCGGCGGTCACGCGCAGCCGGTAGTCGACCCCGCGCTCGAGCTGCCGCTCGACGAGCTCCGGCGGCCATGGGCGTGGCCCGACGAGGCTCATCTCGCCTCGGAGGACGTTGACGAGCTGCGGCAGCTCGTCGAGGTAGAGCGGCTTCAGGACGCGGCGGCCTGCCCAGGTGAGGTTCGCCGCGTCCGCCTCGAACGGGCGCACGTGACCCTCGGCCTCGACGAGGACGCTCTCACGGAGCGTGCGCAGCTTGAGGAGGTCGAAGGAGCGGCCGCGTGAGATCCGCCGCTCCCGGTAGAGCACCCGGCCGCGGTCGCGAGGGCAGCGCAGCATGTCGAGGCCCACCGCACCGAGCACGACGGCCCAGACCGGAGCCAAGGCGACGAGCAGCGACGCCGAGATCGCGACGTCGAACGCGCGCTTCGCGGCCGGCACGGCGACGGACTCAGGTGCGCTCGAAGTAGCGCTTTCGTTCCCAGTCGGTGACGTACCGATCGAACAGCCCCTGCTCGGTGTGCGCGTAGTTGAGGTAGTGATCGACGACCTGGTCGCCGAACGCTGCGCGAGCGACCGTGCCCTCTTCCAGCGCGTGGATCGCTTCGACCATCGTGCTCGGGAATCTGTCGGCGCGCGACTCGTACGCGTTCCCGTCGAGCGCGGCCGGGAGCCGCAGCTGGTTGTCGATCCCGTGAAGCCCGGACGCGATCATCGCCGCGAAGGCGAGGTACGGGTTGACATCGCCTCCGGGGATTCGCGTTTCGACGCGCAGCGCCTGTCCGCGGCCGACGACCCGGAAGCCACAGGTGCGGTTGTCGTGTCCCCAGGCAAGGGTCGTCGGCGCCCAGCTGCCTGCCGCATACCGCTTGTACGAATTGATCGTCGGCGCGAAGAAGATCGCGAACTCCTTCGCGCACGCGAGCTGCCCGGCGAGGAACCGCCGGAAGAGCGTCGTCGGGGAGTCACCGCGGGCGAAGGCGTTGCGGCCGTCGCGCCAGAGGCTTGCGTGGATGTGGCACGAGTTGCCGATCCACGACTCGAACGGCTTCGCCATGAAGCTGATCGCGCAGCCGTGCAGGAACGCGATCTCCTTCGCGCCGTTCTTGTAGATCACGTGGTTGTCGGCCATCGTCAGGGCGTCCGCGAACCGGAAGTTGATCTCCTGCTGGCCCGGCCACGCCTCGCCCTTGGAGGTCTCGACCCGGATCCCTGCCGCCTGCATGTTGTTCCGGATCGAGCGGAGCAGCGGCTCGTCGTACGTCGAGGCGAGGATGTGGTAGTCGAGGATGTACGGGACGGACGGCGTGAGGCCCTCATAGCCCTTCGCGTGCGCGTCCGCGTATGTCTCGCGCACGAGATAGAACTCGAGCTCCGAGCCGACCATCGGCGTGAGTCCGAGCGCCTCGGCGCGAGCGATCTGCGCGCGGAGCACTTGGCGCGGCGACGGCTCGACGGGCCTCCCGTCGTGCCACATGACGTCGCCGAGCACGAGCGCCGTCCCCTCGAGCCACGGGATGCGCCGGAGCGTGGCGAAGTCGGGGACGATGTCGAAGTCGCCGTAGCCCTGCTCCCAGCTCGCGATCTCGTAGCCGGGGACGGGGTCCATCTCCATCTCGAGCGCCAGGAGGTAGTTGCACCCCTCGACCGCGTGCCCCGCGTCCATCTCGTCGACGAAGAACTCCGCGTGGAGCCGCTTGCCCATGAGGCGGCCCTGCATGTCGGTGAACGCGACGATCACGGTGTCGATCTCGCCCGACGCGACGAGCGCCCGTAGCTCCTCCCGGCTCAGCACGGCGCGATCCTATTCGGAACGCCGTGCACCAGGGATGTCGAGCCCGTCGATAAACGCTGACATGACTTGACTCGTCCCCGTCGGCATGTCTGACTACGACGCTCAGCCGCCACGCATCCACCACCAGGGAGGGCAGGATGAGCACGGGACCGTCGACGAGCGGCGGATACCACACCTCGGAGGACGAGCAGACCCTCCACAAGCTCGGCTATGCCCAGGAGCTCTTCCGGGCGATGGGCGGGTTCCAGAACTTCGCGATCAGCTTCACGATCATCTCGATCCTCGCCGGCTGCCTGACGTCGTACGCGATCGCGTTCAACAACGGCGGGCCGATCGCGATCACGTAGGGCTGGCTCCTCGTCGGCCTGATGTCGACGATCATCGCGCTCGCGATGGCCGAGATCGCGTCGGTGTTCCCGACCGCGGGCGGACTCTACTACTGGTCGTCGAAGCTCGGCAGCCCGGCCTGGGGCTGGTTCACCGGCTGGTTCAACCTCGTCGGCCAGATCGCCGTCACGGCCTCCATCGGCTACGGCCTCGCGATCGTCTCGACCGAGGTGCTGTTCGACTTCTGGTTCGACTACCCGAACACGAAGGAGTGGTCGGGTTCTCCTCACGTACGTCGGTGTTCGTGATTCGCGATCTTCTGATTGCGCGGTCCTGATCAACATGTTCAGCGTCCGCATCACGCGATGCTGAACACGATCTCGGCCTACTGGCACATGGTCGGGGTCGCGTTCATCGTGCTCGTCTGATCGTCGTGCCCGAACCACCACCGTCGGTCTGGTTCGTCTTCCCGAGACGCTGAACAACTCCGGTTACGGGAACGCGACGGACGAACTTCGGCTCGACATGTTCTGGTACGTGTTCGGGCTCGGCCTGCTGTTGTCGCAGTACACGATCACGGGCTTCGACGCGTCCGCGCACCTCGCCGAGGAAACGCAGGCAGCGTCCCGCATGGCGGCCGTCGGGATGTACATGTCGGTCGTCGCGTCCGTCGTCTTCGGGTGGATCCTCCTGCTCGCGGTCACGTTCGCGATCCCCAGCACGTCGACGGCGTCGTCACCGCGGGCAGCAAGCGGTCGTCTACATCTGGCAGGCGTCGATGAGCCAGAACTGGGCAGAGATCCTGCTCTTGATCTGCTGCGTCGCGCAGTTGTTCTGCCTGACGGCGTCGGTGACGTCGGCGTCGCGGATGATGTTCGCGTTCTCGCGCGACGGCGCGTCCCGGGACACAACGTCTGGCGGAAAGTCGCCGCAACCGCGTCCCGCACATCGCCGTCTGGCGCGATCGGCGTGCTGTCAGGGCGCTGATGATGCCCGACGATACTGGAACACTTCGTCGGCTACTCGCCGGCACGTCTATCGCGGTGATCGGCCTCTACATCGCGTTCATCCTCCCGTTGATCCTCCGCTTCCGGATCGCGACGCCAGGGACGTCCCGGGCGCGTGGAGCCTCGGCAAGCACTACAAGTGGATCGACATCGTCTCGATCGCTGGGTCGCGCTCATCTCGGTGCTCTTCTCCTTCCCGCTCTACACGGCGGGGCTCCCGTGGGAGGACAACCCCGACTTCTCTGGGAGCTGACGAACTACACCGTCCTCTGGTTCGCCGGCGATCGTGCTCTTCTTCGGCGGCTGGTGGATGATCTCCGCCAAGAAGTGGTTCAAGGGACCGGTACGGATGGGCACGGAGGAGGAGCTCGAGCAACTCGAGGAAGAGCAGCTCGGCGGATTCGACCTTCCGACGGAGGAGCCCGCGTAGCGGTCGGAGCCGCGCAACGGTTCGTCGAGGGGCGCCTGCGGGCGCCCCTCGCGCGTCAGGAGCCCTCGAGCGCGGCCTGGAACGACGGTTCCGCGGCCGTGCGCTCGAGCCGCGCGAAGTGCTCGTCGGCGTACGCGGCGAAGTCGAAGTCGAGCTCCGAGACCGCGGCCTGCACGACGCCCCACATCGCCTCCCGGAAGTCCGACATGAACCGCATCAGCTCGAGGACGCGCCGGTCGCCCGGGCGCAGCGCCCCGACGTAGGCCTCGAGCAGCGCGTCGCGGTCTTCCTCGTCGAGCCCGTGGTTGACGCTGAAGTTCGCGAGGTCGAAGAAGACGTCACCCATCCCGGCGTACTCCCAATCGACGATCCGCAGCCGATGGCCGTCGTCGATGAAGTTCGCATTGAGGAGATCGTTGTGGCACGGACGCTCCGGCGCGGCCCGTCGGAGATGCTCGATGCGACGTGCGAGCTGGCGGGCGGTGACGTACCCGGGCAGGCATCTCTGCGCCCCGCTCGAAGGCGGTCGTGCGGTAGTCCTCGACGATCCGGAACGCGTTGAAGCGCCCCCGCACGGGAGGCCCGGAATGGATGGCGCGCAACGTGGCGGCGACGCGGCGGAGGGTCGCAGGCTCGCGCATCCGCTCGAGCAGCGGGATCTCGCCCTCGACGAACCGCGTCACGAGCCAGCCTTCGGGCTCGACGAAGTCGACGACGTCCGGCCCGACGCCCACCGCGGCGGCGGCGCGCGTCGCCTCGAGCTCCACCGACCGGTCGATCCCGAGGAGCTCGGTGTCCTTCCCCGCGATGCGGAGCACGAACGTGCCGTCGGCTCGTGAGACCTTCAGGTTGTGGTTGGTGATGCCGCCGCCGAGCACCTCGAACGTCGAGTGCCCATCGGGCCACACACTGCGCACGACCTCGTCGTAGTCCACCCTCACGCGCCGCTGCCTCTCTTCCGACGGCGCCTACCACCGCGCCGTTGTCCGACCTTGCAACACTGTGTCACAAGCGCCCTCACGCCCGCACTCTCTCGCCGCCGGGGTCGAACAGGGGCTCCGCCGCCACCTCGCCCTCGACCCACGTGCCGAAGATCTCGACCGCGACCTCGGTGCCGACGTCGTGCTCGGCGGGAAGGTACGCGTATGCGATCGACGAGCCGACCGTGTAGCCGAAGCCGCCGCTCGTAACGCGCCCGACGAGCTCGCCTCCGACGCGCACGGGCTCCGAGCCGAGCGCGATCGAACGCGGGTCGGACAGCACGAGGCAGCGGAGCCTCCGCGCCGGCGCACCCCGGGACTCGAGGGCCGCGCGCCCGACGAACTCCTTGTCGTCGCGGACGGCGAAGCCGAGGCCGGCCTCGTGCGGGGTGTCCTCCGGCGTGATGTCCGAGCCCCACACCCGGTAGCCCTTCTCGAGCCGGAGCGAGTCGATCGCCTTGTAGCCGCCCGCGACGAGCCCGTGCTCCCGGCCGACCTCCCAGAGCGCGTCCCAGAGCGCGACGCCGTACTCGGCCGGGCAGTAGAGCTCCCAGCCGAGCTCTCCCACGTACGTGACGCGAACGGCGAGGCACGGCACGGGGCCGACCGCGAGCGTCTGCGCGGTCATGTACGGGAACGCGCCGGTTGCGAGGTCTGCGCGCGTCAACGGCTGCAGGATCTCGCGTGCGGTCGGCCCCCAGAGGCCGAGGCACGCGTACTGCGAGGTCACGTCGGCGATGTGGACGGAGCCGTCGTCGGGCGCGTGCTGCCGGATCCACGCGAGATCGTGCTGGCCGAAGGCCGTGCCGGTGACGATCCGGAAGCGATCGTCCGCAAGCCGCGTCACCGTGAAGTCGCACTCGATGCCGCCTCGCTCGTTGAGCATCTGCGTGTACGTCACGCGACCGATGTCGCGGGCGACACGGTTCGCGCAGAGGCTCTCGAGGAAGACCGCCGCACCCTCGCCCGAGACCTCCAGCTTTGCGAACGACGACTCGTCGAAGAGCGCCGCGTGCTCGCGGCAGGCGACGTGCTCGGCGCCGATCGCGGGTGACCAGAGCTTCCCGGCCCAGCCGCGAGGCTGTAGCCACTCGTCGCCCGCGGCCGCGTTGGGCTCGAACCAGTTGGCGCGCTCCCACCCCGCCTTCTCCCCGAAGACGGCGCCGAGCTCGACGAGCCTCGCGTAGGTGGAGGAGACCCGCAGCGGGCGCCCCGCGCTCCGCTCGTGCCCCGGGTACTTCACGTCGTAGTAGGTCTCGTAGACCTCCTTCGTGCGGGCAAGCGCGTACGCCTGCGAGCGGTAGGCCGCCCCGAAGCGCCGTGAGTCCATGTGCCACACGTCGAGCGACGGGCTGCCCTCGACGATCCACTCGGCGACGAGCTTCCCCATGCCGCCCGCGCCCGCAAGCCCGTGCGCGCAGAAGCCGGCCGCGACCCAGAAGCCGCGCACGTCGGACGGGCCGAGGATGAACTCCCCATCCGGCGTGAACGCCTCGGGGCCGTTGACGAGCCGCACGACCTCCATCTCCTCGAGCGACGGCACGCGAACGATCGCGTTCTCCATCAGCTCCTCGAAGCGAGGCCAGTCCTCTTCGAGCAGCCTGCCGTTGAAGTCGGCGGGGATGCCGTCGAGCGACCATGGGGCGCACTGCCGCTCGTACCCGCCCATGATCAATCCCCCGGACTCCGGCCGGAAGTACACGAGCAGCGACGGGTCACGCATCGTCGGCATGTCGAGCGGGAGGCCGCTGGGCTTCAGCACGAGGTACTCGTGCGCCATCGGCACGACCGGCACGGTGACGCCGGCGAGCGCGCCCAGCTCGCCCGCGAACATTCCACCCGCGTTGACGACGACCTCCGTCTCGATCGAGCCCTTGTCCGTCTCGACCGCAGTCACTCGACCGCGCTCCGTGGAGATGCCGGTGACGCGAGTGTGCGTCGCGAGCTCGGCCCCTCGCCGCCTTGCGCCCTCCGCGAGCGCGAACGTCAGCTGGCTCGGGTCGACATACCCGTCGGTCGGCAGGAATGCGGCGCCGAGGACGCCGTCGACCGACATGGGCGGGAACAGCTCCTGCGCCTCGGCGGCGGAGACGAGCTCGAGCGGCAGGCCGAACGTCTTCGCGGAGGAGGCCTGCCGGGCGATCTCCTCCATCCTCTCCTCGGATGAGGCGAGCCGTAGCGAGCCGACCTCGCGCCAGCCGGTCTCGAGCCCGACCTCGGCCTCGAGCGTCCGGTAGAGCTCGACGCTCTCCATCATCATCCGCGTCAGGGAGAGCGACGAGCGGAGCTGGCCGACGAGGCCCGCCGAGTGGAAGGTCGATCCGCTCGTCAGGTCGGCGCGCTCGACGAGGACGACGTCCGACCAGCCGAGCCGGGCGAGCCAGTAGAGGATCGCGCAGCCGCCGACGCCGCCGCCGATCACGACCGCCCTCGCCCGCTCCCTCACGCCCGCTCCTCGCTCGCTCGAAGTCGGAGAGAACCTACTTGCGCGCGCGGCGCGTTCACGCCATGAAGGCACCACCGTTCTGGTCGATCGCCTGGCCGACGACGCCGCGGGCGTCGGATGACATCAGCCAGGCGACGGTGCCGGCGACCTCCTCCGGCTGCCCCATCCGCCCGGCCGGAACCGCCCGCATGGCGTCGCGGTAGGCGTCCTCGCGGGTGCCGCCCGTGGCGCGCCCCGCGGCGTCGAGCCCCAACCAGGCCATGTCGGTGTCGACCCAGCCCGGGCAGATCGCGTTGACCTGGATGCCCTGCGGCGCGAGCTCCGCGGCAAACGAGCGCACGAGCCCGAGAAGCCCCGCCTTGGAGGCGCTGTAGCCCGTGTACGCCGGGACGGCGATCCGGGCGAGGATCGAGGAGAGGACGACGACGTGCCGCGTGTCCGGCCCCGGCGCCAGATGCCGGAGCGCAGCGCGCACGCAGTGGTAGGTGCCGTTGAGGTTCGTCGCGACTATGTCGTCGAAGCGGTCGCCTCCTTCGTCGTCCTCCCCGTTCGGCCCGCCGAGGCCGCTGCAGGCGACGAGCCCGGCGATCGGGCCGAGCGCGCCGGCGGCGCGCGAGAAGGCACGGTCGACGCGGCGGCGCTCCCGGACGTCGCACGTGTCGACATGCGTCGGGCCGTCGATGCGCGAGGCCGTCTCGCGGAGACGCTCCTCGCCCCTCGCGAGCAACGTCACCGAGGCGCCGTCGCTCGCCAGCCGAAGCGCGATCGCGCGCCCGATTCCCGTCCCCGCACCCGTGACGACGACGTGCTTGCCCGTCATCTGACCCCTCTCGTTCGCAATTTGCGTGGTTTCCGTCGACAGATCCCCTTGCAGGGGCGTGGCGCCAAGCGTAGATTGCCGCTGCGCCGAGCACGGGACGCGACTAGGACGAAGCCCTCCCGGGAGGCCGTACGCGGAAGCGGAAGGTCAGCCGGGGAGGTGGACGAAAGCGCACCCGGCTCGGCGAACTCATGGTCCGATTCTTTCTAGAGCACACGCGTTCAAACGCAAGTTCATGCTGTGTGAAAGAGAAACCTCGCAAAGTGCGGATTTTCGGAATCGGTTCCCACTTGACGGCACGATCACTGGGCCGTAGTGTCCCGTGTGCACCGAGGACGGAGCGCCTGAGGTTGATGGCCCTCCGACAGGCAGTCGCTTCGGCGGCGGTCGGTCGGGTGGCCGGACGAAGGAGCCCCCGCCCTCGGTGCGCTTCTGCGTGGACCCGAATTCTCCGGCAAATGCGGCCGCAAACGCGATTGTCGCAATTTGCGACACATTGTCTCCAATACGTGCTTGACGCCGGCCAAATACGCCGGTAGGTTTCCGAGTGCACCGAGCACGGAGCGCCGAAGGTTGAAGGCTCTCCCGCCCGGCAGTCGCTTCGGCGAAGGTCGATCGGGTGAACTGGACGGAGGCGAGACCGACTCGGTGCGTTTTCTTTGGTCCGCGAGCGGGATCCCGCAGGAGCGTAATCCCGCCGCTCTGACCCCCGCCTGCGGCGCGGCACACCCCTGAAGGCGCCGGCTGTCGCGGTCGCAACTGCTGCGTCGTGTCGGTGGCGGCGTCCGCGAGGATCGGGCGGCCGCCTACGTATCCTCGGCCGGTGCGCCGCATCGTCGTCCTCACGGGCTCTGTCGTGTTCCTCGACGCGATGCTGTTCGGGGCGATCATCCCGCTCCTCCCCCACTTCGCGGATACCTACGACCTGACGAAGCTCGAGGCGGGCCTGCTTCTCGGCGCGTACGGCGCGGGATCGCTGGTCGGCGGAGTGCCTGGCGGCCTCCTCGTCGGCCGGATCGGGCCGAAGCGCGGCGTTCTCGCCGGACTGACCGTGCTCGCGCTCGCGAGCCTCGCCTTCGCGCTGTCCGGCGGCCCGGTCGCCCTCGGGCTGTCCCGCTTCGTCCAGGGTGTCTCGAGCGCGACCACCTGGGCCGGCGCGCTGGCGTGGGTCGCCGTCGACGTGCCGCGCGAGCGACGCGGGCAGGCACTCGGCACGGTCTTCGGCCTCGCCGTCCTCGGTTTCGTCGTCGGCCCGATGTTCGGCGGCTTTGCCGACATAGTGGGGATCAAGGGGTCGTTCGTGGCGGTGGCGTTCGTCGCGCTCGCGCTCGTCGCGGCGCTCCTCCCCGTTCGGCCCGCGCCCACCGAGGCGCCGAACCCGGGCGCGATCGCACGCGCGCTCCGCGACCGGGCGTTCGTCGGAGGGCTCTGGCTCAACACGCTGCCTGCCCTGTTCTTCGGCGTCCTCGACGTGCTCATGCCGCTCCGCTTCGACGACGCGGGGTATGGCGCGATCGCGATCGCAGCGGTATTCGTCGTCGCCGGGCTCGTGGAGGTCGCGGTCAACCCCATCATCGGCAGGATCTCCGACCGCCGCGGTCGCCTCTACCCCGTTCGCATCGCACTGATCGCGTCGATCGCGGTCGCGTCAGCGATCGCCTTCGCGACCGAGCCTGCCGTGATCGCCCTCCTCGTGGTGGCCGCCTCGGTGTCCTTCGGCGGCTTCTACACGCCAGGGATGGCGCTCGTCGCCGATCGTTCCGACAAGGCCCGCCTGCCGCAGGGCATCGGCTTCGGCGTCACCAACACCGCGTGGGCGGTCGGAGCGCTGGCCGGCCCGGCAATCGGCGGAGCGCTCGCCCAGGCGCTCGGCGACCCGGTTCCCTACCTCGTCTGCGCCGGCCTCTGCGCCTTCACGCTCGTCGCTGCGTCACGCGGCGCGGCGCGGCTCCGGACGGCCTGACGGACTGCTCAGGCCGCCGCGTCGCTGCGGACCGCCGGGTAGCGCGCGAGGATCCACTCGGCGTCGAGCGGTCGCAGACGATAGTCGTGCCCGTTCACGAGCACAAAGTCTCCGCGCCGCGGATCCATCGGCAGCCGCGACTCGGCGGGGTACCAGCGGTTGTGCCGGTCGATCAGGTCGTTGACCTCGTCGAAGCTCCAACGCTCGGCCACCCTCCGCCACGCTCCGGCGAGCTCGTCTGGTCGGAGCGTGCTCGCAAGTCGCCTGCGCTCGGCCTCCAGCGCGAGCTCGTGGTCGGCCGTCATGGCCTCGATCTCGCGGAGCCTGACCATGTAGCCGCGAGGCCCGCCGAGCGAGGCGAGGTAACCGTCCGCCTCCGCGCGGAAGTTCCGAAGCCGCAGCGGGAGCGGAACGCCGCGCAGCGGGCTCGAGCGAAGGTCCTCGTGGAGGTTCTGCAGCTCGCGGCGCTCACGCGCCGTCTGTGCCCGGGGCGCGTCCTCGCGGAGGATCGACTCCCGCTCGTCCTGTCTCACGCCTTCAGTACAGCAGAGGGCTCACGGCCCACGCGACGCCGCACTCCGACGAGACGCGAGCACGCCCAGGACCGCCGCGACGACGCCCAGGAGCGCGGCGACGGTCGCGGGGCGACGATCCCAGCTTCGGGGGAGTCGCCGCCTTTTGCGGGATGCGGCTAGGCGGCCTTCGTTACCACCTAGAGGGGGCGTACAGACGCTGCGCCGCCTTTGGACTCCCTCTCCCGAGCAAGACTTTCTCTTCGATAGTCGCTTTACTTTGGATAGTGAACCTGGTTGGATCATCCACGCAGAGGCAGGAACCTTCGAGGAGAGGTGGTCTTGTGTCCGTTCGCGATGAGGTGCTCGCTGCCAACGAGCTATACGCCAGCGCTTTCGGTGCGAAGAGCGAGTTGACGATTCCCCCTGCGCGTCGTTTCGCAATCCTGACCTGTATGGATGCGAGGCTGGATCCTGCGAAGTACGCAGGGTTGGGCGAGGGTGATGCCCATGTGATCCGCAACGCGGGCGGCCGGGCATCTGACGATGCGATCCGGTCCCTCGTGATCTCGCACAAGCTCCTCGGCACCAACGAATGGTTCGTAATCCATCACACCGAATGCGGCATGGAGTTCTTCACCAACGAGCAGATGGGTGACCTGCTCGAGCGGAGCCTCGAGACGGCCGAGCTTGGCCAGGACGGCTTCCGCGACATCGGAACGGGGCCGGGTTCCCCCGCTGGACGTGAGATCGATTGGCTCACGATCTCCGATCGTGAACAGAGCGTGGTCGACGATGTGACGAGGATCCGCAACCACCCACTCGTAGAGCGCACTATCGCGATCCACGGCTTCCTGTACGACGTCGAGAATGGCCGCCTGCTCGAGGTCGCCTCCGCCTCCGAGGCTGGGCAACCCACGACCTAGAAGCGCGAGGGTTTCAGCGTTGCCCAGCGCTAACTCGCCGTCTTCGGCTTCCTGCCCCTGCGGGCCACCTGACGCCCTCCGAGCTTCTCAGCCTCAGCGTCGGTCACGTCAAGCTCTCGAGCGCCTCTCCGGGCATCAGCGAATGTGATGCGCACGGTTGCTCCCCGTCCATCCGGGATTTCCTGACCGCTGATGTCTGAGACTCTCACCGTCTTACGGGCCATGCTGCCTCCACTGGTCGGGTAGGCGGAAGTCTGCCCGACAGAAGACCAGTCGCGGAGCGAGGACGCTGATAATGCCTCAGCCCAGTGGACTCATCGGGTCGCAGGGTCAACTAGGGGCTGCGTGCGGGTGGTGCCGTTGCAGCCCACTCGCCTCCTAGAGGTGGTGGCCCTTACAGCCCTTCGGGAGACCCGGGGGCTGTTTTCTCAGGACTCCTGAAATGTGGCGATGTCCCCTCGTGGTCTTCGCCTCACGCCCGTGAGCGCCAGCCCGCCGAGCACGGCTGCGACCACCCCGAGGCAAGCGAACAGCGTCCACGTCGCGTCGTCGCCGAAGCTGTTCCGCATCTGCAGCCCGATCAGCGGCGCGAGCGCGAAGCCGATCGCCGGGGCGCTGCCGAACGCGCCCATGTACGCGCCGCGGAGATCCTGTGGTGCGAGCTCCGCCACGACCGCCTGCGAGGTAGGCACCCAGAGCATCTCGCCGACGACGAACACGACGACAACCGTGACGACCGCCAGCACCGAATGGGACGCGACGAGCAGCAGGTACGGGAGCCCCATCACGAGCAGGGCAACGACGAGCTTCGGCGCCGACGGGAACCCGGCGGTGGCACGCGTCAAGCGGACCTGAAAGAGCGTCACGAGCAGCGGGTTGATCCAGACGATGAAGCCCCACGCCGCCGGCTCGTAGCCGAAGCCGTCCACGAGCGAGACCGGCAGCACGACCTCGTAGGCCACGTACACGAGCCATGCGAAGACGGCCGAGCCGAGAAACAAGAGGAACGCCCGGTCGGCGAGGATCGTTGCGACCGAGCCGCGCTCCGGCGGTCCCTCCGGCGAGAACTCGCCGCGGTGCGGCAGGTAGCGCCAGGCCACGAGCCACGCGATCGCGGAGAGGATCGCGATCGTCGGGAAGAGCGCGGACCACGAGCCGAGGATCAGCACGAGGCCACCGAGCGGCGGCCCGATCACCACACCGAGGTTCGCCGCGACCCGGACGGACGAGTACGCCGCCTCGTGCCGCTCGGGCGGGACGAGGTCGGCGACCATCGCCTGCGCGACCGAGCCGCCGAGCGACCCGAACACGCCGGCGAACATCAGCGCCACGAGGGCCGCCCACATCGAGCTCGAGAGCGCGAGCAGCACGAGCGGATAGACCGCCATCGCCGCCTCGCCGACGAGGATCACGCGGCGGCGGCCGATCCGGTCGGAGAGGTATCCGCCGAGGAAGCCGCTCGCACCCGCGAGAACGGCGCCGACCAGGTACACGAACGGAAGCTGGCTCTTCGCGCCGAGCTCCTCGACCGCCCAGATCGCCATGAAGCTCCAGAGCCCCGAGCCGGCGGCGGACGACGCGAACGTGACGCCGAGCACGGGCCGCAGCGGCAGGTCGAGATCGTCCCCCCAGATCAGGCGTACGAGTGCCTGCGCGGCGCGCATCAGCGCGACACGCTAGTGGACGTGTCCGTACGTTCGTTCGTGATCAGCGGTCATCAGACCGAGCAGCCCAGGGACGCAGGGAGCCCCGATTCAGAAGGTATCGGGGCGACTGAGGACGCCGGGATGCGACGTGTCTGCGGGCCGCTGGGCACACAACCGCACTTGCGGACACGTCCACCGGGCATCGCCGGCGAGGCCGCTAGCGGCCTGCGAACCGGGAAAGCCAGCCGCGCCGGACCGGAGGCTCGTCCTCGAGCTCGTCCTGAGTCGGCATCGCGGACGACTCGGCGGGCGGCCCGGACGGCTCCTCGGCGGCGGCCGCCGGCGGCGTTTCGACGACCGCGGGCGGTTCCGCGGCCGACTCCTCGTCCGGCCCGTGGTCGTCCTGCGGGACGAGCGCCGCATCGACGCCACGCGCACGCAGCCGCTGGAAGTCGCCGCGAAGCGCGGCGGACATCTCCGCCTTGTGGCTCTGTTCCTTCACCCGCCGGGCGGATTCCCCGTCGTCGGAACGACTCCTTCCTTCGCACGACGCGGTGCGAGCCAGCGCCAGGCGCCGATCGTCGCGAGCCCGAGCAGCAGCGTCGGGACGATCGTGAAGATCCGATAGAGCAGGACCGCCGCGACCACCTCCGCGTTCGCCCCGCCGAATCCGACCAGAATCGCCGTGAGGCCGAGCTCTACCGGCCCGACACCGCCGGGCGTGAGCGGGATCAGCTGGAGCACACGCCCGAGCGACCAGCCCGCGAACGCCTCGACCGCCGTGACCTCGCTCGACTCGACGCCGACGGCCCGCAGCGAGACGAGCAGCACGGCGAAGACCGTGATGTTCCCCGCGATCGCCGCGAGGGTCAGCCAGTGCCATCTCCGCCGGATGAGGTCGACCGTCTCGCGGCGGAACCGCACGAAACCGTCGGCCCAACCGCTGACCGGCCCGCGCCGGATCACGGCGAGCAGCCGGCTGACGACCCGCTCCCCCAGCTCGCCCACGGCGCGCGCGAAGCTGTCCGCCCAGAGGACGATCGCGAGGGCGCCGACCGCGACCGTGAAGACCGCCGCGCCGACGACCGCGACCGTCGTGAGGAATGCGTCGCGGCCGCCTTCGATCCCCAAGAGCATCACGGCGATCACGGGAAGGAGCAGGTTCGCGAGCTGGTTCCAGATGCCCGTGACCGTCACCGCGCGCGCGACCTCGTTCGACGGAAAGCCCCAGGCCCGCAGCAGGCCGTACGAGCCGGCCATCCCGACGAGGCCGCCGCCCGGTGCGATGTAGGTGAAGGCCGTCGACGCCTGCGTGAACGGCAGCGCCTGCCGGAATCGGAGCCCCGGCAGCGCCAGCATCCAGGGCGGCGCGTACGTCACGATGTTCAGGAGCACGGCACCGCTGATCGCGAGCAGCCAGGTCGCGTCGAGCGTCTGCACCGCCTTCCAGACGTCGTGGTAGCTCGCGATCCGCGGCATGACGACCGCGAAGGTGACGATCACGACGGCGAGCCCGAGCGCGCCGAACAGCAAGTTCCTCGTGCGCCCGCTCATCGGGCCGAACCCTACGCCAGGGTCAACCGAGGATCGAGGACGCGCGGCGGAGCACGTCGAGCAGGAGCCCGAGGGGAAGATGCTCTGCGGCGAAGCGCAGCGCGCCTGCGGTGGTGCTGCCGATCAGATCCTCGTTCTGGGCCTGCGTGACCGCGCGGCCGAGGCCGTCCCGCAGCGCTTGCTCGAGCTCGTCGCGCGACTTTCCCTCCTTCGCCGCGAGCTGGTCGAGCTCGTCGACGCTTCGCAGGGCCAGGACGAGCTCCTCGCGCGAGACCCCGATCCGGCACGCTGCCGCGTCGGCCGCGGCGAGAACCACGAGCTCGAGCCGCTCGTCGTTGCCGGTCGCCTCGCGGTGCGGTCTGGGCGCGCACGGGTTCGCGACGGGTGTCGGCTCGTACGACGTGCCGCCGAGCGCCACGTACGTCGCGACGAGCGCAACCGCGACGACGCACGAGACCAGGAACGCGAGGGTCTTCACACGCTCACCCGGCCCCGGGACCACGCGATCGGGATGAGCGCCGCGAGCGCGAGCAGGGCGGCGAGGAGAAACGGGCGAGAGAACGCCGCGGTAACCGCGCGGTCGAGCTCGTTGACCAGCGTCGCCTGGAGGCTCCGGTACGCCTCGTCGTGCGGCCGGTCGACGAACGCCTCGCGCACGTCGGGCACCTCCCGGTCGGAGGCGCGCACGATCGCGAGCACGTCCTGCGCGAGCCCCAGCTTCTCGAGCGGCGGGATCGAGCTGTCGAGCACCGCGGCGGCGCCCGCGCGCAGTGCGCGCTCCTCGTTCCGGTCGAGCGCGGTCGTGAACACCGGCGTCAGCAGGAGCAGCCCGACGACCACGCCCGCATGCCGCGCGGCAATCGTCCACCCGCCGTGCACCGCCTGAGGCGAGCGGCCCTCGAGCGCGCGCTCGGTGAGCGCCGAGAGCGACAGCCCGAGCCCCGCCCCGACGAGCACTTGCGGCGCGACGGTCCACAGCCAGCCGGAGCCCGGCAGGACGCCGAGCGCGGCGAGCCCACCGGCGATCAGGACCGCGCCGGAGGCGGCGCGCGCGCGAGACCCACCGAACCGATGGGCGAGGCGCCCCGTCGCGATCGCGGCGGCCGGCAGCACCGTGACGATCACGCCGGCGACCGCGGGGTCGATGCGCCAGCCGTCGACGAGGAGCAGGACGAGCAGGAAGAGCGCGGCCGTGAGGGCGCCGGAGATCAGCAGCAGCGCCAGGTTCGCCGGGATGTGCGGTCGACCCGCCCGGCCGCGGACCGGGTTTGCCCTGAGCCCGACCAGAGCGACGACCGTGAGGAGGGCGAGCGGCGCCTGGACGAGGAAGATCGACTCCCAACCCAGGGTCTCCGTCAGGATTCCGCCCGCCGCGGGCCCCAACGCGGCGCCGACCACCCCCGCGGTCGCCCACGTGCGCACCGCGCGCGCATCCGATCCGTCGATCGCCGTCAGCAGGTCGAGCGCGGCGCACACGAGGAGCGCGCCGCCGAGCGCCTGCACGCACCGCGCCCCCACGAGGACGCCGAACGACGGCGCGAGGCCGCACAGGAGGGACGACGCGGCGAAGACCACCGTCCCGACGCCGTAGGCTGCCCGCGGCCGGCGACGCGCGGCGTACGCAGCGGGGACCGCCGCGAGCGCGAGGCCGAGGTTGTAGGCCGTCAGCACCCACGCGACCTGCGGGATCTCGACGTCGAACTGGCGCAGAATGTCCGGCAGCGCAAGCGTGACGACGGACGAGTCCGCGAGCGCGAGCCCGATCCCGAGGCCCACGAGGGCCCGCCGCCTTCCCGCGCTCATCGGCCGAACTGTAGGCCGCCGGTGGGAGCACGCTCAGCCCGACCCGCGGTACGATCGCGCCGTGCCGTTCTGGACCTTGATCCCCATCATCATCCTGCTCGTCCTGCTGCTGCTCCTCGGCAGCATCGTTTTGCTCGGCCGCATCGGGAACGGCCGCTACCTGCGTCCCGTCGTCACGTTCCTCTCGAAGGTGCCGCTCTTCAAGCGGTGGTTCCAGAAGGCGTCGATCGCCGCCCTCGAGCGGCAGAATCCGGAGCTCGCGGGCGCGATGAAGAAGATCCAGGCGTTCGGGGAGCCGAAGACGCCCGAGCAGGCGCAGCGGATGCTGAACCTCCTCACGCCGAGCGAACGGCGCGCGTACATGGCGGCGGTCGGCGAGGAGAACCAGATGCCCGAGGCGACGAACCGGCAGCTGCGGCGCAAGCTGGAGCACGGCGGCGCCGGCATGCCGATCAGCACGAAGCAGGTCTCCCAGCGTCCCGGCACGTCCGGCCGCAAGACCGGCAAGAACGCGAAGAAGAAGCGCTAGCGAAGGGGCGCTAGGAAGGGGTCGCGGCCAGCGTCCGCCCCGCGTCGCGCGCAAGCGTGACGAGCGCGCGCACGTCGTCGTCGGTCGTCCGGTAGTTCACGACGCACGGCCGCAGGCAGACGATCCCGTCGACCCGCGCGGGCGCGACCCAGACGTCCCCCGTCTCCTGGAGGGCGGCGACGAGCTTCAGGTTGTGCCCGTCGAGATCGGTGACTCCCTCGGGAACGTGCCGAAACGGCACGACCGAGAGGGGCGGCTCGCCGCAGAGGAGCTCGAAGTCGTCGCAGGCGGCGACCTCGTCGTGCAGAAGGCGCGCCTGACGGAGGTTCCGCTCGATCGCGTCGCGGATCGCATCGGCGCCGTGCGCGCGAAACGCCAGCCAGAGCTTGAGGGCACGGAACGGACGCGAGTATTCCAGCGTGATGTCGACCATGTGATGGTCGGGGCGGTCGTGCGGGACGTAGTCCTCCTCGTGCGCGAGCGCGCCGTGGAGGTCTTCGCGGCGGCGGACGAGCACGACGCCGCACGCCTTCGGGAGGAATAGCCATTTGTGCGCGTCGAGGGTCACGGAGTCCGCCCGCTCGAGGCCCGCGAAGAGGTGCCCCGCGGACGGGGTCGACGCCGCGGCGACACCGTAGGCCCCGTCGACGTGGAGCCAGGTCCCGCGCTCCGCGCACACGTCGGCGAGCGCGTCGATCGGGTCGACCGCGCCGGTCAGCGTCGTCCCCGCGGTCGCGACGACCGCGATCGGCGCGACGCCGGCGGCGACGTCGCGGTCGATCGCGTGCGCGACCTCCTCCGGCACGGCCCGGCGCTCGGCATCCTGCGGCAGCGCGCGCACGAGGTCGGAGCCGATTCCGAGGAGCTCCGCCGCGCGGACGACGGAGTAATGCGCCTCGCGCGAGCAGTACAGCGCTCCGGCCCGTCCTGCCATGCCGCATCGTCGCGAGCCGGGAAGCGCCCGCTCGCGTGCGGCCGCGAGGGCCGTGACGTTCGAGATCGTGCCGCCGCTCGTGAATGCGCCCGCCGCCGCGGGGAAGCCGATGAACTCGCTCACCCAGCGGACCGCCTGATCCTCGACCTCCGACGCCGCCCCGGCCCACAGCGCGAGGTTCACGTCGAAGCACGATGCAAGGAGGTCGCCGAGCACGCCGATCTCGAGCCCGGACGAGCCGACGAACGCGAAGAACCGCGGTCGAGGCTGTGCGAGGGAGGTGTCCAGGATTCGCGCAGCGTCCTCGAGCGCGCCGATCGCGCTCGACCCGTCCGCCGGGAGCGCCGAGCGCAGCAGCTCATGGAGCCGCTCGTCGACCGACGGCTGCCCCGGCCGGTGCCGGTCGAAGCTCCGCCAGGCGTCCGAGACGATGGCAGAGGCACGGTTCAGCGCGTCCTCGCGCGACGCGTCGAGGCGGAGTGACGGCAGCTCGGACGCGGTGCTCACCGGCCGCGAGTGTAGTGCGCCTCAGGCGCCGAGCAAGGCCCGGCCGGCGCGTAGCTTGCGCGGGTCGTCGACGACGAGGACGGCGACCGGCTCGCCCGTCGCGTCGCGCCCGACATGGAGGCCGTCCTCCTCCTCCCACTCCGTCGCCGCATCGGCCCAGCCGACCTCGGCGAACGTCCTCGGGCCGATGTCCGACCACCAGTACGGCAGCCGGTCGAGCTCGCTCTCGACGCCGGCGATCGCGTCGGCGGCGCGGTCGCCGGTCGCGATCGCCATGTCCCAGTGCGGGAAGCGGATCGCGCCGAAGCGCGCGTGCGGCGCGAGGATCAGATCGCCCACCGCGTGCACGCGCTCGAGACCGGGGACGCGCAGATCGGGACCGACGCGGAGCGGCAGCTCCGTCGCCTCGACGTCCAGCCCGGGCGGCACCGACGGACGACCGCCGGTCGCTGCGACGACGACGTCCGCGGCGAGCGAGCCTCCCTTGTAACAGACTGTTGCTTGCCCGTCCTCGCCCACGGCCACGAGCTCGGTGAGCTCGGCGCCGCCGACGAAGCGCACGCCCGTCTCGGCGAGGGCGGCGCCCGCGAGCGCGGGGAGCGGGTCGTGGAGCCGGTCGAGGGGGCGGTCGAGCACGTCGATCGCGGTGACGTCGTGACCGGCGACCGCGAGCGTCGCGCCCGTCTCGGTGCCGATCAGCCCCGCCCCGACCACGACGACGCGCTTCGGCTCGCCGGCGAGCGCCTCGACGAGCCGGGTCATGCCGCGTGGGGTCGCGTTGACGTGCGCCACCTCGAGCCCCGGGATCCGCGGCGGCCGGTACGTGAGCCCCGTCGCCAGGACGATCCGATCCGCCTCGATCTCGGTCTCACCCGCGACGAGACGACCTGTCGCCAGGTGGGCCTCGCCGACATGGGCGTCGAGCCGGTCGATCCCGAGCTGGTCGAGACGGGCCTCGTCGGCGAGGAGCACGGGCGCGCCCGCCGCGAGGCCCTGCTTCGTCAGCGGCGGGCGGTCGACCGGCAGACCCGGCCCGATCAGGAGCGGTCGGATGCCGTGCCGGGCGAGCCGCGCGGCGCATGCATATCCCGCGACACCGTTCCCGACGATCGCGACCTCGGCCTTCACTGCCTCAGACCGTGGTGCCGTCGAGGATCTGCAGCGTCTTCAGGTCGGAGTAGAAGTCGAGCGCATAGTCGCCGCCCTCACGGCCGATCCCGGAGATCCCGACCCCACCGAACGGCGCCGTGAGGTCGCGGACGAGGAACGTGTTCACCCATACGGTGCCGGCGCGCACGGCTCGCCCGACGCGGGCGGCGCGCTCCTCCGAGCCGGTGTAGACGATCCCGGAGAGCCCGTAGCGCGTCGAGTTCGCGAGCGCGACGCCCTCGTCCTCGTCGGCGAACGTCTGGAAGGTCAGCACCGGGCCGAACACCTCGCGCTGGACGATCTCCGACTCGTTCGAGCGCGGGAAGACGAGCGTCGGGTCGTAGAAGAGCGGCCCGACGTCCTCGCGACGGCGTCCGCCGCGGACGATCTCGTCGCCGTTCGCGCGTGCGCGCTCGACGAAGCCGTCCACGCGGGCGAGATGGTCGGGATGGATCAGCGGCGAGACGGTCGTCGCGTCGTCCCGCGGGTCGCCGAGCACGTGCTCGTCGCTGAAGCGGTGGAAGAGCTCGAGGAACTCGCGCTCGACGCTCCGCTCGACGAGCAGCCGCGTCCCCGCCAGGCACACCTGTCCCGCGTCGTCGTACTGGTCGGCTGCCTTCCGGGCCGCGGCCTCGAGGTCGCAGTCGTCGAAGACGAGCAGCGGGCCCTTTCCGCCCAGCTCGCCGGTGAACGGCACGACGTTCGAGGCCGCCGCGGTGCCGATGTGGACGGCGGTCTCGGGCGAGCCGGTGAACGAGATCCGGCGCACGCCCGGATGTCGCGTGAGCGCGGCTCCGGCCTCCTCACCGATCCCCTGGACGACGTTGAAGACACCCGCCGGGAAGTCCGCCTCGGCGACCAGATCGCAGAGGAGCGAGCACGAGAGCGGCGACCACTCGGCGGGCTTCAGCACCACCGTGCACCCGGCCGCGAGCGCGGGCGCCGTCTTCCAGGTGGAGAGCATGAACGGCGCGTTCCACGGCGTGATCACGACCGCCGGCCCGCTCGGCATCCGTACGACGCGGTTGCGCGTCCCGTTCGACTCCCACATCCGCTCCTCGTGCGCGACGGCGAGGTCGGCATATGCACGGAAGTTCCGTGCGCCGCGCGCGATCACGCGCGCGCGGAGCGAGCGGAGGAGCATCGCCATGTCCGCGCACTCGACGGCGGCCAGCCGCTCGACGTTCGCGTCGATCAGGTCGGCGAGGCGATGGAGGTGCGCGGCGCGGCCTTCCGGGCCGAGCCCTGCCCAGCCCGGAAACGCCTCCGTCGCCGCCGCGACGGCGAGCTCCGCCTCGCGCTCGCCGCCTCGTGCGACCTCCGCGATCGGCTCGGCGTCGATCGGCGCGAGGTCGACGAACGTCTCGGCGCTCGTAACGCGCTCGCCGCCGATGAAGTGGTCGGTCGCGACGTCGACGCCGGCAACCTCGACGCGCCCAGTGGTCCTAGAGCTCACGGACGGTCTCGAGGTCGTCGACCGTGTACGCGAACGTGAACCGGTAGCCGCGCCCGATGCGGACCGGCGCGAGTGCGTCGATCTCCTCGTGCTCGGCACCGTGGAGCTCGAGCGTCGCGGAGCCCTCCCAGGCCTCGGAGCCCGAGCGGTCGCGCGACACGGCGCGGACGAGCTCGTGCACCGCGGGTGCGCTGTGACTCCCCGCGGCGAGCCGTGGGAAGTGCCTGACGTTGACGATCGGCGGCGCGTTGTGGAACGGGCCGCCCTCGGACGGGCGCTCGAGCGTCACGGTCGCCTCCGCGACCCGGCGCTCGTACGCGGCGCAGGTCACGCCGAACCGCGCACCGGCCTCCATCCCCGGGTCGGCGGGACCGCCGAGACCGAAGCTCCGCGTGATCCAGATCGAGCCGAGCTTCTTCGGGAACCCCTGGATCCAGCCGCGCGCGAGCGCGAAGTCACGGTCGACCCAGATGTACGCGCACGTCGTCACCTCCTCGCCCTCGAGGAGCCCGTTGACGACGACGAAGACCTCCTTGTACTGGGAGCGCGACGGATCGACGAGCTCGTCCCCGCCGTCCGAGCACGACTGCCAGTCGGCTGCGACGAAGGCGCAGCGGCCGGGATCGGGATGAGGGTCGATCCCCTCCGGGAGGAACGCCACGGCCTTCTCCGGGTCGGCCCAGTAGTCGATCACGAGGAACGCGCCGACGTAGTGCCAAGGCGGGTAGGGGACGAGCGACGATCGCCCCTCGGGCGTGCGCGGGCTCGTGAAGCCCTCGAGGCTCATCGCGCGACGGTCTCCGCCGGCGGCAGCTGCTCGCCGAGCATCTCGCGGCTGTCTCGCTCCCACTCCACGGCGACCGGGTCGAAGCGGAAGTACGAGCGCGGCGGGAGCGGGCCCCACGTGTTGGACGAGTACCGGTTGTCCGGGTAGACGCGCGGCACGT
This sequence comes from uncultured Actinomycetes bacterium, assembly GCA_963698935.1. Classification (GTDB taxonomy): domain Bacteria; phylum Actinomycetota; class Thermoleophilia; order Gaiellales; family Gaiellaceae; genus Gaiella. The sequence continues at coordinate 443,363 of CAVOSU010000023.1, forward strand.
GGTCGTCCGCGAGCCGCTCCATGTCGCAGTAGAGCTCCACGTGGCACGGCTCCTCGGTGATCCGAACATACGTCGCGATGTTCCCCGCGATCCCGTGACGGGTCGGCCCCCACGAGACCCAGCGGCCATGCCGCGCGACGTGGTCGAGGAGGTCGCGCATCTTCCCGATGTCGACGACGTCGAACGCGAGGTGGTGGAAGTGCGCGTAGCCGCGATCGACGAGCGCCAGCACGTGGTGCTCCGAGTCGATCCGCAGCCAGACGCCGCCGTCACCGAGCCAGTCCGACACCGACATCCCGAGCACGTCGCGGTAGAAGGCCATGTTCTCGCGGATCGCGCCGGTGAGGTGGTTCACGTGCCCGAGGCGCCTCGGGCCGCCGACGTGGACGCTCGCGGACGGCCGCGCGTGCTGCGGCCAGCGATCCGTCTCGTCTCCAGGCTCGCGGTACGGGAGGAGCTCGATCCCGCGCCCGTCGGGGTCGGAGGGCCAGAGCGCGCCGTCGTGCTCGTCGGCCGGGATCCCCGCGGCGGCGAGGTGCTCGCGGGCGTCGTCGAGCGAGCACCCTCGGTGCAGCTCGAACGCGACGTGGTCGAGCCCGGGCGGCTCGACGCCATCCACGAGCTCGAGCGAGTAGGCCTCGTCATTGCAGGCGAGCAGCGCGCGACCCGCCTCCCGCGACCGCTCGACGAGCCCGAACTGGAGCGCCCAGCGCGCGGCGGCCTCGTCGAGGTCCCGGACGCGGAGGCAGACGTGGTCGATCCGGCCGAGGCGGATCACCGCGAACCCGGCCCCACCGCGTGTGGGCGCATCGGGCGCTTGCAACAGTGTGTTGCAAGGTCGTGTTCGCGGCCCGTTCTCACGGCACGCGGCCCTCGAGCACCATGCGCTCCGCCTCGTCCTCGGGGATCGCGAGCGCGACGTGGAGCGTCTGCGCCGAGACCTGCGGCTGCTCGCCCGGCCCGCTGAGGTCGACGTCCCACTCCTCGATCGTGTTCTCGAGACGTCCCAGACCGTCGATCTCCACCGCGACGACGTCACCGGGCTTCATCGGCCGCGAGTTGGCGGGCGTCCCGGTGAGGATCACGTCGCCGGGCTCGAGCGTGATCGTGCGGCACAGGTCGGCGAGCTGGTACGCGACGCCGAAGATCAGGTCGGCGGCCGTCGTCTCCTGCACGACGTGGCCGTTGAGCCACGTCCGCAAGGTGAAGGAGGTCGGATCGAGCTCGTTCGCCGGGACGAGCTCCGGCCCGAGCGGGAGGAAGCCGTCCTGGCCCTTCACGCGGAGCATCGCGCCGCGGTCGGCGTGGCGGAAGTCGTGCATGCCGACGTCGTTCGCGCAGGTGTAGCCGGCGACGTGGTCGAGCGCCTGCTCGAGCGGGACGCCCTTCATCCGCCGGCCGACGACGACCGCGAGCTCTCCTTCGTAGTTGAGAAAGCGCGTCCCCTTCGCCATCCGCACCGGACGGCGGTGCCCGTTGAGCGTCGTCGGCGGCTTCACGAAGTACGACGGCTCGGGCGGTGTGCGTGCCGCGTACTCCTCGATGCGCGAGCGATAGGTCAGGTGGACGGCCAAGATCTTCGTCGGCTCCACGGGCGCGAGGTAGAGCGCCTCCGGCTCGGCGAGCTCCGAGCCGTCCTCGAGCACGATCCGGTCTCCCGCTCGGCGCCCCCAGCGAGGCTCGCCGTCGACCTCGACGCGGACCGCGCGCTCCGTGACCTCAAAGGTGGGCCGCATACTCCTCGACCTCCCACGCGGAGACGACGGCCCGGTCGAGGTCGCCGACGGCCTCGCCGAACCGCTCGACCTCGAACCGCTTCATCGCGACGAACGTCGAGACGAGCTGCCGGCCCAGCCGCTCGACGAGCCACGTGTCGGCTTCGAGCGCGTCGAGCGCTGCGCCGAGGTCCTGCGGCAGCTTCGTGCCCGCATGGGCGTCGTCGGCGCGGTACGCGTCCCCGACGACCGGCTCGGGCGGCTCGAGTCCGCGCTCGATCCCGTCGAGGCCCGCGAGGAGGATCGCGGCGGTGATCAGATGCGCGTTCGCCGAGCCGTCGCCCGTGCGCACCTCGACGCGGGCGCGGGAGCCGCGCTCTCGCGGAATCCGGCAGAACGCGGTGCGGTTGTCGTGTCCCCAGTTCGCGTGGGTCGGCGCAAGGCTGTCCGGGAGGAGCCGCTTGTACGCGTTGATCGTCGGGCCGAGGAGCGCCTGCAGCCCCTGGGCATGCGCGATCGTCCCGGCAATGAAGGACGCTGCGAGCGGGCTCAGCCCGTCCGGACGCGTGTCGTCGGCGAACGCGTTCTGCCCGTCCTCACCGTTCAGCGACAGGTGGAGGTGGAAGCCCGAGCCGCCCTGATCGGTGAACGGCCTGCCCATGAACGTCGCAAGCAGGCCCTCGCGCACCGCGATCTCCTTCACCGCGGCCCTGAGCAGGAACGCCCGGTCGGCGGCGTCGAGGGCGCCCGAGTGCTTCACGTTGATCTCGTACTGGGAGCTCATGAACTCGTGGTTCGCCGCGAACGCCTCGAGCCCGAGCTCGTCGCACCAGAGGAGCATCCGGAGGACGACCTCGCGCGGATCGGACACGGCCCCGACCGTGTACACGCGCGACAGCTCGTCGACGTAACGGCGCAGGCCGCCCGGCAGCGACGGATCGCGCTCGACGAGGAAGAACTCCAGCTCGGGCGCGACGATCGGCTCGAGCCCCCGCTCGGTGTACGCGGCGACGACCCGGCGCAGGAGGTTGCGCGGGCAGACCGGCCAGTGCGACTCCCCGTCGAGCGTCCACGCCTCGCCCAGGCACCACGCAACCTCGGGCAGCCACGGGACGACGCGAAGCGTGCCGAGGTCGGGGCGGACGGCGAGATCGACGTACCCCTCCTCCCCGCCGACGACGGGCGTGTGACGGAGGTCGGTGCCCATCACCGCGCCGCAGAACGTGACACCATCGCCCGCCAGCGCGGGGAAGTGGCGGAGCGGGATGTCCTTCCCGCGCGCGACACCGTGCAGGTCGGTGTAGAGCAGCCGGACCGCCTTCAGCCCGCTCGCGTCGAGCGCCGCGAGGGCCGCTTCCGCCTCGTGTTCGTGATCCGTCATCCGACTCGGGGTCTCCGTGCGCTGCGCCGTCATGCGGCGATCCGGACGGGAAGGCGCTTGACGCCGTTGAAGAAGTTCGAGCGTAGCCGCACCGGCTCGCCTGCCAGCTCGAGCCGCGGGAGGTACGGGACCAGCTCCTCGAGCCACACGCGGATCTCGAGCTTCGCGAGGTGGGCGCCGAGGCAGAAGTGCGGCCCGCCGAGGCCGAACGTGACGTGTTTGTTCGGCGCGCGGCCGACGTCGAGGCGGTACGGGTCGGGGAACTGCCGGTCGTCGTAGTTCGCGGCGGCGTACCAGATCGTCACCTTGTCCCCCCTCTTGATTCGCCGGCCGTGGAGCACGACGTCCTGCGTCGCGGTGCGGCGGAAATGGTGGACCGCATGCGCGCGACGAAGGAGCTCGTCGGCGGCCGTTGCAACGAGTGTCGGGTCGGCAACGAGCCGCCCTAGCTCGTCGGGATGCGCAAGGAGGTCGACGAGCCCGAGGCTGATCGTGTGCCGGGTCGTCTCGTTCCCCGCGGTCGTGAGCAGGATGAACATCGTCCCGAACTCCTGCTCGCTGAGCCGCGAGCCCTCGAGCTCGGCCTCGACGAGCTTCGTCGTGATGTCGTCACGCGGGTCGTGGCGGCGAGCCTCGCCGAGGGCGCGGCCGTATTCGATCAGGTCGAGGGAGAACGGGCTCGAGAACGGCAGCATGCGCAGCTCCGGGTCGCGCAGCGCGCGCTCGGCGACAAACTCCTCGCCGACGACCTCCGGGTCGGTGTTCCCGAGGAGCTTGTCGCCGAGCTCGATGATCAACCGCCGATCCTCGACCGGAAGACCCATGATCTCGGAGAAGACCCACATGGGAAGCTCGGCCGCGACCGACTCGACCCAGTCGAGCTCGGCGCGCCCGACGGCGGTCTCGAGGATGTCGCGCGCGAGGGCGCGGATCCGCTCCTCGTACGCGTTCACGACGCGCGGTGTGAAGCCCTTGTTGACGAGCGCGCGCATGCGCGTGTGCGCGGGCGGGTCGGTGTCGATCATCGAGCGGCGCGCCGCGAGCTCGACCGGCGTCAGATCCTGGAGCGAGGTGCCGCCGAGCTCCGACGAGAAGGTCTCCCACTCCTTGGCGACCCGCACGACGTCCTCGTAGCGCGTGATCACCCAGAAGCCAGGCCCCTCGTCCTCGGGCTGCCAGTGGAGCGGTGCATCCCGGCGGAGCAAGGCGAGCCAGTCGTAGGGGACGCCCCGCTCCCACACGTCGAGGTCGGTCAGGTCGACGTCGTCGAGCGCGAGCCCGTCGAGGGATGGGCCCGGAACCGTCGGCTCCGCGGCTGTGATCGCCGCACCGGACCAGCGAGCCTCGTCGTCTGCCCCCGGCGGGGCAGCGAGTCGGACGAACAGCGTCCCGCCGTCCTCTCGCGCCTCGTAGATCGGCAGCGGCTCGAGCGCGGGCGGCGTCACCACGTCGCCGGTGCGGAGGTCGAACTCCGACCCGTGGCACGGGCAGATCACCACCTCCCCGTCGAGCTCGCCCCCGGCAAGCGAGCACTCCGCGTGCGTGCACGTGTCGTCGAACGCGAGCCAGCCCTCGCCCGTCCGGGCGAGGCAGACGGCCGTGTCGCCGACCTCGACGCGGCGGAGCGTGCCTTCGGGCTCGTCGCCCGCCGCGCCGACCTCGTGCCAGGCGACCTGGCTCACGTCGCCTCCTCGCGGAGCACGTCCCACGCCCGGCGCACGTCCTCCTCGGTCGTCCGGAGGTTTCCGACCGCGAGCCGCAGCACGTAGCGGCCGTCGAGCTTCGTGTGCGAGAGGAAGACCTCTCCGCGTGCGTTGACGTGCTCGAGCAGGGCGGCATTGTCGTCGTCCGAGCCCTCGTGCCGGAAGCAGACGACGGAGAACGGCCGCGGCGCGGCGAGCTCCCAACCCGGCTCGTCGCGGACCCAGCCCTCGAACGCCTCCGCCAGCGAGACGGCGTTGCGGATCGCCGCCTGCAGCCCGTCCCGGCCGTAGCAGCGGAGCACCGCCCAGAGCTGGAGCGCGCGGAACCCGCGCCCGAGAGCGGGCCCGTACTCACTGAAGCTGACGACCTCGTCCGGTGTGCGGAGGTACTCGGGGATGACGCTGAATGCGTCACGCAGCTCGTCCGGCCGCCGTGTCCAGAAGGCGGAGCAGCCCTGCGTCGTGAGCAGCCACTTGTGAGGGTTGACGACGAGCGAGTCGGCACGCTCGATCCCCTCGAACGCCCAGCGGTGCTCGGGGCAGACCAGCGCGGCGCCGGCGTAGGCCGCGTCGACGTGCAACCAGACGCCGTGCTGCTCGCACGCGTCAGCAATCGGCGCGACGGGGTCGACCGAGGTGGACGACGTGGTGCCGACCGTCGCGACCACCGCGCACGCGTCGGTCAGGTCGAGCGCGTCGGGCCGGAGCCGGAACGCCTCGTCGGCCGGTGTCTTCCGCACCTCGAGCCCCAGGAGCCTGCACGCCTTCTCGACGGACGAGTGCGCATGCTCCGAGCAGACGACGACGGGGTCGTCGGGCCGTGCCTGGCGCGCCGCAGCCAGCCCGGCGATCGTCGAGATCGACGCGCCGTCCTCGAGCTGGCCGTGCCAGCCGGCAGGGAGGCCCAGCAGCTCCGCGAGCCACGCGAGCGTCACCTGCTCGAGCTCCTGGAGCGCAGGGGAGGTCCGCCAGAGGATCCCGACGTTGTTGAGCCCGGCCACGAGGAGCTGGGCGAGGATCGCCGGCTCCGAGGCGCACGTCGCGAAGTAGGCGAAGAACCGCGGGCTCTGCCAGTGCGTCAGCCCGGGCAGGAGGACGTCGTCGAGGTCGCGCAGCAGGTTCGAGAACGGCTCGCCGTGCTCGGGCGGGTGCTCCGGCAGCCGTGCGCGGATCTCGCCCGGCTCGACCTGCGCCAGCACGGGCAGCTCCCGGACCCGCTCGAGGTAGCGCTCGATCCACTCCAGCGTCGCGAGGCCGTCTCGCACGAGCGTGTTCCCCTGCTCCTCAGCCACGTGCCTGCCCCTTCCAACGCATGCGCACCGGAGCATGCATGCTCCCGGCGCGTCGCCCCGATCCAAGGATATTCGAGCACCGAATGTCAATCATCGAGCTTCCAGGATCGGTGGGCCAGGCGAGGAGCCCGTGGCGGGGCTAGATCTCGACGACCTCGTCGCCCACGGAGATCGAGCCGCCCGCAAGGATGTCCGCGTTGAGCCCCGCGCGGTAGGCGAGCTCCTTGATGCTCCCCGGCCGCGTGACCTCCTGGAGGTGGAGGCACGGCTCGCAGAGCATCACGCCGTAGCACTCGACCGAGCCGACGCGGAACGTCTTCCCGACGAGGTCGTTCAGGCCGGTACCCGTCACGGTCACCTGGCGTCGGGTGGAGCCTGGCGCGAGCCCTGCTTCGCGGACGACGTCCCCCTCGATCAGCGTCAGCGCCAGGCCGGGGCGCGCGCCCTCGTCGAAGAAGTAGCGGTCGCCCTCGAGCCCCTTCCCCGCGATCGCCTCCGCCGCCTCGACCGCGTGCACAGCGGCTGCGTCGGGCGCCCGCAGGTGGATCGCCTCGACCTTCATCCCGCGGTCCCGCCCAGGAAGCCCGTGCCGTCCTCGTCCGCGCTCGCCTGCTTCAGCCAGTGCTGCTGGGTGAGCGCGATGTGCTCGTTCATCAGCTCGGCGACGTGTTCGGGCTCGTGCATGGCGACGGCGGCGAGGATCGCCTTGTGCTCGTTCGCGTCGTCCTCCTGCGAGCCGGGCGCGGTACTGCGGCGCGCGAGGAGTTGGCGACCGATGTCCAGCGACCAGAGGCCCTCGAGCACACGGACGAACTGCTCGTTGCGCGTCGTCCGCGCGAGCTGGATGTGGAACTCTCGGCTCGTGTCGTGCGCGAGCCGAGAGGTCGAGGCCACGAACTGCGAGGCGACGATCTCCTCTAGCACCTGCACGTCCTCCGCGGTCGCGCGCTCGGTCGCGAGCCGGGCGAAGCCGGGCTCGAGGATCAGCCGGAGCTCGAGCCGTTCGAGCACTGCATTGAGCCGGAACGACGCGACGAAGAACCCCCGGTTTGCCTTGAACTCGACGAGCTCGTCGGCGGTGAGTCGATGCAGCGCCTCGCGCACCGACGTGCGCGAGATCGCGAGCGCGTCGGCGAGGTCGCCCTGTCGGAGGCGCGTGCTGGGCCCGAGCTCGCCGTCCTCGATCAGCGTCTTGATACGGCGATATGCGACATCGACGACGGACCCCGCGGTGATCGGCTCGAGCGTGAGGGCGTTCGCGTCCATGCGGCGGCGGAGTCTAGCGGATCGGTGGACGAATGTTGACATTCGATGTTCGATGTTTTAGGTTCGGCGGGTGACCGCCACGGGCCGAGGAGACGGGCTGCACGCGACGCGGGCGGGCCGTCCACTTCCCGCCGCCCCGGACGACCACCCTGACCGTCGCTAGCCACGGCCCGTGGCCCATCCTCGCCGGCCGGAGCGCGATCGTCACCGGCGGCGCGAACGGCATCGGCGCAGCAGTCGTGCGCGAGCTCGCGGCCGCGGGCGCGTCTCCCGGCGTGGTGCTCGACCTCGCAGGCTCCCTCGAGCGCAGCTCCCTCCCCGACGGGTGGAGCGAGGTCGCGGTCGACCTCCGCGACGACACCTCGATCCGGTCGGCGTTCGCGCAGGCGCGGGACGCCGTCGGCGGCGTCGTGGACGTGCTCGTCGCCGTCGCGGGGATCGTCCCGCCGTGGACGGGGATCGCCGCCCTCGACCCCGATGTCTGGGACGAGGTCTTCCGCGTAAACGCGCGAGGGGTGATGCGCACGGTCCAAGAGACGGAGCCGGCACTGAGCGACGGCGGCGCGATCGTCGTGATCGCGTCGCAGAACGCGTGGCGCGGGAACGAGAACCTCGCGAGCTACGTCGCGAGCAAGCACGCCGCCCTTGGTCTCGTCCGGTCTCTTGCGCTCGAGCTCGGCCCGCGCGGGATCCGCGTCAACGCGATCGGTCCCGGCTCGGTCGCGACGGACGCTTACGTCGCCCGGCTCCAGGCCCGGGAGGACGCGGGCGGACGAACCGTCGACGAGGCCCTAGCGGCGGAAGGGCTCGCCACGCCGCTCCAGCGCCCCACGACGCCCGAGGACGTCGCCCGCGCCGTCCTCTTCCTCGCGAGCGACCTCGCCTCCGGCGTCACCGGCCACATCGTCCCCGTCGGCTCGCCGTTCATCTGAGCGGCGCCGGAGCGCTGGCGCGTCGGCGCTGGTCCCGCAGAACGGCCCGGAGGCGGGTGACGGGAACGTCGACGGAGACCCACGCGCCGAGCCGTCGTCGCGGCGTCGTAGGCTGCCGCGGTGCAGCCGCGGATGGACGAGAGCTGGCTGGCCGTCCTCGGCGACGAGCTCGAGCAGCCGTCCATGCAGGGGCTCCGCGACTTCCTCGTCGCCGAGGTCGCGGCGGGGCGCGGCTTCTACCCGCCGGCCGACCGAGTCTTCAACGCGTTCGCGCTGACGCCGTTCGACGCCGTCCGCGTCGTCGTCCTCGGGCAGGACCCGTATCACGGCCGCGGGCAGGCGATGGGGCTCTGCTTCTCGGTCCCGCCCGGGGTCCCGGCGCCACCGTCCCTGCAGAACATCCACAAGGAGCTCGGGAGCGACCTCGGGCTGGCGCAGCCGTCGTCCGGCGATCTCACGCCCTGGGGCGAGCGGGGCGTGCTCTTGCTGAACGCAGTGCTCACCGTCTCCCCCGGCAAGCCTGCCTCTCACGCCGGCAAGGGCTGGGAGCAGTTCACCGACCGCGCGATCCGCGAGCTGTCCGCCCGTCGCGAGGGAATCGCCTTCCTCCTCTGGGGCCGGTACGCGCAGCAGAAGGGCGCCGTCGTCGACGCGACGCGGCACCACGTCCTTACGGCCGCCCATCCCTCTCCGTACAGCGCGGCGAACGGGTTCTTCGGCTGCCGCCACTTCTCGCGTGCGAACGAGCTGCTCGCGGCGGACGGCAGAGAGCCCGTCGACTGGGCGCTCCCGTGAGCTAGAAGCCGGCGAGCGCCTCGCGGAGCCCGGTACCGCGCAGAATGCGCGGCTTCCCGCCGGCGGACGTCGTGACCTGCACCCACTTCTGCTTGCGAACCCAGAACACGTCCGGGCTCAGTGGGCCGACCTCGTCCTGGAAGCCGAGAAACGCAGCCTCGACCATGTGCTGCAGCGCGACGCGGGCGTCGGCTGCGTCGATCGGCCGGTAGAGCAGCTCGTAGCGGGAGGGAACGGCGAGGAGGACTCCGCGTCCCCAGTCGTCGTCTCCGCTGAACCGCTCCATGGCCTCCGGGAGCACGAGGGCGAGGCTGGCCGTGAAGAGCGACTCTCCCCTGACCGCCGTGAACCTGCCGCGGCCGTCGCTTCCGACCGTCCCCGACCGCACGGTATCGCTGTCGAGGAGCGCCCGAAGGTTCGCGCGCCCGAGCGCGACAAGCCCGGCGATGGTGCCTCGTCCGGTCAGCTCCTCGCGCGACGGGGTCGCCACGGCATCCCCGAGATCGACGGCGAGCACCTCGAGGAGCCCTGGCGCGACGACGCGTGCGTAGCCGAGCGCGTCGGGGTCGGGCACCGACCCTGCGTCGACGAGCCGCAGGGAAAGCCCTGCTCCGAGCTCCGCCTCGGTCACGTCCGCGAAGTCGCGTGCCGGGGTCGCGACGAGCCGCACGTGCTCGTCGATCAGCTGCGGCCACTCGGCCTCGTCCGCGCGCAGGCACATCGCGCCGATGTTCCACAGCCCGATCGTCGTCCCACTGCGATCGACGACTCGGTCGGGATGGACGTCCACGTCCCGACCGACCGCCGCGAACGACCTGGCGACGAGGCGTCGGAACTCGTCCGCCTGCTCCACGGTGAAGTAGGTCATGTGTCCGTCGGGGACGGGCTGGGTGCGCTTGGTCAGTCGCATGCGAGTCCGCACACGGTGACAGCGCTCGCGTCTGTTGCGAAGCCCCCGTCCGAGTGATGTCCGCGCCAGGCGCCGGCCGCTCGAACAGGCGCTCCCGTAGGATTCGGTCGTGCCGTTCGACATCGGCCCGTGGGAGGTGGTGATCCTCCTCGCCGTGCTTGCGCTGCTCTTCGGCTCGAAGGGCGTGCCGGACGTCGCGCGGCGGCTCGGAACCGGCCTCCGCGAGCTCAAGGACGCGCTCGGCGACGTCGACCCGCGCCGCATGCTCGAGCCGGGCGAGGACGATCGCGCGAAGAAGCCGGAGCCGCGCGAAAAGCCCGACGCGTGAGCTCGTTCAACCTCTTCGCTGCGACGCGATGAGCGACGGTGAGCTCGTCGACGTCACGCGGCGGACGCGCCTCGCCGCCGAGCGAACGTGGCTCGCGTGGTGGCGCTCGGGAATCGCGGCTGCGACCGCGGCGCTCGCGGTCGGCGGCCTCGTCCCGCAACTCGTCGACGGTGCCACCTGGCCGTACATCGCGCTCGGCGCCGGGTACGCGATCGCATCGCTCGCGATGTTCGGGCTCGGCGCGCTGCGCGCCCGTGCCGTCGACCGCGCGCTCGCCGACGGCGCGTACGCCACGCTCCCGGACGAGTGGGTGCTGCTCCTGTCCGCCGGCGGCGCGGCGCTCGCCCTCGGGACGCTCCTCGTCGTCCTGTTCGCCTAGATGATTGATTCCGAACAGGCGTGACGTCCGGGGGCGTCATCCGGTTCGCGGCTGTTCGGAATCAATCATCTAGATAGGCTCGCGCCCGGTGAGCGCCGGCCGGAAGCTCTTCGTCGCGAACCGCGGAGAGATCGCGGTGCGCATCTTCGCGACGTGCCGGCGGCTCGGCATCGGCACGGTCGCGGCCGTCGGCCCGGGCGACGAAAGCGCCCTGCACGTGCGAGCCGCGGACGAGGCCGTCGAGGTCGCCTCCTACCTCGACGCCGAAGCGCTGGTGTCCGCCGCGCGGAATGCAGGCGCAACGCTCGTCCATCCCGGCTACGGGTTCCTCGCCGAGAGCGCCGGTTTCGCCGAAGCGGTCGAGCACGCGGGTCTCACGTGGGTCGGCCCGCCGCCGGATGCGCTCCGGCGCGGAGGCGACAAGCTCGAGGCGAAGCGCATCGCGGACACTGCGGGCGTCCCGACGCTGCCGACCGGGGAGCCGGAGGAACTCGGGTTCCCGCTGCTCGTCAAGGCGGCAGCGGGGGGAGGCGGGCGCGGTATGCGCGTCGTCGAGCGAGCCGAGGATCTCGCCGACGCGCTCGACGGCGCGGCGCGCGAGGCCGAGGCGGCGTTCGGCGACGGCACGGTGTTCTGCGAGCGCTACCTCGTCGAGCCGCGCCACGTGGAGGTGCAGGTGCTCGGCGACCGGCACGGTACCGTCGTCGCGCTCGGCGAGCGCGACTGCTCGGTGCAGCGCCGTCACCAGAAGGTCTTGGAGGAGTCCCCCGCGCCCGGTCTGCCCGACTCGGTGCGCGAGCGGCTCGCCGCCCATGCGATCGCGTTCGCGACGGAGCTCCGCTACGAGAGCGCCGGAACGGTGGAGTTCCTCGTCGACGGAGACCAGGTGTTCTTCCTGGAGCTGAACGCCCGGATCCAGGTCGAGCACCCGGTGACCGAGGCGGTGGCCGGGCTCGACCTCGTCGAGCTGCAGCTCCGCGTCGCAAACGGCGAGCGGCTCACGGGGCTCGAGCCCGGAACGCATGGCCACGCCGTCGAAGCGCGGCTCTACGCCGAGGATCCGAGGACGTTCCTCCCGAAGGACGGACGAATCACGCGGCTCGCGCTCCCGGAGTCCATCCGCGTCGACGCGGGCGTTGCCGAGGGCGACGAGGTGGGCACGCGGTACGACCCGATGATCGCGAAGCTCGTCGCACACGCCGCCGATCGCGACGCAGCGCTCGATCTGCTCGCCGACGCTCTCGACGAGACGGTCGTCGAAGGGGTGACGACGAACCTCCCGTTCCTCCGCTGGCTCGTCGCGCATCCCGCATTCCGCCGGGCGGAGCTGTCGACCGGGTTCCTCGAGCAGTTCCCGCCGCTTTCCGCATCGCCCCGTCCGGTGCCGCAAGGCTGGGGCGGGAGCTGGCGGCTCAACCTTCCCTCCGCCGCGGAGCTGGCGCCGCTCCAGGTCGAGGCGGCCGCGCGTACCGGCAGAACGGAAGCGGCCGACGGGCGCGTCACCGCACCGATGCCCGGTACCGTGATCGAGGTGCGCGTGGCCGAGGGTGAGCGCGTGTCGGCGCACCAACCGCTCGTCGTGCTCGAGGCGATGAAGATGGAGCAGATCGTGACCGCGCCCTACGACGCGGGTGTCCGGTCGGTCGACGTCGGCGTCGGCGACCGAGTCGCGTCGGGTGCAGTCCTCGTCACGCTGGAGGCCGCATGACCGTGCTTGGCACCAAGGTCGCACGCGACGACACGTTCGAGCGCCGGGCGGCGGCGATGGAGGCGCTCGTCGCCGAGCTGCGCGACCGCACCGCGCTCGTTGCGGCCGGCGGCGGCGAGGCATCGGTCGAGCGGCATCGCTCCCGCGGCAAGCTGCCCGCGCGCGAGCGCATCGACCGGCTCGTCGATCCCGGCACCGCGTTCCTCGAGCTGAACGCCCTCGCCGCATGGCAGCTGTACGACGGACAGGCGCCGTCGGCAGGAATCGTCACCGGGATCGGCGTCGTCGAGGGGCGCGAATGCGTCGTCGTCGCGAACGACGCGACCGTGAAGGGCGGCACGTACTTCCCGCTGACCGTGAAGAAGCACCTACGTGCGCAGGAGGTCGCGGAGCAGAACCACCTCCCGTGCATCTACCTCGTCGACTCGGGCGGCGCGTTCCTTCCCCTCCAGGCCGAGGTGTTCCCGGATCGCGAACACTTCGGCCGGATCTTCTTCAACCAGGCCCGGATGTCCGCCAAGGGGATCCCGCAGATCGCGGTCGTGATGGGCTCCTGCACGGCCGGCGGCGCCTATGTCCCGGCGATGTCGGACGAGACGATCATCGTCCGCGGCACAGGGACGATCTTCATCGGCGGCCCGCCGCTCGTGAAGGCGGCAACCGGCGAAGAGGTGACGGCGGAGGAGCTCGGCGGCGCGGACGTGCACACGCGCCGCTCCGGCGTCGCCGACCATTACGCGACCTCGGACGAGCACGCGCTCGCGCTCGCCCGCCAGGTCGTCGCGCACCTCGGCGACCGGCCGCCCGCACCGTGGGAGGTGGCCGCGCCCGAGCGACCGGTCGTCGACCCGGCCGATCTCTACGGGCTCGTCCCGGAGGACTTCCGCCACGAGCTCGACCCGCTGGAGGTGATCGCGCGGGTCGTGGACGGAAGCCGCTTCCACGAGTTCAAGGCCCTCTACGGCGACACGCTCGTCTGCGGGTTCGCCCGGATCGAGGGCCACCCGGTCGGGATCCTCGCGAACCGCGGGATCCTGTTCGCCGAGTCGTCGCAGAAGGGCGCGCACTTCATCGAGTTGGCGTGCAAGCGGAGGATCCCGCTCGTCTTCCTCCAGAACATCACGGGCTTCATGGTCGGCCGCGAGTACGAGGCGGGCGGGATCGCCCGCGACGGCGCGAAGCTCGTGATGGCGGTCGCCTGCGCGGACGTCCCGAAGCTCACCGTCGTCACCGGCGGCTCGTTCGGCGCGGGGAACTACGCGATGTGCGGTCGCGCCTACGAGCCGCGTCAGCTCTGGATGTGGCCGAACGCGAGGATCAGCGTGATGGGCGGAGACCAGGCGGCGACGGTGCTGACGATGGTCGGCGACGCGGATCCCGACGAGATCCGCGCGACGTACGAGCGCGAGGGATCGCCGTACTACTCGACCGCGCGTCTCTGGGACGACGGGATCATCGACCCGCGCGACACGCGCCGCGTCCTCGCGCTCGGTCTCTCGGCCGCGGCCAACGCGCCCCTCCCCGAGACAACCTTCGGCGTCTTCCGGATGTAGCCGGGGTCGGCCGCCCTGCGCTCCATCCGGCGGGCCGATGACGATGCACACCTCGTCGTTCTCACGGAGGTCCTCGCATGCGCATCACCCCGTCCACCGTCATCGCTGCCCTCGCCCTGTTCTTCGCCCTCGGTGGCTCCGCGGTCGCCGTCCGCGACGCGGTCAGGCCCCAGGCGCGGTGCGCGCCCGGCGCCGTGCGCGGCTACATCGTCGTGAACGGAGATCCCGCGAAGGGGATGGCCAACTTCCCCGATCAGCTCACGAGCGCAAAGCCATTGGTTGCCGGGCGCTTCAACTGCGCCGGCGGCGCGCCCCAGGCCCGCCGTGTCGGGGCGGGCGTCTTCGAGGTCCGCTTCCCCGGCAACGGCGCCCAGGTCGCGATGGTCAGCGCGCCCGCCGCCGAGACGACGGTCGGCGCGGTGGCGCCCGGCACGTTCCGCGTCGGCCTCTGGGTCCCGGGCCGACAGGACGCGGTCGACACGCCGTTCGCGGTCGCCGTCTTCTGACGGACGGCGCGGGGACCCTGCAGCGGCAGGGTCCCCGCGAGGCCCTCACCCCCGGTCCGGATCGAGGACGTCGCCCGTCTCGAGCAGCGTCTTGAGGCCGCTCAGCACCATCATCCAGCCCGGGCCGGTGACGGACTCGGCAGTCTTCGGCGAGCCGTCGAGCCGGTCGTGCGTCACGGTGAGCAGGCAATACCCGCCCTCCTGCGGCTCGATCTCCCAGCTCACCCGGCTCTCCGGCTCCTCGGCGAGCTCCGGGGAGTAGAGCGACTGCCACCCGTGCACTAGCCGGCGCGGCGGGTCGTACTCCAGCGTCGGCGAGTCTCCCCAGACCTCGCCGTTCGGGCCGAAGCCCCGGTGCCGCTCCGGCGTGTTCTCGATCCGCGCCCCGTGGTAGTAGCGGATCGTGAACTCCGGCTTGGTGATCGCGTCCCAGATCGCCTCCGGGGTCGCCTTGATGAACAGCTGGTAGACCTGCGTCTTCTGCGCGGTCATCGTCGTCATGCCGTCTCCTCCAGTTCGGTCTTGAGGTCTGCGAGCGCCGACACCCGGTGCTCGGTGTACTTGTCGATCCAGCGGTCGTGGATCAACCGGATCGGGACCGGGTTGAGGTAGTGCAGCTTCTCCCGTCCCGCTCGGCGCGTCACGACGAGCTGTGCCTCCTCGAGGACGCGAAGGTGCTTCATCACCCCGAACCGCGTCATCTCGAGCTCGGACTCGAGCTCCGTCAGCGTGCGGCCGTCACGCTCGAAGAGCCGGTCGAGCAGGAAGCGCCGCGTCGGATCCGCGAGCGCCTTGAACACGTGGTCGTCGTCCGTCACTCCTGCATGATAGGTGACTAAATGGTCACATGTCAAGGTCTGCGAGACTCGGGCCGTGGACGATCGGGACCTCGCCCTGCGCAACGTCACGTACGCGCTCTTCGTCAGGAACGGTCGCGCGCCGACGACGGAGGACGTGTCCCTCGAGGCCGGTCTCCCGGAGGACGACGTACGCGCCGCCTGGCGGCGGCTCCACGACGAGCACGCGCTCGTGCTCGACGCCCAGACAGGCGGGATCCGGATGGCGAACCCCTTCTCCGCCCTCGCCACGCCCCACCGGGTCGAGGCCGCCGACCGCACCTGGTACGCGAACTGCGCCTGGGACGCGTTCGGCATCTGCGCGGCGCTCGACGTCGACGGCAGGATCGAGACCGTCTGCCCCGACTGCCGCGAGCAGCTCGTCGTCGAGGTGCGCGACGGCCGGGCGGACGACGAGAGCCTCGTCTTCCACTCCCTTGTCGATGCCGCGCACTGGTGGGGCGACATCGTCTTCACCTGAAGCGCGATGAACCTCTTCCGGTCGGAAGAACACGTCGAGCGGTGGCTCCAGGGGCGCAGGCCCGGAACGACGATCCCGGTATCGAAGCTCGCCGAGCTCGCCGTCGCGTGGTGGTCGAACCGCCTCGACCCCGACTGGCGACCGCGCTCGCGCGCGGAGGGCCAGGCGATCCTCGACGGAATCGGGCTGACCGGGCCTTTCTGGCGCCTGCCCGGAGCCTGATGGAGGCGGCACGCATCGCCGACGGTGTCCGCGCAGTCGTGCTCGTCGAGGGGCTCAGCGACCGGGTCGCGGTCGAGGCGCTCGCCGACCGGCGTGGACGCGACCTTGCGGCGGAGGGCGTGTCGGTCGTCGCGATCGGCGGCGCGCAGGCAATCCGCGGCGCGCTCGACCTCTACGGCCCGCCCGGCCTCGACCTCGCGCTCGCGGGGCTCTGCGACATCGGCGAGGAGCGGAGCTTCCGGCGAGGCCTGGAGCACGCGGGTCTCGGGACGGAGGTTTCACGGGACGACATGGAACGGCTCGGCTTCTTCGTCTGCGACGCCGACCTCGAGGACGAGCTGATCCGCGCGCTCGGCCCAGACGCTGTCGAGCAGGTCGTCGAGGCGCACGGCGACCTCGGCCCGTTCCGGACACTCCAGAAGCAGCCAGAGTGGCGCGACCGGCCGACGCACGAGCAGCTTCGCCGGTTCTTCGGGAGCGGCGGCCGCCGCAAGATCCGCTACGCGCGGTTCCTCGTCGAGGCCCTCGAGCCCGACCGCGTGCCTCGGCCGCTCGACGGCGTGCTCGCGCACGTCTGAGCCGCTACGCCTCGACCGCTTCCCGCAGGTACTGGTGGACGAAGGCGATCGCCATGCTCCCCTCGCCCACGGCCGCGGCGACACGCTTGACCGGCCCGTAGCGGACGTCGCCGCACGCGAAGATCCCCGGCACGGTCGTCTCCAGGAGGTACGGGTCCCGCTCCAGCTCCCAGCGCCCCGATGCGGCGACGTCGGACCCGGTGAGCACGTAGCCGTTCGTCTCGCGGGCGATCTCCGGCGGCAGCCAGGCGGTCTCGGCATCCGCGCCGATGAGAATGAAGAGCCCGTCCGACCGGAGCCAGGCGGTCTCCGAGGTACCTGGCGACCCGACCTCGATTGCCTCGAGCGCGGTCTCGCCGTGGAGCGCGACGACCTCGACCCGCGGGATGATCGAGATGTTGGGGCGCGTGCCGATCTGGTCGATCAGGTAGCGGGACATGCTCTTCGTGAGCCCGTCTCCGCGACAGAGGAGCGTCACCGAGCGGGCGTGCCTCGCGAAGAACAGCGCCGCCTGGCCCGCCGAGTTGCCCGCGCCGACGATGTGGATGTCGAGTCCGTGCGTGCCGGCGGCGTCGCTTCGCGCGGCGCCGTACGAGACGCCCTTGCCCGCGAGCTGCTGCCCACCGTCGACCGCGAGCCGCCGCCAGACGACGCCGCACGCGAGGATGATCGTCCGCGCGCGGAGGACGTCCCCGCCGTCGAGGTGGACATGTCGGGTCCCGGGGTCGATCCGCACGATCTCGCGCGTCACGAGGATCTCCGCACCGAGCCGGCGCGCCTGGCGCAGCGCGCGGCTCGCGAGCTCGTCGCCGGACACGCCCTCGTGAAACCCGAGGTAGTTCTCGATCCGTGACGACGTGCCCGCCTGGCCGCCCGGCGCCTCCCGCTCGACGACGATCGTCCGGAGACCCTCGGAAGCGCCGTACACCGCGGCGGCGAGACCGGCCGGCCCCGCACCGACGACGACGGTGTCGTACTCGGCGGCGAGCGGCTCGGTGCCGAGGCCGAGCAACTCGGCGACTCGACGCAGCTGCGGACGGACGACGGTCTTGCCGTCCACGACCCGAACCACCGGGCAGTCGTCCGTCGAGGGGAGCGGGCCACCCCAGAGCTCTTCCGCGTCCGTGTCGTCCGGCTGGATCCACGTGAACGAGATCTGGTTGCGGTCGAGGAACCGGCGAAGGTCGGAACATGCGCCGTCGAGGCGACTGCCCACCACGATCGCGCGCGACGGCGAGGACTCGGACGCGAGCCCCTGGAGCCCACGCGCGCCCGTCATCCGGTGCGCGGCGAGCCGCCCGACTTCCTTGCCGACGTCCGGCGCCACCGACACGACGGCGTGGTAGTCCTGCGGCTCGACGCGCATCACGCGCGACGGCTCTGCGGCGCGGAAGCCGACGGGGAAGACCGTGCCGAGCGCGATCGGCACCTCGCCGAAGATGTCGCCCTGCTCTCGCTCGCCGACGACCCGCTCGACGCCGTCGACGAGCTTGACCGCCTCGATCTTCCCCTCGAGCACCGCGAAGAGGGCGCGCTCAGCCCCCTCGGAGGCCGCGTACTCATCCGTGACGAGGCTGATGTCGGAGGCGGCTCGCGCGAGGCGCTCGCAGTCCGCCGGGTCGAGCCCGGCGAAGATCGTCACGCCGCAGACGTCGTCTTTCGTGACCACGGCCGAACGCTACTGTCTCGGGCTCCGGGTGGCAGTAGGGTCGCCTCGTGCACGAGGAGTCCTTCGAGACAGCCGTCGACGGCGGCGCGCTGCACGGGCATCGCGGCGGCAGCGGCGCGCCGGCGCTCCTGCTCCACGGCGGCGCCGCGATCCCCGACTACATGGGTGCATGCGCCGAGACACTCGACGGGCTCTTCTCCACGATCCGGTACACCCAGCGCGGAACACCCCCTTCGGATGGCGGCCCGCCCTACACGATCGAGTCGCATGCGTCCGACGCGCTGACCGTCCTCGACTCGCTCGGCATCGAACGTGCATGGGCGATCGGGCACTCGTGGGGCGGGCATCTCGCACTTCACCTCGGTCACCTGCACCAGGACCGCCTCCTTGGCCTTCTGCTGATCGACCCGCTCGGCGCCGACCCGACCGTCTTCGCCGACCTCGACGCGAACCTGCGCCGCGGGCTGACGGCTGAGGAGCGCTCCCGGGTCGACGAGATCGAGGAGCGGCGCCGCCACGGCGACGTCAGCGAGGCGGAGTTGGTGGAGCGCTTCCGCCTGGTCTGGCCGCAGTACTTTGCGAGGCGCGAGCGCGCGAGCCCGCCGCCGGCTCGCGTCGGAGTGCGGTCCTCGATCGAGACGAACCGCTCGATCGCAGCGCACTACGCTGCGCAGACGCTCGTCTTCGGGCTCCCCGGGCTGTCGCTGCCGGCGCTCTTCGTCCACGGCGAGGACGACCCGCTGCCCGCGGCGTCGACCGAGCGCACGGCAGCGCTGATGCCGAGCGCACGGGTCGAGACGATCCCCGACTGCGGCCACTTCCCGTGGCTCGAGCAGCCGGATGCGTTTCGTCAGACGGTGGAACGGCTCCTCGCCGGCGTCGACGCCTGAGCTGCGTGGATCAGCCGCCGGGCGGCGGGAAGCGGACGTGCATGTGGTAGTCGTGCCCCGCGTACGGGATCACGACCCCCGACGGTCCGCGCAGGCCGCTCCCGTAGCCGACGAAGATCATCCGCGCGCCGGCGGCGACGAACCGGTCGACGAGATCCTGCGACAGCCGACGATCGATCTGGTCGTGGGCGACCGGCGCCTCGAGCTTGTCGTCGAGCCGAGGGAAGTAGATGTCGACGTCGAGCCCGTTCTGGTGCGAGACGTGCTCGTCGGTCATCGGCCCGCCGCCCTCGCGGCTGATGTCGCCGATCACGAGACGCGGGGCGTCAGGGTGCGCCGCGCGGTACGCGGCGGCCACCGCGACGATCGTGCGAATCGTGTGCTCGGTGCCGTACAGACGCTTCGGTGCGTTCGGCACCCGGTCCGTGACCGGGTCCCAGGTGACCCAGTCCGGGCCGTCGAGCGGGAGCTGCGTCCCGTCGGCGAGGCTGCCGGCCCACGGCAGCCCGGCCGAGACGGCGTGGTGCCAGGCGATCGTCGGCGCGGTCTCGGCTCGGGCCGTGGTCTCTCGCCGAGATGCCGCCGTCTTCCGGCCGGGTGGTGGCCCGATCGTCGTGCGCTCGGCCACGGGCAGCCCGGTCCCGACGCGAAACGTCAGCGATGGCGGATCGTCGAGGAGGACGGACGCCTCGGCGCCCGCGCCGCTTCGCAGCGCCGCGAGCGCGATCACGACCGCGGGCGACAGCGCGACCGCGGTCGTCCTTGCCCTGCGCAGATGTCGGCGCCGCTCCCATGCCGCCCTCCGCACCCGCGAGGCGACGAGCCCGGGCGGCGGCGCGAGGCTCGGGATCGCCGCGGGCCCCATCCCGACGAAGGCCGGGACGGGCACGGGCTCGCGGAACCAGAGCATCTCCGCCTCGAGCCACACCTCGCCGCGTCTCCAGCTCATGGACCCTTTTCGTTCGGACGGGAGCCACCATATCCTCCCGGACACCTTTCACTCCTACACATCCCGCCTCATCTGCGGCGACGCCCGCGCCGTCGAGACGGAGGGCAGCGTGACTCCCGTCGAGCTCAACGCAGGGCCGCTTCCGCCTTCCCCGGATCGAGTTCCGCGCGCCGCGCGACGCCGTCGCGGACAGCAGCCTGTGCCACGGCAGCGGCGACGGCGGGCGCGACGTCCCGATTGAAGACGCTGGGGATCACGTAGTCGGGCTCGAGCTCGTCGGTCTTGACGATCTCGGCGATCGCGCGTGCGGCCGCCAGCTCCATCGGCTTGGTGATCTGCGTTGCGCGGACGTCGAGCGCGCCGCGGAAGATGCCCGGAAAGGCGAGCACGTTGTTGATCTGGTTCGGGTAGTCGGAGCGGCCGGTGCCGATCACCGCGACCGCGTCTTCGATCTCCTCGGGCAGCACCTCGGGCGTCGGGTTCGCAAGTGCGAACACGATCGCGCCCTTTGCCATCGAGCGCACTGCCGTTGTCGTCACGACGCCAGGCCCCGACACGCCGACGAGCACGTCCGCGCCTCTCAGAGCAGTGTCGACACCGCCGCGGGCCCGTGGGTTCGTCAACTCCGCATACTCCGCCTTGGCGGGCGTCAAGCCGGGACGCCCTCGATGCACGATCCCTTCGCGGTCGCAGCCAACGACATCCTGGACGCCCGCGGCGAGGAGCGTCCTCGTGATCGCGGTTCCCGCGGCGCCTATTCCCACGACCACCACGCGAACGTCCTCGATCGCCTTGCCCACGACCTTCAGCGCGTTCGTCAGGGCTGCCAGCACGACGACCGCCGTCCCATGCTGATCGTCGTGGAACACGGGGATGTCGAGCGCGGCACGCAGACGGCGCTCGATCTCGAAGCAGCGAGGGGCGGAGATGTCCTCGAGGTTGATCCCACCGAACACCGGCGCGATCGCAGTCACCGTCGCCACGATCTCGTCCGGGTCCTTGGTCGCAAGGCAGATCGGGAACGCGTCGACGCCGCCGAACTCCTTGAACAGCACCGACTTGCCCTCCATCACAGGGAGCGCCGCCTCCGGCCCGATGTCGCCGAGGCCCAACACGGCCGTTCCGTCGCTGACGACGGCGACCGTGTGCTGCTTGATCGTCAGGGTCCACACCTTGGCCGGATCCTCCGCGATTGCCGACGACACGCGGGCGACGCCGGGCGTATAGGCCATCGAGAGGTCGTCGCGAGTCTTGAGCGGCGAGCGCGGCGTGATCTCGATCTTCCCGCCGAGGTGATGAAGGAAGGTGCGATCGGAGACGTGCAGGACGTCGATCCCATCGAGCGCCTCGACGATCGCGACGATTCGCTCGATGTGCGGCGCATCCGTCGCGAGCACCGTCACGTCCCGGACCTTGGTCGTTCGTTCGACGCGGACGACGTCGATGGCGCCGAGGAGGCCTCCCGTCTTTCCGATCGCGGTCGCGAGGCGGGCAAACGAACCAGCTCGGTTGTCGAGCCGGACGCGCAGGGTCGCGCTGAACGACGCCGACGGGTGAGCGCGCGCCGGCTCTCCGACCACAGTCGGAGCCGCGGGCTCGACGGTCGCGCGAGTGCTCACGCGTTTGCCGTCCCGACGATCGCCATACCGGAAGTGTTCGTTGCGCCACGAGCGCCAGCATCCGTGCCGACCCGCCTCCGGCTTCGGGCAACTACGCATCCGAGCGCGCGTGTGTGGCCGCAGCGAACAAGAGCTCGAACGCGATCCCCCAGAGCAGGAGGCGATTCGAGAAGACTCCGATCGAGCGCAGCGATGCGCGCTCGGTTCGCGCGCGACGGCGCGTGCTTTCCCTCATGGGAGGCGTCCGCGTCGACCTCGCCATCGAGGCCGTCAGCGGACGCGAAGGCGTCCGGCGCCTTCAAGGTCGTGCTCGAGGCGCAAAAGCATCAGCAGCTCGTCCCCGTCGAAGCGATGCACGGCGCCGCCTGATGTGAGGCTAGATCATCCGCTCGGTCGCTGTCAGCTCGCTATCGCCGCGTCGCCGGGGTTCGCCGTGCCTTGCGGCTCGATCAGGAGGACGTGCGCCTCCTTCTCGGCGCGGGGACGATGCTCGACGCCGCGCGGCACGACGAACAGGTCGCCCTTCCGGAGTCGGACGGTGCGATCGCGGAGCTCGATCTCGAGCTCGCCCTCGAGCACGAGAAAGAAGTCTTCGGTCTCCGGATGTCTGTGCCAGACGAATTCGCCCTCGAGCTTGACGACCTCGATCTTGATCGGCTCGTTCATGGAGCCCGTTGGAGGTTCTCAGCCCTGTCGTCAACAGGTCACGTTCGGAGTATGTTGGCGGGGCGATGTTCGGAGTCGTTTCCCAGACGAAAGCCGTCAAAGGGCGCCTGCAGACGCTGGTCCAGCTCAACCTCGAGCTGGCGAAGCGTGAGGGAAAGCAGAAGCTGACCTCGATCGGAGTCGCCGGCGGACTGGGGATCGGTGCGCTCGTCCTTGCCGTCTACGGCATCGGATTTGCTTTCGCGACGGCGGCTGCGGGCCTGAGCGAGGCGCTTCCCTGGTGGCTCTCGCTCCTCATCGTCACGGCAATCATCTTCATCCTCGCGGCGATCGCCGGATTTCTTGCGATGCGCTTTGCCCGTAAGGCCGCGCCTCCGAAGCCGACGTTGGCGATCGAAGAGGCCGAGCGAACCGTCAGCGCTCTCCAGAGACATGTCTGATCGGTCGGTCGAAGACATCAGGAACGAGCTGGCCGCCGAACGGCAGGCGTTGAACGAGGATCTCGCGAGGCTGAAGTCGGATGTCCGCTCACTCGCGGTGTTCGTCGTCGTCGGCCTCCTCGTCGTTGGGTCTGTCACGTTCTTCCTCGGCAAACGCAAGGGCGCCCAGACGATCTGGCGGATCGTCAAGTAGCGACGAGATATCCGGGGCGCCAACTGGGCCCATCGCGCGCCCACTTGGCTATGGGCGTTCCCGTCTCGTTGCCCAACCACGGTGCCAGCCCTCATGGTTATCCCCGAGTTCTTGTGGGAGTTGTCGGGATCTGCCCGGCGGTCTGGGGATTCCGCCGGGGATGCTCCAATCCTTTCGGCCAGCGCACGTTGACGTTCCAACCCGAGCGTTGTGGACGCTGGTGCTCGTTCTCGGAGTGCACAAGCGTTGGCAGAACAGGCGACCACTGGAGACGGGGGCCCCGTACCTCCCCGGAGGGTCAGGAATGGCGGCGGCGGGTTCCAAGAGAGCGAAAATCCACGCAGCCAACCCACGGTCGGACTGGGCTGCGACCGAATTGCTACCGAACGATCCGTAAGCGTTGGCTCGGCCGAGAGGCATCCGTCACCGACGTCTCTTCCGCTTCTGGCCCTTGGGGCGCAGGAGTCGTCCTCGATGGAGCAACCGCCGCACCTCGTCAAGATCGGCCGGCGACAACCGCAACTCCCACAGCCCCATGTAGTCGCGGACGACCGCGCTGTTGATCCACGGGATAACGAGCGATGTCGTCGTCGCCCTTGCGATGGGCGCCCTTGAGCAGGTGGAGCAGCTCCCCGAAGAGGAGGTACACCGAGAAGATGTCGCCCTCGTCCTCGAGGCCGTCTCGAAGCTCGGGAAACGAGGCGAGCGCGCGGGCACGCCAGTCCTCACTCGGATTAGCCACCGAGGCATTATGGTCCGATTGGGAGTGGAGGCGGCGGGAATCGAACCCGCGTCCGCGGTTGCACCGACCGAACGTCTACGAGCGTAGTCCGCACTTTCGTCTCGCTCGGCGGCCGGGGGCGGACGCCCTACCGACGAGCCAGCCTATCCTTTGGGTGTCGAGCCTCCGGCGATCGGCGTTCCTTCGGCTCCTAGCCCGATCGTTGGCGCCCCGTACCCCGACCTCGGGCCGAACCGGGATGGGACGTCGCCTGACCTAGCGTGTGCTAGGCGGCGAGTGCGAGATCGTTCTTCGCACTTGCGTTTGTGCCGGTTGTTTTACGAGGCCGACCGGCGACCTCGGCTCGCTGCTCGACCGGAGAATCAACCACGTCGATACCTGGTCGCCCCCGTATGTTTCGTTCGGGTCGAATGGTATCGGGTACGGCTCAGCCGGGTGTCTCGGCGGGCGGCGGCCGGCTCTCGGGCGTCACAGGACGCTCGTGGCGGGTGCCCCAGCGATGGCGGACGCGGATCAGCGCGATGAGCATGATCGCGAGCGCGAGGGCGAGCCCGATCCATGCCCAGCCGGTCTGGAACTCGTTGTCCTCGATCATCTTCACGAGGACGCAGACCACCAGCGCCACGCTGAGCGCGGCCGTGATGATCGCGGTCGTCCAGCCGCGCATGGAGAACCGCGCGACAAGGACGGGCAGCAGCTCCCAGACGAGGATCGCGGCGGCGAGGATCCCGGCGTACGTGCCGAAGCTCGAGCCGGAGTAGGCCGTCCGCCAGCCGCAGATGTTGTCGGCGTTCGTCCCGCCCGCCGCGCAGATGCGCTGCCACGGCGCAAGCATCTCGACCAGGAGGGCGAGGCTCAGCACGAGGATCAGCTTCGAGCCGAGCGGCCGGTTCCAGAAGCTCCGCACGGTGCGGGAGTCTACGCGGCTTCCCCGGACGCGCAGGTACCCCACTCTGGCGCTTCAGGACAAGCGCCGATCGACCGACTATCTTCAGGTCGGCAACGAACGACACAGGAGGAAGCGAGCACGTGGCTGTCACGGTTGCGTACGAGAACCTGCATGCCCTGCGCGAGCGGGCGAAGGAGGAGATCGGCAAGGTGGTCGTCGGGCAGGGCCCGGCGGTCGAGCTGCTGCTCGTCGCCGCGATCGCGCGCGGCCACGTTCTGCTCGAGGGCCCGCCCGGCACGGCGAAGACGCTCCTCGGCCGTGCGACGGCCTACGTGCTCGGCGCGGACTTCAATCGCGTCCAGTTCACGCCGGACACGACGCCGACGGAGCTCGTCGGCCAGAACATCGTCCGCGCAGGCGAGACGAAGTTCATCAAGGGGACGATCTTCACGAACGTCCTGCTCGCCGACGAGGTCAACCGCACCCCGCCGCGGACGCAGTCCGCGCTCCTCGAGGCGATGGCGGAGCGCGCGGTGACCATCGAGGGCCGCGTCCACCGTCTGCCGGATCCGTTCCTGGTGATCGCGACCCAGAACCCCTACGAGCAGGAGGGCGTCTTCCCGCTCCCGGAGTCGAACCTCGACCGGTTCCTGTTCAAGATCTACATCGACTACTGCGACATCGAGAGCGAAGTCCAGATGCTCCGGCTGCCCCACACCGGCGTCACGCCGGACATGCTCGGCGAGATCCAGCCACTGCTCGGGATCGTCGGCCTCGACAAGGCGCGGTTGGAGCTCGACGCGACCCAGGTGCCCGAGGAGGTCGCCCGCCTCGTCGTCGGGATCGTGCGCCGCACGCGTGAGCTGGACGGCGTGATGCTCGGCGCGAGCTCGCGCGCGGCGATCCACCTGATGAGCGCGACGAAGGCCCGCGCGTGCCTCGACGCTCGGCATGCGGTCTCGGTCGACGACGTGCTCGAGATGGCGCCGTTCGTCCTCACCCACCGGCTCATCTGCGAGGACGAGATGACACCGGAGGAGGCGCTCCGGATCGCCATGGAGTCCCCGCTGATCTAGCTGGTTACGTCCCCATCGCGTGTTCCAACGCGCGGCGGGTGAGCACCTGCGCGAGATGCGCGCGGTACTCGGACGAACCAGCCTGGTCGGTCGGCGGCGCGGCTCCCTCCGCGACGAGCGCCGCCGCGTCGGAGACCGAGGCGCCTCCGGCGAGCGCATCCTCCGCGGCCCTGGCCCGAAGTGGTGTGCCGCCCATGTTGACGAGCCCGATCGAGGCGCCCGCCACCTTGCCGTCGTCGCGGTGGACGAGCGCGGCGACGCCGACCGTCGCCCAGTCCTGCGCGCGGCGGTTCGCCTTGAGGTAGGCCCAGCCGGTGGAGGCGCCCAGCTTGGGCACGCGAGCCTCGACGAGCACCTCGTCGGGGCCGAGCGCGGTCTCGAACACTCCGGTGAAGAACTCGCTCGCCGGGATCGTCCGCTCGCCGCCCTTGCCGCGCGCGACGAGCTCTGCGCCGAGCGCGAGCATCACGGCGGGCAGGTCCGACGCCGGGTCGCCGTGCGAGAGAGTCCCGCCGAGGGTGCCGCGGTGGCGCACCTGCGGGTCGCCGATCTGCGCGGCCGTGAACGAGACGATCGGGCAGTGCTCCTGCAGCAGCGGGTCGGCCGCGACCGCAGCGTGTCGGGTGAGCGCCCCGATCGCAATGTGCGTGCCCGCGTCCTTGACGTACGCGAGGTCGGAGAGGCGTCCGATGTCGACGAGCACCGACGGCCGTGCGATCCGGAGCTTGAGCGCGGGGATCAGCGAATGGCCGCCGGCGAGCAGCTTCGCGTCGCCGCCGCCCTTACCGAGGAGCTCGACGGCGTGGTCGACGCTCTCGGCGACGTCATAGTCGAACGCTGCGGGGATCACGACGTCGCCTCCTTGATCGCGCGCCAGACACGCTCGGGCGTGGCCGGCATCTGGATGTCCTTGACGCCCAGGTGCGCGAGCGCGTCGAGCACCGCGTTGATCACCGCCGGTGCGGACGCGATGGTGCCCGTCTCCCCCACGCCCTTGACCCCGAGCGGATTCCCCGGGCTCAGCGTCTCCGTCCTGGCGAGCTCATAGGACGGGACTTCCGCCGCTGACGGAACGAGGTACGTGAGGAGGTTCGCGGTCTGCAAGTTGGCGTCCTCGTCGTACGTGCCCTCCTCGTAGAGGGCGGCCGAGATGCCCTGCGTGATCCCGCCGTGCACCTGCCCGTCGACGATCGGCGGGTTGATCACCGTGCCGACGTCGTCGACCGCGACGTACCGGACGAGGCGCGCGTCGCCGGTCTCGATGTCGACCTCGACGACCGCCGCGTGGGCTCCTCCCGGCCACGAGAAGTTCGGCGGGTCGTAGGCAGCCGTTCCCTCGAGCCCGGGCTCCATGCCCTCCGGGAGGTCGTGCGCCACCCAGGCCGACCAGGCGGCGGCGGCCAGGGTCTTCGTCTTGTCGGGCGAGCCCTTCACCGCAAACGCGCCGTTCGCAAACTCGAGGTCCTCGGGTGACACCTCGAGCTCGTGCGCGACGATCTCGCGGGCCTTCTCGACGACCTTGTCGGCCGCCATGCAGACGGCGACGCTGCCGATCGCGAGGCTCCGGCTCCCATACGTGTCGAGCCCCTGGTGGGAGATCGACGTGTCTCCGTGCAGCACTTCGACCGCGTCGATCTCGCAGCCGAGCTGGTCGCCGACGATCTGCGCCCACGTCGTCTCGTGGCCCTGGCCGTGGGGCGAGGTGCCGATGATCACCTCGACAGAGCCGGTCGGCAGGTAGCGGATCGTCGCCTGCTCCCAGCCTCCCGCCGCATAGCGGATCGCGCCGAGGATCCGGGACGGCGCGAGACCGCACATCTCGTTGTACGTCGAGAAGCCGACGCCG
This sequence comes from uncultured Actinomycetes bacterium, assembly GCA_963698935.1. GTDB lineage: Bacteria > Actinomycetota > Thermoleophilia > Gaiellales > Gaiellaceae > Gaiella. The sequence continues at coordinate 470,927 of CAVOSU010000023.1, forward strand.
AGCTGCTTCGTCGCCCCGTTCTCGCGCCTGTTCTCCTGGTCCCCGCGGATCGCGTCGAGGTCGAGCAGCTCGAGGAGCCTCTCGAGCGAGGAGTCGTAGTCCCCCGAGTCGATCGTGAGGCCTGAGGCGAGGGTGTACGGGAACTCCTTCATGAAGTTCTTCCGGCGAAGCTCGATGCGGTCCATGCCGAGCTCTTCCGCCAGCGCGTCGATCGTCCGCTCGATCACATACGTCGCCTCCGGGCGCCCTGCGCCTCGGTACGCGTCCGTCGGCGTCGTATTCGTGAAGATGCCGGTGAACTCGACGCTGTAGTTCGCGATCGCGTACGGACCGGCGTACATCCAGGCTCCGAGGAGAGGGATGCCGGGCGTGACCAACTGAAGGTACGCCCCCATCGCGGCCTTCACCCGGGCCCGACAGTGGGTGATCGTGCCGTCCTTCGTCGCGCCGAGCGTGTACTCGGTGACGACGTCACGGCCGTGGATGGTCGCGACGTAGTTCTCCGAGCGCTCCTCCGTCCACCGCACGGGGCGGCCGAGCCGGCGCGCGAGGGCGACGGCCAGGAACTCCTCCGCATAGACGTCGAGCTTCGAGCCGAAGCCGCCGCCGACGTCGGGCGCGACGACCCGCAGCTTCGTCTCGCTCATGCCGAGACCGGCCGCGGTGAGGACTCGGACGAGATGCGGCACCTGGGTCGCCGAATAGAGCGTCACCTCGCCCGTCGGACCGGGCACGGCGAGCACGGCCCGCGTCTCGATCGCGTTCGGGATTAGCCGAGGCTGGCGGTACGTCCGCGTGACGACCACGTCCGCCTCCTCGATCGGCTGACCGGTCGCGTCCGTGTCGAGCCGCCACACGTAGCACTCGTTGGTGCCGAGGTCCGGGTGGACGAGAGACGCGCCGTCCCCAGCGGCCTTCAGGACGTCCGCGACCGCGTCGAGCGACTCGTAGTCGACCTCCACGAGCTCCGCGGCGTCCACCGCCTGTACGACGCTCTCGGCGAGGACGACCGCGACCCCATCCCCTTGGTAGCGCGCGACGTCGGTCAGCGGATAGTGCGGCGGATTCTTCATGTCTTCCGTCACGGGCCAGGCCACCGGGAGCGGCGTCTTCCAGTCCTCGGCGAGGTCGGCCGCCAAAAACACGGCGACGACGCCCTTTGCCTTGCGAGCCGCCTCGAGGTCGATGCTCTTCACGCGTGCGTGCGCGTACGGGCTACGGACGACGACCATCGAGACCGTGCCCGGCACCGCCATGTTGTCGACGTACGTGCCGCGCCCGGTCAGGAGGGACTCGTCCTCGCGGCGCTTGATCGGGGCGCCGACGTACGCGGTGCGTTCCTCGGTCGCGCTCATCACGCCCTCCCCATCGCGGTTGCCGCGTCTTGCACCGCAACGACGATGTTGTGGTAGCCGGTGCAGCGGCAGAGATTGCCCTCGAGCCCCGAGCGGATCGCGTCCTCGCTCGTCGCCTCGCCGTGCTCGATCAGCGAGACGGCAGCCAGCACCATCCCGGGGGTGCAAAAGCCGCACTGAAGAGCGTGCCGGTCATGGAAAGCCTGTTGAACGGGGTGGAACGCGCCGTTCGTCGCGAGCCCCTCGATCGTCGTGATCTCCGCGCCGTCCGCCTGAACGCCGAGGACGGTGCACGCCTTCACGGACTCGCCGTCGACGAGCACCGTGCACGCCCCGCACGAGGACGTGTCGCAACCGACGTTCGTCCCCGTCAGCCCGAGCCTGTCGCGGAGGACGTGGACGAGCAACTCGCGCGGCTCGAGCTCCAGCTCGTGTCTCGTCCCGTTGACGGTCAGCCCAACGTTTCGCACGCGATGGCCTCCTTGTCCGTGGGGAGATCGACGTGAGCGTACTCCTCCGTCACATGCCGCCGAAGAATGATCCGAATAGGCTGCGCTCGTGCCGGAGATCAGGGAGATCCACGAGAACGAGCTCGCCCGCTGGGTCACGGTGACCAAGGCCGCGACGAACGAGGCGGACACGGTCGAGGGCTATCTGGACTGGAAGCGGCAGGCCCGCGAAACCGTCTGGCTCCTTGCGTCCGAGGGCAAGGACGACCTCGGGGCGGCGATCGGGATCGGCGGCTGGCACTCGCCGGAAGGTGTCGCGCGGGGCGAGGTCACCGTGCCGCGCGAGTCCCGCGGAGCGGGGATCGGGTCGGAGCTCCTCGTGTCGCTTTCGGCCTGGGCGCGCGACCTCGGCTACCTCGACCTCATGGGCCCCGTCAAGGAGACCGATGACGTCTCGCTCGCGTGGGCTGCGCGACGCGGGTTTGTCGAGATTGGTCGCAACTCCCTGCTGGCGCTCGATCTCACGCGAGCCGCGAAGCCGCCGGTCGATCCGCCGGACGGGATCGAGATCGTCTCGTGGGCGGAGCGCCCCGGCATCGAGGCGGGGATGTACGCGGTCGCGCGGGATGCCTATCCCGACGTCCCGGGCGAGGAGGACGCGGAGGTCGCCTCGTACGAGGAGTGGCTCGCGATGGACATGCAGGGCGCGGGCGACCGGCCGGAGGCGACCTTCGTCGCCCTGTCGGACGGCGAGGTCGTCGCGTACGCGAAGCTTTCGCTCTCGCGCGCGCGGCCGACGGTCGCGATGCACGACATGACGGGCGTTCGGCGCGGCTGGCGGGGTCGCGGGATCGCCCGCGCGCTCAAGGCAGCCGAGATCGCCTGGGCGCTCGACAACGGCTATGAGCGCCTCGAGACCCAGAACGAGGAGCGGAACGAGCCGATCCGCAGGTTGAACGAGCGCTACGGGTACCTCGTCGAGCCTGGCTCGGTCACCGTCCGCGGCCCGATCGCCTGAGCGCGGCGCGGCGCGGCGCGGCGCGGCGGCTTGCCCCGCCGAGCGCCACCAAGCCGCCCTACGAGGAACTGGCACAAAGTCGCTACAGGGTTGCTCTTGACAGGAAACGGTGTCTGACACCGTTTCCTGTCAAGGCGTCTGAAACCGACAGCAGTCGACGGGCGGGCGCCTTGAATCGCGAGCGGCTGCGCGAGAACGGCGGACCCTGGGTTTCGGCATGGCGCGAGCGGTTGCGCCCTGTGGAGCAACTGGTACGAACTCGACACGGTTTGCCCTTGACGGCAAACGGTGTCTGACACCGTTCCTGCGCCACGCTGCCGACAGTGGTCAGCGGCGGCTCTTCAGCGCGCGCTCGATCTGACGCCGCGCGTCGCGGTCGGCGAGGTCGCGCCGCTTGTCGATGCGCTCCTTGCCGCGTGCGACCGCGAGCTCGACCTTGACGCGCCCGTCCTTGAAGTAGAGCCGCGTCGGGACGAGCGTCAGACCCTTCTCGCGCACCTGACCCTCGAGCGAGTCGATCTCGCGCCGATGGAGGAGGAGCTTCCGCTCCCTGTCGGGGCGATGGTTCTGGACGTTCCCCTGCGCGTACTCGGCGATCGATGCGCCGACGAGCCAGGCCTCGCCGTCGCGGATTTCGGCGTACGCCTGGCCGAGCTGCACCCCGCCGGCGCGGAGCGACTTGACCTCGGTCCCGGTCAGCTGGACGCCCGCCTCGACTCGGTCGAGGAGGTGGTAGTCGTGACGCGCGCGGCGGTTCTCCGCGATCAGGTTCGAGCCGGGTTTCGACACGACAGGAGTGTATGGACGGATTCGCGGCGCTCAGGCGGTGGCACGGGCCTCGACGAGGCGTCGCGCCAGCTCCCGGAGGAGGTGGAGCGCAAAGGCCGGCTCGGTCTCGACGAGCTCGAGGAAGTCGTCGCGTGGGATCGACACGCAGTGCACTTCGCTCGTGGCACGGACGCGCGCGACACGCGTCCCGTCCTCGACGAGGAGCGCGAGCTCGCCGAAGAAATCGCCCGGCCCGAGCTCGATCGCGCCCGTGCGGAGCTCGACCGCGACCGTGCCCTCGCGGATCATGTACATGCCCGAACCCGGGTCGTCCGGCAGCGCAAGAACCTGCCCCGCCTCACGGGTGAACTCGGCCGCGCAGGCGGCGACGCGCAGGAGCCCCTCCTCGCTGATCCCGTCCAGTGGCGGGAGCCCGCGCAGCTGCTCGACGTCCATGGAAGGTCTATATCAACTTCGCTCGGAGGAGCAGGTACGGTTGCCCGCATGCGCGCGCCCGACGTCGTGCTGCCTCTCTACGGCGAGGATCTCGAGCGCGGCGACCTCCGCGACTGACCGGCGCCCGTCCGCCGTTCCGTCGTCCAGGAGGTCGTCCTTGAACACCACTACCGTGCTCGCCGTCGCAGCCGCCTCGTGCGGAATCGCGATGGGCCTGTCCCCGCTTCTCCAGCTGCGGCGCGTGACCGTGCGCCGCTCGTCCGCGGACGTCTCGCTCGCGTACCTCGGCGTCCTGCTCGTGGGCTTTGCCCTCTGGCTGTCGTACGGCGTCGCGCTCGGGAACGTGCCGTTGATCGTCTCGAACATCGTCGCGCTGACCACGAACGTGGTGACGATCGCCGCGGTCCTCCGCTTCCGGGAAGCTGCCTAGCGGCGACCGGAACGCGCGCAGCGGTCGCAGAGCGGGAACCACGGCGGACAGCTCCGGCCGCAGGAACGGCAGCGGCCGACCTTTCCGTCGCGCACCTCGAACGCGAGCCGCCGCACGACGCGCTCCGCGGCGGCGCGCTCCAGCTCGGCCGCCCGCTCGATCGTGACCCCCCCGACGCCGGGATACTGGAGCGCGAACCAGCGGAGGATCGCGGCGACGCGTCCAGCCTCCTCCGCTTCCTCGAGCGTGGCGTCACGGAGCCTCGAGGTGTCGAGCAGGAACTGGAGCAGCGAGCGCTGCGTGCGGTCGCCCGCGACCGCGAGGGCGAGCAGGCCGAGGAGCTCGCCGCCGTCGGGGTCGATCGGCGCGTTGACGAGCGTCCACATGTCCCCGAGGTCGAGACGCCGGCCACGGCCGCGCAGATGGCGCTCCACGACAGCGAGCCGTCCACGGATCGGCTGTAGCGACTCGACCGCGAGCCAGCTCTCGTGCGCCCACTCACGAGTCGCGACGCGGTGCCACGCGCCGAGTGCGGCGTCGAGGTCGCGGGCGTCTTCGATCCCGAGGTCGCCCAGCCGCGGGCCGATGCGCGCCTCGTCGACGACCCGGTATCCCCGGTGGCCCTCCGGCAGCTCGACATGGGGCTCGAGCGCCGACTCGACGAGATCGGGATCCGCGCTTGCCCAGGAGACTCCGACGAGCACCCCGACGTGCCCTCGCTCGACGAGGCCGAACCGCCCCGCGCGTCCGGCAATCTGCGCCAGCTCCCACGGCACGAGCGGCCGGCGCTGCTCACCGTCGAACTTCGTCGTTTCGGCGAAGAGGAGCGTCTCGCAGGGCAGGTTCACCCCGTGGCCGAGGACGTCGGTCGCGACGCAGACATCGGCGTCGCCCCTCAGGAACCGGTCGATCTCCTCCCGCCTCGACGCCAGCGGCATCGCTCCATACAGCACGGCGACGCGGTCGGGACGCAGGCGGTTCACCTCGCCCGCGAGTGCGAGCACCGCCTTGCGGCTGAAGGCGACGAGGACGGTGCCGGGTGTGAGCCCCCGCAACTGGCGGGCGCCGACGAACTCGAGCGGCAACTTCCGCTCGTGAACGCGGAGCTCGGCATCCGGGAACGCCCGTCGGACGAGCGGCAGCGCGTCGAGCGCGCCGAGCAGCCGGATGTGGCGGTACTCGCCGGCGAGGAGCAGCTGCGTCCAGGCGGCCCCGCGCTCTTCGTCGTCCGCCCACTGCACCTCGTCCAGGACGAGCACCTCGCCGGAGCCGGGGGCCATCTCGACGGTGCAGCAGAGAATCGGCGCCTGCTCGTTGATCCGCTCCTCGCCGGTGACCAGGCCGACCCGCTCCTCCCCGAGCCTCGCGCCGAGGCGGCGGTGCGCCTCCTGCGCGAGCATGCGGAGCGGCCCGGCGTAGACCCCTCTCCCCCGGTCGGCGAGGAACTCGAGCGCGTCGTGGGTCTTGCCCGAGTTCGTCGGCCCCAGATGCGCGACGACCGTCTCCGGCGGCGTACGACGCTCGGGCAGCCGGATCGCGATCCGGTCCTCGGCACGCCGGACCGCAGCGCGCTTGTACGCGCCGGTCGCGCGGGCGTGGCGGGCGGCCCGCGAGGGCCTGCGCGGCGGACGTGGGCGTGGACGGCGGCCTCCGGCCATCGCGCAACCGTAGCCGCAGGCCTTTTCGCGCCTGCGGCGCGAAACGCCTAGACCTTGAGGTAACGCCGCAGCGTGAAGGTGGAACCCACTGCGCCGACGACGAGACCCACCGCGAGGAGGATCAGCGCAGTGAGCGTGAAGCCCAGCGCGCGGACGTCGTTGGACGATGTCGTGTCGATGTGCCCGAGGATCGCGGGCAACGCGATCTCCTTGCCGAGCAAGAGCAGCACGACGGCGGCGAAGGCGCCGAGCACCCCGCAGAGCAGGCCTTCGACCATGAACGGGCCGCGGACGAACCAGTTCGTCGCGCCGACGAGCTTCATCACCTCGATCTCTCGCCGGCGGGCGAAGATCGAGAGCCGGATCGTGTTCGCGATCAGGAGGACGGACGCGATCAGGAGGATCACGACCGCGACGAGGAACACGACCTCGATCACGCGTGCCACCTGAAGGATGCGCTTCGAGGTCTGCTGGCCGTCCTTCACCCGTTCGACGCCGGCGAACTTCTGCGTGCGGATCGCCGCCGACAGCTGCTTGACCTCCTCGGCCTTCCGCGGCGTGATCTCGTACGACGCGGGCAGCGGGTTCGTGGGCAGGTCGCGCGTCAGCTCGGGGTAGCGCTTCTGCATGCGCGCGAGCGCGTCGGCGCGGGAGACGAACTTGTAGTCCTTGATCTTGTCGTCCGCGCGGAGGTACGACCCGACAGCGTTGATCTGCTTGTCCTTCACGTTGTCGACGAAGAAGACCTTGACCTGCAGCTGGTCCTTCACGTGATCGGACCACGAGACGACCCAGGTACCGAGCGCGATCAGCAGGCCGAGCAGGAACATCCCGATGAGGACCGTCGTCGCCGCCGCGAACGACGTCGAGATGTTGGCGCCCATCGAGCGGAGCGCCTCGGAGACGACGAGCTTGAAGCGGCTCACCGGCTCACTCGGTCTCGTACCCGCCGCGGCGCTCGTCGCGGACGATCTTGCCGTCGCCGAGCGCGATCACGCGCTTACGCATCTTGTCGACCATCTCGCGGTCGTGGGTGACCATCAGGATCGTCGTCCCCGCGGTGTTGATCCGGTGGAGGAGCTGCATGATCCCGACCGACGTGTCCGGGTCGAGGTTCCCCGTCGGCTCGTCGCAGATCAGGAGCGGTGGATGGTTGACCACGGCACGCGCGATCGAGACGCGCTGCTGCTCGCCGCCCGAGAGCTCGTCCGGACGGGAGCTCGCCTTGTGCGCGAGCCCGACGAGCGCGAGCACCTCGGGCACCTTCTTGCGGATCGTGCCGGTCGGCTCGCCCTGGACACGGAGCGCGTACGCGATGTTCTCGAACGCCGAGCGGTCGCGCAGCAGCTTGAAGTCCTGGAAGACGCAGCCGACGTTGCGCCGCAGGAGCGGCACCTTCGAGCGCTTGAGCCGCGTCAGGTCGCGGCCCCCGACGATGATCCGGCCGGATGTCGGCTCGAGCTCCTTCAGAAGGAGCCGGATGATCGTCGACTTGCCCGAGCCGGACGGCCCGACGACGAACACGAACTCGCCCTTCTCGATCACGAACGATGCGCCGTCGACGGCGACGACGTCCGGCTCGTACACCTTCCGGACGCCCTCGAACACGATCATCGCCGCCGACGCAGAGTGCCTCGGCTCCGCGCCGTTGACGGCCGCGATCTCGGGACCCTCGACGAGGGCAGGAACCGTGTCAGAGACTGGTGTGAGCAGGTCGTCCATTCACCGGGCGCAAGCGTTCGACGGCGGCCTACCTCCCCTCGGCCGCTACCGGATCTGGTTCGCGGAAGTGTAGCCGAGTCCTCCGGCTAGCTCCCTTTGGGCTAGCCCGCGAAGCAGGATTCCACAGGAGCGGAATCCTGCCGCTCGGATCCCCGCCTGCGGCGTGGCACATCCCTGAAGGCGTCGGCTTCGCCGCCGCACAGCCTCGTTGCATCGTGGGCTCCGACGTCGAGCTAGGCCTTGCCCGCGGCGCGCGCGAGGAGGTACTCCTGCACGAAGTCGTCGAGCGCGCCGTCGAGCACTGCCTGCGCGTTCCCCGTCTCCTGGCCCGTCCGGTGGTCCTTGACCATCTGATACGGGTGGAGGACGTACGAGCGGATCTGGCTGCCGAACCCGACGTCGACCTTCGCGCCCCGCTCCTTCGCGAGCTCTGTCTCCCGCTCCTCCTCGCGAAGCTCCGCGAGGCGTGAGCGGAGGATCCGCATCGCTGTCTGCTTGTTCGACGTCTGCGACCGCTCGTTCTGGCACTGGACGACGATCCCGGTCGGGAGGTGCGTGATCCGTACCGCGGAGTCGGTCTTGTTCACGTGCTGCCCTCCCGCCCCGCTGGCGCGGTACGTGTCGATCCGCAGCTCGCTCTCGTCGATCTCGACGTCGTCGGCCTCGGGCAGCAGCGGGGCGACGACGACCTGCGCAAACGCCGTATGCCGTCGGTGCGCGGAGTCGAAGGGCGACTGGCGCACCAGCCGATGGACGCCGCGCTCGGCCTTGAACAGCCCGTAGGCGTTCTCGCCGCGGACGGTCAACGTCGCGGACTTGAGGCCCGCCTCCTCGCCAGGGCTCGCCTCGACGAGCTCGGTCTGGAACCCGCGGTCGGACGTCCAGCGCAGGTACATCCGCAGGAGCATCTCTGCCCAGTCCTGGGCGTCGGTGCCGCCCGTCCCCGCCGTGATCGTCACGACGGCGTCGCCCGGGTCGTACTCCCCGTTGAAGAGCGCCTCCTCCCGGAGCCGCGCGAGGTCGTCGCGGACCGGCGCGATCTGGTCGCGCACCTCGCCCTCGAGCGCCGGCTCGAGCTCGAGCAGCTCGCGCGCGTCGTCGAGCTCGTGACGGAGGCTCTCGTATCGTTCGAGACGCCGGGTGACGCGGGAGTGCTGCGTCGAGACCCGCGCCGCCTCCGCGGGGTCGTCCCAGAACCCGGGAGCGCCCATCGCGCTCTCGAGCTCCGCGGCCCGGGCTGTCAGCGTGTCAGGGTCAAAGGTAGTCACGGACCCAGTCGAGCTGGGCCCCGAGCTCCGCGAGCTGGTCGGCGATCGGTGTGTCCGCGACGTCCGTCATGAGACGGCAGCGTACCGGCGGCGGCGCGACGTGACGACGGACGCCGCGAGGAGGCAGGCCGCGAGCCAGGCGAGGCCGAGCGTGGCGCCCCCGAGCACGTCCGTCAGGTAGTGGACGTTCAACGCCACGCGGCTGGCGCCGATCAGCGCGCCGAGTGCAAGCCCACCGGCGATCGCGGCTGCGCGGGCGCGGGTCGAGGAGACCTCGCGCGCGAGGAGCAAACCCAGGAGGCCGAAGACCGCGATCCCCGTCATCGCGTGACCGCTCGGGAACGAGGACGACGACGGCAGCTCGATGGGGCTGCCCGCGGTCGGCCGTGGTCTGTCGTACCCGGCCTTCGCGACGCTGCTGATCAGCTGGCCCCCGAGGGCGACCACGATCAGCAGCACCCCGACCTCGACCGCGCCGCGACGTGCGAGCCACACGACGACCACGGCGACGATCACGGCGACCCCGACCCAGCCGCCGAGCCACGACCACACCCGCGCGACCCATTCCGCCCAGCCGGGCATCGAGCGCGCGACCCATTCCGAGAGGCCCTGGTCACGAGCCGAGAGCCGCCCGCCTTCGACGACGTCGGCCGCGATCGCGGCGTAGGCGACAAGCGCGACGGCCAGGACGACCGCGAGGAGCCACGGCGCGTCGGCAAACGGGAGCCCGCGACCAGCCGCTAGGTCATCCTCCGACTCGTGCGCCGAGGTCGCGACGCTTCCGCCGGGTGAATCCCCACGCGCCCCTAGGGGGATGACGTGCCCCCTGGAGTCACGCTATCCGGAGTCGCCTCACGCATTGGTGGCGGAATCGTGCCGTCTTCGTCATTCAGCGGTCATGCCGTGGACGAGGGCGGACGAGGGCGAAGGAGGTCCGAGCCCCGCAAGAGACCGGTGAGGCAACGGCCGGTCAGCCGTGAAACGACGATCGCGGCCGGAGGCCGGCTTTGACGGCCGGGAGGCCAGGCGGCGGTTACCCGTGAGCGACGCAGAAGGAGAAGACCGGTGAGGGAACCAGGGGGTTCCCTCACCTCAGGCGCCGTGGCAGCGCTTGTACTTCTTGCCCGACCCGCACCAGCACGGGTCGTTGCGCCCGATGTCGCGGTGCTCGTTGACCGCCGGCTTGGGCGAGCCCATCGGCGTCAGCTCGGGCGGCGCGGCCAGCGCGGTCGCCGCTCCGCCGCCCGCGGCCGCGATCGCTTCGGCGCCCTGGGCGCTCTCGTGCGCGTACGCAAGCTCCTGGGGCGCCTGCGTGGGCTGTAGCTGCTGCTCGGCCTCGTCGAGTTGGATCTCGACGTGGAAGACGGTGAGCACGACCTCCTCGCGAATGATCCGTCCGAGCTCCTCGAACATGACGTGCCCCTCGCCGCGGTACTCGACGAGCGGGTCCTTCTGCGCCATCGCGCGGAGGTGGACGCCCTCGCGGAGGTAGTCCATCGACTCGAGGTGCTCGCGCCAGCGGGTGTCGACGATCTGGAGGATCACGTAGCGCTCGATGTCGCGCATCAGCTCGGAGCCGAACGCCTGCTCGCGCTCGGCGTACGTGTCGAGCGCGTCCTCGACGAACTCCTCGGTCAGCGCCTCCCGGCTGTCGACGTCGACCTCCTCACGGAGCTCGTCGGCGGTCATGTCCGTGCCGTACAGCGCGTGCATCTGCGCGACGAGACCGTCGAGATCCCAGTCGTCCGTGGACTCGGCGTCGGTGAACTGCGCGACGTTCGCCGCGATGACCTCCTCGATCCAGCCGCGGAGCTCGTCGGAGAGGTCGTCGCCCTCGAGCACGCGTCGGCGCTGGTCGTAGATGACCATGCGCTGCGTGTTCATGACGTCGTCGTACTTGAGGACGTTCTTCCGGGAGACGAAGTTCTGTTCCTCGACCTTCTTCTGCGCGTTCTCGATCTGACGCGAGAGGATCGACGCCTCCATCGGCTGGTCGTCCGGGATCTTGAACCGCTCCATGATTCCGTGGATCCGGTCGCCCGCGAACAGGCGGACGAGATCGTCCTGTGCCGAGAGGTAGAAGCGCGTCTCGCCGGGGTCGCCTTGGCGTCCGGAGCGGCCGCGGAGCTGATTGTCGATCCGGCGCGACTCGTGCCGCTCGGTCGCGAGCACGTACAGGCCGCCGGCCTCCTCGACGCCCTCCCCGAGCTTGATGTCGACACCACGGCCGGCCATGTTCGTCGCGATCGTCACAGCGCCGGGCCGACCGGCGTCCTTGATGATCTCCGACTCGCGCTCGTGCTCCTTCGCGTTGAGGACGTTGTGCGCGATGCCGCGCCGCGTGAGGAGCTCGGAAAGATACTCCGACGTCTCGACCGCGATCGTGCCGACGAGCACCGGCTGGCCCTGCTCGTGGCGCTCGACGATGTCCTCGACGACGGCGCCCCACTTCGCATCCTTCGTCTTGAAGATGAAGTCGTTCTCGTCGCGGCGCACGACCGGGACGTTCGTCGGGATCTCGACGACGTGGAGGTTGTAGATCTCGACGAACTCCTTCTCCTCGGTCTTCGCGGTGCCGGTCATGCCGCCGAGCTTCTCGTAGAGACGGAAGTAGTTCTGGAGCGTGATCGTCGCGAGCGTGACGTTCTCCTCGCGGATCGCAACGCCTTCCTTCGCCTCGATTGCCTGGTGGAGCCCCTCGCTCCAGCGACGCCCCTCCATGATCCTGCCGGTGAACTCGTCGACGATCTTCACCTCGCCGTCCTGGACGACGTAGTCGATGTCGCGCTTGTAGAGGGACTCGGCCTTGAGCGCCTGCGTCAGGTGGTTGACGAGCTGGACGTTGCGCGGGTCGTAGAGGTTCTCGATCCCGAGCGCACGCTCGACCTTGTCGAGGGCGGTCTGGGCCGGGGAGACCGTCTTGAACTTCTCGTCGTAGAGGTAGTCGGCGCCCGAGAGCTCCGTCTCGTCCTCGCCCTTCATCGCCTTGCGGGTGAGAGGCGCGCCCTCGAGCTCCGGTACGACGCGCGCGAAGTCGTAATACGTCTTCGCCGCGGTCTCCGGCTCGCCGGAGATGATCAGCGGGGTGCGCGCCTCGTCGATGAGGATCGAGTCGACCTCGTCCACGATCGCGAAGGTGTGGCCGCGCTGCACCGTGCCCTCGAGCGCGACCGCCATGTTGTCGCGCAGGTAGTCGAAGCCGAACTCCGAGTTCGTGCCATACGTGATGTCGGCGTCGTAGGCGGTCTTCCGCTCGTTGAAGGGCATCATGTTCTCGATCGCGCCCACCGTGACCCCGAGGCGGTCGTACACGGGCCGGTTCCACTCCGCGTCGCGCTTCGCGAGGTAGTCGTTGACGGTGACGAGATGGACGTTCTCGCCCGTGAGCGCGTTCAGGTAGAGCGGCGCGCTCGCGACGAACGTCTTGCCCTCGCCGGTCTTCATCTCGGCGATGTCCCCGTCATGGAGGACGATCCCGCCCATCAACTGGACGTCGAAGAGCCGCTGGCCCGACTCGCGCCTCCGCGCCTCGCGCACCGCGGCGAACGCCTCGTAGAGGATGTCGTCGATGGACTCGCCATTCTCGAGGCGCTGCTTGAACTCCGTCGTCTTCGCAAGAAGCTCGGCGTCGGAGAGCGACTCGAAATCCGGTTCGAGCGACGTGATGTACGCCGCCTGCTCGGCGAGCCGCTTGAGGCGCCGTCCTTCGCCGAAGCGGAGGACCTTCTCGAACTTGCCGAAGCTCTCGCCGGGCATGGTCAGAGGGTACCGGCTCGCCGCTGCGGTTCCCGCCCGACGGAGTTTCCGAACCGTCTCATCATGCAGCCTTCACGAGGCCGTGCCCATGATTCGGTCATGAGAAGACTCGCGGTCCTGGGCGGAGCCACCCTCGCCCTCGTGCTCGCGGGCTCGGCGGGTGCGCTCCTGACGCCGGGGCGCACGCTGACCGCGTCCGCCCCGGTCACCGCGGTTTCCGTCACGAACCGCGTCGTCGTCTACGCCGTCGGCCGGACGGGGACGAGCTGCGGCTCAGTCGTCCTCTGGGACACCCCACGGCTCGGGCACTGGACGTTCGGCTCGCGCACGATCCTCGGCTGCCAGGAAGGACCGAGCGGCGGCTTCGGCATCCCCTCGGTCGCGGTCACCGGCCGCCGCGCCTTCTGGTTGACCCGGATCGGAGGCAACATCACCGACTGGCAGCTCTGGTCGGCGACCCCGACCCGCCGCGTCGCGCGGCGCCTCGCGTTCGCGTCGGCCGACACCGACGGGCCGCCCGCGATCGTGCTGGGGCAGGGAGCGAACGACGGTGTGCCCTACGCGGTCGGCCAGACGGTCACGTTCGTCTCGTCGGCCGGAGCACGCGTGTTCCGGACCGCAGTCGACTCGCCTGTGCGGCTCCTCACCTCGGCAGTCGGGCCTGGGAATGCCCGTGTCGTCGCCGCGCTCGACGATGGGCGCGTCGTTCTCCTGTCGCGGACCGGTGTCGCGCTGCGAACGGACGACTACGGGCCTGCACAGGTACGCGCGATCGCACTCGGGCTCGTCGGGCCCCTCGTCCAGGTCGGCTCAACCGTGAACATCGGGCCGTCGGCCGCGGGCACCAAGGTCACGCTGCCACCTGGGGCGCTGATGCTCGATTACCGGCAGGGCTCGATCGTCTACCGCAAGGGCACGCAGGTCCGGGTACGCAAGGTGTCGACGGGCAAGGACACACTCCTTCGCGTTATCGGTGTGAGGCCGTGGCAGACGATCCCGTTCTCGACGGACGCGGGCGGCTCAGGGTGGGCGGACGGCCGCCGGGTCAGCTGGCGATCGGGGCCGCTCGGCTAGCGGTCAGAGCGGCGAGACCGCGATCTCCCAGATCTCACCGGCGATCCGCACCGCCGTGACGACGTACGTCGGGTGACGGGCCGCCCCGAGCCGCTCGAGCGCCGGCACACCGCCGAGCGTCGGCTCGCCGTCTATCCGCACGGTCCGCTCCGACCCGTCCCAGGCGATCTCGATCTCGTCTCCGCCTGTGTCGTCCAGCTCGACCGTCTCGATCCTTCGTGCCGCGACCGCCCACGTCGTCCCGTCCCGTCGCACAGCATGTGCCCGGAAAGGCGGCGGGACAGAGAGCGTGTCGCGAAACGCGACCGGATCGGCATCCCCCGCCTCGCGCACGAGCGAGCCGTCGGCGAGGACGACGAACCATGCGTCGGAGCCCTCGGTCGAGCGCTCGACGGTCGCAATTGCGTCCCACTCCCGTTGCCGATGAAGCCCGTGGATCCCGACCTCGCCCCAGTGGGGGCCGGGGTCGTGCGGCAGCGGCACTCGGCTACCCGTTCGTGGGGCGAAGACCCTGCTCGATCTCCTCGACCGGCACGGGCTCGGGCGGTAGCGGCTGCGCGCGGCGGCGCGGCTCGTGCACCTTCTTGTCGCGGAGCCGCTCGACCTGGCGCTCGAGCTTGTCGACGAGCAGATCCGTCGCGGCCTCGTAGCTCGACGACGCCTCGCGTCCGAACAGGTTGGGACCCTTCATGTGCAGCTCCGCCTCGACGATGTGGTCGTCGGCGATCTTCGGGTTCTGCTCGCGGTCGAGGACGACCTCGACGAGCGTCTCGGGATGGAGGCGGCGGCCGAGCTTGGCGAGCTTCGACTCCACGTACCGGCGGACATCGTCGTTCACGTGTCCCCGTCGCACGGTGACCTGCAGTCGCATGGCGCCCTCCTTCGGGTTCTGGTTCACACGCTATCGCACCGCCCGGGCGAGGCAAACGACCTCGACCCGCCGGGCGCCCGCTCGCCGAAGCTCGGTTGCGCACGCCGCCACCGTCGCCCCGGTCGTGTAGACGTCATCGACGAGGGCAACGTCGCGCGGCGCCTCGACGCAGCACACGAAGGCGCGCCGCACGTTTGTGGCGCGCTGGCTCCGGGGCAGCCCGGCCTGTCGCGGGGCCGGCCCGGTACGGGCCAGGAGCGGTGCGACAGGCAGCTCCCACAGGGCGGCGAGCACCCGCGCGAGCCGCTCCGCCGGGACATGGCCACGCGCCCGTCCGCGCTCCCGGTCGCCGGGCACGAACGTGATCGCGCCCGTGTCGGGTCGAGCGATCACCTCCGCGACCACCACGCCGAGCGCGGGCGCGAGGTCCCGCCGCCCGCGCTCCTTCCACGCGGAGACGAGCAGGCGAGCGCGTGCATCGTAGACGAGCGCGCTCCGGGCTCGGGCGAAGGCCAGGCGCCGGCCGGCGCATTCGACGCAGCGCCGTACGGGCCATGCGCCCGGGCAGCCGCACCGCTCACAGACGGGCGGCCCGATCCGGGTCAGGCCCGCGTCACAGCGCTCGCAGAGCGCCGGCCCGGGTGTCGCGCACAGGGCGCAGCGGGAAGGGAGCACGAGGCCGAGCAGGCCCACCCACCGACCGTACGACGACACCCGTCACGACTTCGCACCGTGCTCGTGCCGGTTCTGGAGCTCGTGGTCACGCCCCGCGATGACGAGGGAGCGCGGGATCACGGGTCGAGCACCCGCCGGCCGAGCAGCTCGCGCAGCCCCGGCCGTGAGCGCTCCAGGTCCTCGGGCTCCTTGATCGGGAAAAACCGCCCGCCCGGGCCGGAGCGCGGAACCTCGAGGAAGGTCGTCTCGAGCTCCCACGAGACCTGGTGGTAGAGGCGTTCCAGCTGGACCGCGGTGCGACCGTCGACCTGCTTGCTGACGTGGAGCCAGGGGAGGTCGAAGTCGCGGTCGAGAGCCTCGAGCGCGATCGTCGCCGAGTTCGTGTTGAAGACACGGATCCGGTCCTGGTCGAACGCGGGCGGAAACTGCGGGCCCTCGAGGAGCCCGAGCCTGCCCTCCACACGGGCGGGCGCGCCGCCCATGTCCCCTTGCTTCGGCGCGACCTCCACCGACAGGGGGCGGCCCGCGGCGACGTGCGCGCCGACGACGACAGGGTCGAGCCGCGCGCCGAGGTTGTCGACGTTCGACACGGCGACGTGCTCGACGCCGCGGGCGCGCAGGAGCTCGAGCGTTCCCGAGCTGCGGATCCCGCCGACGAGGTCGCCATGGCCCGGGGCGTACGGCGAAGGCCGCCCCGCTTCGTCGAACAGATCACCCTCCTCCGTCAACCGGAGCGAGACCGACTGCGTGAACCAGAGCGGCTCGGGGACGCCGAGCGAGGCAACGTGCGCACGCGTTTCGTCATCCGTCTGGAAGCTCGTCATCAGGACGACCGGAATCTCGACGTCGAGGGCCTCCCCGAGGGCTGTGGTCTCGCCGAGCTTCCAGGAGAGGAAGCTGCGGCCGTCGAGCGCCTCGACCGCCCCTTTGACCACGCCGCCGAAGCGCGTTGCCATCCCGCCCGCAAGGACGGCCTGCGCGACGCGGCCGGCACGAATCGCGTCGATACCGGCGTCGCGCGCGAAGGTCCATTCGTCCGTGCCGCGCTCGGGGAGCAGCGTCAGGTCGCTCTCGCTCGGCGGCTCGAGGCTGCCACGCACGACGTTCGAAGCCTGTGACAGTTCGCCGGAGGCGACCTGCTCGCGAAGGGCCTCGAAGCGCACCGGGTCGAACCCGTAGCGATCGAGCAGCCCACGTGTGTCGACGTCGAGCTCGTCGAGGATCACCGAGCCGTCGCCGCCTCCCGCGGCAGGGTCTCCACATACGGCGGTCGATGGACGCCTCGCTCCGTGACGATCGCCGTGACGAGCTCCGCCGGGGTCACGTCGAACGCCGGGTTCCGCGCCGGGAACCGGGCAGTGACCTCGGCGGGATCGCGCTCCTCGATCGCGATCTCGGCTCCCGAGGCCGCCGCCGGATCGAGCGTCGAGGTCGGCGCGACGACGAGGAGGGGCAGCGCGTGGTGGGCTGAGAGCACCGCGAGCGAGTACGTGCCGATCTTGTTCGCCGTGTCGCCGTTCGCGGCGATGCGGTCGGCGCCCGTCACGACGACGTCGACCTCGCCGCGTGCCATGAACGACGCTGCCGCGCCGTCCGCGATGACGGCATGCGGGATCCCGAGGCCCTCGAGCTCCCACGCGGTCAGACGCGCGCCCTGCAGGAGCGGCCGCGTCTCGTCGACCCAGACGTGCTCGACGCGGCCGACCTCGAAGGCAGCGCGTATGGCGCCGAGCGCCGTCCCGTAGCCGCCGGTCGCGAGGCCGCCTGCGTTGCAGTGCGTCAGGACACGCGCGCCGGCCGGGAAGAGCTCGACCGCATGCGCGCCCATCGCGCGGCAGCGCTCGACCTCGTCCTCGTGGATGCGCTCGGCGCGCTCGCGCGACGGGTCGTCGCGCATCGCGTCGAGGGCCCAGCGGAGGTTGACCGCGGTCGGACGCGACGACAGCAGCGCCCCGTAGGCCTCCTCGAGGTCTTCACCCCTCGACGCCGCCAGGGCGAATCCGTACGCCGCGGCGATCCCGATCGCGGGTGCGCCGCGCACCGCGAGGGTGCGGATCGCGCCGGCGACCTCCGCCGCGCTCGCGCAGCGGAGGTCGATCTCGTCGTCGGGCAGGCGCCGCTGGTCGAGGACGACGACGGCGTCGTCCTCGAGCCGGACGATCCGGTGTGGGGCCAGGTCCTTCAGAGCCACGTCCCGTGCATCTCCCGTCGCGGCCGGAGCCGGGCTCTGCCCGGCGGGAGGCCAGGCCCCGGTCGATCCGTGCGCGGCGCGGAAGGAGGGGCCGGCGGGGAACGATGGGTTCCCTCGCCTTACGTCCCCTCGTCCCACGAGGCGAGGTAGGCGGCCTGCTCCTCCGTCAGCTGGTCGATCGTCACGCCCATCGTCGCGAGCTTCAAGCGCGCGATCTCGTCGTCGATCTCCTTCGGCACGTCGTAGACCTTCCGCTCGAGTGACGCCGCGCTCGCGATCACGAACTCGGCGGAGAGCGCCTGGTTCGCGAACGACATGTCCATCACCTGGGCGGGATGCCCCTCGGCGGCGGCGAGGTTCACGAGCCGGCCCTCGGCGAGCAGGTATACGCGGCGGCCGTCGCCAAGTGCGAACTCCTCGACGAACTGGCGCGCCATGCGGGTCTCGGTCGCGAGCGAGCGGAGCGCCGGGATGTCGATCTCGACGTTGAAATGACCCGTGTTCGCGAGGATCGCGCCGTCCTTCAGGCGCTCTATGTGCGACCGCGCGATGACGTGCTTGTCGCCGGTCGCGGTCACGAACACGTCGCCCACCTCGGCCGCGCGTTCCATCGGCATCACCTGGAAGCCGTCCATCACGGCCTCGAGGGCCTTCATCGGGTCGACCTCGGTGACGACGACGTGGGCGCCGAGACCCTTCGCGCGCATGGCGACTCCGCGGCCGCACCAGCCGTAGCCGGCGACGACGAGGGTGCACCCCGCGAGCAGCTTGTTCGTCGCGCGGATGATCCCGTCGATCGTCGACTGCCCCGTGCCGTAGCGGTTGTCGAAGAGGTGTTTCGTCTTCGCCTCGTTCACGGCGATCACAGGGAACCCGAGCTTGCCGTCGCGCTCGAGCGCGCGCAGCCGGATCACGCCGGTCGTCGTCTCCTCCGTGCCGGCAATCACGTCGCCGAGCTGCTCGCGACGCGCCGAGTGGAGCACGCCGATCACGTCGGCCCCGTCGTCCATCGTCACGTGCGGGCGATGGTCGATCGCCGCCTCGAGGTGCTGGTAATACGTGTCGTTGTCCTCGCCCTTGATCGCGAAGGTGCCGATCCCGTACTCCTCGACGAGCGCCGCGGCGACGTCGTCCTGGGTGGAGAGCGGGTTCGACGCGCAGAGGACGACATCCGCGCCGCCCGCCTTGAGCGTGCGCATGAGGTTCGCCGTCTCGGTCGTCACGTGGAGGCAGGCCGACACGCGATAGCCGGCGAGCGGCTGCTCGCGCTCGAAGCGCTCGCGGATCGCCACCAGCACCGGCATCTGCCGGTCGGCCCACTCGATGCGCCGCTTCCCCTCGGGCGTGAGCGCGAGGTCCTTCACGTCGTGCTTGATCGTGGTTGCCATTCGTCCTCTCTCTGTGTCCTTTACGCGGCGAGCAGGCGCTCGTGCTTGCGCTGCTCCCAATCGATCCAGTCGGCCTCACTCGCCCCCTCGGCCGGGACGGTCGTACCTTCGAGCCACTGCTCGACCGCGGCCCGCAGCTCGGGGCGGCGACGCATCCGGATCACGAACGCGACGTCGTCGAGCTCCACGGCGAACCTCCGGCGCAGCTCCTGGAGGCCGCGGAGCAGCCCGAGCTCGTGCTCGCCGTAGCGGCGGTAGCCCGACGCGCTTCGCTCGGGCACCACGAGGCCGGTCGACTCGAGATACCGCAGCATGCGCGCCGACCACCCCGTGCGCACCGCGGCTTCGCTGACGGTGTACGTCTCCAAGACGCGGAACCTTACCACAGTTGTGTCAAAGTACCCGCCGCGGTCTGCGCGGGCGGGGAAGAGCTTGCAACACTGTGTCACACGCTCTCCTCCCCGCCGGGATAGGAGGGCTCGGCCCGTGGCTCGCGCGGCTGGACGGCCGTCTAGGCTTGCGCTGATGCAGGTCCACGTGATCAGCGACCTCGAGGGCGTGGCGGGGATCGTCAAGGGTGGGCAGACGAGCGGCGGCGAGCCGATGTTCGAGGAGGCCCGCCGCCTCTACACCGAGGAGATCAACGCCGCGGTGCGGGGCGCGAAGGCCGCGGGCGCGACCGAGATCGTCGTGATGGACTGCCACGGCGCCGGGAAGGAGTGGTCGTTCAACTCGCTCGTGCCCGAGCTGCTCGACCCCGACTGCGAGTTCGTCGTCCAGGAGAACTGGACCGAATACACCGCCTTTCTCGAGGAAGGCTGCGACGCCGCGCTGCTCGTCGGCATGCATGCACGTGCCGGGACGCGGGCCGGCGTCATGAACCACACCGTCTCCGGCCGCGACTACTTCGATCTCCGGTTCAACGGCGTACTCGTCGGCGAGACCGGGATCCATGCGGCCCTCTGCGGCACATGGGGCTGCCCCGTCCTCCTCGTGACCGGGGACGACGCCGCCTGCGCGGAGGGTCGCGAGCTCCTCGGGGACGGTCTCACCACCGTTGCCGTGAAGACCGGGCTCGGCGCGTCGTCCGCGAGGCAGATTCCGCCCGTGCGCGCCCGCGCGATGATCGAAGAGGGTGCGACGAAGGCGCTCTCCGACCTCGGCGCCGTCGAGCCGTGGAGCCCGGGCAGCCCGTGCGAGATCACCGTCTCGTTCAAGCACACGCTCGCGCCGGACGCACTTCGCTTCCGGGCCGGCGTCGAGCGGGTCGACGACCGCACGATCTCCGTGCGGGCGGACACCTGGTGGGAGGCCTGGAAGACCTTCTACTTCTAGGGAGCGCTCGTGCCCTCGCGGCCGTAGAGGTCCTCGAGCCGCACGACGTCGTCGAGGTGTGGCGTAGAGACCTCGAGGATCAACGTGTCCTCGAGGGCCCGGACGCGGTGCACGGTTCCCGGCGGGTAGTGGAGCGCGTCGCCCGCCGTGATCTCGATCGTCTCGAGCTCGCCTCCGACCTCGCCCAGCTCGAGCGTCGCGCGCCCTTCCCGCACGAGCCACGACTCGTCCTTCACCTCGTGGTACTGGAGGCTGAGCGCCTGCCCCGCCCGGACGAATAGGAGCTTGCCGACGTAGTCGTCGGTCTCCGCCCAGACGAGCTCCCAGCCCCAGGGCTTGTCGACGTGCCTTGGCTCGACGGCGTACCGGCTCTTCACCCGAGCCACCCGGGGTTCGCGGCGACGTACTCGTCGGCGCGTCGGAGCTCCTTCGGCGTGTTGACCGTCAGCCAGAGGCCGATGTGCCGGTACGCCCGCAGCTTTCCCTCTACAGCGAGCTCGGGGAACGTGGTCGTCTCGTGGTCGCCCTTCTCCGGGAACCGCTCGAGCGCTTCGGGTGAGAGGACGTAGATCCCGCAGTTGACCCAGTACGGGACCTGCGAGACCTCGCGGAAGCCGGTCACCACGTCGTCCTCGGTCAGGTCGACCTGGCCGAACTGCGACGGCGGCTGGGCCACCGTGATCGTCGCCGCGGCCCCGGTCGTGCGGTGCCGCTCGAGCAGGCCGACGAAATCGGCGTCGACGAGCTCGTCGCCGTTCATCGCGAGCACGTCCCCCGTTTCCTGTCGCGCTTCGGCGGCGAAGCGAATGCCTCCCCCGCGCCCGAGCCGCTCCGGCTCGCCGGCGCAGACGACCTCGACCCCGACATCGCCGAGGCGCGACTCGAACTCGTGCTCCTGGCCGCCGACGCAGCTGACGATCACGCGTTCGACACCCGCCTGGCGCAGCCGTCCGATCTGCCACGCGAGGAGCGGGCGCCCGCCGACCGCGACGAGGGACTTCGGCAGGCCGCCCGCCGCGTCGCCGAGGCGCTCGGCCTTCCCGCCGGCGAGGACGATCGCCTCCACTAGTGCCCCTTCCAGCAATGCGGCCTCGTCCCTGGCGTGCGAGGAGCAAGCCAGGCGAGGACGCAGGGAGCCCCGATACCAGAAGGTATCGGGGCGACCGAGGACAACGCATGGCGCCGCTCATCGCACGCCAGGGACCTGGAGGGCATTGCCGGAACGGGCACTACTCCGCCGCCCGCCCGATCGCGTCGTACGTGAACCCGGCCTCGCGCATCGCCGCGGGGTCCAGCATGTTCCGCCCGTCGATCAGGACGGCGCTGCCCATCGTCGACCCGAGGGACGCCCAGTCGAGGTCCCCGAGCTCCGGCCACTCGGTGACGAGCACGGCGGCGTCGGCTCCCGCAACGGCCTCCGCGACGCTCCCGACCTGAACGACGCCGTGGTCGCCGTCCGCGCGCGCCACGGGATCCCACACGACGACATCGGCGCCCTCGGCCAGGAGTCGACCCGCCAGCACGAACGCCGGCGCCTCGCGCGTGTCGTCGGTGTTCGGCTTGAACGCGAGGCCGAGGAGCGCGACGCGTTTGCCCCGCAGGGGGCCGAGGAGCCGCTTGAGCTTGCCGATCACGCGCCGCTTCTGGAGCTCGTTGACCTCGATGACGGCGTTCAACACCTGGAAGTGGTACCCCGAGCTCGCGGCGAGCTGCTTCAACGCCAGACTGTCCTTCGGGAAGCAGCTGCCACCGAAGCCGATCCCGGCGCGGAGGAAGCTCTTGCCGATACGGCGGTCCCAGCCGATTCCCTCGGCGACCTTGACCACGTCGGCGCCGGTCGCCTCGCAGACGTTCGCGATCTCGTTGATGAACGAGATGCGGGTCATCAACGCGGCGTTCGCGGCGAGCTTGATCATCTCCGCGGAGGCGACGTCCGAGCGGACGACGGGTGCGTCGATTCCGTCGTGCAGCGCCGCGACCGCGTCCCCGTCGGCGTCGTCGAACGCGCCGACCACGATCCGGTCGGGCTCCATGAAGTCGCGCACCGCGGTGCCCTCGGCGGTGAACTCGGGATTCGAGACGTAGCCGACGTGCGAGAGCCCGCGCCCGTCGAGGCGATGGCGCACCTTCTCTCCCGTCCCCACGGGCACGGTGCTCTTCATGCAGACGACGATCCTGTCGTCGACCTCGGGCAGCTCGTCGATCACCGTCCAGACCGCGGTGAGATCGGCGTCCCCGGAGTAGGTCGGCGGTGTCCCGACCGCGACGTAGACGAACTCCGCCCCGTCGATCGCCTCGTTCACGTCGGTCGTGAACGAGAGTCGCTCTCCATTTCGCGCGATGAGCTCCTCGAGCCCGGGCTCGTAGATCGGCACTTCCCCACGGCGCAGGCGCTCGATCTTCTCGGCGACGATGTCACGCACGACCACGCGGTGGCCGAGCTCGGCGAAGCACGCGCCGGTGACGAGGCCGACGTAGCCCGCGCCGAAGACCGCGACCCGCTTTGCGCTCTCGCTCATAGCCGCGCGGAGGATAGTCCTAGGCGGACTTGCTCACCTTCGCGAGCGGGCGTAGGCCCTTTGCGATGGCGATCATCGTCTCGTTCGAGAGCCGGTCGAGCAGGGAGTTCACGACCCAGTACGAGGCGCCGTCGGTGCGGAGGACGACCATGTGCAGGTGCGGGCCGTTGTAGTACAGCTCGTACCGGCGGCCGCCGATCCGCCGCACGAAGTTGCGGTCGCCGAGCACGGGAGCGTCATCCCAGTCGGTCATCTCGACGCCCCAGTACTCGTTCGTCCCGAGCCGATAGGTGAGGCGGATCGCCTTGTGCTTGCCGTCGGGGTCGATCCGGTAGGCCCGCAGCGGCCGCTCTCGATCGAGCGACGATCCGTCGGCGAGCTTCGTCGGCACCATCATCGGGAAGTCGATCCTGCGCCGCCAGTCGCGGAGGAGGCCGACCGCGTCGCTCGCCCCGTAGGTCGTGACCGAGGCGGGCTCACGCTGCGGCGTCTGGTCGACCGGTGCCGACGCGAGGCGACCGTGGAACGTCTGGCCGACGACCGCCGCGATCATCGCGCCGTTGTCGAGCCGTCCGATCGCCGTCGTCGCCTTCTTCACGTCCGCCGAGCCGAACAGGTTCGCGAGCTTCTGCGCGGCCGCCTTCGCGCCAGCCGTGCGCGCGTCGAAGAAGACGGTCGTCCGGAAGAAGTCGAAGCTCGGCGCGTTCGCCGGCATGCCGTTCGGCGGCAGCACCATCTTGTAGCCGCGTTGGGAGAGGAGGTAGTTCGCCGTGGAGGCCGAGCCCTCGATCCCGTTTCCGTTGAGCACGATCACCGACGTGTCCCGCGGCGCGGGCGCGTGTCGCTTGACCTTCTCGCCGAGCGCGACCGCCGTCGCCTTCTGCGGCGAGTCGACGTCCGGGTTCTCGAAGTCGCGGATGGCCGTCTGGATGTTCTCGGGGGCGGTCGTCAGGTCGGACTGGCCCTCGAGCCCGTCGATCCGCGACTGGAACACGTGCCCCGACGGCAGCGAGTAGGCGAGAAGGCCGTACGAGAGCACCGTCTTCGCCGACACGTTCTTGCCGCCGCCCTGCCCGACCTCGACGTTCGAGGTGACGATCTTGATCACCTGCGGCAGCCTCGTCAGCGAGAACGCCGAGTCGATCTGGTTCTTGAACGCCCGGACGAACTGCTGCTGCCGCGCGTTCCGGTAGATGTCCGAGTCCGTGTGGCGGAAGCGGACGAAGTCGAGCGCCCTGAGCCCCGTCAGCCGCTGGTACCCGGGCTGGAGGTTGATCTTCGCGTAGCCGCTCGGGCCGCCCTGGTTGTTGTAGTAGCGGCGGTCGACGTCCATCCAGACGCCGCCGAGTCGGTCGACCAGCTGCCGGAAGCCGCGGAAGTTGACCGTGACGATGTAGTTGATCGGGACGCCGGTGAGCTTGCGGACGGTCTCGAGCGTCCCCTGCGCGCCGCAGTCGGAGTACGCGGCGTTGATCTTGTCCCGGTACGTCGCCTGACCCGGGCAGTAGATGTCGACACGGAGGTCTCGTGGGAACGAGAGGAGCGAGATGGTCTTCGCGCCCGGATCCGCCCGGACGAGCATCAGGGTGTCGGAGCGGGACGGCGTGCCCTTGGCCTCGTTCGCACGGTGGTCGTAGCCGATCACGAGCGCGATCGCAGGCTGGCCCGGGAGCGGCACGTCGAGGCGCTTCGCGGCCGCCTTCACCTCGACCGACTTCGGGGCGACCGCCGCGACCGACTCGTGGAGGTAGAGGTACGCCCCCGCGGCCGTGCCGCCGACGAGCACGCACAGGACGAGCGCCGCCCAGCCGAAGATCTGGAGGACGAGCGAGCCGCCGCGACGCGGCGGAGGCGGCGGCTGGCGGTAGACGGTGACCGGGCCGAGCGGGCCTGGGGGGACGGTCGCACGGTTGGAGCCGTTCGCCGTCGCGCCGCGGCCGACTCCTCTCTTCAGCGTCGTTCGCATGGGTGGCGGGGGCGCGCCGCGCGCCCGAAGAGGTTAAAGGTAGCCGACCGGTCGGCGATGCCTACTCAGGTCGTGGCGAACACCGACGCGAGCTGCTCGGCGAGGAAGGCGATCTCCTCGGGCGTCCCGGCAGTGATCCTCAGTGCCGTCGGAGCCCCGAACGAGCCCATCGGCCGGACGATCACTCCGTGGCGCAGCAGTGCGTCGTTCAGCGCGTCCGCGTCGGTGCCGACGTCCACGAAGAGGAAGTTCCCGACCGCCGGGCCGACCGGGTCGAACCCGTGCGCGCGCAGGACGGTCTCGAGACCGGCCATCGACTCGCGGTTGACCGCTCGGCGGCGCGCGAGCTCCTCGGCCCCGTCGAGGCTCGCCAGCGCAGCCTCCTGGGCGGGCGTCGTGACGTCGAATGCGCGCTGGACCTTGCGGATCGCCGCGACGACGTCCGCCGGCCCCACGCCGTACCCGACACGCAGCCCGGCGAGCCCGTAGATCTTGGAGAACGTCCGCAGCGCGAGCACATGACGGCCCTGCTTCGCCGCCTCCTCGATCGCGTCGGGGAGCTCCGGGTCGTCGACGTACTCGAAGTACGCCTCATCGACCACCGTCAGCACCTCGGGGGGAAGGCCGTCCAGGAAGCGCATGAAATCCGCGCGTCTGGTCATCGTGCCCGTCGGGTTGTTGACCGTCGGGAGGTACGCGAGCTTCGTCCTCGGCGTGACCGCCGCGAGCAGGTCGTCGACGTCGACCCGGCCGTCGCGGAGCGGCACCCGCAGCGGGGTCGCCCCGAGCTTCAGCGGGTCGAGGACATAGCTCGGGAACGACGGCCAGGGCGTCACGACCTCGTCACCGGGGTCGAGCGTCGCCTGGCAGACGTAGCCGATCACCGCGTCGGCGCCGGCAGCGACGACGGTCTCCTCGAAGGCGACGCCGTGGCGCGCGGCGAGCGCGGTGCGCAGGCGGTACGCCCCACCGTCCGGGTAGCGGTTGCAGTCGGCTAGCGACTCCCCGATCGCCTCGAGCGCCTGCGGGAACGGCCCGAACGGCCCCTCGTTGGAGGCGAGCTTGACGACGCGGTCGAGCCCGAGCTCCCGCTGGACGAGCTCGGCCGGCTTGCCGGGCTCATACGGCACGAGCCCCTCGAGCGCCGGGCGGAACAACTCCGGCCCGGGACCCGCGATGGTCACGCCGCGACGGCCTCGGGGGTCGGCTCCGGTGCCGGCGGGAGGGGCTCGCTCGGCGGCTCCCATCCTTCGTCGTCGGACCCGCCCGAGAGGCGTCGCCAGGCGACGAACGCCGCAGCCAAGGCGCCGACGAGCACGACGGCCCCGACCACCGCGCCGATCCCGCGGCGGCGCTGCGACGCACCGGCCGCCACGCCGGCGACGGCGAGCGCCGCGCGGCGCCGCAGCGTGCGGCGGATGAACCACCACGCGAGCGCCCACAGAAGCGCTGAGCGCCGATCGGCCATTTTCGACATGTCCGAGAGCGTACTACCGGCGCCGCGGTGGCAGATGGATCGCGCGCCCGAGCGCGACGAGCCCCGCTTCCTTGATGCCCTCCGCGAACGTCGGGTGCGGCGCGACGCCGTCGGCGATCGTCTCGATCGTCGACTCGGCGTCGAGCGCGACGACCGCCTCGCCGATCAGGTCGGTCGCGTGCGGACCGACGATCACGACGCCGAGCAGCTGCCCGTACTGTGACTCGTGGATCGTCTTGATCCAGCCCGTCGTGTCGCCCGACATCACCGCGCGCGCGATCGCGATCCACGGGCACCGTCCGACGACGACCGCGTCGCCGTGCAGCTCGCGGGCCTGTGCCTCGGTGAGTCCGGCCCCGGCGATCTCCGGATCCGTGTAGATCGGCCTCGGGACGGCTGGCTCACCGAAGCTCGCCTCGTGACCCATCGCGTTCTCGGCCGCCACCTCGCCCTCGCGGAACCCGGTGTGCGCGAGCTGCCAGTAGCCGGCGACGTCGCCGGCCGCGTAGATGTGCGGGACGTTGGTGCGCCGGTGGTCGTCGGTCGGAATCCGGGTTCGGTCGAAGTGGACGGCCGCCTCCTCGAGCCCGATCCCGTCGACGAGCGCAGCGCGACCTACGGACACGAGCATCAGCTCGCAGTCGACGGTCTCCCCCTCCCCGAAATGGACGGTGAGGTGGTCGCCGTGGTCGTCGACCTGAGTGCACTGCTTCGAGAGATGGAGCGCGATGCCGCGCTTGCCGAATGCCTTGGCGAGCTCCTTCGCGACATCCTCGTCCTCGGCGGGGATCAGCGTCGGCAGCATCTCGACGATCGTCACCTCGGTGCCGAACCGGTTGAAGATCGACGCGAACTCGCAACCGATGATGCCGCCGCCGAGGACGACCAGCCGGCGAGGCACCTCGGTCTGCGCCAGGAGGCCCGTCGAGTCGACGCAGCGACGTGCGTCGAGCCCGGGGATCGGCGGGCGGATCGGGAACGACCCGGTCGCGACGATCGCGCTCTCGAAGGTGACCTCCTCGGCGCCCTCGACGGCGATCGCCTTCGGCCCGGTGAACCGCCCCTTGCCCCTGACCCACTCGACTCCGTTGGCCTTGAACAGCGACGCGACGCCGCCGGTCATCTGACCGACCACCGCATCCTTCCACTGGGCCGCGGCCCCGAAGTCGAGCGACGGCTCGCCGACCGAGACGCCGAGCTTCGCGAAAGTGTCGCGGGCGTCGTGGATCGCGTGCGCGGTCTGCACCCATGCTTTCGTCGGGATGCAGCCGACGCGCAGGCAGGTGCCGCCCAGCGCGGGTTCCTGTTCGATGCACGCGACCCTGCCGCCGAGCTGGGCGGCGCGGATCGCGGCCGTGTACCCGGCCGGGCCGCCTCCGAGGACGGCGACGTCGACATTCATTCGGTATCAGTCCCTTCGGTCGTGGGTCTCTGCTGGAGGTGCGCGAGCATCGTGACGGAATCGTCCTCCTCGCCGAGCCGCTCGAAGCCGTGGCGCTCGTACAGGCCGATCGCACCTGCGTTGTTGCGGTCGACGCTGAGCGAGATCGTCTCGTACCCCTCCGCGCGTGCGCGGCCGAGCAGCGCCTCGAGGAGCGCCGCTCCGACGCCCTTCCCCCGCGCGTTCGGGACGACGGCGATCGCGAGCTCGGGTGTCCGCTCGTCGACGAACCCGTACCCGCGCCGCTCTCGGGCGAACAGCCGGTACCAGGCGGCGCCGACCGGGAAGCCGGCGTCGAGGGCGATCACCGCGGCGTCCCCGGGGCGCCCCCACGCCTTGACGTAGAGCGCGACCGGCCCGGGCCCGGTGTCCTCGGGCGCGCGCTCCTTCCAGTAGTAGGCGTGGTGGAGCATGTCGCGCAGGAAGCGCAGGTCCTGCGCGCCGCCGCGCCGGATGACGAGAGCGGTCTGCGCGCCGGTCACAGCGCGAGAGTCGGCTGCTCGATGAGCGCGACGAGCGTCTGGAGGAACGTCGCGCCGTCCGCGCCGTCGATCGCCCTGTGGTCGCAGGTCAGCACGAGGTGCACGATCGGCGCAACGTCGAGGTCGCCGTCGCGGACCACGGCTTCGTCCTTCACCGCGCCGACCGCGAGGATCGCAACCTGCGGCGGATTGAGGACGGCGGTGAACTGCTCGACGCCGAACATCCCGAGGTTCGAGATCGTGAAGGTCCCGCCCTCGAGGTCGCCGTACGTGAGCTTGGTGTCGCGTGCGCGGCCGACGAGGTCGGCGCGCGCCCTCGCGATCTGCTGGACGGTCAGTCGAGCCGCGTCCCGGATCACCGGGACGATCAGCCCCTGCGGCGCGGCGACGGCGATCCCCACGTTCGGCGTCGGATGCCGCTGGATCTCCTCGCCCGTGAAGGTGGCGTTGACGGCCGCGTGGCGCGTCAGCGCGACCGCCGCGAGCTTCACGAGGACGTCGTTGACCGTCGGCTTGACGTCGCCCTCCTCGAGCCGTTCGACGAGCCGCTCGCGGAGCGCCAGCGCCTCCGCCATGTCGGCCGAGACGCCGAGCTGGAACACCGGAGCGGACCAGGCCTCGGTGAGCCGTCGCGCGATGGTCGCGCGAACCGAGCTGAGCCGGACGACCTCGACCTCCTCGGCGGGAGCCTCGGTGGTCGACGCCGCCGCAGGGGCTCCGCTCGGAGCCTTCTCCACGTCCTCGGCGAGGATACGGCCGTCCGGGCCTGTGCCGCGAACCGAAGCGAGGTCGACACCGCGCTCCCGTGCGATGCGGCGCGCGAGCGGCGAGGCCTTGAGCGGCGTCGGGCGCTCCTGCTCGCCGGCGGGGCGGGAGGCGACGTCGGGCGTCGCCTCGGCGGCAGGGCCCGGCTCGGTCGGCTCGGCAGGCGCAGCGGGTGCTGGTGACACTGTGTTACTTGCGCTCGGCTCGTCCGTCGACATCGGCTCGGTCGACGCGCTCGGCTCGGGCGCCGGCTCCCCCGCCCCGGCCCCGTCGATCACGGCAAGCGTCGCCCCGACCTCGACCTCGCCTTCGGGGACGACGATCTTCGTCAGGACTCCGTCGGTCTCGGCCTCGATCTCCTGCGTGACCTTCTCGGTGTCGAGCTCGTAGAGCGGGTCGCCCTTCGCGACGGCGTCGCCTTCCTGCTTGAGCCACCGGACGACGACGCCGGACTCCATGCCCTGTCCGAGACGCGGGAGCTTGACCTCGGTGCTCACGCACGCCCCTGGCCGGTGGCCGCTCCCGCCGGGCGGAGCCCGGCTCCGCGGCCCCCCAGGAGCGTGCGCGCACACGCGACGAACGTGTTCGTCGGCTCTGGGGCAGGCCCCGTCACAGGCGTCATTATGCTGACCGCCGTGAAGCTCGTTGACCAGTGGGCAGAGCTCGAGCGGCGCCTGCCCGCCGGCTGGGAGGCCGTCGCGCTCAGGCTCGGCACCGAGCAGCAGGATGAGCGGTCGGAGGCCGCGAGGATTCTCGCCCCGCTGAATGTCGGCTTCGTCGGAGACGAGCTCGCGTTCTCCGTCCGCCGTGCCGGCGGAGCGTCCGGGCCCGAGGCGGCTCGGCGCCTCTTCCGGCGCCTGGACGCGGCTCGGATCTGGTGCATCCTCGAGCAGCGCGAGGTAACCGAGCCGCCCCCGCGGCTCGAGGAGCCCGAGACCACGGCGTCGTCGTCGGTCGCAAAGTCATGGGACGCCGCCCTCGAGGCTCTCCCGTCCGGGTGGAGCGACCTCCTCTGCCTGCTCGAGCTCGATTCGAGCACCCTGCTCCCGCGCGCTGCCTTGCTCTGTGCGGCGATCAATCCCAGGCGCGACGATTCGCGGGCCGGATTCACGTTCCGCTGCGCTCGGACGACCGGCTACGGCGTGACCCCCGGCATGGCCCGGAGGTGCTTCGAGGAGCTCGACGAGGAAGACATCGGCGGCACCGTCTCGGTGTTGCGCTCGCTCTCCGACACGGACAACGTCGCCACGCAGGGCGCCGTCTGGTACGTCGGCGGCAAGGTCCTCTAACCAGACGCGCGCAGCTCGGCCCCGAACCGCTCGGCGAGCGCCGCGACGATCCTGTCGCGGAGGGTCGCGGCCTCTTCGTCGGTGAGGGTGCGGTCCGGCGCCTGGAACGCGAGGTGGAGCGCGACGGATTTCCGCCCCTCCCCTACCTGTGCGCCGCGGTAGACGTCGAAGATGCGAGCCTCGCGCAACTCGTCGCCCGCGGCATCGTATGCGGCGGCGACGATCGCTCCGGCCTCGACGTCCTCGGGCACGACGATCGCGATGTCCTGGCGGGCCGCCGGGTAGCTGATCACGTCGTGGTAGAGGATCCGCTCCGGCAGTGGCGCCATCAGCCGCGCGACGTCGAGCTCGAAAACGCCCCAGCTGCCTTCGAGCAGCATCGGGTGGAGCTCCCCCAGCCAGCCTGCGTCCGTCTCGGCCGCCTTGCCCGGATGGAGGTGAGGTGCCCTCGTAGCCCTGACCTCGAGCGGGAGGTGGAACGCCTCGTGGATCGTCTGCACGGCCGCCCGAGCCGCGTCGAACCCGCCCTCAGCGATGCCCCCGACGTGCCAGCGCTCGTCGGGGAGCTGCTCCCCGCTCGGGAGGTAGACACGCGCGAGCTCGAACAGCCGGATCGCGTCGTTGCCCGCGTCGACATTGACTTGGGCCACCTCGACGAGCCCGTGGAGCAGAGTCGTGCGGAGCACGGCCTGGTCGCTGCTCATCGGGTCGGGCAGCCTGAGCGCTGCCGGATCCGGGTCGGTGGCGGTGAGGCTCCAGGTGTACGCCTCGGTGAAGCCCGCGCCGACGAGGACGTCCTCGAGCGCGCGGCGGAACCGCTGCTCGCCGGTCAAGTGACCGGCGACCAAGCGACGGAGGGGCATCGTGTGCGGCACCTGGTCGAGCACGACGCGGGCGACCTCCTCGACGAGGTCGACCTCCCGCGTGACGTCGCGCGCCCGCCATGTCGGGACGGTCACAGCCCAGGCACGATCCACCTCGAAGCCGAGCCGCTCGAGGATCGAGCGCTGCTCGTCCGTGGCGAGGTCGAAGCCGATCAGGCGGCTCGCGCGGTCCGTCCGGAGGGTAATGCGGGGGCGTTCCGGGAGACCGTCGTTGACGTCGACCGCGGCGATCGGCTCGGCGGCGGCGAGGTCGACGAGCAGGCGGCTGGCGAGCGCTGCGGCCGGCTCTGCCGCGTACGGGTCGACGCCCTTCTCCCACTTGTTCGACCCCTCCGTGCGGAGCCCGAGCCGCTCGGAGGTGCGGAGGACGCCGATCGGCTCGAAGTTCGCCGCCTCGAGGAGCAGCTCGGTCGTCGACTCGGAGACCTCCGACTCGAGGCCTCCCATGATCGCCGCGAGCGCAACAGGACGCTCGCCGTCGGTGATCAGCAGGTCGCTCGCCCGGAGCTCGCGGAGCGTGCCGTCGAGCGTGCGGAGGGTCTCGCCTTCGCGGGCGCGCCGCACGAGGATGCGCCCGCCCGTGAGAAGGCTCCGGTCGAACGCGTGGAGCGGGCTGCCCCACACATGCATGACGTAGTTCGTCACGTCGACGACGTTCGAGATGGAGCGCATCCCCGCGAGATGGAGCCGGCTCCGCAGCCACTGGGGCGACGGGCCGACGCGGACGTCACGGAACGCCCTGCCGATGTAGCGCGGGCAGCCCAGGAAGTCCTCGACCGCGATGTCGAGCCGCTCGTCCGCGACAGGCGGCGGATCGTCCGGAACGGGCGGCCGAAGCTCGCCGTCGCACAGCGCGGCGATCTCGCGCGCGATGCCGACCATCGAGAGGAGGTCGGGCCGGTTCATCGTCGGTGTCACATCGAGGACGCGGTCGACGAGCGGCAGGACGTCCGCCAGCGGCGTGCCGGGCTCGAGCCCGTCGGGGAGCAGCATGACCCCGGCGTGGTCTGCGCCGAGCCCGATCTCGTCCTCCGCGAGGATCATCCCGCGGGACACCTCGCCGCGGAGCGGCCGTTCCTCGAGCGGCCCGGGGAAGCCGGGCAGGAGCGCGCCGGGAAGGCCGACGGCGACCGTCGCGCCCGCGCCGAAGTTCCACGCGCCGCAGACGATCTGCTGCGGGTCCGGGTTGCCGACGTCGACCTGGCAGAGCTGCAGCCGATCGGCGTTCGGGTGGGGATCGGCGGAGATCACCCTTCCGACGACGAAGTGGGCGAGGTTGCCACCCTCCTCTGTCACGCCCACGTCGACCAGCCGGTCGACCTCGAGTGACGAGATCGTCAGCCGCCGCGCGATCTCCGCGTCCGTTGCGTCGGTCGAGACGTACTCGCGGAGCCACGAGAGAGGCGCCTTCATCAGAACTGCCCCGAGAAGCGGAGGTCGTCGCGCCAGAGCTCACGCAGGTCGGGGAACTCGTGGCGCAGCATCGCGATGCGCTCGAGGCCCCAGCCGAACGCGAAGCCCGTGTACCGCTCGGGGTCGTACCCGACGAACTCGAACAGCGCCGGGTCGACCATGCCCGCGCCGCCCACCTCGATCCAACCCGAGTGGCGACACACCGGGCAGCCGGCGCCGTCGCAGACGTGACAGGAGACGTACGCCTCGATCGACGGCTCCGTGAACGGGAAGTAGTGCGTGCGGAACTCGGTGCGCCGGCTCTGACCGAAGAGCGCCTTGAGCAGGAAGTCGAGCGTGCCCGTGAGGTCGGCGAGCGTGATTCCCTCGTCGACCGCGAGTCCCTCCACCTGGTGGAAGATCGGCGTGTGCGTCGCGTCGGGGGTGTCGCGCCGGTAGCAGCGGCCGAGCGAGACGACGTAGACCGGAGGAGGCTGGGCCTCCATCGTGCGGACCTGTGACGGGGACGTCTCGGTGCGGAGCACGGTCTGCTCGTCGAGAAAGAACGTCGCGAGCGCCGAGCGCGCCGGGTGGCCCGCCGGGAAGTTCAGGCCGTCGAAGTTGTAGTGGGTCGTCTCGACCTCGCGTCCGTCGACGACCCGGTAGCCGAGGCCGAGAAAGACGTCCTCGACCTCGCGGCGGATCTGCGTCACGAGGTGCAACCGGCCACGCGGCGGACCGCTCACCGGGAGCGTCACGTCGACGCGCTCCTCCGCCAGCCGCCGGTCGAGCTCGGCGCGCTCGAGCGCGGTCGCGCGCTCGGCGACGGCGTTCTCGATCCGCCGCTTCGCCTCGTTCAGCGTGCGCCCGGTCTCGGCGTCCCGGACCTCCCTCAACGCGAGCGGAAGCGTGCTCTTCCGCCCCAGGTACTCGACCCGTACGGCCTCGATCTCGTCCGTCGATGCTGCCGCGGCGACCGCCGCGAGGGCCGCACGCTCGAGCGCCTCGACGTCCATGGGACGTTCGAGGCTAGCAAGTGACAGCGGGTTACAAGGCTGCTTGAATCGGGCGATGAGCCCTTCCGACGCGTCTCACAGGGTCGGAGGCGCTCTCTACGACTCGATCGCCCGGATCTACGATCCTTGGTCCGTCTCCGTGCGGGAGGACGTCGGCTTCTATGTCGACGAGGCGCTCGCCTCGGGCGGACCGGTCGTCGAGCTCGCCGTCGGCACCGGGCGGATCGCAGTGCCGACCGCGAAGGCGGGCGTCCAGGTGATCGGCGTCGACGAGTCGCCCGGCATGCTGACCGTCGCGCGGGAGTACGCCGAGCGCGAAGGCGTCGCCGAGCGGATCGAGCTCCGGGTCGGCGACCTGCGGAACCCACCGGTCTCGGAGCGAGTCCCTCTCGTGACGATCCCGTTCCGCTCGTTGCTGCACATGCCGAGCGACGCCGAGAAGACCCGCGCGCTCGCGGCGGCGCGAGCGCTCCTCGAGCCCGACGGGCTCCTCGTCTTCGACGTCTTCGCCCCGAGCCGCGAGGACATCGAGGAGACGGACGGGCTCTGGATCGAGCGAGAGCCCGGGATCTTCGAGCGGGCCGACTGGGACCTGCACGGCCGGTCGCTCGTCCTGACCGTCCGGAGCGGCGACAGGGAGACCGCGACGATGGAGCTCCACTGGCTCTCCGCGGCCGAGTGGAACGCGGTGATCGAGGACGCGGGGCTCGAGGTGGAGGCGCTCTACGGCTGGTTCGACGGCAGGCCGTTCGAGGGCGGCGAGGACCAGATCTGGGTCTGCAAGCGCGCGCGCGCGACGGGCTAGACGAGCTCGACGGCGTCGCCGACGCGCACGACTCCCGGCTCGAGCACCTCCGCGTACACCCCCATGCAGGACTCGCCCTCGATGGGTCCGCGCTTCTCGAGAAGCTCGCGGAGGACGTCGCGATCGCGGACCCCGGTGTCGGGGCTCGCCGTGGGTACCGCGCAACGCGGCGTCGGGTCGCCGGCGAGGAGCGTCGCGTCGCCGACCCGGAGGCGCCGGTTGCGCCACTCGTCCTCGCCGTGTGCGGAGACGTCGTCGAGCTCGAACAGCATTCGAAAGCGGCGGCCGTCCCCGTCGATCGTGTCGAGCGACGCGCGGGAGACGAGCGAGGCCGGGCGGTCGTCGGTCGCCCAGCCGCCGTCGTCGCGCTCGACGAGGGTCAGCGAGCGGCCGACGAGGTCGGACAAGGCGTCCGCCCACGGCCCCTGCACGAGGTGTGCGCGAAGCGATCGGCCGTAGACCTCGACGACCGTCGGCTCGCCGCCCCCCACCTCTCCCCCCACCACTGCCCCGCCGGGGAGCGTCAGCTCGAGGCGTCGGTCATCGGGATCCCACGATGCGCTCGTCCGGACGAGGGTGAGGTCGCGCTTGCCGTTGTAGAGACGCCGGTCGGCGTCGACGAGGAGAAACCGGCGATCCTCGCGGGCACCGTCCGCGACGAGGTCGATCTCGTCGGGATGGTTGAGCCTGAGGCTCTTGACCGGCGTCACGTTGATGCGTGCGACACGTGCGTCGGCCATCCGCGGGCGATCCTATCCGTGTCATTGGACGAGCCTCGCGCAGGCCGCTAGGGTGGCCGCGTCGTGGTCTGGGTGATCGTGGTCGTCGTCGTGGTCGTGCTGGTGCTCCTGGCGCTGGTCGTCCTCTACAACCGCTTCGTCCGGCTGCGGAACCGGGTTCAGAACGCGTGGGCCCAGATCGAGGTCCAGCTCAAGCGCCGGCACGACCTGATCCCGAACCTCATCGAGACCGTCAAGGGCTATGCGGCGCACGAGCGCGGCACGTTCGAGGCGGTCACGGAGGCGCGTGCCGCGGCGCAGGGCGCCCGCACGCCTGGCGAGGCCGCTCAGGCCGAGGGGATCCTGAGCCAGGCGCTCGGGCGGCTGTTCGCGGTCGCCGAGGCGTATCCGGAGCTGCAGGCGGACGAGAACTTCCGGCAGCTGCAGAGCGAGCTCGCCGAGACGGAGAACCGGATCGCGGTGTCGCGGCAGGTCTACAACGACACCGTGCTGACCTACAACAACTCGATCCAGACGTTCCCCGGCGTCGTGATCGCCGGCCCGTTCGGGTTCGCGGCGCGCGAGTTCTTCGAGACGGACGAGGCGGAGCGCGACGCCCCGCGAGTCGACTTCACCCCACCGGCAGGCGCGACGCCGCCTGCCCCGGCGCCGTCCGCTCCGCCCGCCGAGCCCGCCGAGGGCGCGGGCGGCGCCTCCGGTGGCACGAGCACGTAGGGCGCTCTCCCTCGCGGCGGCCGCGGTCGCCGCGCTCACCCTCGCCGGGGTCGCCCACGCTCAGAGCTACGAGCTCGTCGCGACCGACGTCCAGGCCGCGGTGCGCAAGGACGGCACGGTCGCGGTCGACGAGGCGATCACGGTCGCCTTCTCCGGCTCGTTCACGTACGGGTTTCGCGAGATCCCCTACCGCTCGGGGGAGCGGATCGACGAGATCGGCGTCTCGGAGAACGGCAGCTCGTTCCGTCCCGGTGCCTCTACGGAGCTCCAGCCGGGAGGGCCTCCCGGAACGTTCGGCGTCAGAGACCTCGGTGGCCGGATCCGCATCGTGTGGCGCTTCCAGAGCGACGGCTCCCAGCAGCACACGTTCCGCGTGCACTACAGGATCAGCGGCCTCGCGGTCGCGTACGACGACGTCGTGGACGTCAACCTCAAGGTCTGGGGCGACGAATGGGAGCAGTCCCTCGGGCGGCTGACTGCAACCGAGAGCGCACCCGGAAAGATCCTTCGCGGCTGGGGTCATCCCGTCTACGTGCGCGGCGACGTCCAGCTGGCCGGCTCGAAGGCGATCCTCCGGGCGCTCGACGTCCCCGCGCACCAGTTCGTCGAGCTGCGGACGCTGATCCCCCGCGGCGCGTTCACCTCGACCGCCGGGATGAAGGTGACGTCCGGCAACGGCCTCCAGAAGGTCGTCGGCGAAGAGCAGGCCGACGCGGCCGCGTTCGAGCGCGACCACGACAAGATCGAGAACGCCAAGCGCGACCCGTGGCGTTACATCCTCTACGTCCTCTTGCTGGGCACGTTGCCGGGCCTCGCCGTGGTCGGCGTCGTGTTCATGGTCTACGGCCGGGAGCGGCGGACGTCGTACGACCGTGAGTACGAGCAGGAGCCGCCGACCGACACCGCGCCGGCACTCGTGCCCACGCTGCTCCGTCAGGGCGGCGAGGCGGGCTCGTACGAGTTCACCGCGACCCTGTTCGACCTGGTTCGCCGCGGCGTCTACGGCGCGAAACCCGTAACCACCGAGCGCTCGACCTGGGGAGGGATGCGCCGCGAAAGCGTCGCCGACCTGGAGATAAGTCAGGGAACGCGTGACGAGCTGACACCGTGGGAGGACGCCGTCGCCCGCGTCGTCGATTCCGTGATCGCCGACGGCCCACAGCGCCTGTCGAAGTTCCGCGACGAGATCGAGGACGATCGCGAGTCGATGAGCAAGCACTTCACGGCCTTCAAGGCCAACGTCTCGACGGCGGTCGGGAACCGCCAGTGGTTCCTCTCGCTCGGCGCTCTCCCGCTCGGGCTCGCGCTTGCGGTCTTCGTTGCGATCGGCGCGCTGCTCTTCTACCTCGCGATCTCCGGCTGGCGCTCCGTGTATCCGCGCTGGAGCGACATCGTCCTGCTCGGCGTCGGCGTCGCAGCCTTTGTCGATGCCGCCCTGATCTTCGGCGCGCTCACCCAGCGGAGGCTCTGGCGGCGGCGTTCGAAGGCAGGCGAGGTCGAGGCCGAGCGCTGGGAGGCGTTCCGCCGGTACCTGACGGACTTCCCCCGGCTCCAGGAGGCGCCCCCCGCGACGCTCGCGCTGTGGGAGCGGCTCCTCGTCTACGGGATCGCTTTCGGGATCGCGGAGCGCGTGCTCCAGGCCGCGCACATGGCGATGCCCGAAGCGATGGCTCAGACGTCGTCGATCTACTGGATCTCCGGTGGCGGGAACCTCGGCACCGGGCCGACGTCGCTGGCGATCGGCGACCTCGCCTCAGGCTTCGGCTCCGCGCTCGCCCCGCCGTCGTCGGGCTCCGGTGGGTTCGGCGGCGGGTTCTCGGGCGGCGGCGGAGGCGGCGGAGGCGGCGGCGGCGGCGGGTTCGGCTAGCGCGACTCGGCGCGCCTACGCCGTTCGCCGCGTCAGCTCGTAGAGCGCGATCGCGCCAGCGGCGGCGACGTTCAGCGACTCGGCCGCCCCTGGCAGGCCGATAGTGGCCTCTGTGACACTCTGTTGCAAGCTCGAGGGGCAGCCCCTCGCGCTCGGAGCCGAGGAGAAACGTGACGGGCGGCGCGAGATCGAGCTCGGCGAGCGGGGCTCCGCCGTGCGCGACGAGCGCGACCCGCATGCCGGGCGTCTCGTCCCACGGGACGCGCGGGACGCGGAAGATCGCCCCCGCGGAGGCGCGCACCGCCTTCGGCGAGACAGGGTCGGCACACCCGTCGGACAGCGCCACCGAGGCGCCAAAGGCGTCGGCCGTGCGTAGCAGCGTGCCGACGTTGCCGGGGTCGGCGAGGCGCCAGAGGCCGAGGCAGGTGTCGCGTGGTTCCGTCGCCAGGTCGCCGACGCGGTAGACGCCGATCGCCCGGGCCGGATGCGGAAGCGTCGAGACGCGCGCGAGCAGCGCCTCGTCGACCGTCTCACCCGCGACGAGGAGATGTACCGGCTGCACGCCGGCCTCCGCCGCGGCCGCGACCAGGTCCTCGCCCTCGGCCGCGAACAGGCCTGTCTCGTCGCGGTGCTTCCGCCCGCCGAGCAGCTTGCGGACGAGTGTCAACGTCGCGTTGTCGCGCGAGGTGATCACGGGCCTCGGCGCCGCTCGGCGCTCGTCTGCTCAGGCGGCCTTCGCGTCGGCGCCGAGCGCGGCCTTGGCCTGCTCTGCGACGACCGCGAACGCGGCAGGGTCGACGACCGCGAGGTCGGCGAGCGACTTCCGGTCGAGCTCGATCCCGGCCTTGTGCACGCCGTTCATGAACTGGTTGTAGGAGAGACCGTTCACGCGAGCCGCGGCGTTGATCCGCACGATCCAGAGCGAACGGAGCGTCCGCTTCTTGTTCCTGCGGTCGCGATACGCGTAGACGAGCGAGTGCTCGACCTGCTCCTTCGCGTAGCGGTAGTGCGTGCTCTTGCGGCCGTAGTAGCCCTTGGCCTGCTCGAGGACCTTGCGGCGCTTCTTGCGCGCGGCGACGGAGCGCTTGACCCTGGCCATTACTTGACCCCCAGGAGCTTCTTCACGCGCTTCACGTCGACGTTCGCGACGCGATGGTCTCTGCCGAAGTCGCGCTTACGCTTCGACGACTTCTTCGTGAGGTTGTGGCTCTTCATCGCGTGCCGGCGCATCAGCTTCCCCGCCCCGGTCACCTTGAACCTCTTCTTCGCCCCGCTCCCTGTCTTCACCTTCGGCATCTCGTGTCACTCCTGCGTTCTTCGTCGGCCCGAGCACCATCACCATGTTCCGGCCGTCGAGCGTTGGCTGCTGCTCGACCTGACCGAGCTCCTTCACGTCGCCGGCGAGGCGCTCGAGGAGCATCCGACCCCGCTCCGGGTGCAGGTTCTCCCGTCCCCGGAACATGATCGTGACCTTGACCTTCGCCCGCTGGTTGAGGAAGCGGACGACGTGGCCCTTCTTGGTCTCGTAGTCGTGGATCCCGATCTTCGGCCTGAGCTTGATCTCCTTGATGTTGATCGTCGACTGGTGCTTGCGGGCGAGCTTTGCGCGCTGCTCCTGCTCGTACCGCCACTTGCCGTAGTCCATGACCTTGGCGACGGGCGGGTCGGCGTCCTTTGCGACCTCCACGAGATCGAGGTTCTTCGAGTACGCGAGCTCGAGCGCCTCTTTCGTGTCCTTGATCCCGATCTGCTCCCCCTCGGGCCCGACGAGCCTGACCCGCGGTGCGCGGATCTGCTCGTTGATCCGATCCTGCTGGACGACGGGACGCGTCCTGTCCTCGGGACGGCGCCGCGGTCTCAAAGGGCTTTCACCAAGTCGAGTCGATCCTCCTCTTTCGTTGAAGCGCCACTGCATGCAGCGGCGGCATTCCCTCGTCGGATTCGACTCGGTTGAACCTCGCGCGGCGCTCGGCCGGCGGGGTGAGGGGCGATGCCGCTCCTGCTTTGCAGGCAGCAAGCGTAGCACCTCCCGATCGGCGCGCCCTAGTCGGCTCCCACACCCGCGGACTGTTCGACCACGTCGTCGAGCAGCCCATCGAGGGACATCGTCGCCACCCCTTCACCGCCCCGTTTCCGGACCGCCATCGCATCCCGCGTCTCACGGTCGCCCCAGACCACGACGTACGGGATCTTCGCGAGCTCGGCGTCGCGGATCCTCTTGCCGAGGGTCTCTTCTCGCTCGTCGAGGTCCGCCCGCACGTCAGCCTCTTCGAGCGCGGCGACGAGCGCGCGCGCCTCCGTGCGATGCGTGTCGGCGACCGGCAGTACGCGCACCTGCACCGGGGCAAGCCATGTCGGGAACGCGCCGCCGTAGTGCTCGATCAGGATCCCCATGAAGCGCTCGAGCGAGCCGAGGAGCGCGCGGTGGACGACGTAGGGCGTGTGCTCGACGTTGTCGGCGCCCATGTAGGTGAGCCCGAACTGCTTCGGCATCAGCGCGTCGAGCTGGATCGTCCCCATCTGCCAGGAGCGGCCGAGCACGTCGAGCATGTGGAGGTCGATCTTCGGCCCGTAGAACGCGCCGTCCCCTTCGTTCAGGACGAAGTCGATCCCTCGCCGCTCGAGTGCGGCGCGCAGCGCTGCCTCGGTGAAATCCCACTCCTCGTCCATGCCGAGCCGGTTCTCGGGTCGCGTCGAGAGCTCGAAGCGGGCCTCCATCCCGAACAGGTCGTACAGGTAGGCGGCGTAGTCGAGGCAGCCGAAGATCTCGGCCTCGATCTGCTCGCGGGTGCAGAAGATGTGGGCGTCGTCCTGCGTCACGTGCCGAACGCGGAGCAGACCGTGGAGCGTCCCCGTCGGCTCGTTCCGGTGGAGCGTCGACGACTCCGCGTAGCGGAGCGGCAGCTCGCGGTAGCTTCTCAGCTGCGAGCCGAAGAGGAGCAGGTGGCCTGGGCAGTTCATCGGCTTGAGGCCGGCGTGCGGCTCCTCGCCCTCGCCCGCGACGAGGAACATCTCGCCGCGGAACTTCTCCCAGTGGCCCGACGTCTCCCAGACGGACTTGTCGTAGATGAGCGGCGTCTTGACCTCGAGGTAGCCGCGACGCAGGTTCTCGCGCCGCCGGAGGTCTTCGAGCTGGTTCCAGATCACCATGCCCTTCGGGTGCCAGAACGGCGAGCCCGGCGACGCGTCCTGAAGGTGGAACAGGTCGAGCTGCGGCCCGATCCGCCGGTGGTCCCTCGCGCGCGCCTGCTCGAGCCGCTCGAGGTACGCGTCGAGGTCCTCCTGCCTGAAGAACGCCGTCCCGTAGATCCTCGTCAGCTGGGTGTTCCTCTCGTCCCCGCGCCAGTACGCCCCTGCGAGCCCCGTGAGCTTGAGCGCCTCGATCGGCTTGGCGTTCTGCAGGTGCGGGCCTCGGCAAAGGTCGGTGAAGTCGCCCTGCGTGTAGAGGGAGATCGGCCCCTCGGCGGTGTCGACGAGCTCGACTTTGTACGGCTCGCCCTCGGCCTCGAACCGCGCGCGCGCCTCGTCGCGTCCTACCTCCGTCCGCTCCCACGTCCGACCTTCGGCGATCTCTCGGCCGACCTCGGCCTCGATCGCCGCGAGGTCCTCCTCGCGAATCGGCTGCGGAAACTCGAAGTCGTAGTAGAAGCCATTCTCGATCGGCGGGCCGATCGCGACCTTCACCCCGGGGTGCAGACGCCTGACGGCCTCGGCGAGGAGGTGCGCCGAGGAATGACGCAGCACGAAGAGCGCGTCGGGGTCGTCGCGGTCGCGAGTCGTCAGGAGCCGGAGCTCCGCTCCCTCGGGCAACGGCAGGCGGAGGTCGCGCAGCTCTCCGTTCACCCGCGCGAGGACGGCCTGCTCGGCGAGCTTCGGCCCGATCGCGCGCGCGGCGTCGAGCGCCGTCGCACCGTCGGGCAGCTCGAGCGCCGAGCCGTCGGGGAGCATCACGTTCATCGTCGGGCCAGGATAGTCGGCGCGGTCCCGCCGTCGATCGGCTCGGGCGGAAGCGCCTAGCGGCCGCGCAGCACGAGCGGCCGCGAGACGCCGTCGGCCCACCCGTGCGTGCCGACGACGACGACGCGAGCACGCCCGATCCCGGCGGGGACCCGCAGGACGACGCGCGATGCACGGTCGAGCCTGCCGCGGGCGACGGTCTTCCAGGCGAAGTGCTCGCGGTCGTACGACTGGAGCGCCGCCGTCGCGCCCGGCCGGGCGGGCACGACGGTCGCGCGGAGCCGGCCGGCCGAGGCAGCGACGTGAACCGTCGGCCGCACGTGGACCCGAACGGCCGGGCTGACGAGCGTGCCGGCAACGGCCCGGTAGCTCCCCGGCTCGCCGATCGCCGTACGCACTGCGAAGCTCCCGTCGGGGCGGGGCTTCACGACGACGTCCCCGTGCGGCCCGCGCAGCGCGACGCTCGCGACACCCGTCGGTGCGAGGCCTGCGAAGACGACCCTGCTACCCGCCCCGACCGCCCCCTCGGGGCCGGTCAGAACGAGCCCGAAGACGTCGACTTCGCCGCGCATGAACTTGTGGATCGTGCAGTGGAAGGCGTAGTGGCCCTGCTGGGCGAACGTGAACGAGAACGAGCCGCCCGGCGGCAGGTAGCCCGACGAGAAGGCGTCGCCGTCCGCCGTCACCGTGTGGTTGATCGAGTCGTCGTTCTTCCAGGTCACGGTCGTCCCGACGAGGACGTCGAGGTGCGACGGGTCGTACGCCTTCCCCGGCATCGTCACCGCGCGGGTCGGCGCCTCCGCGCCCGAGCCCGAGGCGACGGGCGCCGCGACGGCAAGCAGGGCCAGCGCGAGCGAAACGACGACACGCCTCATCGGCGGCTCACCCGGTAGATCCCGATCATCCCGTTCATCATGTGGCTCTCGACGTGGCAGTGGTACAGCCACGTCCCCGGCGTGTCCTCGCGCCAGCGGATCTTGAAGCTCTCCGCCGGCCCGACGACCTGCGTGTCTCGCGGCGTCCCGTCCGGCTGGAGCCAACGGTGCCCATGCACGTGGAAGGTGTGGAAGTCGTCACCGATGGCGAGGACGTCCCACTGCACGAGATCGCCGACACGGGAGTGGAAGACCGGTGTGTTCCCGACGAACGCGCGCCCGTCGATCGTCATGAAGCCCAGGTGCGACGAGAGGTACACGACGAACTCGCGATCCGGCCGCCGCTCGCCCGGCGCGCGGATCGAGAGCGCACCGTAGAGACCGCCCTCGATCGAGGCCATCATCGAGGGCGAGTGGTCGTGGTACGGCCACACGCCGGCCGAGCTGCGCTCGGCGACGAGGCGATAGGTGAACGTCTCGCCGGGCTTGACCGCGGCGCCTGGCCCGGAGAACCCCGGGATGTACGCCCCGTCGGAGCCGAACTGGTATCGCACGCCGTGGAAGTGCATCGAGTGCGGGCTGTTCGTCAGCGTGTCCAGGTTGCGGAAGTGGACGAGCAGCGTGTCGCCGACGTCGGCCGTGAGCAGGGGGCCCTGGATCCCCTCGTCTCCGGGCGCGTTCCCGATCCGTCGCGCGAAGTCCTTCGTGTACTGGCGGTAGACGACGGTGCGGAACGTCGTCTGGACGGGCGTGAAGGTGTCGCCCTCGATCGCGTTCCGCTCGTTGGGGACGACGTTCCACGTGACGGGAACGGCCGCGACCCAGTACTCACGGACATGGCCGGCCCTCGGCGCAGGCGCCGCAGGGGCCAGAGACGTCGCCATCGCGGTGCCGGCGACCGTCGCGACGGCGCCGGCGAGGGCCGCGAGCGCGAGCGCCCGCGGCCCTGACCAGCGGTGTGTCACGGCGTGACGGTGATCGTCCCGCTCATGTCGGGACCGTGGATCCAGCAGAAGTACTTGTACGTCCCGGGCTTCGTGAACGTCACCTTCGAGGAGCGCGGCAGTCCGATCGGCGCCCCGGCCGTGAGTGGCGTCGCGAAGAAGCCGTTCCCGTGCGTCGACGCTCCGTCGTACGCTGAGCGGCTTCGGGATCGGTGCCGTACGGCAGGATCGGCGTGACCTGGTTCGGGGAG
Source organism: uncultured Actinomycetes bacterium (assembly GCA_963698935.1). Taxonomy (GTDB): domain Bacteria; phylum Actinomycetota; class Thermoleophilia; order Gaiellales; family Gaiellaceae; genus Gaiella. The sequence continues at coordinate 514,725 of CAVOSU010000023.1, forward strand.
CCCGGCCCCTGAGGCATCAGGTCGGTCGTCTTCCCCCACTGCTGGAGGTACTTCTTCGGCCCGAACACGATGTTGTGCACCTCGCTCGGCGACTTGTTCACGAACGTCACCGTGGTGCCCGCCTTCACCGACAGCGTCTTCGGGTAGTAGGCGAACAGGCTAGGCGAGGCACCGACGCCCATCACGACGGTGTTCGGGGCGCTTCACCTTGGTGTTCTTCGCAAGCGCGATGCCCTTCGTGTACCCCGCCCCCATCTGGACGAGCGCCTGGGCCTTGACCTGGTCCGGCGTCTTCGGGACGGCCGCTCCTGCCGGCTTCACCAGGACGGTGGCCTTCATGCCGGGGTGGAGCGTGCAGAACAGGTGGAACGTCCCGGCCTTCGGGAACGCGTAGGTCGCGGTCGCGGGCGGCGCCTTCGGCCCTTGCGGCGACAGGCCGCCGCTCGAGACGGGCGTCGAACCCGAGATCGTCTTCGGACCGAACGGCCCGAATGCCTGCCCGTTGTAGATCAGCTTCGGCAGGCCGTCGAAGTAGAACGGCGCTCCCGCGGCGTCGCTGAGGTTCTCGTACTTCTTGCCGGGATCCGGCAGCAGCAGCGGGAACGGCTTCGGCGCGTACGTCACCGTGTGGAAGCTGCCGCTCGAGAACGTCACGCTGTCACCCGCCGCGATGACGAGCTTCGAGGGCATGAACTGGTTGAGTGCTCCGAACAGGTGGAGCTTGAGGATCGCGGCCGGCGGCGGGCCCTGCTCGCCGAGGAACACGGTGTACGTGGTCGCCGTGGTCGCCGTGGTCGCCGTGCTCGTCGAGCGCGCCGGGATCGCCGCGCCGGGTACCGCGAGCGCCGCCACCGCGACGCACGCGATCAGGAGGTGTTTCATCAGTGCTGTCCCCCCTTTCAAGGACATGTGTTTCTGCCGCCCCGCACGCCGTTCCTGCGGGCCGCCGGAGTCTATGCCTCTCGGCGGACGGTGGTGCTTACAACCGTCATTCGCCGGTGCGGCGCAGGCCCTCGCGGGGACTCTCAATCGTGTGGCGGCACCGCCGGCCCGTGCACGTCCTCGAAGGCGTGCATCAGGCGGCGCAGCAGCTCGTTGAGCTGGCGCTTCTCGCGGTCGCCGAGCGCGGAGTCGACGATCGACTCCTTCTCCGCCTGCGCCCCGACGGCCGCGTCCCAGAGCTGCTTCCCCTCCTCGGTCAGCTCGACGATCACGCCCCGCCGGTCGTCCGGGTCGTCGAGGCGCCGGAGGAGGCCCCGCGCCTCCATATTGTCGAGGCGGTTCGTCATCGCGCCACTGGAGAGATCGAGACGCTTGGCGAGCTTGCCGGGCTTGCCACGGTACGGCGGCCCCGCCCGCCGGAGGTTCGCGAGCACCTTCCACTCGCCGTGCGACAGCTCGAAGGCCTCGAGCGTCTCCTGCACCGCGCGGTCGACGAACCGCTCGAGCCGGTGGATCCGCTCGATGATCCCCTCCGTCTCGAGATCGAGCTCCGGCAGCTCACGCGCCCAGACCTCCAGGTTCGCGTCGACTGTGTCCGGGCGGCTCGTGCCGACTCTGTTGCTCACAGCCAGATCCTCCATGTAAAGAGTCTTGACGTCAAGGTATCTGCTGTAGTAGTTTGTCCTGAAGTAACTCGCTGTAAAGATACTCGACGGAAAGGGGAACGCGATGTCCGGACGTGAAACGACCACTGTTCGCCGGTTCGACTCGCGCGGCGAGGCGCTCGCCGGCACCGACTCGGTGCGTCCGCCGATGCGCCTGCCCGTCGGCCCGGCGCGCGCGGAGCTCCCGCTCGCCGCCTGGCGTCGCCGGTCGCTGCCTCAGTCGAACGTGATCACACTGCGGATCCCGTCCTGGGCCTCCAGCAGCTCGAAGCCGTGATTCACCTCGTCGAGCCGGATCCGGTGCGAGAGCAGCGACTCGACGTCGACTTCCCCCGCCAGCCAGCGGTCGACGAGCTGCGGCACCTGCGTGCGGCCCTTGACGCCGCCGAAGGACGAGCCCGTGACCCGCCTGCCGGTGATGAGGAAACGCGGGACGATGTCCAGCGTCTCCCCCTTGCCCGCGACGCCGCACATCGTCGCGAGCCCCCACGCCTCGCGGGCCGCCTCGACCGCCTGGCGCATGACCGTGACGTTGCCGGTCGCCTCGAACGTGTAGTCGGCGCCGTAGCCGCCGGTCTCTTCCCTGATCCAGTCCACCGAGTCGTCACCCGCAACACGCGTGTCGGTCGCTCCGTGACGACGCGCGTGGCCGAGCCGCTCCTCGGAGAGGTCGATCGCGACGATCCGCTCCGCGCCGGCGAGCCTCGCACCGATCACCGCGCCGAGCCCGACGAGCCCGCACCCGAACACGACGCACGTCGAGCCGGGCTCGACCCGCGCCGTGTAGAGGGCCGCGCCGATCCCGGTCGAGAGCCCGCATGCAAACGGCGCGCACCCCTCGAGCGACGCGTCGCGGCTGACCTTCGCCAGCGCGATCTCCGGCATCACCGTGTATTCGGCGAACGTGGACGTGCCCATGAAGTGGCGAAGCTCCGACCCGCCGCGTGAGAGGCGGGTCGTGCCGTCAGGGAGGTAGCCGCGCCCCTGCTCTTCACGGATCGCGACGCAGCGGTTCGTCCGTTCGCTGCGGCAGTGCACGCACTTGCCGCACTCGGGCGCGAACAGCGTGATCACGTGATCCCCGGGCTCGACGAGCGCGACCCCCTCCCCCACGCGCTCAACCACCCCGGCGCCCTCGTGGCCGAGCACGCACGGCGCGTACCCGGTCGGGTCGGCACCGGATGCCGTATAGAGATCCGTGTGGCAGACGCCGCAGGCGACGAGCCTGACGAGCACCTCGCCCGCACCCGGCTCCGCCAGCTCCACCTCCTGCACGACGAGCGGTTGCCCGAACTCCTCGAGCACGGCGGCACGGATCCTCACGCGGCGATCCTACTGACGCGGCGGGCTTGGTCAGCCGGCGCTTCGCGCCCGGACCTGCGGCCGCGCAACGCGCGGGTGCTCGACGGCACCCTGGCGCGACGCACCATTCGGGACGCGGGCGAGCCTCACGACCGTGCGCGCCGCGGACGTCGGCGCGCTACGGACGCGAGGCCGCCGCGTCACGACGTTCCACCCAGAGGAAGCACCCATGCCTCTCACCGTTCGCAGCGAGGCCAGGATCGGCATCCCTCAGCCGGGTGATTCGGCTCCGTTTCCGCCGAAGACTCGTAAGGATTTCGCAAACATCGGTGTCTCGCCGACGCCGACGTACGGGCGGCCGCGCGGGAAGACCGTCGTCACGGGAACGTCGTGTGCGACGCACGTCCCGCCCATCGTGATCGTCGAGCACCCGGGGACGGGACAGACGTCGAGCATCGGCCCGCGAGGCCGAACTCGATCCATCAGGACGATTTGCATGACCTCCGAGCTCATGGCGACAACCTCCGGGCGCGAGTGACGTTTGTCAGTACCCGCTTCCTCGCATTGTGAACCATACGACACGGCCCCGGGTCGTGCGCCTTCATCCGGCCTGGCGGCGGCGGACCAGACCGCCGCGAGACTCACGGCGCGATGGCGATCAGCGGCGGGCTTTGGACTCGTTCACGGCGACGGCGGCGCGCACGAGAGCCTTCAAGGCCGCTTCGTCGATCGTCTCGCCCTCATGGAAGTCGATCGCACGCCTCGTGGTCCCTTCGAGGCTGGAGTTGAAGAGACCGGAGGGATCGTCCAGCGCCGCCCCTTTGGCGAAGGTCATCTTCACGACGGCCTTGTACGTCTCCCCGGTACAGACGATTCCGTCGTGCTCCCATACCGGGACGCCTCTCCACTTCCATGCCTCGACGACGTCGGGGTCGGCCTCCTTGACCAGCGCACGGAGCCGGCCGAGCAGCGCACCCCGCCAGTCGTCGAGCTCCTCGATTCTCGCGTCGATCAGCTGAGACGCGGACGTGCCTGACTGCGACCCGTTCGTCTTCATGTCGGTCTCCTCGACCCGCCTCGTAGGACGGGCACGGTACAGAACGGGTGCGCCCCGGAGCGTCAGCGACTCCGATACCACGCGCCGTAGCGCGGGGTCGCGGGCGTCGTTCGGGTCGCGATCTCGTTGGGTGCATCGAGGCTGCGGACGAGGTCGCTCGCGGCCCGCAGGACCGCGGCTCTGCGACGGCGCGGGTGGCCAAGCCAGCCAACTCGCCAGCCGACCTCGGCCTGGACTCCGATCCCGAGGAGCTCGCCGTCGCCGGCGCCGTAGAGGGGCTGCAGCATCTCGGCGGTGACGCCGCGCGCCTCGAGCGCCGGGAGAACCCGCTGCTCCCAGCGAGCCCAGTCGGCCGTGCCCCACGCGTCGCCGACGGCGTCGGTCAGCCACGTCGGCCGCCGAGCATCGGCGCTCCGTGCAGCCGTCGTGGCCCTGGGCACAACGAACCTCCTCCTCGCAAGGAGCCGGGTTCATGCGTGCCGCAGTGCCGCATGTGGTCGCGGGCGCAACGCCGTACCGACACGGCGGGTGCCCGATGACGACGATTCCTTCTGCGTCGGCGGGCTCGTCCCTCCTCGCGCCCGAGGGTGCTGCGGTGGGTCGACCGGCGCTAGAGGATCACGCGCCACGTGGCGGTGAGAACGACCAGCAGCAGGAGGACGACCCAGACCCGGTCGAACCAGGGAAGACCCTGATAGCCGGGCCTTGGCGTGCTGCCTCCGGAGGTCGTCTCGCTCACAGACTTCCACTATCGGCGCCGCGGGCGAGATCGTGTCCAGCCGAAGGGCTAGCGCGGGCCTATCCGCGGTGGTGGAGCGGCGGAGGCGAAACCCAACGAAGGCCTCACGTGGGCGTCGACGCGATAATCGTCCTACCTCGAATGGGCGCTACTGGGCTCGAACCAGTGACCCCCAGCTTGTCGATCGGTGATGCGGCCTGGTCGGGGGCCTCCGCTTGCAAACGCTCGCCTCTTTCTCCCGCGCGCACGCGCGCACACGTGAGGCCTGACCGGGTACCGACCCCCTCGGCGAGGCGATCACGGTGAGGCCTGGTCAGAAGGCCTCGCGATGCTCGCGCCGTTGGGACCTTGGTTCGAGGCAGGGACCCGGCGATCAGATGCCCGGCTGTGCGGCGACGCGCCCGGCAGCCGCCGCCTCCTGAAGCAGGCGGTAGTCCTGTTCGTTCTGGTCGGCGTATGCCTCTGCAAACGAGCCCATCGCGCGGTCGAAGGAGCTGCCGTTGCCGAGGTAGGCCGCGATCGCGATCCTGTCACCGGAGCGGGCGTGGGCTCGCGCGAGCGTCCAGCCGCAGATTCGGCCGTATGCCTCGAGCGTCGACGGATCCATCAGTTCGACGTCGGCAGAGCCCTTCGCGTCCCAGAGTTGCCGGATGTAGAAGTCCTTCTTCTCCCCGTCGATCGTCACGATCCGTTCCCAGCCGAGCATGATGTCGGATGCGGCCTGCATCATCCGTTGCCCCTCGACGACACGCTGTCCGTGTTGCGCGTACTGGCTGCGCGCGAGAAACGGCTCGAGCACGGACCTCTGTGCCTCTTTGAACTGGAGAAACAGCGGATCATCGTTGTCACGGCCGACGAGGAGCAGGATCCAGGTGCGGGCTCCGACGCTTCCGACGCCGACGACCTTCCGGGCGGCGTGCACGTATCGGTAGCTCTCGAGGAGGTTGCGCCGGTCACGCGGCAGGGTGCGCCGGTAGGTGCGGATCATCCGTCGCACGACATCCTCAAGGTGATCTCGTTCCGCGCCCGGCAGGACGTCCTCGATCGGTGTGACGAGCGGAGGGTTGCCGACGATCCGTAGCTCGCCGTCGACGGCCTGGCAGAGCTTTGAGAGCGCCCGCAGGCTGTCCTTCGTACTTGCGTCGACTACGCTGGCCTTGAGGCGCTTTATCTGTTTACCGGAGGACGCTGCACGGAAGCGCTCCTGGATGCCCGCGAGGTCGAGCCGCGTGTACCAGACGTCGACGTTGCGCATGCTGGCAAACTGACGCATCGCCTCGCGGTACTCGCGCACGGCTGACATCACGACCGAGCGGCGCTCCGCCTCGCTGAGGTCGCGGTCTCGGCCGGCCACGGCGAAGCTCGCAGCAAGCCGTTTGACGTCCCACTCGAACGGCCCCGGAAGCGTCTCGTCGAAGTCGTTGATGCTGAAGACGCGCCTTCGGTCCGGTGCGGCGAAGATGCCGAAGTTGGAGAGATGAGCGTCGCCACACAGCTGAGCGTGCAATCCGGTCCTCGGTCCATTCGCGAGGTCGGCCGCCATCAGGTAGGCGCCACCGCGGAAGAAGGCAAACGGCGACGCGAGCATCCGCCCGTACCGGATCGGGGCGAGCTCCGGCAGCCGCGTCTGCGCCTGCTCCTCGAGGAGCCCGATCGGGTCACGCCGGTTCGGCACCGGCTCCCACGTGCCGTGTACTGAGCGGGGCAGCTCGATGCGCGCAACCTTGCCGCGGGCAGCCCGCTCGACGGGCGTGAAATGCGACACCTCCTTCGGTCGCGGCGAGGTCTTGCCCTGCGGATCTGGGTCGTAGAGGACGTGGGTCGTGGCCTCGTCCGCCGCCTGCGCCGAATCGGGATCCGGTTCCCCGAGGTTCTCGATGGCCTCCTTCACGGTCTTGCTCCTCTCCCGCGCTCCTGTTGCGGTTCGGGTTGGCCGGCGGAGAGCGTGTGTACCGCCTCGCGCACCGTGTCGAAGACTCTGTCCTTGCCGATCGCGTCGATCGCGCCGGCACGGTCCCAGAGGGCGAAGATCGGTGGATGGACGCGGGCGAGGGCGACCGTCAGACCCTGTGAGCGCAGCTCCTCCTCGACCTGGATCAGCATGTCGGCGCCGTCGGTGTCAGTCAAGTGGACGGCCTCGGCATCGACGACGATGCACGTCGGCGCCTGCTCTTCCAGGACGAGTTCATGCAGTCGCTCACGGAACCGATCGGCGTCGGCGAAGAAGAGCGGACCGTCGACTCGCGCGATCACGATCCCTGGAATCGGCTCCAGTCCCCCGTGCCGCGAGACGTCGTGGTAGCTGCCGGAGGTGGGGTCGCGATGGAGGCGCCTGATGTTCGTGCGCGACGAGCGCGCGATGAGCATCACTAGCGAGATGATCACCCCGATAAGGATGCCGGCCATGATCCCGAAGACGAGGATCCCGATCCCGGCGCCGACGAAGGACAGCCAGTCGACGCGGTTGACGCGGAAGTAGCGCTGGAATGCGTCGAGCGTGATGAGGCCGACCATGGCGTCGATCACGATCGCGCCGAGCGTCGCTGCCGGCAGGTTCTCGAACAGCGTCGCCAGGACGAGCATCGTGGCCAGGACGAACGCCGCGTTGATCAACGAGGCCAGCTCGGTCTTCTGGCCCGCGGCGTCGGCCACCGAGGTCTTCGAGAGGCTGCCGTCGACGACGAATCCGCCGATGAGCCCCGCCGCGCCATTCGCCATCCCCTGCGCGACAAGCTCCTGATCGGTGTCGAGCCCGTAGCGGTACTTGCGCGCGAGACTGCGCGCCGCGGCGAGCGTTTCCGAGTAGCCGACGAAGACCACCGCCAGCGCTCCGATCATCAGTGCCCCGGCGTCACCCCAGTCGATTCCCGGGAGGCCGATCGAGAACAGTCCCGTCGGGACGTCGCCCGTGATCGCGACGCCGTGCTCGGCGAGGTCGAACACCTCAGCCGCGATGATCGAGAGCGTCACCACGATCAACGCCCGGGGCAGCTTCGGAAAGATGTAGCGCATCACCAAGAGCAACGTGAGCGACGCTGCACCGACCGCGAGCGTCGTCCCGCTCGTATCCGGGATCGCCTCGATCGTTCCCCAGAGCTGCTGCACATACGAGCCGTCGACGTCGGGGACGCCGAGTAGGGAGTGGAGCTGGTTGATCACGATGCCGATGGCGAACCCCAGGATGAAGCCCGACATCACCGCCTTCGAGAGGAACGTCGAGATCCAGCCCATCCGCAGCAGGCCGAGCGCGAGGTAGACCACGGCGGTGGCGAGCGCGAGCGCCGCTGCATAGGTCGCAGCCTCGTTCGTTCCGAGCGCGGCCGTCCCGATCAGTGGCCCGACGACGGCCGCCGAGACCGCCCCGACCGTCGCGCTCGGCCCCACGACGAGGTGCCTCGAGGTGCCGAACAGCGGATACACGAGCAGCGCCGCGAACGCCGAATAGAGGCCGTACTGCACCGGGACGCCGACGATCGTCGCGTACGCCAGGCTCTGCGGAACCAGAAGCGCCCACACTGACAGCCCCGCCGCGAAGTCCGCCGCCAGCCATCGGCGGTCGTAGTCCGGTAGCCAACCGAGAATCGGCAGGTACTTCTTCAGCAAGCGCGACTGCCGGCGGTCGGAGGACCGAAGTTATGCGACCGCGACATCGGCCAAGGGCGTTCGTCTCGGCCTAGCAGACCGCCCTCGGAGGCCGGGGCACGTGTCGCGTCGGCGGCTGGCGACTGCCGTCTCATCCGTCGCTCCGCGATCCACGCTCGTTGCAGGGGATCGTGAGCTGCTGGTCGATGGCGGTTGCCTCCTGGTCGAGGATGCGGATCGTTCGCTCCATTGCGACGGGCTGGAGGCCGCCCGGGCCGGAGTGGTAGGGGTGGTCGAGGAACCACAGGACGAGCAGCGTCGAGGTGATCACGATTGCGACGCCGCCCATCATCGTGGCCTGGACGACGGCGCGCTCTGCACTGTCTGCGAAGAACAGCATGAACACGAAGATTGATGCACCGGTCAGGCACGATCAACAGCCGAACCACCTGGAGACCGTCATCGCCGAGGTCGACGTCGACGGGGAGCGTCTACGCTGGCACCTAGTGGCCCTGCCCGAGGAATCGTCCGATCAGGTTGACGGCTGGCTGGCATTGACGCGCGATGCTGTCGTATGGGAGAGCAGGGGCGGCTGATGGCTAAGACCGACGAGTGGGTATGGGCGAGGACGTCGACCGAGCGGTGCTCGAGTCGAAGTTGGCCGGCGCGAGACGCCTGAATGGCTTCGGGCGACGACGAACAGCGTTCCGGCCTCGCTGAGGCAGCGGGGCGCGCCGCGTTCTTCCCCGCTCGGGCGGCTGCGCGTGCGTGGCGTGAGCAACTCGAGGCGGCTGTGGACGAGATGCTCTCGGCTCCCGAAATCGCGCGTGTCATCGATCGGGCATTGGCTGGCCCGCTGCCGGAGGAGATCGCGCGCTCGGTCGTCCGCCACCGGGTCATCGAGCGCGTGGTCGCCGAGCTTGTGGCGAGCGGCGAGCTCGAGCGGCTCCTGAGCGCGGCGCTCGCGAGCCCGCAGACGCTGGAGCTCACCGACCGGGTGCTCGCAAGCGAGGAGACACAACACACCCTGCGAGCGGTTGCCTCGAGCCCGGAGGTTCGGCACGCGATCGCACGACAGACAACCGGTCTTGCTGACGAGGTCGCAGACAACGTGCGCGAGTCCGCGGTGCGGCTCGACGACCGTGTGGAGCATGCGGTTAGTCGCCGGACGCGCCTCGCTCCGCCGCTCTACGGAGGCATCGTCACACGCGCGCTCGCGCTTGCCGGCGACGCGGTTTTGGTGACCGCTCTGCACATGTTGGTGGTCGGGGTGGTCGCGCTCGTGACGTCGCTTGTCGGCGACCTGCACCCCGGATGGCTCGTCGGCGCACTGCTCGCGATTAGCTGGACAGTGATCGCCGGCTTGTACTTCGTACTCTTCTGGAGCGCGGCGGGGCAGACGCCCGGAATGCGCCTCCTAGGACTCCGTGTGCACACGACGGCCGGCGGCGTCCCCTCGGTCGGCCGCTCGATCGTACGGATGGTCGGCCTCGTGCTCTCGATCACCTTGTTGTTCATTGGCTTCGTACCAGTTCTCTTCGACGACCGTCGCCGTGGGCTCGCGGACTTCATGGCCGGAACGAGTGTCGTGTACGACGAGGTGCTGGCGGAGTCGGAGAGCTCTACTGCGTACGACGAAGGGTCAGGGCGTGGAGACGCACATGCGACGCGCAGAGCGGCCGACTAACCAGCTGGCTCACGCTCGTCCACAGCCTGCGCGTCGGCTCGTTCGAGCTCACCTTCGACCCCTGCGTCGCTGCGAGGACCGAGATCGTGCTCGGCCGGCCCTGGCTTGGTCGCCACCGCCGCGCGCGCGGTGCGAGAAGTCGACGGCTTGCCGGACCCGGACTGCCTGCGAGCAGTTGCCGCCTTCGGCTGCTCGAGCGAGTCGAGACGCTTCTCGAGCGCCGCCACACGACGGTCAAGCGGATCGATCGCCCGCAACCTGCTGGCGACATCACGGAGGCGCTGCTCGATCCCGTCCACCATCCGACGCGGTCGCTCGACAATCCGTCGGAGCGCGTTCTCGCCGACGTCGGCAAGCTGCGCGATCACGTCCCTGTCGTCCTCGCCCTTCTTCTGGGCCATGACCTGACGATAGCGCCTCCTGCCACCCCTCTCCAGGCTCCGTTGTCTTGCCGCGAGCGGCAGCCAGCAGCCGGCGTGTTCCAGGGCGGGCCGACCGTCCGCAGGTACTTCCCGACCATGGTCACCATCCGGTAACCAGTTGTTGGCACGGAACCGAGTACCCTTTTGTAGCGATGTGAACGAGCCCTGCCCTCGCTGGGGAGAGAGCCTGGAGCCGTCCTCGTGGTGACGACGATACGGGAAACCGAAACATCGGCTGTCGCGTGCGCACCCAGTGTGCGTGGGACGAGCGTGTTGCGACTTCTTCGGGTCGTTGCGGCGTGCGACAGTGCGCTCGGGCGGCCTCGGCCCCGAGTTCCACGGGTGGGTGACACACGGAGAGCGAGGACGATACGTCTGCCAGCCAGCCCTGCTCAGCGACAGGTTGGGGTACTGCACATGACAGATTATGAGCCGGCTGCTCTGACCAGCTGAGCTACGGGCCCGCCCGAGCAATCATGCGGCAAGGCGGCCCCTTCCGGGGCCGCTCCCGCGTCTGGGGCAACACCCATGGGGCAACACGCGCAACCTCGCCTGCGTGAAGACGGGGCGGCGACCGCCCCGTCTTCTCCCTCGATGTAGCTCGCCTTCTAGGGAAGGCCGCGGTAGCCGTCAGGGAACTTGTGCGCAACCGCCGTCTGGCCCGTGCCCGCCCGGAGTTGCTTCGCGGCAAGGGGGACGGCGTGAGCGTGTGAGCATTGCTGGATTGCGACCCTGATCGCGCGATCGAGGTTCGCGCAGATCTTGGCGTCGACGAAGAACGTCCTGCTCCCCTGGGGGGACTGCTGCTCGGTTACGACTGTCCTGGACGGAGGCTGTGTGCCGTTGCCCTCCGGAATGCGCGCCTGCGCGGAGCTTGCAAGCACCGCCGCGAGCGCGGAAAGCGCGACCGCGACAAAGAGCATGGGTGTCGGCTTCGCGTTCATGATCTCCTCCTTGTTCCGCCTCGACCGACCATGAGCCGACAGTAGGAGGCGATGCGCTCCGCGTCGTTCACGGCTGCGCCACCCGCTGTGTCACCCGCGTGACACCCGGCGGCTAGCTGAACACAGTCCGTGACCCGGCCCCACAAGGCCAGCCACCACAACCACGCTCCGACCAGATGACCGTTCCGGGGGACAGGTGTGGTTCAGCCCGGCTTAAAGGGCGGTTACTGCGCGTCGAACGGATTGACGTCGCCCAAGCGGCTGACGAACCGCTGTGCTTCAGGGTCGCCCTGCCGTGCCATGCGAGCAGCGCGCTGGTACGTCGATGTGCCATGGGTGGGCCAGGCAAACACGCGGCCGCTGTTGGAGGGAACGACGCGTGCGCTGGCATGCAGAGGAGCAATGAGGAGGAAAGGCCGCTCGCGCGCACGGCCAACGTCACTGCGTCGGCCTCCCATCGATACTGCACGAGACATTTGCCCGGTGACGTAGCTCTGTCCGTCTGTGAGGTGGCCGAACCCGGAGTTGAAGACCATGACGACCGCAAGCAACCCAAGGACTGCGAGGAAACCCGAGGATGACGCCATCCCGAACTTTGCGACGCGCATTCGCCTGAGACTCTCGGAGTGCTTGCCGCCTCGACCGACCATGAGGCGACGGTACGAGGCGACGCGCTCCGCGTCGTTCACCGCCGCGCCGCCCGCCGTGTAACGCTTGTGACAAAGGTGATGAGTCGGCTGCTCTGACCAACTGAGCTACGGGCCCGCCCGAGCAATCATGCGGCAAAGCGGCCACTTCCGGGGCCGCTCCCGCGTTTGGGGCAACACGGGACATACGACGGCGAGATCGTTTGCCGTCTCCCCTGATCGGGCGACACTCGTGCCCTTTAGCTTCACAGAACTTTGAGCCGCGCGCAGCCATCGATGAGCATCGAAACTACCGCCACCGGGCGAGTCTGGGCGCGGCGGCTGCGGGCGCGAAAGGGCGGAATGTAACGCTGTGCCCTCCGCATTCGCCAATCACGCTAGCGGCGCGCGTACGTCCTCCCGCACCCAAGGCACTGCACCTCGTTTGCTGAGCCAAGCAGCGAAACGACCCCAAACACGAGCTTCCGCGCCGTGGAGCGTTTCGTCGAAAACTGTGTCGACCCGCACGCCCAGCACTTGAGCGACCCATCAGGCTGGACAAGCTGGCTCGCCAAACGAGGATTAGCCGGCGGCGCCGAGTCGCCACTGTCCCGCAGTGGCGGGCCCTCGGCCTCGCGAGGCTCGTCGCTCACCGATTCAGTGTTTCATGTGGCTCCCACGGGGCGCAACACTCATTCCCCGAGCTGCGGGGGGCACCAGTCCTCCATCGCCCGGAGCAGCGTCTCCTCGTCGTCAATGTCGAGCGCGAGCACTTTCGTCTCGGCGCTCGAGCCGTGTTCGGGTTTCGCGACGGTCACCTCTGAGTCCGGCGCACGGAGACGGCGAGCGAGCTCCAGCACCTGCCGGTCGGGGGTCGGGCCGCCTGCGCGGAACACTCAACGATCGTACAAGTGTTCGGGAGCAGAGTGGGTTAGGTTGCCACCGTGGAGGACGACCGTGCGTCGACCACACCGCTCTCGGGATCGCTCGGTGATGGCGCTGGCGACGTCGTCGGTGAGCCGCGCTGGCCGGTGGCCGGGGCTGTCGTCGCGGCGATCGTGCTGACCCTGCTCTTGCCTGACGACCTCCGTCTCGGCCCGAACTGGGCGCTCCCGGTGCTCGAAGCCGTCCTGCTGGTGGTGCTCATCGTCGCTGATCCTGGCGCGATCGACCGTCGATCTCGGGCGTTGCGTGTGGTCGGGATCGCGCTCGTTGCCCTACTAGGCCTGAGCGCGATGGCGGCGACCGGCTTCCTGGTCGACTCGCTCATCACGGGCGGGCCAGAGACCGACTCGGCAGGCGAGCTGCTAAAGGCGGGCTCGATCGTCTGGATCTCGAACAACATCGCGTTCGCGCTCCTGTACTGGGAACTCGACAGCGGCGGCGCTGCGGCGCGTGCGCACGGCCTGCCACCGTATCCCGAGATCGCTTTCCCGCAACAACTCAGCCCGCAGGTCGCAGCGCCAGGGTGGCGCCCCCGCTTCATCGACTACCTCTATCTCGGATTCACGAACGCAACTGCGTTGAGCCCTACGGACGCGATGCCTCTCGCCCCATGGGCGAAGATCGCGATGACCCTGCAATCCGTCATCTCGCTCCTTCTTCTGGCGCTCGTCATCGCGAACGCCGTCAACGTTCTCAGCTAAACGCTCCGACGCCGAACGGCTGATCTCTCAGTGGAGTGTCCCGCGGCGGGCGGATCCCGCCACACGGACCTCAGCGACACGCCTCCGGACGCTTATCCGGGTCACCCGCACGCTGGCCGCACGCACGGCGACGGCAGGGTTTTCTGCTCCTCCCTTCAAGCCCTCGCATTCTGTGGAGAGGACACCCCAACCGTGGGGTACGGTGGCGGCTGTGGCCAAGGTGGTCGAGACCCTTGACCTCACCGCGCCTTCGCAGAATGGCTGGGCGGTGGGCTATCGGATCCGGCGTGATGATGGCGAGGAGCTCCACGCCGAGGTTCGGTGTTGGGAGAAGGCCCACGTCGCTGCCGAAAGGTCAGCGAACGCTGACGCTCTCGCGGCGATCGCGGATCGGGGCAACGCTGCGGCGCTAGAGTATGCGGAGTCAGTGGAGTCTCCGGCGACGCGTGGCGCGGTGGTGATTTCGATCTGGTTCGATCCAGCTGACGAGGGCAATCTGCGCCATCGAGTCAGCTACGAGCGCGCTCCAGCGTAGGCCGGGCATCGGCGACTCCCTAGTCGCCTGGAGCTCAGCCTCTACGTGGTCGAGGAGTTGTCCCGACTCTGTGAGACCGTCTCGTCGGCGGGTGCCTCGTCCCAGAGGTGCGGGTACTTCTTCGTCACCAGTCGGATGACGAGTGCGAGGACGATCAGCAGGCCGACGCCGAGCAGGATCCAAGCCCACGGCCCCTCGGTTGCCGCGAACAGCACGAAGAGAACAACAGCCCGCCAGTTTCGAGTCCCTCGTGTGAGACGTCTGCGACCTCAGCGAGGATCGTGCGAGCCGTCTCGCCTCCGAGATGGATCGTGAACCGTGCCTTCGCGTCCGGGCGCAGCGTCACCATCCACGGCCCCTCGACCCTCTTCGATGGAGAAGGGTGCGGAGCGGGCGTGATGAAGCGGCGCGAGATCGCCCGCCCCGCTGACGGCCTAGACCGCCGCGTCTTGAACTCGGCGACCCGGATGGTTCTCGTCTCAAGCTCCGAGTCGAGCCCGGGGTCGTAGCCGACGCTCGTCTCGACAAACCACTCCTCGTTCCCTGCGACCGCCGGATGCCACCGGCTGACGATGTCGCCGTGCCGGACGGTGCCCCACGGCCCCTCCAGGCGCAGCTTCTTGCAGAAGACCATCGACGTCGGCGGGCGACGTCGCACCTGCGGGGCGGCCTGCATCGCCGCTGCTCGTGCCAGCTGGTCGAGCGTCAAGTCCGCGATCTCGTCGGTGATCGAGGACGGTCACTCGCGCTCCTGCACGACCACGCCACCGGAGCGCGTGATCCGGTCCCGCTGCTGGGGCTCGGCGAGGTACGCGCGGAGCACCTGCCGGATCTCGCCGCTCAGCGAGCGGTCGTGCTCGCGAGCGGACTCTTCGAGACGCTCCCGCAGCGACGGCGGGACGAACGCGGAGACGTAGCTCTGAGGTTCGCTGGCAGCCACTGCCCGCGCCTATCGGCCAACCATGTCACACGCGTTACACAGCGGGTGGCGTGGCGGTGAACGACGCGACTCGGGTCCCCTCCTACTGTCGCCTCGTGAGCGTTCAACTGAAAGGAGAACGACAATGAACGTCTCCACAACCATCCCGCCGATCGTCCAGATCCCGCGTGGCCGCCTGCTCGGGCTGGTCGCGGGCATTGCGGCGCTGGCGGCGGCGATCACATGGGCGGTGCTCGCCCTCGGAGGCGAGACCGGCGACGTGGCGCGGCCCAGCGCAACCGCGCAGTCCTGGAGCCTGCCCATTCCGGCCATGGCCGTGACCGCACCCGCGCAGTCCTGGAGCCTGCCCATCCCGTCGATGGCGGTGACCCGGGCGAGTGCGACGCAGAATACGCGCGTCGTCCGGTCGCTTATGGATCTCACGCCCGGCGACCTCGCAGGCGGCGGGCTCGGGGGCTATGCCCTCCCGAGCCATAGGAGCGGCCAAACGTTGGCAGAGGTGTTCGCCTCGATGAGTCCGCAGACGCGGCGCTACACCGAGGCGGTCATGGGCATGACGTTCGAGCAGCTTGCGGCCGGTGCGGCTGGGTATCCGTAGACGAGGCCGTGGGGGAAGAGTCCACGACTCTTCCCCCACCACATCGCGAGGCGTGTGCAGATCGCCCCCGGCGCGACGAGGATCGTCCGGGGGGCTGGCGGCGAGGAGGAGGTTGGCGCGGTGGGCGTTGCCTGCGCTGGCGGCGAGGAGCCCGACTAGGCCGTCGGTTTCGGCCATTTCTCGGCCACGACCCTGTGGCGTTGCCGAACTCGAAACGCGAAACCCGCCGTTTCCAGCGGGTTTCCGAGTGGGCGCTACTGGGCTCGAACCAGTGACCCCCAGCTTGTCGAGCTGGTGCTCTCCCAACTGAGCTAAGCGCCCGGGTGATCCCGGATGGGTCGCGAGTCTAGCGCAGGGCAGGCTCAGCCGAGATACGCAGAGATGAGGGAGCGCTCGGCGGCGTGGACCTCGCTCGCCCTCTCCTCCAGCGCCACCTGCCCCGACGAGAGGACATACACCCTGTCGCACACCCTCAGCGCGAGATCGACGCGCTGCTCGACGAGGAGCAGCGACCGGCCCTGGCGCCGAAGCTCCTCCAGGGCGGCCGCCACGCCGTCGATCGCCAGCGGCGCCAGGCCAAGCGACGGCTCGTCGAGCAGCAGGACCTTGGGATCGCTCATCAGCATGCGGCCGATCGCGACCATCTGCTGCTGCCCGCCGCTGAGTGCGGCAGCGGACCTGCCGTGGAGGGCGGCGAGCGCCGGGAACAGGGCGTAGACCGAGTCGAGCAGGCGACGGACACGATCGGAGTCCCTGCGCAGATGCAACGCTCCGAGCAGCAGATTGTCTTCGACGGACTGGTCGAGGAACAGACGACGGCCCTCGGGGACGATCGCGGCGAGCCCGCGACCGATGCGATAGACGGGCATCCGCACGGTCTCCTGCTCCATCACGCGAATCGAGCCCCGTCGATGCTTGACGAGCCCCATGATCGAACGCAAGACCGTCGTCTTGCCGGCACCGTTGGGGCCGAGCAGGGCAACCGCCTCGCCCTCGCCGACGAACAAGTCGAGGTCGCGCACCACGTCGTACCGGCCGTAGCCCGCATGGAGGGAGGTGATCTCGAGGGCGTGCCGGCCGTTCGTACTCACTGGCCGAGGTACACCTCCCGCACGCGCGTGTCCTCGCGCACCTCGGCGGCAGGTCCGGTGGCCACGACCTCTCCTGCGTCCAGGACGGTTACCTCGTCGCACAGCTCGAAGACAAACCGGGGCTGGTGCTCGATCAGGATCACCGTCACGCCCGCGTCCTTCAAGGCCCCGAGGAGCTCGGCGGTGTGCTCGACCTCGGACGGGGCGAGCCCCGCCAGCGGCTCGTCGAGGATCACGGCGCTCGGCTGCGGCGCGCACGCCGCCGCGAGCTGCGTGAGCTGCTGGACGCCGTGCGGGACGTCGGTGACTCGACGGGTGGCCCAGTCACCCGCTCCGACGAAGGCGAGCGAGCCGACTGCCGTCCGGCGCAGCTGTCGCCCATCCCGACGCGCCCCGGGCAGCGCCTGCCACCACGGCGCGCGCGCGACGATGTGCGGCGTCCTCGCATAGAGCCCAATCCCGACGTTTTGCGCGGTCGTGAGCTCGCGGACGAGAACCGGCGCCTGGAAGGTGCGCATGAACCCGCTGCGCGCGCGGGCCGCGGGGCCGGCGCCCTCCAAGCGATGGCCGTCGAGCTCGATCGTGCCCGCGAGCGGCCGGAGGCGGCCCGCGATGAGGTCGACGAGAGTCGTCTTGCCGGATCCGTTCGGCCCGATCAACCCGTGAATCGACGCCCTTCTGACGCGGAAGTCGACGTCGCGCAGCACCGGGGCGCCTTTCGTGTACGCAAACGACACGCCTCGACAGTCCACAGCCAATGCAGGCGCTCCTTCGCGCACGTTCCCTTCCAGCGGAGGGGTCGCTGCGGGAGCGACAGGAGCGCTCGTCGCGCCTCGACCGGGCGCGTCGGAGGACCGTCCTCGGACGAGTTCCACTGCACGCCGGGCCACGGCGTTCACGAAACCCATGAAACCGGGCGGGTACAAGATCACCATCGCGACGAAGACGGCACCGAACAGCACCTCCTGCCAGAACGGGTTGATACTGACGTGCGCGGGGAAGATCGTCACGAAGGCGGCGCCGATCACCGGCCCCAGGGTCGTGTTGATCCCGCCGAGGATCACCATCACGAGGATGTTCACGGACACGGTCCAATCGAACTGACTCGGCGAGACGATCCCCTGGAAGGCGAAAATCCAGCCGGCGGCGCCCGCCATCGCCGCGGAGAGCCCGAAGAGGCCGATCTTGAGGAGGGACGTCCGGGCGCCGGCGGCCGCGGCGAACGGCTCCGCGTCGCGGATTGCGAGCAGGACGGCGTAGAGCGGCGACCGGCGGATCCCCAGGCTCAGGAGGATCGCAACCAGGAGCGCGAGCATGCAGCACCAGATGAGCGATGCGCCGAGCCATTCGAGGCTTGACGGGAACTCGGGGAAGATCGGCCCGATGAGCCCCCCATAGCCGCCGGTAATCGCGAGATCGCTCGCGAGCACGGTTACGACGAGCGTGAAGATGAAGGTCGTGATCGCAAAATACAGGCCGCTGACACGGAGCGAGAGGCTTCCCAGCACGAGCCCAACGACACCGACCCCGAGCATGCTCGCGGGGAGGAGCAGGAAGAGGTTCCACCCGTGGTCGTTGTGGAGGATCGTCGTCCCGTACGCCCCGATCGCGAAGAGACCGGCGTGCCCGAGGGAGTAGAGCCCCGCCACGCCCGCGACGAGGTCGAGGCTCACGGCGAGGATTCCGAAGACCGCCGCGACGAGCACGAGGCTCTGCACGTACAGCGTGTCGTTGGCGAGGACGTACGTCAGGACGAGATAGCCCGCGATCCCGAGCAGGAGCAGCGGGCCGCGCCACGGAGGCGTCCATCGTGCGCGCGTCGCGGGTCGGTCCGTGCCCGCGGCGGTGAGCAGCCCGTCGCTCACGACGCCGCCGCCCCCGGTGCGCGCCGGCTCCGGCCGAGGCCACGCAGACGCCCGGCCTCGGCGAAGAGGCCCTGCGGAGCAAGCAGAAGGATCACGAGCACGACGACGAAGGGGAACCAGTCGGACGCCTGCGTGTCGATCAGGCTCTTCGCGGTCTCCTCGAGCACCCCCAGGATGAGCCCGCCCGCCATCGCTGCGACGGGTCGCGCCGTGCCGCCGATCATCAGGGCCACGAAACCCGCGATCCCGTACGTGTTTCCGATGTAGGGATTGGCGTACGTAATCGGGCCGATCAGAACGCCTGCGACACCCGCGAACATGCCCGCCACTGCGAAGGCGGTCACGGCGATCAGCCCGGTGTTCGCACCGATCGCAGACGCCATCTCGGGGTCGTGTGCGACGGCCATCCCGACCTTGCCGAACAGTGTCTTCCTGCGGACGATCTCGAACGCGAGCGCGAGGAGGAGGGCGACGACGATCGCGGCGACCTCCTGCAGCGTGAGCGTCGCGCCGCCGATGTGCACAGCATGGTCGTTCAGGAGTGGCGGGAACGGCCGCGACGTTGGCCCCCAGATGATCGCCGCGAGGTTCTGGAGGATCAGGGCTACACCGAGCGTCGACACGAGCCAGGCAAAGCTCGACCGATCGAACGCGAGCACCGGGCGCACAGCCACGAGATACGTCACGGCCCCCATCAGCGCGGCGGCGGCGATCCCGCCCGCGACCGTGAGGACCCAGCCTGCGCCCGCGCGGGAGATCGCCGCGGCAACCATCACGCCGACCATGAGGAGCTGCCCCTCTGCGAAGTTGATCACGCGGGTCACGTAGAACGCGATCGCGAAGCCCATTCCGACGAGGCCGTAGATTGCCCCGCTCGCGAGGCCGCTGAGCACGACCTGCAACATCAGCGCCGTCGGCCCCTTCCGCGTAGTCCGCGTCGCTGACCGGCTCGAGCCACGTCGGGCACCGAGTGAGATCGCGACGCGACGCCAACCTCGCCCTCCGCCGCAAGACGGGGTCGGCCCAGACGCTCCCGGTGAACGTTTCCGTGCGCCGCTCGGACGAGGCGGGCGCGCGCCTCTCGCGATGCGCATGGCCTCCCTTTCAGTCCTGGAGCCGGACGCCGCCGGAGACGTCTCCAAGCGCGTCCACGACTCGATTCGAGATCTGGTCGCCGTAGCCGAGCGCCGCGGCGAGGTGGAAAACGCCGAGGCACGACGGCCCGGCGAGGCTCGTCACCTCGAGCTGGCGGACGAGATCGAGGTAGAGCTGGACGTCCTTCGCCATCAGGTTCGCGGTCAGCCCGCCTTCGAGGTAGTCGCCCTCGACGATGCGGGGGAACCGGTTGAGCGTCGCGAAGTTCACGCCGCTCGAGTGGTTCAGCACCTCGAGCACCTGGCGGAGGTCGAGGCCGGCCTTGCGCGCAGCGACCATGACCTCGGCGGTCGCCGCGAGGCTGATGCCGTTCAGGAAGTTGTTCAGCAGCTTCGCGACGTGTCCCGACCCCGGAGCGCCCATGTGGTAGACGCGGCTCGCGAACGTCTCGAGAATCGGCCTCACCGACTCGAGAGCCTGCTCGGAGCCACCCGCCATGATCGTGAGCGCACCCTGCTCGGCCGCTGCGGCGCCGCCCGAGACGCCCGCATCGACGAACGCGACGCCCCGCTGTTCGAGCTCCGCATGAATCCTGGTGCTCGAGCTCGGCGCCGCGGTGCTCAGATCGACGACGATCTGCCCTTCGCGACACGCCGCCAGCGCGCCGCCGTCGCCAAACACCACGCGCTCGATCACGCGGCTGTCCGGCAGCGAGAAGAACACGACGTCGACTGCACCGAACAGGGCCTCGACCGTGGCGACGGTCTCGACGCCCGCACGGCCCGCCTGGTCGTCGTCGACGTCGAAGCCGACGACCGGATGGCCCCCGTCGCGGATGCGCCGGGCGATGCGGCCACCCATGTTGCCGAGGCCGACCATGCCGCTCGTGGATCCAGCGACGTCGCTCACCCCACCGCGACCTGCCCTTCGACCCGGCTCGGCTCGCCGTCCGCGAGCGACAGCTCGGCGACGTGCAACGTGTCGGCGAACTCGCGCGTCGGGAAGTGCTCCCAGATCCGCTGCTCGTGGAACGGGACGATCCGCGTGACCTCGCCGCCCACGTACTGCCACATGTCCTCCATGGTGAGGACGCACCGCTCGACGCTCCCGAAGACGAGGCCGATGGGGGTGAACCGGCCGTCGCCGTGGGCGCCGGTGAAGTTCTCGTAGACGTAGCAGTTGTCGCCGGCGAGGAGCCAGCGGCCGTCCCGCTCGTTGTCGATCGTCACGTACTGCGACCCGGCGGTGTGCGTGTCGTGCGCCGGGATCGCACGCAGGCCGGGGAAGATCTCGCTCTCCCCGTCGAGCAGCGTGAGCTTGCCCTGCTTCATCCGTCCGACGAGCCAGAGCATCAGGTCGGGGTCGGTGGCGCTCGTCAGCCACTGGAGGCGGTCCGGGAGGCCCGAGGCCCACATGTACTTCGAAACCTCGCGGGCCTGCATGTAGACGTGGGCGTTCGGGAAGAACTCCACGCCGCCCGCATGGTCGAAGTGGTTGTGCGTGAGGATCACGGTGTCGACGTCGGCGGGGTCCACGCCGATCCGCTTCAGCACGACATCGGCCGGCTGCCAGTCGCTGACCCCGTAGCCCGCCGCAAGCTCCGCGCCGAGCTCGACGTGGTTGTAGCCCGTGTCCACGACGGCGAGGTGCCCCTCGCCCTTGATCACGGCGTAGCAGTAGGGCGCGACGATCGTGCCGTCGTTCCACTTGCCGTAGGTCAGGATGCCGCGCGCGAACTCGACGACCCGCGCGTACTCGACAACCCAGATCGAATAGTCGGCCATGAGAACTCCTATCGCTCGTCGTGTCCGAGCCCGGACGCGCAGCAGGGCACGTATTCGCACGGGATCACGCCCCACACGGCGCGCCGCAGGCGTAGATGGGACGCGCGCGCCCGCTCGAGCGCGCCCGCGGTCGGGTCGCCTCCGAGCAGCGGGCGCAGGCTCGCGGCCGCCTCGGTGCACCGGGCGAGCTCGCCGGCGTACACGGCCCCGCGCTCCTGCGCGGCGCGGCAGTCGCCGAGGAGCTCCTCGAGGCTGTCCCCGAGCGGCTCGAGCGCTCCGCCGAGCATCAGGGTGGCGCTCGTCGAGAGCGCGAGAGACTTGTAGCGCGCGTAGAGCTCCTGCAGCTCCTGCTTGGCTGTCGGGGCGGCGACGACGGTCACGCGTCCGGCCCTTTCGCCACGGCGAGCTCCTCGACGAGGATCGGGACCCCGACCGTGCACGAGTGGATGCCGATCACGCTCGCGAGCTCGATCACCTCGAGGATCTCCTCGCGCGTCGCGCCGTAGCCGATCGCGTTCTTGATGTGGAGCCGCAGCCCCGGCGCGTAGAGGTGCGTCGCCGACACGTCGAAGGCGGTGTAGATCAGCTCCTTCACCTTCGGCTCGAGCACGCCCGTCACCCACGGCACCGACGAGAACTGCGTGTACGCCTCGAAGAAGTCCGGGTCGAGGGTCAGGATCTCGTTCCAGAACTGGTGCCAGTAGCCGCGCTTCTCGGTGAAGTCGGCCTTCAGCGCGAGCTGACGCTCCGAGAGCGTCTCGTCGATCGGCTGGCCCGCCGCCGCGAGCTCCTCGACGAGGATCGGCACCCCGATGTTGCATGCGTGGATGCCGAGCGTCGCGGTGAGCTCCAGCACCTCCATGATCTCCGCGGCGGTCGCCCCGTGCGCGAGCGCCTGCTTGACGTGCTGGCGGATGCCGGGCGCGTACAGGTGCGTCGCAGCCGCGTCGACCGCGATGTAGACGAACTCCTTGATCTTCGGGTCGAGCGGGCCCGACTTCCACGGCACGGACGAGAAGCGCGTGTACGCCTCGAAGAAGTCCTCGTCCATGTCGAGCAGTGCATCCCAGAACGCGTTCCAGTACCCACGCGCCTCGATGAACTCGTCCCGGAGCTGTTTCCTGTGATCGTCTGTCTGGGTGCTCATGGCGTCTCCTCGTCCGCGTGATCGGCGGGAGGGGGCGGGCCCGCGACGCGGCGGCCCACCCCCGTGGCCACCGGCTACTTCACGGCCTTCCAGGTCTTCGACTTCGCGTCGTAGCGCACGAGCGCGAGCTGCTTCGTCGTGATCGTCGCGTGGTTCTGCTGGCTGAACGAGACCGTGCCCTGGAGCCCCTTGAAGTTCTTGACGCTGTTGAACGCGTCCTTGAGCTTCTCAGGGTCGGTCGAGCCGGTCTTCTTGATCAGCGCCGCGAGCATCATGATTGCGTCGTAGTTCGCGACCGCGAACGGCGTCGAGGCGATGTGGAAGCGCTTCTTGTAGCGGGCCCGGAACGACGTCACCGCCTTGTTGGGGTGCAGGTCGGTCTTCAGCATCGCGCCGATCGCGCCGTCGGCGGCATTCCCCGCCAGCGACGCGAAGGTGTTGTCGGCGTTGATCTCGTCGTTGCCGAGGACCTTCAGCTTGACGCCGGTGCTCTTCACGGTCTGCGCGAAGCGCGCGGTGTCCTGCGGCGTCAGCCACACGACGACGCAGTCCGCCCCGGAGTCCTTGATCTTGTTGATCTCGTTCGTGAGGCTGACCGTCGCGCCCGTCGACCAGTCCTCGTTGATCGTCTCGTCGAGGACGAGCTTCCTCCCCTTCTCGTACCCGAGCTTGACGCCGGCCTCGCCACCGCGTCCATACGTGGACGGGTCGTGGAGCACGGCCAGGGCCTTGCAGTGCGAGCGGGCGTACTGCCCGACGCTCTCGCCCCAGGCGAACGTGTTCAGCCCCCAGCTCCACACCCACTCGAAGGGCGGCTTCGTCGGGCCGTCCGGATAGATCGTCAGGCCGGCGTCGTCGACGGCGCCGATGTTGGGGACCTTCAACCGCTGCGCCATCGCAGACGTCGCGGGCCCGGTGTCGCCCGACCCGACGACCGCGACCGCGCCGCCGCTGACGAGCCGCTGGAACAGCTGGGACGAGAGCGTCGCCGAGGCCTGGTCGTTGTACGACTGGAGCGAGAACTTCTTGCCGAGCGCTCCACCCCTCGCGTTCAGGTCGGCGATGGCCAGCTTCGCGCCGTTGACCATCGCGACCCCCGTGCTGCCGTAGGCGCCCGTCGTCCCCGCGATCGAGCCCACGAGGATCGTGTCCGCGGAGGACGCCCCGGACGCCGTGCTCGCACCGATGGCCGCGACGGCGACGACGAGCACCGCCGCCGTCGTCCTTCCCACACCTGCTAAACGAGCCTTCATCACGTACCTCCTGCCCTCTCGTCGTTCGACATCTATCTCCGCGGCTCAGCCGACCCTCACGGCGAGACCGCTCGTTTGGCCCCCGACGTCCGGGAACCGCTCCATCACCTCGGGGTCGTGGCCCGGCACGACGACCGCGCCGGGCGCGGCCCCGAGCCGCTTCACCAGGTCGTAGGCGCCGTACATCGCCTCGAGGTCGGCCACCACGCCAAACGGGCGGTCGAGCTCGAGCTCCTCGTAGAAGTGGACCGCGTCCGACGTCAGCACGACGTCGCCCTCCCCGCCGGCCACGACGGTCACCTGCTGGCCGGGCGAGTGGCCGCCGACGACGACCGCCGTGACGCCCTCGACGATCTGCTCGGTGCCCTCCGTCAGCCGGACGCGCCCCGAGCGTCGCGCCTCGTCGAGCAGGGCGATCTCCTCCGCCTCGACGTGGGACGCGAACTGGTAGCGAGCCGCATGTGGTCCTGTCCAGAAGTCCAGCTCCTTTCTCGGAACGACGAGCTCTGCCTCGGGGAAGGCTGCGAGGTTCCCGACGTGGTCGTAGTGGAGGTGCGTGACGACCAGCGTCGCCACACTCGACCGCTCGATCCCGAGGCGCTGGAGCGCCTCGAGCGGCGGCCAGAGGCACGTGCGCCCGCGTCGCACGCCGACGGCCGGGTCGAAGCCGGTGTCGACGAGGATGGTCTCCGCCCCCCGGCGGAGCACCCAGAAGTAGTAGGCCATCTCGACGACCTCGTCCGGCTCGTCGTAGCTCGCGAAGCGCAGGAAGAGCTCGCTCCGCGGCGCGCTCAGGGTGCCGTAACGGACCGCGACGACCTCGAAGCGCCCGCTCGCCGCGACCGGGTCGCTGACCGCCGCCTCAGCCACTCGTCTCCACCGTCTCGGGGCCCGCGACCGTGGTTCCGGTCCAGCCCTCGTACAGCTCGACGAGTTGGGTGTGGTCGTCATCCTCCGACGCCCCGGCGGCCGCCAGGGTCCACAGCTGCTGGACGGCCCCGCCGACCAGCATCGGGACGTGCCGGCGGCGGGCCTCGGCGAGGCACAGCTCGACGTCCTTCGCCATGAGGCGTAACCGGAACCCTGAGGCGAACGCCCGGGTGAGCACGTGCCGGGGGAACTTCTCCGACGTCGCAGTGTTCCGTCCACTCGACGCGTTGAAGATCTCGATCAGCTTCGACGGGGCGAGACCCGACCGCACCCCCAGCGTGAGGGCTTCCGAGGTGATTGCGACGGCGGTCGCCGAGAGCAGGTTGTTGAGCAGTTTCGCGGTCTGACCCTGTCCAGCGGACGGACCGACCCAGAAGACGTTCGAGCCGAACGTCTCGAGCAGCGGCCGGACGCGATCGAACGCCTCGCGCGCACCGGAGGCCATCACCGCGAGGCTCCGTGCCTCGAGCCCGGCGACGCCGCCGCTCACCGGCGCGTCGACGTGCGCGACACCCGCGGCGCCGAGCGTCGCCGAGATCTCCTCGCTCTCCATGGCGCCTGTCGTCGAGAGGTCGACGAACGTGCGTACGGCCCGGCCCCGGACGATGCCGTCCGGGCCGCAGGCGACCTCGCGCACGACGTCGGGGGTCGGCAGGCTGACGAGCACGGTCTCCGCCACGTCGGCGACCTCCCTCGCCGAGCGGAAGCCCACCGCTCCGCGCTCGACGAGCGGCGCCATCGCGTCGGCGTGGGTGTCGTGCACCGCCAGCGCGTGACCGTCCTCGAGCAGCAGCCGGGCCATTCTCCCGCCCATCGCGCCGAGACCCACGAACCCGATTGGGGGCCTGTCGCTCATGCGGCTCCGGTCGGCTCCCCGTCGGGCTGGACGGCCTCGTCGCGCACAAGCTGGTCGAGCGCGGCCTCTGCGATGCGGAACGCCTCCATCCCCGCCGGGACGCCGGCGTACACCGCCGCCTGGAGGAGCGTCTCCTGGATCTCCTCGCGCGTACAGCCGTTGCGCACCGCGCCGCGGACGTGCACAGCGAGCTCGTGCGAGCGGCCCAGGGCCGTGAGCATCCCAAGGTTCACGAGGCTCCTGTCGCGGCGGGCGAGGCCGGGCCGCGACCAGACGGCGCCCCAGCAGTACTCGGTCGCGAGCTCCTGCATCGGACGCGTGAACTCCGAGGCCCGGTCGAACGACCGCTGGACGTGCTCCTCGCCGAGGACCTCGCGCCGAACGCGCAGCCCTTCTTCGAACCGACCGTCATCACCCATGGCTTCCTTCCGCCGACGACTCGAGTTGCGTGAACAGGGTCGAGGCAGCCTGCCGCACGTGGAACGACGCGGCGATCTCGGCGGCCTCCGGCTCGCGGCGCTCGATTGCCTCGACGATCGCGCGGATCTCCTTGACCGACTGCTCGGGCCGGTCGGGGGCGGCCAGCGTGGTCGCGCGAAGCACCGCGATCCGCGCCTGGAGGCTCTCGAGGATCCCGCGGATCGTCGGGTTGTCGGAGCCTTCGAAGATCACCTGGTACAGCCGGTTCTTCGCCTCGAGCATCAGCGGCGGCTCCTCATCGGCGTCCACGCTGCGCTCGAGCGCGGCGAATGCGTCCCTCAGAGCCCGCAGGTGCGCCTCCGTGGCGTTTTCCGCGCACTCCTTCGCGGCGGCCCCCTCGAGGAGCGCCCGGACCTCGTAGACCTCCGCTGCCTCCTTCGGCGAGGGGATCGCCACGATCGCCCCCTTCTGCGGGATCGTCGTCACGAGACCCTCCGCGGAGAGCTGGCGGAGCGCCTCGCGAATCGTGGTCCGGGAGACGCCGATCCGTTCGATCAACTCCCGCTCGACGAGCCGCTGACCCGGCCGCAGGCGGAGCTCGACGATTTCGCGCCGTAGGAGGTCGGCCACCTGCTCGCGGACCGGCGCCGCGACCCGCTCGACCTGGGCGGCGAGGTCGTTGCCAGGCCTGGGCTCGGCCGCGGCAGCGCCGCGGACGGGATCCACAGGAACGCTCACGGATTTCTCGTGGTCACGATAGGACGGCCATTCCGTCGTCTCGACATACCGTCAGACAATATGACGTGAGATACTCCACGACCAAAATCCAGAAGTCAAGGCGGGACCTGCGGAAAGGACTCCCATGAGCTCACTCGAGGGCAAGGTGGTGATTGTCACGGGCGGTGGCGGCGGCATCGGGGCCGGCGTGTGCCGCCGACTAGCACGGAGCGGCGCTCAGGTCGCCGTGGTCGATGTCGATGGCTCGGCCGCGTCGCGCGTAGCCGAGGAGATCGGCGGCGACGCGCACCCGATCGAGGCGGACGTCTCGAGCGAGGGCGGCGTGGCGACGTACGTCGAGGACGCGGTCGCCCGGTTCGGGCGGATCGACCATCATCACCTGAACGCCGGCATCGCCGGAAACCTCGCGTTGCTCCCGAACGCGTCGGTCGAGGAGTTCGACCGTGTGATGGCTGTCAACGTGCGTGGGACGTTCCTCGGGCTACGGAGCGCGTTCCGCCAGTACCGCGCACAAGGCACAGGCGGCTCGATCGTGGTGACGGCCTCGATCTGCTCCCTCGGTGGCGGCGCGGATCTCGTCGCCTACCACACGAGCAAGCACGCGCTCGTCGGCCTGGTGCGCTCGGCGGCCGTCTATGGTGGACCGCTGGGCATCCGAGTCAACGCGGTCGCGCCGGGCATCGTGCCGACGAGCCTGCTGGGGCCGTCCGCCGTAAGCGCCGGAGGCGACGCCGGGCCGAGCACACGTGCGCGGCTGGCCCCGATGCGGCGCCCGGGCACGCCGGAAGAGGTGGCGAACGTTGTCGCGTTCCTCCTGGGCGACGACTCCGCGTTCGTGACGGGCAGCATCTACTCCGTGGACGGCGGGGCGAACGCCGTCAACCCGGTGCGGCCCTACGCGGACTGACCGCGACGCCGACTCAGAGGGGCAGCCCCTCCGCGAGCGAGTCGATCACGTAGTCGGCGCCGGCGGCCCGCAGCTGGCCGGCGTCGTAGTTGTGGCTCCCGACGCCGATGCACTCGAGCCCGGCGGCGTGTGCGGCATCGACGTCGTGGGGCGTGTCGCCGACGACGATCGCCTGCTCGGCCTTCAACGGCGCCCCGTAGACCAACGCCGCCTTGCGGAGGGCGACCCGCGTCACCTCGGTGCGGTCCGGCGAGTCGGAGCCGTAGCCGCCGAACGAGAAGAAGCGGTTCAGCCCGGCGCGGTGGAGCTTGATGTGCGCCGAGCCCTCGAGGTTCCCGGTGACGATGCCGAGCAGGTAGCCCTGGTCGAGCAGCCTCGGCAGGAGCTCCGTCACGCCGGGGAGCACGCGGTAGCCGTCCGACTCGGCGACCGTCCGGTGCAGATAGTGCTCACGGCGCTCGAGGAGCTTGGCGAACTCGTCCTGGGACGGCTCCCGGTCGAGCACCGCCTCGAACGTCTTGCGGCCGACCTCGGGATCGGTCATCCCGGTGTCGGTGAACTCGCCGATGTCCGCCGCAATCCCGTAGAGCTCGTCGAACGCGAGCGCCCACGAGCTCGCGCCGGCCCCACCCGAGACGATCAGCGTCCCGTCGATGTCGAGCAGGATCGCGACGCGTGTGCCGGGCCTGTTCATGCTCGCTCGAAGAGGGCGGCCTGGCCCTGGCCGACGCCGATGCACATCGTCGCGACCCCGTAGCGGCCGTTCCGCCGGCGGAGCTCGTGGAGGAGCGTGACGACCAGACGGGCTCCCGACATGCCGAGCGGATGGCCGATCGCGATCGCGCCGCCCGAGACGTTGACGCGCTCCGGATCGAGGCCGAGGTCGCGGATCACGGCGACGGACTGCGACGCGAAGGCCTCGTTCAGCTCGACGAGGTCGAGGTCGTCGACGGCGACACCGGTGCGGGCGAGCAGCTTGCGCACCGCGGGGACCGGGCCGATCCCCATCACCGCCGGATCGACCCCTGCGACGGCGGAGCCGCGGAAGGTCGCGAGGGGCTCGCTCCCGAGCTCGCGTGCCCGCTCGGCGCTCGCGACGACGACCGCGGCGGCGCCGTCGTTGATCCCGCTCGCGTTCCCGGCCGTCACAGTTCCGTCCTGCCGGAAGGCGGGCTTGAGCGACGAGAGCTTCTCCGCCGTCGTATCGGGGCGTGGATGCTCATCTCGCTCGAGCTCGCCCGCCGGGACGAGCTCGTCCGCAAAGCGTCCTTCGGCGTCCGCGGCGGCCCAGCGGCGCTGAGACTCGAGCGCGAAGGCGTCCTGGTCCTCCCGCGAGACGGCCCAGCGCTCGGCGACGTTCTCGCCGGTGACGCCCATCGACGCGGTCGAGAACCGCTCCTCGTAGCGGGGATTCACGAACCGCCAGCCGAGCGTCGTGTCGTACATCGTCCGATCGCCGCGGGGGAATGCGGCGTCGGGCTTCGCCGTGACGAGCGGGGCGCGGCTCATCGACTCGACGCCGCCCGCGACGAACAGGTCGCCGTCCCCCGCGATCACTGCGTGGCAGGCGCCGGCGATCGCCGAGAGCCCCGAAGCGCAGAGGCGGTTGACGGTCAGGCCGCCGACCGTGTCGGGCAACCCGGAGAGGAGCGCCGCGAACCGCGCCACGTTCCGGTTGTCCTCGCCTGCCTGGTTCGCGCAGCCGAGCCAGACGTCCTCGATTTCCTCCGCGGGAACACCCGCGCGCTCGACCGCCGCGCCGACGGCGATCGCCGCGAGATCGTCGGGCCGTACGCCCGCGAGACCGCCGCCGTAGCGGCCGACGGGCGTGCGCACGGCAGAGAGGATCACCGCGTCGGGCATGGTGACGAGGCTAGAAGATCTCCGGACACCACGGCGCTCGCTCCGCCCGGAACAACGCGTCGCCGCGGGCGAGGCCGCCGCGGGCGCCTTCCTCGGCTCGACCCGCCCGGGCGAGCTGCGCGAACGTGAATCCGCCGAGCAGCGCCATGCCCAGCGTCTGGACGTCGAGCCGCACGTCCGGCCGCCTCGAGGTCCGGCGCACCCGGTCGCCCTCCACCGTCCAGGTCCCCACGTTGTCCGCGAATTGCGGGTCGGCCGTCACCTCCAGCGTGACCCGCCCGTCACCGGAGACCCCACGAGCCGCGAGCGCGCCGCCGACCTCCACCGGTCGCACCCAGAGACCGTCGAACACCCGTGGGCGAAGCTCGTTCGGCCGGTCGACGACGAGGAGCAACGAGTCGTCGACGGCGAGGCCCTCGATCGTGATGTCGTCCGTCCAGTCGATCCCGAGCAGGAACCCCCAGAGCTCTCGCCGCGCGCCGTCGTCGACGCCCTGGAGCTCCACGACCCTCACGGTCTTCTTCCATTCCTCGTAGGTCGCGCCCTCCTGTGCGATCCGGTACAGCGCCCAACCGGCCGCGCGACCGTCGCGCTCGTAGAGGGCGCGAACGAGCGGGCCGGCCCCGCGCCGGTTCTCGGGGCGGTCGCCGAGCGTGCGGGTCTCCCACCAGCCGCGCGAGCGCGAGAGGAAGCCGGGGCTCCGCTTCCGGATGCGGTCGTAGAGACCGGGCAACGCACGCAGAGCCTCGTCCGTCTCGACGAGTCGTACCGATCCCTCCTGCGGGAGCTCGGGCCGGATCCGGACGTTGCGGCGCCGGATCCCGAGGTTCAGGCACAGCGACGCGAGTCCGTAGCCGAAGCGTCCGTAGATCGTCTCCTCGGACGCCCACAGGGCGGCGATCGGCTCTCCGCGTTCGCGCACGTCGCGGAGCTGCAGCTCCATCATCCGCCGCAGTAGCCCACGGCGCCGATGGGACGGCAGAACGCCGACCACCGTGACGCCTGCGC
This sequence comes from uncultured Actinomycetes bacterium, assembly GCA_963698935.1. Classification (GTDB taxonomy): domain Bacteria; phylum Actinomycetota; class Thermoleophilia; order Gaiellales; family Gaiellaceae; genus Gaiella. The sequence continues at coordinate 545,367 of CAVOSU010000023.1, forward strand.
ACGGTGTCGGGCCCCGGGGGAGCGTGAGCTCGAACCCGTAGGCGCCCGCGCCCGCGACGATGTGGCCGTCGTCGAAAACCGCATGCATGCGCTCGCGCGGGAGCAGCGCGCCGAAGCGCTCCACGTCGTCGGCGGTCGGCGCCCAGCCGAAGTAGTGGCCGATGCCGCCGAGCGCGGCGCGGTACTCCTCGACATCGCGAACTGCGCGGACGCGGTAGGCCATCCGGCGATCCTAGTGACCGGCGGGCTAGAGCTTCTCGAGCGGCGCGTACTCGATCATCAGGCGCCGCTCGCTCCCGTCGGCGGCGAAGCGCACCGTGACGACGCCGCCCGGCTCGATCCGCATGACGACCCCTTCGCCGAGCGAGCCGTGACGCACCGAGTCGCCGGTCGAGAGCGCCGGGAGATCGCGGTCCTCGCGGGGCGCGATCTGCCTCGCCGACTGCGCGTAGCCCGCCCAGGACGCGGGTCGCAGCCGCTCGCGCACGACCCCGGCCGGAAGCTCGTCGAGGAACCGCGACGGAAGGTTGTACTCACGTCGGCCGTAGAGCGAGCGCGCCGTCGTGTGCGTGAGGGTCAGCCGCTCCATCGCCCGCGTCATCCCGACGTAGGCGAGCCGCCGCTCCTCCTCCACGTCGTTGTCCTCGATCGAGCGGGCGTGCGGGAAGATTCCCTCCTCCATCCCGATCAGGAACACGACGCGGTACTCGAGACCCTTCGCGTTGTGGATCGTCATCAGGGTCACCTGCGCTTCGTCGGTGGCGAGCGTGTCCTGGTCGGACTGGAGCTGCACCTCCTCGAGGAAGCCGGAGAGCGACGGCTCCTCTGCTCGCCGCCGGTACTCCTGCGCAGAGCCCACGAGCTCCTCGAGGTTCTCGATCCGGCCGCGCGCCTCGATCGTCCGCTCGGCCTCGTACGCCTCGATCGTCCCCGAGCGCTCGAGCACTGCCTGCACGAGCTCGTCGACCGCGAGCTCCTGTGCCGACGCCATCAGCGACTCCATCATCGTGCGGAAGCCACGGATCGCGCGGGCGCTCGCGCTCGCCACTCCGGCCGTCTCCGGGTCGGCGGTCGCCTCCCAGAGCGAGATCCCGAGCGCGTCGGCGTGCACGACCATTCGCTGGATCGACGTGTCGCCGATGCCGCGGCGGGGCCGGTTGGCGATCCGCATCAGCGAGACGGCGTCGTCGGAGTTGTTGAGCACTGCGAGGTACGCGACGGCATCGCGGATCTCGGCGCGTTCGTAGAAGCGCGGGCCGCCGATCACCTGGTACGGCACGCCCTGGCGGACGAGCACGTCCTCGAGCACGCGCGACTGGGCGTTCGTCCGGTAGAAGATCGCGACCTCCGAGGCGGACGTGCCGGACTCCACGTGACGTGCGATCTCCGCGGCGACGAAGCGTGCCTCGGCGTGCTCGTCCTCGACCTCCACCACCTCGACGGGATCGCCGTCGCCGAGCTCCGACCAGAGCCGCTTCGGCTTGCGGTCGCGGTTGTTGTCGATCACCGCGTTCGCGGCCTCGAGGATCGAGTTCGTCGAGCGGTAGTTCTGCTCCAGCGCGATCACGCCCGCGCCGCCGAAGTCGCGCTCGAAGTCGAGGATGTTGCGGATGTCCGCGCCGCGGAAGGCGTAGATCGACTGGTCCGGGTCCCCGACCGCGAACACGTTCCGGTGCTTCTCGGCGATGAGCTGGAGGAACCGGTACTGGGCGTGGTTCGTGTCCTGGTACTCGTCGACGAGCACGTGCCGGAACGCCCTCTGCCACCGTTCGCGCGCCTCGGGGAAGCGCTCCAGGACCTGGACGGTGAGCATCAGGATGTCGTCGAAGTCGACGGCGTTCGAGCGGAAGAGTCGACGCTGGTACAGCTCGTAGACCTCCGCGACGGTCTGGTCCCAGAACGACGAGACGCGCGCGGTGTACTCGTCCGGCGAGATCAGCTGGTTCTTCGCGTTCGAGATCTGGCTGTGGATCCCGCGCGGCGTGAAGCGCTTCGGGTCCTTGCCGAGCTCCTCGAGGCACGCCTTGACGAGGCGCACCTGGTCGGCCTGGTCGTAGATCGTGAAGGTCGAGCGGTAGCCGAGCCGCTCCGCCTCGCGGCGCAGGATGCGGCCGCAGGCGGCGTGAAAGGTGAGGATCCAGATCGCCCGGGCGGTGTGACCGAGCATGCGCTCGAGCCGCTCGCGCATCTCCGTCGCGGCCTTGTTCGTGAACGTGATCGCGAGGATCTCGTTCGGCTTGACGCCGTGCGCCCCGATCAGGTGGGCGACACGGTGGGTGAGGACACGGGTCTTCCCGGAGCCTGCCCCCGCGACGACCAGCAGCGGCCCGTCGACGTGGAGCACGGCCTCGCGCTGGGCGGGGTTGAGGTCGGCGAGGAGCTCCTCGTGAGGGGTGACGGTCACGGGTCGATGCTAGCCGCGGCCTCCGGCGCCTTTCCGGACGTGTCCGCTACCAGCGAACGGTGAGCTCGACGGTCGTGGAGAAGCCGGAGCGGCGGACGATCCGGAACGTGTACGTCCCGGGCGGCAGCGGCTCGTAGGACGCCTGGCAGTAGTACGACCCGGCCGCGCCATCGCATGCAGTCGTCTTCGTGTCGATCAGCGGGCCGCCCTTCGGCGCGTGTGGGCCCAGGAGGCGGAGCTGCGTGCGGCCGATCGTCCGCGTCCGGAGCAGCACGGAGAACGAGGCGGGTCGGCGGACGACGACGGACACCTGGACCGAGCTTCCGGTCGCGACGTACTGCTCGAGGTGCACCGAGCCGGCGTGCGCGAAGGCGGGGAAGGCGACGGCGCATGCGCACGTCAGCGCAGCGACAACGAGGCCACGTCTCACCTCCCGGACTGTACGCCTCCCAGAGGCGATCAGCGCCTGAGCGAGGCGATCGCGCTCGTGATCCACCTCCGCTCGAGCGGGATCGACGTGAAGCCGGCGTACAACTTCACCTTGCTGTCGGCGCCGAGGCTCGTCACCCCGACCTGCCGAAAGCCACCCGACCGGTCGCGGACGAGCAGCGGCCCGCCGGAGTCGCCGTGGTTCACCGTCGACCGCAGCTCGACGCCTTTCGTGCAGATCGTCGTCCGGTCGAACATCGGCGGCACGAAGAACACGTCCGTCCCGCAGGACGCGTCTCGCAGGACCGACTGGTCGGAGGCCTGGAGACGGGTCGGGTGGACGAGGCAGTTGGGCGGCGCGTTCGTGCAGCCCCAGCCGAGGGTCATGACCTTCGCACCGACCCGCGGCTCCGAGCGTGCGAGTCTGACCCCCGGTGTCTGCTGACGAACTGCGAGCTTCACGATCGCGATGTCGTGGCGGTTGTCGCGCCGGAGGTCGAACCCGTCGGGCGTGCCGTAGCCGACGGTGGCGACCCGCGGCGCCGACGGCCAGTCGGGCACGTCCGAGCCGACGACGGCGACGAGCCCGCCCTGTGGGATGCCGATGACACAGTGGCCGGCGGTGAGCACGATGTCGGGCGCGATCAGCGTCCCGCCGCACCGGTGCTTGTCGGGCGTCTGCGCGAGGCGCAGGGAGACCATGAAGCGGTACGACGCGAAGGACGCGTCGTGGCCGCGGTGGATCGCCTGGGCGATCGATGCCGTCGCGGAGGCGAGCACGACCGTGAGCAGGACAGCGAGAAGCGGGCGAGCGTGGTGACGGGGCTTCATGGTCGGACGGCGCGGTCACGCGCCGATCGAAGCGTACGCGCGGACGTTCAGCGCGACGACGATCGGGACGTCGTCGACCCAGTCGAGGATCGAGAGCGACGCCGGGTCGACCGCGAGCCGGAAGATCCGATCGTCGGGGATCCCGAGGGCGTCGGCGAGCACCGCTCGCACGACCCCGCCGTGCGTGACGGCGACGACCGTTCCGTCGGCGGGCTCTCGGCGCAGCCCCTCCACCGCGCGGAGCGCACGTCGCTCGAGATCCGCGTAGCACTCCCCGCCCGGAAACCGCACGCGGGTCGGGTTCGTCATCCATTCCGCGTACGGCTCGGGCATCGAGACGGCGATCTCGTCGTACGTCCGGCCCTCGAGCTCGCCGAAGTCGAGCTCCTGCAAGGCCGGATCGACGCGGACGCCCAGACCATGGCGCTCCGCGATCGCCCGAGCCGTTTCGAGCGCCCGGATCCGCGGGCTGGAGACGACGGAGGCGACATGCTCGGAGGCGAGTCCGTCCGCCAAGGTGGCGCACTGCGACCTCCCTCTCGCCGAGAGCCCGACGTCGAGCGATCCGTAGCAGCGACCACGCGCCGACTCCTCCGCCTCCGCATGCCTGACGAGCACGAGCCGCATCAGCGTGCGGCGAGGAACGCGACGAGCGCGGCGGTCTCGCAGAGCGCGGCCGTCGCCCCGAGACAGTCGCCCGTGACTCCGCCGAGCCAGGCCCGGTAGAAGAGCAGCAGCACGATCGCCGTGAGCGCGGCGGCCGCGGCCGCCGCGACGCCCGGTGCTCCCGCCGCGACGGCGAGGGCGATGGCCACCCCGACTCCGGCGCCCACCCCGGCCCAGCCGACGCCCTCGAGCACGCGCCCCTGTCCCTCGCCCGCGCGCGCATAAGGCAGCGCGCGGGCGAGCGGCAGGATCGCCGCCCGGCCCACCGCGCCCGCGACGAGGCCGGCGAGCCATGCCTCGTTCTGCACGGCGAGGGCGCCGATCGCGGAGGCGTTCACGAGGCACACGACGCAGAGACCGACCGCGCCGAACGCGCCGATCGAGTGGTCGCGCATGATCTCCAGCGCGCGCTCGCGCGTCGTGCCGCCGAGCGCGTCGAGCATGTCCGCCAGCGCGTCGAGGTGCATCGCGCCCGTGACCAGCGCGGCCAGACCAACTGCGAGGGCACCGGCGACGAGGCCCGGGACGCCGGGTACGAGCAGGTCGGCGAGGACACCCGCCGCCCCGCCCACCGCGGCGCCGACGAGTGGGAACAGCACCGCGCCGCGGGCCACGTCGCGCGCGTCGAGCGGCGCGAGCCGGCCGACGGGGATCCGCGTCAGGAACGCGACGGCCGCAAGTCCTGCGCGCACGGGCTCGGAGGACGTCATCGGCCGGTGTCGCTCACGCCGGCGTCGGCGAAGGTCGCCATCTCGACGAGGATCGCACGCGCTCCCCCGAGCAGCGGCAGCGCGAGTGCCGCGCCGCTCCCCTCGCCGAGACGCAGCTCGAGATCGAGAAGCGGGTCGAGGCCGAGGCCGTCGAGCACGAGCCGATGTCCCGGCTCCGGCGAGAGATGCGCGGCGACAAGGTACTCCCCGAGCTCCGGCGCGATCCTGGTGGCGACGAGCGCGGCGGCACTCGAGATGAAGCCGTCGAGGAGGACGACGGCTCGGCCCGCCGCGGCGCCGAGCGCCACACCGGCGAGCACGGCCAGCTCGAACCCGCCGACCGCGGCGAGCGCACCGAGGGGATCGTCGGCTGCCGGCCGGTTCGCCGCGAGCACGCGGCGCACCACGTCCACCTTGTGCGCGACCCCGGCGTCGTCCAGGCCGGTGCCCCGCCCGCACGCAGACGAAGGATCGCAACCGAGAAGCGCACAGCTGAGCGCGGCGGCGACGGTCGTGTTCCCGATGCCCATCTCGCCGAGCGCGACGACCCCTGCACCCTCGTCGGCGAGCCCGCGACCCAGCGCGGCGCCGCGGACGACGCCCTCCTCGGCGACCTCCCGCGTCATCGCCGGCCCCAGGGCGGCGTTCTCGCTACCGCGTCCGAGCGACAGATCGACCACGCCGGGAAGCGACGGCGGCTCGAGGACGCCCGCGTCGACGACGACAAGGCGCGCACCCGCGTTGCGACACAGCACGGCGACCGCCGCACCGCCGGTCTGGAAGTTCGCGAGCATCTGCCCGGTGACCTCGCGCGGGTAGGCGCTCACCCCCTCGGCCGCGACCCCGTGGTCGGCGGCGGCAACGACGACAACCGGATCGAGCGGGCTCGGCTGGACGTCTCCGCGCACGAGCGCGACTCGGACCGCCAGGTCCTCGAGCCGGCCGAGGCTGCCGCGCGGCTTCGTCTTCGCGTCGAGGCTCGCACGAGCCTCGACACCGACGCTCTCTCCGAGCGGGGGGACGGCGCGCGCGAGCTCGTCGATGCGGGCGTCCGTCACGGGCGCCCGCGAACCGAGCGGACGAGCTCCTCGGCGCCCTCGAGCCGCAGGAGCCGACCGGCGACGACGAACCCCGCCCGGTCGGCCTCGCCCACCCATGCCTTGTTGACCGCCCCGAGGACGTCGCGATACGTCCGGCCGAGCGGTGTCGCCGGCACGATCCCCAACCCGACCTCGTTCGAGACCGCGATCGTCAGCCCGGGACGCACGGCGGCCTGTCTGGCGCACGTCGCGGCGGCGTCGACGACGGCCCGTTCGTCGTCCCCGCGAAGGAGCAGATTCGCGACCCAGAGCGTGAGACAGTCGACGATGCAGGTCGAGCGCGGCTCGACCGCGTCGAGCGCCCGACCCAGCTCGAGCGGCTCCTCGACCGTGACCCAGTCGACCGGACGCTCGGCGTGGTGCGCGGCGATGCGCGCGGCCATCTCGTCGTCGAGCGCCTCCGCGGTCGCGAGGAACGTCACGCCCGCTCCGGCCTCGGCGGCCAGCTCGAGCGCCAGCGTGGACTTGCCGCTTCGGGCGCCGCCGAGGAGGACGACGAGGCTCATCGGCCCGGGCGTGCCGGGACGATCGCGAGCCGGTCGTCGACGCGGACGACGCGGATGTGGGCGTCGTAGTGCCGAGCGATCGACTCCTCGGTGAGGATCTCCTCGGGCGGGCCGTCGGCCGCGATCCGGCCGTCCGAGAGGAGGACCATCCGGTCTGCGTACTGCGCCGCGAGCGTGAGGTCGTGCATCGCGGCCACGAGCGTGAGCTCCGACTCCGCGCGGAGGGCGTCGAGCAGCTCGAGCGCCTGCTGCTGGTGACCGATGTCCAGGGCCGCGGTGGGCTCGTCGAGCAACACGATGCTCGCCTCCTGCGCAAGCGCCCGTGCCACGACCACCCGCTGGCGCTCGCCGCCGCTCAGTGTCCCCAGCAGGCGATCTCGATGCTCCAGCAGGTCGAGCCGAGCGAGTGTCCGGGCGACCGCGCGCCGATCCTCCGCCGACTCGCGGGCGAGCGCTCCGAGATGCGGCGTCCGCCCGAGCAGCGCGTACTCCGCAACGGTCAGCCACGGAGGCGTGACGGGCTCCTGCGGCACGACCGCCACCGCACGCGACCAGTCCCGCCGCGAGAGCTCGGCGGTGGGGCGTCCGTGCAGCGCGATCGTCCCTTCGTGGTGGACGAGGCCGGCGATGGCCCGCAGCAGGGTCGTCTTGCCGGCGCCGTTCGGGCCGATCAGCCCTACCCAGGTCCCGCCCGGGACGCTCAGATCGACGTCCCGCACGACGGGTCGGCCGCCCAGCCGCACGGTGATCCCCGTCGCCGAGATCGCGTTCACGCGCGGCCCCGCAGCGAGCGCAACGCGATCACGAAGAAGGGCGCGCCGAAGAACGCCGTAACGACGCCGATCGGCAGCTCGGCCGGGGAGAGCACGGTGCGGGCGATCACGTCGCAGAGCACGAGGAATCCCGCCCCGACGATGAACGACAGCGGGATCAGACCGCGGTAGCTCGTGCCCACGACGAGCCGGATCGTGTGGGGCACGATGATCCCGACGAAGGCGATGAGGCCGCTCACCGCGACCGCGGCGGCGGTCCCGACCGTCGCGGCGACGACGAGCAGCAGCCGGACACGCCGAACGTCCACGCCGAGGCTCGCCGCCTCGGTGTCGCCGAGGCTGAGGACGTCGAGCACCCGGCGGTAGGCGAAGATGACCGCGGTCGCGCCGAGCACGTACGGGGCGAGGGTGGCGACGTCGCTCCACCCGGAGCTCGGCAGCGTCCCGAGAATCCACGAGTAGACCTCCTGCAGCGTGTCCGAGTTCTGCTGCTGGACGAACGTCTGCACGGCGGTGAAGAAGCTCGCGACGACGACCCCGGCGAGGACGAACGTCGTCGCGTCGCGCTCCCTGCCTGCCGAGCGGCCGACCGTCCAGGTCACGACGACGGCGAGCGCGCCTCCGACGAACGCCGCGACGGGGAGCAGCTGGTGCCCCTCGAGCGCGTCGGGCAGATACGCGATCGCAAGCGTCGCGCCGAGGCCCGCGCCCGCGGCGACCCCGAGGAGATACGGGTCCGCGAGCGGGTTGTGGAAGACGCCCTGGTACGTCGCTCCCGCGACCGCCAGCATGCCGCCGACGAGGGCGGCGAGCAGGACGCGCGGCACGCGGAGCTGCCAGAGGATCGTGTCGGAGACCTGGTCTAGCGTCGATCCGCCGAGACCGAGATGCGCGAGCAGGGAGCGAAGGGCGTCGCCGGCCCCGATGTCGACGGGGCCGGCGAGCACGCCGACGACGAGCGAGACGACCAGAAAGCCAACGGCGGCGACGGTCCACGCGAGCGATACGCCACGCGCGCGGACGCTCTCCGTCGGCGCGAGGGCGGCCTGGACCTCGATCGCAGTCTCCGGCACGGCTGCTCTCAGCCCTCGAGGCGGCGGAGCGCGGTCCCGACCGCGCGGACGAAGTTCACGAGCCGCGGCCCCCACCGGGACGCGATCGAGTCGTCGATTCGGAGAATCGACCCGCTGCGGACGGCCTTGATGCCCGACCAGCCGGGGCGCGCCGCCACCGTCGCGGGTGTCTGACCGCAGCAGACCGAGTCCGCGAGGACGACGAGGTCGGGGCTCGACGCGACGATGTACTCGGGCGAGAGCTGTGGGTAAGGGCCGCCAGGTGCTGCGTCGGCGATGTTCTTCAGGCCGAAGAGCGCGTAGACGCGCCCGACGAACGTCTTCGACGATGCCGAGAAGAAGGTCGGGTCGAGCTCGTGGTAGACGCTCGCACCCGCCGCCCCCGGCCGCCGTTTCGCGACGATCCGCCCGATCTGCGCCTTCATCCTCGCGACGAGGCTCCGGGCACGCCCTGCATGGCCGGTCGCTGCGCCGAGCTGGCGGATCTGGCCGTACGCGCCGGGGATCGTGGAGGGGGCGTCCTGGAGGATCACGGGAATCCCGAGCGTCCGGAGCGCCGAGACGAGGTCTTTCGGGTCGGAGGCGGCGACCACGAGATCGGGCTTGTACGACGCGATCGCCTCGACGTTGGGCGTGTAGCCGGAGAGCGACGTGTGGGGCGCCTGCTTCGGATAGTCGGACTGGTCGTCGACGGCGACGACCTGCGCGCCCGCGCCGATCGCGAACAGCGTCTCGGTCGCCGTCGGCGAGAGCGAGACGATCCGCGACGGCCGCTTGCGGATCGTCACCTTCCCGTTGTCCGCCGTGACGGTGGCGGGGTACGGGGCCGCAACCGCGGGCTTCGTTGCCGCGAGCGACAGGGACGCGAGCGCGAGCGCCGTCGCCATGACGGCGAGCGCCGCCGCGAGGGCAATACGACCTGACATGGCTGCTTCTCCTTCTCCCTTCCGCGAGGGGGTCGAGGCTGAGGAGAGCGGCAGGTCTTCTGACTCGGGGCCACCCCCTCCCACCGCCTTCCCGGCCTCGCGGGCCAGTGGCGTGGTGGCGGGAGAGCATCTCCCCTCACAGCGGCGGGACCGTCCCGGACTCTCACCGGGTTCCCTTACCGCACTCCTGGTCTGGCGGCGAGCCTACCACTCGGCCCATCGCGGATCGGGAACCACACGCCTGATGCCGTTCAGCCATCACTCGAATTCGCGTCAAGAACCCGCAGCGCAGGCCGATAGGGAGGTATGCAATCGACTCGGGTCGAACGGCCGGAGCAGCTCGCGCTGGAGGTCGGGCGCTGGAGCGTCAGCATGACCACGCTCGCGGTGACGGTCGTCTTCGCGCTCGTCGTCGGGATGCTGCTCAACAGCAACCGGCAGAACAACAACCGCGCCGAGGGCTGGCGGCACCGGGCCGTCGCCGCCGAGGAGGTCGCGGGCGGGCTTCGGGTCGTCATCGCCGACCGCAGCAAGACCCTCAATCAGCGGACGCGGCAGGCCAACGTGCTCGCGGCGACGCTCGCCTCCAGCCGGGGGAAGTTGCGCCAGTCGAAGTCCAGAGCCGGCGCGCTCGCCCAGCAGCAGCGCCAGCTGGCGAGCGACTTCGCCCAGGCGGAGACGGCGCGACGGAAGCTCTCGGCACAGCGTGTGGCGCTCGCCTCGGTTGCATCCACGCTGAGCGCCTGTAGCCAGGGGCTGCAGTCGGTCGTTGCGGCCGCGCAGAACGGGAAGCCGAAGGCGGAGCTCGCGAAGGCCCAACCGTTCCTCACACAGTGCAACCGCGCCCGGGCGCGTCTCGGCGCCGTCCGGGAGAGCGCCGGGTGATCAAGGCCGTCGCGCTCGGGCTCGCGCTCGTCGTGACCGTTCTCCTCACCGGCTGCGGCATCATCGTGACCGACGAGGCGCCGACCGGGGACATTCGCGCCTCGGCCCCGGCGCTGCTCTCGACCTTCCCCGAGGTCGAGGAACTCGTGCCGGCATCCACGCGCACGATCTCGTTGGGAAAGGCGCGTCGCCTGGTCCGGCAGACCGCGCTCGAGATTCGCATCCCAGCCTGCGACGACGATCCTCTGGGACGGGGCTTCGCGCTCGGCGCGCACACGCTGGTCGCCGATCGCGACGCGGTGCCCGGAAGCGGGTGGGTGCGCGTCGAGACCGCGAACCGGCGATCGACCGCGGTCGGCGCCGCGACCGCCTATCGCCTCGGCGATCTCGGCGTCATCCAGGTCGCCCGTCGACTTCCCCGGAGTCTCGGATCCGACCCGAACCCGGGCGCCGGGGGGTCAGTGGTCGTCGTCACCGAGCGCGACGGCAAGCTCCGGCTCCTTCCGGGTGTGATCGTCGACAGCGTTTCCCGAGCGCCGTTCGGCGCGAAGACGAAGGTGCTCCGGCTGAGCTCGGCCGTGCAGGATGGGGACGCCGGCCCGGTGCTCGACGCCGAGGGACGAATCGTCGGCGTCGTGTTCGGGGTCGACGAGCGGACGGGCCTCGGCCTCGCGATCCCGGCCAGCGCGCTTCGCGGGCACGCGGTCAGACGCATGGTCGGGACGCTCGACGCCTGCGACTGACCCGCTGACTCCATCGACCGTACTGCCCTCGGGGTCCCCTCACCCCACTTCTCGTGTGCGGCCGGGCCTACGATTCGGCGATGTCCACGCAGATCGCGACGCCGCGCCGGTCAGACGCTCACCGCGTGGCTCCCCGTCATCCTCTGGGCGGCGGTGATCTTCGCCTTCTCGTCGGTGCCGAGCCTCGGCACCGGGCTCGGGGCCTGGGACGTCGTCCTCCGCAAGCTGGCGCACGTCTCGGAGTACGCGATCCTGGGGTTCCTGCTCGCCCGCGCCGTTCGTCGACCGGCCGTCGCGGTCGTGCTCGCGGCGGGATACGCGGTCACGGACGAGGTGCACCAGACGTTCGTCGAGGGACGCCACGGCGCGCCCCTCGACGTCGCGATCGACACGGCGGGCGCGCTCGTCGGCGTGCTCGTCTGGCTGCGCTGGAGCCGGCGCGGGTGACAGCGCTGCTGCTCGATCTCGACGGCGTCCTCGGAGACACACGGGGCCTCTGGGACGACTGGCTTGCCGACAACGGCCGCGTGCTCGGCCTCGACGCCGCTGCGCTGCCGCGGGATCGCGGCGAGGCGGCGATGGCGCTCGACGAGGACGCCGGCAACTGGCGCGTGCTCCTCGCCCGCTACGCAGAGGAACGTGCCCCGGTCTACCTGCGGCCGGACGCGGCCGTCAGCGCCGCGCTCCGCGGGCTGGCCTCGTCCGGTGTCCGCCTCGGCGTCTTCACGGACGCTCCCGCCGAGCTTGCGCAGGTCGCCGTCTCGCAGCTGGGCGCCAGGCGGCGCGTCGAGGCCGTGGAGAGCGGAGCCGGGTCGATCGACCGGCTGCGCGCCCGCCTCGGAGCGGACGCGGAGCTCGTCACCACCCGCGCAGGTCTGCTCGAGCGAACCGGTGGGCTCTAGGATTCGACCCGATGGACCGCCGTGACGTCCCGGACCGGCAGCTCGACGCGCTCCTCGAGCGGCTCGACCGGATCGCCGACCAGCTGGAGCGGATCGACGGACGGCTCGAAGCCCAGGAGGGCTTCGTGCAGGTGACGCGCGAGCTCCGCGCGCTGACGGACTCGCTGAACGCCGTCGCCTACGCCGCCCTCGGCCAGTCGCCCAGAGTCCGCCGGCGAGCGGGCTAGCCTGCCTGCGAGCGTCTGTCCCGCTATCCGCGGAACAGACGCCGCAAGATCCGTTGGCCCGGCGGCGCCTGGCCGAGCGCATATCCCTGAAGTGGACTGCCGGCTCTGCCGGCGTCGCAGGCCTGTCAACCCGCAAAGCGCGAGACTGCGCCGGTCTGCGAGACGGTGTAGAGCTGGGCGCCGTCGAGGCTCTGCCCGAACGACGTGAGCTGAGGCACCTTGACGGGCTCGACGCGGAGCGCACCGCCCGTCGCCGGCATGCTCCAGATCGTGCCGCTGCAGTAGTCGCCGAACACGTAGCGGCCCCTGAGCGCCGGCACCGCGTTCCCGCGGTAGACGTACCCACCGGTGACCGAGCAGCCGTCGTCGTGGGTGTACTGCGCCACCGGCTGGACGAGCCTCCCCGGGCCGAGTGCCTTGTCCTCGTAGCTGCTGCGCCCCTCGAACACGTCCCAGCCGAAGTTGATCAGCCCCGTCGTCGCGCGGGGCAGGTGGTCGATCTCCTCGATCGAGCCCTGGCCGACGTCTCCGATCCAGAGGTCCTTCGTCTCGCGGTCGAAGCTGAAGCGCCACGGGTTCCGGAGCCCGAGCGCGAAGATCTCCGGCGTCGGGTTCGCGCGCCGGACATCGAGGCGGAGCATCTTGCCGAGCAGGCTCTCCGGGTTCTGGGCCCGGTTCTCGGGATCGCCGGCCGAGCCTCCGTCGCCCATCCCGACCCACAGCCTCCCGTCAGGCCCGAAGACGAGGTTCCCGCCGTTGTGGTTCGCATACGGCTGGTCGATCCGGAGGATCTGCTGCGCGCTCCGCGGCAGGGCTCGGCCGTTGCGCGACCGGTAGCGGACGACCCTCGTCGACCCGTCCGGCCGCGCGGTGTAATTCACGTAGAAGGTGTGGTCGCGCGCGTAGGACGGCGAGAACGCGAGCCCGAGCAGGCCCTGCTCACCCCCGTAGACGACGAGCGAGCGGACGTCCAGGAACGCGCCCGGCTTCGGTCTGCCGCGCTCGACGACACGGATCCTGCCGGGCTGCTCCACGACGTAGATGCGCCCGGGCTCGCCGGGAGCCTGCGTCGCGAGGACGGGGCTCGCGAAGCCGCGGGCGACCGTGACGAGGCGGAGCGAGGAGGCGGACGGGGACGCAGCCGAGCCGCCGACCGCGATCGCGCCACAGGCGACCGCAAGGAGGAGCGCGACGCGGCTCACCCTTCGAGGATAGCCGGCGATCCTCGCCGTCCGTCCGGCAGCGCAGGACGGTTAGGCTCCGGCCCGCATGCGGATCGTGATCGTCGGGGCTGGCCAGGTCGGCTCGACCGTTGTCGAGGCGCTCCACGCGGAGCACGACCTCAGCGTGATCGACGTCGCCCGCGATCGCCTCGAGGCGATCGCGTACCGCTACGACGTCCGCACGATCGAGGCGAACGGGGCCAGCCGGAAGGCGCTCCAGGACGCCGGTATCGACAAGGCCGATCTGTTCATCGCCTGCACGTCGCGTGACGAGGTGAATCTCGTCGCGTGCTCCTTCGCACGGATCGAGGCGCCCAAGGCAACGACGGTGATCCGCACGTCGAACGTGGAGTACATCCAGCTCTGGCGGGCGGGGCGGCTGGACGTCGACTTCGCGGTCTCCTCCGAGCTGGAGACCGCGTACGCCGTCTCACGGTCGATCGGCATGCCGGCGGCGCGCCAGACAGACGTCTTCGCGCGCGGTCAGGTGCTCATCGTCGAGTTCGACGTCCTCGACGGCGCCGACACGTCGCTCGTCGGCCCGCCGCTCCGCGAGGCGCGCATCCCGGCCGACTCGCGCGTCCTCGGGATCATCCGCGGCGACTCCGTCACCCTCCCGCGCGGCGGCGAGACGATCGCGACGGGCGACCGGATCGTCGTGATCGGCTCGCCCGAGGCTGCACGGGGGTGGGGTGCGCTCCTCGCCCCCGGCGCGAGCGCGGTGGAGGACGTGATCGTGTACGGGGGCGGCCAGGTCGGAACCGCGATCGCGCGGATGCTCCACGCACAGAGGATCGGCGTACGCCTGATCGAGCCCGACAAGGAACGCGCGCGGGAGGTGGCGGAAGAGCTCCCGGGATGCCGGGTCTACAACACCTCGGGCGTCGACCCGGACTTCCTCGAGCGCGAGCGGATCGGACAGGCACAGGCAGGCGTCTTCGCGATGAAGGAGGACGCGAAGAACCACTACGCCGCGACCCTCGCCCGCGTGCACGGCGTCCCGTTCACGATCGCGGTGGTGCACGACACGATCTCGACGCAGGTCTACGAGCACTCGGGCGTCGACGTCACGATCAACCCTCGCGGCGTCACGGCGGAGGAGATCGTGCGCTTCGCCCACGACCCGCGCACCCAGCAGGTGACGATGCTCGAGGGCGACCGTTACGAGGTGCTCGACATCACCACGCAGCCGACGAGCGAGTACGTCGGGCTCCGCTTCCGCGAGATGCCGATCCGCGGCGCCATGATCGGCGCGATCGTGCGAGACGGCACCGCCGTGTTCCCGCGCGGCGACGACGTGCTCCAGGCCGGTGACCGCGTGATCGTGTTCACCGAGACGTCGCGCGTCCCGGACGTCGAGAAGGTTCTGTGAGCCCTACGCGGGCGGGGGGCATGCCGGGAGCCGAGCGGCGGATCGCGCCGGCGCGGCGCACCGCCGTCGACCTCCGCGGGTCGTTGGCGCTCGTCGGCCTGCTGCTCAAGTACCTCTCGCTCTCGGCGCTCTTCCCGGCGGCGTTCGCGGTCGGCTACGGGGAGTCGGTGGTGCCGTTCGTCGTGACCGCCGCAGTGGGCTTCGTCGCCGGCTGGGGGATCGAGCAGGGCCTTGGGGGCGCCACCCGGATCGGCTTCCGCGAGGGCTACCTCGTCGTCGCGCTGACGTGGGTGGTGGCGGCGCTGTTCGGCGCCTTGCCATTCGTCCTGAGCGGCGACCCGCAGCTCGACCGTCCCCTCGACGCGCTGTTCGAGTCGATGTCAGGCTTTACGGCGACCGGGGCCAGCGTCGTCACGAACGTCGATGCCGTCGACCGCTCGCTGCTGATGTGGCGGCAGTTCACGCAGTGGCTCGGCGGGATGGGGATCATCGTCCTTGCGCTCGCCGTGCTCCCGCGGCTTCGAGTCGGCGGGCGCCAGCTCCTCGAGTCCGAGCTCCCGGGGCCCGAGATCGACCAGCTCGCTGACCGGATCCGGGACACGGCCCGGCGCCTCTGGCTCCTCTACGTGGCGCTGACCGTGCTCCTCTTCGTGCTCCTGGCTGCGATCGGCTTCCTGGGCGACGAGGCGATGACCCCGTTCCAGGCGCTGGCCCACGCGCTCGCGACGATGCCGACGGGCGGGTTCTCCACGGAGCCGAATTCGGTCGCCGCCTTCGGCGCGGCCGCGCAGTGGGTGATCGCCATCTTCATGATCGTCGCCGGGGTCAACTACGCCCTGCTCTACGCCGCCTTCGTACGACGCACCCCGCGGGTGATGCTCCGCGACGAGGAGCTGCGCGCGTACCTGGCGCTGCTCGCGGTCGGGGCCGTCCTGATCGCCGCCGAGATCTGGAACGAGGGGTTCGCCTCGGGAGAGCGTGCGATCCGCGACGGAGTGTTCCAATCTGCGTCGATCATGACCACGACCGGGTTCGCGTCGGTCGACTTCGTCGGCTGGCCGACGCTTGCGCTGATGACGCTCGTCCTCCTCATGTTCATCGGCGGCTGCGCGGGCTCGACCAGCGGGTCGATCAAGGTCGTCCGCCACCTCCTGCTCGGGAAGTCTCTCCGGCGAGAGCTCCGCCAGACCGTCCACCCGGAGGAGGTCGTCCCGATCCGCCTCAACCGCCGACCGCTCGACGAGCGCACTCTGCGGGCCGCGACGGCGTTCATCCTCCTCTACATGGGCATCTTCGTGCTCGGCGCGGGCGTGATCGCCGTCGACGCGGCCTACCAGGGACCGCACCTCGATGCGATCGACGCGATCGCCGCGTCGGCGACCATGGTCGGAAACGTCGGCCCGGGCCTCGGCATCTCGGGCCCCACCGGGAGCTTCGCGGGCTACAGCGACGTCTCGACCGTCACGATGACGATCCTCATGTGGCTCGGCCGCCTCGAGGTGATCCCTGTGCTGGTGCTCGCGACACGCCGCTACTGGCGCGTTTGAGCTAGCCGACGAGCGCCTTGCGGAGCTGCTCCTCGAGACCGGGCTTGAGGATCGCGATCACCTGGTCGCCCGGCCGGATCACCGTGTCGAGCCCCGCCACCTCGGCGACGCCGTTCCGCGTGATCGAGACCAGCCGGATGTCGGTGGGGAGCGCGAGACCCGCGACGCGCTTGCCGGCGGCCGGAGCCTCGGGCGACACCTGCAACTCGACGACCTCCAGGCCCTCGCGCCTCAGCTCGAGCAGCTTGACGAGGCCGTGCTCGGGCACCTCGTGCTCGACGAGGCCGAGCAGGCCCGACGTCGCGCACAGCGTCCGGTTGACGCCGAGGAGATCGAAGTGCTCCTGGTTGCGCGGGTCGTTGACGCGTGCGATCACCTTCGGCACCTGGTAGCCGTCCTGCGCGATCTGGGCGATGACGATGTTGTCCTCGTCGTCTCCGGTGACCGCGAGCACGATGTCGGGCGGCCGGGCGATCCCGGCGCGCTCGAGGATGTGGAGCTCGGTCGCGTCTCCCGCCAGGATCACCGGCCCGAGCTCGGCCTCGAGCTGCTCGAACCGGTCGCGCCGCTGCTCGATCAGGGTCACCTCGTGCCCCATCGCGAGGAGCGAGCGCGTGATGCTCGCGCCGACCTTCCCACCGCCTGCCACGATCGCGTACATCAGACGACGCTCACCTCGGTCGAGCGGACGACGTCCGTCAGGGTCGCGATCGCCGTCTGGGTCGGGCACACGGTCTGAAGGCCGTGCTCGGCGTAGAACGCCGCGCGACGCGGGTCGAGCACGCGCACGACGACGCAGGCCGGCGCGTAGCGCTTCTGCACGACCTGGCCGATCACGACGTTCGAGTTGTCCCCGTCGGTCGCGATCACGGCGGCGTCTGCGTCGGCGATCCCGGCGCGCTCGAGCACCTTCACGTCCATGCCGTGCCCGACGACGAACCCGCCGCGCCATTCGCCCAGCCGCGTGAGCGCGCCCTCGTCCTCGTCGACGCAGGTCACGTCCCACCCCTGCTCGGCGAGCTGCTTGGCCACCCCGGATCCGACGCGGCCGCATCCTACGATCACGACCTTCATACCGTTGAGGGTACTCGACGTGTCACGCCTCCTCGAAGACGCCTTCCGGGAAGGCGACGACGAGGACCTCGCAGTGCGCGTGCTTGAGCACGTAGTCGACCGTCGGCGAGAAGAACCGCGACTGCCGGCGCCACCGGGGCGAGGACCCGAGCACGATCAGGTCGACCTGCCGCCGCTCGGCCTGGTCGACGATCGCGTGGCCGATCGAGCGCGCGTGGACTGCGTCCGCATGCACCTCGACGTCGTTCTCCTCGCCCAGCGCGCGGGCCTCGGCGATCGAGTCGGCGGCTGCGCGCGCGAGGTCGGCCGGGAGCGGCGCCTCGAGCGCCCGCTCGCGAGGGACCTGCACGACGGTGATCGCCTCGACGCGGGCGCCGCGTTCCTTGGCGAGGGCGATCGCCGTCGCGACCATCTCCTCGCCGATCACCCCGAGCTTCATCGGCACGAGGATCCTCCGGTAGAGGACGCCGGTCGGGAGCGCGATCCTCGGGTCGACGTCCTGGAGCATGCCGACCCGCGCGCGCGACCGGGTCATCGCGTAGATGCCGAGGCCGATGGCGAGCCAGGCGGGGCCGGCGTAGCGGGCGGACTCGTGCGTGACGAGCGCGATCACGAACACGGCGGCGGTGAGCGGCGCACCGACGAGCGCAGGCAGCGGGACGGCGACGCCGCGGATCCGCACGTCGGGTCGGGCACGGAACGGTCGTCCGAGGTCGGGCTCGCGCCGACGGAGCCTGATCACGGCGAGCTGCGCCAGCGTGAACGCGAGCAGCACGCCGAACGAGTAGGTGCCGGCGAGGAAGCGCGCCTGGTCGGTGACCGCGGCGGAGACGAGCAGCACCGCGATCGCGACGATCGCGATCGCCGCGATGGCTTCGCGCGAGACGAGGGTCTTCCGCTCCAGGCGCCCGAGCTCCCGCGGCAGCATCCCATGCGTTCCCATCGAGTGCGCCAGCCGGGCGCAGCCAGAGATCGACGTCGTCACCGCCATCAGGAGGATCAGCGCGGCCGAGAGCCCGACCGCGACGCGTAGGACGTCGACGATCCCCGTCGGCAGCTCGCCGCCGAACGCGGTCACGATTCCCACGAGCGGCGCCTCGAGCCACTGGTCTCCGAGCTCGGTCGTCCCGTCGGTCGCCGGGAACGCCGTCACCCCGACCGTCGCGACGAGGACGGTGAGGACGACGACCAGGCCGATCGCGGTGAACAGCGAGCGCGGCAGGGTCCGGCCCGGTTCGCGCGCCTCCTCGGCGAGGTTCGCAACCGTCTCGAGACCGGTGTAGGCGACGAAGCCGAGCGGGATCGCGTAGATCACGTCATCGACCCAGTCCTGACCCGGAGCCAGCGAGAAGCCGCTCGTCAGGACGTCCGGCGAGAACACGAGCGCGAGCCCGAGGATCACGATCAACGACTGGACGATCAGGTCGAGCAGCGCGAAGACGAGCGCCGGCGTGTGCAGCCGGCTGCGCCGGACGAGGCGCATGGTGGCGACGCCTGCGATCACGACGACCGCCGTGACGTTGTCCCACGGCGCATGCCGGAGCGTCTCGATCTCGAGCCCCGAGCCGATGTAGTGCGGGACGAACAGCGCGGACAGCGCGATCACGATCAGGTAGTCGAGGAACAGCGCCCAACCCGTGACGAACCCGATGAGGTCGTTGAACGCCCGCCGCGTGAAGGTCTCCGCGCCGCCGGTCTCGGGCATCGAGGCCGTGCCCTCGGCGTACGAGAGTGCGACGACGAGGAAGAGCAGGCCGGTGAGGGCGAGGACGACGGGCGTCAGGCCGAGCGCCGCGCCCGCGACGATGCCGAGGGCGACGTAGATCGACGCGCCGATCTCGCCGTAGGCGATCGCGAAGAGCGCCGGGGCGTCCAGCGCGCGCTCGAAGCCGCGGATCTTCCGTGCCATCTCAGCCCCTCACTGCTCGTGCCGCTTCCGCTCGAGCTGGATGCGAGCGACGCCGAGTGCGAGGAACAGCCCGCCGAGCAGGAAGCCGACGACCCCGCCGCCGTTGACCGCGGTGACGACGAGAAGCGCGATCCCGATCACGACGAAGACGAGCGAGAACACGACGATCGAGCGGCTGTACCAGCTCACGCGCGCCCCCGGCCGGCCCCCTCTCCCGCCGAGCGGGCGGGAGATGGTGGTTCGGGGCGTCTCATGTGCGGCTCCCGTTCGTCGCCGCCGCGATCATCACCCGGCAGGGCGCCCGACGGAGCACGCGGTCGACCGTCGTGCCGAACACGCCGCGGCGGCGGTCGACGAGGCTCTTGCGCGGCGATCCGAGCACGATGATCTCCGCGCCACGCCGCTCCGCGACCCGCACGATCTCGACCGACGCGCTCCGCCCCCGCACGAGGCGACCCATCACGCGGACGCCATACGTGTCGCCGATCGCGACTGCCTCGTCGAGCTCGTCGTTTGCGATCCGCTCCTCCTCGGGCAGGGGCGCGTCGAGCGGCAGCTCGAGCGGCACCTCGAGCACCGTCAGCGCGATGATCCGCGCGCCGCGCTCCGCGGCGAGGCGACACGCGACGTCGAGCGCATCGTCGGAGGGCCGGCCGGGCACGATCGGGACGACGATGCGACGGTACTCGAGCGCGAGCGCCGCGCCGAATGCCGGCGGCGCCTTCACCGTCTCGCGCACGGGCAAGCGCAGCACGTAGCGGCGGTAGACGAGGTAGCCGATGAGCCCGGCGACGAGCCAGCCGAGACCGACATAGCGGGTCGCCTGGTTCTGCACGACGATCACGACGAACGAGATGCCCGTCGCGAGGCCGCCGAAGATCGCGAACAGGGGCCAGTCGACGTTCCCGATCCGCAGGTTCGGCCGCGCCTTGTAGAGAAGTTCGGCGTCGCGCCGGCGCACGCGGAGGCCGATCGTCGATGCGTGCGCGACGGTGAACGAGAGCGTCGCTCCGAGCGAGTACAGCGTCCCGACGAACGTGACGTCGCCCGGCAGGAGCACCAGGATCGGCGCGAAGCACGCGAACACCAGCAGCGTGATCCACGGCGTCTTGAACCGCGGGTGGAGCCGTCGGAAGATCTCCGGCATCTGCCGGTAGCTCGACATCGAGTACGTGATTCGCGAAGCGCCGATCACGCCCGCGTTCGTCGCGACGACGAGGATCGTCGCGGCGAGCAGGCCGACGTAGATCTGCATCGTGTCGAGGAAGACCCCGTGGAGCCCGAGGTTGTCGACGATCCCGAGAACGGGGTCGTTCGCGTACCCGCCCTCCTCCGGCGGGAGCCCGAGAAGCGTCGCGAACTGGCCGTCGATCCGCTCGACGGGCATCGCGGAGAGGGCGACGAGCGGGAGGGTCAGGTAGATCGCGAACACCGCGATCGCGACGAGCTTGATCGCACCCGGAATCGTGCGCGCAGGCTCGCGCGCCTCTTCCGCGAGATTCGAGACGGTCTCGATCCCGGTGTACGCGAGCATCGCGATCGGGATCGCGATCGCGAGGTTCGACCACGTCGGGGCGACGCCCCAGTGGACGTTGTCGACGAGCACCTGCGGGCTGAACACCAGCACCGTCCCCATCAGGACGAGCAGCACCTGCGTCGCGAAGTCGATGACCGCGAGGATCACGGAGAGCCGCGCGGCCTCCTGGACGCCGACGATGTTCAGCGCGACGAGCGCGACGATCACGACCACGCCGCCGACGATGTCCCAGGGGTTCGTCCGCAGCGGCTCCCAGAAGATCGCGAGGTAGTGGGGGACGAAGAACGCGGACGCGGCGATCGTGACGACGTAGACGAGCGTCTGCGACCACCCCGCGCCGAACGAGACGAGCTCGTCGAACGCGTGCCGGGCGAAGCTCGCCGAGCCGCCCGCCTCCGGGTAGCGCACGGTGCTCTCGGCGTAGCTCGCGGCGGTCGCGGCGAAGATCAGCCCTGCGATCGCGAAAACGAGCGGCGTGAGCCCGAGTGCGAACGAGGCGGTGACACCGAGCGCGTAGTAGATCGACGAGCCGACGTTGCCGTAGGCCGTCGCGAAGAGCGCGGGTGTGCCGAGCACGCGCTCCATGCGCACCTCACGGCGCCGTCTCGTCCCGGGCACCGGCGCAGTTTAGTGAGGGTGGGGGAACCTCATGGTTCCCCCACCAGCCCCCTCCTTCGGCGCCGAGCACGGTCACCCGCATCTGGCCTCCCGGCCGGCAAAGCCGGCCTCCGGCCGTGGAGCCGTGTGCACGGGCGACCGTGCCGTTCTTGCGTCGCGGAACCGGATGCCGATGTGGCCGAAGGGCGATTCATTCGCCCGAAAGGCCAGGCCCACCCTCGAGGCTCTTGCACCCGAAGAAGGGGGCTCGCGGGGGAAACATGGTTTCCCCCGCGTCTCGAACCCTGGGTTCCCCCACGTCCTTAGCCGTGGATCGAGGCGATGAGCGGGATGATCAGGATCGCGACGATGTTGGTGATCTTGATCATCGGGTTGATCGCCGGCCCCGCGGTGTCCTTGTAGGGGTCGCCGACCGTGTCACCGGTGACGCCCGCGGCGTGGGCCTCCGAGCCCTTCCCGCCGTAGGCGCCGTCCTCGATCAGCTTCTTCGCGTTGTCCCAGGCGCCTCCGCCGGAGGTCATCGAGATCGCGAGGAAGATGCCGGTGACGATCGTCCCGATCAGGAGCCCGCCGAGCATCTCGGGCTTGATGATCCCGACGACGATCGGGAAGACGAGGGGCACGAGCGCGGGCGCGAGCATGCTCCGGATCGCCGAGCCCGTGACGATCGAGATCGACGTCGCGTAGTCCGGGCGCGAGGTGCCCGCCATGATCCCCGGGTCCTCGCGGAACTGGCGTCGCACCTCCTCGACCACCTCACCGCCCACGCGACCGACGGCGTTCATCGCCATCGACGCGAAGAGGAACGGCATCAGGCCGCCGACGAAGAGGCCCGCGATCACCCACGGGTTCTCGAGGTCGAAGTTGACCCCGAGACCCTCGTCTGCGAGACGGCGGACATACTCGTCGAACAGGATCAACGCGGCAAGACCCGCCGAGCCGATCGCGTAGCCCTTCGTGACGGCCTTCGTCGTGTTGCCGACCGCGTCGAGCGGATCGGTCACGCCGCGCACCGACTCGGGCATGTCGGCCATCTCGGCGATCCCGCCCGCGTTGTCGGTGACAGGCCCGTAGGCGTCGAGGGCGACGATCAGGCCGGTCATCGAGAGCTGCGCCATCACCGCGACCCCGATCCCGAAGATCGACTGGTCGGCCGCGTAGTACGACCCGACGATCCCGGCCGCGATCACGAGCACGGGCGCGGCGGTCGCCTGCATCCCGTACGCGAGCCCCGCGATGATGTTCGTCGCATGGCCCGTCTGCGAGGCCTCGGCGATCTTCTTCACCGGGTGCCAGCGGGAGCCCGTGTAGTACTCGGTGATCGCGACGAGCAGGAATGTCACCGCGAGGCCGATCAGCGCCGGCACGTAGAGCTGCCAGAACGAGAAGCGGTCGCCGTCGAAGGCAGTCGTCACGGGGATGAACCCGAGCGCGGAGAGCAGCGAGGCGACGATCACGCTCTTGTAGAGCGCGTTGATGATCGCGTTCTCGCCCCGTCCGATCCAGGCGAAGAACGTGCCGATCACCGAGGCAAGCGCGGAAACGCCGCCGAGCGCAAGCGGGTAGAGCCAGAGCTGGCCCACCGGGAACGCGGTGCCGAGCAGCATCACGGCGACCGCGGTCACCGCGTACGTCTCGAACAGGTCGGCGGCCATGCCCGCGCAGTCGCCGACGTTGTCGCCGACGTTGTCCGCGATCACCGCGGGGTTGCGCGGGTCGTCCTCGGGGATGCCCGCCTCGATCTTGCCGACGAGGTCGGCGCCGACGTCGGCGGCCTTCGTGAAGATGCCGCCGCCGAGCCGCGCGAACACGGAGATCAGCGAGCCGCCGAACGCGAGCCCGACGAGGTCGTCGACCGCGGACTCGGGGCTGTTCCCGATCCACCCGGTGAGGATCCAGTAGTAGCCGGCGACGCCGAGGAGCCCGAGCCCCACGACGAGCAGGCCGGTAACCGAGCCGGCGCGGAACGCGACACGGAACGCCGGAGCGACGCCCTCCCTGGCCGCCTCTGCCGTGCGCACGTTCGAGCGCACAGCGACGTTCATGCCGATGAAGCCGGCCGCAGCCGAGAGGGTCGCGCCGACCAGGAAGCCGATCGCGGTTCCCCAGCCCAGGTCGTTGTAGAAGCCGAGCAGCAGGAACGGCACGATCGCGACGATCGCGATCGTCGTGTACTGCTTGCGGAGGTACGCAGCCGCGCCCTCCTGGACGGCGCGGGAGATCTCCCGCATCCGCTCGTTGCCCGCCGGCTGCTTGAGCAGCCACCAGGTCAGATAGAGGCCGTACAGGATCGCGACGCTGGCGCAGACGAGCGCGAACAGGACGGCATGGTCAACGAAGAAATCCATCAATCCTCCGGGTGAATGCCCACACAAAGAGACGCCGATCTGGCGTCAGCGCGGGGCATTATGCAGAAGGTGCGGGGGTCGTGCCCGGTTCACCGCACCGGCGCGGTCGCACCGACCTGCCGGGCGTAGATCTCCTCGAGGCTCGCCCCGCCCGCCCGCTGCGCGATCTGACGCTCCGCCGCGTTCCGCTCGGGCACCCGGAGCCACGGCGACGCGCCGATCTCGTCCGCCACGGGGAGCACCCATTCGACGAGGCGCTCGACACGTGCACGCGCGGGGAGAACGTCGCCGCGCTCGAGGTCGATCAGCTCGCCCGAGAGCCCGTGCCGGATCGCACGCCAGGTGTTCTCCTCGATCAGCCTGTGCGGGTGCTCGGGCAGGGGCTCGCCCTCGTCGATCGCCCGCGCGCAGCGGGCCGTCAGCGACACCATCAGGGCGACGAGCGACTGCGCCTCCGCGATCTCCGGCTGCGCGTCGCAGATCCGGATCTCGACGGTGGGGAACTGCATGTGCGGACGGACGCTCCACCAGAGCTGCGTCGGCTCGTCGACCGAGCCGGTGTCGTAGAGGAACCGGACGTAGGCGGCGTGCTCGTCCCACGAGCGGAACACGTCGGGGACGCCGCAGCGCGGGAAGAAGCGCGTGAACACCTGGGTCCTGGCCGAGTGGAGCCCGGTGTCGACGCCCTCGTGGAAGGGGGAGCTCGCGGAGACCGCGAGGAGCTCCGGCAACCAGTTCCGCAGCGCGGTCGTGACGCGGACCGCCCGGTCGGCGCCCCGGATCGCGACGTGGGTGTGGACGCCGAACGTGTTGTTGCGCCAGACGACGTACTTGAGGAGCTCGTCGTTCCGTCGGTAGTGCGGGGTGTCGATGATCCGCTGGTCACGCCAGCTCGACCAGGGGTGCGTCCCGGTCGCGCCGAGGACGAGCCCGAGCGGCTCCACGAGCGCGGTCAGCGCGGCGCGCCGCTCGGCGAGCGCGGCGGGGACGTCCGCGAACGACGCCTGCTTGCCCGTCTTCACCTCGACTTCCGACGCGATCAGCTCGCCGACGAGGTTCGGCTCGAGCGCCGTGTCCTGGGCTGCAGCCTGGACCTCCTCGAACCGGTTGACGAGCTCGAGCGACTCGCGGTCGAGGAGCGCGAACTCCTCCTCGACCGAGACCGTGAAGTCGTCTGCCTCGTCGAAGCGCTCTCGGGCCTCCGCGAGGAGCCGCTCGTACGGGATGTGGTCGGACGGGTGCATGTCCCGCGAAGGCTAGACGGTTCCGCTTCCGTTTCGATAGCGACGCGGTAGCCCGCTTGAACACAGTGTCACAAGGTCGCGTCGAGGAGCCGCTCGGCGACGCTCCCCCAGCTCCAGCGCTCTTCCACGACCTGGCGGACGGTCGCGCGCAGGCGCGACCGGTCGGCGCCGCCGAGCCCGAGCAGCGTCGCGAGCCGTTGGTGGAGCGCGGTCGCGTCCCCGGTCGGGAAGGAGACGAGACCGCCGAGCTCGGACGGGAGCGCCTCCTCGAGGCCCGCGGCGACCTCGGCGAGGCCCGAGTGGCGGGCGACGACCGGCGGACAGCCTGCGGCGGCGGCCTCGGCGGCGACCATCCCGAACGCCTCGGGGAAGACCGACGGCACGACGCAGGCGTCCGCCAGCGCGAGCAGGTGACGGAGGTGACGGTGCTCCAGCGGCCCCGTGAAGAGGGCACTGACCCCTTCGGCCGCCGCGCGTCCCTCGAGCCGGCCGCGCTCGGGGCCGAACCCGACCACGACGAGCCTCGCGTCGAGCCCCGCGAACGCGTCCAGCAGGACGTCGACGCCCTTCTGCTCCATGAGCTTGCCGAAGTAGACGACGGTCGGCGGCGCATCGCCCGCGAGGAACGTCTCCAGCCGCGCGGCGTTCCCGTCGTCGGGCTGGCGCTCGTCCCGGTTGCCGGGGTTCGGGGCGTCGAGCGCGAGCCTCACGCACGAGCGCGTCGAGCGCGGCGCCGCGTTCCTCCGGCGTCCACAGCTCGACGTCGACGCCCGGCGGCACCTCGTGCACCCGCTCCACCGTCCCGCAGACCTCCTCCAGCACCGTGCGGATGTGCTCCGAGCCGACGAATGTCGCCGCGGCCCCCTCGAGCGACTCGCGGCCCCAGCGCCCGAGCTCTGGGTTGCCTCTCATCGAGTACTCGAGCTCCGAGCCGTGCGCCTTGACGGCGTACCGCGCCCCGGTGGCCGCGCCGACGGGCCCGCCGAGCAGCACGTGATTCGTGAAGACGAGGTCGGCCGGGAGCAGGGCCCGGACGGCGGCCGCGTTCTCGTCGACCCAGGCGTCGAGCTCGTCGCGCGTGCAGTCCTGGACGCGACGCACCTCGTAGCCCTCGTAGCGGTCGAGGACGAAGACCGGGAGGAACCCATGAACGTCCGGGCGGAGCACGGCCGCGCCGCCGAGGTCGTACGCCTCGGGGCGGGGCTCCTGGCTGAGCACCGTCACGTCGTGCCCTGCGCGACTCCACTCGCGGGCGAGCTGGCGCGTGTAGACGTTCGAGCCCGTCCCGCCGAGGAGGTATCCGTGCCAGAGCAGGATGCGCACCTGCGACATCCTGCCCGGCCGCCGGGGAGCCGGCGCGGGCACCTGCTTCGGGCGTCCGCGCCGGCACGTCGGTCCACGCCGGGCAGCGGCAACTGACCGCCGCCCGGGAGGGGCCGACCGCCCACGGCTCCCGGACGCTCGGCTCGCCGGCACGCCCCGGGTCGTCAGGCGACTCGGTCGTGCCGATCTGCTCGAGCGTCGCGGTCATCGTGGGCAGTCAGTCCCTTCCGTCTCGGGCGCCTACCAGCAGTGGCGCTTCTTCGGCGAAGACCAGGGACGACCACTTGTCGTTGTCCCAGACCTTCATCTCCTGGTCGGAGTACTGCTTGACGACCGCGACGTTCACGACCTTGGCATCGCCGCTCTTGGCGATGCCGCCGTTCGCGTACGCGTCGCCGCCGGTGCCTTTCCCACCGTCGGCGCTGCCGTTCCCCGTATCCATGGCGACGACGTCGCCGCCCTTCGCGGACGTCTCGTTCCCGCCGGAGTTCGCCATCCCGGTCGCGTTGTATGCGCCGACCGTGTCACCGCCGCGACCGGTCGACCCGCCCTGGGTCGTGGTGGACGTCGTTGTCGTCGTCGGGTTGGCGTTCTGGGTCGCCGTGAAGCTGCCGTTCGTGTTGCCGCCACCGTTCGCGGACGCCGAAGACGTCTGCGACGTCGTGTCCGTGACCGGTCCTGCAGCGCCACCGGTAGCCGTCTGACCCAGTCCGTTCATGCCGCCGTTCCCGCCGTCACCGGTGAACCCGCCACCGATGGCCGTGGAGTCGCCGGCCTCGCCGTTGTTCTGCGAGCTGCTCGAGCCGCCGGTCCCGCCGGGAGCACCTGCTCCCGCCGCTCCGCCGGCCCCGCCGGGAGCTGCCGCGCTCGCGCCGTCGCCGGTTCCACCGGCTCCGCCGCTGCCCGACGCACCCGTGCCGGTTCCGCCGTTGCAATCAGCGCTGGCGACGCCGGCGATGCAATCGCCGCCGGCCCCACCGGTGCCGTTGCCGCCGGTGCCATTGCCACCGGCCCCACCGGTTCCAGCAGCAGCCGAGGCGGCCCCGTTGCCACCGTCACCGGCTGCACCGCCGGCTCCGCCGGCGCCGCCGGCGCCAGCGTTGCCCGAGTCGGACGAGGTGTCGCCACCGCGACCGGAGTCGGCGTTGCCGCCCCGACCGCCGTCACCACCGTCGGCCGACTGGCAGCCGCCGGCCTTGACGCCGCACAGGTTCGCTGCGTCACCGCCGGACGACGTGTTGTCGCCCTCGTGGTTGGCGTTCACCGCGGCGGCGTAGCCGCCGTTCGCGTCCTGATCGACGCTGCTCTCGGCCTCGTTCGAGGCGTCGACGTCGACGTCGGTCTCGTTCGCGTTGACGATCGAGCCGCCGTCGTTGCCGAGCGAGCTGGTATTGCCTCCCGTGATTCCGCCGGAGGTCGCCGCGCCTGTGGAGCTCGACGCGCTCTGGCTCTGGGAGGTTCCGTCGTTGCCGGTGTTGACGTATCCACCGGCGCCTCCGGTGCCGTTTCCGCCAAGCGCGGTGCCGCCGTTGGCCGTCGCGGGCCCCGACGTCGCAACGCCGGTCTGGACGACCGTCGCGTTCTGGATCGACGCCTGGACGTTCGCCTTCAGAGAGTCCTTGTCGAACCCGTTGAAGTCCGCCAGCGCTACCGACGGAAACACGAGCCCGGCTGCGAGCACTCCGAGTGCGAGCAGTCTGCGTGACACGTATCTCACTTCCTTTCGTCACTGCCGAATGGACAATCGCCCGTCGGGCACGGCCCGACGGGTCGCGTGGCGTGACGAGAGCGTCAGACGGGGACGTCGACCGGTGCGAAGACATCGGTCGGTCGCCTGACGACCGACCCTTCCGGCGCCCGCAGAAGCAGCGGCGTCGAGAGCGCGAACGCGGAAGGAATCGCTGCGATCCCCGACGCGCCTCCTCCCGATGCCGCCGCCGCGAGCGCGGAGACCCACGAAGGCGGGTCCCCCACCGGTGGGAGCAGCGGCTCCCGGCCGGCGTCTCCGGCCCCCGCGTGCCTCTCCGGGCGCGTGTCGATCCGCGCTTGCGGGGAGGACGGGGCGGAAATCTCCGAGCTGCCGGGCCCAGGCCCGGCCGGAGCGAGCGCGGACGGCGCGCTCGAGCTCCGATGCGTGTGGTGGGCCGTCGCTCGCGGCCCGGAATCCAGCTTCCTCGTTCCGGAGCGGAGCCGTGCCTCACCGACGGTCGTCGGGGCGACGGGCTCCGTCGCGGCGGTCGGAGCGACGGGCTCCGTCGCGACGGTCGTGGCGAGCTCGTCGCGCGTCGCGGTGGACGACTCGAAGACGAAGGGCGCCGAGGTCGGCGGGGCCTCCGGGGGCAGGCAGAACGCTGTGTCCGCTGGCGTTTCCGGCCGGGCATGGCCCATCGCGACGGACTGCGTGGCACCCTGCCGGACGACGGCGCAGTCGAGGACGAACGCCGTGCCGGCGATGCCGCCACGCGACAGCGACGACGCCACGGCTCTCTGGACGACGACCGCCTGCTGCAGGAGGTCCTGGACGACGAACGACGAGCCGCCCGCGCTCTGCACGGCGTCCTGCACGATCTCCGCCCGAGTCAGCGCCAGCGCCCCGCTCCGGGCCTCGCCCACCGCCGCCGCTGCCTGCTGGTCGGTCGAGGCGCGCGCCGTCGCGTCCTGTCCGGCGAATGCGAGCTGCTCGGCCGTCTGCGCGCTCGTGCCCCCGGTTCTCGCGGTCGACTGCTCCGCGCCCTGCGCGACCACGGCGAGATCGCCGGCGTGGGCCGACGCGATCGCCAGACCGACCGTCCGTCCCGCCCGGCTGTTCCCCGCCTGCTTCACGGTCGTCGCAGCGTTCGCCGCCTGCTCGACGAGCGCGAGCTGTCCGGCCCACTGCGAGACGGTGCCGCCACCGGAAAGCGCATCCTGCCGGAGCTCCTGCGTGACCTTCGCGGAGGCGTCCGTG
Source organism: uncultured Actinomycetes bacterium (assembly GCA_963698935.1). Lineage (GTDB taxonomy): Bacteria > Actinomycetota > Thermoleophilia > Gaiellales > Gaiellaceae > Gaiella. The sequence goes on from CAVOSU010000023.1 coordinate 574,684, forward strand.
GACGCCGCGCTCGCCGCTGCGTGCGTGCCTGTTCCCGTCACCTGCGCGTGGCGCTGCACCGACGACGCGTCCGCGCTGCCGAGCTGCGCGAGCTCCGCCTGCTGGCCGCCCCACTGGTCCGCTTGTGCCGCGTCGGCCGCGACGACCAGCTGCTCGATGCGCTGGCCGACGGTCACGGCGAGCGCGGTGCCCGCGACGCTCGTGACCGTGTTCGACCGGTCGCCTCCGCCGTCCCACGCGACAGCGGAGACGTCAGTCTGCTGCGCAGTCGCGACTGCGCGGGCGTCCTGGTCGAGGTCGACGAGTTGCCCGGCGAACTGTGTCGCCGCCCCGGATCCGGCCTGGACGACCGTCTGCGTCACTTGGGACGACGCCGTCGCCGTCGCCTGCGCCGAGACGGCGTTCAGCTGGCCGGGCGCCAAAGGCGCAATCGTCGGCGCCGGGCCTTGCTCGCCGCTGGCGGGCTGTCCCGTCCAGCTCCACGACCAGTTCCAGATCCAGATGCACGACGTGCACGAGAGCTTCAGCTGCCGGTTCCAATCCCACGTCCACCCCGAGACGCCACCCCTCGTCCAGTCCCAGCTCCACTCGAGCGAGCCTTCACGTCCCTGCTCGTCGTCGTCGGCGGGGCGGGAGGTGACGTTCCCGTGCGGTGTCGTGGCGCCGCTTCCCGTTCCGTCCCAGCTCCAGCTCCAAGAGTCGGGCTCCAGCGCCGTCAGGTCTCCGAGGTCCTGCGTCTCGTCTCGCGTCCACACCCACGTCCACTCCCAGACCTCCGCTCCGGCCGCGCCGGGACGAGCGAGCGCCGCCCCGCCGACCGCGACGGTCAGCACGGTGTTGGTCCCGTCCCCGGCCATCGCGACCGCGACGCCGCCTGCCGAACCCGCAGCGGCGTCTCCCGAGGTCGTCGTCGACCGGTTCTCCTGCACCGGCGCGGCGACGGAGCCGGGACTCTCGACCCGGATCGACACGACGGTGTTCTGGGCCGCGTCCTGCTGCGCGATCGCGCTCGAGGTACCACCCGGCGACGTGTCGGCCGCCGCGGTGGCGGCGTTGAGCTGGCTGACAGGTCCATCGTCGCCCGGCGAGAAGACCCGAACGGAGACCGTCGTGTTCGCCACGCCGTCCTGCGTGGCGAGCGACGCGGCGTCGGCGGTTGCAAGCGAGGGCTGGTCGGAGAGCGTCGTCGCGGTTGCCGTGCCGGTCGCGAGGTTCGCCTGTGAGACGCCCTCGTCGTCACCCGGGCTCCCGACCCTGACGACGATCGACGTGTTGGCCACGTCGCTCTGCGTCGCGCTCGCGTCGGCGTCCGCGCTCTGCACGACCGTTGCGTCTGCCGCCCCATCGACGGCGGACGCGGTCGACGCGTCCGCGTCGGCCGACGCCCGGTTCTCCTGCCCCACCTTCTTGCCGTTCCCCGGCTCGTCGACCCGCACGGTGGCGGCCGTGTTGTCGACGTCCTGCTGGTCGGCCGCGGCCGCGGCGTCGGCCTTTTGATCCACCGACGCGCCCTGGTCGGACTCCGCCGAGGGCCCGTGATCGTCCTGATGGCCGGGTGCGTCGCCGGAGGCACCCGGTGGGTCGTCGTGACCCGGGGGAGCTCCCGAGTTGCCAGGCTGGTCGTCGTGCCCCGGCGCCACGGCCGAGCTTCCCGGGGCGTCTCCCTCGGCCGGTGCGGCGCCCCGCGAATCGCCCGCCTCGGCGGCGAGCGGCGTGTCCTGGCCGGAGCCGGGATCTCCCCAGGCCGCCGGCGCGACCGCGAGCGTCGCGACGAGCACTGCGCCCGCGACGATGCACCAGGCCAGAATCCCCCTCCGGCGGCACGCCGAAGTTGCTCCTTGCAAGGGGCTCCTTCACTCTCCGCGGCGGAGCCCCCTCGTCGCCGCTCTCTCCCCTGACTCCCCCGATCCGACAGGGCCGCCATCCGTTCTACGCCTCTTGCGGACGAGCGACATCCCCCGTTCGGGGGCGCGCCCGCCAGGCGATCAGGTGAGGTGGAAGTACAGGGCGTAGAGGAGCTCGACGGCGGGGTTCGACGTGTGCACCTGCACGTCGGACGGCGTATCGATCAGCGCCGGCGAGTAGTTGAAGACGATCTTCACGCCAGCGCCGACGAGGCGGTCGGCGGCGTCCTGGGCGGACTCGGCCGGCACGGCGAGCACGCCCACGACGATGCTCCGGTCGTGGACGATCTCGTCGAGCGCGGCGAGCGAGCTGACGGGTACGCCGCCGAGCGAGGAGCCGACCTTCTCCGGGTCGATGTCGAACACCGCCGAGATCGTGATCCCGTGCTCGGCGAAGATCGGCGAAGACGCGATCGCCGCGCCGAGCCTGCCCGCTCCGATCAGGGCGATGTTGTGCTGGCCCTGCGTGCGCAGGATCTTGCGGATCTCGGAGAGCAGCGAGTCGACCGAGTAGCCGACGCCGCGCTTGCCGAACTTCCCGAACGCGGACAGGTCCCGACGGATCTGCGTCGCGTTGATGTTCGTGTACTCGGCGATCTCCTGCGAGGAGATCCGGTCCTTGCCCATCTTCCTCGCCTGTGTCAGCACCTGGAGGTACCGACTCAGTCGGGCGGCGACACCCACCGTCAACCGTTCCGCCACCAGCGTCCTTCCTGCGGGTTCGTCACGACGCGGGGCATTGTGCCGACCGCCCTCTCGGGCGGGGCGGGGGAACCGTCAGGGCCGACGAGACCGAGGGGCGGCCACGAGGGCCTCCCGGAGCTCGTCTGCGGTCAGCTCGTAGCGAAACCGCTCCACGCCGCCGACCTCGACGAGCGGTATCACGGCGCGGTATCGACGTTCGAGCTCCGGATCGTCCGTGATATCGACGACCTCGAAATCATCCCCGCAGACGCTCCGTACGACCTCGACCGCGGGACCGCAGAGATGGCAGCCGTCCGCGACGTAGACGCGAACGTCCATGGCGGCTCTAGGGGTACAGCCCGCGGGTCGTCGTCGCCTCGGCGACGCGCTGGACCGCGAGCCCGTACGCGGCCGTCCGCATGCTGGTGCCGAACCGCTCGCGCGCCGACCACGTCTCCTCGAACGCCCGCACGACGATGTCGTTGAGCTTCGCGTTGACCTCGTACTCCTTCCAGAAGTACTCCTGGAGCCCCTGGACCCACTCGAAGTACGAGACGACGACGCCGCCCGCGTTGGCAAGGACGTCGGGAAGGACGAGGATGCCGCGGTCCTCGAGGATGTCGTCGGCGGCGGGCGTCGTGGGACTGTTCGCAGCCTCGCACACCATGTGGGCGCGCACGCGGGCTGCGTTGTCGGCCCCGATCGCCTGCTCGAGGGCGGCTGGGACGAGGACGTCGCACTCGAGCTCGAGGAGCTCCTCGTTCGTCGCCTCCTCGGCGCCGGGAAGGCCTGCGAGCACGCCGTGCTCCGCCTTGTGGACCATCGCGGCCGGGACGTCGAGGCCGTACGAGTTGACGACCGCGCCGTTCGAGTCGGAGAGCGCCACGACGCGTGCGCCCTCCTCCGCGAGCAGTCGCGCGAGGTTGCGGCCGACGTTGCCGAAGCCCTGGATCGCGACCCGGGTGTCGGGGAACCGGCGGCCGTCCTTCTGGAGCGCCGTCCGGATGCAGTAGAGGACGCCCCTCGCGGTCGACGCGTCGCGGCCGACCGAGCCGCCGAGCGCGAGTGGCTTCCCGGTCACGACCCCGAGCACCGAGTGACCGACGTTCATCGAGTACGTGTCGAAGATCCATGCCATCACCTGCGCGTCGGTGCCGACGTCGGGCGCCGGGATGTCTTTCTCCGGACCGATCTCGTTGATGATCTCCGTCGTGTAGCGACGCGTGAGCCGCTCGACCTCTCCGGCGGAGAGGATCTTCGGGTCGCAGACGACACCGCCCTTCGCGCCGCCGAACGGGAGGCCCATCAACGCGCATTTCCAGGTCATCCCCATCGCGAGGGCCTTGATCTCGTCGTGTGTGACGTTCGGGTGGTAGCGGATGCCGCCCTTCGCGGGCCCGCGGGTGACGTTGTGCACCACACGGAAGCCCTCGAAGACGCGGACCGTCCCGTCGTCCATCGACACGGGCACCGAGACCTCGACGGTCTTCTTGCAGCCCTGGAGGATGCCGATCAGGTTCGAGTCGACGCCGAACGCGTCGCCGATCCGCGCGAGCTGTGCACGTGCGAGCGAGAACGGGTTCTCGCGGAGGTGGGTCGACGTCCCGGTCGCGCTCATCTGGCTCGTGCTGCCACCGCGCGCCCGACTCTAGCGGAGCGTGAAGGGGACGTTGACGACGGTTGGCCGCGCTCCCCCGACGGGCGCGCCGATCACGCGGATCACGTACGCGCCCGCCGGCAACCTCGCCCCGGCCGGGCCACGCCCCGTGACCCCGAGCGCATAGCGGCCGGGCAGCAGGTCGCGCAGGCGCACCAGGCGGCCGATGCGACGGGCGCCGCGGTACAGCTCGACGTCGAGCTGCGCGAGCGGGAGGATCTGCGGTCGTTCCGCGGGGCCGTCCACGCGACCCGCGACGAACGACAGGACCGTCGGCGAGCGGTCGTTCGGCGCGAAGCGCTCCTGCGAGAGCGTGACCCGTGTGATCACGGGCTTGCCCGCGAGCGGGACCGGAGCGGTCCACGGGATCCGCAGCCGCACGCCTCGCCCCGCGGTCGCGACGAGGACGCCGCCGAGCGCGGTCGGGGGCGAAGGCCGGGTCTCGGCTCGGACGCTGACCCCGACCGTCGCCGTCTGGCCCGGGCGAAGCACGAGCCGCGTGCGGTTCGTCTCGACGCTGATCCCGGCGGACGAGGCGGTCGCGGCGAGCCGGACGCGGAGCGGACGACGCGTGACGTTTCGAAGGGTCAGCTCGCCCCTGGTCCCCCGGCGGCGCGCGAGCAGCGCGCCGAGTGTCACAGATGGCGGATCGGCGACGAGCTCCGCCGCGGACGCGCCCTCGGGGTTCACGAGGCCGACCGTCGAGCCGGTCGCACCCCGCCGGGCGGCGGCGACGAGCGCGCCGCGGAGGCCGCCTGCGTCGAGATCGGGCCTTGCCTCGGCGAGCAGGGCCGCCGCTCCGGCGACGACAGCCGCCGCAGCGCTCGAGCCGCTGATCGTCCCGTACCGCGCCGAGCCGCCCTCATTCCTTCCGGGGACCGAGGTGACGAGACCGACCCCGGGGGCGCCGATCTCGGGCTGGCCGCTCCCGTCGAGCGCGAGGCCGGTGCTCGAGAACGGCGCCGCGCCTCCGTACCCGGCGTTCGCGTCGAAGGCGGATGCGCCGACCGAGAGCTGCGCCGGCACGCCCGCGCGGAGCGCGGCGCGCAGCTTGGTAGCGGCGTCGAACGGAATGCCGACGATCGGCACGTCCACCGGGTCGTCGAGCCCGAGCGACCCGGCCGGCAGGGGGCCCTGGACGAGCACCGCGCGGACCCCGGCCGCGGAGAGCTCGCTCACGACCTCCGGCGTCGTCGGGCCGGGCGGCAGCAGCGCCGCCGTGCCTGCGACCCTGCTGTATCCCTCGGGGTCGAAGAGCCGGTCGAGCGCGTTGCCCTCGGTGACCGCCACGACCTGGCGCCGCGGGAGTGCGACGACCGGCGCCTCGATCACCTCGCCCGGGCCGAACGCGCCGCCGAGCGGCGTCTCACCCGACGCGAGCACGCCGAGCCCCGCCCTGAGGAGGACGTGCGCGGTGGGGCTGCGCCTGCGCGAGTCGGTTGCCGCAACCCCGAGCGCGCCGGGGGTGCCGGCGGGCGAGGCGACGCTCCCGTAGGCCGGCCCCGCGGCGCCATCGTTCCCGGCGGGTGCGACGACGAGGGTGCCGAGCGTGAGGGCCCCGCTCGCGGCACGCGCGAGCGGGCTGTCCGGGAACGACGCGAAGGGCTCCACCACGCCGACGAGCGCGACGCGGGCCGCGTCGTGGGCGTCGCCGTCCGCGTTCGGGTCGACGGCGGCCTCGAGGCCGCCGAGCAGCTGGTCGGAGCGGCCGTAGACGGAGACGCCTCCTTCGGCGTCCGGCTGCCAGCCGGCAACCCGGATCGGGAGCAAGGACGCTCCCGGGGCCACGCCGTGGAGTGCCTCTGGCCCGTGCGACCCCGCGACGAGGCCCGCGAGCTCCGTGCCGTGTCGCTCGGGCCGCCCCGGGAGCGTTGGGTTCTGCTCCGCCGAGGCGTCGCTGCCCGGGTCTAGCTCGTCGATGCCCGGCACGAGCGCGCGCTGGAGATACGGGTGACGCGTGTCGACCCCGGTGTCGAGCAGCGCGACGGTGATCCCGGTGCCGTCGAAGCCCGGCAGCGACACGGCAACACGCGTGTCGGCGCCCTGCTCGAGGAGGTCCGCGTCGACGGCCGGGCTCGGCACCGCCGCCGGATAGACGGCGCGCACGGGGTAGACACCCGCGACGCCCGGGTCGCGCTCGAGAGCGGGGAGCAAGCGCGGGTCGATCGCGGCGGCGAAGCCGTTCATCACTCGAACGTACGACTGCTCGGGATCGATCGGCGCACCGTGGAAGGCGAGCCTCGTGATCGCTCGCTGCTGCGCGTCGCTCGCAGCCGCGGTCCAGGCACGCATCTCGCTCTCGGTCGCGCGACCGCCTGCCCGCGCCACGCGATCGGCCAGGGACGGGGCCTTCAGGACGACGATCCACCGTCCTCCGAGCTGCGGGAGCGGCCTGCTGCCGAGTAGCCCCTGCCAGCCGGCGGCGCCGCCGGTGTCGCCGTCCGCTGCGCCCGCGGCGCCGCCCGCGGCGAGCGGCAGGAGGACCGCGAGCGCGGCGGCCGTCAGGGCCCGTGCGCTACGCAGACGCGTACGCATCGAGCGCAAGGTACCCGGGCGAGACGAGGGGGCGGGCGAACCGCGCGGCGGAGGCGATCATCGCCGCGTTGTCCGTGCAGAGAGCCAGCGGCGCGAAGCGGGCGTCCGGGAGCGCGGCGCGCAGCTCCGAGTTCGCGGCGACGCCGCCGACGACGGCGACGGTCCGGTGCCCCGTCTGCTCGGCAGCAGCGCGCAGTCGGCCGACGAGCGCCCGCACGATCGCGCGCTGGTACGACGCGGCGAAGTCGGCACGCCGGGTCTCGAGCTGGTCTGGCCCGAGATCGCGCACGGCGTACAGGAGTGCCGTCTTGAGCCCGGAGAACGAGAAGTCGAAACCGGGCACCCGCGCGACGGGGAACGAGAACGCCTCAGGGTCACCCTCGCGCGCGAGCCGGTCGAGCTCGGCCCCGCCCGGGTAGCCGAGCCCGAGCAGCCGGGCGCCCTTGTCGAACGCCTCGCCGGCGGCATCGTCGATCGTCGAGCCCAGCACCTCGAACCCCGAGCGGTCGCGCACGGCGAGCACCATCGTGTGCCCGCCGCTCGCGAGGAGGCACGTGAACGGCGGCTCGAGCGGGTCTGGTTGGAGGTACAGCGTCGCGACGTGACCGCGGAGATGGTCGACGGGGACGAGCGGGAGCCCGCGCGCCCAGGCGAGGGCCTTCGCCGTGGAGAGCCCGACGAGCAGCGCACCGACGAGGCCGGGCCCCTGGGTCACCCCGACCCGCGTGACGTCGTCGAGGGTCCCTCCGGACTCGTCGAGCGCGGTCGCGACGACGGGGGCGATGAGCTCGAGGTGACGACGCGATGCGATCTCGGGGACGACCCCGCCGTAGCGTGCATGGAGGTCGGCCTGCGAGGCGACGACCGACGAGAGGATCCGGCCGTCGCCGCTCACGATCGCGGCCGCCGTCTCGTCGCAGGACGTCTCGATCCCGAGGACGAGGTCGCTCACGCGCCGGGCTCCTTCCCGTCGGCTGGATCGGCGTCGCGCCACATGATCAACGCGTCCTCGCGATTGTCGGTGTAGTACCCCCGGCGCACGCCCTTGGGGCGGAAGCCGAAACGCTCGTAGAGGCTGATCGCGCCGACGTTCGAGACGCGCACCTCGAGCGTGTAGCCCCGCTTCGCGTCGCCACGAGTCTGGTCGAGCAGCTGCCGGAGGAGCGCAGACGCGATCCCCTCCCGCCGCCGTTCGGGCGCGACCGCGACGTTCATGACGTGCCACGCGTCGACATAGCGGGAGAGCACGAGGTATCCGACGAGGGTCTCCGTGTCGTCGACGGCCCCGAGCGACAGGGAGCTCGGCTTCGCGAGCTCGCTCGCGAACATCGCACGTGACCACGGCGTCGGATAGGACGCCTGCTCGATGCGCTCGATCTCGTCGAGGTCGCCGAGCTCGAGCCGCCGCAGCGCGATGCTCACCGGCTGGTCACGCCTCCCTCGGCCTGGCGTCGGGCTCGCGCACGTAGGCGGGCTCGATCGTCTCGACCGGGCCATACGCGTCGGCGAGCGCGGCGTGCAGCGCGGCACGCGGGAGATGACGTGGGTCGCCGTCGGGTGGGACCTCGGCGCCGCGCGTCTCGAGCAGCGTGCGATACCGGATCGCACCATTGCCGACGCAGAGCTTCTCGGCGATCTCGATGTCGTCGGGGCGGCGCACCTCCGGGCCGGGGACGAAGACCTCGCCGCGCCGCGCGTCGATCACCGGCACGGCGCCCACGGCGCCTGCGGCGAGCGCGTCGAGGGTGGAGACCCCGGCTCCTTCGACGCCCAGCGCGAGTGCCAGGCCGCGGGCGACAGACAGCCCGACCCGTGTCCCCGTGAAGCTCCCCGGCCCGGTCCCGACGACAAGCGCGTCGAGCTCCCGCGGTCTCGCCGAGGCCTGCCGGAACAGCGCGTCGACGTCCTCGAGGAGCGTCGCCGCGACCGACGAGCGCTCGCCGAGCACCTCCCCGTCGGAGACGAGAGCGCTCGTCGCGACGTCAGTCGCGGTGTCGAAGGCCAGGATCAGCACCGGTGAGAGCTTGTAGCAGCGCGTCCTCGGCCGCGTCCACGTGGATCGCCCGACGCTCGAGTGCGACGTGCTCGAGACGCACGCGCACACGCTCGGCAGGCAGCGTCCCGCTCCCGGCCTCGGGCCACTCGACGAAGACGACGGCCTCGTCGAAGTACGGCTCGAGGTCGCCCCACTCGGCCGTCGAGAGCCCACGGAAGCGGTAGAGGTCGAGATGCGAGACGTCGGGGGAGCCCGGATAACGGTGCCCGATCGTGAAGGTGGGGCTGGTCACGCGGCCCGCGACCCCGAGCGCGCGGCAGGCCCCCCGGACGAACGTGGTCTTCCCGGTGCCGAGCTCGCCCGAGACGAGGACGACGTCGCCGGCGACGAGCCGTTTCGCCAGCCGACCCGCGAGCGCCTCCGTCTCCTCCGGCGAGCCGGACACGACCTCGATTCCGGGCACGGCTAAAAGAGGCCGAGCTGCGCCGGCTCGCGCGAGACCGGCCTCGTCATCACGATCGGCTCGGGCAGCGAGAGCGACGGCTCGACCCGAGCGCGGCCGAGGATCTCGCCGAGGCGCGCGACGTCGCGCTCCAGCACCTCGAGCATCGTCGGCGTATAGAGCGCAGCGGCCGGGTGGTAGAGCGGCACGAGCGTCACGCTCCGCCCGCCGAGCGTGACCTCCTGCTCCTCTCCGTGGACGTGGGTGATCCCGCGGGCACGGCCGGAGAGCAGGGTCGTTGCGAAGCTCCCCAGGCTCGCGACCACGCGGGGCTGGACGAGTTCCAGCTGGCGGTAGAGGAAGGGATCGCATGCCGCCGTCTCCTCGGGAGACGGGTCCCGGCTCCCCGGCGTTCGGCACTTGAGCGCCGTCGCGAGGTACACCTCGTCGAGCTCGAGGCCGATCCCGGCGAGCAACCGAGCGAGGAGCTCGCGGGATCGCCCGGCGAAGGGCATCCGCTCGCGGTCCTCGTGGAAGCCGGGCGCTTCGCCGACGAGGGCCAGCTCCGCGTCCGGGTCGCCCTCGCCGAACACGACCGCGGTCCTCCCCTCGGCGAGCGGGCAGCGGACGCACCCGGCGGCCTCGGCTGCCACCGCGTCGAGGGCCGTTGCGCGCTCCGACGCCTCCAAGGACCTCACTCTACGGACGGGCCCGGCCGGGCCGCACTCGACTCCTGCCGACCCGTGCCACAGGGTTGCCACGGCGGCCCACCACGAGGAGGCATCTGTGACCTGGTCAGTTCCTGCTGTTCGTCCAGTGTCCGGCGCGATCATCTGGATCGGCGACGGGTTTCTCTTCCAGGTGACGGCAGGTCGAGCTGCGCTCGCGCGACACCGCGGCGATCGCGCGGTTCGCCGGGAACGCCGGCCGGATCGGGGGACAGCTCCTGATCCGACGGGTGTTCGCCCTGCTCCGGGTCGACCTGCTGTTTCTCTTCGCGATCGTCTTCGCGATGACGGTGAAGCCGACGAGCGACGACACCTGGGCAATCCTGGTCGTTGGCGCGATCCTCCTCGCGGGCACCGCGGTCTTCCTCCGCGGCATGCGCGAGACGGGCCCTGCCGGAGGCATCGCCCAGCGCGACGCATTGAGGGGGGTGTCTGCGCTCCTCTAGTGACCGCAGCCGCAGCCGCCACCGCAGCAACCGCCGCCGCCACCACCCGAGCCGGCCACGCCGCTCGCCTTAGAGCCCGACCCGTGGACCGCGAACGACGAGAGCTGCTTGAGCACCTTCGCCGCGCCGCAACTGGGGCATGTCACGACCTGCTCGCTCGAGCGAACGAGCTCCTCGAAATGGTCCTCGCACTCCATGCACGCGTACTCGTAGATCGGCATGGCCGTAGTGTAATCGCGTGACCGACGGCCGCTGGGAGGCACCGACGCTCGAGGGACGACTCGTCCGGCTCGAGCCACTGGCGAAGCGTCACGCAGCGGGGCTCTGGGAGGCGTCCCGCGACGCGCGAACCTGGCGCTGGCTCCCGATCCCGCAGCCGCAGAGGCCCGAGGAGCTCGAGGCCTGGGTCGACGACGCGCTCGCGCGCGCCGCAGCCGGCCTCGACCTCCCGCTCGTCACGCAACGCGAGGGCGCGATCGTCGGCTCGACGCGGTTCCTCGCGCTCCGTCCGGAGCACCGCTCCGTCGAGATCGGCTGGACGTGGCTGCATCCGTCCGCCTGGGGCGGCGGAGTCAACGTCGAGGCGAAGCTGCTGATGCTCCGCCACGCGTTCGATGCGTGGGGCTGCCGGCGCGTGGAACTGAAGACCGACGCGCTGAACGAGCGGTCGCGCGGCGCCATGGAGGCGATGGGCGCGACGTTCGAGGGAATCCATCGCAAGCACATGCTCGTCCGTGCGGGTGAGAACCGCGACAGCGCGTGGTACTCGGTGGTGGACGACGAGTGGCCGCGCGTCCGCGAGGGCCTCGTTCGGCGCCTCGCCCACGTGTAGCGCACGGCCCGTTCGAGTATCCTTCGGGGTGCCCGGTATCCGCGAGGAACTGGAGCCTGGATGATCGAGAGCGTCGACGTCATCGGTGCGCGGGGACGCGTTGGACGCGCGATGAGCGCGCGATTCGCCGAGCGCGGGCTCTGCTCCTCCGACCGGGAGCCGGACGTCGTCCTTCTCTGCGTGCCCGACCGCGCGATCGCCGAGGTCGCCGCCGGAATCGAGCCTGGGCCGTGGGTCGCGCACGTGAGCGGCGGCACGTCGCTCGACGCGCTCGCGCCGCACGTGCGGCGGTTCTCGCTCCACCCTCTCCAGACCTTCACCCACGATCGTGGGCCCGAGCAGCTCGACGGCGCCTGGGCGGCCGTCACCGGGGAGAGCGACCGGGCGCTCTCCGTCGCGACGTCGCTCGCGGAGGTGCTCGGGCTACGCCCGGTCGTGCTCTCCGACGAGCATCGCCCGCTCTACCACGCCGGCGCGGCGATCGCGTCGAACTACCTCGTCACCCTGCGCCGCGCCGCAGGCGAGCTCCTCGCCAGGGCCGACGTCCCGCCGGAGGCGCTCGAGCCGCTCATGCGCCGCGTCATCGAGAACGGCTTCCAGCTGACCGGCCCCATCGAGCGTGGCGACTGGGAGACCGTCGAGCGGCACCGCGCCGCGATCGCCGAGCACGCGCCCGAGCTGCTGGAGGCGTACGACGCGCTCGCGGCGCTGACCGCTCGTGAGACAGCGTCACAAGGGGCCTCCGCATGATCGTCGCGCGCACCGTGGCGGACGTCCGCGCTGCCCTCGCCGACCGGCGCGGCGGAACGATCGGCCTCGTGCCGACGATGGGTGCCCTCCACGGCGGGCACGACGCGCTCCTCGCCGCAGCGCGCGACGACAGCGACACGGTGGTCATGAGCGTCTTCGTCAACCCGGCGCAGTTCGGCGACCCCGCCGACCTGAACGGCTACCCGCGCGACGAGGCGAGCGACCTCGACCGCGCACGCGCCGCGGGCGTCGACGTCGCGTTCGTCCCGTCCGCCGCCGAGCTCTACCCGCCGGGGTACCAGACCTGGGTCGAGGTCATCGAGCTCGGGGCGATCCTGGAAGGCGCGCATCGACACGGCCACTTCAGAGGGGTCGCGACCGTCTGCCTCAAGCTCTTCACGATCGTCCGCCCCGACGTCGCGTACTTCGGCCAGAAGGACGCGCAACAGGTCGAAGTGCTCCGGCGGATGATCGCCGACCTGCACCTCGAGCTCGAGCTCGTGGCACTCCCGACGGTCCGCGACGCCGATGGGCTCGCGCTCTCGTCCCGCAACGCACGTCTCTCGGGCGACGAACGGGCACGCGCCCTTGCCCTGCCGCGCGCCCTCGCGACCCACGACCCCGAGACGGCCCGCACGATCCTGGAGGACGCGGGGCTCGAGGTCGACTACGTCGTCCTCGCGCCGTTCGACCCGCCCGTCCTCACCGCCGCCGTCCGCGTCGGCACGACCCGCCTGATCGACAACGTCCCTCTCGAGGAGGATCGATGAGCACACGCCCCCGCACTCCCGCTCCCGGCGCCCCGGCCCCGGGGAAGCTGCCGATCACGGAGCTCGCGACGCTGGTCGAGCGCCGGCAGCCGATCGTGATGATCACGGCGTACGACGCGCCGTCCGGCCGGCTCGCGGACGAGGCGGGCGCCGATCTCGTGCTCGTCGGGGACTCGGCGGCGATGACGGTGCTCGGCCACGAGTCGACGGTCCCCGCCACGATGGAGGAGATGCTCGTGCTGACCCGGGCCGTGACCCGTGGCGCACGCCGGCCGCTCGTGATCGCCGACATGCCGTTCGGCTCGTTCCAGGTGTCCGACGGCGCGGCCGTCGAGAACGCGATCCGCTTCGTGAAGGACGCCGGCGCGGACGCGGTGAAGCTCGAGGGCGCCGGCCCGACGCTGTCGCGCGTCCGCACGATCGTCGGGGCGGGGATCCCCGTCATGGGGCACGTCGGGCTCACGCCCCAGACGGCGACGATGCTCGGCGGCTTCAAGGCGCAGGGGCGGACGGCCGACAAGGCCGTGCGCCTGCTGGCGGATGCGCTCGCGCTCGAGGAGGCAGGCTGCTTCGCCGTCGTGCTCGAGGCGGTTCCCGCGCCGGTCGCGGACGAGGTGACCCGCAGGCTCGGCATCCCGACGATCGGGATCGGCGCCGGGGCCGGCACCGACGGCCAGGTGCTCGTGTGGCACGACCTGCTCGGCCTCTACGACGGCCAGTCCCCGCGCTTCGTGAAGCGGTACGCCGACCTCGCCACGACGATCCGCGACGCGGTCGCAGCCTACGCAGAGGACGTCCGGGAGCGCCGGTTCCCGCAGGAGGTGCACACGTACGGCATGTCGGACGAGGAGCGAACGGCGTTCGCGTCGGCGGTCGGTGCGGACGAGGTCGCGCGGACGGAGCGCTAGCCGACCTCAGAGCGCCTGCGGGAGGACGGCGAAGGCCGCCACCATCACGCCGGCGAGGAGCAGCGCGCCGACGACGCCGCGCCAGGGCAGACGGAAGGTCGTGCGCAGGCCGAGCGTTACGAGCGCGGCCGACCACGCGACGAACGCAAGCCCGATCGCGGTCACGACCGCCCGGCCCGTCCCCTCGTCAGAGCCTCCGCTCTGGAACCAGTCGCTCCCGAAGGCGAGCGCGATCGTCGGGACGAGCACGAAGAAACCCAGCGCGAGCGGGAGCGCGGCGAACGCCACCACCTGCCGGGCGATCTTGAAGGGCGGGTCGACCCCGACCGCCTTCGCCCCGAGCAGCAGGACGAGCCCGAGGAGGAAGTAGCCGGCGGCACCGTAGAAGAGCCCGCCGACGAATGTCACGACGAAGAGGACGAGGGTGTCGACCGTCGAGTCGTCCATCACCGTCCCCCACGCCGGGGTGAGGATGACGCAGGCCATCCCTGCGAGGATCGTGATCGCGAGGACAGGCTCCGAGCGCGCGTCGACGTCGGCGTCGTCGGTCTCGGCGAGCGCCACGAACACTGACCGGGGCGCGGTCACGACACGAGGGACGCGCCGCCACCATTCCCGCGCGGCGGCCTCGCCGGCGATCGCCCGCTCCGCGCCGATCCGGTCGGCCCGCTCGACAGGCTTGACGGGATGGTGCTCGCTCACGCCCCGAGGGTAGCCTCCTGCACGAGGCGCTCGGCGACACGCTTCGCCGCAACTCGGAGCTCGGGCACCGCAGTGTGCTCCCAGAAGCGGCCTTTACGGAGTGGCCCGACGAGCGTGAGGCGTCCGCTCGCGCTCCCGTCGGCCGCGATGAGCCGCCCCTCGTCGTCGGTGTCGAGCCCGAGCCCCAGCTGGTCGGGCCTGATCAGGCCGTCCCGCCGAAGCGCGGTGACGAGCGGGTCGCGCACGCGCGTGAGGTCGGTGTCCGGCCCCGTGCAGTTGATCACCTTGCCGACCCGGAGGGTCTCGCTCGACGGCGCTCCGCGCCGCCGGATCGTGGCGACGATGCCTCCATCGTCCTCGTCGAGCCTCTCGAGGCTCCCGACGACGAGCTCGAGCCTGCCCGTCTCGACCAGTTCCTCGACCGCGTGGGCCGTCTCGGGCGAGGAGCGGTGGCGATGGGTCTCCCAGTACGGCCGCGCGTGGCGCAGGAACCGCCGGCGCTCCTCCGAGCCGAGCCGTTGCCAAAGAGCGGGCGTGTCGGCGCGGATCGACGTCACGACCTCGCGCCAGTCGACGTTCTCCCCGGCGCGCTCTCTCACCTCGCGCCGCAGGCCGCGGAGCAGGCCGACGGCGGACGCCGGCCAGGCGTCGAGCGTCGCAGGCCGATCGAGGTGCGGCGGCGGCTTCGCGGAGAGGCGGTGCGGCTGGGGCAGGAGCCCGCGACGCGAGATCGCGTGGGTGCGTCCCTGCTGGTCGGCGTCGCGGAGCGCAAGCGCTGCGTCGCACATCGTCAGCCCGGTGCCGACGAGGAGCACGTCGTCGCGGCGGTCGAGCTCGAGCGCGTCGCCCGCCCACGGGTCGCGCGCGTAACGGATGCTCGTGAACACCGAGCCGTCGCCGACCGGAGGGTCGGACGGCGGGTAGTTCCCGATCGCGAGGACGACACGTTCGGCCGGGAAGCTTCGTCCGTCTGCCAGCCCGAGGATCAGGTCGTCACCGGACTCCGAGACGGAGACCACCTCGCCCGCGACCCGCAGCAGCGGCAGCGGCGACGAGCGCCGGGCGTCGTCGAGCGTCTCCGCGAGGTACTCGCCGTACTCCCGGCGCGGAACGAACGACCCGCCGGTCAGCGCAGGCTCGCGGCGGCGGACGAAGCGGAGGAAGCCGTCGGGGTCGTCCTCGAACGCACTCATGCGGCCCGCGGGGACGTTGAGCGTGTGGCTCGCCGACTGCGTCCGGTACGCGACGCCGCCGACGTGTCCCTCGACGCGCTCGACGAGGTACAGCCGGTCGAGCCCGGGCGGGGCGGCACGCAGCAGGTGAATCGCGACCACGGTCCCACTGAACCCCGAACCGATGATCGCGACCGTGCGCCTGCCCACGTCGACCTGAGGCTAGATGCACGCCGCACGATTCGAGATAGTGAGGCGCTCGTGGATGTGACGTGCGGGGTCTGCGGCCAGCCGAACGAGGCTGGCCGAAAGTTTTGCGGCGAATGCGGCTCGCCGCTCGCGCTCGCCTGCTCCGCGTGCGGGACGTCAAACGCCCCCGGGACGAAGTTCTGCGGCGAGTGCGGCTCGCCGCTCGGCGACGCGGACGTGCCTGCCGCGCGCTCTCACGGGTCACACACCGCCGCTCTCGGCGTCGCCGCGAAGGTCGACCTCCTCCCCGCCACGATCCACGTCCGGGCGCTGGACTCGCAGGTGCTCCGCCTCCGGGTCAACGCCGCCGCGGCGGCGGGAGATGCCGACGCGGGCGCCGACGGGTACGCCGTCGCGCTCGCGAGCGCCCGCAACCTCGGCTACGTGTTTTTCCTCGCCCCCGTGCTCGCGGATTACGGCACCTGGCTCCAGTCGATGGGTCGCGTCGACGAGGCCGCGCCGCTCCAGGAAGCGCGCGAGCTCTTCGAGGGCATGGGCGCGGTCGTCTGGCTCCGTCGCCTCGACGCCTTCGCGCCGGCCGCAGCGACCACCGTCTGACCCGGCGGGTCGTCTCCGGCGGCCGCCGCGGCGGCTCGGCGAGCCACCGCGCGGAGGAACTGCCCCGGTGCACGACTCGTCGGCGATCTCAGCGCAGGCGCGAGCCATCGCCGGAAGCCGCGCCGGCGCGCGCGACCGAGGGCTCGAGCATGTCGTCGGCGACACCGGTCTCGCGCGGCGCGCGTGCGGCGATGAGCCTGCGCAACGCCTCGTTGCTGAGCTGGTTGCCGGTGACGGCCGCGAGAAAGGGCTCCCGGGCCAGCGTCCGCAGCCGCACCGGCTGGAGCGCCGTCACGGTCGCCGTGCGCGGGACGTCGAGCATCAGCGCGAGCTCGCCGAAGACATCTCCGGGGCCGAGCTCCCGGATCGTGCGCCCGTCGCGGCTGACGAGCACGCGCCCGGCGGCGATCACGTAGACGAGCTCTCCGGGCTCACCCTGCGTGACGATCGCCTCCCCGTCGAGGGCGTGGTGCTCTCCGAGCGAAGCGGCCAGCCGCCGCAGGGTCACGTACGGCAACGGGCCGAAGATCGAGGTTCGCTGCAATAGCTCCACGTCCGCACCGCGGACGTCCGTCCCCTCGTCCAGCCTGCCGAGCGGAGCGTGGCAGAGCAGTGCGAGAGCGACGAGCAGGCAGCCCGCCGCGGCGAGCGTCCCCCTGGTCCCGATCAGGTCGATGCCGAGCGGTCCGAGCAGCGAGCCGAGGGCGACCGCTCCGATCACGACGAGCTCGAACAGGCCGAACACCCGACCGATGACTCGATCGTCGGTGTGCTCCTGCATGCTCGTGAACCCGGACACGTCGAGCAGGCTGTTCGCGAAGCCCGAGAACGCAAGGCACACGACCGCGACGACCGTGTCCGGCCAGAGTCCGATCAGCGCCAGCGGCAGGCCCCAGCCGGCGAGTGCGAGCTGGAACGGGCGGCCGAGCCCACCGCGACCGACGAGCCCGATGCCGGCCACCGCCCCGATGAGCCCGCCCACGCCGAAGGCGGCAGTCAGGATCCCGACACCCGGTTCGCCGAGGCCGAGGAGATCGATCGCGATCACCACGAGCAGAACGCCGAGAACGCCGCGGACAAGTGCCTGAGATCCGAACAGGCCTACGACGAGCCTGACCGGCCGGTTGCTCGCGACCGCTGCGACGCCCTCGCGAAGCTCCCGGGCGATCGTGCCCGCGGCGACGCCGACGCGCTCGACCCGTGCGGGTCGCACGCCGCCGATCAGGACGAACGAGCCTGCCGACAGCACGGCGCAGGCGCCGAAGACGGCAGCGGGCCCCCACACGGCGAGCAGGATCGCTGCAAGGACCGGCCCGCAGAGGACTGCGGCTGACTCGAAGGTCAACGCGGCGACGTTCGACGCTGCCAGCTCGCGCGGCGTCCGGGCGAGGAGCGGCGCGAGTGCGAGATGGCAAGGCCGGTGCGCCGCGAGTGGCACCGCGGCGAGCACGGCGAAGACGTAGACCACGAGCGCCTGCGTGTCGAGGAGCAAAGCCAGCGCGGCTCCGAGGCACGCCACAGCCCGTACGAGGTGGGCGGCCAGGAGGATCCGCTCACGCGGCGCGCGATCGCCAGCGACCGCGACGAGTGGCGCGACGAGCGCGCTCGGCACCATCCGGGCGAACAACACCAACCCGACGGCGCCGGCGCCGTCCGCGGCGAACGCGACGACGGCCAGGGCGACGAGCGACGCCCACTCGGCGGTGTGGAAGCCGCCCCACGCGAGCTCCGCCCTCCGAAGCCCCGGATTGGCCCAAAGCTCACGCAGCGCGGCGAGCCGCTCGGCGACGCGCGTGACCGCCATGCCACGAGCATCGCAGGTCTCTCGCGCCCCGTTGTCCGGGCCGCTACGCCGCGGCGGCGGCAGGCTCCGCGAGCACCGCCCGGAGGAACTGCCCGGTGTACGACTCCGCGACGTCGGCGATCTCCTCCGGCGTCCCGCTCGCGATCACCTCCCCGCCCGCCTCGCCGCCCTCGGGCCCGAGGTCGACGATCCAGTCGGCCTGCTTGATCACATCGAGGTTGTGCTCGATCACGAGCACGGTGTTCCCCGCGTCGACGAGGCGTTGGAGCACCTCGAGCAGCTTCTCGATGTCCGCGAAGTGGAGGCCGGTCGTGGGCTCGTCGAGGATGTAGAGGGTCCGCCCGGTCGCGACCTTCGACAGCTCCGCGGCGAGCTTCACGCGCTGCGCCTCGCCGCCGGAGAGCGTCGTCGCGGGCTGGCCGAGCCGGATGTAGTCGAGCCCCACGTCGTGCAGCGTCTGCAAGCGCCGACGGATCTTCGGGATCTTCGAGAAGAACTCGAGTGCCTCCTCGACCGACATCTCGAGCACGTCCGCGATCGACTTGCCCTTGAAGCGCACCTCGAGCGTCTCCCGGTTGTAGCGCCGTCCGTGACAGGTCTCGCAAGGGACGTAGACGTCCGGGAGGAAGTGCATCTCGATCTTGATCTGGCCGTCCCCCTTGCACGTCTCGCAGCGGCCGCCCCGGACGTTGAACGAGAACCGCCCCGGCTTGTAGCCGCGCACCTTCGCCTCCGGCGTGAGCGAGTAGAGCTCGCGCACGTGGGTGAAGAGGTCGGTGTACGTCGCCGGGTTCGAGCGCGGCGTGCGGCCGATCGGGGCCTGGTCGATCTCGATCACCTTGTCGAAGCAGTCGATCCCCTCGACCCGGTCGTGCCCGCCGGGCTTCGTCCGCGTCCGGTTGAGCCGGTTGGCGAGCGCCTTGAACACGATCTCGTTGACGAGGGTCGACTTCCCGGAGCCGGAGACGCCCGTGACGCAGACCAGCTTCCCGACGGGGAACTCGACGTCGACGTCCTTCAGGTTGTGCTCCCGGGCGCCGAGGACGCGGAACGAGCCGCGATCCTCGGTCCGGCGCTCGGGCACCTCGATCCTCCGCCGGCCGGAGAGGAAGTCGCCGGTCACCGAGCGCCTGTTGCGCGTCACCTGTCCGGCTGTCCCTTCCGCGACGACCTCTCCCCCGTGCTCCCCCGCGCCCGGCCCCATGTCGACGAGCCAGTCGGCCTCGCGCATCATCTGCTCGTCGTGCTCGACGACGAGCACCGTGTTGCCGAGCTCGCGGAGCCGCTCGAGCGTCCCGATCAGGCGGCCGTTGTCGCGCTGGTGCAGTCCGATCGACGGCTCGTCGAGGATGTAGAGCACGCCGACGAGCTGCGATCCGATCTGCGTCGCGAGCCGGAGGCGCTGCGCCTCGCCACCCGAGAGCGTGCGCGCGGCGCGGTCGAGGTTGAGGTAGCCGACGCCGACGTCGTCGAGGAACGTCAGCCGCTCCCGGATCTCCTTGAGGATGCGCCGCCCGATCAACTCCTCCGTGGGTGTCAGCTCCAGCTCGTCGACGAACCGGAGCGACGCGGTGACCGACAGCTGGGCGAACTCGTAGATCGACTTGCCGCCGACCGTGACCGCGAGCACCTCGGGCTTGAGCCGGGCACCGTGGCAGACGGGGCACGGCCGCATCGACATGTACTCCTCGATGCGCTCGCGTTGCTGCGACGAGTCGGTCTCGCGATAGCGGCGCTGCAGGCTCGAGACGAGCCCCTCGAAGGCCATCGTGTACCGGCGCGTCCGGCCCATGCGGTTGCGATAGGTGACCAGGATCCGGTCACCGCCCGTGCCGTGGAGGAACAAGTCCTGCCGCACGCGGTCGAGCTCCCGCCACGGCGTGTGGAGGTCGATCTCGTAGCGGTCGGCGACCGCCTTGATCGCGGCCTCGTAGAACCCCTGGCCGCCGAGCGACCAGGGCACGAGCGCGCCCTCGTCGAGCGAGAGGCTCGGGTCCGGCACGAGCAGGTCCGGATCGATCTCGAGCTGCGAGCCGAGCCCCGTGCAGCGCGGGCACGCGCCGTGCGGCGCGTTGAACGAGAAGATCCGCGGCTCGAGCTCGGGCAGCGACACGCCGTGCTCGGGGCACGCGAAGTTCTCGCTGTAGAGGAACGTCTCGCCGTCGACCACGGCGATCCCGACGAGCCCTGCCGCGAGCGACGTCGCCGTCTCGATCGACTGCGTGAGCCGCTGCCGGAGCTCGGGCTTCATCACGAGGCGGTCGACCACGACCTCGATGGTGTGCTTGAACTTCTTGTCGAGGACGATCTCCTCCTCGAGCAGTCGCTGCTCCCCGTCGACCTTGACGCGGGTGAAGCCGTCGCGCCGCAGCTCCTCGAGCACGTCGCGGAACTCGCCCTTCCGGCCACGCACGATCGGCGCGTCGACCGTGAACTTCGTCCCCTCGGGCAGCGCAAGCACCTGCTCGACGATCTGATCGAGCGACTGGCCCGCGATCGGGCGCCCGCAGATCGGGCAGTGGGGGCGGCCGACCCGCGCGTACAGGAGGCGGAGGTAGTCGTAGACCTCCGTCACCGTGCCCACGGTGGAACGCGGGTTGCGCGACGTGGTCTTCTGATCGATGGAGATTGCCGGCGAGAGGCCGTCGATCGAATCGACGTCGGGCTTCTCCATCATCTGGAGGAACTGCCGCGCGTACGCGGAGAGGGACTCGACGTACCGGCGCTGCCCCTCGGCGTAGATCGTGTCGAAGGCCAGGCTCGACTTGCCCGACCCTGAGAGGCCGGTCACGCAGATGAGCGCGTTCCGCGGAAGCGTGACCGTGACGTTCTTGAGGTTGTGCTCCCGTGCGCCGTGGACGACGAGATGGTCAGCGGGCATACGGGATCTAGCTTATCTCCCGAACGTACGTTCGTCCAACGGCGAGGCCTGCGCGGCCGCCTACGCCTTGCGCCAACGGCCGAAGATGAGGCCGCCGATGGTGAATCCGAGCCCGAACGTGCCGACCGCGAAGGCGCCGATCGCAACGCCCTTGCGCCACACCGCCATCTGCTGCCAGCGGCCGATCGCCTCGCGCTCCTGCGCTGTCAGCTCCTCGCCGCGGCGCTGCTTGCGCAGCGCGCCGCCGGCCTGGAGGCCGAGGTAGAGGTCGTCGAAGATCTCCGGGCCGTCGGACACGTCACGAGTGTATAGCCTCGTTCGGCCGTGCCCGAACCTCGCTTCGCCCCGCGCCCGGCCGCCGCGGTGTTCGACGTGGACGGCACGCTGACGACCGGAGACTGCGTCTTCCCCTTCCTTCGGCGGGCCGCCGGCGCCCGGCTGGCGACGACGCTGCTCCGCCGCCCGATCGCTCTGGCGACCGCGCTCGTCCGCCGTGACCGCGACGGGCTGAAGGCGCTCGCCTGCGCCTCGCTCGCCGGCCTGCCGGCGACCGAGATCGATCGTCTCGGAGCCGAGTTCGCCGCCGAGGTGGCGGCGTCGCGCCTCCGCGACGACACGACGGCGCGGCTCCGCCGCCATCAGGAGCTGGGTCACACCGTCGCGCTCGCCTCGGCCTCCCTCGATGCCTACCTCCTGCCGCTGGCGGAGCTCCTCGGTGTCGACGATGTCGTCTGCACGAGACTCGGGCGCGGCGCCGACGGCCTCCTCACCGGACGGCTCGAGGGGGCGAACTGCCGCGGCCCGGAGAAGGCGAGACGCGTACGCGCGCTCCTCGCCGAACGCGGGCTGGACGACGCCGAGCTCTGGGCGTACGGCGATTCGCCGGACGACGAGCCGCTGCTCGACTACGCCGATCACGGCATCCGCGTGGATCGCACGGCGATAGTGTCCGATTTGGACACCGTTGCCTGACCCCCGCCGCTCGCTAGGATCTCACGCGGTGTCCGACGCCTTGACCGAGTTGCGGCGCGAGCTGGCGCAGATCACCGATCTCCGCACTGCCGCCCGGGTCCTCGAGTGGGACCAGCTGGTGATGATGCCGCGCGGCGGCGCCGTCACGCGCGGAGACCACCTCGCCACGGTCGGGCGCCTCGCCCACGAGCTCTTCGTCCGCGACGAGATCGGCGAGCTGATCGAGACCGCCGCCTCCCAGCTGGACGGCGCCGGCCCCGAGTCCGACGAGGCATGCCTCGTCGACGTCGCCCGGCGCGACTGGGAGAAGGCGCGCCGCGTCCCGCCCGACCTGCAGGCGGAGATGACGAAGCTCGCCTCGGAGGGGGTCGAAGCCTGGGCCGCCGCGCGGGCGAACGACGACTACGCGAGCTTCCGTCCGTGGCTCGACCGGACGCTCGAGCTGAAGCGGCGCTACGTCGCCTGCTTCCCCGCGACCGACGACCCGTACGACCCGCTGCTCGACGACTTCGAGCGCGACATGCGCACGGACGAGGTGCGTCGCGTGTTCGACCGGCTCGAGCCGGCGCTCCGCGAGCTTCTCGAGGCAACCGACCCCGAGGAGGACGAGCCGTTCCTCACCGGTCCGTACCCCGAGTCGGCCCAGCACGACCTGTCGGTCACCGTGACGCGCGCGTTCGGCGCGGCCGACGAGTTCTTCCGCCTCGACTCGACCGTCCACCCGTTCTGCACGTCGTTCTCGACCCAGGACGTCCGGCTGACGACGCGGTACGCCGAGGACGACCTCCACGCGTCCTCGATCTTCTCGACGATGCACGAGGCCGGACACGGCCTCTACGAGCACGGCGGCGACTCCTCGCTCGACCGCACCCCGCTCGCGACCGGCTGCTCGTCCGCGCTGCACGAGTCGCAAAGCCGGCTCTGGGAGAACGTGATCGGGCGCTCGATGCAGTTCTGGCGGTGGTTCTACCCGCAGTTCCGAGCCGGCTTCGCCGTTCTCGAGGACGTCCCGCTCGAGGCGTTCCACCGCGCGGTCAACCGGCCGCGCCCGTCCCTGATCCGCGTCGACGCGGACGAGACGACCTACGGGCTGCACATCATCGTCCGCTTCGGCCTCGAGCAGGAGCTCCTGTTCGGCGACCTCGACACGAAGGACTTGCCCGAGCGCTGGAACGACCGCATGGAGGAGCTCGTCGGGATCCGGCCCCCGGACGACCGGCGCGGCTGCCTCCAGGACGTGCACTGGGGCGCGGGTCTGTTCGGCTACTTCCCCACGTACCAGCTCGGGAACGTCCTCTCGGTGCAGATCTGGGAACGCCTGCTCCTCGACATCCCGGACGCCTATGCCCAGATCGAGGAGGGCTCGTTCGGAGAGATCCACGAATGGCTCCGAGCGCACCTCTACCGGTACGGCCGCAAGTTCACGCCGACCGAGACGATCCTCCGCGTCGCCGGCGGGCCGATCGACCCCGAGCCGTACCTGCGCTACCTCGCGGACAAGAACGCCTCGCTGGCCGCAGCCTGACCGCTGCGACCCAACGCGAGCTCAGGCAGCTTGCCCGAACCGCTTCTCCGCCCGGGCCCGCGCCTTCGCAGCTTCGACCTCGCGGTCGCGGGGCACGGCGCTCGTGACGAGATCGTCGAGCAGGTGGGCCGTGATGTGCGCGATCTCGTCGACCGCGCGCACGAACGCCGCCTCGTTCGCCTTCGACGGCGTCGCCGACCCGCTGACCTTGCGCACGTACTGGAGCGCCGCCGCGCGGACCTCGTCCTCGGTGGCGGGCGGCTCGAAGTTGTGGAGTGTCTTGATGTTCCGGCACATGCCTTCGAGCCTACCTGCACCCTGACCGCATGAGGTCACGCCGTAGAGTCCCCCCGTGGTCTCGCCCGACGCGTTCCGCGCGGTCCTCCGCCGCCATCCGAGCGGTGTCGCAGTGGTCAGCGTCGACGCGAGCGGCCAGCGGGTCGGGCTCACCGTCGCAACGCTCACGTCCCTCTCGCTCGAGCCCGCGCTCGTCGGTGTCGCCGTCGCGCGCCAGGCGGCGTTGCACGAGCTTCTGCGCGAGGCGGGGTCGTTCGCCGTGTCTCTCCTGGCGGCCGATCAGGAGCCGCTCGCGGAGCACTTCGCTCGCGGCGTCCCTCCCATCGGGATGTGGCAGGGGATCGCCGTGAGGGACGGCGAGCTCGGGGCGCCACTGCTCGACAGCGCGCTCGGCTGGCTCGAGTGCCGTCTCGCCGCCGAGGTCGCCGCGGGGACGCACACGTTCTTCGTCGGCGAGGTCGTCGCAGCCGCCGAGGGCCGAGACGCCGTGCCGCTCCTGCGTCTCGACGGGAGGTTCCGCTCAGCGTCCTAGCGCGCCGCGCCCCAGCCGCCCCCGCCCGGCGTCTCCGTGCGGACGACGTCGCCCGGCGCAAGCGGGCGCGTGTCCTTGCCGGGGATCTCCTCGCCGTTGACGAGCGTGCGGCCTCGCGCGCCGTCGGCGCCGCCGTGTACGCCCCGTGGAGGATGACGCCGGCGATCCCCGAGCACCGATAGCCGACACGGGGCGAGCGCCCGGATCTCGCGAATGACGCCGTCGCCGCCGCGATGAAGGCCGTCCCCGCCGGAGCCGAGCCGCAGCGCGTACCGCTCGACGCGCAGCGGATAGGCCAACTCGAGCGCCTCGACCGGCGTGTTGAGCGCGTTGGACATCGCGACGTGGACGGCCGAAGGGCCATCGGCAGCGTGGCCGGCCCCCTGTCCCCCGCCGAGCGTCTCGTAGTAGGTCCACGCGTCCGTTCCGAAGGTCGTGTTGCTCATCGTGCCCGCGCCCTGCGCCGGCACGTCGACCGCGCGACCGAAGGCGGCGAGCACGACGTCGGTGATGCGGCTCGACGTCTCGGTGTTGCCCGCCACGACGGCCGCAGGGGGCCGGGCGTTGACGAGCGAGCCCTCGTGGGCGCGCACGCTGACCGGCTCGAATGCCCCACCGGAGGCCGGGATGTCGGGGTCAGTGAGGACGCGCACGACGAAGAAGCACGCCGAGCGCGTGACGGCGAGCGGGCAGTTCAGGTTGCCGCGATGTTGCGACGCGGTGCCCGAGAAGTCGATCTCCACCTCGTCGCCCGCGATCGTCACGGCGGCGCGAATCGGGAGATCCCCGTCGACCGCCTCGATGAGGTCTTCCGCCTCGTACCGGCCGTCCGGCAGCGCCGCGAGCGCCGCCCTGACACGGCGCTCGGCATACGCGTACAGCTCGTCCGTGGCGGCTTCGACCCGCTCGCGGCCCCGTCGCTCCACGAGCTCCCGTGTCCGAGCCTCGGCGAGCCGGTTCGCGGCGAGCTGCGCCCGCAGGTCGCCACGCCGCTCGTCGGGGTTTCGCGAGCTCGACGCGATCCACTCCACGAGGTCCTCGTCGAGACGGGTCGGCGGGATCACGATCCCTTCCTCCGCGAGCTCGGTGGAGAATGCGGGCAGGCTCGCGGGCTCGGTCCCGCCGACGTCCGCGTGGTGCGCGCGGCTGACCGCGTACCCGAGCGTCGTCCGGGAGACGAGCGTGATGTCGGGAAGATGCGTCCCTCCGGTGAACGGGTCGTTCAGCGCCCACACCTCGCCCGGCGCGGGGTCGTGGCACATGACCGCGGCGACCGCCTCGGGCATCGCCCCGAGGTGGACGGGGATGTGCTCCGCCTGGACGACCATCCGCCCCCGGTCGTCGAACAGCGCGGTCGAGCAGTCACGACGCTCCTTGATGTTCGACGAGAACGCGGCGCGGACGAGCACCGCGCCCATCTCCTCCGCGACCGCGCGCAGCGCGCTGCCGATCACCTGCAGCTCGACGGGAATCACCGGATGCGCTCCAGGACGAGCGTGCCGTACGCGTCCGTCTCCCCCGCCCAGCCGTTCGGCACCCAGCAGGTCGCCCCGTCGAGCACGACGAGCTCGGGGCCGGAGACGCGACGATGCTCTGCCGCGCGGAGCTCGAGCCCAGGCCCGGGCGTGACATCGGCCGTGCGCACCGTGACGAGCTCCACGACGCGGCCGCGGTCGGCGTACCCGTAGCGCTCCTCGTGCGCACGGTGGAACCGCTCTTCGAGCTCCGACCCGAGCGCTACCCATAGCTCGAAAGACTGGCCTTGGTAGCGAAGGCTCGCCTCGCCGACGGAGGGAAGCTCGCCGGCGTCGCGGAGAGGGCAGAGATAGGAGTGGACGTGGTCACGGCGCTCGTCGCTCGCGACGAGCCCGACCGCGGAGAGCACCCCTGCGGTCGCGGGGACGAGTACACGCGTCGCGCCGAGCTCTTCCGCGAGCGCGCAGGCGTGGAGCGGCCCCGCGCCGCCGAAGGCGACGAGCGCGAACCGGCGCGGGTCGTGCCCCTGCTCGACCGAGACGACGCGGAGCGCGCGGAGCATCTCGGCGTTGACGACGTCCACCACGTCGGCCGGGTCGAGGTCGCCCATCGCCTTCCGCGCCTCGTCGGGATCGAGCTCGAGACCCCCGGGAAGGTGCGCGGGAAGGCGTCCGAGCAGGAGGTTCGCGTCGGTCACCGTCGGCTCGATCCCACCGCGGCCGTAGCACGCAGGCCCGGGGCTCGCACCTGCGCTCTCCGGCCCGACGCGGAGCGCTCCGCCCGCGTCCCGACACGCGATCGAGCCTCCGCCCGCGCCGACCGTGTGGACGTCGACCATGGGCACCCGCAGGGGGAAACCCGCGACCGTGCGCTCGTCCGCGCGGCCCGCCCGGCCGCCCGCGATGAGACAGACGTCCGTCGAGGTGCCGCCCATGTCGAAGGCGATCGCGTCGTCGACACCCGCCAGCGCGGCGATCCGCTCTGCGGCGACCACGCCTGCGGCGGGACCGGAGACGAGGATCAGCGCAGGGTGCGCGGCAGCCTCGTCGATCGTCGCGACCCCTCCGGACGAGCGCATCACGAACGGCTCCGGCAGCGCCGAGTCGCGGGCGGCCGTGCCGAGTGCCCGCAGGTAACGCGCAGCCGCGGGGCCGAGGTAGGCGTCGACGGCGGTGGTCGAGGCCCGCTCGTACTCGCGCAGCTCTGGCGAGATCTCGTGCGAGGCGACGACGTGCGCGTTCGGTCGTCGTCGGCGCAGCTCGTCGGCGACCGCACGCTCGTGCGACGGGTCGCGGAAGGCGAAGAGGAGGCAGACCGCGATCGCCTCCGCGTCCACCTCGGGGAGGGTCTCCAGCGCAACCGGCTTCACGATGCCCTCCGGGCCGATCCGCTCGCGCACGCCGACGCAACGCTCGAGCGGGACGAGCGGCTCCGGATGGTCGACGTCGAGGCGATAGAGGTGCGCGCGGTTCTGACGCCGTAGGTGGAGAAGGTGCTCGAAGCCCTCGGTCGCGACGAAGGCCGTCCTCGCGCCCTTCCGCTCGAGCAGGGCGTTCGTCGCAACGGTTGTCCCGTGGGCGAAGCGCTCGACGCCGGGCGCCTCTGCCGCATCGAGCACGAGCCGCGCGGCTTCGACGACCGACTCCTCCTGGGCCGGCCGCGTGGGCACCTTCGCGGTGCTCAGCGCCCCGTCCGCCAGCAGCACCGCATCGGTGAACGTGCCGCCGACATCGACCCCGAGGATCGCCATCAGCCCGTGTTGCGGAGCGCGGCCGCGATCCCGGCGATCGAGCGGAGCATCGGGCGGAGCGCATCTGCGTCGCCCGCGCGGTACCGCTTGAGGAGCTCGACCTGGATCGCGTTCATCGGGTCGACGTACGGGTTGCGGAGCCGGACCGACTGCTGGAGCACCGGATGGCGGTCGAGCAGCTCGTGCGCCTCGACGAGCTCGAGGACCGCGGCGCGCGCGCGGTCGTGCTCCTCCCGCAGGCCGCCGAAGACACGCGCCGCGAGAGCCGCGTCGGGGACGAGCTCGAGGTAGCGCTCGGCGATCTCCATGCTCGTCTTCGCGAGCGACATCTCGAGGTTCTCGACGAGCGCGCGGAAGAACGGCCACTCGGCGTAGAGGACGCGCAGCTCCTCGACCGGCCGGGCCTCGAAGCCAACCCCCGCGCCGAGCCACGCCGGAACGATGCAGCGGGTCTGCGTCCACGAGAAGACCCACGGGATCGCGCGGAGCGCCGCGAGCTCGGTCGCCCCCGTGGACTCGGGCCTGCTCGCCGGCCGCGACCCGATCTCGAGCAGCGTGAGCTCGTCCAGCGGGGTGAACCGCGAGAAGAACTGGGCGAATCCGGGGTCGTGCCAGACGGTTGCGCGGTAGCACGCGTACGCGGTCTGCGAGACCGCTTCGATCGCCTCGCGCGCCTCGGGCGGCGCCTCCGGGAGCACCCGGTTCGGGAACACGGTGAGCAGCGTCGCCGCAAGCGTCGCCTCGAGGTTTCGGCGGGCCAGGCCGGGCAGGCCATACTTGAACGCGATCGTCTCGCCCTGCTCGGTCAGCTTCAGCCGGCCGGCGACCGCGTGGGGCGGCTGCGCGATGATCGCCGCGTACGTCGGGCCGCCGCCGCGGCCTGCGCTCCCTCCGCGGCCGTGGAAGATCGTCAGCTCGACGCCGCGCTCACCGGCGAGCCACGCGAGCGCCTCCTGCGCGCGGAAGATCTCCCATTGCGCGGTCACCACGCCTCCGTCCTTGCCGGAGTCGGAGTACCCCACCATCACCTCGAGGCGCTCGCGCGGACTCCGGTCGAGCAGCTCCTCGACGAGCGCCGCGGCGCCGCGCAGGTCGTCGATCGTCTCGAGGAGCGGCACTACGGCGAGCTCCAGCCCCGCGTCGGCGGCGAGCCCCTCCGCGAGCATGACGTCGTCCGCAGAGTGCGTCATCGAGACGACGAGGCGATCGATGCATTCGGGTCCGCGCTCGCGCTGGAGCGTCGCCGCCTCGGCGAGCACGGCGGCGGTGCGGCCGGGATCGTCCCGCAGCGTCGTCGCGTGCAGGCGGAGCTCGAGCGAGGAGCCGTGGAGCCCGAACACGTCGATCCGCCGCCGCAGCGCGGCGAGCCGTCCGTCGGCGACACGTCCGCCGTGGTGCGCGCGGAGGCTCCGCTCGACGACGTCGAGCTCGGCGGCGAGCTCGGCGGCGGACCGGTAGCGGTCGGCGCCCAGCCCCTCCCAGATCGCGGTCAGGCGCCTGCGGTACGGCTCGGTCGGGTTGCGGTCGTCAGGCAGGTCGACGTCGCCGACCGCGGGGTCGGCGTCGACGAGGGTCGTCGAGATGCCCCACGAGCCGGCGAGCGCGCGAACGTCGCGGCGAAGAAGGTCCCTCACGGTCGCCGCCGAGCGCTCGACCGCCTCGCGCACGGTGTTCGGCCCGGCGTTCGGGTTGCCGTCGAGGTCGCCGCCGATCCAGCTCCCGAACCGCAACGGCGACGAGGGCCCGAGCCGGTCGCGCCACGTCTCGACGAGCGCGGGCGCGGCGTCCCAGAGGCTCTGCTCCAGGAACCAGAGGCCCTGCCGGATCTCGTCGACCACCCGCGGCCGCTGCGAGCGGACCTCGTCGGTCTGCCAGAGGAGCGTGACCTCCTCGGCAAGGCGCCGCTCGGCCTCGTCCCGCTCACGGGCCGTCAGACGCGGCTCGTCGAGCGCGGCGATCAGCTCCGCGATCGCACGGTGCTTCTCGAGGATCGTCCGCGGCAGCGCCTCCGTCGGGTGGGCGGTGAGCACGAGCTCGACCGACACGCGCGCCGCAGCCTTGCGCAGCTCCGCCTTGCCCACGCCCTCGTCCTCCAGCTGAGCAACGGCCTCGTCGAGCGACTCGCGAAGGGTTGCGCCCTCGCGCTCGAGCTCGTGGCGCCGCCGGACTCGGTGGTGCTGCTCCGCAATGTTGGCGAGGTGGAAGTACATCGTGAACGCGCGCAGGACGACCGCCTGCGTCTCGACGTCGAGCCCAGCGATCGTCTCGGCGAGGGCGCGCGAGGAGCCCTCGTCCCCGCGGCGGCCGAGCCGCGCGAGCAGGCGGATCCGCTCCTCGAGCCGGAGGATCGCCTCGCCCTCCTGCTCGGCGATGACTGCGCCGAGGATCTCCCCGAGCAGCCGGACATTCGCGCGGAGCGGCGCGTCGGGAGAGCGGCTCGTGACGCGGCTCACCGCCCCACTCTGCCCGCTGGGGTCAGCGGCAGCCGGTGGCAACCGCGAGCGCCCGGCACACACGGTCCATCTGCACGGGGCCGAGGGTGCAGATCCGGCCTACGAAATACGACTTCGGCAACACACGCAGATTGTCCAGCGAGAGTACGCACCGGTCGGGCATACCGTCCTCGGGTCCGATCTCGACCTCGGATGCGATTCCGCGGATCGTCCGTGTCGCCGGAACGCCCAGGACACGCGTCAACGGGCCGATCGCCGAGTCGCGCGTGAGCACGAGATGGGGACGCCTACCCGTGTCCGGGGGCTCGACCCACCACACCTCGCCGCGTCTCACCAGGGCTCTTCGCGGATCGACTCGCGCACCGACCACTCCGCCCAGGCATCTTCCTCGGGCGTGGACGGGATCCGCGTGTAGCCCTCGACGATCTCGCGGTCGATTCGCTCGCTTTCGAGCTGCGCGACGAGCCGATCGATCGCCTCGACGATCACCGCGGCGCGGCTGGCACGGCCCGCTGCGACGAGCTCGTCGATCGCCTGGACACGATCCTCAGACATACGGACCGTAATCATCTTGGACATACGGCGAGTATATCGTCTAGGCGGGGGCGTCGACGAGCGCGTTCAGCTCGCGGCGGAGCTCCTTGATCTCGTCGCGGAGCTTCGCGGCGTACTCGAAGCGGAGCTCCTCGGCGGCGACGTACATCTCCTCCTCGAGCGTGACGACGAGCTTCTCGAGCTCGTCGCGGCTCATGCCCGAGACCTCCTGCTTCCCGCGCCTGCGACGACCGGGGACGGTCGGCGACTCGAGCGCGAGGAGCTCGGCGATGTCGGAGACGCCCTTCTGGATCGACTCCGGGGTGATCCCGTGCTCCTCGTTGTAGGCGAGCTGCGCGGCGCGGCGACGGTTCGTCTCCTCGAGCGCGCCCTGGATCGCCTCCGTGAGCTTGTCGGCGTACATCAGCACGCTGCCGTTCACGTTGCGCGCGGCACGGCCGATCGTCTGCAGCAGCGCCGTCTTGCCGCGGAGGAAGCCCTCCTTGTCGGCGTCGAGGATCGCGACGAGCGACACCTCGGGCAGGTCGAGCCCCTCGCGGAGGAGGTTGACGCCGACGAGGACGTCGTACTCGCCGAGCCGCAGCTCACGGATGATCTGGATCCGCTCGAGCGTGTCGATCTCGGAGTGGAGGTACCGGGCCTTCACGCCCGACTCCAGCAGGTAGTCGGTCAGGTCCTCGGACATCTTCTTCGTCAGCGTCGTGACGAGCACCCGCTCGTTCGCCTGCTCGCGCCGCCGGATCTCGGAGAGGAGGTCGTCGATCTGGTTCTTCGTCGCCCGCACTTCGACCTCGGGGTCGACGACGCCCGTCGGCCGGATCAGCTGCTCCGCGACGGCCTGGGAGTGCCTGAGCTCGTACGACCCGGGCGTCGCCGAGACGAAGACCATCTGGCCGACCTTGCCCAGGAACTCGTCGAAGCGGAGCGGTCGGTTGTCGAGCGCCGACGGGAGGCGGAACCCGTAGTCGACGAGCGTCTGCTTGCGCGAGCGGTCGCCCTCGTACATCCCCCCGAGCTGCGGCACCGTCTGGTGCGACTCGTCGATGTAGACGACGAAGTCGTCGGGGAAATAGTCGATCAGCGTGAAGGGGTGCGAGCCCGGCGGCCGGCCCTCGAGCACCCGCGAGTAGTTCTCGATCCCGTTGCAGAAGCCGAGCTCCTTCAGCATCTCGACGTCGTACTCGGTGCGCTGCCGGATCCGGTGGGCCTCGAGCAGGCGGCCCTCACTCTCGAACAGCGAGACCTGCTGCTCGAGCTCGTGGCGGATCTCGTCCACGGCCCGGTCGACCGTCGGCTTGGACGTGACGTACTCGGTCGCCGGCCAGATCGCCAGGTTGTCGAGCTTCGAGAGCACCTCGCCGGTGAGCGGGTGGAAGTGCGAGATCTGCTCGACCTCGTCGCCGAACATCGAGATGCGATATGCCGTCTCGCTCGACGCGGGCTGCACCTCGACGACGTCACCGCGCACGCGGAACCGGCCCCGGGCGAGCACCGTGTCGTTGCGCACGTACTGCGAGTCGATCAGCGTGCGCAGGAGCTCGTCGCGGTCGTGCTCGGCGCCGACCTCGAGGATCAGCACCCGCTCGCGCCACTCCTCCGGCGAGCCGAGGCCGTAGATGCAGACACACCAGGCGACGACGACGACGTCCCGCCGCGTCAGGAGCGAGCTCGTCGCCCCGAGCCGCAGCCGCGCGATGTCGTCGTTCTGCGAGGAGTCCTTCTCGATGTAGAGGTCGGCCTGGGGGACGTACGCCTCGGGCTGGTAGTAGTCGTAGTAGGAGACGAAGTACTCGACCGCGTTCTCCGGGAAGAACTCGCGGAACTCGTTGCAGAGCTGCGCGGCGAGCGTCTTGTTGTGCGCGATCACGAGCGCCGGGCGCTGGAGCTCCTCCATCACCCACGCCATCGTCGCCGTCTTGCCCGGTGCCGGTGGCGCCGAGCAGCGTCTGCCCGCGATTCCCCGAGCGGATGCGACTCGGCAAGCTGCGCGATGGCGCGCGGCTGGTCTCCGGTCGGCCGGTAGGCGGCGGTGACGCGCAGGTCGGCCATCCGCGTCGAGCGTAGCAACGGGACGAACGGGTGTTCCTCGGCGTCGTTGGCGGCCGGCGGCGACGATCTCTTGAGGGGATCTTGAGCGAGCCCGGGCAGCATCGCCCGCGAGACGACATGGCAACACGACGAAGGAGGTGATTCCATGATGTTCGAGAGGACGTGGCGGCCGCTTCTGGTGCTCGCGGTCGCGGCGGTGGCGGTGCTGCTGCCCGCCTCCGGCAACTCCAGGGTGCCCGAGGACGACGGCTCCACGTATACCTGGGCGGGGGCGGCGACGCTGACGGTGGACGTCAAGCCGTGGGGAGGCGGGTACGTCCGAAGCGACCCGTATCTCGTCGACTGCCCGCTGGCCTGCGTCAGGCCGTTCGACCAGAACCGCGAGGTCAAGCTGACGGCGTACGTCACACCGGGCCATACCTTCAAGGCGTGGGAAGGTGCCTGCGCCGGGCAGGGCAACCCGTGCACGCTCAAGGTGACCGGCGCGGTCGTGGACGTCACGGCGGTGTTCACCGGCCAGTACGTGCCGCCGGCCCCACCGGCTCCGCCGGCTCCGACGGCGCCGCCTGCCACGACGAACCCGCCGTCCCCGCCGGCGGTCAACCCGTCAGTGACGGTGGATACGAGCGGCCTGACGGCGACGATCACGGGAACGGGCTACAACCCGAACAGCCCGGTCTCGCTCGACTTCGAGTGGTCGACGCCGCCTGGCTGGGTCGCGCAGGGCGGGACGACGTCCGATGACAACGGGGCGTGGTCGTTCACCTATGACGAGAACTGCGACTTCGGCGGCCGCCTACAGCGGTCCCGTCGCGTTCAACGTCACGGGCACCGAGGCGGCGGGGCATCGGCGTCCGGAAGCGGCGCGATGACCTGCGGCGGCACGTAAGGCGGGCGGAGGCATCCGGCCGAGGGGCCCCGGGGGGCGGCTCCTCGGCCGGATCGGATGCGCCGACCCGGTGGGAGGCTGACCTCGTCGGCACCCGACCGCCCCGCGCTCGGGCTAGCCCAGATAGCGAGCGCGATCGCCGTCGGTGACCGTGCGACCGGTCGCTCGGAGGCGCGTTTGTGCGAGGACCGTCAGCTCGTCGAGGTCGCCGCACAGCTCGCACACATAGCGTCGCACCGTCCCGTTCTCCTCGCGGGTGAGGACCGTCCGCGAGTCGGGCCCGAACGCGACCGCCGTGAGGTGGGATGTCGGCCCGAAGAGGTAGGTGAGCGGCTGCCAGTCGGCGACCTGCCAGATGCGGGCAGAGCTCGGGCCCGCCGTCACGAGCCACCGGCCGTCCGGGCTGAAACGGGCGTCGGCGACGGTCGCGGATTGCGCCTCCTCGAAATGATGGACGGGCTCGCCGCTGGCAACATCCCAGACGATGACGTCGTGATCCCGCCCCGCGGTGACGAGCAGCCGCCCGTCGGCGCTGAACGCCACGGAGTTCACGAGATCCTTGTGACCGCGGAGCACTCGTTCGGTGCCGCCGGCCTGCGGAGGCGGACGTCGCTCCCGTCGGCGACCGCGACGGCTCCGCCCACGGGCGCGACCGCACGCAGGCGCGGGGCCGACGGTCCTCTGACCCCGCGTCCGCACGAGCTCGATGCTCGTCCCAGGATCCCAGAGGCGCATGGTCCCGTCCGCCCCGACGGTGACGACCGTATCGTCGGGAGACGTACACCGCCCGGGTCACCGCGCCACGGTGCCCGACCAGCATCTCGGCGGGACGACCGTTCCCACGCCACGTCCGCGCGGTCCAGTCGGCGCTCGCGGTGACGAGCACCGCGTCGGGCCCGAACGACACGTCTTCCACCGGCGCCGTGTGACCGAAGAGCGAGCGACCAGGACACCTGTCGCCGCGCGCCAGACGCGCGCCGTCTGATCGGTGCTCGAGGTGGCGACCGGGAGTCCGACCCGTCGAACGCCACGGACAGGATCCGCCCGACGTGACCGCGGAGCACGTGGGTCGCTACCCAGGTCCGGTGTCCCAGAGCCGTGCGGTTCGGTCGATGCCCGCACTCGCAACGGTTCGGCCGGACGGCGCGAACGCAGCCGCGGTGACCCGTGCCGCCTGCTTCATCCGACCGATCCGCTCGTCCGGACGGCAGCGCGAAGACGCGAGCTCGGGGCTTGCCGGCGATCACGATCACCGTCCGCCCGTCGCGGCTCGCCACGATCTGCTCGACACGTCACCGGGAACTCCGAGCTCGACAGGCGGCCGGACGGGCGCGCCCGTCTCCGCGTCGAGCGTCCGCAGCGAGCCACGTGCCATCACGAGCACGGTGCGGTCGCCCGCACCGAACACTGCCGCCGACCCCTCGACCCGTTTGACCAGAGTTGACGCCCGGTTCCGAGGTCGATCATTCGGGCTCCGCTGTCCGCGTCGACAACCATCGCGCGAGCACCGCTCCGACTCACGTCGAGCTCGACAAGGGGCCGACCGAGGTCGAAGATCGCTCTCTCACGCGACGCGTCGAGCGACAGGCGCAGAGCATCCTCCGCACGGAACGTCGGGTCGACCGCCGCGCCCTCGAGCGCGAACGCCAGCCCGAGCTCCGGGTCGCTCCCGAGCAGCGAGAGCGCGCTCGCGACCAGCTGCCCGCCCTTCGCGACACGCGCCTGCTCGCGCGCGTCGCTCCGTTGCGAGAACGCGAAGACGGCGAGCGCGGACGCGAGCGCGAGACCAACGAGCGCCCCGAAGGCGAGGAAACCGAGCCGACGATGCCGTCGTCGCGCCTCGTCGCGAGCACGCGCAACCGCCCGTTCCCCGTCGTGACGGCTCTTCCAGCCGAGCACGGCGCCCGCGAGGACGTCGTGGAAGATCTCCCACCGACCGACTTTCGTCCGTCCGCAGGATGCGATGGTTCGCAAGCGTCGCCACGACCGACTGAGACTCCGTCCTCCGACGCGCCCGCGAAGGTCGGCCAGGTCGGAGGTCTCGTGCGCGATCTTCGTCCCGGACGGCGTGACGAGGTGGTCGAAGAGACGTGCCGCGATCTCGCGCTGGTCGGGGGTCAGCGCGTCGATCGCGCGTTCGAGGTGATCGGCGACGATCTGCCCCGCGCCGCCGAGCTCGTCGAGCGTCTCCGCCCGCAGCGTGCACGATCCTCGCGCCGCGCTCGACGTCCCAGAAGCGCTGCATGACGAGCTGGAGGTACGGCGCCTCGATGCCTCGCGCGACACCGTTGTGCTCGACGACCCCGACCCCACCCGGGCCGAGCTCGATGCGGCCGCACCGACTCCGTCGAGGACGCGCTCGACGAGCGCCTCCTCGGCGAGCGACCACGTCGCCCTCGAGCTCGTTCCAGCGAGCGAGGGGGCGCGACGATCGCCGCCCGTCCGGCCTCCCGATCGAGCCGGTCGAGACGGAGGACGTTGGCGAAGAGCTGCGGGATGTCGGCCTTGAGCCGATCGAGCTCGCCAGCGTGTCCTCACGAAGCGAGAGCAGCACGTTGACCCGCAGCGGCCGGTTGACGCTGCGGCGAGTGACTCTCGAATGGCCCGGGCCTCGTGGTACGTGAGGTACTCCTCGGCCTGGTCGAGGATCAGGTAGACGTCACGCGAGCCTGCGCGCGCTCGAGCCGTCTCGACCAGCTCGCTCGGCCTCGACTCCGCACAGTCGGCGACGGCGCGGCGAGCGCCTCAGCCGGGTCTCCTCCCCAGCTCGAGAACACCACCACGACCGGCGCTCGGGCAGCTCGCGTAGCGCCCGCGCGACCGTGGCGACAGGAGCGGGGACTTGCCGACCCCGCTCGGGCCGTACAGGACGGTGAAGTCGCGAGGCGATGAGGTTCGCGACGACGATCTCGGTGTCGCGCTCACGCCCGAAGAAGTACAGGGCGTCGAGCTCGGAGTCGTCGAACGGCGGCGAGCCCACGGTACGGCGACGAGACGCTCATCGGAGCGCCTCGAGACGACGCTCGAGCCGCCCACGTACTCGTCGGGCTCCACGGCGAGCACGTCGACCTCGAAGCGACGCCAGAAGGCCCGTTCGAGCGGTGTCGGCTCCGGGTCGACGGCCCACGATCGATAAGCGACGGGACGGTCGCCCCAGACCCGGTGCATGACGAGCCTCAGGTTCCAGTCGACCATCTCGTACCCAGGAAGAGGAAATGGCTGCGCCGAAGCCGCGCGGCCAGCGCGACCGGGAACCGCCGCCGCGACGTCCGAGCGGCCGAGGTAGTCGATGTAGTCGTCCTCCGTGATCACGAAGCTCTCCCACTCACGCTCCGGGAACGGGTCGACCGCGCCGTGCAGCTTGAGCAGCACCGTGCGGCGCTCGAGCGACAACTCGGTGGCGTACGTGTTCGGCAAGTCGATCGGACGTGGCTCCTCGTTCGGCGGCCGGTGCCAGAACTTCCCTCGATCGGGCCCGGCGGCGACGTACGTGACGACGTCGACCTCCTCGCCGGCCTCCTCGAACGCCCGCTCGATCGCGAGGTCGTAGCGTCCCGGAGACGATCAGCGGATGCAGCGCGCCGTGCTTCCGGAGGATCGGCGCGAGCGTGCGAGGAACCGATGGACGGGCTGGGGCTCGATCGCCGCCTCGAAGCGGCTGTGGAGCTCGTCGTAGAGCGGCCCGGAGCCGTTCATCGTCGCGACGTACTGAGAGACGCGCGCGAGGTCGATCGGCGCGCTCGCTCGGGTATCCGAAGACCGACGCGAGCCCGCGGCGAGATCGGCGGCACCGTCGAGCCCGAGCACGGGCACGAGACGGCCGGAGAGGATCGCCTTCGCGATCTCGCGTCGGCATCGGCTCGTCCGTCGTCGGAGCCGTCTCGGGGAGAGCGCCGGATCGTGCCGGAGGATCGTGGCCTGGAGCTCCGGAGCCTTTCGCCCGGCTCGAGCCGAGCTCGGCGAGCGTAGCGGAGCCGTGGCGTACGCATCCGAGCGCGTCGGCCTGACGGCCCGCCCGATACAGGGCGAGCATGAGCAGCTCGCAGAGCACGCTCGCGGAGCGGGTGCTGCAGGCGAGCGCTCGAGCTCGGGCACGACGTCGGCCGCCCGGTCGAGGTCGATCTCCGTCGCGATCCGTTCCTCGACCGCGACCAGGCGGAGGTCGTCGAGACGTCTCGCCTCCGTCTCCGCCCATCCTCGAACGCGAACTCGGCCAGCGGTGGGCCACGCCAGAGCGCGAGCCCACGCGAGCAGGAGGGTGCGCCGCTCGGC
Organism: uncultured Actinomycetes bacterium; assembly: GCA_963698935.1. Lineage (GTDB taxonomy): Bacteria > Actinomycetota > Thermoleophilia > Gaiellales > Gaiellaceae > Gaiella. The sequence continues at coordinate 612,472 of CAVOSU010000023.1, forward strand.
CGGCAGAGCGTCTCTCGCGTCCGCCAGCATCAGCTCGAAGCGACGCGCATCGATCTGCTCCGGCGAGAGCGGTGAGGAGTACCCGGGGCGCGGGTGACGAGCAGCTCCGGCCCGAGCGCCTTCCGCAGCGCCGCGACCGAGTTCTGGAGCGAGCCGTCGCGGACTTCGGCGGCTCCGCGCCGTAGAGCTCGTCCACGAGCTGCTCGGTCGGTACGACGTGACCCGCGCGGAGGAGCAAGGCCGCGAGAAGCGCCCGCGGCCGGGGCCCGCCAAGCGGGACAGGACCGCTCTCGCCGATCACCTCGAGCGTGCCGAGAATCCGAAAGTCCTGCATGGACCGCTTGTAGCACTCCCAAGGCCGTCCTCCTAGTGCGCGGGCCGCCTCCGTTGGCGAGTCGGTGAGGCGGCCGTGACCGGCCGTTTGGGCCCGTTCGAGCGTGGCCGCATGGCTACCACGCACGCACGTCTCAGTGATCGCGTCCGCTCACGGCGCGCGATCGCGGCCATCGCCACCGCGGCCGCCCGCTCGTCGGCACACGTTCGTCGATGCCCGCCAGCCGGCGCGAGCGCCACGGCGAAGCCGGCGTACGGCTGGCCGGTCAAGCCCTTCCACCGCCAACACCCCGTCCGCGGCTTCTTCGGCGACCCGCGGATCGGCGATGACCCCGAAGGGCATGCCAGCGGCTTCCATTTCGGGATCGACATCTCGTGCCCCGAACGGCACACCGGTGTACGCGACGCTCACGGCCGCGCGTCCGTCTCGAGTCCTTCCGACCGAGACGGTGTCGCGATCGTCGACCGCGACGGCGAACGTCAGTTCGGCTACTGGCACATCGAGCCGACCGTCCATAGCGGCCGCATGTCACCGCCTACCGCACGCTGATCGGCTGGTCGGAGCCTCCTGGGAGCACGTGCACTTCTCCGAGCGTCGCAACGGCGTCTACGTCAACCCGCTCCGGCCGGGCGCTCTCGGGCCGTTCAGCGACACGACGCGGCCCTGGGTGAAGGCGTTCCGTGTCGACGACGCCAGGGGCCCGATGTCGACGCGGTCGGCCCACGGCACGTCGACCTCGTGGTCGAAGCGTACGACGAGACCCCGATTCGTGTCGCGGGGCGCTGGGGCGGCAAGCCGGTGACGCCTGCCCTCGTTCGCTGGCGCCTCGTGACATCCCACGGCGCGGTCGTCCTGGACTGGCGAACGCCGATCGACCACCGCCTGGTGAAGCCCGAGGATGCTGCGTACACGACGCAGTACGCGCTCTGGACGCGTCAGAACAAGCGCGGCCGGCCGGGCCGGTACCGCTTCGTCCTGGCCGCGGACTGGGACACGCGAGCGCTCGAGGACGGGGAGTATCTCGTCGAGGTCGCCGCCTCCGACGTGAGCCGAAACACGGGCTCTCGCCGCTTTCCCATCAGGATCGCGAACCGCACGCACGTCTGACGATGGGGTTGTCCGGCTGGGATCCGACTGGCCGGTCACCTGGGTACGGTTCGGGGCCGTGCGCTCGGGATTCACACGGCGGCGCCTGCTCGGCGCCGCCGCTGCTGTCGGCCTCTTCGGAGCCGTTCCCGCCGAGGCACTCGCGCGCGACACGCGGAGCCCGCAGGCGCTCGCGCTCACCGTGCGCGGATCGAAGCTGCCGTTCGCCGGGGACCGGCCGATGTTCGTCACGATCGCGCCCGGCGTCACCGGGCGGGACGTCGCGACGGTGCGCTTCGCGCTCGATCGCCGCGCGCAGGTCCAGCTCGACGCGATGCTGATGGGGATCGGCACGGGCAGCGTTGCCTGGACGAGGCAGGCGACGCTCGACCCCGGTGTCCACGAGATCGACTGGCATCCGGCCCGCGACACGCCGGTCGGCACCTACGTGATGCGGTTGACCCTCTCGAAGGACGGGAGGCGGCGCGTCTACGGCGGCAAGCGCCCGCTCACGCCCGAGCGGGCGACGGCGCCGGTCGTCCACCTGCTCGGTGTCGAGGCCGCGTTCACCCGCCGCTCGTATCTCCCGACCGAGCCGATGGACCTGCGTGTCCGCACCGACGCGCCCTCGTTCACCCTGACGTTCCTCCGGGTCGGGCACGGCCCGTATCTGAGCCTCCGGAGCGACGAGCTGACCGGGCTCCAGATGGCCGACCCGGTCAACGTCGACTGGAGAGGGAAGCGCTCGACCGCCAGGGCGATCCGCGTCCAGTCGGGGACGTGGCCGAGCGGGCTCTACACGGCGAAGCTCGAGACGCCCGACGGCCGGGTCGGCTTCGCGCCGTTCATCCTCCGCGCGCCGACGCCGGGGCCGTCGCGCGTCGCCGTCGTCTTGCCGACGAACACCTGGCAGGCCTACAACCTCTACGACGCCGACGGCGACGGCTGGGGGGACACGTGGTACGCAGGCGGCAACCCACCCGTCGTGCTCGACCGTCCCTACCGTTCCCGTGGCGTGCCTCCGCGGTTCCGCCGGTACGACTACCCGTTCCTCCGCTGGCTCGAGCAGACTCGCCGCGACCCGGACTTCTTCTCGGACGACGACCTCGACGCCATCGCGAGCGGCGACGATCTGCGCAAGGCCTACGACCTGGTCGTCTTCCCGGGGCACACGGAGTACGTCGCGCAGCACGCGTACGACGTCGTCGAGCGCTACCGCGACCTCGGCGGCCGGCTGATCCTGCTGTCCGCGAACAACTTCTTCTGGAAGGTCGACCGGAGCCCGAACGCGATCCGCCGGATCGCGCAGTGGCGGAGCCTCGCGCGGCCCGAGTCGAAGCTCCTCGGCGTCCAGTACCGCGCGAACGACGACGGGACGCGCCAGGGGCCGTTCATCGTCAGCGACGTCGACGCGGCACCGTGGCTGTTCGACGACACGGGCCTCGTGAACGGCAGCGTGCTCGGCGAGGAGGTCGGCGGCTTCGGGATCGAGATCGACTCGACGACACCCGAGTCGCCGCCGGGGACGAAGGTGCTCGCGCGGATCCCCGATCTCTTCGGCCCGGGAGTGAGCGCGGAGATGGCGCTACTACGAGACGGCCGCGGGGGCGCGCGTGTTCTCCGCCGGGCGTGATGGACTTCCCTGCGGTGCTGTTCACCGACCCGGGCGTGAAGCTGCTGGACAACCTGTGGCGGCACATGCTGGAGGGCCTCCCCGGGTCGGAGGAGCCCCGGCCGCCTCAGCCGCCGCCGAGCTCGTCGGCGTAGACGTCCGCGTAGACTCGCTGCGCGTCGAGCACCTTCTCGACGTAGTGCCGCGTCTCCGGGAAGCGGATCCCGCCACCTTCCCGGCGCCACTCGTCGACGTTGCCCTGCCCCGCGTGGTACGCGGCGAGCGCGGTGCGCTCGTCCTGGTAGCGGTCGAGGAGGTGCCGGAGGTACCAGGAGCCGTAGCGGACGTTGAGCTCCGGGTCGAGGAGGTCGGAGACGACGAATTGGTCGCCTCCGGTCCGGACCGCGATCCCACGCGCCGTGTCCGGCAGCAGCTGCATGAGCCCTACCGCCCCCGCGTCGGAGCGCGCGTCGGCGTCGAACTTGCTCTCGGTGAAGATCACGGCCGCGAGCAGCGTCGGGGGCAGGTCGTAGTTCTTCGCATGGGCGCGGACGATCGTCTCGTAGCGCAGCGGGTACCGGGCACGCTGGTACCAGTCCGGCTCGGTACTCACGACCCAGGCCGCGGCGGAGCCTACGACCACGACCGCGAGGAGGAGGACCGCAGCGAGCTTCTTCACGGGCTCGCGCCTGCCTCCGCCTCGAGCTCCGCCATCACGCCGCCGACCCAGGTGAAGAGATCTTCGAAGGTGCCCGTGTTGACGTAGTGGAAGTCTGCCTGCCGGACCTTCTCGCGGTCGGGCAGCAGCCGTGCGTCGCGGTCGTCGCGCGGCACTCGGCGGCGCTGCTCCCGGAGCGCCGTGGGAGCGGTGATCACGACGACCTTGTCGAAGCTCTCCTGCGAGCCGACCTCGAAGAGAAGTGGGACCTCGGTAACGCAGACGCGGGGAGGGTCGTCGAACGCCGACAGCTGCTCGCGCCAGGCGAGGTACTCGCGCGAGACGAGCGGATGGAGCAGGCCCTCGAGCCATGCGAGTCGCTCCTGGTTGCCGAAGACCGCCTGGGCGATGAGCGAACGGTCGGGTCGACCGTCCTCGCCGAGCACCTCCGGGCCGAGCCGTTCGACGATCGCGTCGCGGACGTCGTCGTCCGCTGCGAGCAGGTGATGGACGATCTCGTCGCTCGAGACCGTCGCCGCGCCGTGTGCGCGAAACGCTTCGAGCGCGGTCGACTTCCCCGCGCCGATGCCACCGGTGACCGCGACCGCGACCGGACGGGTCGCCGCTCCGGGGCGCGCCAAGGCTCGTTACGAGGTCTCTTCGGCCTCGGGCTCGTCCGCCGGCGCCTCGACATCTGCCTCGGCGGCGGGCTCGGCGTCGACGGCCTCGGCTTGGGGCTCGTCGGCGGCCGGCTCCGTCGTCTCCTCGGCAGCCTCGTCTGCGGGCGCCGCGTCCTCGGTCTCCGCGAGCTCCTCGGCAGCCTCGTCTGCAGGTGCCTCGTCCGCGAGCGTCTCGCCCGCGGAAGCCTCGTCCTCGGGCTCCTTCGTCTCCACCACGTCCTCCGCGGGCGCCGCGGCGGCGCCACCGGCGGGAAAGGCCTCTTCGGAGAGCTTCAGATCGGGCGTCGTGTGAACCGACTCCGCGCCGTCGGCGCGGGGAACCGGCACCGCGTCTTCCTCGACGCGCTTCAGCGAAAGGGACAGGCGGCGGCGCTCGCCGTCGATCTCGAGGATCAGCACGTTGACGGGATCGCCCTGCGAGACGACCTCGCGCGGGTTCTCGACGTGGTGGCTCGCGAGCTCGGAGATATGCACGAGGCCCTCGACGCCGGGGAGGATCTCGACGAACGCGCCGAAGGTGACGACCTTCGTGACGCGCCCCTCGACGACGTCGCCCTCGCCGTACGAGTCGACCACCTGTTGCCAGGGGTCCGACTGCGTCTGCTTGAGGCCGAGCGAGATCCGCTGCCGTTCGCGATCGATGTCGAGCACCTTGACCTCGACGGTCTGGCCGATCTCGAGCACCTCCGACGGGTGGTTGACGTGCGACCAAGACAGCTCGGAGATGTGGATCAGGCCGTCCATCCCGTCGAGGTCGACGAAGGCGCCGAAGTCGACGATGTTCGAGATCGTGCCCTCGACGACGTCGCCCGGGTTGAGCCGGTCGAGGATCGCCTGGCGCATCTCCTTGCGCTCGTCCTCGAGCACCGCGCGGCGTGAGAGCACGACATTGTTCCGCGAGCGGTTGAGCTCGATCACCTTGCAGCGGAGCTCCTTGCCGAGAAACTCGTCGAGGTCCTGGACGCGGCGGATGTCGACCAGCGACGCCGGGAGGAAGCCGCGAACGCCGAGGTCGAGGATCAGGCCGCCCTTGACGACCTCGATCACCTTGCCGACGACCGGCTCACCGCTCTCGGCGGCGGCCTCGATCGCCTTCCAGGCGAGCTCGAAGCGGGCGCGCTTCTTCGAGAGCAGCAGGCGCCCCTCCGCGTCCTCCTTCGTCATCACGAGCGCGTCGATCTCGTCACCGACCGACACCTCGTCGGCCGGGTTCACGTTGCGACGGATCGAAAGCTCGGCGACGGGGATGACGCCCTCGGACTTGTAGCCGATGTCGACCAGCACCTCGTCCTTGTCGACCCGCACGACGGTTCCGTGCACGACCTCGCCCTCGTTGATCGTCGGGAACGTGCCGTCGTAGTCGGGGATCAGCTCTCCGTCGGGGCCTGTTGTCCAGACGCCTTCCTCGGGCTGGGTGGGGGTCTCGAGCGCGTGGTTGCTCATCGGAGCGGTGGAGTATAGCGGCGGATCAGCGGACGCTCAGGAATGCGAATCCCCTAGAAATCCAGCATGAACATCACCCTCGTACGCAGCGCCACGCTGATCCTGGAGACGGCGGCGGGCCGCCTGCTCGTCGATCCGATGCTCGATCCCGCGGGCGCCCGTCCCCCGATCGAGGACACCGCGAACCCCGTCCGCAACCCAACCGTCGGGCTGCCCATTTCCCGCGGAGCAGGTAGTGAACGGACTCGACGCCGTCCTTGTAACACACTGTCACAAGGATCACCTCGACGACACCGCGGTGCACCTCCTGCCGCGCGACCTCCCCGTGTTCTGCCAGCCCGAGGACGAGGAGCGGCTGCGCGCGGTCAGGCTCGACGCACGGCCGGTCGACGCGTCGCTCGAGTGGAACGGGCTGAGCCTGCACCGGGTGCCCGCACAGCATGGCCACGGCGCGGTCGCGGAGGCGCTCGCACCCGTCAGCGGCTTCGTGCTCGACGACCTCTACCTCGCCGGCGACACGGTCTGGTTCGAGGAAGTCGAGCGGACGATCGAGCGGTTCGACCCGCGGGTCGCGGTCGTCAACGCCGGCGGCGCGTCGTTCCTCGAAGGCGGCTGATCGTGATGGGCGTCGACGACGTCCGCGAGGTCGCCGCGCGCGTGCCGACCGTGGTGTGCGTGCACCTCGAGGCGCTGAACCACTGCTTCCTGACGCGGGCCGAGCTCGCGGCCGCCGTCCCGGGGGTGGTGATCCCCCGGGACGGCGAGACCGTCAGCGTGTAGACGGTGCTCCCGCCTACGCGTCCTTGTGGATGCGGTCGAGCGGCGGAGGCCCGAGGTTCGGGTGCGCCGCGAGGTACGCGGTGAAGGCGTCGAGGTCGACGTCACCGCCCAGCGCGTCGGTGCAGGAGCGGAACACGGTGTAGCCGTCGCCGCCGTCGGCCATGAAGTTGTTCATCACCACCCGGTAGCTCGCGGCCTTGTCGACGAAGGTCGCCCCGCTGTCGAAGGACAGGGTCCCGTCGACGATGTGCAGCCCGCCGACCGTCGTCCAGTGGTAGTCGACGTTGGCGGACGGCAGCATGATGCGGTTGCTGCCGGCGGCCGGGTTGTTGAACTGCTGGTTCAGCACGTCGTACAGCTGCTGCCCCGTGCACGTCTTCACCACCAGCGTGTTCCCGAACGGCTGCACGGTGAACGCCTCGGCGTACGTCACCTCGCCGGGCTGCTCGCCGCCGCTGATCTGGTCGAAGAGCAGGCTCGACCGCACGCCGCCGGAGTTCATGAACGCCGCCACCGCGCCGCCGAAGTCGGTCGGGGCGGTGCGCTCGAGCATCGCGTCGGCGATCACGTCGCCCATCGGCTGCTCGCCCGCGGCGTTCTGACCGTTGGGAGTGCCGCGCGCAGAGAGGATGTCGGCGCTGATCGTGCCGACGACGCGGTTCGCAAGCGGTGCGGACAGCGCCTCGTAGTGCGCCAGGATTGCGCTGGTTTCCGCGTCGGGCGTGACGTTCTGCTTGACGATGACGTTCTCCGCCTTCGCGCTCGTGATCACGCCTGCCGGGTTGAGCTCGAGGTCGATGTCGGTCACGACGCGCCCGAACGAGGCGGCGCTCGTCACGAGCTTGTCGTCGATCGTGCAGACGTACGGCTGGTGGGTGTGGGCGCTGACCACGACCTTCACTCGATCATCGAGGCCGTTGGCGATCGAGGTGATCTCCGGCCCGTTGAAGTTCACGCACTTGTTGACGTCCATGAATGCGTCCGGCTGGTTCGCGGGCCCCGGGAACACCGGCGCCGGAATCGTCTGCGACCCGCCCTGGTGGAGCAGCACGACGAACGCTTTGATCTTGTCCTTCGCGGCGAGCGTGTGCACGAGCGCGTTGACGGTCTGGACCTCGGGCTTGAACTCGAGGCCCGCGACCGCGGAGGGCGTGACGATCGTCGGCGTGCCCTCGAGCGTCAGCCCGATGAACGCGATCTTCTTCCCGTCGATCGTCTTGATCTCGTACGGAGGGAGGATCGTCTCGTTCGTGCCCATGTAGAAGACGTTCGCGGCGAGGTACTGGAAGTCGGCACCCTCGAACATGTGGCCGCCCTGGCAGCCGTCGATCGGGTGGCAGCCGCCGTTCTGCATACGAAGCAGCTCCGGCACCCCCTCGTCGAACTCGTGGTTGCCGACGCCGCTGACGTCCATCCCGATCGAGTTGAGGGACTCGATCGTCGGCTCGTCGTGGAACAGCGCCGAGACGAGCGGGCTCGCACCGATCATGTCGCCCGCGCCGACGGTGATCGTGTTCGTGTTCTGCGTGCGCAGATCCTTGATCCACGTCGCGAGATACGCGATGCCTCCGGCGGGCACGGCTTGCGGCGCCCAGCCGGTCTGCACGCCGTTCGTCAGGACCGGGTTGCAGCAGCCGACCTGGATCGTGCCCGGCGTGGTTGGCTGGAGGTGGCCGTGCAGGTCGTTGATCGCGAGCAGCTGCACGCTCGTCGAATTCGGAGCCGCCTTCGACCCGTTGGCGGCAAGTGCCTGCGACGTTCCGACCACGAGCATCAGCCCGAGGGCCGCGAGGACGGCGATCGTCCGTCTCATCAAGCTCTCCCCTTCTCTCGGATTCCCCTGAACGTCGGTGAATGCCCCGACCGGCGGGATTGAAACGGAAAGCCACCCGGCGCGTCAATCCTTCGCGTCCGTCCAGGTGTCGCCGACACCGGCCTCGACTGCGAGCGGGGGGTCGAGCGGATAGGCGCCGACCATCTCCTCGCGCACGAGGTCGCGCACGGCGCTCGTCTCGACCTCGGGCACCTCGAGCAAGAGCTCGTCGTGCACCTGGAGGACGAGCCGCGCGGCGCGCCCTTCGGTGCGGAGCCGCTCGTGGATGCGCACCATCGCGACCTTGATCACGTCCGCGGCCGTTCCCTGCATGACCGTGTTCACCGCGAGCCGCTCGCCGAGCGAGCGCGTCTGGCGGTTCGACGCGCGGAGCTCGGGGATCGGCCTGCGCCGGCCGAGGAGCGTCGTGACGTACCCGTCGGCTGCGGCCTGCGCGATCGTCCGCTTGATCAGCTCCTGCACGCGGGGAAGCCGGGCGAGATACGTGTCGATCAGCTCTTGCGCCTCCTCGCGCGGGATGCCGAGGTTCTCCGACAGCCCGAACGACGAGATGCCGTAGACGATCCCGAAGTTGACCATCTTCGCGGTGTCGCGCTGGCCCCGCTCGAGCTCGGCCTGCGGGATGCCGAACACCTGCGACGCGGTCGCCGCGTGGATGTCCTCACCGCGGGCGAATGCCTCACGCAGAACCGGCTCGCCCGAGACGTGCGCGAGGATGCGCAGCTCGACCTGGCTGTAGTCGGCCGACAGGAGTCGCGTGCCGTCCGCTGCGACGAACGCCGAGCGGATGCGGCGGCCGAGCTCGGTGCGCACCGGGATCGACTGGAGGTTGGGGTTGGTCGTCGAGAGGCGGCCCGTCGCCGCGACCGCCTGGTTGATCGTCGTGTGGAGCCGCCCGTCCGCCGGATCGATCAGCGTGGGGAGCGGGAGCAGATACGTGTTGAGGAGCTTCGTCAGCTCACGCCACTCCTCCACGACGGGGACGAGCGGGTGGTCGTCGCGGATCGCACGCAGGACGCGCGTATCGGTCGAGTAGCCGGTCTTCCCCTTCCTGCCCGCGGTGAGCTCGAGCTTCTCGAAGAGAATCCGTGCGAGCTGCTGCGTCGAGCCGAGCTGGAAAGGCTCCCCGGCGAGCTCGAGCGCCTGGGCCTCGAGCTCCTCGACGCGCTCCTCGAGGCGGGCGGTGATCTCGCCCATCCGGTACGCGTCGATCCTGATCCCCGCCTCCTCCATCTCCGCGAGCACGACGGTGAGCGGCAGCTCGACCTCGTCGTAGAGCCGCTCCGAGCCCCATTCGCGGAGCCGCGCGCGCAGCTGCGGGGCCAGTCGTCGCGCGGATTCGGCGCTCCGGACGAGCGCGGCGGTCTCCTCCTCGGCGGCAGGCTCGGGGACGAGCTCGACGCCGTGCTCGCGGGCCAGGTCGTCGAGCTCGTAGCCGGAGCGGCCCGGGTCGACGAGGTAGGCGGCGATGAGGGTGTCGTCTCGGACGGGGCCGAGGCGCTGGCTCTTCGCGTCGTGCGTGCGAATCTCCGCCCCGCCTACGGCGCGACGGATCTCCGCCAAGGCCCCTTGGACGACAAGGACCTCGTCGCCGGTGGAAACCGCCGCACGGTCGTCGGCGCGCGCCAGCCCGAACGGGGCTTTGTGTTGGTTCAACACAAGCTCTTCGAGCGCGGCCTCCCGCCACGCGACCGACTCGGTCTCCGCGGTCGGCGCGGCGGCGGGGATGGCTTCGTCGAGCGTGTCCACGCGACTCAGGAGGCCGCGGAACTCGAAGCGGCGGAAGATCTCCTTCAGCGCGGAGCGGTCGGGCGGCGAGGAGACGAGCTCGGCCGGGTCGACGTCGAGCGGCAGGTCGCGCCGCATCGTCGCGAGGAGCTTCGAGTCGCGTGCCTGGTCGGCGTGCTCACGGACCGCGCGGCTGCGGGCCGGCGAGAGCTCGTCGGCGTGCGCGATCACCTCCTCGAGCGACCCGTACTGCGCGATCAGCTGGCCCGCGGTCTTGTCCCCGATTCCGGGGATCCCCGGGATGTTGTCCGAGGTGTCCCCCTTCAGCCCGATGAAGTCCGGCACCTGGTCGGGGCGCACGCCGTAGCGCAGCTCGACGCGCTCGGGCGTGTAGACGTGAACGTCGGCGACCCCGCGCGGGGTCATCATCAGCGAGACATTCTCGCTGCAGAGCTGGAACGCGTCGCGGTCGGTCGAGACGACACACGTCTGGATTCCTGTCTCGTCCGCGCGCGTCGCGAGCGTCGCGATCACGTCGTCCGCCTCCCAGCCCTCGAACTCGAGGTTGCGATAGCCGAACGCCTCGACGATCGGCCGGAAGTGCGGGAACTGCTCCCGCAGCAGGTCCGGCATCGGGCGCCGGCCCTCCTTGTAGGTCTCGGCGATCTCCGTCCGGTGCGTCGGTCGCGTGTCCCAAGCGACCGCGACGCCGTGCGGCTGGTAGTCGGAGAGAAGCTTGAAGAGCATGTTCGTGAAGCCCAGCAGCGCGTTCGTCGGCTGGCCGTCCGTCGTCTGGAGCTCCTCGGGCAGCGCGAAGTACGCGCGGTAGGCGAGGTTGTTGCCGTCGACGAGGAACAGCTGCGCGCCGCGCACGGGGCCGTCGTCGAGCTGGAGCTCCTCGCCGGTCAAGGTCTTCGGGCTCACCGTCCGAGCGTAACCCAGGGTTTGTTCGCAGCGCCCGCTTCGCGGTCGCACCGCCGGGCGGGGCCGGCGCCTACGATGCGTCGATGCCCCGCCTCGCCGTCACCGGCTCCACGACCTTCGCACCCCTCGCCGAGGAGCACCTCGACGGCGCTGCAGTTCTGCTCGCCGCCCGGCACGCGGCCGGGCGTCGTGCCGAGCCCGCGCTCGACCCGCGCTACGAGGAGCCGGACGCCGCCCGGGCCGAGATCGCCGCGCTTCTGACCCGCGACGGCGCGTCCGGCGTCGCCGCCCTCCGCGCCGGCGACGTCGCCGGCTACCTCGTCGGCGTGCCGCTCGACGAGATCTGGGGACCGAACATGTGGGTCGAGCCGGCCGGCCACGCGGCCTCGACACCGGAGCTCGTCCGCGACCTCTACGGCGTGGCCGCCGCGGCCTGGGTCGCGGAGGGTCGGACGGCCCACTACGCGATGGTTCCTGCGACGGATCCCGAGCTGGTCGACGCCTGGTTCCGCCTCGGCTTCGGGCACCAGCACGTGCATGCGATCCGCGAGCCGCTCGACGAGGCCCGCGCGCGGCCACCCGATGGGCTGATCGGGCGGCGGGCGCGGCGCGAGGACATCGACGCGCTCGCCCGCGCGGAGCTGTCGCTCGGCGAGCACCAGGTTCTGTCGCCCGTCTTCTCGCAGGTCGGCCCACCCCCGTTCGAGGAGGCTCGCGCCGAGTGGGACGAGGACTTCGACGACCCGACGTACACGACGTTCGTCGTGGAGCGCGAGGGCACGGTGCTCGGCTCGGCGATCGGCTGCGCGATCGAGGTCTCCTCGATACATCGGAGCCTCGCGCTCCCGCGCGGCGCCGGGTTCCTCGGCTTCGCGGCGGTCCTGCCCGAGCATCGTGGGCTCGGCGCCGGTCGGGTGCTCGGCGAGACGATCCTCGCCTGGGCGAAGGACGCGGGCTACCCGGCGGTCGTCACGGACTGGCGGATGACGAACCTCCTCTCGTCGCGCACCTGGCCCCGCCTCGGGTTCCGGCCGACCTTCTTCCGCCTGTTCCGCGCGATCGTCTAGCCGCAGGCGCGGGACCCACTTCTAGGATGGCCGGAGTGCGCGTCCCGCTCGCGTCCGGCTCGCGTCTTCCGCTCGTCACGGTTCCCGACGACGCGGTGCTGCTCGCACCGCCGCCACCGCTCGATCCGCTCGTCGATGTGGGCGCGGCCGTCGTCGAGGCGCTTCGATACCCGCTCGCCGGCCCGGCGCTTCACGTCGCCGCGCCGCGCGCGGGCCGGGCGACGGTCGTCGTCCAGCCGCCGTCCCTCCCCCTGCCGTCGGCGGCCGAGGATCCCCGGCGCGATGCGCTCGCGGCCGTGCTCGATGCGCTCAGCGCGGCTGGGATCCCACGCGACCGGCAGACGGTGCTCGTCGCCGGCGGGCTCGGCCGCCGCGTCGGACGCCGCGAGCTCGAACGGCTGATGCGGCCCGATCGCGCACGAGGCTTCCGCGGACGGGTCGTCGTCCACGACTGCGAAGACGAGAATCTCGTGCGCCTCGAGCTGGACGGCCGGCCGCACCACATCCACCGCGCGCTCGTCGAGACGGACGTCGTCGTCACCGTCGGCGCCGGCGAGACCGTTCTGAGCGGCGGGGCCACGGCCCTGGTCGACGCGTGCGGGCCTTCGACGATCCGCGCCGCAACTGCGACGTCGCTGCTCGAGCCGTCGGGCGCCCCGGGCTGGCGGCTCGCCGGCGCGCTCGAGGCCGAGCTGCGGCGCCGGGTGCCGGTCGTCGGGTTGTCGCTCGTCCTCGACCGGCCGCGCCTCACGGGGGCGTACCACGGCTACCCGTGGGACCCGAGGGCTCGCGCGTCGGTCACTCGCTCCCCGCTGCGGCGCGTCGTCAACGCGGCGCCCGCAGTCCTGCGGCGCTGGCTCGTCGGGCGACTCACGTACGAGCTGCACACCGTCGCCGCGCTCGCCGGCCCGCCGTCGGTCGCGCACGCAGAGGCGCTGCTCCGCGGCTCAGTCGTCCTCGGCGTACGGCTCGAGCGGCAGCTCGACGCGATCGTCGTGCCGCTCCCGCACACCGGGCTCGGGATCCCGCGCGAGCCCCTCAACCCGATCACCGCGGCAGCGCTCGGGCTCGGCCACGCGCTTCGCCTGTGGCGCGACCAGCCGCCGCTGGTCGAGGGAGGCACCGTCATCCTGCTCCACCCGTTCACCCGCGTGATGGGGCACGGGCCGCAGGCGCCCTATCGCACGCTCTTCACGGCCCTTCGCGACGGCTCGCGTCCGCGGCTCCGGGCGACCGAGGCCGCCGCAGCACGCGACCGGCGCGCCGTCGCCGCCTACCGAGCCGGGACCGCCCCGCATCCCCGACTCCCGTTCGCCGACTGGGACGCGTGCAGCTCCGTGCTCGACCGCGCCGGCTCCGTGATCGTCGCCGGGTGCCGCGACGCGGGGGCGGCACGGGCGCTCGGGCTCGTCCCTTCGCACAGCGCCGCGACGGCGCTCGCGATGGCGCGCGGGCTCTCCGGCGACGAGGGCTCCACCGGCGTGCTGTTCGGGCCGCCGTACCCGAGGCTCGTCGTCGGGTGACGACGGCGCCGAGCGTCAATCGACGCCGAGGTACGCCTTTCTGACGGCCTCGTTCGTCTTCAGCTGGGAGGCGGGGCCGGCGAGCGTGATGCGGCCGGTCTCCATCACGTAGCCGCGGTGTGCCGTGTCCAGGGCCATCAGCGCGTTCTGCTCGACGAGCAGGACGGGCGTGCCCTGGGCATTGATCGTGCGGATGATCTCGAAGATCTTCTCGACGAAGATCGGCGCCAGCCCCATCGACGGCTCGTCGAGGAGGAGCAGCTTGGGGCGGGCCATCAGCGCCCGGCCGATCGCGCACATCTGCTGCTCGCCGCCGGACATCGTCCCGGCCTTCTGCGTGCGGCGCTCGTAGAGCCGCGGAAACAGCTCGAACACACGGTCGATGTCCCCCTGGAAGTTCTCGCGGTCGGTGCGCTGGAATGCACCCATCTCGAGGTTCTCGGTGACCGTCATGCGCGGGAACAGCCGCCGCCCCTCGGGGCTCTGCGCGATCCCGCTCTTGACGATCGTGTGCGGCGCGGCCGTCGCGATCTCCCGGCCCTCGAAGCGGATCGAGCCCTGACGGGGTCGATTGAGGCCGTTGATCGCGCGGAGGGTCGTCGACTTGCCGGCGCCGTTCGCCCCGATCAACGTCACGATCTCCCCCTCCCCGACCGTCAGCGAGACCCCCTTCAGCGCGTGAATCGCGCCGTAGTAGACGTGCACGTCCTGAAGGGAGAGGACGTTGCCGGTCGCTGCGTCCGCCCCAGGATCGGCCGAGGAGCTCACGCGGCGGCGCCCTTGCCGAGGTAGGCCTCGATCACGCGCTCGTCCGCCTGGATCTCGGCGGCGGAGCCCTCGGCGATCTTCGCGCCGTACTCGAGGACGGTGATCCGCTCGGAGACGCCCATCACGACCTTCATGTCGTGCTCGATCAGGAGCACGCTGAGGCCCTTCTCGTCGCGGACGCGCCGGACGAACGCGGTGAAGTCGGCACTCTCCTGTGGGTTCATCCCGGCGGTGGGCTCGTCGAGGAGGAGGAGCTTCGGGTCGGTGCCGAGCGCCCGCGCGACCTCGAGCCGGCGCTGGTCGCCGTACGGCAGGTTGCCCGCCCGGTCGTGGTGCCGCCGCGGGAGGCCGCAGTAGACGAGGATCTCGCGCGCCCGATCGCGCGCCTCGACCTCTTCGCGCTTCACCCGCCGCGTGCGGAGCACCGCGCCGAGGATCCCGCTGCGCAGCCGGCAGTGCATCCCGACAAGGACGTTCTCGAGCGCGCTCATCTGCGAGAACAGACGGATGTTCTGGAACGTGCGCCCGATCCCGAGAGCGGTGATCGCGTGCGGAGGCATGTGGACGACCTCCGTCCCGTCGAACACGATCGACCCGGACGTCGGCTTGTACACGCCGGTCAGCTGGTTGAAGAAGGTCGTCTTGCCGGCGCCGTTCGGCCCGATCAGCGCGACGATCGCGCCGCGTGGGATGACGAAGTCGATGTCGTCGGAGGCGATGAGCCCGCCGAACTCCTTCCGCACCTTCGTCGCGACGAGCAGGTTGTCGTCGGGGCTCATCAGTCGTCCGTCGGGTTGCGGTCCGTGAGCGCGCCCTCGGTCTGGACGTCGTAGAACGGTGTGTCCTGCACGCCTTCCTCGAGCTCGATCTTGTGTCTGCGTTCCGGGATCAGCCCCGCGGGCCGGAACAGCATCATCAGCACGATGATGATTCCGTAGATCCCGGTGTTGTACTTCGTCGGGTCGAAGTTGAGCCCGGCGTCCTGGATCTTGCGTGCCGATCGTCGAGAGGCCGCTGAAGTTGAGGTACGCAAGGAGCATTCCTCCGATGACCACTCCCCAGATGCTTCCCATGCCGCCCAGGATCACCATGCAGAGCAGGAACACCGAGATGTTGAAGTAGAAGTCCGCCGGGAACGCGCCGGACTTGAAGCTCGCGTAGTACGCGCCGGCGATCCCGCCGAAGAACGCGCCGAGCGCGTACGCCCAGGTCTTCGTCTTCATCAGCGGGACGCCCATCGCGGCGGCGGCGGTCTCGTCCTCGCGGATCGCGATCCACGCGCGGCCGAGGCGCGAGTCCCGGAGCCGGACGGAGCAGAAGACCGTGAAGAGGAGCAGCAGGAACGCGATGAGGTAGTACCAGCGCTCGCGATTGTCCGAGGTCTGGAAGTTCTCGGGCAGCCCGATCGCGCTCAGCACGGGGAAGCCGACAGGGTCGATCGGAGCGATCCCGAAGGTGCCGCCCGTCAGGTTGAAGCCACCGAAGCTGTCGCCGTTCCGGACGACCTGCGGGATGATCTCCCCGAAGCCGAGGGTGACGATCGCGAGGTAGTCGCCACGGAGCCGGAGCGTCGGGAGCCCGATCAGGATGCCGGCGAGCATCGTCAGCAGGCCGGCCATGATCAGCACGAGCCACATCGTCAGGTGGATGCCCACCAGGTCGTTGTTGACCGACGAGCCGAAGTGGAACGTGACCTGCTCGAAGTGCTGGGACGCGAACCAGCCGGCCGTGTACGCGCCGACGGCGTAGAAGGCCACGTAGCCGAGGTCGAGCAGGCCGCAGTAGCCGACGACGATGTTCAGGCCCACGGCCATCATCGTGAACGCGATCATCACGACGACCGTCCCCGTCGTCGGCATGAAGTCGCCGATCAGCGGCAGGGTGCTCAGCGGGTCCTCGAGAATCGGGTAGAGCAGGCCGAGCGCGATCACGGCAGGGACCAGCCAAACGTTCGGGTTGTCCCGCGCGCGGCTTCTCACACGGTCGGCGTAGGCGCTCACGCGCCCTCCGGCGTCTGCTCGCCGAGGAGGCCCTGTGGCCGGAACACGAGCACCGCGATCAGGATGCCGAAGACGATCGACCGGGTCCAGTCACCCCCCGGGGCGTGCCACGTGAGCCCCTCGTTGAACGACTGCACGAAGCCGATCAGGAGCGCCCCGAGCACGGCGCCCGCGAGGTTGCCGATCCCGCCGAGCACGGCGGCGGTGAACGCGATCAGTCCGAGCTCGAAGCCCGTGTCGTAGCGGATGTTGTACTCGAGCAGGAACACGAGGCCTGCGACCGCCGCGAGCGCCCCTGCGATGACGAACGTGACCGAGATCGTCCGGTTCACGTTGATGCCCATCATCGCCGACGCCTCCGTGTCCTGGGCGACCGCGCGCATCGCCTTCCCCTGGCGCGTGTAGCCGACGAACCAGCTGAGCGCGACGAGGGCGGGGACGATGATCGCGAGCGCGAAGACGAGCTTCCATGTGAAGCGGATCTCGCCGATCGTGAACGCCGCGCCCTGCGGGATCAGGTCGGAGCCGCTCTCGTAGTCGACGCCGTAGAGCGCGAGCGAGATGTTCGAGACGATGAACGACACCCCGACCGCGGTGATCAGCGGCGTCAGCCGCGGCGCGTGCCGGAGCGGGCGATAGGCGATCCGCTCGATGGTCGCGTTGATGACCGCGAAGAGGGGGATCGTGACGGCGAGGGTCACGACGATCCCCCCGACGACCACGAGGTTGCTCGAGTCGCCCGTCAGCCCGAGCACCGAGAGGAGCATCGTGCTGGCGACGAGGCCCGACAGCGAGAACACGTCGCCGTGCGCGAAGTTGATCAGCTGGAGGATCCCGTAGACCAGCGTGTAGCCCAGTGCGACGACGCCGTAGATCGAGCCCCGCGTGAGCCCGTCGAGTCCGACGTTCACGAACTCCTGCGGCCCCTTGACGAAGTTGACGAGGAGCCACAGGCCCACGAGCGCGACCAGGGCGAGGCCGATCCCGTTCACGACCTTCGGGTTCCGGAGGACCCGAAGAACCCTCGTTTGCAAGTCGCTCATGGACCGCGCGACTCTATTTGAGAACGGGGCAGGAGGGCAATAGCCCTCCCGCCCCACTGCACTGCCGGTCTACTGGCCGCCTGCCGCCGCAACCGTCGCCGGCTTCGGCGAGATGACCGTGTCGGTGGTCAGCTCGTCGGTCGCCTTGTAGATCGTGAACCCGACGACGGCGCCCGAGGCATCCTCGGGGTCACCGTTCTGGTCGATCTTGAAGGAACCGAGCAGGCCGTCCGTGATGTTCGTCTCGAACACCTTCTTGATCACGTCCGCCCGACTGCCGTCCGACGCCGCGATCGCGTCGAGGAGGACCGTTGCCGCCTCCCCGCCGTAGATCGCGTACGGGTCGATGGACTGGCCCTGGAGCGGGCCTTTCTGGAGCCCGTCGATGAAGTTGAGGGCCGCGCCCTTGAAGGTGTCGATCGGCACGCCGGCGACCGACATGTACATGCCCTTCGCCGCCGTCCCGGACTCGTCGATCGTGGACTGCTGGGTGAACCCGTCGGGCGCGAGCAGCTTGACCGCGCCGTCGTTCGGCCCGAGCACCGCGACCTTGTCCTTGATCACCTGGGCGCCGTTCTCGTCGATCAGCCCGCCGAGGAACACCGCGTCCGCCCCGGTCGACTTGATCTTCTGCATCTGCGACGTGTAGCTCGTCGCCTTCGGGTCCCACGCCTCGAAGCCGGCGATCTTGATGCCGAGGGACTCCGCCGCCTTGCGCGTCGTCGTCGCGACGCCGAGGCCGTACGCCTCCTTGTCGTTGAGGATGTAGACGCTCTTGATCCCCTCTTTCTGCATGAACTCGGCGACGGCCGCGCCCTGGTAGGCGTCGTGCGCCACGACGCGGGCGTAGTTGCGCGTCCCCGACGGGTAGTACTTGTCCGGCTCGGTCGAGTCGCAGCCTCCGGGAAGGTTGACGGTCAGGCACGGATACGTGTTCGCCGGTGAGACCATCGCGATGCCGCCGTCCGGCGCCTGGTTCAGCACCGGGATCTCGATCGCCGCGCAACCGGAGTTGAACGTGCCGATCACCCCGATCACCTTGTCGTTCGCGGCGTACGCGTTGGCGTTCGACGAGCATTTGCCCGAGTCCCACTTGCCGGCCTGGGCAGTCGCGTTGTCGCACGACTGGTAGCCGATGTTGTAGTCCCCGGCCTTCCAGTCCTGCTGGTCGAGCTGGTAGCGGATCGCCGCGACGATCTGCTCGTTCTGCGCGCGGGACGACCCCTGGAGCGGGAGGTCCGACGCCATGATGTAATCGGGATCCCCGTCGCCCTTGTACTCGATCGCCGTGCACGACGACGACGGCAGAGCCTCGGGCGCGCCGCCGCCACCACCGCCGCCGCAGCCCGCCGCGACGAACGCGGACGCGGCGACGACGAATCCCGCGAGGAACACCCCGCTTCTGTTGAGCTTCAAGCTCATCCTCCTCCTTGATGGACCGACCGGCGCCCGGCATGCGCCGGGCCCTTCTAGATGGGCGCAGAGTCTAGGACAAAACGCGGGCGGACGATGGTGCCGTTTGGGTCACTCTCTACCATCCGTCCCTGCAGGCCGAAGTGGCGGAACCGGTAGACGCGCCGGACTCAAAATCCGGTGCCCGCAAGGGCGTGTGGGTTCGAGCCCCACCTTCGGCACTACGTGGGGGAACCCATGGTTCCCCCACGAGCCCCCTCCTTCCGGCTTGCGGCACGGGTGACCCGCCTCTTGCCTCCCGGCCGGCGAAGCCGGCCTCCGGCCGCGACGCGTCGCGCATCGAAGATCCGCCAGCACCCAGTCGGTGATATATCGCGGACGATGAGGATCGGGATCCTGACCGGGGGCGGCGACGTGCCGGGACTCAACCCGTGCATCAAGGCGGTCGTGAACCGCGTCGTCCACGACGGCCACGAGGTGGTCGGGCTCAGGCGCGGCTGGGCGGCCCTCCTGCAGCACGACCTCGACGATCCTGAATCGGCAGCCGAGTGGTTCCAGCCGCTGACGGCCGCGACCGTTCGCACGATCGACCGCACGGGCGGGACGTTCCTCCACACCTCGCGCGCGAACCCGAGCCGCGTCCGCGCCGGCGAGGTGCCTGACCACCTTGCGAGCGAGGCGACGGGGGACGGGCCGTTCGACTTCACGGCACACGCGCTCCGCGTCGTCGAGGCGCTCGGGATCGACGTCCTCATCCCGATCGGCGGCGACGACACGCTCTCGTACGCCCTCCGCATGCACGACGAGGGCGTGCCGGTGATCGCGATCCCGAAGACGATGGACAACGACGTCCACGGAACGGACTACTGCATCGGGTTCTCGACCGCAGTCACGCGCGGGGTCCAGTTCATCCACAACCTGCGGACGTCGACCGGCTCGCACGAGCGGATCGCGGTGATCGAGCTGTTCGGCCGCTACAGCGGCGAGACCTCGCTCGTCACCGCCTACCTCGCGGGCGTCGACCGCGCGGTCATCTCCGAGATCCCGTTCGACGTCGACCGCCTCGGAGCGCTGCTTCTCGAAGACAAGCGCACGAACCCCTCCAACTACGCGATGGTGACCGTCTCCGAGGGCGCGACCCTCGCGGGCGGCGACATGGTGCTGTCGGGCGAGGAGGACGCCTACGGCCACCGCAAGCTCGGGGGGATCGGAGAGCTGACCGCGGCACTGCTCAAGGAGCGCACCGGCGAGGACATGATCGTCCAGGAGGTCGGCTACCTCATGCGCTCGGGGGCGCCCGACTCGCTCGATCTGATGGTCGCCACGAACTACGCCGTGATGGCCGCGGACCTCGCGCTCGAGGGCGCTTCCGGGCGGATGGTCGCGCTCCGCAACGGGACGTACACCGCAGTGCCGATCGCGGCGACGCGCGAGGGGGTCAAGCGGGTCGACGTCGACGAGCTGTACGACGCCGAGGCCTACCGGCCGAAGGTGCGCCACGTCGCCGGCAAGCCGATGTTCCTGTACTGAGGCTCGTTCGCCAGCAGGATTCGGCAGGAGCCGAATCCTGCGGCTTGATCCCCGCCTACGGCGGGGCACACCCCTGAAGGCGCCCGCTGTCGCGGTCGCAACTACCGCGGAGCGCCGTCGCGATCCGTTGCGAGCGATACGCCTGTAACGAACGGCGCGCTGTCGCCCGTCCCCGCGTTCCCAGCCCTGCTTACGATGGCGCGATGAGCCGCATCGGGATCCTCACCGGCGGTGGCGACTGCCCCGGACTGAACGCGGCGATCCGCGGTCTCGTCGCCCGCGCGCACGGAAAGCACGGCGCGGAGGTCGTCGGGATCCTCGACGGCTGGGACGGGCTGATGGAGGGTCGCGTCCGCACGCTCGACCGAGACGCCGTCCGTGGCCTGCTGCAACGCGGCGGGACGATCCTCGGCACGTCGCGGAGGGACCCGTACGTCCACGGCAAGGGCGGCCCGTCCGTCACTGCGACCGTCGCGCGCGAGCAGCTCGACGCGCTCGTCGTCATCGGCGGCGACGGGACGCTGCGCACGGCCGCGCGCCTCGTCGAGGAGGGCGTTCCCGTCGTCGGTGTCCCGAAGTCGATCGACAACGACATCGCGGGAACCGACGCGACGATCGGCTTCGACACCGCGGTGCAGATCGCGACCGAGGCGATCGACCGCATCACCACGACGGCCGAGTCCCACGACCGCGTGATGGTCGTCGAGGTGATGGGCCGGACGCAGGGCTGGATCGCGATCCATGCCGGGATGGCGGCCGGTGCAGACGCAATCCTCGTGCCCGAGGAGCCCTACGACCTCGAGGACGTCGCCGCGGTCGTGCGGGGTCGGGCCGACAGAGGCCACCGGTACTCCGTGGTCGTCGTCGCCGAAGGCGTGACGCCGCCGAATGACGCGAGCGTCGTCGCGCCTCGCGACGCCTTCGGGTTCGAGCGGCTCGGCGGCGTCGCGGCGCTCGTCGCCGCGCGGCTCGAAGAGCTGACCGGGTTCGAGGCGCGCGTCACCGTCCTCGGGCACGTCCAGCGCGGCGGCGTGCCGACCGCGCGAGACCGTGTGCTCGCAACGCGGTTCGGCATCCACGCCGCCGACCTCGCGGTCGAGGGGCGGACCGGGCGGATGGTCGCACTCCGCGCCGACGTCGTCACCGACGTGCCGCTCGCCGAGTCGGTCGCGGCCCCGAGGGCGGTCCCCGACGATCAGCGCGACGCCGCGCGCACCTGCTTCGGCTGAAAGCTCAGTCGAGCAGCAGCGCGTCCGTGGGGGCATACCCGTCCGTGAGGAGCGGCACGTCGTCGACCGGGACGGGGCGCTCCCAGCGGTCGCGAATCGCAGCCGCGAGCGTCGGCGCTCCGGGCGCGCGGGTCTTCCGCACATCGGCCCAGGTCGCGGCGAGCTGCTCGCGGCTCGGGGCCGCTCGCTCCGTGGCGACGAGGATGATGTTCCGGAGGTCGGTGGACGTCCGATCGAAGGCGCCCTCGTAGACCGGGTGGAAGCGGACCGTCGGGAACACGGAGGCGTACGTCTTCCAGAGCGCGCGCGTGATGCGTGACCCGCTGCCGCTGAGCGCGCCGATGACGTTCACGGCGACGACCCCGCCCGGCGTGAGCCGGTCGTGGAGAAGCTCTGCGAACTCGAGGGTGGTCATGTGGAACGGGACGCCGTCCGCGTAGAACGCGTCGAGCATGATCACGTCGTAGCGGTCGTCGTGACGCTGCAGGTACCGGCGGCCGTCGTCGACCTCGATGTCGATGCGGCGGTCGCGCGGCAGCGCGAACCAGCGGTACGCGGTCTCGACGACGGCGGGATCGAGCTCGACCACGGTCACCTGTGCATCGCCGAAGTCGCGCCAGACGCGCTTCGGCGCGGACGCGCCCCCGAGGCCGATCACGAGGATCCGTTTCGCGTTGGGGTTGTACGCGAGCCCGAGCTCGAGGTAGTCCGTGTACGCGAACCGCGTCCGGAACGGCTGACGGATGTACATCCCGCTCTGGAACGAGCTGTCGAAGCGGAGGTAGCGCGACCCTTCGCCGTCGACGACGACGAGCCGGTGGTACTGCGTGTCGCGCGCCTCACGAACGGCAAAGCCCGTCCCGACCGCCTCCGCCACCTCCGCAGGGTCGAGTTTCCGCGGCGTGCGGGCGTCACGCTCGCGGTAGAGGGGCGACCAGTTCTTGGCGGCGAGACCTTCGAGGCGCTGGCCGGTGGTGTCGGGCGCGAGCGCGCCGACCGCGAGCGCGGCGGCAGCAGCGCCCGCGACGAGGACGGCGGCCGGGACCCACACGCGCTCGACGAGCGCGACCCCGGCGGCAGCCGCGAGCAGCACGACCGCGCCGACCGCGAGCACCTGGTCCGTGCCGTACTCGGGGACGAGCCAGAAGGCGGTCGCGAAGGTCCCGGCGATGCTGCCTGCGGTCGAGAGCGAGAACAGCCGGCCGGCGGTCCGGCCGAGCCGGTCGAGCGAGCGCGCCGCAAGGCGGACGGCGATCGGCGAGACGGAGGCGAGGACGACGCTCATCGGCCCGAACAGCGCGATCGCCGCGATCAGCGGATCGAGGCGCGGGCCCGGGTCCCAGCTGACGACACGCTCGAGCACCCACTCGTCGACGAGCGGGATCGCGAGCACGAGCACCGCCCCGAGCGCGATCGCGCCGACGAGGAGGTACGGCGAGGGCCAGCGGTCCGCGACGGCCCCTCCGAGCGCATAGCCGACCGCGAGCCCGCTGAGCACGACCCCGATGAGCGCGCCCCAGACGTAGAGCGAGCTACCGAACGTCGGCGCGAGCACCCGGCTCGCGGCGATCTCGACACCGAGGAGCACCGCCCCCGAGAGAAACACCGCGACCGCCAGCGCCAGACCTGCGAGTGGGGTCCCGCGGCGCTCCATCGCTCAAGGGTAGATGCGGTAGACGCGCAGCCACGGTCTGCCGCGGCTCGACGCCGCGACGGCGTACGCGGGGGTCAGCGTCTCGAGAGAGCGGTAGAAGCCCGCCTCGCGCGGGTAGTCGTCCGCCGCCGCGAGGACGCGGTCGGTCACGGCCCCGGAGACGACGAGCCAGCGCGCGCCCTGGGCACGGAGCGCCGCGAGGCTCCGCCTGGGGTCGAAGGGGCGCCCGGGCCCGGGGAGCTCGAGTCGGATCACGTGCCGTCCCGGCAGTGGCAGGGTCGACGGGTCCGCGGCGACCGTCTCCTGCCGGGGCACGGCTCGGTCGATCCAGGCGGCAGCGTCGAGGCGCCTGTCGCGGCCGGTGAGCGCGGCGGTGTCGCCGACGGACCACCAGAGCGGAACGAGACACGCGACGAGCGCCGCGACCGCGAGCGACCGAGTCGCGCCGGCAAGCACGCAGGCGATGGGGACGAGCGGCAGCACGTACCGGTCGAAGTGCGCCTCGATCGGGAGCAGCGAGAGGCAGTACACGGCGGCGAACGAGAGGAGCACGAGATCGCGTCGCTCGCGTCGGCGCACGGCGACAACCACGCCGACCAGGGCGACGAGGACGAGCGGCCCGACCGTCTCCCAGAGCCGCAACGAGAACGCGAACGGCGTCGCAGGATCGCCCTCGAAGCCGAGCCAGCCCTCGTGTGCGAGGCGGTTGACCCGCGTGACGTCGTCCCAGGCGGCGCCCGCGTGCACGAGCACGAACGGACTCGCGACGGCGAACCCCGCGCCGGCGAGAGCGAGGCCGACTCCGGTTCTGCGCCAGCGGCCGTAGCCCGCGACGAGGAGCGGCACGACGAGCAGCACCCCCGGGTACTTCGCGGACGCGGCGAGCCCCGCGGCGACGCCCGCCCACTCGAGCCGATCCGTGACGAGCAGCGCCAGGCACACGGTCACGCCGACGGTGAGCAGGATGTCCGTGACCGCCATCCGCGAGTACGCGACGTGCGTCGTAGCGACGGCGACCCCGACGGCGCCGGTCAGGGCGGCGGCACGCCCGTACGTCACCCGCCCGAGCCACCACGCCGTGGCCACGCCGACGAGGCCGATCGCGATCGCCACGACCCGCGCGGTCCCGTAGGAGGGGGCGTCGAGCCCGATCTGGGACGGCGCGAGCAGGAGAAAGAGGAGGCTCGGGTAGTCGTACCAGCCGGGGTCGAGCCCGCCACCGTGGACGAGCTCCCATGCGCGCGGGACGATGTTCGTCTCGTCGGGGTTGAGGAGCGGGAGCGGAAGCCCGGAGCCGGAGCCCACGACCCGGAGCGCCGCGGCGAAGGCGACGACGGTCGCGGCGACGGCGGTCTCCACCACCGCCGGCGAACGGAGCGTCTTCACGCGAGACGGCTACACGTCGGGGACGGCGTCGCCGACGAGCGCTTCGACGTCACCGGTGACGAGCACTGCGTCGACGCCGGCCCGCTCCAGCGCCTCGACGTCCTCGCGCGATGCATCCGCGAGCTCGGCGATCGCCAGCTTGCCGGCGGGGACGTCGGGCAGCAGCTCCAGCAGACGATCGAGCGCCGCTTGCTCCGCCTCCGCACGCTCGGCCGTCAGGAGCACGATCTCGGGGTCGAGGTGTTCGAGCACGAGCTCGAGCTCCTCGTCGTCACGGACGCGTACGACGAGCTCGAGGCCGAGCTCATGGCATCTGTCGGCGAGCACGAGCAAAGTGTCGGCATCGTCGTCCGCGACGGCCAGCACGACGGCGGCGGCCGCGCTCTCCGCAGCCTCGTCGGGGGCAGGGCCATACGCGAGAAGTGGAAGACCGACCTCTTGCCCGAGCATCGCATGCGCGCCGCGCACGACGACGCCTTCGGCCCCGCGCTGCTCCGCGCGCCTGGCCGCGTCGCCACTTCCCACCTCGACGAGCACCGAGATGCCGTCGCCTTCCGCGATTGCCTGGCTCAGCCGTCGGTCGGTCACGGTGCCCGATGCTAGACGAACGTCCTGCGGGCTCCGACCCCCGCCGGGCCGAGCGCGTAGGCTCGCCCGCGTGGCGACGGACGTGAAACGGGTGTGCCTGCTCGGTGCGGAGTCCACCGGTAAGACGACGCTGGCGGCCACGCTCGCGGAGCGGTTCGGGACGGTGTGGAATCCGGAGTACGGCCGTCCGTACACGCAGATCGGCCGGCCGGCGGACGCGCCCTGGACGAGCTGGGAGTTCACGCACATCGCGCGCATCCAATGCTGGTACGAGGACTTCCTCGCCGGGCTGGCGCGCCGCGTCCTGTTCGCCGACACCGACGCGTTCACGACAGCGGTGTTCCACGAGGTCTATCTGGGAACGCCGGCGACCGGGTTCGACGAGCTCGCGCGGCGTCCGTACGACCTGTTCCTCGTCTGCGGACTCGATGCCCCGTGGAGCCATGACGGCATTAGGGAGTTTGAGTCGCAACGGCAGTGGATGCACGAGCGCTACCTCCGCCGGGTGCAGGAGAGCGGCAGCCCGTGGCTCCTCGTCGAGGGGCCGGTCGACGAGCGGCTCGACTCCGCGTCAGCGGCGGTGGAGCAGGTGCTGGCCGGCGGCTAGCGCTCGTCGGTGCGCGCGACGCCGACGCTCGCTTGGCACGAAGCTGGCACAGAGCCGTCGCCAAACACGGCAACGGCAGCGATAGAATCGCCAGTGGGTGGTGGGTTGGGGTGCCCCGGAGGAAGCCCGACGCGGATTTCGTCGTCAGCGCCCGATCGGGTGCCAGACCGTCTTCAGCTCCATGAAGGAGGCGATCTCCCAGGGGCTCTGCTCCTCCTTCGCCCGCACGACGCGCTTGACGTTCTCCGCCGCGAGCTCCTCGAGGGCCGCCCGGTCGCCGTCGGCGCCGGTCACGTCGATCGCGTTCACGTCCATGTGGCCCGCGAGGACGGGCGCGAGCTCCGACCGGAGCCCGGTGAGCACGTTGACGACGCCGTTCGGCACATCGGACGTCGCGACGGCCTCTGCCAGCTCGATCGCTGCGAGGGGATGTATCTCGGAGGCGACCGCGACCACGGCGTTGCCCCCGACCAGGGCGGGCACAAGGCGGGAGACGAGCCCGTCGAGCGCCGGCTCGTCGGGCGCGATCACTGCGACGACGCCCGTCGGCTCGGGCAGGGTGAAGTTGAAGTACGGGCCGGAGACCGGGTTCGACGAGCCGAGCACCTGCGCGAGCTTGTCGGCCCAGCCCGCGTACCAGACGACGCGATCGATCGCCCGCGCGACCTCACGTCGTCCGCTCGACGCGGCGGCCAGCGCATCGGTGCGCGTCTCCATCGTCTCCGCGAGCCGGTAGAGGACCTGGCCGCGGTTGTACGCGGTCGCGCCGCTCCAGCCGGCAACCGCTTTGCGGGCCGCGACGACCGCCTCCCGGGCGTCTTTGCGCGACGCCCGCGCGATGTTGTACCCCTCTACCTCGAGCGTGCGACCTGACTCCGAGCGCGGGAACGCGCCGCCGACGAAGAGCTTGTACGTCTTGCGGACGGGAAGCCGGTCGCTCACTGGAACCTCAGGTACGGCTCGAGTCCGTGGCGCCCGCCCTCGCGGCCGAAACCGGACTCCTTGTAGCCGCCGAAGGGCGACGACGGGTCGAAGCGGTTGAACGTGTTCCCCCAGACGACGCCCGCGCGCAGCCGGTCGGCCATCCACAGGATCCGCGACCCCTTTTCCGTCCAGACACCGGCGGAGAGCCCGTACATCGTGTTGTTCGCCTTCTCGACCGCTTCGTCCGGCGTCCGGAAGGTGAGCACGCTGAGCACCGGGCCGAAGATCTCCTCCTGTGCGATGCGGTGGCTCTGCGCGACATTCGTGAACACCGTCGGTGCGAACCACCAGCCCTTCTCCGGGAATCGGCACGGCGGCTGGTAGAGCTCCGCGCCCTCGTCGATCCCGCTCTGCACGAGCTCCGAGATCCGCTCGAGCTGGGCGCTCGAGTTGATCGCGCCAACGTCGGTGTTCTTGTCGAGCGGATTCCCGACCCTGAGCGCCGCCATGCGGCGTTTGAGCTTCCGTACGAGCTGGTCGTGGATCGACTCCTGCACCAGGAGACGAGAACCCGCGCAGCACACGTGCCCCTGGTTGAAGTAGATCCCGTTGACGATCCCTTCGACCGCCTGGTCGAGCGCGCAGTCGTCGAACACGATGTTCGCCGCCTTGCCGCCGAGCTCGAGCGTGAGCGAGACGTCCCGCCCCGCGAGCTCGCGCTGGATCGCCTTGCCGACCTCGGTGGAGCCGGTGAACGCGACCTTGTCGATCCCCTCGTCCCTCACGAGGTACGCGCCGGTCGAGCCGTCGCCCGTGACGATGTTGACCACGCCGGGCGGCACCTCGGCCTGCCGGCACACGTCGGCGAAGAGCAGGGCCGTCAGCGGGGTCGTCTCGGCGGGCTTGAGCACGACGGTGTTCCCGCACGCGAGCGCCGGAGCGATCTTCCAGGACAGCATCAGCAGCGGAAAGTTCCATGGGACGATCTGCGCGGCGACACCGAGCGGCTTCGGCGTCCGGCCGGGGAAGGCGTACTCGAGCTTGTCGGCCCAGCCGGCGTAGTAGAAGAAGTGCGCCGCGGCGAGCGGCAGGTCGACGTCACGCGACTCCTTGATCGGCTTGCCGCCGTCGAGCGACTCCGCGACGGCGAGCTCACGCGCGCGCTCCTGCAGGACGCGAGCGATGCGGAAGAGCACCTTCGCGCGCTCGGACGGCTTGCGGCGGCTCCACGTGCGGAACGCCTCCCGGGCGGCGCCGACGGCGAGGGCGACGTCCTTCTGCCCGGCCTGCGCGACCTCGGCGAGCGGCTCCTCGGTCGACGGCGAGACCGTCGTGAACCAGGACCGCGATCGCGGCGAGACGTGCTCACCGCCGATGTAGAGACCGTACCGCCGCTCGAGCGAGACGATCTCACGCCCCTCGAGCGAGGGGGCGTAGTCCCACGACGCGGGCGGTGCGACCTCGGTGCGGGGTTTCTCGACGGCGCCCATCAGTCGATCGTGAACTCGTCGGGCGAGCGGTAGATCCCGGTGCGCTGCTTGCGAAGCTGGAGGAGGAGGTCGTTGAGGAGCGACGAGGCCCCGAAGCGGAAGCGATCGGGGGTCAGCCACTCGACGCCCAGCGTCTCGTGGAGCACGCAGAGGTACTGGATCGCCTGCTTCGCCGTGCGGATCCCGCCCGCCGGCTTCATGCCGACTGCGAGGCCCGTCTCGTCGTAGACGTCGCGGATCACCTCGAGCATGCAGAGCGTGACCGGCAGGGTCGCGGCCGGGGAGACCTTGCCCGTCGAGGTCTTGATGAAATCGGCCCCTCCCGCAATCGCGATGAGCGACGCGCGCCGCACCGCGTCGTAGGTGCCGAGCTCGCCTGTCTCGAGGATCACCTTCAGGTGCGCGTCGCCGCATGCTTCCTTCACGGCGACGACCTCGTCGTAGACCTGGCCGAGCCGGCCCGAGAGGAACGCGCCGCGGTCGATCACCATGTCGATCTCGTCGGCACCCGCCTTGACCGCCGCGCGGACGTCCGCGAGCTTCACGTCCAGCGGCGCCTGACCGGACGGGAACGCCGTCGCGACCGAGGCGACGTTCACGGTCGAGCCTGCGAGCGCGCTGCGGGCGACCGCGACGAGGCTCGGGTACACGCACACTGCCGCGACCGAGGGAATGCTCGGGTCGCCGGGGTCCGGTTGCACCGCCTTCGTCGAGAGCGCGCGCACCTTCCCCGGAGTGTCCGCGCCCTCGAGGGTTGTGAGGTCGATCATCCGGATCGCGAGATCGAGCGCAAAGACCTTCGACTCGCGCTTGATCGAGCGCTTGGCCAGCTCCGCCGCACGAGCCTCGAGCGCGACCGCATCGACGGAGCCGAGCCGCGGGAGACGTCCACCGCCCGGCAGCTCGAGCGACCGCGGGAGAGCGACGGTCTGGCTCATAGGCTCAGTCTAGAGGCCGCTAGAGTGCCCGCCGTGCTCGTCCGGGCCGACAGGAGAGTCGAGCTGATTCGCGGGTTGCCTCTGTTCGAGCTGTGCTCGAAGCGCGATCTTCGGCGCATCGCCGCGCTCGCCGACGAGCGCGAGCTCGACGCCGGGACCGAGCTGATCCGCGAAGGCGAGCCGGGCAGCGAGTTCTATGTCGTGGTCGAGGGCGAGATCGACGTCCGCCGCGGGAAGCGGCGTGTGACGCAACTCGGGTCGGGCAGCTTCGTCGGTGAGATCGCGCTCCTCTCCCGCTCCCCGCGGACGGCGACTGTCGTCGCGACGACGCCGCTGCGCGTGCTCGCGATCGAGGGCCGGGACTTCGTGGAGCTCCTCGACTCGCTACCGGAGCTTTGGCTGAAGGTCGCCCGCGCGCTCGCCGACCGCGTCGACGCCGACGAGGCGGCCGAGGCGCTCAGCCCGACGTGATGCATCGGCGTGCGTTCCGCGCGAGCGGATTGCACGCTCGCGGCTGAATCAGAGCCCGAGGCGCTCGAGGGTCTTCCGGTCGCGGCGCCACCTCGGGCGCACCTTCACGACGAGCTCGAGGAACACGGAGTGGCCGACCAGCGCTTCGACCTCGGGTCGGGCGCGTGTTCCGATCTCGCGAACCGTCGCGCCACGCTTGCCGACGAGAATCCCCTTCTGCGACTCCGTCTCGACAAGGACGAACGCACGGACCCTCCGCTCGTCGAGCTCCTCGACCTCGACGGTCAGGGCGTGCGGCACCTCGTCGCGCGTCAGATGCAGGGCCTTCTCCCGGATCACCTCCCCGACCCGCTCGACGAGGGTCAGGTCGGTCGACTGATCGCGCGGGAAGAGCGCCGGGCCGTCGGGCAGGAGGAGCACCAGATCGTCGCGCAGTTCGTCGATGCCGTCGCGCACTTTCGCGCTGACGGGATGGAGCGCGTGGAAGTCGCCGAGCGTCGCGGCCGTCTTCATCTGCGAGGCAACATGGCCGTGCTTCAGGCGGTCGATCTTGTTGAGCGCGATCACGACCGGGACGCCCAGCGCGAAGACCCGGCGAGCGACGAAACGGTCTCCGGCGCCGATGCGCTCGCGGGCGGAGAGTACGAGGAGCACCAAATCGATGTCCTCGAAGGAGTTGTCCACGGTCTCCTGCATCCGCTCGGTCAGCGTGTCCATGGGCCGCTGGAAGCCAGGCAGGTCGGCGAGCACCAGCTGCCAGTCCGGCCCGTTCGCAACGCCGAAGATCCGGCGCCGGGTCGTGTTGGGCACGGTCGACGTGATTGCGACCTTGTTGCCGGTGAGCGCGTTGACGAGGGTCGACTTGCCGACGTTCGGCCGCCCCGCGACCGCGACGATGCCGCACCTCACAGCTCGAACTGCTCCGGCAGGATCTCGTCGACGGTCATCTCGACCACACGGCCCCCGTTCCGGAAGACGACGCGCTCGAGGCCCATCTCCGCGAACCACTGGCGGCAGCCTCCGCACGGCGAGGCGGTGACCGCGGCGACGACGAAGTCGCCGGGCCGGTGGCCCTCGACGATCGCCCGGGAGAACGCCGTCCGCTCCGCGCAGACGCCAAGCGGATAGGCGCCGTTCTCGACGTTGACCCCTTCGACCACCGTCCCGTCGCGGCAGAGCACCGCGCATCCGACCGTGAAGTTGGAGTACGGCGCATAGGCTCGAGCGGCGATCGCGTCCGCGCGCGCGAGGAGCTCCTCGTCGGTCACCCGGAGAACCCCTGGAAGATCGCGAGCGTCACGAGCGCGCCGAGCGCTCCGCCCGACGCGACCTCGAGGGTCGTGTGGACGCCCGCCTCGATTCTCGTCTGGGCCACCAGCAACGCCATGATCAGCGTCAGGGACGATACGAGGAAGCGGTGCGAGCTGTCGCCGATCACGAGCGTCACCGCCATCCACGAGGCGAAGGCGATCGCGGCGTGCCCGGAGGGCCAGCCGCCTCGGAGCGGCGACCCCCGCCCGCCGAGCGCCTTCATCGCGATCACGACCACGGTCGTGAGGACGAGCGCGACGAGCGTCAGCTCCGCGGGGGCCTCGGACAGGCGATCGAGGAGCCGCGAGCTCTCGTCCGCGACCTGCCCGGAGAACACGAGGTAGCCGACCGCGATCGCGTTGACCGCGGCGATCAGCACGGCGCCGGCCCCGATGTCCTTCGCGAGCTTCGCCATCGGGTCGAACGTCGTCGAGGCGACGTCGACGGCCGCCTCGATCGCGGTGTTGATCATCTCCGCGATGAGGACGAAGGCGATCGCGATGAAGAGCGCGATCAGCTCGAGCCGCGTGACGTCCGAGACGAGCGCCGCGATCAGCACCACGACAGCGACCGCGAAGTGGATCCGCATGTTCCGCTGGGTGCGAAGCACGTGGATGATCCCCTCGATCGCGTAGTTGAAGCTCTCGACGATCGAGGGTGGACGGCGCGGCGTGATCACGTCATGTGCGCGCGCTCGCGCGCCTCCATCTCGGCCCCGTGCTCGTGCCCGATGAGGTGGAGCAGCCCGTGCACGAGAGACCAGCGCCATTCGTCACCGACGACCGCCGGGCACAGGACGACGTCGCCGAGCGCCCGCGGCTCGCCCTCGGGGATCGCGTCGAGCCCGTCGATCGGGAACGAGAGCACGTCGGTCGGCTCGTCGACCCCGAGGTGCTCGCGCTTCAGCGCCCGCATCTCCTCCGCGGAGACGAACGCGATCCCGAGCTCGCCCGCCTCCACCCCCTCGGCACCGAGCACTTCCCGGGCGAGCGCCTCCGCTCCCGCCACGTCGACCGGCCCGCCGCTCGAGTTGGCGACCTCGATCTCGAGCATCAGCGCCGCCGCGCGGAGCCGGTCTCTTCGGCATGCAGCTTGTACGCCTCCACGATCCGCTGCACGAGCTTGTGGCGGACGACGTCGGCGTGGCCGAACTCGACGAACCCGATCCCGTCGAGCGGGTCGAGGATGTCCCGCACCTGGATCAGCCCCGACGCCTGCTCGCGCGGCAGGTCGACCTGCGTGATGTCCCCGGTGACGACCATCTTCGACCCGAACCCGAGCCGTGTGAGGAACATCTGCATCTGCTCGGGGGTCGTGTTCTGGGCCTCGTCGAGGATCACGAAGGAGTCGTTCAGCGTCCGCCCGCGCATGAACGCGAGCGGCGCGACCTCGACGGTGCCACGGTCGATGTACGCGCTCAGACGATCGGCGTCCATCGTGTCGTAGAGGGCGTCGAACAGCGGGCGCATGTACGGATCGACCTTCGCGAGGACGTCGCCGGGCAGGAACCCGAGCCGCTCGCCGGCCTCCACCGCAGGGCGGGTGAGGATGATCCGGCCGACCTCGCGCTCGGACAGCGCCTTCACGGCCAGCGCGATCGCGAGGTACGTCTTGCCCGTCCCCGCGGGGCCGATCGCGAACGTCACGGTCTCCCGGCGGATCGTGTCGACGTACTTCTTCTGGGTTACCGTCTTCGGCGCGATCTTCTTCCCGCGATGACGCCAGACGACGTCCTCGAAGACGTCGCGGATGTCCTCGGCCTGGTCGAGCGCCGCGACGACGGCCCCGACGGTGTCCGGGCCGATCGCGTGGCCGCCCTCCACCAGCTCGACAAGCTCGTCGACGACCGCCCGCGCCTCGACGACCCGCTCGTCGTCGCCGTCGAGGGTCAGCCGGTTGCCGCGCAGCGAGATCGAGCAGCCGAGCCGCTCGCGCAGCGTGTCGAGCACGTCGTCGCCGACGCCGGCCAGTTCGGCGGCGACCTCGTTGGGCACGGTGAGGACGTCCTGCACGCGTCGAAGTGTATGAACAGCCGAATACGGTGCCGCTCGCGGCGACTCGGAAGCGGCCCGTGTCGCGCCGGTAGGCGCGCGCCGCCAGCGCGGTCATCGCCACCGTCCGCCGTCGTGCCACCCATCGCCGCGTCCGATCGAGGCTCAATGGGAACGAGATGGCCCATCACGATCGCACCCGGCGCGAACGCGGGACGTCGCGTCGTACCGTCACGCCGGGCAGCGTCGCGTGGATCCTCCGCGCGCCGACCATCGTCTTGATCTCGGTCGGCTGCACGAGGAGGTACGGGTCGGCGACGATCGCGACGGCGAACCGGACGCGCTGCGTCTCGCCGCCCGAGAGCTTCTACGACACGGAGACCGTCCCGGGGTCGGTTCGGGGGCTACGCGAGCTTCTCGCGGACGAGCTGGCTCACGGTCGAGCCATCGGCGCGCCCGGAGACCTGCGGCATCACGTCCGCCATCACGCGCCCGAGGTCGCGGAGCGACGTCGCGCCGACCTCGGCGATCACGTTGTCGACGATCTCCTCGAGGTCGTCCTCCGAGAGCGGCTCGGGCATGAACTCCTCGATCACCTCGAGCTCGAACTCCTCGAGGTCGGCCTGCTCCTCGCGCCCGGCGGCGTCGAATGCCTCCATCGCCTCGGCGCGCTTCTTGCGCTCGCGCTGGAGGACCTGGAGCGACTCGTCCTCCGAGAGCTCCCGCTGGAGCTCCTTCTGCGCGCCGCGCAGGGAGTTGAGCAGGAGCGCGAGGGCGTCGCGGCGACGGTCGTCCCGCGCGAGCCGCGCCTCCTTCAACTCGCTCTCGATGTCGGCGATCACGCTCATTCGAACCCCGGCAGGCTAACGCCCCCGAGGACATGCCAGTGCAGGTGGAACACCGTCTGCCCCCCGCCGGGGCCGACGTTGACGACGACGCGGTAGTCCTCGAGGCCTGCGCACGCTGCCGTGTCGGCGACGAACTCGAGCATCCGCTTCGCCTCCTCGGGCGGGAACGCGGAGACGTCGCGGAAGGTGTCGACGTGCCGATCGGGCAGCACGAGCAGGTGCGTCGGCGCCTTCGGCGCGATGTCGCGGATCGCGACGAACCCGTCGGCCGCATGGACATGCTCACCCTCGCGGACGAGCCGGCAGAAGAGGCAGTCCTCAGGCGGCAACGGCGAGAACCCCCTTCTCGTCGACGCCGACGGCGCGCGCGGTCACGAACGCGCCGACAGCGCCGTCGACGAGCCACGGCGTGTAGTCGTCCGCGTAGCCGCGCCCCGGGCGGTCGACGAGCACGCGGTCGGTCGTCCCGACCCGCGCCACCCAGCGCCGGCGCGACAGCTCGTCGGAGATCGCCCGCAGGCGCCGCCCCCGCTCGCGTTTCACCTCCGCCGGAACGGTGTCCGCGTCTGCGGTCTTCGTCCCCGGCCGCGGCGAGTACGGGAACACGTGGACGCGGCTCATGCCCAGGCGCGCGACGAACGCACACGTCCGCTCGAACGCCGCATCGTCCTCGGCGGGGAAGCCGACGATCACGTCCGTCGTGAGGTTCAGCGCGCGGAGCGGCTCGAGGCGCCGCTCGAACTGCGCCGCCGTGTAGCGGCGCCCCATCGCCTGCAAGACCCCGTCGTCGCCCGACTGCAGCGGGACGTGCAGATGCGAGGCCACGGTCGGAGTCTCGGCCAGCGCGGCGACGAGGTCGTCCGTCACGTGGTTCACCTCGATCGACGACAGCCGCAGGCGCTCGAGCCCGGGCGTCGCGCCGGCCTCGCGGACGAGGCGCGCGAGCGTGTAGCCCGCCTCCCGGTCGCGGAAGCAGCCGAGGTTGACGCCGGTGAGGACGACCTCGCGATGCCCCTGGCGCACGCGCCGGCGAACTTCGGTCAGCACCGCGTCCGCCGTCCGGCTGCGCGTCCCGCCCCGGACGAGCGGGATCACGCAGAACGCGCACGAGAACGAGCAGCCGTCCTGGATCCGGACGAACGCCCGCACACGGTCGAGGCGGTGCGGGGCATCGACGCAGCCGATCGCCCCGACATCGCCCGCGACGAAGGCAACGGCTGCGTCCCCGGTTCGTCGGGTGACGACGACGTTGTCGGGCGCCCCGGCGAACGCATCCTCGAGGTTCGAGGCGCAGCCCGTCACGTACACGGTGCGTGCCGAGCGGGCCGCGCGTGACGTGACCTGGCGGGACTTCGAGACCGCCTCGTGGGTCACACAGCACGTGTTGACGACCTGGATCTCGCCGAGCTCGTCGACCTCGACGTGGCCGTCCGCGAGGAGACGCTCACGGATCGACTGGGCATCGGCGAACGACACCTTGCACCCGAGGAATCGCGTCGAGAACGTCGCCATGCGGGTTCAAGAGCTTAGACGCCCTCGTCCGCGATCGGTCTGAGCTCAGGCTGTGGCGGTGGCGTCCCTCTCGAAGCGGTCGGCGGCCCACCCGTCGCGCACCACCGTCTCCCTGTGCCGCCACCCGGCGTGTGCGGGCCGCTCGCCCGCGAGGTAGCCGGACGTGATCGCAACCTCCGCCTCGAGCCGGCCGAGGATCGCCTCCGCCGGATCGAGCAGGACGTTCGCGACCGCCACGTCAGCCGCCGGCAGGGGTTCCGAGAGCGCGTCGACGAGCCGAGCGACGACCTCGACGCCATTGGCCGCGGCGTTCGCGACGGTCGTCTCGACCGCCACCGGATCGACGTCGACGCAGGTGATCGGGCGGAAGCCGAGCCGGGCCGCGGCGATCCCGAGGACGCCCGAGCCGCAGCCGACGTCCAGCAGCGCCCCACCTCGCCCGAGCTCTGCGAGCAGTTCGACGCAGAGCCGCGTCGTCGCGTGCGCACCGGTGCCGAACGCGCGCCCCGGGTCGATGACGACGGCGCGCGTCGGATCGGGGGGCGCCTCCCACGGAGGGCCGATCCAGATTCCGGCCACCTCGACCGCCTGGTGGAACGCGCGCCAGGCGTCCCCCCAGCCGTCCTCGACCGGTTCGACGGTCGCGCCCGGCAGGCGCGCGCGCATGGTCTCGAGCGTGTCGCCGTCCACGAAGACGGCGAGCTCGACGCCGTCCTCGACGTCCCGCTCCTCGAAGCCGTGCGGCGCGAGCGCGACGAACGCGGCGCGTGCCTCCTCGGCGCCTTCGCTGGGCGTCCGCACCATGACCCGCCAGAGCGACGTCACGGACGCCGCTCTCCCGCGCTCACCGGAAGGCGCTCTTCAGCTTCCCGATGAACCCGTCGTCGTCGCCCCGGTAGGCGCTCTCACCGAGGTCGCCCTCAAGGCGCAGGAGCTCCGCGCGCTGCTGACCGGTGAGGTTCGTCGGCACGCGGACGCCGACGAGCACGAGCAGGTCTCCCCTCCGACCGGTCTCGAGCGAGGGCAGCCCTTGTCCCGAGAGGGTGTGCACCGAGCCGGGCTGCACGCCGGGCGAGAGCTCGACCTCGAGCGGACCGTCGGGCGTCGGCACGCTCACGGTCGTCCCGAGTGCCGCGCCGGTGATCGTCACGAACGTCCGCACGACCAGGTCGTCTCCGTCACGATCGACGCCCTCCAGCGGCCGCACCCGGACGGTGACGTACACGTCACCCGACGGTCCGCCCAGCACGCCTGCGTGCCCCGCGCCGCGCACCCTGATCCGCTGGCCGTCGTGGATGCCGGCGGGTACCTCGAGCTCGAGCGGCACGTCCTCGATCGTGCGTCCATCCCCGCCGCAGTGCTCGCAGGGCGTCTCCACGATCGTCCCGGCGCCGTCGCAGCGCGGACACGTCCCCGAGCGGACCATTTGCCCGAGGATCGTCCGCGAGACCTGCTGGATACGGCCGACGCCGGCGCAGGCGGGGCACGTGATCGGGGAGGTTCCGGGAGCGGCTCCGGTGCCGCCACAGGGCTCGCAGGTTCGGGCGGCATGGACGTGCACGTCGAGCGTCGTTCCGGTGACGACGTCGGCGAGGTCGATCTCGACCTGCGCGACGAGATCCGGACCCCGCGCAGGCCCGCGGCCGGCCTGGCCCGCGGAGCCGAAGAGGGTCTCGCCGAAGAACGCTGCGAAGACGTCCGACAGGGTGCCGAAGTCGGTCATCGGGGCGAACCCGCCGCCGCGCACGCCCGCGTGCCCGAAGCGGTCGTAGAGCTGCCGCCGCTCGGGATCGGCAAGCACCTCGTACGCCTCGGCGACCGCACGGAAACGCGTGCCCGCGTCAGGGTCGTCGCTCACGTCGGGATGGAGCTCGCGGGCGAGACGGCGGAATGCGACCTTGATCTCCGCATGGCTCGCGTCGCGCGAGACGCCGAGCAGCTCGTAGTAGTCCTGCTCCGCCGTGGCCATCAGTGGCCGCCGTAGACGTCGTCGACCAGCCGCGACAGCTCGAACGCAGCGGCGCGCACGGAGCGGATCGCCGTCTCGTAGTCCATCCGCAGCGGACCGAGCAGGCCGACCGCGCCGAGCGACCGGTTCGCAAGACCGTAGGTGGCGCCGACGTACGCGGCCCCGTGCAGCTCCTCGCCCTCCAGCTCCGGCCCGACTCTGATCACCGGCCGCTTGGGGTCGAGCGCGTCCTGCAGGAGCGAGAGCACCGCGGCGCGGCGCTCGAGCACCTCGAGCAGGCGCTGACAGGCCTCGAGCTCGGCGCCGTGCACGTCGCCGAGCAGACCCGCGGCGCCGCCGACGTAGAGGTCGGTCGCCTCCGCCACGAGCTCGTCGAATGCCGGCCGCACCGTCTCGAGAAACAGCCTCTCGCGTGTCGTCAGCGCCGGGTCCTCGAAGGCGCGCCGGACGACCGTCGGGCTCGGGCGCTTCCCCACGACCGTCTCGTCGAGGTACGAGGCAGCCCATTCGACGAGCCCGGCGTCGATCGGCTCCTCGGACTCGAAGACCCGCTTCGAGACGCTGCCCGACGCCGTGATCACGACGATGATCACAACACGAGGCTGCAGCTGGAGGACCTCCACGTGGCGCACCGCAGCCGCCTCGAACGAGGGGGCGGAGACGACGGCCAGGAGGTGCGTCGCGTCCGAGAGCGCCTCGGTCGTCCTCCGCAGCGCCTCCTCGAGCTCGTTTCGCATCGTTCTCAAGTCGACGCTGAACGGCCCCGGGCGCCCCTCGATCGCGACGACGAGCTCCTCGGTGTAGATGCGGTAGCCGTTCTCGGTGGGCACGCGGCCCGCGGAGGTGTGCGGATGGGTCAGCAGGCCGAGCGCCTCGAGCTCCGAGAGCTCGCTGCGCACCGTCGACGAGGACACGGCCAGGCCGGGCCGTTCGACGAGCACCTTGGACCCGACCGGCTGGCCGGTCGCGACGTACTCCTCGACGACCCGTCGCAGGATCTCGCGCTTGCGCGCCGTCAACTCCATCGAGCTCATCGTACGGTCCTCAGGCGAGGAGCTCGGCCGTGACGCCGTCGCCGAGGAGCCGCCCCCGCCGGGTGAGCCGGATCCCGCCATCCACGCGCTCGACGAGCCCACCGTCGACGAGTTTCTCGATCGACGTGCGGTCGACGACCGGCTCGAGCCCACGGAGCGCGAGGGGCTCGTCGAGCCGGAGCCCGAGCATCAGCTTCTCGACCGCCCTCGTCGCCGTGTCGAGGTGCTCGTCCTCCCGCGGCGGGCTCTCACCGACCGAATACGCGGCGATGTAGCGCGCCAGGGCAGGCAGGTTCCGCCGGCGGAGACCGGCGAGCGTCGACACGGCCCCGACCCCGACGCCGAGGTAGTCCTGGCCGCGCCAGATCCCCAGGTTGTGCCGCGCGCGGAGCTCGCGGTCGCCGTCGCGGCAGAAGTTCGCCGTCTCGTACCAGCGGTAGCCCGCCCCGGTCAGCGTGATCACGACCTGCTCGAAGTAGCCCTCCATCGCCTCCGCCTGGCGTCGGAGCTCGTCTCCGTGTGCGTGCGTGAATCGCGTTCCCGGCTTCGCCTCGAGCTCGTAAGAGGACAGGTGCTCGGGCTCGAGCGCCAGAGCGTCCGCGAGGTCCTCTTCGAGGTCGGCGGGGCTCTGGCCGGGGATCCCGTAGATGAGATCCAACGAGATGTTGTCGAAATCGGCATCACGGAGAGTCTGCACTGCGCGCCGGACGTCGTCCGGACCGGCAACGCGCTCCAGCACTTGGAGCAGATGCGG
Organism: uncultured Actinomycetes bacterium; assembly: GCA_963698935.1. Classification (GTDB taxonomy): domain Bacteria; phylum Actinomycetota; class Thermoleophilia; order Gaiellales; family Gaiellaceae; genus Gaiella. Next base: position 651,601 of record CAVOSU010000023.1, read on the forward strand.
CCGAAACGATTGCGCACCGAGTGAGACGCGGTTCACCCCGTGCTCGCGCAGCAGCGCCGCGAGAGCGGGCGTCACCGTCTCCGGGTTGGCCTCGACCGTCAGCTCCTCGACCTCCGGCAGCGCGCCGAGCACGCGCGCGAGCGCCGCCGCGCTCGTGAACGTCGGCGTCCCGCCGCCGAGGAACACGGTCTCGACGTTCGCGGTGAGCCGCCAGCGCTCCCCGTCGAGCTCGGCCAGGAGCGCGTCGACGTACGCACCGTGCTCGTCGAGACGTCCGACGGCCGTCACGAAGTCGCAGTAGCCGCAGCGATGCGCGCAGAAGGGCAAATGGACGTAGAGATGACGGACCACGCCGGCTTCGCGTCCGTCGTCCACGGCACCCGCCGGCGGATCGAGCAGCACGACGCTCACGCCTTCCGCTTCTCCGAGTCGAGGTTGAGCACGGCGAGGAACGCCTCCTGCGGCACCTCGACGCCGGCGACCTGCTTCATCCGCTTCTTCCCCTTCTTCTGCTTCTCGAGGAGCTTCCGCTTCCGTGTGATGTCGCCGCCGTAGCACTTCGCGAGCACGTCCTTGCGCTTCGCCTTCACGGTCTCACGCGCGATCACGCGTGAGCCGATCGCGGCCTGGATCGGAACGTCGAACATCTGCCGTGGGATCTCCTCGCGGAGTCGCTCGACGAGGAGCTTCCCGCGCTCGTAGGCCGCATCGCGGTGGATGATCAGGGAGAGCGCGTCGACCTGCTCGCCCGCGACGAGCACATCGACCCGCGTGACGTCGCCATCGCGGAAGCCGGCGAGGTCGTAGTCGAAGCTCGCGTACCCCCGCGTGCGGGACTTCAGCTGGTCGTAGAAGTCGATCACGATCTCGCCGAGCGGCAGGTCGTACGTCAGGAGGACACGGGTCTCGGAGAGGTACTCCATGTGGTCGAACCGACCGCGGCGGTCCGTGCAGAGCTCCATCACCGAGCCGACGTAATCCTTCGGGACGATCACCTGCGCGCGGACGTACGGCTCCTGGACCTCCTCGACCTCGCGCGGCATCTCGGCCGGGTTGTGCACCTCGACCCAGTCGCTGTTTCGCTGCTTCACGCGGTATGCGACGTTCGGCGCGGTCACGATGAGGTCGAGGTCGAACTCCCGCTCGAGCCGCTCGCGGACGATCTCCATGTGGAGGAGGCCGAGGAAGCCGGAACGGAAGCCGAACCCCAGCGCCTGAGACGTCTCGGGCTCGTAGAACAGCGCGCCATCGTTCAACTTCAGCTTCTCCAGCGCGTCCCGTAGCTCGGGGTAGTCGTCGGAGTCCGACGGGAAGAGCCCGGCGAACACCATCGGCTTCACGTCCTTGTAGCCCGGCAGGGGCGCCGTCGCGCTGCCCTTGCGTAGCGTCAACGTGTCACCGACGCGCAGCCGGGAGACGTCCTTCAGGCCGGTCACGACGTAGCCGACGTCTCCGGCGCCGAGCGTCTCGACGGGAACGCGTCCGGGCGCCATGAAGCCGAGCTCCTCGGCTTCGAAGTCCGTGCCGGTCGCCATCGTCCGGAGGCCGGCGCCGGTGGGGAGCAGACCGTCGACGACACGGACGAACGCGATCACGCCGCGGTACTGGTCGTACGAGGAGTCGAAGACGAGCGCGCGCGGCGGCGCGTCGACCTCGCCCTCGGGCGGCGGAATCCGCTCGACGATCGCGTCCAGGACCTGGTCGACGTTGAGCCCGGTCTTCGCCGAGATCCGGACGACGTCCTCGGGCGACCCGCCGAGTAGCTCGCAGACCTCGGCCGCCGTCCCCTCCGGGTCGGCAGATGGCAGGTCGATCTTGTTGACGACCGGGACGATTTCGAGATCGTTCTCGATCGCGAGGTACGTGTTGGCGAGGGTCTGCGCCTCGATCCCCTGTGCCGCATCGACGACGAGGACAGCCCCCTCGCACGCCTGGAGCGACCGCGAGACCTCGTAGGTGAAGTCCACGTGGCCCGGTGTGTCGATCAGGTTCAGCTCGTGGCCCTTCCACTGCACGCGGACGGCCTGAGCCTTGATCGTGATCCCGCGCTCCCGCTCCAGCTCCATCGAGTCGAGCAGTTGGTCTCGCATCTCGCGCTCGGAGACCGTCTCCGTCAGCTGGAGAATCCGGTCGGCGAGCGTCGACTTGCCGTGGTCGATGTGCGCGATGATCGAGAAGTTGCGGATCCGGCTCTGTTCCATGGCTGATCGGCGTCGATCGTAGCCGTGGCGTTGCGGCGTTCCCTGGCAGGGCCCGTGGGGCTTGCGCACCGCGTGCTTCGCCGACCTCGACGGGCACGTTTGGGACGTCGCACAGCAGCTCCAGGCCGGCGGCGCGTACCTCTGCGCTACTCGAGGTCCTTGGCAGGGAACAGCACCGACGGCGCCGGCTCTTCGGCCGGGTCCTTGTCGCGGATCACGATGTCGATCAACGTGACCAGGATGCTCGCAAGCGGCACCGCGAGGATCACCGCGAACCCGCCGAGCACGATCCCGACCGAGGTGACCGCGACGAGGACGACGAGCGGCGAGAGGCCGACCGAGTGCCCGAGCACGCGCGGCACGATCACATAGTCCTCGAGCAGCCGCACGCCGACGACGACGAGCCCCGCGAGCACGGCGAGGTGCACGGATTGGGAGAGCCCGACGCCCACGGCCACCACGCCCGCGGCGAGGGGGCCGATCACGGGGACGATCTCGACGATGCCGGCGAAGATGCCCACGAGCAGCCAGTAGGGCAGGCCGATCGCCCAGAAACACGTAGAGAGCACCACCGCGACGACCGCGACGAGCACCGCCTGACCGCGGACGAACGCGCCGAGCCGCAGCTCGATCAGGTCCCACCCATCGCGCACGGTCTTCCGCTTCGGACGAGGCAGGACCGAGCAGACGACGTCGACCGCGCGCTCGCGCTCGATGATCCAGTAGGCGGACGCCGCGAGCACGAAGAAGATCCCGATGATTGCCTCGAAGGCCTTTCTGCCGTACTCGACTGCGGGGTCGATGAGGCTCGAGCCGGACGGAAGGTCGCTCAGCTTGCGATCGATCGCGAGGAGGATGTCGTGCTTGATCCCGGTCGACTGCTGTGCCGCCTGCCGCAGCTCATGGTGGTCGCCGAGCGCGGCCTGGACCTGGTCGGTCGTCGCGGGCACGAGGAACCAGAGGCCGACGCCGATCAGCGCCACGAGAACCGCGTAGTGGAGGATCACTCCGAGCCCACGTGGGACGCCTCGCCGCGCGAGTGACTCGACGCCCGGCCGAAGCGCCGCCGCGAGGATGATCGCGGTGAAGAGAAGGGCGACGACGAGTCGCGCCTTCCAGACGACGACGGCCGTGAGGAGGATCCCGACCACGACCAGCGTCGCGATCGCGACACGGCCCGCCCAGCGGGACAGGTCGTCCCGACTGCGAGGCTGTGGCTCGACCTCCAGGTCAGGGTCCAGCCCGTCGAATTCCGAGCTTCCGGCCGTCACCGAGCGGTGGTACCCAATCGCGCCGCTTCCAACACAGCCAGGCCACGCGGCGACGGCCGCGACTCGGGGCAAAACCGGAACGCGCCCTCGCCCGTTACTCCCGACGACAACGACTCCAGGAGGGACGAGCATGAAGCGCCTCGGTTTGCTCCTCGCCGTGGTCGGCCTCGCCGGGGGTGCGCTCGCAAGCGCCTACGCGGGCACCGACGCCACCACCCGGACGATCTGCCACCGGACCGCGTCGGCGAAGAACCCGTACGTCAAGCTGCAGGTCTCGGCGAAGCAGGTCCGCGCGCACACGAAGCACGCAGCAGACATCGTGCTCTCGCGGAACGGCCCCTGCCCCCGCACGGTGCTCAGCCCCACGGCGGGAGGCCGCGCGCTCCCCGTCGCTCTGACGGGCGAGGCCGAGACGCCGGCCGGCGATCCCGTCGCGACCGCGACGGCGACGATCCGCCTCCGCGCCGGTCAGGGGCAGCTCTGCTACCAGGTGACCGCCGAGAACCTTCCGCCCGCCGTCGCGATGCACATCCATCGTGGCGCAACAGGTGTCGCCGGCCCTGTCGTCGTACCGCTCGCGACACCCGGCGCCGATGGCGCCGCGCGCGGGTGCGCCCCGGCCGCGCGTCCCCTCGTCGCGGCGATGCTCGCGAGCCCCGCGACCTATTACCTCAACATCCACACCGCGGAGTTCCAGGCCGGCGCGATCCGTGGTCAGCTGACCGGCACCTCGACCTCGTCGTTCGGGTGGGTCGCGGCAGTCGACCTCAAGGGCACGAGCGAGCCGAACGCGACCGGCACCGCGGTGGTGCGCCTCCGCACCGACGCGCCGATGGTCTGTTACCGCCTGCACGCGGCGAACATCACGCTGCCGGCGGTGGCGGCGCACATCCACCGCGGCGCGACGACCGTCAACGGCCCGGTCGTCGTCCCGTTCACGCCACCCGGCGCAGACGGGAACTCGAGCGGGTGCACCAGCTCGGATCAGGCCCTGATCAACGAGATCGTCGGGAACGCCGGTGGGTTCTACGTGAACGTCCACACGAAGGAGCACCCGGCGGGCGCGATCCGCGCGCAGCTGGGCTGAGCTCGACGTTCGTCGTGGGGGCGCCTCTGCGCCCCCACGACTCGGCGACGTATGGTCTGCGCATGGACGACTCAGCGATACACGACAGCATCGAGCAGCTCGTCGCCGAGGAGCACGAGCTGTGGGACCGCGAGGCAGGAGGACATGCGACGGAGGCCGACCGTCGCCGCCTGGGCGACGTGAAGATCTCGCTCGACCGCTGCTGGGACCTCCTCCGCCAACGCCGCGCCCTCGAGGAGTTCGGTTTCGACGCAGACGTGGCGACGGAGCGGTCCGAGGAGACGGTCGAGGGCTACGAGCAGTAGGCGGCCGCTCAGGCGGCGTGGCGCAACGCGAACAGCGAGCCGAGCTCCCGGACGCGGAGGACGCGGCAGGCGCCGACATACGCGGCCGTCCCCACGCCCAGCCCGAGCCCCACCGAGAGGATCTGCCCGAGAATCGAGCGCCCCACCTCGGCGTCGACGCCCCACCAGACGAGCACCGCGAGCCCCGAGGCGGCGACGGAGGCGACGATGATCCGCGCGATGGCATTGAGCGTCGCCCCCGCTTCGACGCCGCCCACGTGCCGCCACATCAGGATCGCGAGGGCGAGTGCCCCCGCGAGGTTCGACAGCGACGTCGCGAGCGGCAGGCCCCACACGCCGACCGAGTAGAGCGCAAAGAAGAGGGCGACGTTCAGCACGAGGTTGCCGAGCGCGACGAGAGTCGGGATCCAGTTCATGCGGAGTCCGTAGAACGCCCGGTTGAGGAGCAGCATCCACCCGTTGAACACCAGGCCGACGGAGAACGCGGCGAGCGCGCCGGCGACGACGGGCGTCTGGTCGGGCGCGAATTCGCCGCGTTGGTAGAGCAGGCGGATGATCGGCTCGGCGAGGACGGCGGAAACGAGCCCGGCGGGGATCAGGAGGAAGCCGATCTGGCGCACGCCCGTATCGACCGTCCGGCCGAACCCGCCCATGTCGCCGCGCGCGGCCTGACGCGCCATCGTCGGGAAGAGCACCGTCGCCACCGCGACCGAGAAGATCCCTTGCGGGAGCATGTAGAGGCGGAACGCGAGGTCGATCGCGCGCGGCGCGAGATCCGGGTCGATCAGGCGCGAGGCGAAGAGCGTTCCGATCAGGGTCGAGACGTTGATCAACCCGAGCGTCAGCGTCACCGGCAGCATCAGCACGAAGAACCGGCGCACCGCCGGGTCGCGCCAGTCGAGCGCCATCCGGAGGCGGCCGTCGAGCCCGCGCAGCCACGGAACCGGCAGCAGGAGCTGGACGAGCGTCGCGATGACGATCGAGCCGGCGTAGATGTACAGCTGGGTGTCCTCGCTGCTCGCCGCCGGGACGCCGAGCACGAGCCCGAAGATGATCACGAGGTTCCAGGCGACCGGGGTCAGCGCGGGGACCGTGAAGTGGTCGTACGCGTTGAGGATCCCCACGATGATCCCCGAGAGGCCGAGCATGATCACGATCGGAAAGAGCAGTCGCGACAGCCCGACGGCCAGGTCGAAGCTGCCCCCCGGCGTCCCGAACAGCTCGACGATCAACGGCGCGGCGAGGACGAACACTGCTGTCAGACCGGTCGTGATCAGCAGGACGAGCCAGAAGATCGTCGACGCGACGCGCCAGGCCCTGAGCCGCTCGCCCTTCTCCAGGAGCTCGCTGAACACTGGGACGAAAGCACCCGAGAGGGCGGTGTCGGCGACGAGCGCGCGCACGAGGTTCGGGATCTGGAACGCGACCGTGAAGGCGTTGATCTTCCCCGCGGCCCCGAACGTCGGCGCTGCGATCATCTCCCTGACGAGGCCGAGCACACGCGACAGCGCGGTGGCGGCGCCGAAGACGGCAGTCGAGCGCGCGAGCCGCCGCCGGTGCGCGCGCTCCTCTGCGCTGACCGTGCCGAGTGGCGGTTCGGCCTCGCTCATCGACGGAAGTTTCGTGGAATCGTCGGAAGCCCCTCTGGTACCATCACGCGGCCCTGCGACCAACCGATCGGTCGGGGCACCCTTTCCGAATGGCGAACATCAAGCAGCAGAAGAAGCGCGTCGAGACGGCCTCCCGCCAGCGGCTCGAGAACCTGCGCTACCGCTCGACGATCAAGACGCTTGCAAAGCGGCTCGAGCGCGCGGTCGAGGACGCCGACGCGGATCGCGTCGCGTCCGAGCACCGCGAGCTCGTGCGGACGATCGACCGCGCGGTCTCGCGCGGCGCCCTCCACCGCAACACCGCCGCGCGCAAGAAGTCGCACGCCGCACGCGTCGTCGCGGGCGCGTAGCCGCGTCCCGGCCAGCGGTTCCTAGCGGCGCTCTCGCGCGAGGTCGGTGACCGCGAGCTGGAGCTCGAGGTCCGGCGAGAGCCGGCTCCCGCCCTTCAGCGCGTGGTCGAGCTCCGCGAGCCGGACCGTCGCGTCGTCGAGCTCCTCGGGCGAGAACCTCTCGGCCTGGCGCCCGAGCTTCTCGGCCTGGAACGGGTGGAGCTTGAGCCGGCCCGCCGCGTCTTTCGGCCGGATGCCCTCGCGGGCGAGGCCGGCCAGCTGGCGCAGCCGCGTCAGATGGGCGCCGAGCGAGCCGGCGAGGAGCGCCGCCTGAGCGCGACGGGGCATCGCGTTGCGGTCGAGCTTCTCCTCCACGACCTCGAGCGCCGTCGCAACGTCGTGATCGCCCCACGCGTCGGTGAGATCCCAGGGTGGCCGCTCGCCGAAGCCGACCGCGAGCCGCCCGACCTCGTCCGTGCCGACCGGTTCGCCGCTGGCCCACGTCGCGATCTTGTCGACCTCGAGAGCGAGTGCGAGCTTGTCGTCGCCGACGGTCTGCACCAGCTCGTGACACGCCGCCCGCTCGACCTTGACGCCGCGCTTCGCAAACTCCTCCGCGACCCACTGGTCGAGCTTGCCCTTGGGGACCTCCCACTCGAGGAGGGAGCCCGCCTTCGCACACGCCTTCGCGAGCGGCGAGTCGCGCTTCAGCGCATGGGCGACGAGACACAGGACGGCGCCGGGCGCCGGCGCTGCGAGGTACTCGACGACGGCGTCGACGTCGGCCTTCTTCCAGCCGCCCGAGACACGTCCGCGGTCGTCGGGCCGACCGTCGACGTCGGAGACGAGGACGAGGCGGCTGTCCCCGAGCAGTGACCCCGCATTGCACGCGGCGACTACGTCCTCTCCGCTTGCGCCGTCCTGCCCGGCGGCCGTGAACCGCTCGATCGCGCCCGGGTCGAAGTGGGCCCTCAGCCGCTCGAGCGTCCGGTCGATCTTCGGCCGGTCGGAGCCGGTGACGAGGTAGACGGATTCGCCGGGGGCGGCCACCGGACGCAGGCTACCGCTGCGACCGCACGGTGATCGTCCGTCCGTCCGACTCGACGACGATCCGCCCGTTCACGTCCGTACGCAGCGTCTCGAGCCCGGGAAACGCGTGCAGCGCCGCGAGCGTCTCCGGCCTCGGATGACCGTAGTCGTTGCCCTCCCCCACCGAGATCACCGCGATGCGCGGCCGCAGCGTGCGCAGGAGGTCGGGCAGACCCTGATCCTCCGAGCCGTGGTGCGCGACCTTCAGCACCTCGACCGGCGGGATCCGGAGTCGCCCCGTGACGTCGCTCTCGGCGTCCGCCGTCAGGAGAACGTCGGTCGCGCCGAAGCTCGCGTGCGCGACGACGGCGTGCTGGTTCGGATCCTCGCTCGGCAGGCCCGGCTCATCCGGCCAGAGAATGCGGAGGAGCAGGCGGCCGATCCGGAACGTGTCGCCCTGGTGGACGACCTCGACCGGCACATGGCGCCGGCGAGCCGCGGCGATCGCCGCATCGTGGTCGGCGGACGGCGCCTCGATGCCCGGGTCCTCGACCTCGCCCACACGCAGCCGGTCGAGCACCTCAGCCGCGCCGCCGATGTGGTCGCGCTGCGGATGGGTGAGCACGATCGCCGTCAGGGAGCGGATCCCCATCTCTCGCAGTTGCCCGGCGACGTCCGCCTCCGGCGGCCCCTCGTCGACGAGCACCGCTCCGCCCGGAGCCTCGAGCAGCGCGGAGTCGCCCTGGCCGACGTCGAGGAACGTCACGCGGAGGCCCTGCGGGGGCGCCCACGACGGCGCCGGCCGGAGCGCCCAGGCGCCCGCGGCCGTCGCAAGCGCGAGCGACACGAGGCCCACGACCGCCGTCCGGCGGCGATAGCGGGGCAGGCGCCGAACGACGGCCGCCGCGGCGGCGAAGGCCAGGATCGCCGCCAGCGCAACGGGCGAGTGGATCTGCGCCGACGGCCAGCCGCTCACGATCCGCGCGACGAGCGCGATCCACGCCGCGCAGCCACCGGCCAGCCACGCGAGCGCGGCCGCGGCGTCGGGGAGCACCGGCTCGATCGCCGCCGCCGTCAGCGACAGTGCGATCAGCGGCGGCATCGCCGGCTCCGCGACGACGTTCGCCGGCACGGTCCAGAGCGCGACCGCGCCGAAGTGGAGCCAGACGATCGGCGCTGTCACGAGCCCGCACGCGACCGCGACGACGAGCACGTCCCAGAGCCCGCGCGGTATCGGGTACGCGTCCGGCACGCCGGCAACGCGTGGCACGACGACGAAGATGGCCGCGACCGCCGCGAACGACAGCTGGAACCCCGCGTCGAGCGCCGCCGACGGCGTCCATGCGAGGAGCACGAGCGCGCCGACCGCCATCGCGTGCCAGCGATCTCTCGGCCTCGCCGTGATCCACCCGAGCGACGCGAGGGTTCCGGCGACCGCCGCACGCACGACCGAGGGCTGCCAGCCGACCGCGAGCGCGTACGCCAGCACGACGAGGATCGCCAGGCCCTCTCCGACGAGCCGGCCGATCCCCGCGATCCGCGCCAGCCAGACGACACCGACCGCGGTGATCGCGACGTTCTGCCCCGACACCGCAAGCAGGTGCGTCAGCCCGCTCGCCCGGAAGTCGTCGCGGAGCGATCGCGTGATGCCGTCGTCCTCGCCGAGCACGATCCCGGTCAGGACCGCGCGCCGTTCTCCCGTCGTCCCGCGGGCGAGCGTCTGTTCGACGTGCGCGTGCAGCCGGTCGGCGACGCCACCGATCCCGCCCCGCCGGCCGACGAGGCGTGCGTCGTCGCCGCGCAGCACGACGTGGATGCCCTGCCGCGCCAGCCACGCACGCTCGTCGAAGCCGGTCTCGGGCCCGCGCGGCGCGACCGGCTGTGCGCGCAGCTCGAGAATTGCCCCCTGCGGGGGTGCGCGCTCGCGCGGCAGCTCGAGCAGGACGCGCTCCCGGAGCTCCAGCTCGCCGAAGCGCTCGACCTGTGCAGGCAAACGCAGTGCGAACGGCGTCCGGCGGACCGGGCCCGTGACGACGACGCGCGCATCCGCGCGCTCTCCGATCCGTTCGGCCAGGACGCTGCGGTCGAGCGCGCTTTCGCGGAGCGTGCCCCAGCAGAGTCCGACGAGCGCGAGCGCCACAGCGGCGAGAGCGACTCGCCGCAGGTCACGCTGGACGATCGCTGCGAGCCCGGCGCCGGCCGCCACCGGCAGGAGAACGGCCTGCGACGGCCGGAACCAGACGGACGACGTGAGACCGAGGCACGCGGCCGCCGCGAGGAGCGCCGGCCAATTCGTCGTGACGAGGCGTCTCACGGCGTGACGAGATCGCGAAGCTGTTCGATCCGCGCGGGACCGATGCCCGGGACGTCGTCGAGGGCGTCCACCGACCTGAACGGTCCATGGGTCGTGCGCCAGTCGACGATCTTCTGCGCGGTCACAGGCCCGATACCGGGTAGCTCGTCGAGCTGCTCGACGGTCGCCGCGGCAAGGCTGACCTTGATCCCCGTTCCCGCCCCGCCGGGCCCGACCGCGGCGGCGCTTCCGGGCGGTCCCCGGCGCGGGACCACGACCTGCTGACCGTCGACGAGCGGTGCAGCGAGATTCACGGCCGCCAGATCGGCATGGCGCGTCGGGCCACCGGCGCGCGCCAGCGCGTCGGCGACGCGCGAGCCGTCGCGGATGCGAAAGAGCCCTGCGTGGTGGACGGCGCCGACGACGTGGACGAACAGGAGCGACGCCGGAGCGCTCTTCGCCGGCGCAACCCGCGTGAGCGGCGCGACGGTCTCCGGCCCGCGGCTGGCGCCGACGCCCGCGATCCGCGAGCCCGCCACGGTCAGCAGGACGACGAGCGGGACGAGGACGAGCGCGAGCTGGCTCCGCGACAGCGTGATCACGCATCCAGCGTCGCCGCCGACGCGTGCCGACGGTGTGTCGCCTTCGTGCCGACTCTGTGACGGCTCGCTACGCGACGAGGTTCACGAGGCGATCGGGCACGACGATCGTCTTTCGCGGCTCGCCCTTGACGTACGCCTGGACGCGCTCGGACGCGAGCGCGAGCGCGACGAGCTCGTCCTCGGGCGTCCCCACGGGGACGTGCAGACGGTCGCGGAGGCGTCCATTGACCTGAACGACGACCTCGACGGTGTCGGACGTGAGGAGGGCCGGGTCGGCGACGGGCCAGGGCGTTTCCCAGAGACGGCTGTGCCCGAGGCGCTCCCAGAGCTCGTCGGCGACATGCGGAGCGTACGGCTGGATCAGCGAGATCACGGTCTCGGTCGCGAAGCGCACCTCGCCTCCCCGCTCCGGGTCGTCCTTGACCTTGTAGATCTCGTTGACGAGCTCGAACAGCGCTGCGATCGGCGTGTGGAGCTGGAAGCGGCGCAGGATGTCGTCGGTGACCCGGTCGATCGTGCGGTGGGTCGTGCGTACGAGCTCGCCGTCGGCGGGCGCCTCGACAGGCCCGCGCGCGGCGACCTCGAGCGCCAGCCGCCAGATCCGGTCGAGCAGCCGCGCGGTCCCCTCGATCCCCGCGTCGGACCACTCCTTGTCCTGCTCGGCGGGGCCCATGTAGAGGATGTAGAGCCGCAACGCGTCGGCGCCGTAGCGGTGGATCGCGTCGTCGGGGGAGACGACGTTGCCCTTCGACTTCGACATCTTCGCGCCGTGCCGGTAGATCATCCCCTGCGTGAAGAGCCGGGAGAACGGCTCGCGGAAGCCGAGCAGCTCCATGTCGTTCAGGACCTTCGTGAAGAACCGCGCGTACAGCAGATGCAGGATCGCGTGCTCGATCCCACCGATGTACTGCGTGACCGGCAACCAGTAGTCGACGATCTGCGGGTCCCAGGCCGCGTCGTCGTTCCGCGCGTCGGCGTAGCGCAGGAAGTACCAGGACGAGTCGACGAATGTGTCCATCGTGTCGGTCTCGCGCCGAGCCGGGCCGCCACAGCTCGGGCAGGTCGTGGCGACCCAGTCCTCGGCCGCGGCGAGAGGGCTGCGGCCCTTCGGCGTGTAGTCCTCGACCTCGGGCAGACGCACCGGCAGCTGGTCGTCGGGCACGGCGACGGTGCCGCACGACCCGCAATGCACGATCGGGATCGGGCAGCCCCAGTAGCGCTGACGGGAGAGCAGCCAGTCGCGCAGGCGGTAGCCGATCGTCGCCTCGCCGAGCGCGCGCTCGGCCAGCCAGGCCGTGATCGCGCGCTTGCCCTCGGGGGCGGGCAGCCCCGTGAACTCGCCGGAGTCGACGAGCACCTCGTCGTCCGTGTGCGCGACGAACGCGCCGCCCTCGGCCGCGGAGCCCTCGGCAGCGTCCGCGGGGGCGACCACCTGGCGGACGTCGAGCCCGTAGCGCTCCGCGAACGCGTGGTCGCGCTCGTCGTGCGCCGGGACGGCCATGATCGCGCCCGTGCCGTACTCCATCAGGACGTAGTCGGCGACCCAGATCGGGATCGGCTCGCCGTTCACCGGGTTCACCGCGAAGCGGCCGGTAAAGACGCCGTCCTTCTCCTTCGCCTCGCGCTCGACCGCGGAGCGCGCGGCCGCGTGGCGGACGTAGGCGGCGACCTCCGCCTCCTGCTCGGTGCCAGCGGTCAGCTCCGCGACCAGCGGATGCTCCGGCGCAAGGACGAAGAAAGTCGCGCCGAACAGCGTGTCGGGCCGCGTCGTGAAGACCGGCAGCTCCTCCCCCGATCCCTGCACCGTGAAGATCACGCGCGCGCCCTCGGAGCGGCCGATCCAGTTCCGCTGCATCGTCAGCACCTTCTCGGGCCAGGACTCGAGCAGCGCAGTCTCGTCGAGCAGCGCGTCGGCGTACTCGGTGATCTTGAAGAACCATTGCGTGAGGTTCCGGGACTCGACCTCGGTGCCGCAGCGCTCACAGCGCCCGTCGATCACCTGCTCGTTCGCCAGCACGGTCTGGTCCTTCGGGCACCACTTGACCGGCGCCTCCCGCCGGTAGGCAAGGCCCTTCTCGAAGAAGCGCAGGAACAGCCATTGCGTCCAGCGGTAGTACTCGGGCTCCGCGGTCGAGACCTCGCGCGACCAGTCGATCGCCCAGCCCATCCGCTTCATCTGCCGGCGGATCGACTCGATGTTGCGGTTCGTGATCTCGCGCGGGTGGCCGCCCTCGCGGATCGCGGCGTTCTCCGCGGGGAGGCCGAACGCGTCGTAGCCCATCGGTCGCAGCACCGTCATTCCCTGCCTGCGGCGAATGTGGGTGAGGACGTCCCCCATCGTGTAGTTGAAGACGTGTCCCATGTGGAGCTCGCCGGAGGGGTACGGGAGCATCTCGAGGACATAGGCGGAGCGCCCCTCGTCCGCCGTCCCCGGCTCGGGGTTCGTGACCGTGAAGGCATCCTCGGCCGCCCAGGCCGCCTGCCAGCGCTCCTCGACCGCCGAAGGGTCGTAGCGCTCGTGCTCTGACTGCTCCATCGGTCTCGATTCTCTCCCGGGAACGAAAAAGCCTCTCGGACGAGAGGCTCAGGGGGAGTCGGCGCGGCACGGCCGCGTTTCCTCCCTGGGCTACGTGAGAAGCTGCTCCACGAGATGAATGCTAACAGGCACGATCGGCTGGTGCTAGCGCTGTTCCCCGACTCCGCGGCTCTCGACGGCTCCCGCCTGACCCTCGCGGGGATCGACGCGGCGGCCCTCGCGGAGCAGCATGGAACGCCGCTCGTCGTCCTCTGCGAGGGGACGATCCGGGCGAGCGCGCGAGCTCTCCGAGCCGCGGTCGGAGATGGCCGCGTGTTCTTCGGAACGAAGGCGCTGCCGAACGTCGCGGTGCTCCGGCTCCTGGCCGAGGAAGGGATCGGCGCCGACGTCGCCTCCGCGGGCGAGCTTGCGTTCGCGGTCGCGGCGGGGCTCGGCGGCGGCGAGCTCGTCGTGCACGGGAACAACAAGGACGCCGCGTTTCTCGGGGATGCCGCTGCCGCCGGCGCCCCGGTCGTGCTCGACGCGCCGGACGAGGCCGGGCTAGCCGCCGACGCGGGAGCCGGTCAGGTTCTGGTCCGCGTGACGCTCGGCGTCGACGCGGACACGCACGAGGCGATCAGGACGGGCCACCACGGCTCGAAGTTCGGCCTCCCGCCCGACCAGGCCCGCGCGGTTGTCGGCGAGGCGCTGGATCGCGGTCTCGACGTGCTCGGCGTCCACGTTCACGTCGGCTCGCAGCTCGAGGACTTCGACGCCCAGGCCGAGACGATCGTGCGGCTCGCGTCGTTCGTCGCGAGCTGCCGCGACGAGCTCGGCTGGACGGCGCAGGTCGCCGACCTCGGAGGCGGTTTCGGAATCCGCCATCACCCCGCGGACGAGGTGCCGGACGCGTCCGAGCTTGCTGCGAGCGCCGCGACGACCGCGCGGCTCGCGTTCGTCGAGGCGGGGCTGCCCCAACCCGAGATCTGGCTCGAGCCGGGACGGAGCCTCCTCGGACGGGCGGGGGTGACGCTCTACCGCGTGGGGAGCGTGAAGCGGCTGCCGGGTCGCACCTGGGTGGCAGTCGACGGCGGCATGTCCGACAACCCGCGCCCGCAGCTCTACGGCGCGCGCTACACGGCGCTCTCCGCGGCACGCGCGAACGAGGCCGTCGACGAGGTCGTCAGCGTCGCCGGGATGCATTGCGAGTCCGGCGACGTGCTGATCGACGACGTCACGCTGCCGTCGCCGCGGCGGGGCGACCTGCTGGCCGTGCCGGCGACCGGCGCCTACACCCTTGCGATGGCCTCGAACTACAACGGCGTCGGCCGCCCGGCGGCCGTCCTCGTCAACGACGGCGAGGCGAGGCTCGTACGCCGGCGCGAGACGATCGACGACCTGCTCGACCTCGAGGCGTGAGCGGCTCGCCGCTACGGGACGCCGCCGTCCTCGTCCCGGTCTTCCGCGATGCGGACGGCGAGCTCCGCGTCGCGATCGTCGTGCGCGCGGACGACGGCGGCCTGCACGGCGGGCAGCTCGGACTCCCGGGTGGGAAGCCGGAGCCGGAAGACGCCGACCTGCTCGCCACAGCGTTGCGCGAGGCGGAGGAGGAGGTCGGGCTCGGCCCGGACGACGTCGAGGTGCTCGCAGCGCTCCCGCCGTTCGACACGCGCTCGACGGGCTGGCGCGTGCATCCGTTCCTCGGCCGGATCTCGCCGGACACGAGCTGGCGGCTCCAGGAAGCGGAGGTCGTCGGCGTCCTCACGCCCTCGGTGCGCGTGCTCGCCGACCCCGCGTCGCGCGCGACGCTTCCGTTCACCTCTCGGCGCTTCACGGAGCCGCTGCTCGTGGACGGGATCGACGTCCAGGGCAACGTCCTGTGGGGAATGACGCTGCGCCTGTTCGACGACGTCCTCCCGCGACTGCTGGCGGGCGAGTGGGACGTGTGAGGCCCTAGCGGGTCGTCACCTCCACCACGTCGCCGTCGGCGAGGACGTGCGCCCGTCCCACGCGCTGGCCGTCGAACCGCGCAGACGCGCCCCACACGCGTCCGCCGGTGGACGACCGGCCGACGTCGTGGTGGATGAGGTCGGCGAGCTCTGCGACCGTCGCGCCCTCGGCGAGCGCGAACGGCTCGTCGTCGACGTGTCCGTCCCGCCGCGGCCGTACGCGGATCAGGCCGGTCAGCGCCCAGATCGCGACGCGCAGCCGGTCGAGGCTCTCGTCGTCGAGCACCGACACCGGGACGACGGCCTCGAACACTTGTGTTGATTCGGCGCAAGCGACGTCCGCCTCACGGCCGACGTCGTCATCCGGCAGCTCGTCGGCCTTCGTCAACGCGAGGATCGCTCGCTTCTCGACGCCGGCGGCGGCGACCTCCCGCAGCACGACGTCGAGCCTCGTCGAGCGCTCGGCTGCCGCACGGCAGTAGACGATCGCGTCGGCATTGCGGAGGACGCCGATGAGCGCGCGGCCGCCGCCGCGGTCCTCGTGCGCGCCCTCGATCAGCCCCGGGATCTCGACGAGCTGGACGAGCACGCCGCCGATCCGCGTCAGCGCGGGAACGGGACGGAGCGTCGTGAACGCGTAGTCGCCGGTCTTGATCTGGATGTCGGACAACGCTTGCAGGAGAGATGACTTCCCCGCGTTCGGCGGCCCGGCGAGCGCGATCTGCGCGGCCCCTTCGCGACGGACCTGGAGCGAGTCGCGGTGGACGACCTTCGCGCGGACGCGCGTTCGGTCGAGCTCACCCTCGAGCCACTTGCGCAGATCGGCGTACGGCCCGTTCCGATACCCCGGCAGCTCTCCGAGCAGCGCGCGGATCGCCGCGACGCGGTCGCTCCCCTCTTTCCCGACAAGGCGGCGCTTCGCCACCTCCGCGAACGTGCGATGCGGCATGGGCATCGCGGTCCTCCTTCCACTCGTGCGGCGTCGCGCTTCCGCCGCTTCCCAGGACGCTCTCTTCGGGAAGCGGCGACTCAGCCGTTCTGACGCAGAACGGTGGCTCGCCAGGAGTGGAGACGGGTCATGCGCGGCACTTTACGGCGTCGTCGCCGGAGCAGGGTACGGCTTTCCGTACGCCCCGCCGCCTGTTTCGCGCGGTGTCGCGCTGGTTATGTATCCCGCATGACCGAGATCCTGCTCTTCCACCATGCGCAGGGCGTCACGCAGGGCGTTCTCGGCTTCGCCGAGGACCTGCGAGCCGTCGGGCACGCCGTCCACACGCCGGACTTGTACAACGGCAAGACGTTCGACGACCTCGACGAGGGCATCGGCTACGCGAAGCAGGTCGGTTTCGACACGATCATGGAGCGTGGGCGGCTCGCCGCCGAGGAGCTCCCGAACGAGCTCGTCTACGCAGGGTTCTCGCTCGGCGTGATGCCGGCGCAGCTGCTCGCCCAGACACGGCGTGGCGCTCGCGGCGCGCTGTTCTTCAGCGCCGCTCTCCCCGCCTCGGAGTTCGGGGACGGGTGGCCGCAGGGCGTTCCGCTCCAGATCCACATGATGGAGGACGACCCGTGGGTCGACGAGGACCTCCCCGCCGCGCGCGAGCTGGTCGAGGGCTCCGACCGTGTGGAACTCTTCCTCTACCCGGGCGACCGGCACCTGTTCGCGGACAGCAGCCTGCCCGACTACGACGAGGCGGCAGCGAGGTCGCTTCGCGAGCGAGTGCTCTCGTTCCTCGAGACCGTCGGGTAGGGCGACTACGCCCTGCGCACGCCGGTCACGACGATGTACCGGCGCTCCATGCTGATCCGGTCGCCGTCGCGATGCTTCTCGAAGACCGCCTTCATCGTCTCGTCGAGCGCTTTCCGGCCATCCCCGTCGAGCGAGCTCCAGAGCACGTACGACGGGCCGTAGCTCGAGCGGAAGAGCTCCCACATCGCCGCGGGGTCGTCGTCGTCGTGCCGCGTGTCGAGCTCCTCGAACGACAGCTCGTACGCGTCCCCGAGCATCTGCTGGACGTACTCCTCGTTGCCCCACTGGAACGGCGAGCCGGCGCCCTCCGGCGGAGGCGGCATGAAGCCGGACATGCCCTCGAAGATGTCGCCGACCCCGCTGTCGCGCCGCCACGCGGTGAGCCCCAGGCGGCCGCCGGGCCTGCACACGCGGGCGAGCTCTGAGGCGACGCGCGTGTGGTCCGGCGCGAAGATGACGCCGACCGACGACGAGACGACGTCGTAGGACGCGTCCGCATACGGCAGGGCCTGGCAGTCGGCCACCTCGAGCGTGAGGTCGAGCCCGAGCTCGCTCGCCCGCTGCTCCGCCGTCTCGATCAGCGTCGGCGACAGATCGGATCCCGTCACGATCGCGCCCGCCTGGGCGGCGTGGAACGCGACGTCGCCGGTGCCGCAGCCGAGGTCGAGCCAGGTCTCCCCGGCCTCCGGCGCGAGGCGCTCGACCAGCGCAACGTGCATCTCGGTGATGACCTCGGCGATCCGCTCGAACGGTGCCGAGCTCCACACCTGGGCATGCCTCGTTGTCAGCTCCTCGAACGCCACCTCGGTCCTCCTTCGCTCGGAGCCGCGAGTATGCGTCGGCCCGGACAAGGGGTCAACCCTCCGCGGGGCTGCTAGCTCTCGTCGTGCTGCGCTGCGCCCTCGACCGGTGGTATCCAGCTCTCGCGCCGCTTCACCCAGATCTCGTCGTCGGGCTTCAGCCCGAACGGCGCCTCATCCAGGCTTCCGAGCCGAATCTCGATGAGCGTGTCGCCGGGGTCGGTCGTGTCGACGAGCCGAGACCCACAGCGGGGGCAGAAGCCGCGACCGTCATAGCTCGAGATCTGGCCGCACAGCTCGAACGCCTCGACAGGCCATTGCGCATACACGCTGAACGCACTGCCGGACTCCTTTCTGCAATCCGCGCAGTGGCAACGCCGGACATGCACAGGGTCACCGCGAACGGTGTAGCGAACCGCCCCGCAGAGACATCCGCCGGTTCGTGCTCCTGCCGACACGCGCGCAGATGCTACGCAACACTGCGATGGGCGAGTCTCCTCTCGCCCGAGCTACGCGGCGGCGTGCCGGCGGCGGAGCTCGTCCTCGACCGCGGACGGCTGCAGCCCACGGGCGGCGAGCAAGACGTACGAGTGGAACCACAGGTCGGCGAGCTCCTCGACGAGCCGCTCGTCCGACTCGCCGACTGCCGCGAGCGCGGCCTCGACACCCTCCTCCCCGACCTTTCGCGCAGCCGCGGCCGGCCCCTCGGCCAGCAGCCCCGCGACGTACGAGCCCGCGGGACGCGTCGCGGCCCGCTCCGCGACAACGCGCCACAGCCAGGGCGCGAAGCACGATTCGGCCCCGGTGTGGCACGCGGGGCCGCTCGGGCGCACGCGGTAGAGCAGCGCGTCGCCGTCGCAGTCGTCGCGGATCTCCTCGACCGCCATCGTGTTGCCCGACGTCGCGCCCTTGTGCCACAGCTCGTTCCGCGAGCGGCTCCAGAACCATGCCTCGCCGGTCTCGCAGGTGCGGCGAAGCGCCTCTTCGTCGGCGTACGCGAGCATCAGCACCCGTCCGCTGTCGACGTCCTGGACGATCACCGGCGTCAGCGCCGCATCGGCCATCCCGCGTCCTCCAGCTCGGCCTTCAGCTCGGGCAGCCGCTCGGGCCGCTCGTGGACGATCGACGCGACGAGCGCCGCCTCCGCGCCCACGGCGAACACCTCGGCGAGATGCTCCGCGCGGCCTGCGCCGCCCGACGCGATCACGGGGACCTCGACAGCGTCGGCGACCGCGCGCGTCAGCTCGAGGTCATAGCCCGCGCGCGTCCCGTCGGCGTCGATCGACGTGAGCAGGATCTCGCCGGCACCCCGCTCGACCGCCTCCCGCGCCCAGCCGACCGCGGCCCGGCCGCGCGGCTCGCGTCCGGCATGCGTGACGACCTCGCCGCCGCGGGCGTCGATCGCGCAGACGACCGCCTGCGCGCCGAACTCGGCCGCGAGCTCCGCGAGGATCTCGGGCTCGTCGAAGGCAGCGCGGTTGACCGCGACCTTGTCCGCCCCCGCGAGCAGCAGGTCGCGCGCGTCGCCGACACCGGTGATCCCGCCGCCGGCCGTGAAGGGGATCGTCAGCTCGTCGGCGGCGCGGCCGATCACGTCGAGGATCGGGCCGCGCCCCTCGAGTGTCGCCGTGATGTCCAGGAACACGAGCTCGTCCGCTCCGAGCTCCGAGTAGCGGCGGGCGAGCTCGACCGGGTCGCCCATCTCGCGCAGGTTGCGGAAGTTGACGCCCTTGACGACGCGACCGCTCGCGACGTCGAGGCAGGGGATCACGCGCTTCTTGACCATCGCAGGAGGTTCTCGAGCACACGGCCGCCTGCAGGGCCACTCCGCTCGGGGTGGAACTGCACTCCGGCGAGCGGCCCGTGCTCGACGGCGGCGACGACCGCGCCGTCGTGGTCGACGGTCGCGGCGGTGACGTCCTCGTCGGCCGGCACAGCCGCGTAGCTGTGGGCGAAGTACACGTCGGCGCCGTCGAGCCCGTCCAGGATCGCCGACGGGCGGGTCGCCTCGAGCGTGTTCCAGCCCATGTGCGGCACACGCCGTGCCCGCAGGCGCGGCACCGTGCCGTCGAGCAGCCCGAGGCCTCGTCCGCCCTCGTCGCTCTCGCCGAAGAAGAGCTGCATCCCGACGCACACGCCCGCGACCGGGCGGCCGGTTGCGAACCGCTCGCGGAGCGCGTCGTCGAGGCTGTTCCGTCGCAGCCCGGCAGCGGCGCTGCCGACGTGGCCGACCCCCGCGATCATCGCGAGCGGCGCTCCCGACACGACCTCGGGATCGGTCGTCACCATCGGCTCCGCGCCCGCGCGGATGAGCGCCGACGAGAGCGAGCGGAGGTTCCCGGCGCCGTAGTCGGCCAGGACGACCTTCACGCGGCCCCCTTTGTCGAGCGGATCCCCGCTCCGCCCGGCGCGACTGCCTGACGGAGAGCCTGACCGAGCGCCTTGAACGCCGCCTCGGCGACGTGGTGGTCGTCCGCGCCGCTCGACTCGACGTGCACCGTGCAGCCGGCCTCGATCGCGAACCGCTCGAGCGCATGCGCGACGAGCGAGACGGCAAGCGCCCCGACCCGCTCGCCGGAGAAGCCCAGTGCGATCTCGGCATGCGCCCTGCGAACGAGGTCGACTGCGGCCGACGCGCGCGCCTCGTCCATCGGCACGATCGCCGAGCCGTAGCGGGCGACGCCCTCGCGCGTGCCGAGCGCCTGCGAGAGCGCGGTGCCGAGCGCAGCGAGCACGTCCTCGACCGTGTGGTGCTCGTCCACCGCGAGATCGCCGCCGGCGACGAGCTCCAGGTCGAACGACGCGTGGAAGGCGAGCAGCGTCAGGAGGTGGTCGAGAAAGCCGATCCCGGTCTCGACCCTCGTACGGCCGCTCCCGTCGAGGTCGAGCGTCAGTCGCAGCGCGGTCTCGGTCGTCGTCCGGAGCACCGTCGCGTCGCGGCCGGGAGCCGGCCCCGGCTCGGCCCCGAGCGCGCGCAACAGCACGTCGTTCTCGGACGGGCGGCGGACCGAGATGCGAATGCCCTCGGGGAACGCCCGCACGACGATCCCCTTGGCCTCGAGCCGGTCGCCGAGCGGTTCCTCGGTGCGCAGGAACACGAAGTTCGTCGCCGTCGGCGGGCAGTCGTAGCCGGCCGCGAGCAGTGCGATCCGCACGCGCTCGCGTTCCACGACGGTCGTCTCGACGTCGCCGAGGCGAGGCTCGCGGAGCGAGGCGGTGGCGATCGCGGCGGCCGGGCCGGCCACCGGAGCCGGAGCACGACGCTCGTCGAGCAGCGCAGCGGTGTCCGGATGGGCGAGTGCGTAGCCGACGCGGAGCGCGGCGAAGCCGAATGCCTTCGACAGGGTGCGCAGCACCACGAGGTTCGACAGCTTCTCCACCCACGGCGCGCACGACGTCCCGCCGTACTCGAGGTAGGCCTCGTCGACGACCACGATCGTCTCCGGCGCGCGGTGCGCGAGCTCGACGATCTCCTCGGGCGACGTCGTCTCCCCGGTCGGGTTGTTGGGGTTGCAGACCCAGCGGACGGTGGCGTCGTCGTCTGCCCCGACCACCTCGGCGCCGGTGAGCGTCGTCGCGATGCGGTAGAGCGCGTACGTCGGCGGGTCGATCGCCGCCGTCGAGCCGGGGCCGAGGAAGACGCGGGCGACGAGGAGGATCAGGTCGTCGGCGCCTGCCCCCACCACGACGTTCTCGGCGGCCACGCCCACGTAGGCCGCTGCCGCCTCACGGAGCGCCCGGTACGTGCCGTCCGGGTACTCGTGGAGCGCCGCCATGCTCTGTGCGAGCGGAACCTGCGGGATCCCCGGCAGCGGCGGCGTGTTCTGGTCGAACTTGAGCACGGCCGCGCGAGGGATGCCGTGCCGCTCGGCGACCTCGTCGATCGAGGCAGCCCAGCGGTACGGCGCGAAGCCGTCGCCTACCGGCCGGGCAAGACCGCGAGCGTCGGTCCGAGCGGCGCTCACGCCGCAGCCTCCGCGTGCCTCGGCAGCCCCTCCGCGCGCGCGAGCGGTCCGACGACCTCGGCGGCGCGGCGCGCCCCCTCCGGCGTCGCCGTGACCACCTGCAAAGGCTTCATGTACGCCTCGAGCCCGAGCCCGCCCGTCGACCGCGCGAGCCCGCCGGTCGGGAGCACGTGGGTCGCTCCCGCCGCGTAGTCGCCGACCACCGACGAGCAGCCCACGAACACCGATCCTGCGTTGCGGAGCCGCGCCAGGAGCGCGTCCGGGTCGGCGACGTGGAGCTCGAGGTGCTCGGGCGCGTAAGCGTTTGCGCGGGCGACGGCCTCGTCGAGCGAGGCGACGCGCTCGACGCGGATGTTCTGCTGGCCGCGCACGAGCTCCGCGACTGCGTCGGCCATGGGTGCGTGGTCGGTGAACAGGATCGCCTCGCTGTCCTCGCCATGCTCTGCCTGGGCGAGGAGGTCGGCAGCGACGCGGTTGGTGTCGGCGCCGGCGTCGGCGATCGCCACGACCTCGCTGGGGCCGGCGGGCAGGTCGATCCGGACGCGGCTTGCGACGAGGAGCTTGCCGGCGGTGACGTACGCGCTGCCCGGCCCGATCACCGCATCGACCGCGGCGATCGTCTCGGTGCCGTACGCGAGCGCAGCGACGGCCTGGGCGCCGCCGACGGCGTACACCTCGGCCACGCCGAGCTCGCGCGCAGCGACGAGGATCGCGTCGGACGGGCTCGGCGTCACGACGGCGATGCGCCGCACCCCCGCGACGAGCGCCGGCACAGCGGTCATCACGAGCGAGGACGGCAGTGCCGAGCGTCCGCTGGGGACGCACAGACCGACCGAGTCGAGCGGAAGCCAGCGGCGCTCGGAGACGATTCCCGGAGCCGCTTCCACGCGCGTGTCGGGCGGTCGCTGCGCGGCACTGAACAGCCGCACCGCCTCGATCATCCGGCGGAGCGCGGCGAGGACCTCGTCGTCGACGACCGCCGCCTCGATCGCGGTCGAGTCGACGCGAAGCCCGTCGGGACGAGGCCCGTCCAGCCGCTCGGTCCACTCGAGCAACGCGGCATCGCCACGCGCCCTGACGTCCGAGACGATCGGCGCGACAATCTCCAGGGCCTCGTCGAGCAGCGCGCCTCTCACGGCACGAGCCTCTCGACCGGCAGCACGAGGATCGACGTGCCCCCCGCCTCCTTGAGCCGCGGGAGCAGCGACCAGATCTCGCTCGCGTCGACCGCTGCGTGCACGGCGATCTGCCCCTCGTCCGCGAGCTGAAGCACGGACGGCGCGCCCATCCCGGGCAGGACGGCGCGGATCGCGGGAAGGTCGTCGACCCGCGCGTTCAGCATGACGTACCGCCGGCCGCGGGCGGCAACGACACCGGAGAGCATCAGCTCGAGCCTGTCGACGAGGTCGCGTCTCTCCTCGATCGCAGCGCGGCCGCCCACGAGCACCGCCTGTGACGCGAGCAGGGTGCCGATCGGCCGCAGGCCGTTCGCATCCATCGTCGAGCCCGTCGAGACGAGGTCGACGATCGCGTCGGCCAGCCCGAGCCGCGGCGTGGCCTCGACCGAGCCCGAGACGTGAACGAGCTCGCAGCGGACGCCGCGCTCGCGGAGCAGACGCTCGGTCGACGCCGGGTACGCGGTCGCCACCCGCAGGCCGTCGAGATCCTCGAGCTCGCGGTGCGGTGCGTCCACCGGGACGGCTGCGTCGAGGGTGCACCGCGCAAATCCGAGCTCTGCCACTGTCTCGACGTCCGCCCCGGCCTCCGCGACGAGGTTCGCGCCGGTGATGCCGAGGTCGACGACCCGGTCCTGCGCGTACTCCGGGATGTCGCTCGGACGGACGAGCAGCAAGTCGACGGGCGCGTTCGCGCACGGCACGACGAGCGAGCGCTCGGTCACCTCGAACGCGAGCCCCGCGTCCGCGCAGAGGCGAAGCGCGGGCTCGGCCATGCGGCCCTTCGCAGGGACGGCCAGCTTGAGGCGGCCGTTCTCGCCCGCGCGGGTGAAGACCGCGCTCACCGCGTCGTCCTCCTGCGGCGGGCGCGGTCGAGCGCGATCCGGTACCCCCCGGTCCCGTGGCGGAGCCATTGGGCGACGCGCGTCACCGTGGCGGTCGATGTCGGCACCCGTTCGGCGATCTCGACGTACGGCAGGCCCTGCTCGAGCAGCAAGGCGGTCTGCCAACGATGGGCGAGGGCCTCGAGCTCCGGCAGCGTGCAGAGGTCGCGGAGGAAGCGCTGTGCCTCGTCCTGCGTGCGCAGCGAGACGACTGCGTCCGCGAGGTCGTCGAGGCCGGAGACCGGCTCCACGGGCTGACGGGCTGTCGGGTGTACGACTGGTCGCGTCATTGGGCAATCATGTTAGCATGCTAGCGTGTTAACACGTAAGCTAGAGATACTACCCGCGATCGACGTCCTCGGCGGTCGCGCCGTCCGACTCGCAGGAGGCAAGCGCGACGCGGTGACGCTCGAGGGCGGCGACCCGGTCGACCTCGCCAGACGGTTCGCGACCGAAGGAGCGGCGCGCCTCCATCTGGTCGACCTCGACGGCGCGTTCTCCGGCGTGCCGAGCCTCGAGCTCGTGAAGCGTTTGGCTGACGCGTGCGACTTGCCCCTGCAGGTCGGAGGCGGCTACCGGACGCTCGACGCGATCGCCACGGCCCTCGACGCGGGCGCCGACCGGGTAATGGTCGGCACAGCGGCTCTCGGGCACGGCTTTCTCGAGGCGGCGGTCGAGCGCTTCGGCAACTCACTCGTCGTCGCGGTCGACGTCAGCGACGGGCGCGTTGCGGTCGAGGGCTGGACGCAGGTGTCGGAACTCACGCCCGGGGAGCTTGCGCGTCGCTGCGCGGAGGTCGGCGTGCCTCGTTTGCTCGTCACGAGCGCAGCGCGCGACGGCTCGCTCGCCGGCCCGGACCTCATCCTCGTCGAGCAGGTGCTTGCTGCCAGGATTCCCGTGCTCGCCGCCGGCGGCATCTCGTCGCTCGACGACCTGCGGGCCTTGAATCGGGTGGGCTGTGAGGGTGCAGTCATCGGCAGCGCGCTCCTCGCCGGGCGCTTCACGCTCCCCGAGGCGCTCGCCGTCGCGGGCGAGTGAGGACGCACCTCTTACTGGCCTTGGCCGCCGCGGGCGCCGCGCCGTCGAGACGCCGTGACACAGCCGACACGAAGCCGGCACACAGCTGTCTCGGACTCGCCGGTAGCGTGACATCAGGGACACGGGAGTGCCCCTGGGGGAGGTTGGAGGCCGTACTGACTGTGATCCCGCGAGCAGCTCGCTCCACGAGGGCGCCGCACCTACGCTGGAGCCGTGCGGATCGAGCTCTGCGACGATCGCGGTGACGCCGGCTTCTCGTGGATCGTCGACGAGCCTGCGACACGTACCTCCCACGCGCTCGCGAACGAGGGGCGGGTCTGGCTCGTCGACCCCGTGCGCGATGAGCACGCGCTCCAGCGCGCGTCGGCGCTCGGCCGGCCCGCGGCCGTCGTCCAGCTGCTCGACCGGCACAATCGCGACTGCTCCGCGATCGCGGCGGAGCTCGGCATCCCGCACTTCGTCGTCCCCGACGCGCTGCCGGACAGCCCGTTCGAGACGATCCGCCTCACGCGTAACCATGCGTGGCACGAGACCGCGCTGTGGTGGCCCGCGGCACGGACGCTCGTCGTCGCCGAGGCGCTCGGCACGAACGAGTTCTTCGCAGCCGGCAGAGAGACCGTGGGCGTCCACCTGCTGCTCCGGCTCACGCCACCCCGGGACGCGCTCGGCCACCTCGAGCCCGAACATGTGCTCGTCGGCCATGGCCGAGGCCTGCACGGGCCGGCCGCCGCGGCCGGGCTCCGGAACGCGCTCGAACACTCCCGGGCAGGCTTGCCGCGCCTCCTCGCGCGGGTGCCGGGGTTCGCCGCCGACGCGATCCGCCGCAGGCGCAAGCCCTGACCGACGCGTCAGCCGGCGAGCGCGGCGGGCCGCAGGAGCGTCGACGGCCGCCGGAGGTTTGCGTCGCGCACCGGGGGATTGAGCGGCTCCGCGAGCGGCGCAGCGCCGAACGAGCGCAGCACCTGCTCGGCAGGCGGCTCACCGTAGGTGGTGGTGCGCTGCCTCGGCGTCCGCCCTGCGGAGCGGATGAGCTCCTCCATCTTCTCGGGCGGCAGCTCCTGCCCCCACTCCGAGCCGGCCGCGCGCGAGATCGACTCGTTCATCAGCGTCCCACCGAGGTCGTTGACCCCGGCGGCCAGCGCCTGCCGGACGCCGTCGGGCCCGAGCTTGACCCAGCTCGCCTGCACGTTCGTGATCAGCGGATGAAGCGCAAGGCGCGCGACGGCGTGGAGCAGCAGCGCCTCGCCGAACGTCGGCCCGCGCCGCGCGCGGCCCTGCAGGAAGATCGGCGCCTCCATCGGGACGAACGGAAGCGGCACGAACTCGGTGAACCCGCCTGTCCGCGCCTGCTGCTCGCGCGCGCGCAGGAGATGGCGAGCCCAGTGGACCGGCCGCTCGACGTGACCGAACATGATCGTGACGTTCGAGCGGAGCCCGGCTCGGTGCGCCGCCCCGTGGACATCGAGCCACTGCGCGGTCGTCACCTTGTCGGGGCAGATGATCGAGCGCACCTCGTCGTCGAGGATCTCGGCCGCAGTGCCCGGGAGCGAGCCGAGGCCGAGGTCGCGCAGCCGGGCGAGGTACGTGTCGAGGTCGAGCCCGAGCGTCGCCGCCCCCTGCCAGACCTCGAGCGCCGAGAACGCATGAATGTGCATCCCGGGCACCGCGTCCCTGATCAGGCGGACGACCCCCGCGTAGTAGTCGCCTGTGAAGGACGGATGGATCCCACCCTGGAGGCAGACCTCGGTCGCTCCGCGGTCCCACGCCTCGCGGACGCGACGGACGATCTCGTCGTCCGGCACGAGGTAGGCGGGGCCTCGCAGGTTCGCCGCGAGCTTCCCCTTCGAGAACGCGCAGAAGCCGCAGCGGAAGTAGCAGACGTTCGTGTACTGGATGTTCCGCGTGACGACGTACGTCACGTCGTCGCCGCAGACCTCGCGCCGCAGCCGGTCGGCCGCCGCGAGGACGCGCTCGCGTTCCCGGTCGCGCGCGCCGAAGAGTCGCACGAGCTCCTCCTCCCCCAGCTGCTCGCCCACGAGGTCGAGGGGAACCGCGTCGCGGCGCACGAGAAACGGGACGGCGACCGGCGCCCCGGGGGCCCAACGGTCCTCGCGGGCGAGCCCATGGGCGTCCGCCGCCCGGCGGATCGCGGGCGCGACGGCCGGGTCGGCCCAGCGGTCGAGGTCGACGACGTGCTCCGGGTAGAGCGGGAGCCGCGGCGCGAGCTCGAGGCCACGCGAGCGACACGCCTCGCGGAGCCGCTCCACCTCGGGCCACGGCGCCTCGGGATTGACGTGGTCGGCGGTCACGGGCGAGACGCCGCCCCAGTCGTCGATGCCCGCGTCCAGCAGGAGAGGGAAGTCGCCGTAGGCGAGGTTCGGGGGCGCCTGGACGTGCATGTCCGGGCCGAGGACGATCCGCGCAACGGCGATCGACCAGAGCTGCTCCTCGAACGGCGCGTCCGGGTGATCGGCCATCCGGGTCCCCGGTTTCGCGCGGAAGTTCTGGACGATCACCTCGCGCAGGTGCCCGTGCTGCTCGGCGAGCGCCCGCAGGGCGAGGAGCGCGTCGAGCCGCTCCTCGCGCGTCTCGCCGATGCCGATCAGGACTCCGCTCGTGAACGGGATCGACAGCTCGCCCGCGAGCCGCATCGTCTCGAGACGGCGCGCCGGCACCTTGTCGGGCGACGCCCAGTGCGGGCCGCCGCGCGCGGCGAGCCGGTCGGCCGTCGTCTCGAGCATGATCCCCATCGACGCGGCGACCGGCCTCAGGGCGACGAGCTCCTCGCGCGACATGACCCCCGGGTTGAGGTGCGGCAGGAGACCGGTCTCGTCGAGCACGAGACGCGCGCAGCGGGCGAGGTACTCGAGCG
This sequence comes from uncultured Actinomycetes bacterium, assembly GCA_963698935.1. Classification (GTDB taxonomy): domain Bacteria; phylum Actinomycetota; class Thermoleophilia; order Gaiellales; family Gaiellaceae; genus Gaiella. The sequence goes on from CAVOSU010000023.1 coordinate 679,276, forward strand.
TCGTCTCGCAACCCAGCGCGGCGAGCTCCTCCCGTGCGACGCGGTAGCGGGCCTCGGGCCGGTCGCCGAGCGTGAAGAGCGCCTCGCTGCAGCCCGCCTCGGCACCCGCTCGTGCGATCGCGAGCACCTCGTCCTCGCGCAGGAAGGCCCGCTCGCCGCGCCGCGGGGGGCGCGCAAACGTGCAATAGCCGCAGACGTCGCGGCAGAGGGTCGTCAGCGGCACGAACACCTTCGGGGAATAGGTGATCCGCGTGCCCGTGCCGCGCGCGCGCAGTGCGCGCGCCTCGACCATCAGGTCGTCGAGAGACGTGGAGAGAAGCTCCGCGAGGTCAGCCATCGGCGTGGGTTGTCGCCGGGCGGTCTCCTCGCGCCGGAGAGGCCAGCATACTCGGAGGGATGGACCAGCCGACGGTTGCCCCGGACACGTCCCGGCTCGCGCGGCTGACGCGCTGGCCGCTCGACATCCTGCGGAACCTCTTCCGCGTCGTGCCCGCCGCGATCGACGGCTACTTCCGCCACCGCCTTCCCCAGCACGCGGCCGGAATCGCCTACCGGGTGCTGTTCTCGCTCGCCCCGCTTGCGATCGTGCTCGTCTCGGTCGCCGGGGTCGTGCTCCGCAACGACGTCCGCCGCCAGCAGGTGATCGACTGGATCGTCGGCTGGCTGCCCGTCTCCGACGAGGGCTCGAAGACGGTCGAGGACGCGATCACGCGGCTCGCGAGCCCGACGAGCGCGCTCGGTGTGTTCTCGCTGCTCGTCTTCATCTGGGCCTCGACGGGGATGATGGCCTCGCTCCGAACGGGCCTCGAGGCGGCGCTGCAGGTGGAGCGGCGGCGTCCGGCCGTCCGCGCGAAGCTCGTCGACCTCCTGCTCGTGGCCGGCGCCGGCGCGCTCCTGATCGTCGCGCTCGCGCTCACCGTCCTCGCGCAGGTGGTGACGCGGTTCGTCAACGGCTTCGCCGAGGACGTCGGCCTCGAAAACGGCCTGTTCGGCGAGGTGACGGGGATCATCCTCCCGCTCGTCGTCACGACCGTCGTCGTGATGCTGCTCTACCGGTTCGTGCCCGCCCGTCGTCTCCGCTTCGGCGACGCGGTCGCGGGCGGCATCGTCACGGGGCTCCTCCTGCTTGCGATCTCGGCGGCCTCCGCGCTCGTCCTCCGGAATGTCTCGGACCTCTCGGTGATCTACGGGTCGATCACCGTGGTGCTCGTCTTCCTCTACTCCGTCTACCTCTACGCCTCGGCGGTGCTCCTCGGTGCGGAGGTGGCGGCTGCGTGGTCTGCCCCGAGCGAGGGGCCGCCGGAGCCGCTCCGCGTCCAGGTGAAACGCGCCGTCTTCGGCCTGTTCGTGCACCAGGACCCGCCGGCGCCGCCGCCGGAGGAGCCGCCGGCTCAGCCGCCGCGATAGGTCCAGAGGCCGCCGAAGCTCCGCCAGGCGTTCTTCTGCCAGCGCTGCAGGAGCATCTGGTCGATCGGGAAGTGATCGCCGGGGCCCGTCTTCAACGAGATGCCGGGGAGGAGGAACGGGTTGCCCTGCATGTTGAGCGACCCGACGATCTGGACGAGCCGCTCACGCGTGAGGTCTGACCCCGCCCTGCGGATCGCCTCGACGGCCGTCCATGCTGCCGCCATGCCGTACACGTGGTAGACGTCGTTCGGGTCTGCGCCGGGCGCGTACCGGCTCAGCACCTTCCGATAGAGCTTCATCGCCGCGTCCTTCGCCCAGCGGGGATCCGTCGGGTCCTTGAGGTACGCGATCGAGACCATTCCCTTCACGACGCGGTTCGCGCCCTTCTCGGACGCGGCGCCGAGCACCGCTGCGGAGGACGAGGCGGAGCTGCCGATCGTGAGCTTCGGCTTCCAGCCGAGCCGATTCGCGTACTTCAGCGCCTCGGCCGCCTGCTTCGGGGCAGCGAACACGGCGAAGACGTTCGCGCCGGACACGCGCAGGCGGGCGACCTGCGCCTGGACGTCGGTTGCGCCGACGTCGTAGCCCTGGGTCGAGACGAGCTTCACCTTCGAGCGCTGGACGCCGCGGCGGAGGCCGGTGAGGAGCTCCTGCCCGTAGCCGCTGCTCTCGTAGAGGACGCCGACCCTGGCGGCTTCCTGTGTGCGCGCGAGGTACTGGCCGAGCACCCATCCCTCGGCGGGGAAGGTGGGCCGGAGACCGATCGTGTACGGGTACTGGGCGGCCTCGGAGCCGAGCGTCGTCGCGCCGGAGGCGGCGAACAGCTGTGGCACCTTCTTCTGGTTGAGGTAGTCGCGGACGGCGAGGTTCTGGTCGGTGCCGAACGTGTTGAAGATCGCGAAGACCCCGTCCTTCTCGACGAGCCGCTTCGTCAGCTGGGCGGTCTGCGTCGGGTCGGAGAGGTCGTCCAGGACCGTGTAGTCGATCCGCCGGCCGTTGACGCCGCCCTTCGAGTCGACGTAGTCGAAGTACGCCTTCGCGCCTCGCGCGATCGACGAATACACGGACTGCGAGCCGGTCAGCGGCGCGGTGCCGCCGAGGAGGACGGTCGTCGGCGTGACGCCCGGGTCGCCCGTCGTCCCTGCCGTCGCGGCGAACGCAGCCGTCGCGCCGAGCGCGAGCGCGACAGTGAGCGCGAGCAGCGTGAGAGAGAGCTTTCGTGTCATCGCGTGAGGTCCGCGCGCGCCGGGTGCCTGCGGCGTCGCTAGGAGCCGGAGCGATGGTAGATGCGACGTGTTAGGAGTCTGAAACGCTCCACGAGCCCCGCGACGCCCATCGGCAGCACGAACATCAGGGCGATCAGGAGAGCGCCGGAGACGACGGAGGGCGCCCCCGGGGACTGCGAGACCCGCTGCGACCAGTCGGGGAGGAACTGGATGAAGATGGCGCCCGCGATCAGCCCGACGAGCGACCCGAGGCCGCCGACGACGACACCGACGAGCAGGAGGATCGAGAGCGCGACAGGGAAGGTGTCCGGGTTGACATAGGTCGTCGCGATCGCGAAGAGCGAGCCCGCCACGCCCGCGTACGCCGCGCTCACGCCGAACGCCAACGTCTTGTAGCGCGGGAGGCTCACGCCCGAGGACTGCGCCGCCGTCTCGCTGTCGCGCACGGCGCGGAGCGCACGCCCGGCGCGGCCGCGCAGCATGAGCCACGCGATGACGTAGCCGACGAGCGCGATCGACCAGCAGAGGTAGTACAGCCAGTCGTTGAAAGAGAGCTCGCGACCGAGGATGGAGACCGGCGTGAGCGAGGCGGTGAGCTCCGGGATCCCGAACAGGTTGATGCCCGTGCCGCCGCCGGTGAAGCCCTCGAAGCGCTTGATCACCGCCGGCATCGAGACCGCGATCGCGAACGTCGCGAGCGCGAGGTAGAGGCCTGAGAGGCGCAGCGCGGGGATCCCGAACAGGAACCCGGCAACCCCGGCGACGAGCCCGGCGAGCGGGATCGTCCAGATGTCCTTGACCCCGTGGTCGGCCATCAGGATCGCGGTCGTGTAGCCGCCGACCGCCATGAACGCGCCGTGGCCGAGCGAGATCTGGCCCGTGTAGCCGGTCAGCACGTTGAGGCCGATGATCGCGATCAGGTAGATCGCGACGTACGCGAACTGCTGCGCCCGGAACGCCGAGACGAACGCGGGGATCACCGCGACGACGACCGTGAGGACGAAGAAGGCGAGGATCGGGGCGAACGCCCGCGCGCGCGTCATACCCGCCGGACCTCCGCCTTGCCGAAGATCCCGGTCGGCTTCACGACCAGGACGACGAGGATCACGAGTAGCGCGACCGGGAGCCGCAGGTCGGCCCCGACGAAGTCGATGTACGTGCCGATCAGATTCAGGCCGACGCCGAGGGTCAGGCCGCCGACGACGGCTCCGACGGGCGAGTCGATCCCGCCGAGGACGGCCGCCGCGAACGCGTAGATGAGGAGCGCCGCCATGAGGTTCGGGTCGAGGAACACGCTTGGCGCGGCGAGCATTCCCGCGACCGCGCCGAGGGCCGCCGCGAGCCCCCAGCCGAGCGAGAGCATCCAGGTGACCCGCACCCCCACGAGCCGCGCCTCCGCGGGGTTCACCGCGGCCGCGCGCATGGCCAGGCCGAGCTTCGTGTACTGGAAGAGCAGCCACAGGGCCGCGACGGTCGCGAGCACGACGGCGATCGTCCCGATGTCCGCGGTCGTGATCGCGACGCCCGCGATCTGCGTCGTCCCCGCCGGGAACGGGCTCTGCACGGCACGCACCTCGCCGCCCCAGATCAGGATCACGAGGCCGTTGATCAGGATCAGGAGGCCGATCGTGACGATCACGACGCGAAGCACCGAGCCCTTCTCGTTCGGCCGGATGATCGTCTGGTGGACCGCCGCGCCGCCGAGGAACGAGACCGCGAGCGTGCAGGCGAACGCGGGCCAGTAGCCCCAGCCATGGTTCGTCGTCAGCGTCCAGGCGAAGTACGTCGAGAGGGTCGCCATCTCGCCCTGCGCGAAGTTGATGATCCCGGTCGCGCGGTGGATCAGCACGAGCGCGAGCGCGAGCGCCGCGTAGATCGATCCCGACGCGAGCCCCGCGACGACCTGCTGCATGAAGTCGGCCATCAGTACCCGAGGTAGCTCCGCCGGACCGACTCGTTCTCCTGGAGCTCCTCGCTCGTGCCCGCCACCGCCACCCGGCCGACCTCGAGCACGTACGCGCGGGCCGCGGTCCGCAGGGCGATCCGGGCGTCCTGCTCGACGACGAGCACGGTCAGGCCCTCGCGCTCGTTCAGCTCGCGGACGATGCGGAAGATCTCCCGCACGATCATCGGCGCGAGCCCCAGCGACGGCTCGTCGAGCAGGAGCAGCTTCGGCCGCGCCATCAGCGCCCGTGCGACCGCGAGCATCTGCTGCTCGCCTCCCGACAGCGTCCCGGCCTGCTGGCCCGACCGCTCGTGGATCCAGGGAAACCACTGGGCCACACGGTCGATGTCGGCCTTCAGGCTGCGCTCGCGACGCGTGTACGCGCCGAGCCGCAGGTTCTCGTTCACCGTCAGCTCGGTGAACGTCCCGCGCCCCTCCGGCACGTGCGCGATCCCGGCCCGGGCGACCGCCTCGGGGCCGCCGCGGAGCGGCTTCCCGGCGAACGCGATCCTGCCCGAGCGGCGCACCGTCCCCGAGATCGCCCGAAGGGTCGTCGTCTTACCGGCGCCGTTCGCCCCGAGGACGGCGACGACCTCCCCCTCGGCGATCTCGAGGGTGATGCCGTGGAGGGCCTGGACCGGTCCGTACCGGGCCTCGACGTCGTCGAGCGCGAGCAGCGCGCTCATCCCTCGACCCCGAGGTACGCCTCGATCACGGCCGGGTCCGCCTGGACCTGCGCCGGCGTCCCCGACGCGATGGTGCGCCCGAAGCTCAGAACGGTGACGGCGTCCGACACCCGCATCACGAGGGCCATGTGGTGCTCCACGACGAGGATCGTCAGGTCGTGCTCGTCTCGGAGGCGCAGCACGAAGCTGCCGAGCTCCTCGACCTCCTCGTGGTTGAGCCCGCCGGCGGGCTCGTCGAGCAGGAGCAGCGTCGGCCGGGCCATCAGCGCGCGGGCGATCTCGACGCGCTTCTGCGTGCCGTATGGCAGCGCCGCCGCCGGCCGTGCGGCGATGCCGGTGAGCCCGACGACGTCGAGCGCCTCGAGCGCCTCCCGCTCCCCGACCTGGCGACCGAGTACGTGCCCGCCGACGAGGACGTTCTCGAGGACGCTCATCGAGCGGAAGAGGTTGATGTTCTGGAACGTCCGTGCGATCCCGCGGCGCACGATCCCGTGCGCCGGAGTGCGCAGGAGGTCCTCGCCGTCCAGCTCCACCGCCCCGGCGTCGGGCGCGTAGAGCCGCGTGATCACGTTGAAGACGGTCGTCTTGCCCGCCCCGTTGGGCCCGATCAGACCGGAGATCGTCCCTTTCGCGACGTCGAACGACACGGCGTCGAGCGCGACGATCCCGCCGAAGCGCAGCGTGACCTCCCTGACGGAGAGGAGCATTGGCGCAGGATCCTAGTGGGTGGCCGGGCGGGTGCTAGGGCAGCCTCGGCGCGAAGAGCATCCCCGCGCCTGCGGCGCCGACGAGCAGGAGCGCGCCCGCGGCGACGAACGCAGACGTCACCTCGCGCGGCCGCTGGCGCCGGCCGACGCGCGACCCGAGCCCCTGGTACACGTCCTTGAGCGCGCCGGCGGTCTCCGCGTCGAACGCCTCGCCCCCGGTGTACTCGGCGATCGCCGCGAGCGTCTCGCGGTCCGGCGGCACCGGGATCACCTGCTCTCGATCGACGATCGTGCCGCCCTCGGTGCCGAGCGCGACCGTGAACACCGGGATCCCCGCAGAACGGGCCCGCTCGGCGCCTTGCCCAGGGCTCAAGAGGCCACGGGTCTGGAAGCCGTCGGAGAGGAGGAGGATCGAGGCGAGCGCGCGTCCCTTGTCGTCCTTCACCTGAGCGGTGGCCGCCTGTCCCTGACCCTGTCCCTGACCCGGAGTCGCGGTCGTCGTCCGGGCGAGGTCGACCGACCGCGCGATCGCGTCGCCGAGCGCCGTGCCGAACGCGGGCTGGAGGAAGTCGATCCCCTGACGGAGCTGCTCGCGATCGAGAGTCGGCGTGACGACCACCTGCGGCTCGTTGGAGAACGCGACGACCCCGACCCGAAGCGTCTTCGGCGTGTGCGAGAGGAAGCTCAGCATCGCCTGCTTCGCGGCAGCGAGACGGCTCGGCTGCACGTCCTGAGCCCGCATGGAGCCCGAGATGTCGACCACGAGGACGACGCTCGCGCGCTCGTCCGGCGCGTCGACGGTGATCGTCGGCCGCGCGAACGCAACCGCGAGCGCGGCGACCGCCGCCAGCAGCAGCGCGGCCGGAACATGACGCTTCCAGCCGCCACGTCTCCCGGCCACCGCCGCGAGCACCTCGAGGTTCGAGTAACGGACGGGGTAGTGCGAGGGCCGTCGCTGGAGCAGCCAGTAGCCGACCGCCGCGAGGGGCACGAGCAGGAGCCCGAGCAGGAGCGCGGGTGCCTCGAAGCTCACCTCGTCACCTTCGTGCAGAGCGCGTGGAGCTGGAGCTCGACGCGCATCCTCCGTGGCACCGATGCGTCGACGCTCGCGCGCGCGACCACCGTCCGGCCCGAGATCGTCTGCCGGACGTCGACGGCGTCGAGGAGGCTCCCGCCGGGCTCGGCGCCGACGTAGAAGGCGTATGCATGCTGCGCGCCGAGGAGCCGCGCCCCGGCGGGGCAGCTCTGGACGACGCGGACTGTGCCCCCCGAGACCAGCCGCTTGCGCACGACGCGGCGCTCGATGGGCCGGGCGGGGACGTATGCCGTACGCGCCGTCGTGCCGGTCAGCGCCCGGCCTCCGCCACCGCTCGACGGGATGCACCCGACGAACGGCTGGAACGCCGTCGTCCGGCGACCCGTCCCCGCGTACACGGCGGTGAACAGCACCTCGCGCCCCGTGGTCACGCCGGGCGAGACCGGTGCGCCGTTCTCCCCGCGAAAGCTCACGTCGATCGAGCGGTCGCTGACCCGCGCGTCGATCCCGGCGACGATGTAGCCCTTCACCGGGCAGCGGAGCTCCCACACCGCGACTGCCGGCCCGCCGGCCTCGGCGGCGGGGATTGCGACCCACGGCCCCGTCACGGGGAGGCAGACCTGGAGCCCGCGGCACTCGTCTGCGGCCCGGGCGTCCGGCGTGAACGAGCCGCCGATGCCGGCTGCGGCGGCCATCGCGCCGAGGAGGAGCAGGAGGCGCGCCCTCACAGCGCCCTCCGGAACCAGAACGTCGAGAGCGCCCCGCCGAGCAGCAGCAGGACGGCGCCGCCCGCTGCGAACGCGGACGTGACCTCGACGCGCTTCGGATCCTTGGCGAGGCGGGTGCCGAGGTCGCGGTAGACGTCCTTGAGCTTCTCGGCGCTCGGCGCCTCGGCGAACGTCCCGCCGGTGACTTTCGCGATCTGCCGGAGCGCCTCGACGTCCGGCGCGACGACGACACGCTGCTTCAGGCCGCCGGGCAGGGGCACCTGGACGGCCGCGTCGCCGGTCCCGAGCGCGACCGTCGAGACCGGGATCCCGAGCTTCTGCGCCTCCTTCACCGCGTCATCCGGCGTCAACCCGCCGGCGGTCTGCGCACCGTCCGAGAGGAGCAGCACCGCCGCGGGCGGGCGCTGGCCGGTCGTGGGCCGCTGCTTCTCGTCGGCCGAGGCGAGCTCGACCGAGCGCGCGATCGCGTTGCCGATCGCGGTGCCCGAGCCGAGTCTCAGCTCGCCGAGCGCGAGCTTCGCCGCCTCGCGGTCGGTCGTCGGCGTGAGCACCGTGTTGGCGGCGGTCGAGAACGAGACGATGCCGACCCGGTACGACTCCGGGACCGCGTCGAGGAACTCCTGGGCCGCCGCGTGGGCCGCGTCGAAGCGGCTCGGGCGGACGTCGGTCGCCGCCATCGAGCGGGAGGTGTCGATCGCCAGCACGATCGTCGCCTCGTCTCGCGTGACCGAGCGGACGACGTGCGGGCGCGCGATCCCGACGACGAGGAGCGTCAGTGCGACGAGCGCGAGGACGAACGGGACGTAGCGCCGCCACCGCGGCGACGACGGGACGAGGTTCGGGACGAGCGCCGGGTTGGTGAAGCGGCTCGCCGCCCGCCGCTGCCTGCGAGCTGCGACGACGTAGACGACCACGAGCACGGGGATCACGAGGAGCCCGATCAGGGCCTGCGGCGACTGGAAGCTCATGCCCGCCGCCTGCGGACGAAGACCGCGAGGTCGCGCAGCCAGTCTCGATCGGTTGTGAGCGCGACGTGCGCGACGCCGGCGGAGGCGAGCTCGTGCGCGACGGCCGCCCGCTCCTCGGCCGCCGCCTCGGCGAAGCGCGCGCGGAGGCGCGCGTCGGACGTGTCGACGCGAAGCTCGCGCCCGGTCTCCGGGTCGACGAGGAACAGCGTGCCGGCCGGCTCGAGGGCCTGCTCGCGCGGGTCGCGCACCTCGACGGCGACGACCTCGTGCCTACCCGCGACCTCGAGGAGCGGCCGGCGCCAATCCCGCTCGCCGCGGAAGTCCGAGACGACCACGACGAGCGCGCGCTGGCGCGCGACCGCGCCGAGCTGCCGCAGCGCCTCCGCGAGTGGGCTCGGGCCGGAGCCGTTCCGCGCGAGCGTCTCCGACGGCTCGTGACCGTCCCGGAGCGCGAGCAGGAGCCCGACGAGCCCCGCCCGGCCCTGGCGCGGCGGCACGACGCGGACGCCGTCGCCGCCGAAGCCGACGAGCCCGACGCGGTTGCCGCGGATCGTCGCGGCGTGACCGACGGCGAGCGTCGCGCCGAGCGCGACGTCCGCCTTGCGGCGCTCTGCCGTGCCGAAGGCCATCGACGGCGTCGTGTCGAGGACGATCCAGGTGACGAGCACGCGCTCGGCGAGGTGGACGCGGACGTGCGGCTCCGTCGTCCGCGCGGTGACGTTCCAGTCGATCAGCCGCACGTCGTCGCCGGGGACGTACGGCCGGACCTGCGCCAGCTCCGTGCCGCGCCCGAGGAGCGCCGAGCGGTGATCCCCGGCGAGGAGCCCCTCGACCCGGCGCGCGATCGTCAGCTCGAGCGCCTTGAGCAGCGACTCCGGGACCGCTCCCGGCCCCGGCTTCGAGGGCGTCGGCTCGGTGCCGAGCGCCTTCAGGACTCGGATCATGGTGACGCTTCGTCGACGGGGCGCGCGGGACGGCGCGAGGCAGGGACGCAGGGAGCGTCCACATGTGAAATATGGACGAGACCGAGGACGCTGCATCGAGCCGCCCCGCGCGTTCCGGCGACATAAGGCTTCACCGTGATTCGAGTCCTTTCACACGGATCACGCTGCTGCCGGTCTCCCGAGCTCGAGGCGCGGCTGCGGGACGGCTGCGAGGACCGCGTCGAGCACGTCGTCGGCAGACCGCTCCTCGGCGAGGGCCTGGTACGTCAGCACGAGGCGATGCCGGAGCGCGTCCTTGGCGAGCGCGCGGATGTCGGCCGGGATCACGTAGTCGCGCCCGTGCACGAGCGCGAGCGCGCGGGCGCTGTGGACGAGCGCGATCGGCCCGCGCGGGCTGGCGCCGTACGCGACGAGCTCCCCGACGTGGTCGATCCCGAAGGTCTCCGGCTCGCGTGTCGCGGCGGCGAGGCTGACCGCGTAGCTGATCAGACCCGGGTCGACGTACACGCTCTTCACCGTCTGCTGCAACTCGGAGAGCTCGGAGAGCGGCAGCACCTGCCGGACGTCGACGGAGTCGTCGAGCGAGCGGTTCACGACCGTCAGCTCCTCGTCCCGCTCCGGGTAGCCGACGAGCACCTTGAGCATGAACCGGTCGACCTGCGCCTCCGGCAACGGATACGTGCCCTCCGACTCGATCGGATTCTGCGTCGCCATCACGAGGAACGGCTGAGGGACGAAGTGCGTGTCGTGGCCGATCGTGACCTGTCGCTCCTGCATCACCTCGAGCAGCGCAGACTGCACCTTCGCGGGAGCGCGGTTGATCTCGTCCGCCAGGAGGAAGTTGCAGAAGACCGGGCCGAGGTCGGTCTCGAACCCACCCTGGTCGGGCCGGTAGACGCGCGTGCCGACGAGGTCGGACGGAACGAGGTCCGGCGTGAACTGGATCCGGCGGAACGTGCCGCCGAGCACCGACGCCGTCGTCTTGATCGTCAGCGTCTTCGCGAGGCCCGGGACGCCCTCGATGAGAAGGTGGCCGCCTGCGACCAGGCAGACGAGCACCCGCTCGAGCATCTCGTCCTGACCGGCGATGATCCGCTTGATCTCGACGAGCGCCTCCTCGAGCTTCGCGCGCGACTTCGACGCCTTGCGCTCGACGGGTGGCTCCGTGGGAAGTGGCGTCGGCTCGCCCTGGGGTGCGGTGGGCTCGCTCTCCGGTGCGGACATGTGCGCTCCTCGTGTCGACGTCGGACGGCGAGCGGCCGCGGGCGGCCCGCCCGTGGCTCGATCCTAGTCACCCGCCCCGTCCATCCATTGTTGCAGGGCCGTTATGCCGCTCCGCAACCCTTTAGCATCGCGGGCGATGGACTTCCGCGACACCGACGAGGAAGCGAGCTTTCGCGACGAGGTCAGGACGTGGTTCGCCGCGAACGTGCCCGACGAGCTCCGCGGGCACGGCGGTGGCGCCGCCCGCTTCGACGGGCCGGAGGTGCGTGCGTGGAGCCGCGCCCTCTACGACGCGGGCTGGTCGGGGATCTCGTGGCCCGCGGAGTACGGCGGCCGCGGTCTCTCCCCCCGCTTCCAGGCGATCTACCTCGAGGAGGAGGCGCGCGCCGAGGCGCCGCCGCACATCGGCGTGATCGGCCTGGGGATGGCCGGGCCGACGATCATGGCCCACGGCACCGACGAGCAGAAGGCGCGCTACCTGCAGCCCCTGCTCGCCGCGGACGAGATCTGGTGCCAGGGCTTCTCGGAGCCGGGCGCGGGCTCGGACCTCGCCGGCGTGCGGACGGCAGCGCGGCTCGACGGCGACCGCTTCGTCCTCGACGGCCAGAAGGTCTGGTCGTCCTACGCGCACATCGCGGACTTCTGCATCCTCCTGACCCGCTCCGACCCGGCCTCCGAGCGCCACGAGGGGCTGACGTACATGGTCGTCGACATGCACGCGCCGGGCGTCGAGGTGCGCCCGCTCACGCAGATCACGGGCGAGGCCGAGTTCAACGAGATCTTCTTCGCGGGCGCGGAGATCCCCGTCGAGAACGTCCTCGGCGAGATCGGCGGCGGCTGGGGCGTGGCGATGACCACGCTCCTCCACGAGCGGGGGACGCTCGGCTTCGCGCTGGTCGCGCGGCTCGAGGTGCAGATGCGCAAGCTGCTCGCGCTCGCCCGGGACCGCGGCGCAAGCCCGACCCAGCGCGACGCGATCGCGCGCGAGTGGATCGAGCTCCAGGCGCTCCGCGTGACCGCGTACCGCTCGCTCACGGCGCTCGAGCGGACCGGTGTCCCTGGCCCGGAGGGCTCGATCCTCAAGCTCGAGTGGTCGGAGGCGAACCAGCGGGTGACCGCGCTCGCGCTCGACCTGCTCGGCCCGGACGCGCAGCTGCTCCCGCCGAACGGGCCGTACGGCGGCTACTGGGCGATCCAGCAGCTGCGCAGCCGCGGGAACACGATCGAGGCCGGCACCTCCGAGATCCTGCGCAGCATCGTCGCCGAGCGCGTGCTCGGGCTCCCGAGGTCGCGCTGATGGACCTCGCCTTCACCGCGCTCCAGGACGAGCTGCGCACCCAGGCGCGTGCGTTCCTGGCGGCGACGCCGGAGCCGACCTGGGCCGCGCTCGCGGAGCTCGGCTGGACGGGCGCCGGAGTCGCCGAGGAGCACGGCGGCGCCGGGCTGTCGTTCCTGGAGGAGGCCGTGATCCACGAGGAGAGCGGCCGGGCGCTTCTGCACGCGCCGCTCTGGTCGACGTCGTCCCTCGTGCCCTTCCTTCCCGCCGACGACCAGGCGGCCGTCGCCGCGGGGACGGCCAGCTGGACGCTCGCCTTCGGCCCGCTCGTCCCCGACCTCGACCTGGCGACGAACATCGCGGTGCCGGGTGGCGACACCGTGTGGGAGCTCGTCGGCGTCGAGCGAGAGGTGCTCCCCACGAACGACGCGACGCGCCCCCTCGGCGTCGTCTCGGGCGGTGGGCCGGGCCGCGCGCTGTTCTCCTCGGAGGTCTTGCCCGCGCTCCGCAGCCGCTCGCTCGCGATCCTCGCGCTCGAGGCGGTCGGTGTCGGCACGCGCGCGCTCGAGCTCGCCGTCGAGTACGTGAAGGACAGGGTCCAGTTCGGCCGGCCGATCGGCTCCTACCAGGCCGTCTCCCACCCGCTCGCCTCGGCGTACACCGAGCTCGAGCTCGCCCGCTCGCTCGCGTGGTGGGCGGCCTGGTGCGTCTCGGAGGACGACCCACAGGCCGCGGTGGCGGCGGCCGCGGCCGGCGCCGCGGCCGCGGACGCGGCGGTCGCGACGTGCGAGCGCGCGATCCAGGCCCACGGCGGCATCGGCTTCACGTGGGAGCACGTGCTGCACCGGCTGTACAAGCGCGCTCTCGGCATCCGCTCCTGGGAGGCGTCTTCGGCGCAGCTCCGGGCCGAGATCGCGAGCGAGCTTCTCGACGGATGAGTGGCATTTCGACCGCGAAGCCGGCGCCTTCAGGGGTGTGCCCCGGCGGAGGCGGGGATCGAGCGGCGAGAATCCGCTTCTGCGGATTCTCGCTTCGCGAAGGAGGTTTCCTGTGCAGGGCCTGATGATGGATTACCAGCTGAACGTGCCGGCGATCCTTCGCCGCGGCGACGAGCTCTACCGCGACCGCGAGATCGTCTCGCGGCTCCCGGACAAGAGCTGGCATCGCTACGGCTACGGCGAGTTCGCATCGCGGGCGAAGCGCCTGGCGGTCGCTCTGAGCGCCCTCGGCCTCGAGGACGGCGACCGTGTCGCGACGTTCATGTGGAACCACCACGAGCACCTGGAGACGTACGTCGGCGCGCCCGCGGGGGGCTTCGTCACGCACACGATGAACCTCCGCCTGCACCCGGACGACAACACGTACATCGCGTCGCACGCCGGCGACCGTGTGCTCGTCGTCGACAAGGTGCTGTGGCCGCTGGCCGAGCAGTTCGTCGACCGCGTCGGATTCGAGCACGTGATCGCAGCCGGCTCCGGCGAGACCCCCGACGGCGCGATCGACTTCGAGGAGCTCGTCGCGTCGGCGGACGAGAGCGCATTCGCATACCGCGACATCGACGAGCGGCTGGCGGCGGCGATGTGCTTCACGAGCGGGACGACGGGCAGGCCGAAGGGCGTCGTCTACTCGCACCGCGCGATCGCGATCCACGCGCTGACGTCGGCGTCGCTCCTCGCGGTGAACGAGGGCGAAACCGTCCTCCCGGTCGTGCCGATGTTCCACGCGAACGCCTGGTGCTTCCCGTTCAGCTGCACCCTGGTCGGCGCGAAGCAGGTGTTCCCGGGCCCGCACCTCGACCCGGAGAGCCTCCTCGACGCGTTCGTCTCCGAGCGGGTCACGCTCTCCGCCGGGGTCCCGACGATCTGGATGGGCATCCTCCAGGCGCTCGACGCGAACCCGGGCGGCTGGGACCTCTCGGCGATGCGGACGATGACCGTCGGAGGCTCCGCCCCACCGCGGGCGATGATCGAGGCGTTCGGCGAGCGGCACGGCCTCCACCTCACCCACGGGTGGGGCATGACCGAGATGTCACCGGTGGGGACGATCTCGGGCCTGCCGGGACAGGAGCGCGGACTCGACAGGGCGGCCGCGTACGACAAGCGCGCGCAGCAGGGCCCGCCGATCCCGTTCGTGGAGATCCGCGCCCGCGGCGAGGAGGGGCTCGTGCCCTGGGACGGGGAGAGCATGGGCGAGCTCGAGGTGCGCGGCCCGTCGATCTCGTCGTCGTACTACGACGCGCCCGAGGCGGCCGATCGGTGGACCGACGACGGCTGGTTCCGCACCGGCGACATCGTCACGATCGGCCCCGACGGGTACGTCGAGGTGCAGGACCGCGCGAAAGACCTCGTCAAGTCGGGCGGAGAGTGGATCTCGACGGTCGCGCTCGAGAACGCGCTGATGGGGCACCCCGCGGTCGCGGAGGCCGCGGTGATCGCGGTGCCCGACGAGAAATGGGACGAGCGGCCGCTCGCGGTCGTCGTCGTGCGGGAGGACGCAGCGGCGAGCGGCGACGAGCTGCGCGAGTTCCTCGCGCCGCAGTTCGCGAAGTTCTGGCTGCCCGACCGCTTCGAGTTCGTCGACGAGATCCCGAAGACCGCCGTCGGGAAGTTCCGCAAGACCGCGCTCCGCGAGCGGTTCTCGTCCGCCGTCGCGGCCGAGAACCGCTAGAAGGCTGTCCATGGGAACATTCATCAGCACGGAGCGCCGGGAGTCCGTGGCGCTCGTCACGATCGACAACCCACCGATGAACGCGCTCTCGACGGCCCTCTTGGAGGAGCTCGAGGCGGAGCTCGACGCGCTCGACGAGGACGACGGCGTCCGCGCGATCGTGGTGCGGGGCGGCGGCGAGCGGGCGTTCGTCGCCGGCGCGGACATCAAGGAGTTCCCCACGCTCCGCGAGTCGGCGGGCGAGGGCGGCTCGGCGCGCGGGATTCAGCGGCTCGGTCACCGGATGGACGCCGCGAGCACGCCGTTCGTCGCGGCGATCCGGGGCTTCTGCCTCGGGGGCGGCCTGGAGCTCGCGATGTGCTGCGACGTACGGATCTGCGCGGACGACGCGACGCTCGGCCAGCCCGAGATCAAGCTCGGGCTGATCCCCGGCGGCGGCGGGACACAGCGCCTCCCCCGCCTCGTCGGCCAGGGACGCGCGATGTTCCTCAACCTGACGGGCGACTTCGTCGACGCCGAGACTGCCTACGCGTGGGGGCTCGTCGAGCGAGTCGTGCCGGCGTCCGAGCTCGACGACGTCGCGCTCGAGGTCGCCGGGCGGATCGCGGCCCAGTCGCCGCACGCGCTCGCCGTCCTCCGCGAGCTCGCCCGCACGACCCGCGACCTGCCGCTCGAGGAGGGGCTCCGGCGCGAGGCCGAGGGCTTCGCGCGCTGCCTGCGCTCCGAGGACGGCGCCGAGGGCATCGCCGCCTTCATCGAGAAGCGCCCGCCCGAGTTCACGGGACGCTGAGACGTGCGGGCGGTCGTCCTCGACGAGGAGCGGGCGCTCGCCCTCCGCGACGTCCCCGAGCCCGAGCCTCGCGACGGCCAGGCGCTCGTCCACGTGCGCGCGGCGGGGGTCAACTACGCCGACGTCCTGATCCGCGAGGGCCGCTACCCCCAGCCCCCGCCGCTGCCGTTCGTCCCCGGCTCCGAGATCGCGGGTGAGACCGAGGATGGGCGACGAGTGGTCGCGTTCGTCCGTTCCGAGGGAGGGGGCTACGCCGAGCGTGCCGTCGCCGGGCGCGAGTGGCTGTTCGACCTCCCCGACGCCGCGTCGTACGAGGAGGGCGCCGCGTTTCTCCTGACCTTCCTCACCGCCTGGATCCCGCTGACGCGGCAGGTGCCGCTCCGGGCCGGCGCACGGGTGCTCGTGACGGCCGCGGCCGGCGGCGTCGGCAGCGCGGGCGTCCAGGTGGCGCGGGCGCTCGGGGCGGAGGTGGTCGGGGCCGTGGGCTCGGAGGCGAAGCTCGACGTCGTCCGCAGGCTCGGCGCCGAGGCGGTGACGTACGAGGCGATCGAAGAGCTCGAGCCGTTCGACCTGATCCTCGACCAGGTGGGCGGCGACCTCTTCGCCGGCGCCGTCAAGCATCTTCGGCCGCTCGGTGCGGTGGTCGCGATCGGGTTCGCGGGCGGTGCTTGGCAACCTGTCGACCCCGCCCTCCTCGTCGGCCGGAACGTGTCGGCGTGCGGCTTCTACCTCGGTCGGTTCATGAAGCTCCGGCCGGACGTCGTCCGGGACGCCGCCGGCGAGCTCGTCGAGCGGTGGAGCGCGGGCGACATCGCACCTCTCGTCGGCGCGACGTTCCCGCTCGAGGAGGCGGACGAGGCGCTCCGTAGCGTCGCCGAGCGCCGCTCGACCGGGAAGGTCGTCCTCGTGCCGTGAACACCGCGCTCGTCACCGGCGGCGCCTCGGGGATCGGCGCAGCGCTCGTCGGCAGGCTGCGCTCGGAGGGGTTCGACGTCCAGGTGCTCGACCTCACGACCGGGTTCGACGTGAGCGCGCCCCACGACTGGGACACCGTCGACGCAGTCGACGTCGCGTGTCTCAACGCGGGCGTGCTGGGCGGCCCCGCAGACCCCGCAGACCTGACCCTCGAGGGGTACCGGCTCGCGGTCGCCGTGAACCTCGACGGCGTCGTGCTCGGCGTGCGGCGGCTCGCCCGGGTGATGGAGCCCGGCGGCAGGATCGTCTGCACGGCATCGCTCGCCGGCCTCACCGCGGTGCCGGAAGATCCGCTCTACGCGGCGACGAAACATGCCGTGGTCGGGTTCGTCCGCAGCGCGGCCGCGGCGCTCGAGGCGCGAGGAATCTCGATCAACGCGGTGTGCCCGGGCTTCGTCGACACCGCGATGGTCGGAGGCGAGCTCCGCAGCCGGCTCCAGGAGGCCGGCTTCCCGCTCCTCGCGACCGAGGACGTCGCGGAGGCGGTGTGGGTCGCGCTGACGTCGGGGACCACGGGTCACGCATGGGCGGTGCAGCCGGGCCGCCCGCCGATCGACTTCCGCTTCCCGACGCTTCCCGGCCCGCGCACCGCCGACGACACGCCGGTCGGCCTGCCGCCTCGCCTCGCGCCGTAGCGCGAACGTCAGGAAAGTCGCCAGCTCACCGGGAGGCTGAGGACGCCCGCGAAGGGCGGCAGGCCAAGCGCGCCGAGGGCTCCGGGCAGCAGCGGATGGTCGCCGAGCGCCGCCCGCCCCGCTCCCGGGTGCTCGCTCGACTCCGGCTGCTGCAGCCGTTGGCGGATGCTCAGGCGGGGCAGCGGCCTGACGTCGACGTCCTCGCGACGGAGGCCCGCGCGCCGGCAGGCAAGCTCGATCGCGTCCTCCAACCCGCCGAGGCGGTCGACGAGGCCGTGCGCGACAGCGTCCGCCCCGGTCCACACACGCCCCCTCGCGACCTCTTGCAGCCGCTCGACGGCCATCCCGCGGTCGGTCGCCGCCTTCTCGGTGAAGTCCGCGTAGACGCGGTCGAGCCACGCGTCGAGTCGCTCCCATTCGTCGTCGGTGAACGGCCGCTGCGTGGAGAACATCTCCGCGTGAGCCCCAACCGCCTCGCTGTCGACATTGATCCCCACCCGGCCGAGCGCATCCCGGATGACCTGCTTGCCCGCCACCACTCCGATCGATCCGGTGATCGTGCCGGGCTCCGCGACCACGGCGTCGCAGGGCATCGCGATGTAGTACCCGCCGGAGGCGGCGACGGTGGCCATCGACGCGATCACCGGCCGACCGGAGCCACGGAGCTGGAGCACCTCCCTGCGAATCGCGTCGCTCGCCGCGTAGGACCCGCCCGGGCTGTCCACCCGGAGGACGACGGCCTCGATCGACGGGTCACGTCCGGCGGCACGAAGCGTCGCACCGAGCGTCTCCGAGCCCACGGTCGGGGCACCCAGCGGGACCGCGCCGCCGCGACCGAGGAGGATCGGGCCGGAGGCGCGCACGAGCGCCACCACGGGGCGGTTCCGGTGGAACACGGTGCGCCCCAACGCGGCGCGACGCCCCCGGTGGCGTCCATACCGGTCGACGTAGCGCAGGCGCACCGCTCCCAGCCGGGAGCGCAGGCTCGCGTAGACCTCGTCGCGATACCCCAGGCGGTCGACCAGTCCGGCCTCGCGCGCTTCGTCCGCGGTGAACGGCGCGCGCCCGATGATCTCCTCGACCGCCGCAGGTTCGAGGCTCCGGGCGGCGGCCACGTCGGCGGTGATCGTCTCGGTGGCCGATTCCGCGAGTCGCCGCGCCATCTCCCGGCCGGCGTCGGACATGCCGCTGCGCAGGAAGGTGTCCGCCGCGGTCTTGTACTCGTGGCGCTGCCCGAGCTCCGGCTCCACGCCGAGGCGGTCGAGGGCATCGCGGACGAAGAGCGCGCGCGCGACGACTCCGGTCAGGCAGAGGTCGCCCGTCGGCTGGAGCCAGATCTCCGCGAACGCGGTCGCCAGGTGATAGCCGACGTTCGCTGCGTTCAGCTCGCCGAAGGTCTCGGTCCAGGCCACCGCGAGCTTCCCGGACGCGCGAAACCGCAGCACGGCGTCGCGCAGCTCGCTCGAGTGGGCGAGGCTGAGCGGGCGCTGTCCGATGTGGGCGACGAGGCCGACGACCTGCTCGTCACGCGCCGCGCCGGCCAGGGCATCGACCAGCCCGCGGATGACCGGGACCTGTCGTCCGGGCACCCGCAGGGGTGACGACGGAGGCGTCTCGACCAGGCCGCGCGACAGGTCGAGCTCGAGGAGGAGTGGGTCGGTGCGAAGGCGGGACAACGCCCTCAGGTTACGAGAAGGCCCACCCCTCGCCGTCGCGGAAGGCACGGAGGATCCGCCGCGCGACGACCATGCGGTGCACCTCGTCCGGCCCGTCGTAGATCCGGGCGCCCCGGGCCATTGCCGCCATCGACGCGAGCGGCGTCTGGTCCGTCAGCCCCCGCGCTCCGTGCACCTGGATCGCCCGGTCGATCACGTCGCACAGAACGCGGGCCGCGTAGAACTTGAGCAGCGAGACCTCGACCCGGGCCTCCGAGCCCTCGTCGATCTTCCTGGCAGCGTCCATCGTCAGGAGCCGGCACGCCTGGATCTCGGCCGCCGAGTCGGCCACCCAGTTCTGGACCGTCTGCTTCTCCGCCAGCGGCCCGCCGAAGGCCTCGCGCGCGTTCGCATACGTGCACATGAGCTCGAACGCCCGTTGCATCTGGCCCAGCCAGCGCATCACGTGGTGGATCCGGCCGGGCCCGAGACGCTTCTGCGCGATCGCGAACGCGTCGCCCTCGCCGCCGAGCGCGTCGGCGACCGGCACGCGGACGCCGGTGTAGGTCACCTCGCAGTGCGTGCTCCAGCCGCGGCCCGCATGGCCCATCACCGGGATCGGCCGCACGACCTCGACGCCGGGCGTCGCCACCGGGACGAGGATCATCGTGCCCCGCCGATGGGGCTGGGCCTCCGGATCCGTGATCGCGAACACGATCCCGAACGACGCTCCGTCGGCGCCGCTCGAGAACCACTTGTGGCCGTCGATCACCCACTCGTCCCCGTCGCGCACCGCGCGCGTCCGCAGGAGCGTCGGGTCGGAGCCGGAGACCTCGGGCTCCGTCATGGAGAAGAACGAGCGCACCTCGCCGGCGACGAGCGGCCGGAGGAAGCGCTCCTGCTGGTCGTCGGTCCCGAACATGTGGAGGATCTCCGCGTTGCCTGCGTCGGGCGCCTGGCAGCCGAACACGAGCTGCGCGTACGCCGCACGGCCGATCTCCTCGTTGAGGCACGCGTAGTAGAGGAACCCGAGACCCGTGCCGCCCGCCTCCGGCGGCATGTGCGGCGCCCACAGGCCGGCGTCGCGCGCGAGCGCGCGCAACTCGTCGAGGAGCGTGGCCGCGGCGTCGTCCTCGCGGCCGATCGCGGTCTCGTTCGGGTAGATGTGCTCCTCCATGAACGCGCGGTAGCGGCCGCGCGCCTCGAGGTACTCGGGTGGGAAGAGCGACGTCACGTCCCGAGTAGGATCGTCGGGTGCGGCTCGGCCTGCAACTGGGATACGACGACCCGGTGACCTGGACCGCACTGGCCGATGAGGCCGAGCGCTGCGGATTCCACTCGGTGTGGACCTCGGAGGCCTACGGCTCGGACGCGATCTCGCCGCTCGCGTGGATCGGGTCGCGCACGACGAACGTCCGCCTCGGGACGGCGATCATGCAGATGCCCGCTCGCTCCCCTGCGACGACGGCGGCGACGGTCGCCACCCTCGACCTCCTCTCCGGCGGTCGGGTACTCCTCGGGCTCGGCACCTCCGGCCCGCAGGTCGCCGAGGGGTGGCATGGGCAGGCGTGGGGCAAGCCGCTCACGCGCACGCGCGAGTACGTCGAGATCGTCCGCGCGATCCTCCGCCGCGACGCGCCGCTGGAGCACCACGGCGAGCATTACGACATCCCCTACACCGGGCCCGACGCGACCGGGCTCGGGAAGCCGCTGCGGATCATCGTCCACCCGCCGCGGGCGGACGTGCCGATCTACCTTGCCGCGATCGGCCCCAGGAACGTCGCGCTCGCGGCCGAGATCGCCGACGGCTGGCTGCCCATCTTCTTCTCGCCCGAGCGCTTCGCCGAGACCCATCTGCCGAGGCTCGAGGAGGGCTTCGCGCGGCGGGGCGGCAGGCCCGAGGGATGGGATCTCGCCGCGCACGTGCCCGTCGTCGTCACCGACGACGTCGCCGCCGGTCGTGACTTCCTCAAGCCGCTCCTCGCCCTCTACGTCGGCGGGATGGGGGCGAAGGGCAAGAACTTCTACACCCGGCTGGCGGAGCGCTACGGCTACGCGGAGGCGGCGGCGACGATCCAGGACCTGTATCTCGCCGGGAAGAAGAACGAGGCGATCGCCGCGGTGCCGGACGCGCTCGTGGACGAGGTCGCGCTGGTCGGTGATCGCGCCCGGATCGGCGACCGGCTCGACGCGTTCCGCGAGTGCGGCGTCGGCACGCTGATCCTGCAGGCCCGGCAGCCCGAGGCGCTCAGGCTGCTCGCCGAGCTCGCGTGAGGCGCCGCCTCTATCTGATGCGGCACGGGGCCGTCGACTACGTCGACGCCGAGGGCCGGCCCGTCGCGCCGGACGAGGTTCCCCTGACCGACGAGGGCCGTGCGCAGGCGGCCGCCGCGAGGGAGCTTCTCTCGGGAATCGAGGTCGACCGCGTGATCACGAGCGGTCTCCCCCGCACGCTGCAGACCGCAGAGCTGGTCGTCCCGGGGCGCGAGCTCGAGACGTGGC
This sequence comes from uncultured Actinomycetes bacterium, assembly GCA_963698935.1. Taxonomy (GTDB): domain Bacteria; phylum Actinomycetota; class Thermoleophilia; order Gaiellales; family Gaiellaceae; genus Gaiella. The sequence goes on from CAVOSU010000023.1 coordinate 700,647, forward strand.
CCGACCTGCGTGAGATCATGGGCGCGAGGCTCTCGTCGATCCCGCCCGCGCAGCTCGAGGAGGCCTTCGTGCGGGCGTTCCACGGCGTCGTCCCGAACGACAAGCGGTTCCTCGGCGGCGAGACGATCGGCGAGCTGTTCGACCGCGTGCTGCGTGCGCTCGAGCGCCTGGTCGCAGACGAGTCGTGGGACTCCGTGCTCGTCGTCGCGCACGGCGCGGTGAACCGCGCAATCCTGTCGTACGCCCTCACCGGCGAGCGCCGGTTCCTCGGGCGGTTCGAGCAGGCGCCCGGCTGCCTCAACGTCGTCGATGTCGGCGGTGCCGACGACCTCGCGACCTGGGTCGTCCGCGCCGTGAACGTCGCGCCGAGCGATCCCGCGCACCGCGCCACGCGGCTCACGCAGATGGAGGAGTACTGGGCGCAGCTGGGGCCGGTGGGCGAGGACGATGCGTCCTCCCCGCCCACCGGCTAGCGGGATCAGCCTAGGTCGGTGTGTCGCACTTCAGCTTCGAGACGGGCACGAATGTGCCGTCGGTGAACTTCACGAAGCGGTCGCATTGCAGCGGCAGCTGATCGGCCCCGCCGGTCTTCTGCCGGTTGCCCGGGAGCAGGAACGGGTTGAGCTCGTTCCAGCTGCGGTACGCCTTCATCAGCGACGCGCGGGTCGGGTTCTTCCCCGCCTTGTACATCAGCTCGACGAACGCCTCCGCTGTGGCGACGCCGTAGTAGTTGAACCCGTCGGTCACGCGGGCGCGCGGGTTGTACTTGGCCATCACCTGCTTGTAGAGCTTCATCGCGGCGTCGTTGTCCCAGGTGGGACTCGCGGGGTCCTTCGCGTATTGCACCGTGAACGTCCGGTTCACCAGGTCACCACCGCCGGAGCTCTTCGCAAGCGTCAGGATCGAGTCGGTCGCGGAGACCGAGTTCGTGTAGATGACGGAGGGCGACCAGCGGATCGCGTTCGCGATGGCGTACGCCTGGATCGCGAACCTCGGGGTCGCGATGATCACCAGCACGTTCGCGCCGGAGCCACGGAGCTTTGCGATCTGCGTGCGGACGTCCGCGGCGGTCACCTCGTATCCCTCCTGCGCGGCGATGTTCGAGCTCTTCGCCCCGAGCCCCGTCCTCAGCCCCTTCATGTAGTCCTCGCTGTAGCTGTCGTTCTGGTAGAGGATCGCGATCTTCGCGTTGGGGCTGTTCCGCGCGATCGCCTGGCCGTAGAGCCGACCCTCGTACTCGTAGTTCGGCTGCCAGCCGCCCGTCCACGGGTACTTGTCGGCCTCGCTGAATACGGTCGCCCCGGTCGAGACGAGCATCTGGGGCACCTTGCGCGCGTTGAGGTAGGGCCGGGTCGCGAGGTTCACCTCGGTGCCGAGGGAGCCGACGACCGCGAAGACCTTGTCCTCCTCGACGAGCTTCCTCGTGAGCTGCACGGAGTTCGCGGGGTTGTACCCGTCGTCGTAGTACTTGAACACGATCTGCCGGCCGTAGACCCCACGGCGGCCGTCAGGGCCCTTCCGCGAGTTGATGTAGGAGAAGTACGCCTTCATGGCCCCTGGGATGATCCCGTAGGGCGACGCCGGGCCCGTCAACGGGAATGTTCCCCCGATCACGATCGTCCGGTTGGTGATGCCTGTCTCGGACGACGCCGATGTCGCACTCGACACCGTGACGCCGAGCGCGACGACGACCGCCGCGGCCAAGAGCACGACTTTCTTCATACGAGGCTCCCTCCTGGGAGGTGTGTCGGTGTGGACGCGGCGAGCGTAACGCCCCTCCCCGCGTTTGCCAACACTCAGACGCCCGCCCGTTCCCCGGGGTTAGGAGGCGCGCTACAGGCCGAGCTCGTCGGCGAGCCGCTCGGCCTCGTCGAGCTCCTCGCCGAGCGCCTCGAGCCCACTGGCCCAGATGGACGGATCGGTCAGGTCGAGGCCGACGATGTGGGCGAGCTCCTCGGGCGAGCGGGAGCCGCCGGCGCGCAGCAGGTCGAGGTACGGCTCGACCATGGACTCGCCCTCGCTCACGTAGCGTCGGTAGATCGCGAGCGAGAAGAGGAAGCCGAACGCGTACGCGTAGACGTAGCCCGGCGCGCCGGTGAAGTGCGGGATGTAGCTCCACCAGGGCGCGTAGCCGTCGAGACCCACCGCGTCGCCGAAGAGCTCCGACTGACATCCGATCCATAGCTCACCCACGCGATCGGGCGCGATCTCGCCGCGCTCGCGGCGCTCGGTGTGGACCGCGTCCTCGAAGCGATTCATCGCGATCTGACGGAACGTCGTCGCGATCGCGTCCTCGATGCGGCCCGCGAGGAGGTCGAGCCTCCGGTGCGGATCGTCTTCCAGGCCCAGGAGCCGCTCGAAGGTCAGGGCCTCTCCGAAGACCGAGGCCGTCTCCGCGGTAGTCAGCGGGGTCGACGAGTTGATGTAGCCGAGCGGCTGTGCGAGCACGCCGTGGAGCCCGTGGCCGAGCTCGTGGGCGAGCGTCAGGATCGAGCGCCGGTCGCCCGTGTAGTTCATCAGCACGTACGGGTGCGCGCCCGGGACCGTGGTCGCGCAGAACGCGCCCGTCCGCTTGTCCGGTCGCACCGGCCCGTCGATCCAGTTGTCGTCGAAGAACCGCGCGATCATCGCGCCGGTCTCTTCGGAGAAGTCGGAGTACGCGTCGACGACGACGGCCCGTGCCTCGTCCCACGGCACGCGAGCCGTGTCGGACGAGATCGGCGCGAAGCGGTCGAAGTGCTCGAGCCGGTCGAGGCCGAGCAGCCGCGCCTTGAGCCGGTAGTACCGCTGCGGCAGGTCGTAGCGCGAGGTCGTCGCGTGGATCAGCGCCTCGACCGCCTCGTCCGTCGTCTCGTTCGCGAGGTTCCGCGACGAGAGCCAGGTCGGGTAGCCGCGCAGCCGGTCGTCGATCGACTTGTCCTGCAGGATCGTGTTGAACACGTACGTGCGCGTGCGGAGACCTGGCCCGAGCGCCTCCGTGATCGCCTCGGCAGCGGCGCGGCGCAAGTCGCGGTCCGGCTCGAACAGCATCGCCATCGCCGGCTCGAGGGCCAACTCCTCGCCGTCGAGCGTCACGCGCATCGCGCCGAGCAGCTCCTCGTAGAGCCGCGACCAGGCCGAGGAGCCCGACACGGTCTTCTCGGTGACGATCCGCTCCTCGGGCTCGCTCAGGAGGTAGGGGCGGAACTTCCGCAGCGACTGCAGGTGATGCCGCCAGTGGTCCAGCGCAGCGTCGACGAGCAGCGCCTCCGCAGCGTCGTCCTCGACGGCCGCCCACTCGAGGCCGAAGAACAGGAGCTGCGTGTCGAGGCTGGCGGCCTTCTCGCCCAGTCGGGCGACGAGCGCGCCCCGCGCCGGGTCCGCCATGTTCGTCGCGAAGACGAGGTGGGCGTACGTCAGTGGCCGGATGAGCGCCGACTCGATCCGCTCGTACTCGGCGACTCCCTCGGCGAGCGCGGCGGCATCGAGCCCCGCGACCGTGCCGTGGTAGCGCTCGCGGAATGCGGCCGCATCCTGCTCCGCCTGTGCGACGTCGGACTCGATCGACGGATCGTCGATCCCGGCGTAGAGGTCGCTGAGATCCCAGGTGACGTCCTCGGCCCCGGTCAGCTCGGTCGTCGCCACGGCGGGAGCCTAGCTGCCCAGCTCCTCTGGACGTGTCACCGGCGCGCGGCAGGCGAAGCGCTCGCACACGTAGACCGCGGTGTGGCCGTCGACGAGCCCCTTGCCCGCCAGGAGCGGCACGTCGTCGGCCGGCCCGACCGCGACGACGGTCTCGGGGGCGAACCCGCCGAGCGCCGCCCGCGAGACGTCGGCGTTGACGTCGCCGACGATCGCGAGCTCTCGCGGCGGCGAGAGATGGAGGTGGAGCGTCGAGAGCGACCACGCGAGGGCGCGGGGGACGCGCTCCATCGCGGGCGCGAAGAGGCGAAGCACACCCTCGCCCCGTGCGACGAGCGCGTCGTCGCCCCAGATCCGGCCGAGGCGGATCAGCACCGAGGCGAGCATCGAGTTCCCGGACGGGATCGGGTCGTCGTCGACGTCCTTCGGCCGCGTCGCCAACTCCTCCCCGTCGCGCGGGGAGAGGAAGAAGCCGCCCCGCTCGTCGTCCGCGAACAAGACGACGGCGACCTCGGCGATCCGGCGCGCCTCGCGCAGCCAGCGCGGATCCCCTGTCGCGACGTGGAGGGCCAGAAGCCCGTGCGCCACGTTCGCATGGTCGTCGAGGAACCCCGGGCCGCTGACTCGGCCCTCGCGGATGCTGCGCATGACCCGGCCGTCCTCGCCGCGGAGCGGGCCGAGGAGGAACTCGCCGAGGCGCTCGGCGGCCGCGAGCCAGTCCGGGCGATCGAGGCGGCTCGCCGCCTCGGCGAGCGCGGCGAGCGCCAGGCCGTTCCACGACGCGATCGCCTTGTCGTCGCGCAGCGGCTGGGGCCGGTGTGCCCGGAGCGCCAGCAGGCGCTCCCGATCCGCGGAGCCGAGCCTGCCGCGCACGATGGAGCGGCCGTGCTCGAAGGGCTCGAGCAGATCCTGGCCGAGGCCCAGCTCCCGCCATTCGTCAGGCTCCCACGTGTACGTGAGGCCCTCGATCCCGTCGGTGTCGGCGTCCTGCGCGGACGCGAACCCCCCTTCGGGGAGGAGCAGCTCCCGCAGGAGGTAGCCGACGGTCTCCTCGACGACCGCTCGGTAGCGCGTCTCGCCGGTCACGACCCACGCGTGGAGGTAGGCCGAGGCGAGCAGCGCGTTGTCGTAGAGCATCTTCTCGAAGTGGGGCACGAGCCACCGGGCGTCGACCGAGTAGCGATGGAAGCCGCCGCCGACGACGTCGTAGAGCCCGCCCGCTGCCATCCCGTCGAGCGTGCCCTGCACCATCGCCAGGGCGCGCGGCCCACCACGGCGGAGGAGGAGCTCGATCGCGGACGAGGGCGGAAACTTCGGCGCCGTGCCGAAGCCGCCGAAGGCCGGCTCGTAGGCCCTCGCGAGCCCTGCCTCGGCGGCGTCGAGCAGTGCCGACGAGAGCTCCTCGTCCCCGGCCTCGAGCCGCGCCGCGCCGCCGAGCGCAGCAACCAGCCGCTCGGCCTGCTCCTCGAGCTCGTGTCGGCGCTCGCGCCACGCCTCGGCGACGGCGCGCAGCACCTGCGGGAACGCGGGCATGCCGTGCCGCGGCTCGGGCGGGAAGTACGTTCCCGCATAGAACGGCGTGCCGGCCGGGGTCATGAAGACCGTCGTCGGCCACCCGCCCTGGCCCGTCAGCGTCACGCAGGCGTCCATCGTGACCGCATCGACGTCGGGGCGTTCCTCGCGGTCGACCTTGACGTTCACGAAGAGGTCGTTCATCAGCGTCGCGACACCCGAGTCCGAAAAGGACTCGTGCTCCATCACATGGCACCAGTGGCACGCGCTGTAGCCGACCGAGACGAGGAGCGGACGACCCTCCCCGCGGGCGCGGGCGAACGCCTCCTCGCCCCACGGGTACCAGTCGACGGGGTTGTCGGCGTGCTGGAGGAGGTACGGGCTCGACGACTCCGCGAGGCGGTTCATGCATCCACGTCCGGACTCGGGGCGACGGTCGCCCGGTTCCGCCGCCGTTCCCTGCGATGGCGAATGAGCTCGACACCCGCGGCGAGCCCGACGGCGACGACGAATGCGACGATGAGCCCCTTCCACGGCTGCTGCTCGAACGTCTTCCCGCCGAAGTAGCCGAGGCAGGACGCGTACGTCCCCCAGATGAACCCCGCGAGGATGTCCGCGACGATGAACCTCCGGTACGGGAACGTCTGGATGTAGCCCGCCGAGAACGTCGTCGCGGTCCGGCCGCCGGGGATGAACCGCGCGATGATGATCAGATACGTCCCGCGCTGCATCAGCTGGCGCTCGGCCCACTCGAAGGCGGTGTGGCTCTTCTCGCCGCGAAAGACGCTCTTCACGGTGTGCTCGCCGAGCCAGTGGCCCAGGCCGTACGAGATGTTGTCGCCGACGATCGCTCCCGTCGAGGCGGCGAGGATCACGAGCCCGAGCTGGAGGTCGCCCGCGCCCGCCAGCACCCCCGCCGTGATCACCACGGTCTCGCTCGGCACGAGCGGGAAGAAGGCGTCGATCATCGCTACGGCGAAGACCGCGGCGTACGACCAGTCGCTCGAGACCCATTGCTCGAACTGGTCGAACACCGCGAGCACCTGCGGGAGGAGGGCGAGGACCGCCACGAGCCCATCCTCGCAGACACCTGCGAGCGGTCCGCGGGGCGCTGCGATGATGCGCGCCGTGAGCCGCCCGCTCGAGGGGACGCGCGTCCTCGACGTGACGACGTCGATCGCGGGGCCGTACTGCGCCCAGATCCTCGCCGCGCTCGGGGCGGACGTCGTCAAGGTCGAGCGGCCCGACACCGGGGACGACGGGCGGGCGTGGGGACCGCCGTTCTGGGCGGGCGAGGGCGCGATGTTCCTCTCCGCCAACGCCGGGAAGCGCTCGCTCGCGCTGTCGCTCCGCGACCCGCGGGGCCGCGAGGCGCTCCTTCGACTCGCCGACCGAGCCGACGTCTTCCTCCAGAGCCTGCGCCCGGGCCTCGCGGAGGAGCTGGGGCTCGGGCCGGAGGCCCTGCGCGCGCGGAACCGCCGCCTCGTCTACTGCTCTGTCGGCGCGTACGGCCGCAGCGGACCTCTCTCGCGCGAGCCGGGCTACGACGCCTTGATGCAGGCCGCGGGCGGCCTGATCTCGGTGACCGGGGAGGCGGGCCGGCCCGGCGTGCGGGTCGGAACGTCGACGATCGACCAGGGCACCGGCGCGTGGGCGGCGATCGGCGTCCTCACCGCCCTGCTCGACCGCGAGCGCACCGGCGAGGGCTCGGTGGTCGACGTTTCCCTCTACGAGACCGCGATCGGCTACCTCGCGTACCACCTCGTCGGCTACCTCGCAGACGGGACGGTGCCGCGGGGCGACGGGACCCGGTTTCCGATGGTCGCGCCGTACGAGGTGCTCCCGACGCGCGACGGGGTGCTGATGGTGGCCGCCGGCAACGACCGGCTCTTCAGGGCCCTCTGCGTCGTCGTGGGAGTGCCGGACCTGGTCGATGACCCGCGCTTCGAGACGAACGCCGATCGCGTCGCCAACCGCGACGCCCTCGCCACGCTGCTCGCGGAGCGCCTCGCGACCGACGACACGGCGGCCTGGCACGAGCGCCTCACGGCCGCGGGCGTCCCAGCCGCTCCGGTCGCCGACGTCCGCGACGTTGCGGAGTCCCCGCAGACCGAGGCACTCGGGATCCTCCAGCGACTCGACCACAGCCGCATCGACGGGCTCACGCTGCCCGCGCTGCCGCTCTCGTTCGACGGCGAGCGGGCGCTCCACCCGAGCGCGCCGCCCGACGTCGGCCAGCACTCCACGGAGATCCTCCGCGAGGTCGGCTACGCGGACGAGGAGATCGCCGCGCTCGCGGCGGACGGCGTCATCCGCGCCTGACTTCGATGTCGGAAACGGTTACCGATACGGCCGGAGGCCGGCTTTGCCGGCCGGGAGGCCAGGCACGGCCAGCGGTGCCGCAAGCCAGAAGGAGGGGCTCGTGGGGGAACCATGGGGTTCCCCCACGTCTATTCGTAGTGCAGGGCCTCGAGCGGGTTGAGCTTCGCCGCCCGCCGTGCGGGGAAGATCGCGGCGAGGATCCCCACGATGATCGCCGCGATGGTGAACACGATGACCTGCGTGGTCGGGAACGAGAACACGAGGAAGTCGACCTTCGCGATCAGGATGCCGGCCAGGATCAGCCCGAGCACGATGCCCACGAACGCGCCGATCAGCGCTGTGATCACGCTCTCGTGCCGGATCATCCGCCGCGTCTGGCGGCGCGTCAGCCCGATCGCGCGGAGCATGCCGATCTCGCGCGTGCGCTCGAACACGGTCAGGACGAGGGTGTTCACGATCCCGAACAGGCTCACGATGATCGACAGCGCGAGCAGCACGTAGAGGATGTTGAGCACCGCGTTGAGCCCCGCGATCTGGTTGTCGATGAACTGCTGGCGCGTCTGCACCTTCGCGTTCGGGAAGCCCGCGAGCGACTGCTCCAGCTTGGCGGCGTTCGCGTCCGATGTGCCGCCCTCAACCGTGACGAAGCTGTACAGGTCCTTCGGCTGCGGGTTCTCGGCGTCCCAGGTCGCGGCCGAGATCGTCACGGAGCCGAAAGGCGAGCCGCCGGGGGGCGGGTCGAAGATGCCCTTCACGGTGAACGTGCGCGTCTTGCCGGTGACGAACGTGACGGGGATCGACGACCCGACCGACAGGTTGTGGTCTTTCGCGTAGCCGTCGTCGACGAACGCCCCGTCGTCGCCGAGCGACGCGAACACGTCCTGGGAGCCCTCCTTCCATTGCAGCGCGATCACGTCCTTTGCCCCCGGCGTCACCGCGGTCGTGAACGCGGTCTTGCCGAACACGAGGGTCTCGCCGGTGCGGACGCTGCCCGCGGAGATCACCCCTGGCGCCTGGGCGGCTGCCTTGCCGATGGAGATGGGGATCGGAGAGAAGTTGTTCTGCGCGGTGATCGCGTAGTCGCCGGTGAAGATGTCGTTCACGGCGCCCTTGAACGACGCGGTGATGCCCGCCGCGAGCGTCGCCACGAGCGTGACGAGCGCAAGGCCGATCATCAGCGCGGCGGCCGTGGACGCGGTGCGCTGCGGGTTGCGCCGCGCGTTGTCGCGCGCGAGCGTGCCTGCCGCGCCGCCGATCTTCGTCGCCGGCCACCCGAGGAGCCCGGAGAGCGCGGGGATGAACGGCGCCGAGAGCATCGCCACGCCGATGAACACGAGCAGCGTGCCGAGAATCAGCAGAAGCAGCACGGTCGAGGTGCCGTGCGCGAAGAGCCCGATCACGAGCAGAGCGAAGCCGAGGGCCGTCAGCAGCGCCGCGAACGGGGTCCGGAAGCGATGAAAGCGCCCGGGCGGCAGCTCCGCGCCCTCGCGGACGGCCGCAATCGGCGGCACCCGCGTCGCCCGCAGGGCCGGGAAGAAGCTCGCGATCAGCGTCACCAGGATCCCGAGGGCGAGCGAGATCACGACGGTTCGCGCCTCGAGCAGGATGCCGTTGTTCGGCAACGTGAACCCGACGGCATCGAACAGCGAGAAGAGCCCACTCGCGAGACCGAGGCCGAGGAACAGCCCGACGACCGACGCGAGAATCCCCATGACGAGCGCCTCGAGCACCACGGAGACCTGCACCTGCCGGCGCGACGCGCCGAGCGTCCGGAGCGTGGCGAGCTCGCGGGTTCGCTGCGCGATCGTGATCGACAGCGAGTTGAAGATCACGAACGCACCGACGAACAGCGCGATCAGGCCGAACGCGAGCAGGAAGTACCGCAGGAACGAGATGAACTCGTCGGTCGACGACGCGTCCTCCTTCGCCTGCGCCGTCCCGGTGCGGACCTCCGTGTGCGGCGGCAGGATCTTGCGGATCTCCGAGACGAGGCGGTCGGGTGAGACACCCGGCTTCGCAGCCGCGCGGATCTGGTCGAGCTTGCCCTCCTTGCCGAAGAGCCGCTGCGCGGTCGGGAGGTCGAAGCCGCTCAGGGTGGCGCCGCCGATCGAGCCCACCGAGCCGAGCCTGACGAACCCGGAGATCTTGAGCATCTCGACGGGGCCCTCGACCTGGACGCCGATCGTGCTGCCGAGGACCAGGTCCTTCTTGTCCGCGGTCGACTGGTCGACCACGACCTCGTTCTTGCCCGGCCAGCTGCCCTGGACGAGCGTGAGCGTGTTGAACTTCGGCTTGGACGGGTCGACCGAGAAGCCGAGATTCGGGGCGCCGCCGAAGGCGATCGCCTTCCCGTCCTGGACGAGCTGCGCGTTCTCGCTCGCCACGCCCGCCGATCGCGTCCGCGACGTCCGGCAGAGCCTGGACCTTCGCCAGCAGCGACTCGTCGAAAGCGGCCTCGGTCGTCCCTGATCCGTCCCCCGTGTCGAACGGGGACTTCGGGGTGATCGTCGCGTCGGTGCCGCTGTAGACCTCGGTGAAGATCGAGTTGAACGCCTGGTCGATCGAGTCGGTGAGCACGAACGTGCCGGCGACCGTGGCGACGCCGAGGATGATCGCGATCGCCGTGAGGGCGGTGCGGAGCTTCCTCGTCAGCAGGCCCTTGAGCGTGAACGAGGTCATCGAGTCGCGATCTCCTCCATCGCCTCGCCGATCTCGTGCTGGGAGGCGCCGGAGAGCTCGCGGACGATGCGGCCGTCGGCCAGGTACAGGACACGGTCCGCGATCACGGCGGCCCGAGCCTCGTGCGTCACCATCACGATCGTCTGCCCCCTGTCCTCGACCGAGTGGCGCAGGAGCTCCAGGATCTCGGCACCGGTCTTCGAGTCGAGGTTCCCGGTGGGCTCGTCTGCGAAGACGACCTCGGGCCTCGAGACGAGCGCGCGGGCGATCGCGACCCGCTGCTGCTGTCCGCCGGAAAGCTCCGACGGGCGGTGCGAAAGGCGATCGCCGAGACCGACGGAGGCGATCAGCTCGTCGAAGTACGCCTTGTCGGGCTTCTCACCCGCGATCGAGAGCGGCAGGCGGATGTTCTCGTCCGCGGTGAGCATCGGCAGGAGGTTGAAGAACTGGAAGACGAAGCCGATGTGGTTCCGTCGGAGCTTGGTCAGGTCCGAGTCCTTGAGGGTCGTGATCTCCGTTCCGGCGATCGTGACCGACCCGGAGGTCGGCTTGTCGAGCCCGGCAAGGATGTGCATCAGGGTCGACTTGCCCGACCCGGACGGCCCCATCACCGCGGTCAATCGGCCCTTCGGCACCTCGACGTCCACGCCGCGCAGCGCGTCGACGGCCGTCTCACCCTCGCCGTAGCGCCGCGTCAGATCGCGGGCGACCACGACGGTCCCGTTCTCGTTCATCCCGTCTCCTCGCTTGCTCGTGTCTCGACGACCAGCGTGCACGTCCCCCCATGGAAACGTGGTGCGGCTAACCCTACTGTGGTCGTGCGGCGCCTCCTAGGCCGCCTGCCTGCCTCTCAGTGTCGCACGCGGCGGGAGGCCTCGGCGAGGACGTCGCCGAGGATCCCGACGATCTCGTCCATCTCCGTCTCGGTCGCGACGAGGGGCGGCGAGATCTGAATCACGGGATCGCCGCGGTCGTCCGCGCGGCAGATCAGCCCGGCCTCGAAGAACGCCGGCGAGAGGAATCCGCGGAGGAGCGCCTCGCACTCCCGGTCGTCGAACGTCGCCTTCGTCTCGCGGTCCTTCACGAGCTCGAGCGCGTAGAAGAACCCGGCCCCACGGACGTCGCCCACGATGTCGATGTCGAGGAGCGTCTCGAGCTTCGCGCGGAAGAGCCCCTCGGTCTCGCGCACGTGATCGACGACGCCCTCGCGCTTCATGATCTCGATGTTCTTCAGCGCGACCGCGCATTGCACGGGATGGCCGCCGAAGGTGATGCCGTGCGTGTACATCGACGAGCCCTCGAGGAACGGCTCGGCGACGCGATCGGTTGCGATCACCGCCCCGATCGCCGCGTACGAGGAGGAGAGCCCCTTCGCCGAGGTGATCAGGTCGGGCCGGATGTCGTAGCGCTCGGACGCGAACCACGCGCCGATCCGCCCGAAGCCCGTGATCACCTCGTCGGCGGAGAGGAGGACGTCGTAGCGGTCGCACAGCTCGCGCACCCCGCGCCAGTAGCCGACGGGCGGCGTGAAGGCGCCACCCGAGTTCTGCACGGGCTCCATGTGGACGAGACACACCGTCTCGGGGCCCATCGCCTCGATCGTCCGCTCGAGCTCGTCGAGCAGCAGGGCGGTGAACTCCTCCTCGGTCTCGCCGTCGGGCCTCCGGAAGCGGTTCGTGTTGCGCACGTTCCGCACCTCGGGAACCAGCGGCTCGAACGGCATCCGGATCGCGGGGATCCCGGTCAGCGAGAGCGCGCCGAGCGTCGTCCCGTGGTACGCCGTCTGGCGCGTGATCGCCTTGTAGCGGCGGCTCGGCGTGCGCAGGTTCGCGACGATCGCATCGTGGTCCCGCTCGGTCGCCGAGCCGACGTGCTCGCGAAGGCCCTTGTCCCCGCGGGCGAGGTAGTACTGACGCGCGAGCTTCCACGCGGACTCCACCGCCTCCGAGCCGCCCGAGACGAAGAACACGCGGTTGAGGTCGCCGGGCGCGAGCGACGCGATCTCCGAGGCGAGCTCGATCGCGCGCGGGTGCGCGTACGTCCAGTTCGTGTAGAAGGGCAGCTCGCGCATCTGGTCGAGCGCGGCCTGCCCGATCTCCTCGCCGTACGAGTAGCCGATGTTCACCGAGAACAGGCCCGCGAGCGCGTCGAGGTAGCGCTTGCCGTTCGCGTCCTCGAGGTAGCAGCCCTCGCCGCGCACGATGATCGGCACCTCGGTGTCGCGGTAGCCGGCCATCCGCGTGAAGTGCATCCACAGGTGGTCCCTGGCGAGCTGTTGCAGGTCGACGGCTGTCTGGGTCATGCGGTCTCCGTTCGTGGCAGGGGCTCGGGCAGGGGCACGGCCGCGGGCATCGCCTCCCGGGCCCGGCGCGCCCGGAGCCCCCACAGGACGTTGCCGATCATGACCAGCACCGCGATGAGGAAGATCGCGCTCGCGACGACGTTCACCTGCGGCGGCACCGCGACGCGCGCGGCGCCCCAGACGAACAGCGGGAACGTCTGCGTCGGCCCGGAGACGAAGTACGTGATCACGAAGTCGTCGATCGAGAGGGCGAACCCGAGCAGGGCCGCGCTGAGGATCGCCGGCGCGAGCAGCGGGAGCGTCACCTTCCGGAACGTCACCCACTCGTTGGCGCCGAGGTCCATCGCCGCCTCCTCCAGGTGCCGGTCGAAGTCGATCAGCCGCGCCTTCACGGTGACGACGACGTAGCTGACGATGAACATGACGTGGGCGATGAAGATCGTCCCGAACCCCGTCACGACCTGCCGGTTGAGGAACAGCGTCAAGAGCGATGCGCCGAGCACGATCTCGGGCGTCGACATCGGCAGGAAGATCAGCATGTTCGTCGCGCCGCGGCCGCGGAACTGGTGCCGCACGATCGCGAGCGCGAGCAGCGTGCCGAGCGCGGTCGCGACGATCGTCGAGATGACGCCGATCTCGAGCGACTTGACGACGGCGGACTGGATTCCCGGCGGCGCGTTCCAGTGGATCCAGTTGTCGAGGGTGAAGCCCTCCCAGACGTAGTTGAAACGGCCGCTCGGCGCGTTGAACGAGAACAGGATCACGACCGCGATCGGCAGCAGCAGGTAGCAGAACGCGAGGAACGCGTACGCCGGGAGCAGGTGACGCTTCACCCAGCGCATCAGCCGGTCAGCCTCTCGGTGCCCGACGGCGCGCGCATAGACGATCAGCCCGGCGAGGATCAGCGCCATCAGGATGAACGACAGCGCCGCGGCGGACGGGGTAGTCGAGCACGTCGAGGAACTTCGACTGGATCACGTTGCCGACCATGTACTGCTTCGGCGTCCCGAGCAGCTGCGCGTTGATGAAGTCGCCCGCGGCCGGGATGAAGGTGAGCAGCGTCCCCGCCACGATCCCCGGCGCGGAGAGCGGGAGCGTGACGCGGAGGAACGCCTGGCGCTTGCTCGCGTAGAGATCCTCGGCCGCCTCGAGCAGCCGCTCGTCGATCTGCTCGAGCGACACGTAGACCGGCAGCGCCATGAACGGCAGGAAGTTGTAGGTGATCCCCGCCACGACGGCGACGGACGTGGCGAGGAGGCGCCCGTCGGGCCCGAGGATGTGCAGGTCGCGAAGCAGCCCGACGACCGGCCCTCCGTCCGCCAGGATGTTGAGCCACGCCAGCGTCCGCACGAGGTACGTCACGAACAGCGGCGCGACGATCAGGATCAGGAAGACGTTCTTCCACCGTCCTGCGCGGAACGCGATCCAGTAGACGAGCGGGTAGGAGACGAGCAGCGCGAGGATCGTCGCGATGCCCGCGTAGACGAACGAGCGCACGAACTGCTCGTGGTAGTCGCGGATCGCGTCCCAGTAGTTCGAGAACGCCCAGTCGAACGTGTAGCCGGTGTCGAACGTGCCGGTCTGGAGCGACTGGTAGCCGAGGAAACCCAGCGGGGCGACGAAGAACAGCACCAGCCAGACGATCCCCGGCAGGAGCAGGAGATACGGCGTCACTCCCTTGTGGCGGTGGAGGAGGCTCACTGTACGACCGGCGTCGTCGACCTACGCGCCGAGCACCTTCTGCCACTGCTCGATGTAGGTCTGGTTGTTGAGCGCCGCCGAGTCGTACTGGTGCGTGTTCGCTAGCACCTCCTCCGACGGGAACACGAGCGGGCTGTTCGCGAGCTTCGGGTCCGTCTTCGCGAGGATCTCCTGCGTGCCCTTGACGGGCGGCACGTACGCCACGTACGCGGTGATCTGCGCGGCGATCTTCGGGTCGTAGACGAAGTTCATGTACGTCGAGGCCGTCGGGACGCTCCCGCCGGTCGGAATGATCATGTTGTCGGTCCAGATGATCCCGCCCTTGGTCGGCAGCGCCCACTTCAGGCTCGGGTTCGACGAGAGCAGCTGGTAGATGTCTCCCGACCACGCGATCGCCGCCGCGAGATCGCCCTGCGAGAGAGGCTGCGCGTAGTCGTTGCCCGTGAACCGGCGGATCTGGCCGGAGTTGACGGCGCTCTGCACCCGCTCGAGAGCGGCGTTCCACGACGTGTCCGTGACCTTGGAGGGGTCGTCGCCGTTGTCGAGCATCACGAGCCCCGGCGTGTCGCCCATTCCGTTGAGCGCGGTGACCTTCCCCTTCAGCTTCGGGTCCTCGAACAGCTGGGTGATCGAGGTGACGGGGCCGGTGATCTTCTCGTTCCACGCGATGCCGGTCATGCCGGACTGCCACGGGAGCGAGTACTTGCGGTCGGGGTCGAACGGCGGGCTCTTCTGGGCGTCGATCAGATTGGAGAAGTTGGGGATGAGGCTCTTGTCCAGCTCCTCCACCCAGCCCTTGTCGATCATCAGGCCGAGGAAGCGCTCGTTGTCCGTGAGGACGATGATGTCGCGGTCGATCGACTGGCCCTGCGAGAGCGGCCGCTGGATCTTGCCGAAGTACTCGGCGTTCGAGTTGATGTCCTCGTAGTAGTCGACCTTGATCCCGGTCTTGGCGGTGAACTGGTCGAGCGTCGGGTGCTTCTTCGTCTTCTCGTCGAAGTCGATGTAGAGCGGCCAGTTCGAGAACCGGAGCGTGTCGGCGAGCTCGCCGCCCCCGCCACCGCCGCCACCGCCGCCGCAGGCTGCGAGGAGGTTCGGCAGGCTCAGGAGCGTCGCGCCCGCGGCACCGCGCTGCACGAGCTGACGACGGGTCATCCGCATGGTCATTCGGCTGTCTCCTCTCCGCGATCGACGACGAAAGTCGCCTCGGACGCCCAGGACAGGGTCACCTTGCTTCCCGGGGCAGGCGCGACGCCGCCCGCCTCGACGTTCTGGTGGAACACGGTCAGCTCCCCGACCGGCGTCGCGACGACGACCTCGGTCGCGACGCCGATGTACGCCGACTCCTTCACGGTGCCCGAGAGTCGGTTGACGCCCGCGTCGCCGAGGCGGATCTTCTCCGGCCGCACTCCGATCGACACCGGCCCGCGGTCGCCGTTCGTGCGCGCGCGCATCTCGGAGCCGTCGAGCAGCCGGACGACGCCGTCGCCCGACACCGTCCCGTCGAGCAGGTTCGACTTGCCGAGGAACCCCGCGACGAACGCGGTCCGCGGCTGCTCGTAGAGCTCGGCCGGCGTCCCGAGCTGCTCGATCCGGCCGCCGTTCATCACGGCGATCGTGTCCGCCATCGTCATCGCCTCCTCCTGGTCGTGCGTGACGTGGACGAACGTGATCCCGACCTCGTTCTGGATCCGCTTCAGCTCGAGCTGCATCTGCTTGCGGAGCTTGAGGTCGAGTGCGCCGAGCGGCTCGTCGAGCAGCAGCACCCGCGGGTTGTTGACGATCGCGCGCGCGAGCGCGACGCGCTGCTGCTGCCCGCCCGAGAGCTGCTTCGGCTTGCCGTCCTCTCGCCCGGCGAGGTCGACGAGCTCGAGCACCTCGCGCACCCGCGCACGCACCTCGGTCTTGCCGATCCTGCGCCGCTCGAGCCCGAACGCGACGTTCTGCGCGACGGTCATGTGCGGGAACAGCGCGTAGCTCTGGAAGACCGTGTTGACGTCGCGCTTGTACGGCGGCAGGCCGACCACGTCGCGGTCGCCGAGGAAGATCTTCCCCTCCGTCGGCTCCTCGAAGCCGCCGATCATCCGCAGCGTCGTCGTCTTGCCGCAGCCCGACGGCCCGAGGAGCGCGAAGAACGAGCCCCGCGGGATCTCGAGCGAGATTCCGTCCACCGCGCGCACCTCGCCGAAGGCCTTGACGACGTCGACGAGCCTGACGTCCGGAGGCATGACCGTCTCGTTCATGCCGGCAGGTCACCGTTCCCGCGATACCCACTGACCCCCCAGTCGTACAGCTGCTTCCACAGCTCGAGGTAGAGGAAGCTCTCGGTCGAGACGACCCCCGGGAGCGCCCTGATCCGGTTGGTCACGTCGAGCAACGACCGGCGATCGGCGCAGACCACCTCGACGAGCAGGTCGAACCGGCCCGCCGTGACCACGACGTAGTCCGCCTCGTCCCAGCGCGCGAGCTCGTCCGCGACGAGCTCGGGGGCGCCCGCCGTGCGGATCCCCACCATCGCCGAGGACTCGAAGCCGAGCCCGAGCGGGTTCGTGACGCCGGTGACCTGGAGGATCCCCTCCTCGCAGAGCCGGCCGTAGCGCGCTCGCACCGTCGCCTCGGAGACGCCCACCGACGCGGCGATCCGCCGGAACGACTCGCGGCCGTTCGACTGCAGCGCCTCGATGATCCCCCTGTCGACGCCGTCGAGCTCCCGCGCCCGCGAGACGGGGCCGCGAGCCGGGCCCGCGGTCTTCGCGCTCGACGTGCGTCGCGGCTGCGTCCGGCTGCGCAATGCGAGGGTGTTCCTACCACGCGCCACGCATTTCGTCAACTGGCACCAACACAGGTGCCGGAACGCGTCAGGCGAGCTTCACGCAGACGTGCTTGATCCGCGTGTACTCCTCCATCGAGTAGAGCGACATGTCCTTTCCGTAGCCCGACTCCTTGAAGCCGCCGTGCGGCATCTCGGCGGTCAACGGGAAGAGGTGCTCGTTCACCCAGACGGTGCCGAAGTCGAGCCGACCGGCGACCTTCATCGCGCGGCCGACGTTCTCGGAGAACACGGACGCGGCGAGCCCGTAGCGGACGTCGTTCGCCATCGCGACCGCCTCCTCGTCCGAGGCGAACCGCTGCATCGTGACCACGGGGCCGAAGACCTCGTTCTGCACGATCTCGCTGTCCTGCGCGACGTCGGTGACGAGCGTCGGTGCGACGAAGTAGCCCCGGTCGCCCACCGAGTCGCCGCCCGTCACGACCGTCGCCTTCCCGGCGACCGCCCGCTCGACGAACCCGAGCACGCGCTCCTGCTGCTCGGCGGAGATCACGGGGCCCATCACGATCTCGTCGTCGGTCGCAGGATCCCCCACGCTCATCCCCTCGACCGCGGTCACGGTCGACGAGAGCACGTCGTCCCAGATCCGCTCCGAGACGAGGATCCGCGAGGACGCCGTGCAGTCCTGGCCGGAGTTGAAGTAGCCGCCGACCTTGATCGCCTCGGCGACGGTTGCCGGGTCGGCGTCGTCGAGCACGACCATCGGCGCCTTTCCCCCGAGCTCGAGGTGGACGCGCTTCACGGTGTCGGCCGCGTTCTTCGCGATCAGCTTGCCGGTGGCCGTGTCGCCCGTGAGCGAGACGAGCCGCACGGACGGATGCCTGACGAGCCGATCGCCGGCGGGCACCCCGTCGCCCGTGACGACCTGCAGCACGCCCTTCGGCAGGACCTCCTGCGCGAGCTCGACGAAGCGGAGCATCGTGAGCGGCGTCTGCTCCGCGGGCTTGATGATCTGGACGTTCCCGGCCGCGAGCGCCGGCCCCATCTTCCAGATCACCATGAAGAGCGGGTAGTTCCACGGCGCGATCCCGGCGACGACGCCGAGCGGCTCGCGGCGGATCATCGACGTGTAGCCCTCGACGTACTCGGCCGCCGCCTTGCCCTCGAGGTTCCGCGCCGCGCCGGCGAAGAAGCGGAGGTTGTCGGACATCATCCCCGGCTCGTCGACCGCGACCCACCAGGGCTTCCCGACGTTGAGCGACTCGAGGCGCGCGAGCTCCTCGGCGTTGTCGTCGATCACGTCGGCGAGCGCGAGGAGCAGCTCCATCCGGTCCTTCGGCGTCTTCTCGCGCCAGCTCTCCCAGGCGGTCTCGGCTGCCGCGACTGCGCGGTCGACGTCTTCCTCGCCGGCGCGCGGGACCTCCGCGATCACCTCGCCAGTGGCCGGGTTCACGACCTCCATCGTCTCGCCCGACAACGCGTCGACGAACTCCCCGTCGACGAACATCTTCTGCTGCGCGACTGAAACGCTCATCCCTCTCCTCCGCGATGTCGACTCGTGCGGCGACAGTAGCACCGCGCTCTTCGGCCGTCAGGATCGTCTAGAAAGGCGCAATGAGGATCCTCGTCCTCGGCACCGGCGGCGTCGGCTCGGCGTTCGCCGCCATCGCCCGGCGCCGGCCGTTCTTCGAGCACTGCGCGCTCGCGGACTACGACCTCCCGCGCGCCGAGGCGGCCGTCGCCGCCACGGACGACGGCCGCTTTTCCGCGCACGCGGTCGACGCCTCGAGTCGCGGCAGCGTCGCCGAGCTCGTCCGGGCGACTCGTGCCGACGCGGTGCTGAACGCCGTCGACCCGCGCTTCAACGAGCCGATCTTCGACGCCTGCCTCGCCGTCGGCGTGACGTACGTCGACATGGCGATGACGCTGTCCGAGCCGCATCCGGAGCGGCCGTACGAGCTGACGGGGGTGAAGCTCGGCGACTACCAGTTCGAGCGGGCGGCCCAGTGGGAGGAGCGCGGCGCCCTCGCCCTCGTCGGGATGGGCGTGGAGCCAGGTCTCTCGGACGTCTTCGCGCGGCACGCCGCGGACGAGCTGTTCTCCGCGATCGACGAGGTCGGCGTCCGCGACGGCGCGAACCTCGTCGTCGAGGGCTACGACTTCGCGCCGACGTTCTCGATCTGGACGACGATCGAGGAGTGCCTGAACCCCCCGGTCGTCTGGGAGCGGGACCGCGGCTGGTTCACGACCGCGCCGTTCTCCGAGCGCGAGGTGTTCGACTTCCCCGAGGGGATCGGGCCGATCGAGTGCGTGAACGTGGAGCACGAGGAGGTGCTCCTCGTACCGCGCTACGTCGACTGCCGTCGCGTGACGTTCAAGTACGGCCTCGGCGACGAGTTCATCGAGGTGCTGAAGACCCTCCACACACTGGGGCTCGACCGGAAGGAGCCGATCCGCGTCGGCGGCGTCGAAGTCGCGCCGCGCGACGTCGTCGCGGCGAGCCTGCCCGACCCGGCGACGCTCGGCGAGCGGATGACCGGCAAGACCTGCGCCGGGACGCTCGTCACCGGCACGGGCAGCGACGGACGGCTGCGGCGGACGTACCTCTTCCACGTCGTCGACAACGAATGGTCGATGCGCGAGTACGGCTCGCAGGCGGTGGTCTGGCAAACCGCGCTCAACCCCGTCGTCGCGCTGGAGCTGCTGGAGGAGGGGACGTGGTCGGGGACCGGCGTCCAGGGGCCGGAGGCGTTTCCGGCCGCGCCGTTCCTCGAGAAGCTCGCGGAGTACGACGCACCGCACGGGGTGCTCGAGCTCGAGCCGTAGCGCGCCGACCCGGTGCCCCGGGCCGTGTCCTGCGCGGACGTGGCTACGTGCCTGGCACGAATTTGGCGCTGGAAGGCGCCGCCGGCAAGCGCGAACCGCATGGGAGCGTCGTGCCTCTCGAGCGATCGTGTCCTGGTCAGCCATGCCTGGGACGGACGTGGCTTCGTGCCTGGCACGCCCTCGCTGTCCTCCCGCTCGAGCTTGTCAGACTGCAGAATGATGCCTAGACTGTCTTGGTATGAAGGAGCGGCTGCGCGGGAACCTCGACATGCTCGTCCTCCGCGTCCTCGAGGACGGCCCGCTCCACGGCTACGGGGTCGTCCGCGCGCTCAAGGAGCGAAGCGGCGGCGTGTTCGAGTTGCCCGAGGGCACGGTCTATCCGAGCCTCCACCGCCTCGAGGCGGCAGGGCTCGTCGAGAGCGACTGGCACGAGGTCGACGGCCGACGGCGTCGCGTCTACCGGACGAGCGCAGCGGGTGCGGCGGCCGCGGCCTCCGAGCGCCGGGAATGGGCGCAGTTCAGCCAGGCGGTCGGCGCTGTGCTCGCCGGAGCTGCATGAGCGGCTGCGAGCCAATCGAGGCGTACCTCGATGCGCTGCTGCTCGAGCTCCGCGGCTCGCCCCGTGCCGCGCGGCACGTCTTGCGCGAGGTCGAGGCGCACCTGCTCGACGCAACGAACGAGGGTGTGGACGAAGGGCTCACCGAGGACGAGGCGGCGCGGCGCGCGGTCGAGCGCTTCGGCCCGCCGGCGCTCGTCGCTCGCCAGCTCGCCCGCGCGAGCGGAAGCGTCGGGCTCGTCACGCTGGTCCGCGACGCCGTCGTATCGCTCCTCCCGGTCGGGGCGGTCTTCCTCGTCGCGATCGGACTGAGCGGGCTCGTCGCAGGGGGGCTCGGGCTCGCGGTCGGCAAGGACTTCGTCGCGGGCGACCCGCCGGGCGTGACGTACACGGCCGAGCGGTGCGCACAGCTCCTCTCGTTCGAGCCCGGTGCGGCAACCTGCGCCCAGGCGGCGACCGCGCATCACTTCGGTGAGGTCGTCTGGTACCGCGTGGCGGAGGGCGTCCTCGGCGTTGTCGTCCTCGCAGCGTGGGCCGTCTGGCGCCGCAGGTCGCGCGACCGCCTCCGTGCCGGGACGCTCGGCCGGTCGTTCTCGCTGACCGTCGGCGCGACGCTCGCGGCGGCGGCCGCGGCCGGCTTGCTCTTCCTCGCCGCCGCCGGCCCGGTCACGGGCCACTACGACGGCACGGGGAACCCGCTGAGCGGCGGGCTCGTCTCCGCGCTGCTCGGCGTCGCCTTCGGCGTCGCGCTCTGGCGCGAGCTCCGCGCCCGCCGCATCGTCGACGCCTGAGACCGATGATTCTCGTGTGAGCCGTACGTCTACCCCTGCGAGATGCGTCCTAGGATGGCCCGATGGCACAGGTGATGCTCCGCGCTCCGTTGTCAGAGCTCTGCGGCGGGCGCGCGCATGCGATCGCCGGCGCGACGGTGGGCGAGGTGCTCGTCGCCCTCGAACGTGAGCACCCACCGATCGCCGGCTGGGTGCTCGACGAGCGGGGACGCATCCGCGAGCACGTCAACGTGTTCGTGAACGGCATCCACGGGGAGGAGCGGACGCCGGTCGCCGGCGACGACCGTGTCCACGTGCTCCCCGCGATCACGGGAGGCTGAGCGTTCGATGACAGAGCTGCTGGTCGGCACGAAGAAGGGGATGTTCCGGCTCGAGGGCGACCCCGCGGGCGGGTTTGAGGTCACTGCGCGCGCGTTCCCAGGCCAAAGCGTCGAGTACGCGATGCGCGACCCGCGCACGGGCCGCTACCTCGCGTCCGTCTCGTCGTGGTTCTACGGCCCGCGGATCTGGGTCACGGACGACCCGACGGGCGAGTGGGAGCAGGCGAAGGGCACGGTGCTGCCCGGCGACGACGAGGTCGACCCCGCAGCGGAGTTCAGCGGCGACCCGGCCGACGCGTACAAGGGTGCGCTGGAGCGGCTGTGGGTGATCGTCCCGGGCGAGGAGGACGGCGTCCTCTACGCGGGCGGCGACCCGGGCCCGCTCTTCGAGAGCCGCGATGGCGGTCTCACCTGGTCGCTGAACCGCGGCCTCTGGGACCATCCGACGCGGCCGGACTGGAACCCCGGGGGAGGCGGCCTGTGCCTCCACACGATCGTCACGTGGCCCGGCGACCCGTCGAAGCTGCTCGTCGCGATCTCCGCCGTCGGCGTCTGGCTCTCCGACGACGCCGGCGCGTCGTGGCGCCACTCGAACGAGGGCATCGTGCTCCGCTACCTACCGGAGGAGGCGCGCGCGGCCACGGCCGAGAAGCCGCAGCACTGCGTCCACAACGTCCGCCGGGCACCGGAGCGGCCCGAGCGGCTGTTCATGCAGTTCCACGACGGGATCTACCGCTCGGACGACGCCGGCGGAACGTGGGTCGACGTCGGCACCGACAAGGGCCTGCCGTCCGATTTCGGCTTCCCGATCGCCGTAGACCCCGCCGACCCCGACAGCGCCTACGTGATCCCGCTGATCGGGGCGGAGGACCGGACAACCCCCGGCGGCACGGTGCGCGTCTGGGAGACGCGCGACGCCGGCGACTCGTGGCAGCCGCGCGGCGACGGGCTCCCCGAGAAGGACGCGTACCTGACGATCCTGCGAGAGGCGTTCGACACGAAGGGCGAGGGCGAGCGCCTCGAGCTGTACTTCGGCGCCACGAACGGCGAGGTGTTCGGCTCCGGCGACGCCGGCGCGAGCTGGGCGCAGGTCGGCGACCACCTGCCGCCGGTCTACTCCGTCCGCACCGCCTGACACCCATCGCGCGCCAGGGCGAGCAAGTTGCAGGTAGCAACTTGCTCGCTCCTCGCCGCAGCGCGCTGCCGGTTCAGCTGACGGTCGTCGGGATCCCGGTGATCTCGCCGTCGGCGAGCTTCCGCTCGACCTTCTCGGTCGCGGCGACGTCCTGCTTGTTCGCCTTCGGGCTCAGCGTGCCGAGCCCGACGCCGTCCTGGTCGATCCCGAAGACGACGTTCTTGCCGCCCTTGAACGTCCCGTCCTGCAGCGCCTTGATCGTCAGGAAGACGGCGCTGTCGACGCCCTTCAGCGCGCTCGTCAGCACGTGCGGGCCGAGGAAGGACTGGTCGCCGTCGACGCCGATTCCCCACACCTTGTCGTCCTTCGCCGCCGAGAGGGCGCCCAGCCCGCAGCCGCCGGCGACCTGGAAGACGACCTTCGAGCCGGCCGCGATCTGATTCAGGGCAAGCTCCTTGCACTTCGCCTGGTCCTCCCAGTCCTGGGAGTAGTCCCAGCGCACCTTCGTGCCCGGGACTGCCGCCTCGGCGCCGGCGCGGTAGCCGGCGATGTAGCGGTCGACGGGCGGCTCCTTGAAGCCGCCGACCGCGCTGATCGACTTGGCGCCGGCTCGCTTCGCCTCGAGCGCCGCGAGGTAGCCGACGAGGTAGCCGACCTGCTGCTCGCGGAACAGCAGCCCCTGCACGTTCGCGGGCGTTCCTTTCAGGGACGACTGGTCGACGTCGACGATCGCGAAGCTCGTCTTCGGGAAGCGCTTCGCGGCCGCCGCGACCGCGTCGCCCTGGGCGAAGCCGACGCCGATGATCAGGTCGTAGCCCTGGCGCGCGAGCGTCGTCATGTTCGGGACGTAGTCGGCGGCGGAGCTCGCCTCGACGACCCGTCCCTTGATCCCGAGCTCCCGCTCCGCCCGCTTGAGGCCCTTGTAGGCGAGCTCGTTGAAGCCGTTGTCGTTGAGCTCCCCCGCGTCCGCCACGAGCCCCACCTTGAGCGCCGTCGCGGGCGTCGTCTCGGTGGGCGCCGTGGTCGTCCCGCCGGACGTCTCGTCGCTGCCGCCGCACCCTGCCGCGACCGCCGCCACGACGGCGACGAGCGCGAGCGCGGCCCAACCTGATGCGCGTCTCGCCATGGAGCGACTCTCCTGTTGCTAGTTTTTGACTATGAGTCGTAAACCTGTCGGCGAGTCTACCAGACCACGGCACGGCAGCCTCGCCGTCGTCTTCCAGGTGCGCGAGTGGCGCCTGCAGGCGCTCCTCTGGCAGCGCGCGCGCGACCCGTTCCGCGGCGCCTGGGCGCTCCCGGGCGGAGTCCTGTCGCCCGGGGAGACGCTCGAGGAGTCGATCCGCCGCCACCTCGCCGCGAAGGTGGACGTCCGCGAGGTGTCGCACATCGAGCAGCTCGCGACGTACAGCGACCCCGGCCGCGACCCGCGCGGCTGGGAGCTCGCGACCGCGTACCTCGGGCTGGTGCAGCTGGGCCTCGACCCCGACGTCCCGGAGGACACGGAGTGGCATCCGGTCGACGAGCTGCCGCCGACCGCGTTCGACCACGGGGCGATCGTGCTTGCCGGGCGCGAGCGGCTCCGCGGGAAGCTCTCGTACTCGAACGCCGGGTTCGCGCTTGCGCCGCCGACCTTCACGCTCGCCGAGTTGCGCGAGGTGTACGTCGCCGCGCTCGGGCACGACGTGTCGGCGACGAACCTGCGGCGCGTCCTCGAGCGTCGCGCCGTGATCGAGCCGACCGGCGAGCGCCGTCCGTCCGGCCGCTCCGGCGGACGGCCGGCGGAGGTCTTTCGCTTCCGCGACGCACACCTCGCGATTACCGACCCGTTCGCAGCGCTTCGCCCGCGGCGCCGCTGAGCGCCTTTGTCGGAGAACCGCCTGCGCTCAGGCGCGCGCGGCGTCGGCCTCCAGCCGGTCGACCCACGCCTCCCACTCGTCGTCCTCCGCGCGATCTGGTCTGCGCTCGTCGAGCTGCGCGCGGTAGTACGCCGCCGCGAGCGAGAGCTGCCCACGGGCGATCTCCGTCGCTCCGACTGCGCGCGCGACGTACCCGGTGAGGAGGCGGTGGCGGGGCGAGTCGGGCGCGCCCCACCCGAATGCCTCGTCCGACTCGGCGCCCTCCTGGAGCGCGCGCAGCACCCGGTCGAGCGGGCGCCAGCGCGCGAACCAGAGCGCCGACGAGCGTCCCGCTGCATCGAGGCGGTCACTCGAGACCTCCAAGCGGCCGCGGATGTCGCAGTCGACCTCCTCGGGCCGAAGCCGGCCGTTCCGCTCCGGCACGGCAGAAGACCGCGGGACGAAACGGAACCAGACGCCCAGCTCGAGTCTCAGCCCGCTCGTCCGCGCCGTGCAGTGGAGCACCTCGATCCGGTCGTCGAGCGGTCTCCAGAACGTCCGCCCGGCGGAGTCGTCGAAGCCCGCAGCGCGCAGCATCGGCGCGAGGTCGTGCCGGACGTACACCGACGCCGCTCGGTGCCGCGCCTTCGGCTCAGGGTCGGCGTTCAGCTGCACGAGCCGGCGCTTCTCGCGGCGCAGTCGATCGTCGCGCGCGCGGGTTGCGTCCGGCGCTTCGCCGAGCACGTTGGCGATCCGTTTGACCAGATCGCGGCGCCGCACCTCGGCGAGCAGCGTGCGGAGCTCCGCGTGCGCCGCGGGGGTCCCGATCGCGGCCAGTGCCTCGATCGCGCCGCTCGCGGCAGGGTGGCAGAGCGCGGTCGTGACCTTCGGATGCGGTGACGGCGCGGCGCACCTGAGCACGAGGCGGCCGAGGAGCGGGACCACCCGCGGCTCGTCCGCGTCGGCTGCTGCCCAGGCAGCGCCACGCACGAGGGTCTCGTTCCCCGGGGCGACCAGCCACACCGGCGGCCACGGAATGCCCGACGGGACGACCTCGATCGAGAGGAGCGGCTCGAGCAGCCCGCGCAGCAGCTCGCCGTAACCGGCGTACGCTCCGGCGAGCTCGCCCGAGCGACGCCGCCAGGCCCCCGTCGGGCGCGCTCCCGTCGCCGCGGCGAGGAGCGCCACGAGTTGCTGGGCGTCGGCCCAGCGCGCGGCATGGCGACGCAAGGCATCGGCGGCCGGCTCGGCCCAGCCGTCGCGCTCGTCGAGGACGGAGAGGTCGAGCAGCCCACCCGGCGCCTGGTCTGCGACGAGCGCGCGGATGCGGCGTCGCAACGTCCCGACTCCGGCGATGGGGCCAAGGTCGTCGAGGGCGGGCCCCGCGCGCCCGAGGGCCGCAAAGACGGGGGGCGAGCCGGGCTCCCGCTCGAGGAGATGCCGTGCCGCTGCGAGCCCGAAGGAGAGCGTCTCGTACGAGCGCCCCAGGATCCGGTCGGGTCGCATCGTCGTCGTCCCGAGGTCGAGCAGGAGCTCGATGTCCTCGCCGGTGAACGGCAGCCGCCGCCGCTTCAGCGCGTCGAGCACCGCCAAGGGGAACGAGTCCGCCGCTTCGAAGGCGACGACGCGGTCACCGTCGGCGGCTTCCTGCTGGAGCCTGCGCCGCTCGACCGCAGCCGCTGCCGCAGAGACGGCGACGGAGACGAGACGCTCGGGCGGCTCCCGCAGGAGCGCCTTGCCCTCGGTCAGGTCACGGAGCGACGTCGCGCCCGTGTATGCCGCGGCCGCCATGAGGAGCAGCTCGAACGACTCCTCGCGGTGGCGTCTGAGGAGCTCGTGCTGCTCCGTGCGCAGGCCGTACATCGTCTGCTCGGATCATCGCGATGCCGGTGGACGCCCGGCCTCGACCCGGGCCACGGCCCGCATCGCCTCCCCCACCTGGAAGCCGACGGAAACGGCGTCTCCCTCGGCGTCGACGAGGAGCTCGACGCGATCGGCGAGGTCGACGGGGTCGCGGTAGTCGAGCTCGGCGGCGAGCGGCCCGTACGGATCGACCGCGCTTTCGCGCAGCGTGTCCTCGACCGCCTGCCAGTAGACCGCGTTGTTCACATGCCCGTGGAGATCGACGTCGCTCGAGCGCAGCCGCCAGCGCCGCGCCGTGCCGTGCACCGGCGGGGAAAGCCCCAGCCGCGTCGAGACCGACCGTCCGCCGGTCGCCTCGGCGTAGACGCCGAAGCCTTCGATCCGCGCGGGACGCTGGTCGGGGCCGAGGTGGATCCACACGCTGTCGACCTCGATGCGCCCGCCCGCGTCGCCCGCGACGGACCATCGACGTCCCGCTGCGATCGCTGCGAGCCCGCTGCACCACGTGAGCAGCTCGACCTCCCGGTCGTGGAGGAACGGCTCGCGCACCTCGATCCTGATCCGCCGCACGAACCAGAGGTGGTCGGGTGTCCCCCATCCCGTCTCCGACACGTCCTCGATCGCGACGTCCTGGAGATAGCGCGCGACCGCATCGAGCCGCAGCCGGCCGCGCTCGTCCATGTCGGCGAGCCGGACACGCCGGCGGCCCGCGTAGGTTCGGCCCTGCTCGGGCCGTGGCAGGGATGTGTCCACCGGGCGATCGTACGGTCAGACTTTCACGGGCACTGCGAGCTCGACGAAGCGGCAGAGCGCGTTTGCGAGCCGCATGTGCTCGATCGTGCGGCAGTCGACCTCCAGCAGCCGCGGGGAGCAAACGAGGTACACGAGGCACTGCGCGCGCGAGACCGCGACGTTGAAGCGGTTCCGCGAGAGGAGGAAGTCGAGCCCGCGCGGCACGTCGTCCCCGCTCGAGGAGGCCATCGAGTAGAGGACGACCCGGGCCTCCTGGCCCTGGAACTTGTCCACCGTCCCGACCTCGACCTCCTCCGGCACGAGCGAGCGGAGGAGGTCGACCTGCGCGTTGAACGGCGCGACGACCTTGATCTCGGCAGGCGCGACGCCGGCCGCGACGAGACGAGCAATCTCGCCGCGCACGGCGTCTGCCTCCTCGCGCGACTCCTGCCGGTTCGCCTGGTGCGGCACGGAGATCCAGCGGAGGCCGGTGCCGAGCGGCGTGGTCCTCGCCGCGGCCGCTGCGTCCGGGTGGAGCCGCCCCTCGTAGAACTCCTCGGAGACGAAGCCGCAGACGTCCGGGTGGAGGCGGAACGTCCGGTCGAGGAAGACACCGCGGTCCGGCGGGATCGTCGCGTCGTCACCCATCAGGTGGCGGAGCACCGACGCCTCGCTCCCGTCGGGATGCGAGCCCTGGAGCACCTGGTCGAGCTGCTGCGGGTCGCCGACGAGCACCGCCGTCCGGGCGGAGGTCGCCATCGCGCACGCATCCGCCAGCGAGACCTGGCCGGCCTCGTCGACGAAGAGGAAGTCGAAGCGCTTCTCGTGGCGGTCGTCTGCGAACAGCCAGGCCGTCCCGCCGACGACGTCGCGGTCGACGCAGTCCGCGTTGTCGAAGACGTTCTCGACGACCTGCCCCGCGAACTCCGACTCGGAGTTCCCGCGGCTCGCCTTCTTCACGCCCTCGAACTGCAGCCCACGCTCGGCCGCGGCGCTCTCGACCTCGGCGAGGAGCTTGTGGATCGCCCGGTGGCTCGTCGAGGCGACGCCGACACTCTTCCCTTCCGCGACGAGCCGCGCGATCAGCCTTCCGGCCGTCCAGGTCTTCCCGGAGCCGGGCGGGCCCTGGATCACGAGATGCCTTGGGACGGGGCCGCCCGACGGGGCGAGCGTCTCGTCGCCGCGCCCGATCGCGAGCAGCAGCTCGGCGAGCTCGTCGACGTCGGTCGTCTGGACGTCGCGGCCGAAGCCGTCCCGGCGGAGGATCGACTCGAGCACGGGGTACCCCCCGCCAGCGTCGAGCAGCGACCGGCCGAACCGCTCCAGCGCCTCCTCCTGCGCCTTCGTCGAGTAGACGTCGCCCGGGATCAGCGCCCCCGGGAGCGGCACCTCGTCGAGCACGGGGCCGCGCTTCAGCTCGAGCGTGCGCGCCTCGGAATCGTGGTCGACAACCTCGCCCGCGCGCCTGCCCGTCGCCGGGTCGACCGGAGAGCCGCCGAGCTTCTGCTGCTGCGGCGGGTACGCGAACGCGAAGACCGTGGACTTCTTCTCCGGCCGCGGCTCACCGAGCGGGACGAGACCGCCGATCGCCTCCGCGTCCTCGACGAGCTCCTCCGCGGTGAGGTCGAGCCGGTCGAAGAAGGCCCACCAGAACGGCTTGCGCTCGCGGTCGTGGTAGTCGAGGAGCTGCGCCGCGAGCTCCTGCAGCGGGTCGCCGCTGTCGAGCAGCGCCTCGCGAAGGACGCGCCGCGCCTCCTTCTCCGGCTTCACGGGCTTCGACTCGAGCGGCTCGGGCGCGGGGAACGGGCCGAACCGCGCGAGCGCCTCTGCCCGCCGCTCGAGCAGCCAGTCGCGGAGCACGCGCGTCGCGATGCAGTCCTCGCGGTTGTATGCGGCGATCGCGGCGAGGATCGCGTCGTCGCGCTCGACCATCCAGCGCTCGAACTCGACGATCGACGTGCCGCCCTCGCGGATCTCGGCGGTGCGCTCGAAGCCGATCAGGTGCTCGACCTCCTTGAGCCCGTAGCCCGGCCGCGAGATACGGAGGCCGCCCTTCACGACCTTGTAGAGGTCGACGAACACCTCGCGGCGCAGCAGGTCGTCGAGCTCGGCCTCACGGGTGCCGTAGCGGCCCATCATCCGCCGGAGCGCCGTGATCTCGTACTGCGCGTAGTGGTAGACGTGCAGGTCGGGGTGCTCCGCGAGCCGGGCGTGCACCTCGTCGACGAACGCCTCGAAGGCCGCGCGCTCCCCGTCGTGGTCGGTCGCCCACCGCACGGCGAACTCGTCGTTCGCGTCGGTCTGGCCCCAGAGGTACTCGAGGCTGCCCTCGTGATCCCAGAACGGGTTGCCCTCGAAGTCGAAGAAGAGATCGCCCGGCGAAGGATCGGGCAGCAGCGCGAACCCGGCGGCGGCCTGGAGCGGGAGGAGCTCGTACTCGTCGCGTCCGCGCTCGCGCGCGACCAGCTGCAGCCGAGCCTGGCCACGGAGCTTCGCGAACGTCTCGTCGGCCATCCCGGCTGGACGGGCCTCGTCGTCCGCGCGCGCGAGCGCGGCGAGCGTGGCGACGTCCGTCTCCCCGAGCCGCTCGATCTGCCGCCGCTGGATCCCGGCGACCCGGCAGAGGTGGTCGACCGCGTCCCAGTGCGCGTCGCACCGTGGCCTGAACTCGCAGATCCCGCACCGGTCGACCGGGAACGGCTCGGTCGGCGGCGGATCGGCGACGAAGCCCTCGAGCCGCCGCTCGATGCGCCGCTGGTAGGCGGCGAACTCCTGCGGCCGGAACGACTCCATCGTCTGGTTCCCGAGCAGCACGTGGATCCGCTCCGGAGCGACGCCCTGCAGTACAGCGAGCCGCTCGCTGTAGAAGCAGAGCTGCAGGACGTACGCGGGCTTCGCGTGCCGCGCGAGCTTCGTGTCGAGAGCCTCGTAGGACCACGCGCCGATCTTCGACGGCGTCTCCACCCGGATCAGGAAGTCCGCGACACCGCGCCAGCCGTCCCCGATGAGTGCCGCCTGGTAGACGACGTCGACGCCGGCGCGCATTGCGGCGAGCGTCTCCTCGCGGGCGCGCGCCCAGTCGCCCTCGAGCTCGATCGAGGCGACGGAGAGCCCCTGCGCGCGCAGGCGCTCGAGGTACGCGTGCTCGTGCTCGAGCCCCTTGCGGAAGACGAGCTCGGCCTGGTCGCCGGGCGGCGGCGGCTCGGGAAGGCTCCCCTCGGCGACCTGCAGCGACAGCGCGGTGAGGTGCTCGCAGGCGAGGTACGCCGTCACGTCGGACGGCGACAGCCAGACACGACCGTCGAGGACCTGCATGACGGAAGTATCCGCGCCGCGGCGGCTGCGGCTTACGCACGCCCGCGGCTAGATGACTATCCGCACCGCCGTCGAGCTCGGGCAGCCCTGTTCGACAAGGCTCGTCGCCCGGTGCAGGTCGACCTCGGTGTGGACCGCGATCTCGAGCGCATCGGGCAGGGCGTATCCGGCCCGGAGCAGCTCGTCCAGGCGCCACCTGTGGATGCGGCCGAGCTCGCCGCGGTCGCTCCGTTCGAGCGAAGCGGTCGCCATCGCTTCCCCCCTTCCCCCATCGATCTCCCCCAATCCCTGAGGTGCTTGTCTCCTTGTCATCCATCGGGCTCCGGGCGGCCATCCCTCGGACGAGGGATCGGCGGCTCAGAGCCCGTACGCCTCCAGGAGACGGAGCCAGAGCTCCGACCGCGTCGGGAAGGCAGGCACCGCGTGCCAGAGGTCGTCGAGGGGCACCGCGCTGACGACGGCGATCGTCGCGGCATGCAGCGCCTCGGCGATCTCCGCCCCGGTGATCGTCGCACCGACGACGACGCGCCGGTCCTCCTCGATCACGAGCCGCGCAGTGCCGGGTGCGTTCTTGCCGACGAAGGAGCCGCCGGCGTTCCCGCCCGTCTCGACCTCGACGGCGCGCACGCGCAACCCCGCCTCCTCGGCGGCCGCGAGCGTCAGGCCCACGGCGCCGACCTGCGGGTCGGTGAAGATCACACGCGGCGAAGCGCCGCCGTCGGAGCGGAGCCGGACGGTCTTGCCCATGATCGCGTCGGCCGCAAGCCGGGCCTGGTACTTGCCCATGTGCGTGAGGAGCGCGCGGCCGTTGACGTCGCCGACGGCGTACAGCCAGTCCTTCCCGGGGACGCAGAGCGAGTCGTCGACGGTCACGTGCTTGCCGGGCTCGAGCCCGACCGTGTCCAGCCCGACGTCGCCGGTGCGAGGCGCACGCCCGATCGCGACGAGCAGCTCGTCCGCCTCGAGCGAGCCGCCGCCCTCGAGCTCGAGCGCGACGACGCCGTTCCGCGCGACCGCCACGACGCTCGTGCCGAACCGCAGGTCGACGCCGTAGTCACGGAGCGCGTCCGCGACCTGGTCGCCCGCGAAGGGCTCCTCGCGCTCGATCAGCCGGTCGCCGCGATGGACGAGGGTGACCCGCGAGCCCAGCGCGGCCCACGCCTGCGCCATCTCGACGCCGACGACGCCGCCGCCGAGGATGGCGAGCCGCCCCGGAACCTGCTTCGCCGTGGTCGCCTCGATGTTCGTCCACGGACGCGACTCGGCCAGACCCGGAACAGGCGGAATCGCGGCCGCGCTGCCGGTCGCGACGACGACGGCCTTCCGCGCGACGAGCGTCTCCTCTCCGACCGTGACGCGTCGCTCGCCCTCGAGGCGCCCGTGCCCGCGGACGAGCGTGACGCCGCGGTCGGTCAGCCAGGGGACCATCGACGAGTCGTCGAGGTCGTGGACGACCTCGTCGCGGCGCGTGAGCACGGCCGGCACGTCGAGGTCGTCGCCGACGCGCACGCCCTTCACCCGCGCCGCCTCGGCCCGGATCTCGACCGGCCGGAGCAACGCCTTCGAGGGCATGCACGCGTAGAACGAGCACTCGCCCCCGACGAGCCGCTCCTCGACGATCGCGACGGAGACGCCTGCCTCGCCGAGCCTTCCGGCGATCACCTCGCCGGGCGCCCCGGCGCCGATCACGACCACGTCGAACTCGCCCTCGTCCACGTCTGGCTCAGCATAGGCTGGCCGCGTGCCGTCTCGCTCCTATCGCCTCACCGCGGATAGCCCGGAGATCCAGGCGGCGTTCGCCGAGCTACGACGCCAGCTGAAGGTCCCGCCCGAGTTCCCGGCAGACGTGCTCGCCGAGGCGGAGAAGGCTGCGGCCGCGCCGCGCCTCCCGGACGCAGACGAGACGTCGACCCCGTTCGTGACACTCGACCCGGCCGCGTCGATGGATCTCGACCAGGCCTTCCATCTCGAACGTCGCGGCGACGGCTATCGCGTGAAATACGCGATCGCGGACGTGGCCGCGTTCGTCGAGCCCGGCGGACCGATGGACGTCGAGGCGCACGAGCGGGGCACGACCCTGTACGCGCCGGACGTCGACGTGCGCCTGTACCCGCCCGTGCTCTCGGAGGGCGCCGCGAGCCTCCTGCCGGAGCAGATTCGTCCGGCGCTCGTGTGGACGATGGACGTCGACGAGACCGGCGAAGGCACGGCGGTGAACGTGCACCGCGCGCTCGTCCGCAGCCGCGCGAAGCTCGACTACGTCGGCGCCCAGCAGGCGCTCGACGACGGGAGCGCGGCCGAGCAGCTGCGCCTCCTCCGCGAGATCGGCATCCTCCGGGAGCAGCGCGAGACGCGTCGAGGCGGCGTGAGCCTCGCGCTCCCGGAGCAGCTGGTCACGCACGACGAGCAACGCTACGGCCTGCGCTTCCGCGCGCCGCTGCCCGTCGAGGGCTGGAACGCGCAGATCTCCCTGCTGACCGGGATGGCCGCCGCGGAGCTGATGCTCGGCGGCCACGTCGGGGTGCTACGCACAGTGCCCCCGCCGGAGCCCGACCGCTTGAAGCGCCTGCAGCTGACCGCGCAGGCGCTCCGGGTCGAGTGGCCGGAGGGCGTCTCCTACCAGGAGTTCGTGCGGGGCCTCAGCCCGTTCGTCGCGAGGCAGGCCGCGCTTCTCGTCGAGGCCGCCGGCCTCCTCCGCGGCTCGGGCTACGTGTCGTTCGACGGCGACGCGCCGAGCGACCCCGTCCACTCGCCGCTCGCCTCGACGTACACGCACACGACCGCCCCGCTGCGCCGGCTCGTCGACCGCTACGTCGGCGAGCTCTGCGTCGCCCTCGCGGCCGGCACCGAGATCCCGGACTGGGTCCGCTCCGAGCTGTGGACGCTGCCCGAGACGATGGCGGCGACCGGCGCGCGGGCGGGCCAGTACGAGGCGGGAATCGTCTCGATCGTCGAGGCGGCGATCCTGGAGCCACGGGTCGGCGAGACGTTCGAGGCGATCGTGGTCGAGCTCCACGCGCGCCGCGGCGGAGCGACGGTCGCGATCCGCGAGCCCGCCGTCAGCGCCCGCTGCACGGGCGACGACCTTCCGCTCGGCGGACGAATCCGCGTGCGCCTCACCGAGGCGGACGTGATGCGCCGCCTCGTCCGCTTCGAGCCCGCCTGACAGCGCTACGAGAGGCCGGCGACCCGCTGCGCGGCTGCAAGCGTCGCCTCGCCGAAGAGGACGAGCCGGGCCTCCTCGACGGCCGTCTCGGCACCCGCGAGCGCGGTCAGCGCCTGGCGCACCGCGTCCTCCAGCGGCCAGCCGAACGCGCCGGAGGAGATCAGCGGGAACGCCACCGTCGCCGCGTCGAGCTCGTCCGCGA
The DNA here is from genome assembly GCA_963698935.1 of uncultured Actinomycetes bacterium. GTDB lineage: Bacteria > Actinomycetota > Thermoleophilia > Gaiellales > Gaiellaceae > Gaiella. The sequence goes on from CAVOSU010000023.1 coordinate 734,295, forward strand.
CCGCGAGCGAGCTGACGTAGCAGGAGCGCAAGGTCTCGACCCGTCGCTCTGCCTCGCCCGAAAGCCACACCGGCCCGACCGTGTGGATCACCCAGCGCGCAGGGAGATTCCCCGCGGTCGTCGCGACGGCCTCGCCCGCGGGCAGCCCGTCCGGGTAGCGCGACGCGCGGTGCGCCCGACACTCCTCGAGGATCGCGGGGCCGCCAGTGCGGTGGATCGCACCGTCCACTCCGCCGCCGCCGAGGAGCGACGAGTTCGCGGCGTTGACGATCGCGTCGACCTCCTGAGCCGTGATGTCGCCTTGGAGCAGCTCGATCCGCACACCGGGATGATGCCCCGTCTCCGGCGGACCCCGGTTGAACTCCGACAGGTGCGTGCAGTAGGTTCCCGCGCGATGGAGCTCAACGACTGGATCCTCGCGCTCCACCTGATCTCGGCGGTGTCGCTGATCGGGGCGGTGACGATGTTCTCCGTGATGATCGCCGCGCTCTGGCGGACCGACGATCCCGCCGCGGTCACGTCGTTCATGCGCGTTGGCCTGATTGGGAACGTCCTCGTGACCGTCGGGTCGCTCGGAACGGTCATCTTCGGCGTCTGGCTCGCGATCTCGCTCGACGCCTACCAGCTGTGGGACGGCTGGGTGCTCGCCGCGCTGATCCTCTGGGCGATCGCGACGGGTATGGGCCAGCAAGCCGGCAACGGCTACCGCGCGACCTCCGAGATGGCGGCGCAGCTCGTCGCCTCCGGCTCGCCTCGCAGCCCCGAGCTCGCGGCTGCGATGGGCGTCTCGCGCGCCTTCTGGTTCCACTGCATCTCGACGCTGCTGATCCTCCTGATCGTCGTCGACATGATCTGGAAGCCTGGCGCATGAACGCCGTCCTCGCCTCGATCCGGCCCGACAGCTGGAACTTCCCGCTCTTCCTGCACGTCGCGGGCGCGGCCGTGTTCTTCGGCGCGGTGGCGGTCGCAGCGGTGACCCAGCTGACGGCGGCCAGGGTGGCCGAGCCCGACCTCCTGCGACGCGTCGCGTTCCGTACGCTCCTGATCGTCGGGCTACCCGCCTACATCGTCTTCCGGATCGGCGCCGAGTGGATCCACTCCAAGGAGTTCCCGAGCGGCGTCGAGGATCCCACGTGGGTCGGCATCGGGTTCGCCGTCTCCGACCTCGGCGCCCTTGTCTTCCTGATCTCGCTGGTCCTGGCCGGCATTGCGGTACGGAGACCGAAGGGCTGGCTCACCCAGACGAGCGGCGTGCTCTCGGTGATCCTCCTCATCGCGCTGGTGATCGCCACGTGGGCGATGGGAGCCAAGCCGACATAGTCGGTGCAGGCCGCGCGCGCAGCCAACGACGTCCTTCGGTTCATCCTCGAGCTCACGGCGCTCGCGGGCCTCGCGATCTGGGGCTGGCGCACGGGCCCGACGGGCGTGAACGTCGTGCTGGCGGTCGCGGCGCCGCTCGCCGCGGCCGCGCTCTGGGGCGCGTTCGTCGCGCCGAAGGCGCCCCGCCATCCGGGCGACCCGTGGCGGCTCGCGCTCGAGGCCACGGTCTTCGGCGCGGGGACGCTCGCCTTCGCGGCGGCCGGTATCGGCTGGGCCGCCGTGGCCCTCGCCACCCTCGCAACGCTGCACCTCGCGGCGACGTTCCCCCTCGGCCAGCGCCGGCCGCCGTCTGTCGTCAGCCGCGAATGACGACGAGCCGGTCGGCACCCGACTCGGCGCCCCACAGCTCCCCGGGGCGGCCGAGCAACTGACGGACGTCCGCTCCCGCTCGGAGCGGGAAGCGTGTGAAGGTGCCGTTCGCAGGTGTGAAGCGGACGATCCCGCTCCGGCCGAAGTCCGTCAGCCAGACGAGGTCTCGGTTGTCGACGTAGACGGCGTACGGCTGCGCGGGTCCGGGCACGCGCCACTCGCGCCAGCGCTTCGTGGCGGGGTCGTAGCGTGCGAGCTTGCCGGCATTCCACTCGCTCACCCAGAGCCGTCCGCGCGAGTCCGACCAGATGCGCCGCGCGCCCTGACCCGGCGTCGGCGGGCGCACGACGGTCGCCTTGCCCGTCGCTCGGTCGATGCGGGCGATGTGGCTTCCGGCGAGGGACGCGTACCAGATGTCTCCGCGCGGCGTGGTCGTGATCCCGTACGGCCCCATCCCGCCCGGCGCCCGGAAGACGCGTAGAGCGCCGGTCTCCGGCTCGAGACGCCCGTAGATCCCGCTCTGGCCGGTGAACCACAGCACGCCGTCGCGGTCGAACGCCGCGGTGTTGAGGTTCGCGTAGCCGCTCGAGGCGGGCAGCGGGAAGCGCTTCACCTCGCGCGTCGCCGGGTCGACGCGAACGATCGCGTTGAGCCCGCCGTCGGTGATCCACGGCGCGCCGTCCGGCCCGACGATCACGCCGTGCGGCGCCGAGCCGTCGCCCAGCGGGATGTGCGTCGTCTTCCCGGTGCGCGGGTCGAGGCGGCCGAGCGCGCCGGTCAGCTGCGCCGTGTACCAGACCGTCCCGTCCGGAGCGGGCGCAACGTCGTGCGGGTGCGTCCCCGCGGGGACGGGGAACTCGCGTACGGACGGGCGGCGCACCGCCTGCGTTGCGCGTAGCGTGCCCCACTCGCGCGGGAGCACACGCCCGACGACGCGAAAGCCGCTCTTCCCACGCGGCCGGAAGACGATTGCCTCGCCCTCCTCCAGCACCTGCCCGGTCGCCTCCTGCACGAGAACGCCGTGCGTGACGAGCACGGTCAGCGTCCCGGGCTTCGGCTTCGCCCCGATCAGCCGTCGCGCCGCCTGGATCTGCGCGCGCCAGCGGGCGTCGTGGGTCGCCGCGATCGTGTTGAGGAGCGCCGGGCTGACGGTCGCGCGGCCGAATGCAAGCCTCGCGGTTTCGAGCGTGCGGCAGTACGCGCTCGACAGCACCGTCCGGATCGGAAGGTGGAGCCGGCGGACGCCGCGGCCGATCGCACGCGCGTCGGCGCGGCCTTGCGCCGAGAGGTTCCGCTGCGTCGAGCAGTCGGAGACGACGATCGGATCCTCGTCCTGCTTCGACTGGTCGGTGTGCGCGTGCCGGAGGACGAGCACGAGCCCGCCCGCGCGGAGCGTCCGGCCGAGGTCTGGCGTCGTTGCCGCGGAGGCACCCGCCACGAGCGACACCGCCATGACGACGGCGCCGGCTCCGGCGAGCAGCATGCGAGAGGACAGCATCGCTCCTCCTTGCGTATGTGTCTTGCGCGCCTGTCTACCGCAGGCGATACACGATGCGACCCCGGTCGAGGTCGTAGGCCGAGACCTCGACGCGGACCCGGTCGCCGGGGCCCATCCTGATGCGGTACCGCTTCATCTTCCCCGCGGTGTAGCCGATCATCTCGTGCCCGTTGTCGAGCGTGACCCGGAACATCCTGTTGCGGAGGGACTCGGTGATCTCGCCCTCCATCTCGAGCTTCTCTTCCTTGACGGCGATAGCGCGCCTCCTTCGGCGAGAGAGGGACAGGTGCGGCGCCCGTGGCCGCCTGAGCGACCACGGGCTGCCGTGGCACTACGCGAGGACGGAGACTTCGGTCGCCTCCGGCCCCTTCTGCCCCTCGCGGGGCTCGAACGTGACCTTCGCCCCCTCCGGGAGCGACTTGAAGCCGTCACCAGTGATGTTGCTGTGGTGGACGAAGAGGTCCTTGGACCCCTCGGCCGGGGTGATGAACCCGTAGCCCTTTGCATCGTCGAACCACTTCACGGTTCCTTCTGCCATGGAAATACACCTCCTTACGAACTCACGAACGCGTAAGGAAGGCGCGATAGCGCAAACCGGACCCGCTCTTAGATCGCCCGCAGAGTAGCAGCCGCGGTGGCCGAGGCTTCCCGAAATGACGTCGCTCAGTCGCCCGAGACGAAGATGACCCAGGTGCCGTCCGGCTGGATCCCCGCCCGCCAGCCGACGTAGCCGGTCCCCTCGACGAACACCGACTCGAGCGGCCCGAGCGGCGCGAGCAGCTCCCGCTCGTGCGCGGTCAGGTCGTCGATCGACGCGACGTCGTACGCGAACGGCCAGTAGTAGACGCCGCGCGAGAGGGTGTACGGCATCCGCAGGACGTCCGCGAGCCTCTCGAGCGGTTTCTGGTCGGTCGTCTGCTCGAGGTTCCGCCAGTACGCGATCGGGCCGCCGGGCACCGGGCTGCCGAACGTGTACGCGAACGCGGTCGAGCGGATGAACGGCTGGAGCGCCTTCAAGTCGCCGCTCTCCGCCGCCGCGAGGAGTGCGGCGCGCGTCCGGTCGACCTCGGCGGGCAGGCCCGGCGCAGGCTGCTCCGCCGTCGTCGTCACCGTCGAGGTCGTCGTCTCGACGACGGTCTCGGCGTCGCGTGTCTCCCGCTCCGCGAACCAGCCGCCGACGAGCCCGCCCGCGACGAGCACGACCGCACCGACGAGCACCAGGATGCGCTTCACGTTTTCAGGAGCCGCAGCACGTCGGGCCGGCTGTAGTGCCCGACGGGGTCGAAGCGCTGCCGCGCGCCGAGAAGCGCGGTCGGGTCGAGCTCCGCGTAGAGGGTCGTCTCCTCCCCATACACCGGGCCCGCGAGGTAGGAGCCGTCCGGCGCGAGGATCGCGCTCCCGCCCCGGCCGAGGAGCTCGTCGGGGTCGAGTTCGCCGCGCAACGGGAAGTCGTCCGGGTACGACGACGCGCATTGGAACACGCACGGCGCGACGACGTACGCGCGGCTCTCGCGGGCGATGTGGACGAGCGTCGCCTGCCACGCGTCCGCGTCGTCGGCGGTCGACGCGACGTAGATCTCGACGCCCGACTCGTAGATCGCTGTCCGGGCGAGTGGCATGTAGTTCTCCCAGCAGATCAGCCCGCCGACCCGACCGAAGCCTGTCTCCACCGCCTCGAGCCCGCGCCCGTCGCCGAGCCCCCAGACGAGCCGTTCGTGGTTCGTCGGCATCAGCTTGCGGTGGTGCAGGGCGAGCTCGCCCGTGGGCGAGTGGTAGAGGAGCGCGTTGTAGATCGTCCCGGGCCGCTCGGGCTCGACCTCGTTGACGCCCGTGACGAGCCAGATCCCGAGCTCCCGCGCGACCGCCGCGAGCCGCCGCTCCGACGGCGCGCCGACCGCGACCGAGCTCTGGGCGATCAGCGCGAACGTCTCCCGTGCTGCGTCGTTCTGCCACCCTGCGAACGCCTTCGCCCAGCGCGACGATGGGTACACGGCGACAAACGTCTCGGGGAAGACGACGAGCTCCGCTCCCTCCCCGGCGGCCTCGGCCGCGAGCCGCTCGAGCTTGTCGAGCGTCCGTTCGAGGTCGAGGATCACCGGCTCGGCCTGCACGCACGCGACCGTGACACTCCGCTCCACCGCGCAAGCGTACGCCGCCGAGGCTCAACCGCCGCAGGTCTTCTCGACCTGCTTCCGCAGTCGGTCGATCTCCTTCCGCTTGCCCTGGAGCTCCTCGGAGCGATCGAGCAGATCGGCGACACCGTCGCAGCGGCCGAGTGCGAAGCGTGCCCACGCGAGGTTGTAGGAGGCATACGCCTCGATGGTCGAGCCCGAGCCGGCGAGCGCGGAGACCGCCGACTCGAGCAGCGGCAGCGCGCCCTGCGGGTCGCCCTGCTGGAGCAGCTGGAAGCCCTGGTCGTTGAGCGCGCTCCCGTTCGCGCCTGGCGGGGGCGAGCCCTGGTCGTTCCCCTCCCCGCCACCCTGTGACTCGACGGTCTGGGTCACAGTGCTCGCCTGGGTGACCGTCTGCTCGACGGTTCGACCCTGCGCCGTCCGGGTGAGGACCACGGTCGCCCCGCCCTCGCCGCCGTTCAGCGTGGAGAGCCCCCAGGCGAGGAGCGCGCCGGCAGCGACCAGGCCGACGACGAGGACGATGACGGCCGTCCGCCGCGGCGGCGTGGAGTGTCGCGTCACCGGAGCGGCCGCGGGTGGCGCAGGTGGCGGCCCTGCGACGACCGTCGCCGCGGTCGCTGGTGCGGTGACCGTGGTCGCTGGCTCGAGGACGCGGCGGAGGTCGTCGACGAATGCGGCGCAGCTCTCGTAGCGGGCCTCGGGCCGCTTCGCGAGCGCCCGCGCGAAGACCGCATCGAGCGCCGCCGGCAGCGACGCGTCGAACGCTCGGGGCGACGGGGGCTCCTCCGTGGCGTGGGCGTGCGCCTCGGCGGTGGGGTTGGCGCGGACGAACGGCCGCCGGCCGCAGAGCAGCTCGTACGCGACGCACGCGAGCGCGTACCGGTCGCTCGCGGCGGTCGTCGCCTCGCCGCGCGCCTGTTCGGGCGCCATGTAGCCCGACGAGCCGAGCACCGTCCCCGCGATCGTCAGCGTGTCGTTCCCGGCCGCGCGCGCAATCCCGAAGTCGGAGACGCGGATCGCGCCGTCGTCGGCGATGAGCAGATTCGCCGGCTTCACGTCGCGGTGGACGATCCCCCGCTCGTGCGCCCGGTCGAGCGCCGCGGCGGCCTGCTCGAGCCAGTCGAGCGCCTGCTCGACGGGGACGCGCCCGTGCCGCAGCCGATCGGCGACCGTGCCGCCGCGCACGAGCTCCATCACGATGAACGGCAGCTTCCGGCGCGTCTCCCCGACGTCGTGGATCACGATCACGTTCGGCTCGCCCGAAAGGCTCGCCGCGGTGCGCGCCTCGCGCAGGAAGCGCGCGTGGAGCTCGTCGTCGGACGCGTACCGCTCCGAGAGCACCTTCACCGCAACCGCGCGCCCGAGGCTCTCGTCGGTCGCCCGGTAGACCTCTGCCATGCCCCCGTACGCGAGCAGCTCAGGCTTCGCGTACCGTGACGGAAGCGCAGGCCTCGTCGCCGGCATTCGGGTTTCGTTCCCCTCCAAAGCGCCCTCGAATCGTGGCCACGATGCCGGGGCGCGCCGATTGATCTGAGCCGGTGTCGGACATCGCGACACCAGACGGCCGAAGGGAAGGCTACCGCGCTCACGCCGAGGCAGGACCTGACGGCGCTGTGGTTCGACTTCCCGAACCACGAAGACCCCGGTCGACCGCCCTACCGAAGGCCGGAACACCGCACTGTGAGAGGCGATCCGCGGTGCGAGCCTTCGCGAATGACCACTACACATCCGAGAGACCCGAGGAAGGGGCCATGACCGCATCGAGCGACATTCGAGAGCTCGCCCACCGCGCGACCGACGGCGTCGAGGTGTCGCTGCTCTGGTATCCGAGCAGCGACGTCGTCAGCGTCCGGGTCGCCGACGCGAAGGCCGGTGCGACGTTCGAGCTGGTCCTCGGCGACGGTGACCGCCCGCTGGACGTCTTCAACCACCCCTACGCCTACGCCACCCTGCGCGGCCTCGACGTCGGGCAGCCGACGCGGGACTCCGACCTCGTGCCTGCTAGCTGAGAGCGCCGCGAGGCTCGTTCCCGCATGGGCCCATGGACTGCGAAAACGCCTTGCCCCATTACGATGTCCTCCCTTGGCGCGGGCGCTCGATGGGGCGGGAGCTATAGCGCGAGGCGGCCCGAGCCTACCACCCCGACTTTCACATCCAGCCTCAGGGTCCCGGCCGGGGTTGTGACCTTCAGGAACGGAGCGGTTCGGCCGGTCGCATGGACACCACGCCGTCACTGTCGACCGAGATGACCTGACGTGCGGGCACCTCCGGCTTGCGTACGAGATCGAGGAGTGAGCGACGCCGGTCGGCCGGAGCGATGATCGCGTGCGTGTCCGTGCGAGTCTCGACGCGATATCCCTCGCGTACCCGCGCATCGAGGAACGCGGTGAGCGCGCTCCTTCGGAGCTCTTCCTGGTCATCGGGTGCGCGCGTCATGGCTCCTCAGGTAGGCGATCAACCTGGCCCGCGAGACATCTGACACGGCCGCTTGATCCTGCCCTGAAGGAGGCATGAGTGACCCCACGTGCGATCGGCATCAACCACGTCGCCCTCGAGGTCGAGGACCTCGACCGCTCGCTCAAGTTCTACGGCCGCCTGTTCGAGCTCCGCTTCCGTGGCCGCTCCGCCGGCGCCGCCTTCGTCGACCTCGGCGACCAGTTCCTCGCGCTCATGCGCGGCCGCTCAGGACCGGCGGACGCGACGCGCCACTTCGGGCTCGTCGTCGACGACAAAGAGGCGGTGCGACAGGCGCTGACGGCGGCGAGGGCGCAGATCCTCCCCGGGCGGGGTCTGGACTTCCTCGATCCGGATGGCAACCAGGTGGAAGTCGTCCAGTACGACCAAATCCAGTTCACCAAAGCGCCGGAGATCCTCCGAGGGATGAACCTCGAGCTCGGCAAGACCGACGCGGCACTGGCCGAACTGCGCGAAAAGGGGCTCGCCGAGTAGCGAATCCCGCGATTCAGAGCTCGATTCCGGTTGGAGCTGGCTCGTCCTCAAAAACGGGAAAGGACGTCTACCGCCTCTATGGTGCACATGCGCGCGGCGGGCTGGACGGGGACGAGATGATCTAGTGCTGGCCCGTAGCGGCGCGGAGGAGCCGTGCGACTACGGCCGGACGGCCTCACTCATGCATCAGCGCCTTCTCAGGCGTTATGCGCAAGACCACCTGTTGGTTTTCGTCGAGCCAGCCGACGATGGTCGATGGTTCGGGGCGCTCAACTCCCCGCACGACAGCCAGGACGTCGGCGCTGAGCTCGGCCCTCTCAGGATCGGTGTCGATCGCCTCCGCCGTGCCATAGACGACAACGTGTCTGCGTCCATCGGCGACAGTCAGCGAGACCCTCGGCTGACGCAGCGCGTTTCTCCATTTCGCCGTGAACGCCCGTGTTATGACGAGAATCCGACCCTCACCATCAAGCGCATATCCGACCATCGCCTGCTGTGGCGAACCGTCCAGCCTGCCCGTAGCCAGCACCGCCCAGCGATGACCGGAGAGGAACTCGAGCTGGGAGTCCGTGTATGCCATTTCGGTGCGGGACATGATGTCCGGTGGAGTCCCCACGCACCCCCGCACGAGGTGGTACCCCTTTGCCACGCATTCGGGAGAAAGAATGCCCACGGCGCGATTCAGCGGGCGGAGGGACGACGTGGCGACGGATCGTCCGCAAAGCGTCCTCGGCCGTTGTCCACGGATGGATCACGATCCCCGTCGCTCCACGTCTCAGGATCTGGCGCGCCGGTTTAGGGCGCCGTCGACTGCCTCCTCAAGCGAGTCTGCGATCCAGCTCTTCGAGCTGTTTGGCGGCGCCTCCGACGATCGAGGGCCCGTGGCCGAAGACGATCGAGTCGGGGCGCAACGCGGCGAGGGTCGACACTGCCGTGCGTGCATCGGCTGGGTTGGCCGTGTACTGCTCACGAGATCCCCCCAGTCCCTCGACGTTGTTGATCGCGTCGCCTGCGATGAGAATCCGATCCTGGGGCAGGAAAAGGGACACGTGGCCTGCGGTGTGGCCATGCGTGTCGACCGTTTCGATCCCGTCGTGCAGCGGAAGCGTCTCTCCGGGCGCAAACCGGCGGTCGACAGCCGCGGTTCGCTTGGTGTCACGTCCACGATGCGCTGCCTTGCCTTCGATCACGTCGGCCTCGTAGTCGCCGGCCCATACCGTTGCGCCGGTTCGCGCGACGAGCGCCGAAAGCGAACCCACGTGGTCGCCGTCTGCGTGCGTGATCACGATGTCCGTGACATCCCCGGCGCTGCGCCCGATCTCCTCGACCACGCCGACGATCGCCTCGGCGCTGCCGGGCACTCCGGTGTCGACGAGGACGACTGTCTCGCCGAGCAAGATGCTCGGCCCTCCGACGACGTCCGGCAGGTGGTATACGCGATCACCGATTTTCTCCATGTCACTCCTTTGGCTCCGTACCGGCGACATTGCTGACAAAGATATGCCGCCGCGTACTGCGGCCTCCGGCATGAGGAGCTCGGCGCCGAAGACGTTCGCTTCGCGTTCGAGGCGCGGTCGGCGTCCCGGGCGAGGGTCAGGCGAGCGGTAGTAGGTCGGCTGCTCCTCTACGTCCCGCTGAATCGACTCGACTGGGACGGGATCTACGGGACGGAGAACGTCACGAACGTCGCCCGGAGCTCGGTAGTGCCGCGCGGCGGGCCGGTGGACTCCTGGCCCCACCGGCCCGCCGCATGGCTCCGCCGACTTGGCTAGCAAGCAGGGTCTGCCAGGATCAGCAGCGGCCCCGTTTCGGGTGCCTCGAAGAACGTGGCTATGAGCACCGCCGGTTCCGTGCCGGGGTTGTAGGCGCTGTGGACGTGACCGTGCCCGGCATCGACGAACGCCTGTCCCGGCGAATACGTCGTCTCGTCGCAGGTGCCCGGTTCGACGTACGTGAGAGAGCCGGAGACGATGTTCACGATCACCGGCCCGTAGTGCGTGTGCCAGGGGAACCGAGCGCCCGGCTGCACCGTGTACCTGACATCGACCGTGCGGGACGGGTCGTCGACGTTGACCACCGTCGTGCCCCCGTCGTGCGACTTGAGCTTGAGCTTCATGTCGACCAGGTCGGGGAAGACCGAGCGTGCCGTGAGCGGCTCGGCTGCAATCGGCGGCGGCGGGTCCACCGCTGCCGACGGGACGACGTTGACCGCGGCGCCGGCCGCAAGGATCAAGAGCGCGGTGCCGACGATGAGCGTGGCCCGCTTGCTCGCGCTACTTCCTCTGATCATCGATCTGCTCCTCTCCGGATGGGTTTCGTTCCTCTGTTCGCTGCTCGGCACGAGGCGTGACGCGGCGGACGACGTCGAGCGCTACGTCGGCCGAGAGGTCGATGCCGTGCGTCTCCGAGGCGTGTCGCCGTACCTCGTCCACGCGCGCCGCCTCGTCGGACGCTTGCACCTCGTAGCCGCATTCGCAGCGGAGCGCCTGGTCAGCGAAGCTGCACAAGCGTCAATGTCCCGTACACGTCGATGCCCGGCTTGTGCACCTCGAACGCGCAGGTGAGCGGCTCGCCGAAGCCGGTCTTCTGTCCCACCGAGTCGTCGAGCGTTCCCACCACCACTCCGCTGACGTAAAAGGTTCCTTCGACACGCTTGATGAGATAGCTGGGAGCGTTTTGGACGCTCTCCACCGAGATGTCCCAGATCGCCTTTCCGCCCCCGCCCGGGTGCATGAGCAGCGCCGCGGAGGCGCCCTCACACTCCACGGTCGCCACCGTCTTGGCGACCGGAGTCGCCGACGCGCCGACCGCGAGAACGGCGCTCAGCATCAGCGCGACCAGAAGCGCCCCAACCGGCAAACGTAGCGTTCGCATTCGATCTCCTTTCCGTGTCCACGCGCTGACCACGGATGCATCGCCGCCGGCCGCTCGTGGCTTGTCACCGAACATGTCGCAGCCGATACTCCGGCCACGCGGCTAGACCCTCGCTAGCGCACTGCTACCGGGCGGCTAGGGAGGGTTGGGAGGAGGCAGGCAGGCTGAGCGTTCGAATCTCGATGACCGACCGTCCCGCCATCGAGGCGAACGGCGTGAGGCTGGACGAACAGCGCTTCCCTGGCAGGCAGGGTCGGATTCTGTTCGCCTACCTGGCGGCCCAGCACGGGCGGTCTGTCCCTCGTGACGAGCTGGCCGAGTTGTTATGGGGCGAGGACCTTCCGGCGACCTGGGAGAAGGCACTCAGGGTGCTGGCGACGAAGCTGCGCGCGCTGCTCGAGGAGTGCGGCATCGACGGCTCGAGCACGTTGAGGAGCGCGTTCGGCTGCTATCAGCTCACCTTGCCCGTCGATGCCTGGATCGATGTCGACGCGGCGGTGACCGCGCTGGAGCGGGGAGAGGCGGCACTCGCCGGGCGGGAGCTCGACGAGGCTCGGGCGGAGGCCTCGACGGCGGCCGAGCTTGCTCGACGGGTGTTTCTGCCGGGGGAGGATGGACCGTGGGTGGAGGATCAGCGGCGCGACCTCCGTGACGTCCTCGTGCGTGCGCTCGAATGCCTGCGCGACGCGGCGCTTGCGGAGGGCGAGTTCGGGAACGCAGTCCGACATGCGGCCGAGATCACCGACCTCGAGCCCTTCCGCGAGACCAGCTACCGCGCGTTGATGCAGGCGCACGTCGCCGCCGGCAACCCGGCCGAGGCACTCCGCGTGTACGAGCGCTGCCGGCGCTTCCTCGCCGACGAGCTCGGCGCCTACCCTTCGCCGGAGTCCAAGGCCGTCTATCTCGAGATCCTCCGTAGCTCGCCCGGTAGCTCGGACTCCGAGATCGAGGACATCGCACCTGACGCTCGCCGCCCTGGGTCGCCGTCGAAGGACGACGAGCCGACGCGGAGAGGTCGCGGCAAGGTCGCGCCCATCATCGCCGGCGCCTTGCTCGTCGGGGGCACGTGCGACGACTGCGGAGCGAATCTGCCCCAGTACTCCAAGTTCTGCCCGGAGTGCGGGCATGCCGTCGAGGCGACTCCGTCCCCGGCGACCTACACGCCGCGCCATCTGAGTGACCAGATTCTCGCAATCCGCAGCGCGATCGAGGGCGAACGGAAACAGGTGAGCGTTCTCTTCTGCGACATCGTCCGTTCGCCCGAGCTGGCAGCGCAGGCCGGCCCGGAGGAATATCACCGGGTCGTCGATCGCTTCTTCGCACTCGCCCTCGAGGAGGTCCACCGATACGACGGCACGGTCAACCAGTTCCTCGGCGACGGCTTCATGGCCCTCTTCGGCGCCCCGATCGCTCACGAGGATCACGCACGCCGCGCCGCGCTTGCCGCTCTCGCAGTGAAGGAGCGATCCGAGATCGACGTCCGGATCGGGATCAACTCCGGTTCGGTCATCGTGGGCGCCATCGGCGACGACCTTAGGATGGACTACACCGCCTCGGGTGACACGACTGTGCTTGCAGCTCGTCTGCATGGGGCGGCTCACCACGGAGATGTGCTGGTGAGCACCGCGACCGCGGGTTACCTGCGCGGCTACTTCGATCTCCAGGAGACAGAGCCGCTGACGGTCGACGAGCGCACCGTCCACGCGTCGCGGATCATCGGGCGCGGTCCCCGCACGTCGCCGATCGACGAGGAACACCAGCTGCTCACTCCCTTCGCGGGACGAGATGAGGAGCTCGAGTCGCTGCGGGAGGCCCTTCGCTCCGCGGCTGCGGGGCTAGGACAAGTCATCGGACTCTCCGGCGATCCCGGCCTCGGCAAGTCGCGGCTGACCTACGAGCTGCTCGCGGCGGAGGTGGGCACGGTCGCGCTTCAAGGTCGTTGCTTGCCGTTCGGGACCGCAGTTCCCTATCTCCCGATCCTTGATCTGGTGCGGCAAGCGTGCGGGATCGCGCCGGACGACGGCCATGAGAGCGTTGCCGCGAAGATCGGCACGACGCTCGAGGAGCTGCGTATCCACCCGGATTTCGGTCCGTACCTCCACCACGCGGTGGACGTCACCTCCGGTGACGCTGAACTCCTCGCGCTCGAGACGGCCACGATCAAGGGCCGAACGTTCGAGGCGCTGTGCAAGCTGTTGCTCGCAAAGGCCAGTCGACCGCTGCTGGTGGTCATCGAAGACGCGCACTGGATCGACCGCACGTCGGAGGAGTTCCTGACCGAGCTGGTCGACGAGCTGCCGTCCGTCCCGGTTCTCCTGCTGGCGACCTACCGCCCGGGCTACAACCCCCCATGGCTCGGCAAGTCGTTCGTAACCCAGATCGCCCTCCGGCCGCTCTCCAGGGAGGCCGGCGAACGCATCGTCGCAGCGATCCTCGGCGAGACAAACAATGCGACCGCGGGGATCGTCGGTCGGGCCGAGGGAAACCCCTTCTTCCTCGAGGAACTTGCTCGAGCCGCGCGACAGCACGCCGACAGCCGCTCCGATGGCTTGGTCCCGACGACCGTGCAGGACGTCCTGGCCGCGCGAATCGACCAGCTCGACGCTGAAGACAAGAGCGCCGTCCAAGTTGCATCCGTGCTCGGGCGCGAGTTCTCGCTCGACCTGATCGAGGCAGTCTGGGACGGCGATGGACCGCTCCTACCGGCCCTGGACGAGCTCAAGCGGCGCGAGTTCTTGCACGAACAGCACGGGGGGACCGAGCGGACGTTCGCGTTCAAGCACGCGCTGACCCGCGACGTTGCCTATGACGGCCTCCTGGAAGAGCGTCGCCGGTCTCTCCACGCGCGCGCCGGGGCCGCGATCGAGCGCTCCTATGCAGGCAGGCTCCACGAGAAGTACGAGCTCCTCGCGTTCCACTACTCGCGGAGCACCGAGCGGGAACGCGCCGCTGACTACCTCGAGCTCGCCGGCCGCAAGGCCTCGGCACAGCATGCGATGGAGGAGGCGCTCGGCTACTTCTACGAGGCCCTCGCGATCCTCGAAGACCTACCCGACTCCGAGGACAACCGGCGACGGAGGCTAACGCTCGTCCTCGACCAGACGGCTGCGTTTCACTACCTCCATCGCCATCAGGAGTACTACAAGCTGCTCGTCCGCCACGAGCCGATTGCTCTGGAGCTCGGCGACACTGGGCTCCTCGGCGCGTTCTACGAGCGCTTGGCACACCGCCAGGGCGTCTTCGGAGACTACGAACAGTCGAGGGAGACTGCGCGCCACGCGCTCGAGCTGTGTGAGAAGGCGCCCAACCACCAGCACGCAGCCCTCGCCTGCGCCCAAATAGTGTGGACGCACATGATGCTCGGCGAGTACGAGCACACTCACGCGTACGCGGCACGGGCGTACGAGCACCTCGCCGTCAGCTTCGAGCCGATGGCGTACATGTACGCGCGAACCGGCGCGGCACTCACCCACATGATGGCGGGGCGCTGGGAAGCCGCGCTGCGCGAGATCGACGAAGCCGTGGCCAAGGGCGTGGAGCGGTCCGACAACGGGCTCGTCTCGTTCTCCAATGGAATCGGAGCTGCGGTTTGCCTCGAGAAACGGGACTGGGCTGCCGCAACCGAGTACGCCAACCTCGCGAAACACGCTGCCCCGACGGTGTACTTCCGCGGCGTTGCGCTTGGCTTCCTGGCCTCGGCGCTGTGCCATGCCGGGGATCCCGCCGAGGGTCTGCCGGTGCTTGAGCAGATCGTCTCGATGACCAACGAGGCAAGCCACGAGATGGCGTGGACCCACTTCTCGTGGCGGTTGGCCGACGGATATCTGACCGCCGGTGACTACGAGCGGGCGAACCAGACGCTGATCGAGCTTCACGACGTGACCGCTAGGAGCAACGCGAAGTTCTTCCTCGGCGCCAGCGGACGGTGCCTCGGAGAGGTGGCCCTGGCTCAGGGCGACGCCGAGGAGGCGGCACGCCGACTCGAGGCAGCGATCGAGACGTTGCGAGCGAGCGGCTCCGAGAACGAGC
The DNA here is from genome assembly GCA_963698935.1 of uncultured Actinomycetes bacterium. GTDB lineage: Bacteria > Actinomycetota > Thermoleophilia > Gaiellales > Gaiellaceae > Gaiella. The sequence goes on from CAVOSU010000023.1 coordinate 749,466, forward strand.
TCGGACTCGCGTTGGGAGCACTGGGCCGCGCCAAACGGCTCGTGGGTAACGACCTGGAGGCCACGGCGAGCGCGAAGGAGGCGCTCGCCATCCTCGATCGCCTCGGCACGCTCGAGGAACCCGATCGTCTGCGGTCCGAGCTCGTGGCTGAACCGGTCTGACGGACGCGAGGACAGGTGGAGCTCAGGATCCTCGGCCCGTTCCAGGTTTTCGACGACTCGGGTCGAGAGGTCGGACTCCCCACGGGGCGCGAGCGCGTGCTCCTTGCGGCTCTGGTGCTCAGGCGGGGTGAGGTCGTCTCCGTCGACGCGCTGGTCGAGGCGCTCTGGGGCGACACGGCACCGAGCACCGCTGTGAAGGCCGTCCAGGGCTATGTCTCCCACCTCCGACGTGTTCTCGCGTCGGACGGCGCGCTCGTCACCCAGGCGCCCGGCTATGTCCTGCGCGTCCCGGCGGAGGCAGTCGATGCCCACCGATTCGCGACGCTTGCTGCGGAGGCGCGGCGCACGCTGCAGGACGACCCGGCGTCGGCGCTCGTCACCTTCGAGCGGGCGTTGGCCATCTGGCGTGGGCCGGCCCTCGCCGATTTTGCGTTCGCGAACTTCGCCCAACGCGAGATCAGGCGCCTCGAGGAGCTTCGTCTCGAGACCGTCGAGGGGCGATTCGAGGCGATGCTCCAACTCGGGCGCCATGGCGCGGTGGTCGCGGAGCTCGAGACACGCGTCGCCGAGCATCCGTTGCGCGAGCGTCTGCGGGGCCAGTTGATGCTCGCGCTCTACCGCAGCGGCCGCCAGGCGGACGCGCTCGAGGTCTACCGCTCGGGCCGGCGGTTGCTGGCCGAGGAGCTCGGGCTCAAGCCAGACGATGAACTCCAACGCCTCGAGAGAGCCATCCTCAACCACGATCCTTCGCTCGAGTCGCCGGTAGTCGCCGGGGTCGAGCGACCCGCTGTCGCACAACGTCGTCGAGCGTCGCCACATGCCGAGGCGCAGGTTCCTCCCGACTCGGTCGCTGTGATCGACCCGCAGCGCTCCCGGGTCGTGGGCCACGTGCTCGTGGGCCGAAGGCCTGTCGCGCTCGCGATCGGGCACGGCTCGGTCTGGGTCGCCAACGCAGACGACGGAACGGTCTCTCGCATCGATCCGGATCGCGGCGACGTCATCAGGACGATCGGAATCGGAGCACCGGCGATAGACCTCGCCGTCGCCACCGATACGGTCTGGGTGGCGAACGGGAGCGACGGCACGATCTCGCGCATCGATCCCAGCGTCGACGCCGTCGTCGAGACGATCGACCTGAGGGGCTCGAGCGAAGTCGTTTGGAACCCGACCTACGCGGTCGACGCCGATGACGATTCCGTCTGGATCGCCGCTGGTCCCCACCATGTGCTCCGCATCGACCCGACGACGAACGAGACCTCGGCGATCATCGACGTCGGCCATGTGCCGGTAGGCCTGGCAGTCGGCGAGGAGGCACTCTGGGTGGTGACGACCGCCCAGCGGGCCCTGCGCGTCGAGCCGCACACGAACACCGCCACGACCGAGGTGCCCATCGGGTACCCCATCGCGTTGACGGCCGGGAAGGAGGCTGTCTGGGTCTCCGACTCGCGAGGCCGGGTCTGGCGCATCAACCCGCACACGGGAACGGTGACTCAGACGACCCCGGTTGGCAAAGGGCTCGTGGGCCTGTGCGCGACGGATGGAGCGGTGTTCGCGGCCAACAACGCCGACGGCACCGTCGTCCAGATAGATCCGCAGGACGGTCGGGTTGTAGGCCTTGTTCCGGTTGGCCACGCGCCGACCGACGTGGCCGCCTGGGACGGGACCGTCTGGGTTTCGATCCAGGGCGAGAGCGCTGTGTTGATCGCTATGTGACGTAGCTCGCGATCGGGATCTTCCCGGCAACGATCTCGGCGCTGACGTCCTCGATCTCCGCCTTGAGCGAGCGAGGCACGCCCGCGCTGATCTTGCCGAGGCCGACACCGCCGTTCCGGAGGCTGAAACGCGAAGTGCGACCGGTCTCGAGGGTCTCGCGGGCGAGCTCCTCGATCGTGTCGAACACGGCCACGTCCATCCTGATCACCGCGCTCGTGAGTATGTGACCGCCCAGATGGGATTGGTCGACATCGACTCCGATACCCCAGATTCCGCGCTCGCCCGCCGCCTCCAGCGCCCCGAGACCGCACACGTTGGCGACCTGGAACACGACTCGAGAGCCCTTCGCGATCTGGCTCAGGGCGACCGACCTACCTTTGACGGGGTCGAGGAAGTCGTCGGTGTAGCTGTTCAACGTTGTGACGCGAGGGTTGGCTCCTCGCGCGCCTGCCTGGTAGCCGGCAATCCACCGCTCCACCAACGGCAGCCGCTGGCCGCCGACCGAGCTGATCACCTCCTCCCCGGGAGAGAGCGTCAGCACGAGCGCCGCCAGGTGGCCGGCCAGATACCCGGCCTGCTCTGCGCTGAACGAGATGTCCAGGACGTTCTTGGGGCGATGCGGGCGATCGGGATGGGGGCAGTCGATGATCGCGAACCTCGTTTCGGGAAATCCCGTGGCGACGCTGTCGACCGCGCTGGGCGTAGAGATTCCTGTTCCCATGACGAGGTCGTACTTCTGCCGCGCGAGAAGTGAGAGGGCCGGGACGAAGCCTTCCTTCGGGGCGGGTGTCAGCACTCGCCCTCTGATCCCCAGCTCTCGGACGGCCCGCTCCAGACCGAGGTAGGCCCCGCGGTTGTATGGGTCGTCGATGCCTTCCGGCTCCGTGACGAGTCCGACTCTGAGCTGCCTGTCGCTCACCAAGGCAGGCTCATCTTGTCCGATACGCGTTCGCGGTCCTCACGCACGCGGGTCGTCGTGGACGCGCGGCGCTCGCTGCGAGCGGAGATCGCGCGATCGAATCCGCCCCGCGGACATCAGCGTTCGCTGAGCCGACGAGCACGGCGAGTCGGCTGAGTCGTGACGTGCGACCGCGGGAATCTAGGCGCCGACTACCGCCGCGGCCCGCCCGAGCACGGCGCCCGTCTCGGGATCGAAGAAGTGGAAGCGCGCCGGGTCGACGGCGAGCTCGAGCTCCGTCCCGGGCACGATCGGACGCTCCCCGTCGATGCAGGCGGTGAACAGCGCTCGCGTGTCGTCGGCGATCAGCCCCTCGCCCGGTTCCGGCACGGCCTCCGCGCCCCGGACGGCGTCGGAGAGGACGCGCGGGGCGTCGACGGCGAAGATGACGTGCGTCTCGGCGCCGAGGTCCTCGACGACCTCCGCGCGAACGCGGAGACGGGGTAGCGTGGGATCCATCGCGGCGGCGTCCCCGAAATCCGACGGCCTGATCCCGAGTATCACGCGCCGCTGCCTGAGCCGCGCCGTCTCGGCGAGCGGAAGCGCATGGTCGCCGAAGCGCAGCCTCCCGTCTACGAGCTCGGCTTCGACCAGGTTCATCGAGGGAGAGCCGATGAACGAGGCCACGAAGAGGTTGGCGGGCTCGCGGAACAGGCGCTGCGGCGTGTCCACCTGCTGCAGGACACCGTCCCGGAGCACCACCACGCGTTGACCGAGCGTCATCGCCTCGATCTGGTCGTGCGTCACGTAGACAGTCGTCACCCCGAGGCGCTCGTGCAGCCGGGCGAGCTCCGCCCGCATGGTGACGCGCAGCTTCGCGTCGAGGTTCGAGAGCGGCTCGTCCATCAGGAACGCCCTGGGCTCGCGGACCATCGCCCGGCCCATGGCAACCCGCTGGCGCTGCCCCCCGGACAACTCGCTCGGCTTCCGGTCGAGCAGCTCCTCGAGCGAGAGCTTCCTCGCCACCTCCAGCACGCGGCGTGCGCGCTCGGCCTTCGGGAGCCGCCGCAGGCGCAGCCCGAAGGCGAGGTTCCCTGCAACCGTCATGTGCGGATAGAGGGCGTAGTTCTGGAACACCATCGCCAGGTCGCGATCCTGTGGCCTGACGTCTGTGACGTCGGCGCTTCCGATGAAGACGCGGCCGGCGCTGACGGCCTCGAGGCCGGCGATCAGCCGCAGGAGGGTGGACTTGCCGCAACCCGAGGGGCCGACGAGGACCATGAACTCGCCTTCGGCGATGTCGAGGCTGACATCGTCCACCGCGGTGACGTCCGCTCCGAACACCTTCGTGACGCCGTCCAGACGGATGCCGTCGCCGTCGCGCCGGGAAGCGGCCGAGGCCTCGCCGGTGTCTCGCGCTGTCTCGACATCCACGGTCACGTCACGGTAACCCACCCGTCGAAGGCTTTCGCGGGTGCGGCCGACGACGCGTCGGCGACGACCGTGACGGATCCGGCAGAGACGACCTCGGCCGACGAGGTGCCGACGAGGAACTCGAACGAGCCGGGCTCCACGACGAACTCGACGTCACGCCCGTGGAACCCGAGCTGGCCGACGGGGACGTCGAACGTGACGGTCGCCGACCCACCCGCGGGCAGCGCGACGCGGGCGAAGCTCTTGAGCTCGAGCACGGGCCTCGTCACGCTCGCAGCCGTGTCGTGGACGTAGAGCTGGACGACCTCGTCGCCGTCGCGGTCGCCGGTGTTCGCGACGGTGACGTCGACGGTGACCGTCTCCGACCAGGAGACCTCGGCGCGGCGGACGGCGGCGTCGCGCAGCGCGAAGGTCGTGTAGGAGAGGCCGTGGCCGAACGGGTAGAGGGGCGCCGTCGGCTCGTCCGCGTAGTCGACCTTCCAGTGCGACCGTCCGCCCGAGATCTTGTGCCCGTAGAAGACGGGGAGCTGGCCGGACGACCGCGGATACGAGACCGGCAGCTTCCCTCCCGGGCTGAACTCCCCGACGAGCGCGTCCGCGATCGCGTCGGCGCCCTCCTGACCCGGGAGCCACGAGAGCAGCACCGCGGCACAGCCCTCGTGCAGCGCCGCCCCGCCGTAGGGCCTGCCGGCGACGAGCACCAGCACGACCGGGGTGCCCGTCTCGAGGACGGCGCGGACGAGCTCCTGCTGCACGCCGGGCAGGTCGAGCGACGCACGATCGCGCGTCTCGCCACTCGTGCAGTCGTCGGTCAGGCCGGACTTGTCGCCGACGACCAGCACCGCCACGTCGGCCTCCCGCGCGAGGGCGACCGCCTCTGCGAAGCCGTCGCGCGCGCGGCCCTCGACCTCGCACCCCCGCGCGTACCGCACCCGCGACCCCAGCCGCGCCCGGAGGGCGTCGAGCACCGTCGGCGCGCCCACGTCGAACGCCGGCGCCGCGGCGGCGTCGCGTGTCTCGCGCGCGAACGGATCGCCGCCGCTGTCGAGCAGCACCTGCAGCGACTCGACGTGCGCGGGGTACGCGTAGTCGCCGAAGAGGTTGCGGGCATCCGCGGCGGACGGGCCGATCACGGCCACGGAGCGGACCGCGCCCGTGAGCGGCAGGGTGCCGTCGTTCCGGAGGAGGACAAGGCTCTTGCGCGCCGTCGTGCGGGCGAGCCTGCGCTGCTCCGGCGTGTTGCTCGTCGCAGCTGCTGCGGCCGACTGGACGTACGGCTGCTCGAACAGCCCGAGCTCGAACTTCGAGCGCAGCACTCGGCGGACCGCGGTGTCGACCGTCGCCTCGCGGACGACGCCGCCCCGCACCGCGTCGAGCAGCGGCGTCGCCGTAGCAGTCGGTACTCGGGAGCTCGACGTCCAGGCCGGCCTCGAGCGCCTGAGCTGCGGCGTCCGCGGCGTCGAGGGCGAAGCGGTGGTAGTCCGCCAGCTGGCGGACCGAGAAGTAGTCGGCGACGACGCAGCCGTCGAACCCCCACTCCTCCCGGAGGAGCGCCGTCAGGAGCTCGTGGTCCGCCGCGCACGGGACGCCGTCGATTTCGTTGTACGCGTTCATCACTGAGCGAACGCCCGCGTCGCGCACGGCCGCCTCGAACGGATGCAGGTACACGTCGTGCAACTCCCTCGGCGGGATCTGCGCAGGCGCCCAGTTCCGCCCGCCCTCCGACGCGCCGTAGCCGACGAGGTGCTTGGCCGTGGCGATCACGCCGGTGGTGGGGTCCGTTCCCTGGAGACCGCGCACGAACGCGACGCCCATGCGCGCGACGAGATACGGGTCCTCGCCGAACGTCTCCTCGAGGCGGCCCCAGCGGGGATCGCGGCAGACGTCGAGCACGGGGCCGAGGCCCTGGTGCGCGCCCGTCGCCCGCATCTGCGTCCGCACCGAGTCGGCGAGCTCCTCGAGCAGCGCAGGCTCCCACGTGCTCGCGAGCCCGATCGCCTGCGGGAAGACGGTCGCGTCCCGCGCCATCAGGCCCGAGCAGATCTCCTCGTGGACGATCGCCGGAATCCCCAGGCGCGTCTCCTCGACGAGCGTCCGCTGGAGCGTGTTGGCGAGCTCGGCAACCTGCTCGGGTCTCAGCCCGCTCGCACCGGCGACCCGGGTCACCTGGCCGAGCCCGTCGCGCAGCAGCATGTTTGCCTCCGGCCGGAGTCGCCCTTGATCGTCTGCCAGCTCCCAGACCCAGCGGCTGCCGAGCTGAGCCACCTTCTCCTCGAGCGTCAGCCGGCCGAGCAGGTCGTCGACCCGCTCGTCGACGGTGCGTGCGGGGTCGAGGTACGGCGGCTTCTCGCGCCCGACCTCCGAGACCGTCATGCGGGCTCCGGGCGCCCGACCGTCACGCGTGCTCCGTCAGCCGACGGCACGAGCCTCGCTCGACGAGGCGGGTCGGAAGAGTCACCTGCTGGACGTCCCGCGCGGGGTCGTCGATGAGGTCGAGCACCATCCGCACCGCCTCGAACCCCATGCGCTCGACCGACTGGTCGACCGTGGTCAGCGGCGGCTCCGAGAGCGCCGACTCCGGGACGTTGTCGAACCCGACGACGGACAGATCCTCGGGCACCGAGAGCCCGAGCTCGCGCGCGGCGGCGATCGTCTCGATCCCGGACGTGTCGTTCGCCGCGAAGATCGCCGTCGGACGTTCGTCGCGGTCGAGAAGCTCACGCGCGGCCGTGCGGGCGCTGTCGGCGCGGTAGCCCCCGATCCGGACGAGGTCTTTGTCGAACGGGATCCCGGCCCTCTCGAGCGCACGTCGGTAGCCCTGCTGCCGCAGGCGCGCCGACTCGAGGTCGCGACGGCCGGCGAGGAATCCGATACGCCGTGCCCGAGGTCGATGAGGTACTCGGTCGCGGTCACGCCACCGCTGAGGTTGTCGGAGTCGACGGTCGGCAGCGTCGTCGACCGGACGTTGTGGTCGACCGCGACGAGCGGCCGCGACGAGGCGACGTCGACGATGCTCGGCGTCACCAGCACCAAGCCGTCGGTCAGCGCGCTGACCCGGGCGAGCGAGCGCTGCTCCCATCCGGCCTGATCCTCGAAGCGGCCGCAGTCGGAGAACACGATGAGGTCGTAGCCCGTCCCGCGCAGGCCGCGCGCGGCGCCCTTCAGCAGCTCGGCGTTGAACGGCTCGATGTCCGAGGCGATCACCCCGATCACGTTGGAGCGCCGGCTACGCAGGCTCTGCGCGACGAGGCTCGACGTGTAGCCGAGCTGCTCGATCACCTCCCGCACGCGCGCCGACGTCTGCTCCGCTACGCCGTAGCGGTCGTTGATCACCTTCGAGACGGTGGCGACAGAGACACCGGCTGCGGCTGCGACGTCCGCGATCGTGACGGGCACGTCGGCCATGGCGCGGCGATACTACAGGATTCCGATAACGGTATCGATATCGGTTGACAACCCCTCGTCCCCCTGTAACACTCGCCCCGCGATGACGCACCCCGGCCACCGCAGGCGCGCCGTGATCTCCTCCCGGCCAGGCCTGCAGAGGGAGGAGTCGAACCTCATGACGATCTGGAAGTTGCTGGGCCTGGCTGCCCTCGTCACTGCAGCCGCGACGGCCCTGCTGACGACGACCACGGCCTCCGCGGGCGGGAAGGAGCAGAGCCAGACGCTCGTGTGGTGGCACAACGTGACGCAAGGCCCGGGCGTGAAGCTGTACAAGGACATCGCCGCCGAGTTCCAAAAGCAGCACCCGGGCATCACGATCAAGGCGGTGCCGCTGCAGAACGAGCAGTTCAAGACCAAGATCCCGATCGCGCTGCAGTCGGACAGCCCGCCGGACGTGTTCCAGAGCTGGGGCGGTGGCGGCCTCGTCGACCAGCAGAAGGCCGGCAAGGTGGCCGACCTGACGAAGTACGTCAAGCCGTGGATCAAGAGCATCGGCGGGACGGCTGCGGGCTGGCAGGTGAACGGCAAGCAGTACGCAGTCCCGTACAGCGTCGGCGTCGTTGGCTTCTGGTACAACAAGCAGCTCTTCGAGCAGGCAGGCATCGCGTCGGCGCCGAAGACGTGGCCGCAGTTCCTCGCCGCC
>CAVOSU010000024.1:0-119331 GCA_963698935.1 uncultured Actinomycetes bacterium
AGCACCTCGGCCGACGGCGGGTAGTGCCGGTTCGGATACGCGATCACGTGCATCCCGGCGGCGCGAGCGGCGCGGATTCCGCTTGCCGAGTCCTCGACCGCTGCACACCGCGCCGGCTCGACCTTCAGCCTGCACGCCGTCTCGAGGTACACGTCCGGTGCCGGCTTGCCGCGCTCGACCTCCTCGGACGAGACGGTCACGTCGAACAGGTCGGTGACATCGAGTCGTCGGAGCACGGCGTCGATCAGTACGCGGTTCGAGGACGAGGCGACTGCGAGGCGAAGCCCCTCGCCATGGAGCCTGCGGACGGCCTCGACCGCGCCCGACACGACTGGGAGCTCGACCTCGTACCGCGCAAGCATGCGCCGGACGACCTCCGCGTTGATCGTCTCGGGCTGCGCCCGCAGCCCCACCGTCTCGTGGAGGTATCTTGACCACTCCGGCGAGCTCATCCCCATCATCGCCTCCTGTGCCTCGGGCGTGTACCGGCCGCCCCACTCGGTGGTCAACTCCTCCCGCACCTCGTCCCAGAGGTGCTCGGTGTCGACGAGCACGCCGTCCATGTCGAAGACCACGGCCACGATCGGCCTCGAGAGATGCATCGCGCGATCGTAGACTTGCGGCGTGGAGACGTCCGCCGACTGATGCCCGCCCCCGGCGTCTCCGGCCTCAGCGCAGGCGCGCTCCCGGTGGTCGCACCGGTCTGCCGGGACTGCGTCTGGTGGCAGTCGCGCGGCAACAGGACGGCGTCCAAGCAGCGCTGGATCGAGCGCGCCGAGGAGGACTGGGGCGAATGGGGGTCGATCTATCTCGACGATCACGGCCGCCTGCTCGGGTCGCTGCAGTACGGGCCGGCGCACCTCTTTCCCCGCGCGGCCGACCTACCTGCCGGGCCGGCGTCCGACGACGCCGCCCTCGTCACGTGCCTCTACCTCCTCCGGGGTGCGGCCGGCTGGGTCGAGAAGTCGCTCCTCCTCGCCGCGATCGGCGAGTCGCGCGACCGCGGGGTCACCGCCCTGGAGGCGTTCGCCTACCGCTACCCCGAGCGCGAGACACAGGAGGAGCGGTTCCTGGTCCACCGGACGGTGTTCCCGCGCGACTTCCTCGACGAGTTCGGGTTCGTGACGCTCCGCTCCCAGGGCCGCGTCGAGCTCTGCCGGCTCGAGCTCGCGGGCCTCCAGCCGGTCGAGGAGGGGCGGCGGGCGAAGGTGCTGCGCGTCGTCCAGGACGCGTTCACGCCGACGCCGGTCCCGATCCCTCGTCCGTAGCTTCGCTAGCCGATGGCGCGGAACGCGGCCAGCCGGGCCCGCTCGATGCGGGCCGCCGTCGTCGCATCGCGCGACCAGTGCGGCCATGAGTACTTCGTCCCGCTCCTCAACTCGCACCCGAGTCGACATGCGAGGTGCACACCACGCGCGTCGGCGCTGAAGAGCCCAGCGTCGCCGAGGATCGCGCGGACGCGTGCCGGGCCGTGTGCCCGTCTGACCGCGTCGAGCAGAGCCCAGTCTTCCATGCCGTCGCGGATCTGCTCCAGCCGCGTGCTCGGGATCGGGCCGTTGGGGCCCGGGTACGCGAGCACGAACTCGCCACGCCGCGAGACGCGGTCGAGCGGGTTGCCCAGGTCGTAGCTCGTCACGCCTTGTCCGTAGAGGAGGCCCTGAAGACCCTCGAGCGCGTTCCAGAGGAGGAGCATCCGGGGGTCTGACAGCGGCTCGTCGGCGCGAAAGCCAGGCGTTCCTCCGACCCCGTCGTACGTGTACGACCAGATGGAAGCGCGCTTGCGAACCCGCTCGATCGAGGAGAACAGCTCTCGCGCGCGGTTGCCCGAGCGCTGCTGGGCGGGCACGGTATAACGGCCGTAGTAGCGGCGCGAGAGGACGACCCACACGTCGAGATCGTCTCCGTCGCGGCCGTCGTAGAGGAAGCGGTCGGCGCCCGTGGGCGAGGGAGTGCCGGTCATCATCGAGCGCGCACCGGGCCAGCATTGGTGCAGCGTCTTCGACTGGCGAGCGACGAGACGCTCCCCATCCAGGCTCGGCTCGTCCTGCGCGTAGAGAAGCGGCACCGCGTGAGCGAGCCAGCCGCTGTCGGCCCAGAAGCTGTGGACAGACCGGAGGTAGTCGCACCACCGCTCCGGCTCGGATGGGGAGAGCCCGGCGATCCAGTGGCCGCTGCCGGTCCGGTTGCTCGAGATCGGGATGCGCATCGCGGCGAACGCTCCGGCGCCGACCGCGTCGCGCATGTTGGCGGCGGAGTCGAGCCACCACTTCGGGCTGCTCGCGTAGCCCGCCGCCGAGCGGGGCTCACCGAAGCCCCATGACGAAGGGGAGAGCCCGTAGTTCGCGAGGAACCGGAAAAGCGCGCTGTTGGCCGCACGACGCTGGGACGTCGAGGTCAGACCGTAGATGCGCGAGACCGTGTTGAGGTACGTCGTCGGACTGACGTGGAAGGACGTCAGCAACGTCCGTTCGTCGGCCGCAGGCTGCGTGAACGGAAAGACTCGGACTTCCACTGGCACGGCGGTGGTGCTCCCGGCCACCGTGACCGAGACCGTGCCTCGGTACGTTCCGGGCGCCGCCGTGCGCGGAACGACGACGCGCACGTAGAGCGGCTGCGTGAGCCTTTCGGCGGCTCTCGCCTCACCCGACCATGGCAGCAAGGCATCCGGGACAACGCTGTCGCCGACCTGGACGAAATGTGCCCACGCGAGCTCGATCCCGAGCGGCCCGAGGCTTCCTGCATCCACCTTTGCCTCGACAGGTCCGCCGCCCTTCGCCACGATCCAGGCGCCTTCGCGCTCACCCCGTCCGGTTGCGAGCTGGATCTGGCGGGCGCCCCCGTCGGGTAGCCCGCTGCCCGTGACACTGCGAGCGGACGGGTACGCGAGCACCGTGCCCCCTACCGCCTCCGGAGTCGCCGTCGCGGCGGCAGCAGCAACGCCGGCGGCCACAGTCAGGAGTGCTGCCGCCAGGGCGGGTGCGCGCCTCAGCGACGGTCCTACCACCGTGCGATCCCCGTCTGGGCGGTCGTCGGCTGCAGGAAGGTCGCGAGCAGGAGCGAGCTGAGCGCCAAACGCCGCACTGACCGGAGGGTCGGCGTCACGAGGGCGAGCTTAGACCCCTCGATCGAGGGGGGTTCGCTACGCCGCGTTGGCGGCGCGCCCGCCGCTCGTCTTCTCGTGGTGCGCATCACGGACGGCGCGAAGGAGCTTCACCTTCGCGAACGCCGTCGGCATGTCCACGGGGACGAGGTGCCGTGCGAGTCGCTCGCCGAGCACCGGATCGAGCGCAACGGTCGTCCGGTTCGCGCGGAGCGCCTGACGGATCGTCAAGCGGATGTCCGCCCGGCCCTCGAACAGTGGCGTGACCTCGATCGCCTCCCGCACCGCGGTGAGCTCGGCCCGCGTCCACCTGACCTGCATGACCCCCTCCGTCGCCATGCGTCGCACTCTACCCCGATCGGGGGACATGGCAACCCGTTCGAGGGATGCCTCTCGTCGTTCGAGTCAGGCGCCGAGCGCACATAGACTCGCCCGGTGGCCGAGCAGCGAGAACGATTCCGGGTTGCCTGGGTCGACACCGACACCGGTGGGCGGATCCACTTCACCGCCGCGTTCCGCTGGGCCGAGGCAACCGAGACGTCGCTGTACCGGCGTCAAGGCTTGCTGCGGGGGGAGCTCGCCGACTACCCGCGGCGGCACGTCGAGGCGGACTTCCACCGCGTGCTCGTCTTCGACGACGAGGTCGAGGTGCGACTCTGGGTGGAGCGGGTCGGGTCGAGCTCGATCACGTACCGCTGGGAGGTCACGAAGGACGGCGAGACGGCGATCGACGGGACGCACACCGTCGTCCGTGTCGGCTCCGACGGTCGCCCGCGGCCGGTCTCGGGCGAGGTGCGCGCGTCGCTCGAAGGCTGACGGAGACGGCGGGGGTGGGATTCGAACCCACGGAGCCTTGCGGCTCAGCGGTTTTCAAGACCGCCCCGTTCGACCGCTCCGGAACCCCGCCGGGCGGCTCAGTCTACGCGCCGGTCGATACAGCGATCGGCAGCGCGGTTTCGACCTTTCCGGCATGAGGGGTCGACGCCGCGCCGGCGAAGACGGTCCTCAGTCGCCGGAGTCAGGGCCCCGTCCAACGGTGTGTCGAATGGCGAAACTCAGAGAGCCCTGAGGAGCGTGTCGGCGACGAGGTCGACTTGATCGTCCGTCATGTGCCCATAGAGCGGGAGAGTGAGCAGCCGCGAGGCGACTCCTTCGGTGACTGGTAGTCGGCGCTGGCTTCGCTCGGCGTACAGCGAAAATTGGTGGATCGGCGGATAGTGCATGCTTGTCTGTATTCGCTCCTTACGGAGTGCCGAGCGGATGTCGTCAGACCTCACGCCCTCCGGAAGGACGACGACGAACAGGTGCTCGGCCGACGTCGTCTGATCTCGAGTCGCCGAGTGATTCCCGCTCGGTGCGAACGGAACGCTGATACCGGCCACGTTCGCCAGTTCGTCCCTGTAGCGGGTCACGACCCGCGAACGCCGTGCGTTTTCTTTCGGTAGGCGTGCCAGTTGCACGAGACCGATTGCCGCTCGGATCTCATCGAGCCGGTAGTTGAAGCCCAGCTCGACTACGTCGTAGCTCGACGCATGACCTCGGTGCCGATCCCACGTGAGGGACGTCATCCCGTGGGAGCGGAGTAGGCGAAGCCTCTCTGCCAGCTGGTCGTCGTCAGTCACGATCATCCCGCCTTCGCCAACGGGCAGATTCTTGTTCGAGAAGAAGCTGAAGCAGCCGACCGTTCCGATCGTTCCGCAGGGACGGCCTCTCCATCTCGCGCCCGGTGCATGCGCCGCGTCTTCGATGACAACCAGCCCGTGCTGGTCGGCCAACCGAAGGACAGCTTCCATCGCACACGGGTGCCCGCCGTAGTGGAGAACTACGAGCGCTTTCGTCGCAGGCGTGATCGAAGCTTCGACATCGGCAGGGTCGAGGTTGAGATCGTCTGCGCCGAGCACGTCGCAGAACACGGGCCTCGCGCCCGAGTGCGCGATCGTGTTCGCTGCCGCAACGAAGTTCAGGGACGGCAGGATTACCTCGTCGCCTGGGCCACAACCCGCGGCTACGAGCGCAAGATGAAGGGCCGCCGTGCCGCTCGCGACAGCAAGAGCATGTCGCGCGCCCGTGAACTCGGCGAAGGCCGATTCGAAGTCGGCCACCCGTGGGCCCATGCTCCACCACCCCGAGGCGACAACCTCTCGAACCGACTCGAGCACGGCCGCATCGACCTCGAGATCGGACAGGGGCACAGACCAAGATTGTGACGCTTCGACGGGGGCCTTGAAAGACACCTCCGAAGAAGCTACCCTAATTCCAAGGCACCGAAAGTGCGGAAATTTCGGTGGGGTGGGAGAGGCGTTTGCGGCACGCATCTAATCGGGGGCCTGTACGGCCGCCACAAAACAGCGCGTTCGATGAGGCTGCGCCGAGACCAGGCGCCGTTGTTCGCATCGGCGATGCCAACAAACGCGTTCTTGACCTGATTCTCGCGTCGACGGCACTCGTCGTCGCGTCACCGCTGATGCTCTGCCTGGCGATGATGATCGTCATCGACAGCAGGGGAGGGATCCTCTTCCGCTGCTCGCGCGTCGGCCGCAACGGGCGGACGATGTCGATGCTGAAGTTCCGCAAGATGAAGCGCGGCGCGTCAGGCGTTGCGCTCACGACCGCGAACGATGAGCGCTTCACGCGGACCGGTCGCTTCCTGGCGCGGACGAAGCTCGACGAGGTTCCGCAGTTGTGGAACGTCCTCAGAGGAGACATGAGTCTGGTCGGCCCTCGGCCCGAGGATCCCGAGTTCGTCGAGCGCTTTCGGGACGACTACGCCGAGATCCTGCGCGCAAAGCCCGGCATCACGGGGTTGTCTCAGCTGGCGTTCGCGAAGGAAAGCGAAATCATCGACGTCGACGACCCTGTCCAGGACTACGTGTCACGCCTGCTACCGCAGAAGATCGCTCTTGACCGCTATTACGCCAGGCATCGCTCGCTTCTCCTGGATGTGAAGATCCTGTACTGGACGGCGGCCGCTGTGATTCTGCGGCGCAATGTCGCGGTTCATCGCTCGACCGGCCGGATGTCGCGCCGTCGAAGGCCCAACGAGTACCCCGAGAGCAACCAGACGCAGGTCGCATGACCGAGCAGACTCACTCGTTGTCGGATCGGTTGCAACGTCGCCTGACGCGAAAGGACGTGACGCGGGCCGTCGTTTTGGCCGGCGGACGAGGGACGCGCCTCGCGCCGTACACGAGCGTACTCCCGAAACCGCTGATGCCGATCGGCGACCAGGCAATACTCGAGATTGTCCTGCGACAACTCCACCGCCACGGCATCCTCCACGTCACGCTCTCCGTCGGGTACCTGTCGCACCTGATCCAAGCTGTCATCGGCGACGGCTCTGCGCACGGTCTCTCGGTCGAACACGTGCGCGAGGAGCACGCCTTGGGCACTGCCGCACCGCTCCGGCTCATCGAGGGACTCGACTCGACGTTCATCGTCATGAACGGCGACATACTGACGAAGCTCGACTACCGCGAACTCGTGCGCTACCACCGCGAGCAGAAGAACCTCGTGACCATCGCGGCGAAGAAACGCTTGATCAAGATCGACTACGGCGTCCTCCATGTCGGCTCGAACGGCGACCGCGGTCGTCTCCGTCGGTTCGTCGAGAAGCCGGAGAGCACGTCGCGAGTGAGCATGGGGATTTACATCATGGAACCACGCGCGCTCGACTACATACCGGTCGACGGGTTCTTCGACTTTCCCGACCTCGTTCGTACGCTCCTCAAGGCCGGAGAGGCAGTAGGTGTCTACGACTACCAGGGGTTGTGGTTCGACATCGGGCGCGCCGACGACTACGAGCAAGCCGTCGGCGAATGGATGGCCGGCTCAGAGTTGGAGAACGAGCTTTACACGGGCGTCGTGGCATCAGCACCGGCAGCCGTGGCTGGATGAGGCACGGAATCGGCGCGCCCGACGGCGCCGAGAGCCGATCTTGGCGGCGGTCAGCGTGTGCCCTGGCAGTACCGGTTGCAGCGGTCGCCGGCCGGGGGGCCGACGTGCTCGGCGTCGCCGGGTCAACGGGGACGACGGCAGGCGGAACTGCCGCCGAAGCTGGCGCCCGAAGTGGGGCCGACCGCCGGGGCGTGCTCCGGTGATCGTCGACGCCCGGACATTGCCCTCGGGCACCGAGATCGAGACAGACGTGTGCATTGTCGGTGCCGGCCCCTCTGGGGTCGCCCTTGCCGGCGAGCTACTCCGCAGCGGAATTCGGGCGTGCGTGCTCGAGAACGGCGGGACGAGAGAGACCTGGCGCACACAGTTTCTGCTCGGCGGGGAGAGCGTCGGGTACCCGTATCCCCGGCTCGTCATTTCGGCCGTGAGCGCGTTCGGCGGCAGCTCTCATCGCTGGGGTCCGTACTGGCACGCCAGGCCGCTGGACGCTATCGACTTCGAGGCCCGGGAGGCGATCCCGCATTCCGGCTGGCCTTTCTCACGCGGCCACCTCGTTCCGTACTACGAGCGGGCAGAGCGGTACTTCGGTCTGAATCCGTTTGACTTCAAGGCGACGACACGAGACACCGACGCGTCCCGCAGACTCCCCGTGCGGCGAGGCGCGCTGGTGACGGGCGAGCTTCAGCACGGCGACATCGTCTATGCCCGGGAGTACGATCGCCTGGCCGCGGCCCCGGATGTAAAGGTCGTTCTCAGGGCACACGTCGCAGAGGTGCTCGGGGACGTTCGAGTCTCGGGCCGCATCGGAGGTGTGCGCGCCCTGATCGCGCCGGGGAGGTCGGTGTCGGTCAAGGCGCGACTCACCGTGCTCGCCGCCGGGGGAATCGGCAACGCCAGGTTGCTCCTCCTTGGGAACGCCGATCATCCCGGGGGGATCGGGAATCAGCACGACCTCGTCGGACGCTACTTCATGGAGCATCCGGCGCTGCGTTCGGGCGTGGTGGTGCCGACCGATCCCAAGTTGCTCCGGCGAAGTGACCTCTTCGCGGCGTTTCGGCAGGCCGGTGTATCCGGGGTGCCGATATTCGCCCTGAGCGAAGAGGTGCTGCGCGAGAAAGGGCTCCAGAACACGTATTTCATACTCGAGCCAAAACCGCGTGCGTACGCTGCTGCCGGAGTTCGCGCCGCGTTGATGCTGCATGCGGCGATTCGCATGCAGCCGCTGACCCGCAAGTTCCCCGGAAGGGTCGCGCGGGCCGTGGCCGCCGCGCCGACAGTTGCCAGAGTCTTTCGGGCCCGAGGCGCGGAGCCCGACCTATTCCTCGTGACGATTCAGGCCGAGCAGGCGCCAAACCCCGAGTCACGCGTCACCCTTTCCAAGAAGCGAAATCGGCTCGGCATGCGCAACGCGCGACTCGATCGGCGGCTTCTGGCCTCGGACACCGTCTCGATCCGCCGGGCCCAGGAATTCCTCGCTACGGAGCTCGAGACCGCCGGGCTCGGCCGCATGCACGACCTGCTCGGCGACGAGCGTCCGCCGGCGCTGATCGGGGCATCTATCACCACCTCGGGACGACGAGGATGCACGCCGACCCACAACACGGTGTAGTCGACCCATCGTGCCGGGTACACGGCGTGTCCGACCTCTACGTGACCGGCGGATCGGTGTTCCCGACGAGCGGGGCCGCCAACCCGACCTTGACGATCGTCGCTCTCGCGCTGCGTCTGGCGGACGAGGTGAAGGGTGTACTGGCCGCCCGGTGATCGCACGAAGGCGCATTCCTCCGACCGGATCCGCACCGTTCGCCGTGTTGGAACCGCTCGAGGCTCCGCCGAATGCATGGTGGCCGCGGCTGAGGGCAGCGTCGTGGGTTCGATGGCGTGCGATTGCCGACCGGGTCACGGCGCTGCCGCGTGTTCAGTTGACAACGAGTCAGGGGTACTGCGTAATGAGAGTGAGCCCGCGAACTCGGGGAGAGGGGAGGTTCACGCGCAGGGTGACCGCCATGTCACGTCTGCGCGTGGTAATGAGCGATGGCGGACGGGGGGAGTGGCTCAGGGCGTCGCGACTCGCGGCCGGTCGTGGACGTGGGAGTTCCGACTTGGGGTCGACCGCAGTATCTTCGGGAGACCATCGAGTCGGTCCTGGCGCAGACGTTTCTGCGGTGGCGGATGACGGTCTCCGAGAATGGTCCGGGGACGACGAGATCAGAGCCATCGTCGAGCCCTACCTGGCCGATCCCCGCGTGCGGCACGTCCCGACGGGTTCCGAGATCAGCGCGCCGGAGAATGCGACGCGAGCGGTTGACGCGGGTGAAGCTCCTTTCGTCGCCTTGCTTCACGACGACGATCGGTGGGCACCGGAATTTCTCGCTAGAAGGGTGGCCTTCCTCGAGTCGAATCGATCGTGCGGGTTGGTGTTCTCTCACTGCAACTTCATCAACCCGGTCGGTGCTCTGGTGTTTCGCCGGCGCGTGCCGCTCGACGAAGGGGTCCAGCCGCGAAACGCGTTCGTTCGCGTGCTCTACCACAAGAACATCATCGTGATGCCGACGGTTCTCGCTCGGCGATCCGCCTATGACTTGGTCGGATCCGCCTTCAGCACGTCCTTGCTGTTCGACGACTGGGAAATGTGGATGCGGATTTCCGGGCGCCACGATGTCGGCTTCCTGGACGTCTACGATGCCTTCTACCGGATTCACTCTCGTCAGATGACACATCCGGAACAAGCTCGGCTGGGAGAGCACCGGCTCGAGCTGCTCGACGCGATCGACGGATGGCTCTCGCAGGACGTCCCGCCCATCGAGCGTCGCCGGGCACGCTCCGGGGCACACCTTCGGGCGTCGTTCGATGCATTGCGGCGGGGGGAGCCACAGATTGCGGCGGCCCATCTCCGCAACGCCTTTCGGGATCATCCGGCCGTAATGCTGGATCCCAAGATGGCGTTGATGGGAATCCGCGCGTTGAGGAGGCTACGGGCGCGAGACCGACGCTTGTGGATGCAATCGGCAACGGAAAGCGGTCACTGATGGCACCTGTCGGCTCACAGCCCAACACCTCGAACCTGCGCGCCGGAGACCTCGTCGAAGTTCGATCCCAGAGCGAGATCCTGGCGACGCTCGACGAGCACGGAAGGCTCGACGGTCTTCCGTTCATGCCTGAGATGCTCCGGTTCTGCGGCAAGCGTTTCCAGGTGCAGAGTCGTGCTCACAAGACCTGTGACACCGGGCGTGCTGCCGGCTTCCGGCGCCTGGAGAATGCAGTGCATCTGAAAGAGCTCCGCTGTGACGGCAGCAGCCACGGCGGGTGCCAGGCCTCCTGCCTCCTCTTCTGGAAGGAGGACTGGCTCCGTCCCGTCGCCACCTCTTCCCCGCGAGAGGGCGATCATCTGCCCGCCGGACATCTCGACGGTGCGGTGTCACCCGCGGGGCGGTGCACACCAGGCGCGCTCGAGGCGGCAACGCGCGGGCCGACGACCGACAACGGCGAAGAAACGTATTCTTGTCAGGCAACGGAGCTGTGGGCGGCAACCTCGTTGCTGCGCTGGTGGGACGTTCGCCAGTACACCGAGGACCTGGAGTCCGGGAACGTCGGCTTTCCGGGCCTCGTCAGGGGCTTGCTCGTCGTGTTGCTCAACAAGTTCCAGGCCGCGAACAGGCGCTATCTGCCGAGGCTGACACTGATCCGTGAGGGAAGGCCGTACCCGTTCGTCGCGGGCACCCTGGAGGGCAAGACCCCGACCGGTCGCCCGCTGAACCTCCAGCCTGGAGATTGGGTCAGGGTCAGGTCGAAAGAGGAGATCGAGGAGACGCTCAACCGCGACAACCGGAATCGGGGTCTTCTCTTCGACGGTGTGATGAGCAAGTACTGCGGGCGGACTGCACGCGTCCGCTCGCGCGTGGACAAGATCATCAACGAACGGACAGGCACGATGACGCACCTGGCGAACGAGTGCATCATGCTCGAGGACGTGGTCTGCACAGGTGACTACATGCAGCTGTGCCCGCGTCGCATCTATGACTACTGGCGGGAGAACTGGCTCGAACGCCTCTAGCATCGGCTGGCCGAGCGATTCGATCTGCGAGCACGGCGGAATCGTCTCGCCTCGGCAGCACGGCGACGAGGTCAATGATCGATGAAGAGCGCCGCGACACAGGAGCCCGTCGCGCGGAGTTGGAAGCGATCGCTGGCCTCCGGGTCGGCCCAGTTGTTCGGTGCGACGCTCGCCTCGAACGCCGGCCTCTTCGTCGCCGTGGTCATCCTCACCCGGGGGCTGAGCCCTGCCGAGCGCGGAACCGTCGCGTTCGT
This sequence comes from uncultured Actinomycetes bacterium, assembly GCA_963698935.1. Lineage (GTDB taxonomy): Bacteria > Actinomycetota > Thermoleophilia > Gaiellales > Gaiellaceae > Gaiella. The sequence continues at coordinate 11,303 of CAVOSU010000024.1, forward strand.
GATCGTGTCGGCGCTCGCCGTTGCCGTCGTCTGCGGGTTCGGCCTCGGCGACGCGGCGACGGTGTTCGCCTCGACCCGCCCGGAGTCTCGCCCTCGGGTGCTCACGAATCTGCTCCTCGCGTTGACGCTCACGTCGGTCGCGGGTGCGGTGGCGGTGTTCCTCGTCTACCGCGGTTTGGGCGCCGTGCGGCTGAACGGACTGACGGCGCCGGAGGTGCTCCTGCTCGGGGTCGGCGTGGTCGTGACCGCGCTCTTCGAGGCCGTCCGCGCGTTCCTGCTCGGGTGCAGCCGTTTTCGCCCCCAGGCCCTGGTCCAGGCCGTGTGGCCCTGGGTCTACGCCGGCCTGCTGCTCCTCGTCTCGCTCACGAGCGGTCTGAGCGTCGTCGCGGTGATCACCTGCTGGGTCGCGTGCTTCGGAGTCGCAGCACTGATCCAGATCACGCTCGCCGTCCGGTACGCCGGCCTGGGCCCGCCTGATGCGCGACTGTTCCGGAGCTCGCTCCACTTCGGTCTACGTGCCTGGCCGATCAACACCTCCCGGTTCTTCAACTTTCGCGCCGATCAGATTCTCATGGGCTTCCTGGCGACGAAAGCTGCCCTCGGCATCTATTCCGTGGCGGTCAGCGCCTCGGAGGCTCTGCTCTACTTGTCCTTCGCGATCGGATCCGCGATCGTGCCCGTGATCGGCGGCAGCGAGGAGTCGACCCGGGGCGCCAAGACCATCCAGACGCTTCGCGCGCTCCTGCTCGCGACGGCGGTCGCGATCGCCCTGGCCGCGGTCGTCGGGCCTATCTTGCTCCCGCTCGTATACGGCGCGAGCTACGGGCAATCGGTGATCCCCTTCCTCTTCCTGTTGCCCGGGGCCCTCGGCTTCGCCGCGCTCTCGGTCGTCGGCGGCGCGCTCGTCGGCGGCGGTCATCCCGGCCGTGCCTCCAGCGGATTCCTCGTCGCCATGATCGTCGGCGTCAGCCTCGACCTCGTCCTCATCCCGCCCCTGCACGCCACCGGTGCGGCCGTCGCGGCGAGCGCGGCCTTCATCGTCGGCGGAGGCGTTGCGATCGCGAGCTTCCACCGCACGCATCCCGTCCCGTGGCGCACGTTCGTGCCGGGCGCCGCCGACGTTCGCTCGCTGACCGCTCTCGTGAGCTCGGGCGCGCAGCACCGATATCGTCGAGACCATCCGTGATCGCGACATCCGCCCTGCTCGGTCGAAGCGAGGACGAACCGCTGCCCATGCCGCTGAGCGAACGGTCGACGCTCTCCTACGCGGTCGTGATCTGCACCCTGGACCGCCGCGCCGACCTCTTGCGGTGCATCGACTCGTGGCTCCGTCAGGACCCGCCGCCCCTCGAAATCGTGGTCGTGCACGGCGGGCCGAGCAACGACCTGGAGCAGCACCTGCAGGAGTTGATCGAGGGCACTGGCGTCGCATTCACCTACAGGCGCATGCCGCCGTCGCTCGTCCGCCAGCGGAACGTCGGCATCGAGCTGGCGCGAGGCGACGTCGTCTTCTTCGCCGACGACGACGCCGTGTACCTGGACGGCTACGCCGCGGCCGTCCTCGCCGTCTACGAGGCCGACCGCGAGGGCAGGGTCGGCGGCGTCCAGGGGACGGTCGCGAACCCCGGCAATCCGCCGGCGACCAGATCGCGCCTCGCCAACATCTTCCTACTGACGCGCCTCAACGGCAACGGGACCTTGCAGGCCTCGGGCTGGCCGGCGTTTTGTACCGCGCGGCCGGAGCACGCGCGAGTCGACGTCTTCTCCGGTCCCGCGATGTCGTTTCGTCGCGAGGCGCTCGCAGAGTTCCAATTCGACGAGGCGCTCGCGGTCTACTACGTCGGAGACGATTTCGACCTGGCGTACCGCGTCTCGCGCGACTACCAGCTGTTCCAGACGCCCGGCGCACAGGTGATGCACTACTCGTCGCCGCCGCAGGGGCGGGAGGGTGGTGAGCGGATGCGCGCGCGGATGAACGTGGTCAATCACCGCTACCTCAGCCGAAAGCTGCTGGGCCACGGCTGGAAGATCCGAGTGGCCTGGGCCTGGTCCGAGTTCGGGACCTTTCTCCTCGCGCTGCTGTGGTGGCTCACCGGCCACGGCTCCGGCCGGCTGATGGGAACGATCGACGGGCAGTGGGATGTGCTCAGGGGCCGTGGAGCGGCTCCGCCAACCGATTCCGACGACGTCATGGAGAGGTCAGAAGAACGATGAAGCCAAGGGTCACGTTTGTCGCACCGCCAAGTTGGGGAGTTCCGGCCGAGTCAGCGCCTGGGCCTGGTAACCCCGTGGCCGTTCATCTCGACTGCGACCAGGTTTCTCGGACGGCCCGCGACGACGCCGCGCCGCGCCTGCGGTTCTCGGTGATCATCCCGACGCTGGGGCGCACGGAGAGGCTGGTCAAGACGCTCGCGAGCCTGCTCTCCTGTGAGCCGCCGCCCGACGAGGTCATCGTCGTGGACGGAGACGGATCGGAGGAGACGCGCGCGCTCGTCACGAGCGTCGGCGAGACGCATGCAGGCACGTGCGCAGTGCACTACCTTCGGAAGGCCGCCGGGCTCACGCACCAGCGAAACGAGGGGCTCGCCGTGGCCAGGTCGGAGATCATCGTCTTCGTCGACGACGACATGAACTTCGCGCCCACACCCGATCTCTTTCGGAAGGCAGCCTCGGGGTTCGCGGACAGCGACGTCATCGGCCTGACCGGACGGGTCACCGAGGCCGATTACCGTCGCTATGGGAACCGACAATCACGCATTCGCAGGCTTCTCTTCGCGAAGCGCAAAGAGGGAACCTTCACGCGGTTCGGTTATCCACGCTACCTCCTCGATCCTCACACCGATGCGTACGTCGAGTACATGCCGGGCGGGCTCCTGTTCGCCCGCCGGGAGCCGGCACTCGAGCTGAGGTTCGACGAGGACCTGAGGGGCTACGCGGTGGCCGAGGACGAAGACTTCTCGTACCGGCTCTCGAGGCGGGGCAGGATTCGCTACCTCGCCTCCATCGTGGTCGCTCACGAGCGGTTCGGCGCGCGCGACATGCGTGGAGTGAGCCGAGCGCTCGTCGTCAACAGGACGTATCTCTTCCGGAAGAACTTCGACCAGACCCCGCTTGCGCGCATCGAGTTCTTCCTCTTCATCTGCCTGCTCCTCGGCCACCGGTTGGTGAACGGCGACTGGGCGAGCCTGCGCGGTCTACTCGAGGGGGTTATTGACGTCGTTCAGCGTCGCGCGCCGATGCCAGAGACGTGATCGTGGCGGCTTGACGTGGCGCCGGCGGTCGCGATGTGTCCGGGTCGCGATCTCGCGATCGCCGATCGAGTGGAACCCGCCCAGATCAATCCCGCGACGAGCCAGAGGTGCCGCCAGTGCAGCGTGTCGATGAAGAAGGAGGTGGCGAGCAGTCCCACCCATAGTCCGAGCAGCACGCCCGCCGAGATGCCGAACGTCGTTCGACCTGCGACAACATTCCCCCAGGCAAAGACGAGCGTCACGAGGAAGAGCGCAGCGATCAGCACGAGGCCGAGGCCGCCCTCCTCCCCGAGCGCGCGCAGATAGGTGGAGTGCGCCGCGATCCCGACCACGTTTGCGTACTCTCCGGGACCGATTCCGAAGACGTGCGTCCGCGCCAGCTCGAAGCTCGCATCCTGCCCATGGAAGCGCGCGGTGTCGTAGCTCTGCAGCTGCGCTCGGCCGAGAAGAAAGCTGGTCGACCCGGTCACGAGAACGAAAGGGATGAGCACGGCTGCTGCGACAAGCCCGACTCCAACCGTTGCGATCACCTGGCGACCGCTTTCGCGGCGGAGTGCGTGGAGGGAGATCATCGTCGCGACCACGATGAACGCGTTCAGCCAGGCCGCCCGAGAGAACGAGAAGAGGACTGCTGCCCCCGAGATCATCACGATCAGGAAGAGCCATGGTCGACGCCAACGAAGGAGCCTCGGCTCCACGAGCTCGGAGAGCGCGAATGAGAGCGGAATCGACATGAACGCCCCGAAGACATTCGGATCGGCGAAGAGGCCCTTCGCGCGGGTGGCGGAGTAGTACGTGAGCAGATCTCTGCCTGGGAACGCCAGGAAGAGCGCCGCGAGGCTGAGTCCGGCCGTGAAGGTGGCTCCGATCGTCAGCCAACCCATGACCCGCCGTGCTCGCTCCGACGTGTCGACGTACGCCGACACCCACAGGCCGAAGGCCATCAGGTAGGTGGTAGTCGCGACGAAGAAGACCGGAGTGCCGAGCGACGGAGCCCATGCTGCCGCAAGCATGTTCAGCACGAGGAACGCACCGAGGAGGTAGACGACGAGGGGGGGTGCGCGCCGCAGCGTCAAGCGCCCGCCACCCGTGAGCGCCGCGGCGAGAATGACGATCCCGAAGACGAGATCGGGCAACGCGGGCTGGCTGAACACGACCCCGAAGATCAGGAAGCCGAACGCGACGACGGCGTCGTACCAGGCGACCGCGAGGAGCAGGAGCGTGCCCACGGCAACGCTGGCGGCCACCACCATCGCCGTCTGGCGGCTGCTGCCTGCGCCCGCCAACCCCACCGAGACGGCAAGAAGCAGCAGGCCGGTCGCCCCTACGACACCTCCGAGGGGCCCCGGTGCCTGCCTGGCCGTGACCGGTTTGCTCACGCGGTGGTTACGGCACCTCGACGATCCCGCGCCCGCCGACCGCCTCCGTCACGCGCGTGTCCTCCAGATCGTCTCGGGTGCCACGCGTGGTCGGATGCGGCCGCCGGTCTATCACCACGAGGCCGCGCCACTTGCTAGCGAAGGCATTCAATGCCTCGCGCAGCTCGAGGGACTGGCTCATGCGCAGCCGATCTGCCCGCACCACGGCGAGTATCGCGTCGGCGTGCGTCGCAAGTTGCGGAAATTCGGCACTCTCGACGGCCGGCGGCCCGTCCACGATGACGACGTCGTACGGCAGCAGCCGGAGCCGCATGAAGAGGCGGGGGAGTGCGTCGCCGAACATCATCCCCCTGTGATCTTTTTCGGCCGTCCCAATCGGCATCACGTCGAGCGTTCGGTACGTGGCCGAGCTCGAGTGGTGGATCGCGCCGTGGAATGCGTCCGTCGGCACGGACTCGATCTCCCGTCCGTCCACGGCCTGGAGGAAGAGCGCATCGAAGACATCGGCGAGCCCCGGTGCGCGAGGCGCGTCCAGCCACTCGTGGAGCCGCGGGCTCCCGAGATCGGCCGATACCAGGAGGACGCGCGCGTCGATAGTCGAGAGCGCGCGGCCCAGGTTGGCGGCCACCGCCGTGCTTTCCTTGCCCCGGAGAGCGCTCGTGACGAGAACGATTTTCCCGTGGCTTGCCGCCTCGCGACGAGTCGCGGAAGCGAGGACGTAGAAGGCATCTCGCACGGCGGGGGGCAGGCGGGCGAGGTCGCGGCGATTGGTGAGCACCCGCGTGGACGAGATGCTGCAAAGCACGGGTATCTCGAAGAAGCGGCCGAGGTCGTCCGTCGCGGACAGACGCGGCGACACCTGTTCGCGCGCCAAGACGACGAGCATCCCAAGCAGTGCCGCGGCGAAGAAGACGACGACGCCGCTGCTCAGCCACACGGGCGCCGCCGACGAGTGCACCGGCTCGGCGGCCTGGAGGATCTGGAAGCCGCCCACCGACCCGAGTGCGCCCGCCGCCTGCAGGGCGAGCTGGCTCTGGACCGCCCGGATCGTCAGGGCGTCGGCGCCGTGCTCGCGAAGCCGCGCCAACTCGGCGAGCGCGCTGCGCCGTGCATCCGTCGATGCTTGCTGCTCGAGCTGCCGCTCGATCGTGATCAGGGCGCTCGCGACGCCGTCGGCTCTGGCCGTCGCGGCAGCCTGCGTCGGGCCGCTTGCGGTGACCGTGATGACGTTCGCGTTTGGATCGATCGAGGAGCGGACGACCGCACGCAACTGGTCGGCGGTGATGCCGTCGAGTCGATTCGCCGCGTAGGACAAAACCTTGGTCGTCCTCATCAGCAAGTTGACGGTTGCGAGGCGTCGCGCGGCGGTTGTCGCGTCCACGGCCGGAGCCGTACCGAGCGTGTCGCCTGCCAGGATCGTCGTCGACGCCGCGTACGTCGACGACGAATGATGGGTGACGGAGAACACGATCGCGGCTGCCGCGGCGATGAGCGAGAAGACCGCGATGCGGGGAGCAGCGGCGCGCAGCGCCCGCGAGTACTGATGAATGTCGATCGGCTGCTCGTCAACCACCGCGCTGTCCCCCAAACCCAGTCCATAGCGTAACCGGCAAGCTCGCTCGTGTCTTGCGTCCGTCCATCGGGCGCAAGGCAGTCGCGGAGTTTCGAGCGTCAGTTCGTTTCCGAGAGAATCACCCGGAAGTCCGCGACTCCAGCGAGCCGATGCCCGTGGCGATACACGGCTCTGATCGTCTCTGCGTTCGGCCATGAGAAGTACGTCCGCTGCGAGGCGTCCTGTCGAATCGGCGTCGACGTGTCGGCGCTGACGGCGTCGATAGCCTCCGTCAAGGCCCGACTGCCGAGGACGGCGAGCCGATAGAAGAGAGACAGGACGCTTTCCCCTGGATGGATTGCCAACTCCCTTCGGATCAGAATGTCCCCGGTGTCGAACTCCGCGCTCATGAGGTGGACGGTCGTGCCGGTCGTCATCTCGCCGTTGGCGAGGACCCACAGGTAAGGCTCGATCCCGGCGTACCGCGGAAGCAGCGACGAATGGATGTTGATGGCGGCTTTCGTCGACAACGAGAGCAGTCGGTCGTCGATCCGTTGAGGGCAACTCACGGAAACGAGGATCTCCGGCCGCCACGCGTCGAGACGGTCGTAGATCTGCGGCGTGTTGACGTACTGCGTGAAGCAGACCTCGATGCCCTCTCGCTTTGCCAGCTGGTGGACGAAGAACGATCGTTTCCGGAGCACCTGCGAGGCGATCGCGAACACGACGTACGTGCTCGCCTTGAACGCGAAGTGCCTGAGTCCGCCAGTGCGCAGGATCCTGAGCAGGCTTTCGCGGCGGGACTTGCCGGCTGCGACGCCAGTGACGACGACGATTCCGACGATCTCGTAGCCGCTGTCGCGAAGAACTGAATCGAGAATCACCCGCGAGAAGAAGTTTCCGTTGGTTATCACGGCGATCCGCGGGCCGTTCACGTGGATCCGATCGCGTGTGCGGATGTCCCGCCGACGGCCTGGTCTCCTAAGAGCCCGGAGTAGAGCGCCCGCGTCCGCTCCAGCATCAGGTCCTGGGTGAAGTTGGATTCGAAGGCCTCGCGCGCGCGATCGCCCAGTGACGTCGCCAGCTGAGGATCTCGAAGCACGCGCGGAATCGTCGCCAGCAGGGCGGCCGGGGACGCAGGCGGGACGAGCAGCGCACTGCGATCGGCCTCCACCACCGTCAGGTTGCTGCCGATGGAGGTCGTGACGATGGCCCTGCCTGCTCGCATGGCTTCGAGCAACGAGATCGAGAGTCCCTCCCGCACCGTCGGGAGGACGACGACATCGACTATCTCGTAGTACCGCTCCACGTCTTCGACGAACCCGGTGGTCACGACGTGGTCGCCGAGACCCAGGCGGCGAACCGCGTCCCGCACCGAGTCGCTGCTCGGGCCGTCGCCGACGAGCAGTAGCACCGCCGACGGGAACTCGGCGACCAGCTGGGGCATGACCTCGAGGAGGTCCTCGACCCGCTTGTCGGGCGCGAGCCTGCCGATCACGCCGATCACCTCTGCGTCCGCGGGGATGCCGAGCTCGCTCCGATGCACAGCCTTCTCGTGCGAGCCGGCGGGAAGGTGCGGGAGGCCGTTGGGGATCAAGACGGCCTTCGCGGTTGAGGCGATCCTCATCTGGAGGGCCCAGCGTCGATGGAACTCGTTCACGAAGATCAGCCGCTCGCACCAGCGGGCCGCCCGCCGTTCGAGCGCTCCGTAGAAACGAATGGCGGGCGCGGACGACGACTCGTGGAAGGCGAAGCCGTGAACGGTGTGGAGCACGTGCGGGACCTTCGCGCGGTGGGCGGAGAGCCGCCCGACGAATCCTGCCTTGGACGTATGCGTGTGGACGACGGTGTACCCCTCCCGCCGGCAGAGACGCGAGACCTCGCGTACGGCGATCGGATCCGCGAACGGGGAGATCGGCGTCGGGATCCGCGGCTGCGTGTGGACGGTGACGCCGACGGACGAAAACCTCTCCGCCGTCGTCGGGTCGGAGGCGAGTACGTGCACCTCGCAGCCCCGCTCCGCGAAGTCGCTGCAGATTGCGATGACCATCCTGGTCGCCCCACCGAAGAGGGACCCGCCGAGGACATGGAGGATCTTCCGCCGCTCCGCGGGGACGAGCGTACGCGCGGTGGAGGGTGTTCTGGCCGACTTCCTCTCCAATGCCGATCCCTAGGCTGGGAGCGGGCCGTGCGGACGATTCGTCGCTGCGGTCGCCCGTTGCGCGGTCAATTCGAGTAGAGCGGGGCGTCGGGGTCCGAGATCAACCCGTTCCGGACGAGAGACGAGATCTGGTCGATGCCCTCCGCGACCCGGTACCTCGCGACGAAGCCGACCACGCTGCGGATCTTGTCGAAGCTGACCCGGTAGTCGCGAGGATCCTCTCCCGACGTCGGCACGATGCTGATCTCGGCGTCGGGGAAACGCGGAGTGAGGATGCGAAGCAGGTCGGCCTTGCGATAGTTCTCCTCGGTGGCCCCGACGTTGAAGAGGCTGCCGGCGACGACCTCCGACTCGGCCTCGACGACCGTGCGGATCGCCGTGGCCGCGTCGCGCACATGAATGTAGGGCCGCCAGTACTCCTCGCCGTACACGACGAGGGGCCTCTGCAAGCAGAGGTCTCGCGTGAACTCGTTGACCGTGAGGTCGAACCGCATCCTTGGCGAGACCCCGTAGATGGTTGCGAGGCGGAGGATGCACGTCTCGAACGCCGACGTCCGTCTGCGAGCGACGTCCCTCTCGGCAGCGACCTTCGTCTCCGCGTACAGCGAGACGGGACGGAGCTCCGAGTCCTCCGTCACGTACGCGCTCGCCTCGGCCATCTTCCCGTAGTTGCTGCAGGTCGAGAGGAACACGAACCGTCTCACTCCGCGGGCGGACGCCGCGTCGAGAACCATTGAGGTCGCCGTGAGATTCGTCTCCTGTGCAAGCTCGGGGGCCCGCTGGCAGGCGGGGTCGCCCACGATCGCAGCGAGGTGGACGACGACCCCAACGCCCTCCAGAGCCGTCGCCACGGATGCCGGATCGCGAACGTCGCCCCAGACGAATTCGAACGAGGGATGTCCCCAGGCGCAGAGCAGTGATCCCTGCCCGTGGATCAATGCGTCCAGGACCCTGACCCGGTGGCCGCGTCCGAGGAGCTCCTGGACGAGAACGGAACCGAGGTAACCGGCGCCACCGGTCACGAGGACGTGCTGGGGCCCGACCGTCTCAGGCTCGGCCGACGATTGCCGCATATGCAGGACGATATAGGAGTCGGCTCGTCCCTACGAGAGGCGGCCGCGGATCGTCGAGGGAGCTTACGAACAAGCGGCTGACGTCGTCAGCGGCCAGTCCTCCGGATGATTCGCGAGCACGTCGGTGTAGATGTCCTGGCGCCAGACGTACCAGGAGATCAGGCTCCCCGCGGGGAGGGCGCTTCGCACGGCGCAGTTCCAGTCGAGAAGCTGCGACTGCGTCGGGAACACGAGGCTGCCCGAGACGCCGTGTGCCTGGTCGAGCCAGACGGGGACAGCATGCATCGAGTTGATCACGAAGCCGGTCTCCTTCGCCAGACGAGCGAGTCCCTGCGCCTTCATGTAACCCGACGTCGTGAACGGGTAGTCGTAGACGCCGACGTAGTCCGCCACGCCCGTCTGGTCGGCGTACTTGTTGCCGATGCACGAATACGCGTTGTAGAAGTCGCCTCCCGGGGCCCACTCACTCGGCCAGCCGATGTCGTGGTAGATCTTGGCTCCGGGCCAGATTGCCTGGATCTGCGTCCGGAGTTGCCGCAGCTGCGCGGCGGAGTAAACGCCGCAGGAACTGGTGGTGCCGTCCTGTCCCGTCCAGTACGGCTCGTTGAAGCCGTTGAACGCCACGATGTCCGACTCGCGACTCTTGAGGTAGTTGAGGACGTCGATCGATCCCTGTGAGATCGTCCACGTTCCGTTAGCGTTCAGCACGTACGGCTGGGGCCCGCCGAACGCGTAGAGACCGATGATGAGCTTGATGCCGGCGTTGTGGGCGGCATCGAGCTTCTGCTTCGCACCCGCGACGTCTCCCGGCGCGACGTTCGTGACCCCAAAGCCGTAGCCGATCGACTTCAGTTGCGAGTAGTCGCTGACGTCCGGCCAGTGAGTCCCGGTCATCGCCGCAGACGCAGAGGGGGCTGGGCACGCGGCGGTGGAGGCGTTGAGCTGAGTTTGGGGCGAGTGGTTTCCGGCCGCGTCGAAGGCCGAGACCGCGAACGCATAGGTGGTCCCGCAGGTGAGGCCGGACTGCGCCGCCGACGTCGTTGCGACCGTCGCGACCTTCGTGTTGTTGCGGTAGACGTCGTAGCCCGTGACGCCGACGCTGTCGGATGACGCGCTCCACGTGAGCGTCAGTCCGGTCTGGTTGACGTTCGATGCGTTGAGGTTGGTGGGGGCGGTCGGCGCCTGGGTGTCGCTGCAGGCGGTGGTGGAGACCATCAGGACCGACTGCGCGGAGCGGTTGTTGGCGGCGTCGGCGGCATCGACCGCGAGCGTGTAGTTCGTTCCGCAGGTCAGCCCGCTGAAGATCCACGTCGTGGCCGTGGACGTCCCGACGCGCGTGCCGCCGCGATACATGCCGTAGCCGACGACGCCCACGTCGTCGTCGGAGGGCTGCCAGCTGAGCGCGATGCTCGTTGCCGTGCGGGTGCCGGCGGTGACGTTGGCGGGCTTCGACGGGGCCGTGGTGTCCGCCGGCGGGGGCGGTGGGGGTGGGGCCGGATCGCAGGCGCTGGTCGTGACGCGGAGGGTGGTCGACTTCGGCCCGACCGTGCCCGTCGTGTCGACCCCGGCGACGGCATAGTCGTACGTGGTGCCGCACGTCCGACCGGTGTCGTTCCAGGCGTTCGTGGCGGGGCCCTCGCCGATTTTCGTGCCGTCACGGAAGATCTGGTAGCCGGACATGCCGTCCGGGTCGGTGCTCGAGTCCCAGGCGAGCGAGACCGACGTCTGCGTGACCGAGGTCGTTCGAAGGTTCGGCGGCGCCGTCGGGGCTGTCGAGCCCGTCGTCGGGGGAGGCGGCGGTGGCGGTGTGGTCGCGGTCGGCGGGGGCGGTGGGGGCGTGGCCGGATCGCAGGCGCTGGTCGTGACGCGGAGGGTCGACTTCGGTCCAGACCGTGCCCGTCGTGTCGACCCCGGCGACGGCGTAGTCGTACGCGGTGCCGCACGTCCGACCGGTGTCGTTCCAGGTGTTCGTGAAGCCGCCGTGGATGCCGGGCCCCTCGCCGATCTTCGTGCCGTCACGGAAGATCTGGTATCCGGACATGCCGTCCGGGTCGGTGCTCGAGTCCCAGGCGAGCGAGACCGACGTCTGCGTGACCGAGGTCGTTCGAAGGTTCGCCGGCGCCGTCGGGGCCGTCGAGCCCGTCGTCGGGGGAGGCGGCGGGGGCGGTGTGGTCGTGGTGGGGCAGGGCGCAGTCGCCGCCGACAGCGTCGCGGCGGCAGACCTGTTCTGCGCCGCATCGGCCGCGTCGACACCGAACGTGTACGTGCGCCCGCACTCCAGTCCGCCGAAGTCCCCCGCGGTCGCCGTCGCGCTACCGACCTTCGTCCCTTCCTTGTAGAGCCCGTACTCGGCGACGCCCGACGCGTCCGTCGAGGCGGTCCAGGTGAGCGAGACGGAGGTCGTGGTCGACTTGCTGACCGCGAGGCCGGTCGGTGAGGTCGGTGCCATGCGATCGGCGCAGGGAGCGGTCGAGAAGAACGCGGTCGTCTGCGGCGAGGTGTTGCCGGCGGCGTCGAGCGCACTGATCCCGATCGTGTAGTTCTGGCCACAGGAGAGGTTCGTGATCGTGGCCGAGGGCTCGCTCCACTGTCCGACCCAGAACCCACCAACGTACAGCCCATACCCCACGACGCCGAAGTCGTCCCTGGACGGCGTCCACGACAGCACGACCGATGTCTCTGCCGTCGCCGCGGTCTTGACGTCGGTGGGCGCGCTTGGAGGAGTCACGTCGAGGCAGGCCGCCGTGGATACGAACGTCGACTTCTGTCTCGAGCGGTTCCCGGCACCGTCGAAAGCGTCGACCCCGACCGTGTACCCCGTGCTGCAGGTCAGATTGCGCACGCTGTACGTGGTGCTTGGCGTCTCGCTCGCGCGCGATCCGTTCAGGTACACGCCGTAGCCCTCGACCCCGACGTTGTCCCACGTCGCCGGCCAGGCGAGCCTCACGTTCGCCGTGTCTGCCGCGGTGACCTCGACAACCCGGACGGGCTTGGGCGCCCGACGGTCGTCGTACGGATTGCGCGTCGAAGCGGTGTCCCCATGTGACGCAGCAATGGTCGTCGGCACCAGGATGACGGCGAGCAGCAAGGCGGCTAGCCAGAACGAGGGCGAACGGCGCGCGACCATCTCCCTTCACTCGGAGGATCGCGGCCGATCGAGTACCCCCAATTCGGGGTATCGTTCCGTTTGAGACGTTCCGGGATCGTGCTGTGCGCCTGGCGCGAGAATCGCCGATCTTAGAATCCTGTTCGTGCCTCCGACGGCGGGCGAGACCGCAGCCATGCGGCCACCAGGAGATGGCCCAACAGCGCGCCGAGCGTGTTGAGGAGCAAATCGTCGACCGAGGTCGTGCGCCCGGGGACGAGCAACTGCGCGGCCTCCACGAGCGCAGCCAGCCCACCCGCGACGAGGATCGTCGTGCGGATCCGAAGACCAAGGAAGCAGAGTGCAGCTCCGAGGGGCACGAACAGCAACGTGTTGCCTCCGATGTTCGCGAGTACGTCCGTCGTGGTCGCGGACGCACGACCGCCAAGGTGGATGAACGGTGCGAGCTGAAGCTCGTTTTCCGCTCGTGGTGCCGGCGTGAGGGTGACCATGAGGATGGCACCGATCGAGCACGCCAGTGCAATACCCGCAGGGAGCCTCGGGCTCGCCACATCACCATGGCGTCTTCGGAGAATCGAGAGCCCGAGGGCCGCGAGCGCTACGACGCCGAACAGCAGCCCACCGAGGGCGTCCGGTTCGAGGAAGTCGCTGGGCGCGCAGCAATCGAGTAGGACTAGCCCGAGCGGGCCGAAGTGGATCACATCGCACCCCGCGCGTCGCTCTGCCGCGCGGCTTGGGGCTCCAGGCCGCACCCGATCTGCTCGACCCGGTGCCAGAACGGACTCGCGGCTTCCACCAACGCCGCGGGACTCTCAAGACCGCTTCTGGATCGCTCAGCCACCCCGCCTGGAGCCAGTTTAGGTCAGTCTTGTCGTGGCCACGTCACGGAGCGCTGCGACACCGTCTTGACTGAGCATGATCGGAGCGGTGCAGGTCTGGCCCATTGCACGTGCCTCGAAGGCAGCCGGGCCGTCGTCACGGCCCGGGGTTCGAACCCGCGCGATGCCGCTTTCCCTCGTCGGGAGAGCGTTCGCGACCTCTTCTACGCGGCGGCCGTCTCCGCGACGGACGGTGCCGTCGCAGGCGGTGCGAGGAGATCCGCCGACACGAGCAGCGGACGCTTGGGGCCGGCGTTCGCCGCGATCGTGCGCTTCTTCGGGCCGCGTACTGCCAAGAGGAGCTTGGCCCGGGCCATCGCCGTCGGGCCGTCGATCGGAACGAGCCGCCCACCCAGCCGCTCGGCGAGCCCGGCCTCGAACGTGATGTCGCCGGCCCGTGGTGAGCGAAGCGCGGCGCGAAGGATGTCGCGCACCTCGAGGCGCCCCTCGAAGTTGGGCGTCACCTCGATGGCCTCACGGATCGCCGTCAGCTCGGTCCGGGTCCACCGGACACGTACTACCCCCTCATGCCGCATGCCCAGAACGTATGCGCGGCCCTCTGCCCAGGTACCACCCGGTTGGGGTAATTCAGCCCTCGATCTGGCTAGGTGCCCCGTACTTCCGGAGAGGCTCGGGAACGGTTCCCTGGAAATTCTCGAGGATCGCGAGGACGACGCGGTCGGTCACCACCGTTCCGTTCAGGGTGTGAGGGGGCGCCAGGCCGTCATCGGAGCGGAAGCGGATGCCGAGCCGCCGCGCCTGGAAGTCGGTCGTGTTCGAGCACGAGGTCACCTCGCGGTAGCGCCCCTGTGAGGGGAACCACGCCTCGAGGTCGATCTTCCGTGTGGCCGACGCCCCGAGATCGCCTGCGGCAACGTCCACCGCCCGATACGGAAGGCCGAGCGTCTGCAGGAGCTCCTCCTCGAGCCCGACCATCCACTCGTGCTCCGCGCGCGAGGCCTCGGGTCGGGTGAAGACGTACATCTCGACCTTGTTGAACTGGTGCACCCGGAACATCCCACGCGTGTCCTTGCCGGCCGCCCCGGCCTCGCGGCGGAAGCAGGTCGACAGGCCCGCGTACCGGAGCGGCAGGCCGTCGGCTTCCAGGATCTCGCCCATGTGCATCCCGGCGAGGGCGACCTCCGACGTGCCGGTCAAGTAGAGGTCGTCCTCCTCGAGCGCGTAGATGTTCGACCGCTCCGTTGGGAAGAACCCGGTGCCCACCATCGCCTCCTCGCGCACGAGGACGGGCGGCAGCACCGGGACGAAGCCGGCCTGCACCACATGGTCGATCGCGAGGCGGTAGAGCGCGAGGGCGAGGAGCGCCGTATCGCCGACGAGGTAGCCGAAGCGCGAGCCGGAGAGTCGCGCGGCGCGCTCCAGCTCGAAACGCCCGACCTCCGCAGCCTCCTTGACGTCGTCGCCCGTCGTCGGCTCGCCGACGCGGCGGAGCTCGACCGCATCTTCATCGGTGTCTCCGTCGGGGATCGAGTCGTCGGGCGGGTTCGGGACCTCGAGCAGAGCAGCGTCCCGCTCGGCCTCCGCCGCGGCGAGGGCGTCCTCCGCCTCCTTCAGCTCCGTCTTGACCCGCTGGAGCGCCTCGAGCTGCTCCGGCGTCGGCTTTCCCTTGAGCTTCGTGCGGGACCGGAGCTCGTCGACCCGCGGGACGAGCTCGCGCCAGCGCGCGTCCGCGTCGAGAAGCCGGTCGAACGCGTCCGCCGCGCCCTTGCGGGCGAGCTGCGCTCGCATCGCGCCGGGTTCGGCCCGGGCTGCCTTGAGGTCGATCACGCAGGAGAGTCTAGGTCCAGCACGGCCTCGATGACGGCCGCGACGCCTTCCTCCGCCGGCGGTGCGCAGGTTGCATCGGCGATCGCGAGGAGACGCGGGTGCCCTGTCTCGATCGCCACACCGAAGCCCGCCTCAGCGAGGAGCTCGACGTCGTTCTCCCCGTCGCCGAATGCGACGACGTGACCGAGGTCGAGGTCGAGCAGCCTCGCGACGAACGCGATCCCCGAGCCCTTCGTCACGGCGGGGTTGCCGAGCTCGAGCATGTAGGGCAGCGACGTCGTGACGAACATCCTTCCGTCGAACTGCCGCTCGAGGACGGGACGCAGCTCCGCGAGGACGGGCGGCTCGGCGACCTGGACGAGCTTCGTCGGCGGGCGCTCGAGCCATCCGAGCAAATCGCCGACCTCGGTGACGGGGAGGTGCTGAAACTGCGAGTAAGCCCGGGAATACTCGGTCTCGCTCTCGACGAAGAGCTGGTCGTCGACGTACACGTTCGGCGAGAACCCGCGCTCGGCGAGCGCCGCGATCGCCTCCCGGGCGACCTCGAGCTCGATCGGCTCGTGGAGGAGGAACTCGCGCGTGGTCGGGTCGACCACAGCGCCGCCCTGGTAGCAGACGACCGGCTCGCGGATCCCGGCGTCGGCGAGGTACGGCTCGATCGAGCGGAACATCCGCCCCGTGGCCACGATCACAGGGATCCCGGCCGCCTGGGCCTTCGTGATCGCCGCCCGCGTCTTCGGGCGGAGCGTGGCGTCGCGGCCGATCAGGGTCCCGTCGAAATCGCAGGCGAACGCCTGCACGGGACGCGGCAGCGTTTCTGGCAGGACTACTTAGCCGCCCGCCGAGGAGGACACGAACTCCGCGACGTCCGCGATCTGCTGCGGCTGGAGCTGGTCCTTGAACGAGGGCATCCCGCCCTGGCCGAGCGTGACCCTCTGGACGACCAGGTCGGACGACGGCTTCGCCTGGTCGAGGTTCGGGCCGACCGTGCCGGTCGAGCCGGCCGCGGAGAGGGTGTGGCACGCGGTGCAGCCGGCGCTCTCGAACACCGCCTTCCCCGCAGTCGCGTCCCCCGTGAGCTTCAGCGCGGGCAGGTCCTCGTTTCCGCCTGGGGTCGTCTGCTGCGGCAGGGTGCCTTCGACTGTCTGGGGCGTCGCCCCGACCTCTCCTTCGCTGCAGCCCGCCGCGACGATGCCGAGGGCGAGCGCCGCAGCCGCGAGCGCGAGGACGATGGCCGGGCGTCGCATCGCGCGCAGTCTATCCCCCCAGGCAGGCGCGTCGTGCGGTGCCCGCCGCTCATACCGCCAGAGGACGAACGCTCCCACGGCACCCATCCCGAGCACGTCTCCCGGTGTGTCGTTGACGAGCAGCGAGACGAGGATCCCGACGAGCATCGCGTCGGTCAGCGGTCCCCGCGGCCGCCGTGTGGCGACGAAGATCAGCACAACGAGCGATGCGAGCGCGGCGAACGCGGGGCCAAAAGCCTCGAAGGTACGGCGGGCCGAGATCTCGAGCCGATCGGCGAGGTCTCCGAGCAGCGCGCCGGGGCCGTCCCCGACCGCGTGCGTGACATGGCTGGAGCCGCCGAGCGCTGCATCCACGGCGACGAGCACCACGCCGAGCGCGACAGCTGCCGCTGCGACGAGCGCGAGCCGCGCTGCGCCCAACCGCGCGCCGGCGGTGCGGAGCAGGAGCGTCGCGTACGCGGCCAGCAGGACGATCAGGCCGCCGCCGTCCGCGCCGAAGCGGCTGCCTGCAACCGTCACCAGCGCCAGCGCGCCGACCGCGATCCCCGCAGCTCGGCCAAGGCGGGCCGCGGCGAGGAGCGCGGGGACGAGGAGCATCGTCTCGAGGAGATTCGAGACGCCGTAGAACCGGCCGGCCTGGGATGGGCCGAAGGGCGAGAGCGCCACGGATTCCGGGTCGAAACCGAGGGCGAGGAGGTAGGCGGCGAGAACGGCGGCGCACGCGGCGCCGAGTGGCAGGAGGAGCCCCGCGAGCGCGACGAGCGCGACCACCCACCAGCCTGAGAGCCACAGGTTGGCGGCGAGGGCGACGAGCAGGATGCGGGGCGCGAAGCCCGGCGCGAAGAGGGAGCAGATGTACGCGATGCCGCCCACGAGGACGGTCAGCGGCAGCCGGATCCGGTCGTTCCGCTCGATGCGATCCTCGAGCCGCTCGAGCGTCGCGACGGGGTCGGCGACGGCGACGATCTCGAGGTCGCCGTTGGCGACGTCGGCGAGCGAGACGAGGCCGTCGATGCGCGTCGAGTCCGAGGTGAGGACGCCGCGCAGGCCGGGAGTCACCGCGATCGGATAGCGGTCGTTCTCCGTCCTCCCAGGCGGGGGGAGCACGACAAGCGTGTCGGGCGGCGGGCCCTGGCCGAGGGTGATCAGCGGCGACCCCTCCTTCGGGCCGCCGATCAGCGAGCTCGCGACCTTCCCGGTGAGGAGTGTGCGAAGGGCAGCCTCGCGGGTCACCGTCGGCCCGGCGCCCGGGACGGCCAGCCCGATCGCGCCGCTCTCGGCGTACCGCCCCGGCGGGAACGGCGCAACGACGCGGACCGCGGCGGAGGCTGCCGGCGCGGCCACGGCGAGTGCGACGAGGATCGCTGCCAGGCCGCGCGTCACGCGGGGAGTCTCGCGGAGTCGGGCCCGTCCGCGTAGCCTGTGACGGTGATCCTCGAGCGCTCGATGGACGCCAACTGGCTTTCGAATGCCTTCGTGATCGGCGACGAGCCGGGCGGCGTCGCCGTGTTCGTCGACTCCGGTGCCCCGCTCGCGCCGCTGCTCGCGGCGGTCGAGCGCGAACGCCTCACGCCGACCCACGTCCTGCGCACGCACGGCCATGCCGACCACGTGGCGCACGAGGACGAGCTGACGAGTCGCTTCGGCATCCCCGTGGTGACGGGCGCGCTCGAGACGGGGAGCTTCCGGGTCGATGCGATCCCGACGCCCGGCCACTCGGACGACGGCGTCGCGTTCGTCGTGGACGGTGTGTGCTTCTCGGGCGACACGCTCTTCCGCGACGCGGTGGGCGGCGGCCCGGCCGACGTCGTCCGCGACTCCGTGATGGAGCGTCTGATGACGCTTCCGCACGAGACCCGCGTCCTCCCCGGACATACGGTCGAGACGACGATCGGGCGTGAGTGGGAGCGAAACCCGTTCGTGCGCTTCTGGCGAGGGCTCGAGGAGGAGGCCGGCGGACGCTGCCGCGTCGGCGGGGTGGAGGGCGTCGTGCTCGTGGAGTCGCCGGACTACGACGGCAAGGGCAAGCTCCTCGTGCGTCTCGAGGATGGCGAGGAGCGGATCGTCGGCGCCTCGCGCGTCGAGCTCCTGTAGCCCGTCCGCACCGGTCGCGCGATAGTCCGCCCTAGCGCTCGCGGCACGTGAGCGCGTGCCAGGCACGTGGCCAGGTCCGCTTCGGCCATGCCCCGGGCGGCCGAGATGCACATGTGTCAACCCGTCCATTCCGGACGGGAAATCGTGCCAGGCACCCGGACACGTTCGCCCCGGACGTGTCCGCTCGTCGCGGTAGCGTCCGCCCGTGCGTCTCGTCGTCGCCCGCTGCGAGGTCACCTACACCGGCCGCCTG
Organism: uncultured Actinomycetes bacterium; assembly: GCA_963698935.1. Taxonomy (GTDB): domain Bacteria; phylum Actinomycetota; class Thermoleophilia; order Gaiellales; family Gaiellaceae; genus Gaiella. The sequence continues at coordinate 30,085 of CAVOSU010000024.1, forward strand.
ACCGCCTACCTACCGGAGGCGATCCGCCTGCTCGTCTTCAAGGCGGACGGGTCGGTCCTCGTCCACGCCGACAGCGGTGGCTACAAGCCGCTCAACTGGATGACGCCACCGACCGTGATCGAGGACGGCGACGACGTAATCGTCGTGCGGAAGCGCGCGGGACGCTCGGAGGATCGGCTCGAGATCCGCATCGCCGAGCTGCTGGCCGAGTTCGTGCACGAACTCGGCGAGGACGCGGGGCTCGAGAAGGACGGGATCGAGCGCCACCTCCAGGAGGCGCTCGCCGACCTTCCCGACGCGGTCGAGCCGGGCCTTCGCCTCGTCCGCCGGGAGTGGCCGACCGACATCGGCCCGGTCGACCTGATGTGCCGCGACGAGGAGGACGGCTGGGTCGCGGTCGAGATCAAGCGCGTCGGCACGATCGAGGCCGTCGAGCAGCTCTCCCGGTACCTCGAGGTGCTCCAGCGCGACCCGGCGCTCGCGGACTGCCGCGGGGTCCTTGCCGCAGAGAGCGTGAAGCCTCAGGCGCGAACGCTGTGCGCCGCCCGCGGGCTCGGCTGCGTCGAGGTCGAGCTCGCGGCGCTCCGCGGCGAGCGCGAGCCGGAGCTCACGCTTTTCGAGACTTGACGCTCACGGGCGGACCGCGGCCTTGAGGTAGTCCCGGGGAGGATCGTCGAACAACGGGGCGACACCTTCGAGCCCGACCTCGTGGGTGATCAAGCGTCCGAACGGAAACGCGCCGCTCGCGAGGAAGCCGAGCGCGGCTCGGACGTGGCCCGGCGTGTGGTGGAACGAACCGGCGAGGCGCACTTCCTCGTAGTGGATGCGGTATGGGTCTACGGCGATGCGCGCCTCGCGCGGGAGGCCGCCGAACGCGAGCACGGTGCCTCCCGGCCGTACGAGCGCGAGCGCCCGCTCCCACGCCTCGACCGTCCCGGCCGCCTCGATCGCAATGTCCACGCCCTCGGAATCGCCCGTGACCGCGCCGAACGAGGGGGCGAGCGCTCGGCGCTCCTCACGCGACCCGACCGCTACCGGCCGCGCGCCGGCGTCCGCCACGCATGCGCAGAGCATCAGCCCGATCGGGCCGAGGCCGACGACGGCGACGGTCTGCCCGTGCTCGACACCGGCGACAGCGATGCCGTGGAGACAGCAGGCAAGGGGCTCGGTCAGCGCCGCGACCTCGGCCGGCACGCCGGGCGGCACGGGGAGAAGGTTCCGTGACGCGATCCGCTCCGGCACGAGGAGCAGCTCCGCGTACGCCCCGTTCAGCAGGGGGAAGAGGTGCTCGCACAGCGTCTCCTGGCCGCGTCGGCAGGCCGCGCACGTGCCGCAGGGGGCCGAGTTGGCGGCGACCATTCGCCGCCCGGTCGCGACGTCGATGCCGCAGACCTCGTGCCCGAATGGGCTTGGCAGCTCACCGAGCAGTACGGGATGTCCGCGGCGATATGCCTTGAGATCGGTGCCGTCGGTCAGCGCGACCTCGACCTGAAGCAGGACGTCGCCGTCGTGCGGAACCGGGTCCGCGACCTCCTCGAGGCGAAGGTCGCCCGGGGCATGGAGGATCAGCGCCCTCACGCCGTGAAGACGACCTTCGCCGCGTCGCGGCGACGGTAGAGCTCGAGCCCCTCCGCGAACCGCTCGAGCGGGAGCACCGTCGGCTCCGGGACGTCGAGGTCGTGCAGCAGCGCGACTGCCTCGGGCATATAGGGCGGCGCTGCCGATCGCGCCCCGGCCACGACGAGCTCGCGTCGGTAGACCTCGCCGAGCGGGAGCGCGCCGGAGTTCGCGAAGACGAGCACGGTGCCACCCGAGACGACGGCGTCGAGCGCCGTCTCGGCCCCGCCCGGCCCACAGAGCACGGCGGCGTCCACCAGCCCATCGGGCGCGCGGCCGGCGCGCCGCGGGTCGATGTCGACCGCGAACACCTCGTCCCCGCGCCGCCCGAGCACGGCGCCGAACAGCTGCCCGACGAACCCGTTCCCGACGATCAGCACCCGGCCGCGTGGGAGCCGCGCCGCGCCGCGCAGCACGCATGCGAGCGGCTCGACGATCGTCCCGCGCCAATCGGGCCAGTCGCGGGGCACATCGACCCAGCTGTCCGCCCGCACGCGCTCCGCGAGACCGCCCGGTCGGATCGTCGGCTCGGCGAACCGCTCGCAGGTCGACTCGTGGCCCGCGAGACAACGCTCGCACTCGCCGCAGGAGGCGTGGTGGACGAGCGCCACGCGGCGGCCGTCGTCGAGCTCCGCGACCACCTCGTGGCCGAGCACCGCTCCGGCGTGCGCTGGGTCGAGCTTCTCGACGTCGGAGCCGCACAGCCCGCAGGCGACCATGCGCACGAGCGTCCCCGGTCCCCCGGGCTCGGGGACGTGCTCGAGCGACGCAGCTCCCCGCGATCCGACGACGACGGCGCGCACCGCCGTAGCCTAGGGCCGCGCGGGCCCCCCGGCCCCCGGCGGCGCTACACTTCTTCCTCCGCGGGGCTATAGCTCAGTTGGGAGAGCGCCTGGATCGCACCCAGGAGGTCGGCGGTTCGAGCCCGCCTAGCTCCATCAGCAGTGGGCACGTACGAACCCCCGATCCTCGTCCGAGGCTCGGGGGCCGTACTTCCCGCTGGAATCGCCAAGCCACGTGCCTGTCGCCGCGGGTGGCGGGGCGTCGTCGGCGCCGCAAGAGAGGCCGAGCTAGGCGTCGTACCGGCCGGCGAGCTCCAAGACCTGGGGCGGGCCCGTGTGCCCGGCCTCTTGCATGATCCCCGGAACATCGGGGTCGGTGGCGAAGCTCTGCCAGCCCTCCGCATCCCAGTCGAAGATCACCCAGACGCGGTCGTCCTGGTTGGGGTCGCGGTAGACGGTCGAGCCCTTGGATCCGTGCTGCCTGCGCTTGTCGGCGCTCTTCGTCGAGTAGATCTCCGCGAAGCGCTCGAAGTCCGCCACTGTTGTCGTCGCCAGAATCATCTCGCTCCTCCTTGTGCTCGGCTTTCGGCGCCGCCGCTCGTCGCCGATGGTGAGGCGAGTGTGCGGCCCGGCCTGCCGAAGCGGCATCGGGCGAACGCCCTATCCCCCAGCCCCTGGCCGGCGCGAACGAGGTCGTGCTGGAACGCCCAGAGCGCCGCCGCGGCGCGGCTGCGGACGCCGGCTTTCTGGTAGACGTGCTGGACGTGATGCCCGACGGTCTTGGCCGAGATGCCGAGATCCTCGGCGATCGCTTGGTTGGACTCGCCGCGTACCAGCACTAGGAGGACTTCCAGCTCGCGCTCGGTCAGCCCGGCAGGCCGCTCCCGCGGCCTGTGCTGCATGCGGTGGCCGGCGGCAGCAAGCACCGCGTCGACGGCTTCCGGGTCGAGCCGGCCTTCCGCGGCCTCCCGCATCAACTCGGACTCAGCCGCCGGCGCCTCGAGAGCAGGCCGGTACGGTCGCGCCTCGCGCATGGCTGCATAGCAGTCTGCGGCGGCGAGGATTCGCGCGGGCCGATCGAGCGCGGGCCCACGCGTGCCACGGTGGTAGCCCGAGCCGTCGAGCCGTTCGTGGTGTGAGCCGGCCAGCATCCCGATCGGAGCGAGCGCCGGCGACTGGGCGAAGGCGCGCTCCGAGAAGTGAGGATGGAGTCGGACCCGCTCCCATTCGCCGAACCCGAGAGGCCCCGGCTTCTCCCAGATCGCATTCGACACGCCGATCCGGCCGAGGTCGTGCGCGAGCGCGGCGCGCCGCAGGAGCGTCACGGAGTCGGCGGGGAGGCCCAAGCGCCAGGCGGCACCCTCGGCGAGCTCGGCCACTCCCGTCGAGTGCTCGCGGAGCCACGGCGACTTGAGCCCGGTGAGCGCGGCGATGGCCATGAACGCGGCGTCGACTCGTTCACCCGCAATCCGGACTTGTGGGAACGGCTCGCTCTCCAGCGCCTGCTCCCACATCCGCGCCTCGTCCAGGTCGGCGAGGAGCTCGTCGAAGTTCCGCACCGCAAGTGCGGCGAGCCGAGGCTCGTACGCGGCACCCGTTCGACGCTCGACGACAGCCCGTGCCTCGTCGGCGCCCGAGGCGGAGAGGAAGAGGGACACGTCCCTCGCCACATGCAGGAGACGCATCGGCAACGGAATCGCGTCGCCGCGCACGTCCGGGAAGCCCCGTCCGTCCCAACGCGAGAACACGTACTCGAGCGCGTCCTGGACGCTCGAGCCGAGCTCGAGCCATCCCGCGAATCGCTGCGCCACCTCGCACATCGTCGCGAACGCCTCACGGGCCCGTGGGCCAGCGTTGGCGATGGCTTCCTCGATCAGCGCGGCTCGCTTCTCCGGCGCGCGGCCGGCCCCGACATGGGACTGGTAGAACGCCAGCACCTCTGCGGAATCGGTCGTGTCGATGAGGAAGAACGCGGCTCGGTGCGCGATGTCGTCGCCGTAGAGCTGCGCCGCCTCGTGGCCGTTCGACGTGCACCCGGAGGCGTGGAGGAGCGCGACGTAATAGGTGTCCGCAAGCTCCTGTGCCGATGCTCCGGCGAGCTCGCCGAGACGCACCGCGAGCACGGCGGTGCGCAACGCGTGCTCGAGTGGCTGCCCGGTGCCGAGGTCAGTGGCGAGGGAGAGGGCACCAACCACCTCGGCAGCACGGATCGGCCGCTCGCCTGGAGGCAGCACTGCGACGCGTCCGGGATCCCCCGTCGGCACGGCGGGATCCTATGCTCGATTCCACGGGCCAAGCTGCCCGCGCAGGCTCGCAAGCCGCTCGCGACATTGCTGCGCCGCGACCACGTTCCCCTTCTCGTCGTTGAGGCCGATCGCCTGCTCGAGGGCGACCTCGGCGCCTGCGCGGTCGCCCGCGGCGCCGAGCACCTCCGACAGATCGACGAGCTTCAGCGCCCACTGGGTCAGGTTGTCCTGCTCGAAGTCCATCTCGACTCCCTCGCGGGCGAGCGCGACCGCCTCGTCGATCCGGCCTCGGGCCGCGAGGATGCGGGCCCGGCTCACCTTCGACTCGGGCGTTCCGGCGTAGAGCGCGGCGGCTTCGTCGAGCTCGCCGAATGCATCGTCGTGGCGGCCCTGGTCGATCAGGACGCGGGCCAGCCGAAGCCTGTACAGGGCGACGTAGTGGTCCGCATCCATCTCGTCGGCGACGCGAATCGCGTCGCGCAGTTCCCGCTCCGCGGCGGGCAGGTCGCTCGCGAGCACCTCGAGCTCCGCTCCCGCCATGTGCGCCTCGGCGAGCCCGTACGCGATGCCGAGCTCGCGGCAGATCGCCTTCGAACGCTCGAGCTTCTCCCGTCCGAGGTCGAAGTCGCCGACCCGCGCGTCGACGTAGGGCCCCATCAGCAGGGCGTCCGCCTCGAGCGCCGGGAGGCCGTGCTCGCGTGCCCACGCGATCTCCGCTTCCAGGAACTCCTTGACCTCGGCGAGCGGCGTGCGGCCGAAGAGCATCGACCCGCCGACCTGGTTCCACGCTTCGATCTGGCGGCGGATGTCACCCGACGCGACGGCGTGCTCACGGGCGCGAAGGAGCGCCTCCAACTGGCCGGCCCGGTCGCGCGCACGCAGCCTCGCCGTGCCCATCAGCTCCCAGGCGTCCGCAAGGTCCGCGTCCGTGCGAAAGGCGTCGATCGCTCGTTGCGCGATTCGTCGAAGCTCCTCCGCGTCTCCCGTTCCGCGCATGAACATGAGGTGTCCGCGTTCGACCATCCCGCGCAGCTCGGCCAGCTCGTCGCCGGCGCTCCGCGCCTCCTCGATCGCCTCGTCGAAATGCCGCTCGGCTTCGACCAGCGAGCCCGCGTCACGGAGGGCCGCTCCGAGGTCGGTGAGCATCGCGGCGCGCTCCGCAGGCGCTCCGGCGAGGAGCTCGGCCGCCCGCTGGAGCAGCCCGGTCGCCGCCGCCGCCTCGTGGCGCCCGAGCGCAGCCTCGCCGGCGCGTCGCAGCAGGACGCCCGCCCGCAAAGCCAGCGCGTCGTCACGGCGCCCGAGCTCCGCGTCGAGCCGGTAGGCCTGCTCGAGGTGGTAGCCGACGATCTCGTCGTGACCGGCGAGCTGGCCGTTTCGCGTCTCCAGCCAGCCGGCGAGGCGCTCGTGCAGTCGCGAGCGCAGCTCCTTCGGCATCGACGCGTACGCGACGTCGCGGATCAGGACGTGGTTGAACCGAAAGCCGTCGTCGCCCGGGAACAGCGAGCGATCGGGGCGGACGAACTCCTTGCGCGCAAGAGAGAGCAGAGTGCCGCCCACGCTGGCTCCGGTGTCGGCGTCGAGCAGCGCGGCGACCGCGCCGCGGTGGAACAGCCGGCCCTCGACCGAGCCGCGCTGGACGACGGCGCGCTCCTCCGGCTCGAGGCGGTCGATGCGTGCCGCCAGGAGCGCCTGGATCGTGGGAGGCATGGACTCCGTGTCCGGGTCGTCGGCGAAATGCGCCACGAGCTGCTCGACGAAGAGCGGATTGCCCTCCGCCGTCGCGACCACCCGGTTGCGAAGCGCAGGCGCGAGCTCGCGGGCGAGCGCGTCGACGAGCTCGTCCGAGTCCCCCTGGGCTAGCGGGTCGAGCACGACGAGGGTTGCCCCCGGGCGCGGCGTCGCCCAGGTGGGCCGCACGTCGAAGACGTCCGGCCGCGCGGTGCAGAGGACGAAGATCGGCGTGCCGCTGGACGAGGCGGCGACGTACTCGATCAGGTCGAGCAGCGCCGCGCCGGCCCAGTGGATGTCGTCGATGACCACCACGAGCGGCCGCGTTGCGGCAAGCGTCTCGAAGAGCCGGCGGAACGCCCATGCGGTCTCGTCCGGCGAGCCTCCGCCTTCGCGCGTGCCGATCGCTCCATGGACGAGCCGCGCGGCGACGTCCCCGTGCCCGACTCCCGCGAGCAACGCGGAGATGTCACCTGCGTCGCGCACGACGTCGGCGAGCGGGAGGTAGGGGACGCCCTCGCCGTAGGCGGCGCAGCGGCCGACGAGGACGCGCGCCTCGGTCGGGAGAGAACCGAGCAGCTCGCGCGCGAGTCGCGACTTGCCGATCCCGGGAGTTCCGACGATCGTCGCGAGCGCCGCGGAGCCATCGGCGGTCGCGGCGTCGAAGGCCGCGCGCAGCCTGCCGAGCTCCTCGCGGCGCCCGACGAACGGCGTCGAGATCGGGCGCGTGAACGCAGGCACATCCGGCCGGAGCCCCAGGAGCCGGTAGGCGGCGAGCGGCTGGCTCTTCCCCTTCGCATCGACCGGCGGCGCCGGCTCGGCGTGGACGACGTCCGCCACCGCTGCGTACGTCGTGACGCCGATCAGCACCTCACCGGGCGCCGCCGCCTGCTCGAGTCGCGCTGCGACGTTGACCGCGTCACCGGTGGCGAGCTTCTGATCGGATGTCGCGCCGCCCACGATCACCTCACCGGTGTTGACGCCGGTACGCGTGACGATCCGGATGCCGTGCTCACGGGAAAGCTCGTCGTTCAGCCCGCCGACGGCGTCGCCGATCTCGGCCGCCGCCCGAACGGCGCGCAGCGCGTCGTCCTCGTGCACGACGGGCACCCCGAAGACGGCCATCACCGCGTCGCCGACGAACTTCTCGACGGTGCCGCCGTGCCGCTCGAGCACGCCCTGCACGACGTCGAAGTATCGCCACATCACGCGACGCAGGAGTTCTGCGTCGAGCCGCTCTCCGAGCGAGGTCGAGTCGGCGACGTCGGTGAAGAAGACGGTGACGACCTTGCGCGCCTCGGACGCGACACCGGCGCTCGCAAGGTTCGCCCCGCAGCGGGCACAGAACCGTGCCGTCCGGTCGTTCTCGCCGCCGCAGGCAGGGCAGGTCATGCCCGCGAGCCTACGGGCTGCGGCGTCGCTTCAAGCCGCGCTCCGCCTCGTCATCTCGGCGACGGCTGCATATCGTCTCGTGCTATTTCTTTCGGGCCGTGACGATGCGACGGAGCGTGGTGCCGGTTGCCGTGGTCGCGACCGCGGTCCTTGCAGTTGCGTTGAAGCTCACGGTCTCCGCAGCCGCGGCCGCCGACGTGCCCTGGGTCGTGTTCTCGGCGCACCCGGACGGGATTGGCCTCCAGCAGCTCTTCCGCGTGCAGTCGAACGGGCACGGGCTCCAGCAGATCTCCAACGGCGCGAGCCCGGCGACCGACCCCGCGTTCTCCCCCGATGGCAAGCGCGTGCTCTTCGTCCGCCTCGGGAAGGGGATCTTCTCGATCAAACTCGACGGGACGGACGAGAAGCGGCTGACGAAGAACGGACGGGACAGTTACCCCGCCTGGTCGCCGAACGGAAAGCAGATCGCGTTCCTGCGCCCGTTCAAGAAGCAATGGACCCTGTACGTGATGACGTCCTCCGGAGCGCGCGAGCACCGGCTGCCGCTGGCACCACCCGGCGGACGCCCCGCATGGACGAAGGACGGGAAGGTGATTCTCCTCCCGACCGTCGCGGACGTCTCCCGGATCGATCCGCACACCGGCCGGATCAAGGCGCGCGTCGACCTGCAGGCCGAGCTCGTGTCGTCCACGGCAGCGGCCGTCTCGCCGAACGGGAAGTCGGTCGTCTACATCGGCCGGCGACCGCTGACCGGCCCGGAGGACTGCGGCGAGTCGCCGTGCCCGATGTTCGCGCTCTACCTCGTCTCGACCGCGCGCAAGAAGCCGCTCAAGATCGCGAACGGCACAGGCCCCGCGACGTGGCTCCCCGACGGGAAGACCGTGATCTACGTCACGGGCGGCAAGCTGATCCTGACCGTGCTGCCGGGCGGCAAGTCCTCGTCGATCTCGATGGACGAGCACCTGCTCGCGGGTGATGCACCGCCCGCGTGGCAGCCCCGCTGAACGCGCGCCGCTAGGTGATCAGGAAGGTGCCCTGCATCCGCGGCTTCCCCTTGTCCGTGGGGAGCGTGGCCTTGTACGGCACCTTGCCGCGGTAGTCGAGGAAGAGCAGGAGCACGGTCTGCTCGTTCGGCTTGACCGTCTTGTGGAAGCCCGTCTGCATGCCGGCGCCGCGCTTCGTCGCGCCGAGCAGCACGGCATGCGACTTCTTGCCGGTGTTCAGGAGGACGAAGCGGGCGAACGCACCGCGGACCGCCTTCTTCGGCGTGAACGAGATGCCGGCGTCCGAGATCTTGACCCTGATGTCGACGACCGGAGCCGGAGCCGTGGTCTGGCTGCGCTCCTGCGCGGCCATCGCGGCAGGGACGAGCGCCGCGGCGGCGAGGGGAAGTGCCAGGAGATACCGCCGATTCACGCCCGCTAGCGTACCAAGCCCGTGTTCCCGCTCCGCAGCGTTTTCGTGGCGGTCGTCCTCGTGCTTTCGGTCGCCGGGTGCGGGTCGGGAGGCTCGTCCAGCGACTGGCCGCTTCCGAACGCCGACCTCGAGGGAACGCGCGACGCGCCGGGCTCGTCGATCGACTCCGGGAACGCCGGGAACCTCACTGCCCGGTGGCGCTTCCGGCTGCCGGGGAAGCCGACCGTGACAGGCAGCTTCGCGTCGACCCCCGTCGTCCAGGGAGGCACCGCCTACGTTCAGGATCTGAACAGCAACGTCTATGCGCTCGACCTCGGGAGCGGTGCGCCGAGGTGGGTGCACCGGCTCGACGCACCGAACGAGGGGCCGAACGGGCTCGCCGTCGCAGCAGGGACGGTGTACGGGGCCACCGACGCGGAGGCGTTCGCGCTATCGACCGACACCGGGAAGGAGCTCTGGCGCCGGCACCTGACGAGCGGGCAGGAGCAGTTCGTCGACGTCGCGCCGATCCCGTGGGAGGGCCTCGTCTTCGTCGGCACCGTCGGCTACGCGCCGCTCGGCCGCGGCGCGATCTACGCGCTCGACGCCACCACCGGCGCGGTCGTCTGGAAGTTCGACACGATCGAGAAGCCGTGGCCGCACCCGCTGCAGTCCGGCGGGGGCGGCATCTGGTACCCGGTCTCGATCGACGGCGATGGGCGCCTGTACGCGGGCATCGCAAACCCCACGCCGTGGGGCGGGAGCCCGGAGTTCCCGAACGGCTCGGCGTTCCCGGGCCGGGTGCTCTACACCGATTCGCTCGTCGTGCTCGACGCGAAGACCGGCCGCCTCATCTGGTTCGACCAGGTGACGCCGCACGACGTCCGCGACCACGACTTCCAGGCGACGCCGATCCTTACGGGCGAGCTCGCGATCGGCGCTGGGAAGGGCGGCCGGGTGGTCGCCTGGGACCGCGAGGCGCGCACCCGCAGCTGGACGGCGACGGTCGGGCTCCACCTGAACGACGTCGGGCCGCTGCCGCGCCGTCGCGTGACGGTCTGCCCCGGACTGCTCGGGGGCGTCGAGACGCCGATGGCGTCTGCCGACGGCCGGGTCTTCGTCCCCGTGGTCGACCTCTGCGGCTGGGGCAGCGCGATCGCGCGCCAGGAGTACACGGACGTCGACCCGTCGCAGGGGCGGGGTCGGCTCCTCGCGCTCGACGCCGAGACGGGCCGCACGCTCTGGGAGCGGCGGCTGCCCTCGCCGGCCTTCGGCTGCGCGACGGTCTCCGACGACGTCGTCTTCACCTCGACCTACGACGGGACGCTCTACGCGTTCGCGACCGACGACGGACGTGAGTTGTGGCGCTCGCGCATGCGCGCGAAGGTCAACGCCTGCCCCGCCGTCGCGGGCGATCTCGTGCTCTTCGGCGCCGGCGTCCCGCGGCCGGGCGGCGGGTCACCCGAGCTCGTCGCGTACGGCCCGGCCTAGCGGCGCCAGATGACCTTGAAGGGCTTCGAGCGCGCGAGGATCGTGCCCTCGGCGTCACGCAGCGTCACCCGATAGGTCACCGTGCCGACCTTGTTGCCCGTGACGACGTTGCTGAGCACCGCGATGATCGACGGCTCGAGCGAGGTGCCGACCATCCCCCAGCCAGGGGTGTCCTGCACCTTGATGCCCTGTCCGGCAGGGCGCTGCTCCAGCCGGAGGATCGTCCCTTGCGGCAGTGCCTCGCCCGGCTTCGCGTCGCAGGTCGGTGACAGCCGGCTGTGGTTCACCATCGCGCAGAGCTCGAACCTCTTCAGCCGCAACTTGATCAGTTTCAGCCGAAGCCGCTGCTGCCAGGCCCCTGTCGCGCCGGGGGACCGGCCGCGGAGGGTGATCACGGTGGCGGTCGTGCGCGCCTCGGCCGCGCTCGATGTGTTGCCGGCGGTGGCGCCCCCTGTAGCAGAGGCTGCGACGAGCGCGGACACGGACAGCGCGACGACGAGGGCTCTAGTCATGCGGAGGACTCTACAGCCCTGCCTCATGTCGGATCGGACAACAAGGCCCCTCTGAATGTGTCAGATCGCGTACCGATGTTGCGCAGACCATTGCTGGCATGACATATTCAGTTGTCCCCACAACCTTTCGGAGAGGAAGCCAGATGCGTAGGGTCGGATTGCTTTTGGTCGCCTTCAGTGTGGGGTTGCTCATCGCAGGAGTTGGCATCGTCGCCGCCGGAGGGTCGTCGTCGACCCAGATGGCGATCACCCCGTCACCTGCGTATACCGCCGCCCAGTTGAATGCCCCTGCGGGCAACAACTGGCTGACGCACATGGGCAGCCTCGACGGGCATCGGTTCTCATCGCTGACCCAGATCACGCCGGCGAACGTCGGTCAGCTCAAAGAGGCTTGGCACATCAACCTCGGCACGTGCCCGACGAAAGACGCGGCGTGTGGCTCGCTCGAGGCCAACGCGGTCGTCGCCGACGGCACGTACTACATCCAGACGCCGAAGAGCGACGTCTTCGCCCTCGACGCGACGACAGGCGCGACCCTTTGGCACTTCACGCCGACGTACGCCGTCGCGCCACCATGCGTGCCGACGGGGGGGTGCGACCCCGGCTTCAGCGTGGGAAGCGGCGGGCGCTCGCCGGGCGTCGCCCTCGGCGAGGGCAAGGTCTACCTCGGCACCCGTGACGGCTTCCTCATCGCGCTCGACCAGATGACGGGCGGGCAGGTGTGGAAGACCGAGGTCTTGCCGTGGCGCAAGGGGGGCAGCGTCTCGGACGCCCCGATCTACGTCAACGGCATGGTCATCACCGGCGACTCAGGCGCTGACGGCGGGAGCGTCTCGAACGGCATGCACGCCTTCAGCGCCGACAACGGCCGGCGGCTCTGGACGTGGGCCATCGTCCCGCAGCACGGCCAGCCCGGCGGCAACACCTGGACCGGCACGGACAGCAACTACGGCGGCGGCGCCATCTGGGAGACGCCCATCGTCGACACGAAGCTGAACCTCCTGATCTTCGGGACGGGCAACCCGGTGCCGTGGAACTCGCGCGGCCCCGGCATGAACCTCTACACGGATTCGATCGTGGCGCTGAACCTCTACACGGGCCAGCTCGTGTGGGCGTTCCAGACCGCGCACCACGACCTCTGGGACTCGGACCTGCCGAACAACCCGGTCGCGTTCGACGCGAAGTTCAAGGTCCCGGTCACGGTGACGAAGAAGGTCCGCGTCAAGGTCAAGGGCAAGCTCGTCACGAAGACCAAGAAGGTCAAGACGACCGCCCTGAAGCTGCGCCCGGGCATCGCGGAGGTCAGCAAGTATGGCATGACGTTCCTCCTCGACCGCGAGACGGGCAAGCCGCTCATCCCGGTCAAGGAGGTCCCGGTCCCGCAGAACAAGTCGCCGGACGTGAACACATGGCCGACCCAGCCGGTGCCGCAGACCGAGAACGTCCTGTTCAACAAGATCGGCAAGGACGGCCGCCCGTGCGCCGACGGGAACATCACGCAGACCAACGCGTACGTCCCGTTCGCCCAGGCGACCGCGCCCGACGGCAAGCCGTTCAAGATCGGCTGCGCGTACGACCCGTACGACACGACGCAGTACGTCGTGACGCCGTTCGAGCAGATGGACTGGCCGGCGAGCTCGTACAGTCCCCAGAACCAAACCTTCATCACGTGCGGGGTGACGAACCGGGCGATTGCGTTCGAGCAGATCCCGAAGGCCTCGCAGATCGCCGGCGCGAACGGCGGCATCGGGGCGGGCTTCCTCGGCGTCGGTGACACGTCGACGTCGAACACCGGCAACTTCGCCTCGATGAACGTGACCACGGGCAAGCTGACGTGGCACCAGCACTGGGAGGCGCCCTGCTACAGCGGCTCGATGAACACGGCCTCCGGCCTCACGTTCATCGGCCATCTGGGTCAGGGCAACGCCCAGGACGGCAAGGGGTACCTCGAGGCGGTGGACACGAAGACGGGCAAGTCCCTCTGGACGTCGCCGCTGATGACCGCGCCGGTCGGCGCGGCGCCGGTGACCTACATGGTCGGCGGCAAGCAGTACGTGTCGGTCGCAGTCGGCGGGCAGTCGCACAACGACGTCTCCCGCCCGAAGGGCCTGACGAACCCGGCCCGCCTGCGGGACGACAGCATCTACACGTTCGTCCTGCCCTAGCAAGCCTCAAGAGCGGGGCGGCGGCCATGGCCGCCGCCCCGCTCTTTGCTCGTGCAAGGAACCAGCGCCCAGCCTGAGACGACGTCGCTAGGCTGGCCAAGGGTCAACTTTCGAGGAGGTATCGATGCGTCGCGGAGTGAGTGTGCTCGTGCTCTCGGCTCTGGCGCTGGGTGGGCTGGCTGCCGGCTTGCTCGCACCGGGCGGAGGCGCGACCGTGAGGAGTCCGGTGAAGACCCATACGGGTCGGTCGGCCAAGGTCACCAAGATCACCGTCACGGCGAAGGAGTTCAGCTTCAAGCTCTCGAAGCGCAAGGTGCCGAAGGGCACCGTGGTCTTCACGGTCCTGAACAAGGGGAAGATCTCCCACGACTTCAAGATCGCGGGCAAGAAGACGAAGACGCTGAACCCGGGCAAGAAGGCGACGCTGCGCGTCGTGTTCAAGAAGAAGGGCCGGTTCGCGTACGTCTGCACGTTGCCCGGTCACGCCCGGCTCGGGATGAAGGGCGTGCTCGGCGTCGACGTGACACCGCCGAAGCCCGCGCCGCCGCCCCCGACGGGCACGACGACGACCACGCCGCCGCCCCCGCCGACCGGCACCGTCGGTACGGCGAACACGACCGTGACCGTCAACATGTTCGAGTACCGCTTCGACCTCTCGCAGGCGAGCGTCCCCTCGGGCCAGGTCACGTTCGTGATCACGAACAAGGGCCAGGAGGTCCACAACTGGGACGTCGTCGGAGTAAAGCACGGTGCCCTGCTCGCCCCCGGCCAGACGGAGACCTGGACGGTGTCGCTGCCGCCGAAGGGCTACACCGGCGTCTGCGACGTCCCGTTTCACGTCGAACGTGGCATGACCACGTCGGTCACCGTCACGCCCTGACGCACGACACCTCTATGGCTCCCCGCGCCCGCACGGGCGCGGGGAGCCACGGGATTCCTCGAGAACCCTCGTCTAGCATGCGCCCATGAGCGGCGCGGTGCGGCGCGAGGACGAGTCGAGCCGGCCGGCCGAGGCGAGCGCGCTCGCGCAACGGATGCTCGACAACGTCGAGACGGTCGTCCACGGGAAGCGCGAAGAGGTGGCGCTTGTCCTCGCCGCCCTCGCGTGCGAGGGGCACGTCCTGCTGGAGGACGTCCCGGGCACCGCGAAGACCGTCCTCGCCCGCTCGATCGCCCAGACGATCGAGGGCGCGACCGTGACCCGCATCCAGTGCACGCCGGACCTGCAGCCTGCCGACGTCACCGGGCTCTCGATCTACAACCAGAAGATACGCGACTTCGAGTTCCGCCCCGGCCCGGTCTTCGCCAACGTCTTGCTCGTCGACGAGATCAACAGGGCGATGCCGAAGACGCAGTCGGCGCTCCTCGAGGCGATGGCCGAGCGTCAGGTCACGGTCGACGGGGTCACGCGGCCGCTGCCCGCGCCGTTCCTCGTGATCGCCACGGAGAACCCCATCGAGCAGGAAGGCACCTTCCCGCTCCCCGAGGCGCAGCTCGACCGGTTCACGATACGGACCTCGCTCGGCTACCCACAGCGTGCCGAGGAGGTTCGGATCGTCCAGGAGCAGCGGCACGGGCATCCGCTCGCCACGCTCGCGCCAGTCGTCACCGCGGACGACGTGCGCGCGGTCCAGCGAGCGGTCGAGGACATTTACGTCGACGACCTGCTCCTCGACTGGATCGTCGATCTCGTGCGGGCCACGAGAGAGGTCGAGGGCGTCTCGACCGGGGCGTCCGTCCGGGGGAGCCTCGCGCTCGAGCGTACTGCCCGAGGCCGCGCGCTGCTGCACGATCGCCAGTTCGTCATCCCTGAGGACGTCGATGCGCTCTTCCTTCCGGTCCTCGGGCACCGGATCCTCCTGACGACGACGTTCCTCGCGGAGATCCGGGGCCTCGGCCACGAAGCCGCGCTCGAGCGGATCCGTCAGCGGAGCTTCGAGCTCGCGCCCCCGCCCGAGCCGGACTGGAACGAGCGCGAGCGCGGGCCGTCGTCGCTCGGCCCGACCGCGACCTGACGTGGGGGCCGCGCTCGCCGGGCGGCGCGTCTTCCCGCTCGTCCCCCGCCCGCGGCTCGTCGGCCTCCCGTTCGGCGAGCATCGCAGCGCACGCCGCGGCTCCGGGACGGACGTCGTCGGCGGTCGGCCGTATCTGCCCGGTGACCCGGTCTCCACGATCGACTGGCACGCGTCCGCGCGGCTCTCGGCGGCGCTCGACCGAGACGAGTTCGTCGTCCGCTCACATCAGGCCGACGAGGCGCCGCGCGTCGTGGTCGTCTGCGACCGCCGCCCGTCGATGGCGGTTTACGGCTCGCCGTTCCCATGGCTCTCCAAGCCCGCCGCGCTCCACGCCGCGACCCAGGCGATCGTTGCGAGCGCCGTTGCCGCACGGGGCGACGTCGGGTCGCTCGACTATGCCGGCGGCGGCCCGGCAGGCGACGCCTTCTGGCTGCCGCCCGGAGGTCGAGGGGATCGATGGCTGATCGAGCGACGGCAGGCGCCCGAGACGGGATTCGACGCACCCGACGACACCGTCGAGCGCGCGCTCGGGTTCCTCGGCCGCATGCGTTCGGCGCTCCCCTCCGGGACGTTCCTCTTCGTGCTGTCCGACTTCCTCGAGCCCCCGCCTGTCGCGGCCTGGCTCGAGGCCGGCGCGCGCCGCTGGGACGTCGTGCCCGTGGTGATCCAGGACCCGCTTTGGGAGCAGAGCTTCCCGGACGTCGGTTCGGTCGTCGTGCCGATCGCCGATCCCGCCGGGGGCGGCACCCGCCTCGTGCGGTTGACCGGGCGCGAGGCGCGCGCCCGCCGCGACGAGCACGAAGAACGCCGCGCGCAGCTCCTCGCGGAGCTCGAGTCGCTCGGCTTCGCTCCCGTCGTCGTCGGCAGCGACCGGGAGGACGAGGTCGACGAGGCATTCCTGCGGTGGGCCGACGCGCGCGAGACCGCCAGGTGGCGTCGATGATCGGCGCGGCGACACTCGTTGCGGCAGTCCTCGCCTCTGCGGCCCCGTTCGCCCCGTCGACGTCGTTGGACCCCGCCACGCCCAACTTCGCAGACCGCGTCACCGCGACCGCGACGGTCGTCGTCGACCGCGGAGAGGTCGATCCCGGATCGCTCCGCGCCGTCGGGGGGTTCGGGCCGCTCGAGGTGCTCGCCGGCCCCGACGTCCAGCGCCACGACGTCGGGGCCGGCAAGACGGCGGTCGACTTCCGCTGGATCGTCGCGTGCCTGGACGAGGACTGCGTTCCAGGCGACGCACCCCGGACGATCGCGCTCCCACCGCTCCGGCTGAGCGGCACGCGCGAAGACGGAAGCCAGGCGACGGTGGTCGTCCGCTGGCCGGCGCTCGCGATCGCCGGACGCGTCTCGCGGGCAGAGGCCGGAAAGGCGACTCCGCCGTTCCGCCGGGAGACCGGTCTCCCACAGGCGAGCTACCGGGTCTCGCCCGACCAGCTGGCGAACGTGCTCGACATCCTCGCGGTCGTTCTCGTCGGCGCGGCAGGGGTGATCGGAGCGCGTGCGCTGCTCCGCACGCGGCGCCGTCGCGAGCACGAGCGGCTCGCTCGCCTGACCCCGCTCGAGCGCGCGCTGCTCTACGCACGCGAGTCCGAGGCGCGCCCACCGTCCGACCGCCGTCGTGCCCTCGGCCTCCTCGGCCGCGTCCTCGGCGGGACCGAGAGCACCCTCGGCGATCAGGCGTCCACGCTCGCGTGGTCGCCGCCCGAGCCCTCAGCCGACCAGGTCGTGTCGGTCGTCGACGACGTCGAGCGCGAGGTCGCGCGGTGAGCTCGATCCCGCTGAGCGACGCCCCCGCGCTCCGACGCGCGATCGAGCGGACCGATGCGCTCCGCATCGCGCTCGCAGCGCTGCTCCTCGCGCTCGTGGGCGCCTTGGCGCTCCTCGCCGGGCAGGCTCGTGTGCGCACACTGCACCTTCTGCCGCCCGGCTCGACGGCGATCGTCGCGCTCGATCTGTCCGCCAGCGTCTCGCAGGACACCTATGCGCGGATCGGGGCGACCCTCTCGGATCTCGCGGCGTCCAACGGCCGCTACGGCGTCGTCGTCTTCTCCGACACCGCGTACGAGGCGCTTCCACCCGGCACGCGTGCCGCGGAGCTGAAGCCTCTCGTGCGCTACTTCACGCTGCCGGAGCAGACGACGCCCGGGTTCCTCCCGACGTTTCCGGTGAACCCGTGGTCGAGGACGTTCAGTGCCGGCACCAGGATCTCCTCCGGCCTCGAGCTCGCGCGACAGCTCGCGCTCGACACGCGCAGGCACAAACCCGGCGTGATCCTCGTCTCCGATCTGTCCGATGACCCCAACGACCTCCGGCGCGTCGCGCTGACGCTGCTCGCCTATCGCCGCGACGGGATCCCCCTCCGGATTGTTGGCCTGAACCCCGTGCCGGCGGACGAGCAGTTCTTCCGGCGGCTGCTCGGCCCCGACACGACGATCAGCGACGCGCGGCTGCCCCAGGAGTCGTCGGTCCTCTCCGGGCGCGGTGGGATCCCCTGGGCGCTCGGCGGCCTGGCGCTCGCGCTCGCTGCCGCGCTCGCATTGAACGAGCTCCTGCTCGCCCGGGTGACGTGGGGGGAGAGCCGATGAGCAGCCGTCCCTGGCCCGTCGCGACCGTGCTCGTCGTTCTCGCCGCGCTCGCCGTCGTCCTCTCACACGACCTACGCTCGTGGCGGACGGCACTGCGCGACGGCGACGCGCGGTACGCGCAGACGCCCGCGGCGGCGCGCTGGAGCCCCTCGACGCTCCTACCGGCGTCCGTCAGCGGAGACCTCCTCGGCGTCGACGACGACGTCGCCGCCCGCCGCGCGATTCGCCTGTTCCGCATCGCCGACCGGGCGCGCGGCGGGCTCGACACGGCGCTCGAGCGTCAGGGTACGCGCGCGCGCGCGGAGCTCGCGCTCGCGCAGCTCGCACGCGACGCCGATCTCGCGGTCGCATCCCAGGCGAGCGATCTGCTCGGCGTCCTCGCGTTCGGGGACTTCGCCGCGGGTGGCGGGCGCGACGCCGACCAGGCGGGCCGGGCCGCCTCCGCGTTCGCCGCGGCGGTTCGCCTCGATCCGGAGAACGAGGCGGCGAAGGTCAACCTCGAGCTCGTGCTCCGTCTCTTCCAGGCGCACGGGGTCCGGCCCGGCTCGAGCCCGACGGCCGGTGGGCAGGGGCCGGGGAGGCGCGGAGCGGGAGCAGGCCTGCCGGGGAAGGGCTACTGATGGCGGTCAGCTCGCTCGTGCTGCTCACGCCCCTCGGTGCGCTCGCGGCTCTCGGCGTGCTCCTCGTCGTCGGCGCGTTCGCCGTCGCTGCGCGGCGGGTGGGCGCGGTTCGGACGGCCCTTCGCCTGGACGCGCCATCCGGTTCGGATCGTGCCGTGCCCGCCGCGTTGGTCGGCGTCGTCCTGCTCGCCGCGCTCGTCGCGGTGCAGCCGGCCTGGGAGGCGCGCGGCGAGCGCCGGGTACGCGCCGACGCGCAGGTCGACATCCTGCTCGACACGTCGCGCTCGATGCTCGCCTCGGCGGGCCCTGGCGCGCCCACGCGCCTCGACCGCGCGAAGCGAGCGGCGATAGCCATCCGGCGTGGCCTGCCGGACGTCGAGGCCGGAGTCGGGACGCTGACCGACCGTGTGCTCCCGAATCTCCTGCCCAGCGCGAGCGAAGAGAGCTTCGAAGCGACGGTTCGCGAAGCGATCGGCATCGAGCAGCCTCCGCCCGCCACCTCCGGCGTGACAGCCACGACGCTCGCGGCACTCGCTCAGGTTCCCGGCAGCGGGACGTTCGCCCCCGCGGCGCGCAAGCGAGTGCTCGTGGTCCTGACCGACGGTGAGAGCCGGCCGTTCGACCCCGGCTTCGTGGCCAGCGCGCTCCGCCGCCGGCCCGGCACCTCGCTCGTGCTCGTGCACGTCTGGAAGGCGCGCGAGTCGATCTACGGCGCCGACGGGACGCCTGAGGCGGCGTATCGCCCCGACCCGTCGAGCCGCGCGGCGCTCTCCTCACTGGCCGACGCAGCGGGAGGGCGGGTCGTGGCGGAGGGCCAGAACGGCCAGGTCGTGGATGTTGTCCGGAATGCCCTCGGCTCGGGCCCGACGGCGAAGACCGGGATCGAGCGGCAAACACATCCGCTCGGGCGCTATGTCGCCCTGGCCACGCTGCTCCCCCTCGCGTTCGTCCTGCGCCGTAGGAACCTCGGGTGAGCGCTTCGGCGCGCGATGCCCCGCGTCGTATCATGGAGTGACATGCCAGGGCGCCGCCGACGATACGTCTCATTCGGCGTCGCGCTCGCCGCGGTGCTCGCCGTCGCGGCCGGCGTCGCAGGTGGGGCGACGAACCCCGAGTCCGTCGACTGGGCCGCCTGGGGCAACACACCGGACCAGCTTCGTCACACGTCGCTGACGCAGATCGACAGGAGCAACGTCGACCGTCTAGGGCGCCTCTATACGGTCGACTTCCAGAAGCTCGACCCCGATGTGCGCCGCGGTCAGCAGTCGTATCCGCTCGCGATCGGCGGCAAGCTCTTCGTGACGACGAACGACGACAACGTCTTCGCGCTCGACGGCGCTACCGGCAAGGTGCTCTGGCAGTACAAGCCGCCCAACAGCGCGCTCTTCAAGAACTTCGGCATCGTCGCCAACCGGGGCCTCGCATACTGCGACGGCCGTCTCTTCATCGCTCAACTCGACATGAAGCTCGTTGCGCTGAGGCCAGGCGACGGCAAGGTGCTGGGTGTCGTCTCGGTCAGCCACGACGTCTGGAACGCGTCCACGAACTACGGCTACTCGGAGACGAGCGCGCCGATCTGCGCGAACCACCGCGTCCTCGTCGGCGCGGCTGGCTCGGAGTACGGGATTCGGGGGTTCGTGATGGCCTACACGACCGATCTGCGGCCGGCCTGGCCGAGCCCGTTCTGGACGATCCCGCCCGACCTCCAGTCTTGGCGGCGCACGTCGCGCGTCGTCGGCGGTGGGGCGGTCTGGACGCCCGTTACTGTCGACTCCGGCACGAACACCGTTTACTTCGGCACTGGATCGGCGACGCCGCTGTACTTCCCGGCGCTGCGGCCCGGCGAGACCCCGCGAACGGACGCGCTGGTGGCCGTCGACCTGGCGACCGGGCGCCTCAAGTGGTGGCAGCAACTGATCGCCGGCAATCAGTGGGCATACGACGTCTCGCAGCCGCCACTCGTCTACCGGGGGAAGGTGGGAGGCACGGTGCACGACGTCGTCTCGGTGGCGACGATGGAGGGCGTCTGGTTCGCGTTCGATGCCAAGACCGGGAGCCCGTTCCACGAGCGCGTGAAGGTCATCGACCGCGTGGAGCACCCACCCCTCCGTCCGGGCGAGCCCGTGACCGTCTTCCCGTCCTCGCTCGGAGGCCTGAACTACTCGCCCGCTTCATACGATCCAGCCACCAACTACGTGTTCAACGCCGCTGCGGAGACGGCCGCCGTCCTCGTCCAGCAGAAGCTGACGCCGACGCAGAAGCGGCGCAAGCTCCTCCTCGGGGACGTCTACCTCGGTCTCCAGAACGGGAACTTCGGCGGGGCGCTCGCCGGGTGGCACGACCATGGCTCGATCAGCGCGATCGACGTCTCGAGCGGCAAGCGCGTTTGGAAGTTCCGGACGCCGGAGCCCGAGCGCGGGGGCGTGACCACCACGGCGAGCGGGCTCGGCTTCGCGGGGGGCGGAGACGGCGTGCTGCGAGCCTTCGATCTTCGGAACGGGCAAGGTGCTCTGGACATTCAAGACCGGCAATCCGATCGCGTCCGGGCCGACGATCTTTGCTGCGGGCGGCAGGGAGTACGTCGCGGTCACGGTCGGCGGGACGCCCACGTCGTCCAATGGAGGGACTGCCTCGCAACTCTTCGTCTTCACGCTCGGGACGGGCACGACCGCGAGGACGACGCAGAGTGTCCAGCCCGCGGCGGCCTGGCCCGTGACTGGCGCCGCGCCCAATGCCCACCGCACGCTCGTGGCAACCGGTGGCGGCGTTCGGATCACCGTCAGCGGCGGCGCCGTCCCGCTCGCGCTCTGGCGAGCCGACAGCTCGAACGAAGCCACCGTCGCGGGGCGCCTCGGTCTGCGAGGCAAGCCTGTCGCTGGCGCCGTCGTCGCGGTCGACCGCTACCGGCTGCCCAGGAGGACCGACGCCCAGGGTCGCTTCTCCGTGCTCGTGGACTCGACGCTCGCCCGTCGGCACCCAATCCATGTCGCGGCCGCCTCCCATGCAACCGTGGGCGGGCGCCCGCTGACCGCCGGCGAGAGGAAGACGTTGAGTCACGCCTCGGGCGGTGTGTCCGTCGGTTACCGGCTCGTCGGTCTTCGCGCGAAGCCGTCGGCGCGCGGCGTCTTCGTCACCGGGCGCGCCGTGCGCGTCGATGGTGCCCCCGCCCCCGGAGTCGTCCTGCTCTCGTATCGCCTGCAGGGGACGATCACGGACGCGAGCGGGAACCCCGTGCGCGGCGCGACCGTCGTCACGAGGACAACCGATCGAGACTTCTGGACGTTCTCCGAGCCTTCCAACGCGAACGGCCACTACGTCTCCTACTTCTCCGCCTCCGACGAGGCAGGGAGCGACCCGGTCGCGTTGAGCGTCCAGGTCGCGTCGGGCAGAGTCTCGTATGGCTCCGGCGTCCGCAACGTGTCGTTCTCGCGACTGCACAGCGCCACGATGGACGTGAAACTGCCCTCGACCGGTACGACGCTCGCCCTCCCGGTGTCGACACCGGAGGAGGGCGCTTTCTATCGTGGGCTGCTCGTGGGAGCCTCGGGACCGGCTGGAGTGATCAAGCCGCTCGCAGCGCGCTGGCCGGCAGGAGATGGACGCTTTTCGCTGCTTCTGCCCTCGAGTGCCCGCGGCAAGACCCTGCGGTTCTGGGAAAGCGACTTCGCATCGTTCTCGCGCTCTCCGGCGACACCGGGCGGCGCAGTCGATCTCCGCAGCTGGCCGACCAAGCTCTCGCCACGCGTCGCACGCGACGTCGCATTCCTCGCAGTCCGCCGTTGAGGCTGGGTCGCCGGGCCTTTTGCACCAAGCTCCCGGACTAGCGCGAGCCCTGCGGCGGCTCGATCGAGAGCGGCCCGTCGAACCCGGAGTACGTGTGCCGCATGAAGTGTGCGGGTGCGGTCATCTCGAGCGCGAGCGTGCGGTGCGTCCGCTTGTCGATCGAGGCCGTGTACCACGCCGGGACGCTCGGGTCGACGAACGAGATGCGCCACACGGGCCGGTCTGCCACCGTGCCGCTTCCGAGCACCATTGCCGTCGCCGGAGCGGCGCCCCAGGTGGCGGTCGGCTGCCGGAGCGGGACCTGGGGTGACTCGACCCAGCGGCGCTTGCCCGGTTCACGGTCCCAGCGCCTGTCGCCGACGATGATCGCCCGCGACCCGTCTTGAATGTCGTACGAGAGCCTGTTCGGCGCCTCGAGCCGCCAGACCGTCTGCGTGATGTGCGCCCCGCCCGAGGAGAGCGACTCGTCGATCCGGAGGGTGCGGAGCTCATCGAAGACCCGTGTCGCCTCGCGTGCGAGCCGTGTCGCCGGCGGAGGCGGCCAGCTCGCCGGGAAGGGGAAGCGAACGTCGGCCGTGCGCCCGTCGCCCCGCCGGATGCGGAGGATGGCCTCACGCGGGCGACCGTGCACGGCGACGTCGGCCCGGTAGCACCCCGACCCGCACGAGGCGGCGTCGGTCGCGTCCGTTCCCCCCGACCGGAGACGGACGCCCACGTCGAGGCCGTTGGCCCCGTTGCCGCTCTGGTCGATCACCGTCGCCGTCACGGTGACCTGGCCGGTGCCGACGGGGCGTGCAGCGAAGCCGACCGCGAGGTCGCCGTCCTCCCGGGCCGAGACGAACGGACCGGTCGGGATCGCCTTCCGATTCAACGGCGCGGAGCGGACCGGCGCCGGTGCGGGGGCCAGGCTCGTGGCCGCGGCGGAAGAGTTGCGCGGCGGCGCGAGGTTGACGAGCAGCCCTGCGGCCGCGAGGACCGCCGCGACGAGCCCGAGCTCGGGCAGCGTGAGCCGGCGGAGCAGAGGCACGTCGATGCCCGGGTTCCGATGCAGGGCGAAGAGCCTGCTCGCGAGGGCGAAACAGAGAGCGCCGGCGACGAGCCCGGACTTGACGAGGAGCGTCTGGCCGTAGCCGGTGTCGAGCACTGCCGAAAGACTCTTGAACTCCGCAAGCGCCGTGAGCACGCCCGTGGCGAGCACGACGAGCACCGTCGGAAGCGCGAGCTCCGCATAGCGGCGGACGGGCACCGCGTCGGCCGACCGGAGCGCGGGCACCGCGAGGAGCACGAGGACGAGATGCGCGAGCGCCCCCGTCCAGGCCGCCGCGGCAAGGAGGTGGACGGCGTCGGCCACGGGCGCCCACCAGTCGCCGCTCGTCCCGGCGTGGCCTCGGAAGGCGACCAGGACACTCGTCGCGGCGAGCGGCGCGAGCGCGACGAGGGGGCGGCGCGCCACGACGAGCGCCGCCGCGGCGAGCAGGAGGGCGAGCATGCCGACCGTCAGAGCGCCGGGCCTGCTCTGCGACACGTCGCGCAGCGCGGAGGCGTCCAGGCCGTCCACGAGGCTGCCGTGTACGCGGTCGGCGGCGAGGAGGACGAGCGACACCGCGCCGGCTCCCAGCGCGACGCCGATCCCGAAGACCACCGGCGCGCGGACGGGCGGCGCGCGCCAGACGAGCCGCTCGCTGAGGATCCCGCCGATTGCGAGCGCCAGTCCGGCGAAGAAGAGCCAGTCGGCGGCGGCCTCCGGCCACTGCGTCGGTCCGGACGAGGCCGTTGCGGCCGGGAGCGCGCCGCTCGCGCCGACGGAGAACGGGACCGACCCCTGGGTGGGGTGGCCGTCGTCCGACAGCAGCGTCCAGGTGAGGAGGAAGATGCCCCGCAGTCCGCCCGGAAGAGGCTGCGCGATCGTCGACCCACGCGCGACCGGCGGCGGCAGCGCGACGTCCGTGCCGTCGGTCTTCCGCAGCGTGACCCGCGCGCTGCCCGGGACGAAGTCTTCGTTGAAGCGCAGGACGATGCGCGGCGGGGAGGAGGCAAGCCGGGCGCCGGCGGGCGGGTCGGAGCCGACGAGGTAGGCATGCGCGCTCGCCACGGCCGGGAGGACGCACGCGACGAGCGCGACTACGGCGAGCAGTGCGCCGCGGCGACGGCGTCCACGTGCATGTCCCATCCCAGACGCAATGGTAGGAGGCGCGCGCCTCCCGGTCGCTGAGCGCGTACCCCCGCGGGGTATCATCGTTGCGGATGCAGCACGGCTATGACACCGAGCGGCTCCGCAACCGTCTCCACCGAGTGGAGGGCCAGGTCCGCGGGATCGAGCGCATGGTCGAGGAAGAGCGCTACTGCATCGACGTCCTCACGCAGATCGCCGCCGTCCGGACCGCGCTCGAGAGCATCGGCTTCGAGATCCTCACCGACCACGTGACCCACTGCGTGAGCGACGCGCTCGCGTCGGGCGACGCGGACGAGGCGACCGAGAAGAGCCGGGAGCTCCTCGCGGCCGTGCAACGGTTCGCGAAGACGACCTGAGCTCAGCGATGCGATGAGTGCCGGCCGCCGCGGCGGCCGACCCTCGCGTGACCGATCTGCCAGACGCCAGCGCTGGCATCCTGGGCGGGTGAACCGGGAGCTCGCCATCCGCCTGCACGGGGTCGTCAAGCGCTACGGCGCGATCACGGCCGTCGACCATCTCGACCTCGAGGTCCCGCTCGGGACGTGCGTCGGCCTGCTCGGGCCGAACGGCGCCGGGAAGTCGACGACGATGCGCCTCCTCACGGCGCAGTCGATCGCGGACGAAGGCGAGCTCGAGGTGCTCGGCTTCGCGCTCCCCGGCGAGTCGAAGCAGGCGCGGGCGCGATGCGGCGTCGTGCCCCAGCTGGACAACCTCGACACGACTCTCACCGTCGAGCAGAACCTGCTCGTGTTCACCCATCTGTATCGCGTGCCGCGCCCCGACCGCCGCGCCGCGATCGAGCGAGCCCTCGAGCTCGCAAAGCTCGTCGACCGCCGCGCCGAGCGGGTGGACAAGCTCTCCGGCGGGATGCGTCGCCGCCTCTTGATCGCACGGGCGCTCGTCCACCGGCCGCGGCTCGTCCTGCTCGACGAGCCGACCGTGGGGCTCGACCCACAGGTGCGCCAGGAGCTCTGGGCGCTGATCGACGCGCTGCGGAGCGAAGGAACGACGCTCCTCATGTCGACGCACTACATCGAGGAGGCGGAACGCCTCGCGGACACCGTCCTGATCATGTCCCACGGCACCGCGGTCGCCTCCGGGCCTCCGTCCGAGCTCGTGCTCGAGCACGCGGGCAGGGAGGCGCTCGAGGTCTACGGCGGGCCGGCGCGGCTCGCCGAGGTCGAGGCGGAGGCGGTCGCCGCCGGCCTGCGGACGCGGCGCACGGGGACGAGCGTCTCGATTCTCGCGATCGACGGGCGGAACGGGTTCCACCTCGAGGGGGAGCGCCGGCCGGCGAACCTGGAGGACGTCTTCGTGCTGCTGACCGGCGAGGAGATCGCGTAGTGGCCATGGCGACGCCCGAGGCACGCGTCGCGCGAATCGGCCGCCTGGAGCGCTCGGCGCTGACGGGCGTGCTGGTGCGCGAGGTCGTGAACTTCTCGTCGTACTGGAAGTCGACGACCTTCTCGTCGACCGTCGAACCGACGATCTACCTGATCGCGTTCGGCTTCGGGTTCGGCTCGCTCGTCAGCACGATCGGGGGCTACGACTACGTCGACTTCGTCGGCACCGGCACCGTCGCCACCGCGGTGCTCTTCTCGAGCGCGTTCCCGGCGATGTTCGGGACGTTCGTCAAGTACCAGTTCCAGCGCACGTACGACGCGATCCTTGCAGCCCCGGTCGACACCGAGGAGCTCGTCACGGCCGAAGCGCTGTGGATCGCCACCCGTGCGGGCGTCTACGGCTGTGTGCCGATGCTCGTCGCGATCGCGTTCGGGCTCGACCCTGCGTGGGGGATGCTCCTCGTCCCGTTCATCGGCTGGATCGCCGGGTTCGGGTGGGCGAACTTCGGGATCTCGATCGCGGGCTATTCGAAGTCGTTCGAGAACTTCAACTACGTGATCAGCGCAGTGCTGACCCCGCTGTTCCTTCTCGCAGGTTCGTTCTTCCCGCTGGACGGGTTCCCCGAGTGGGCACAGGTTCTGGCCGCGTTCAATCCGCTCTACCAGTGCGTCCAGCTGATCCGGGCGGCCGTGTTCGGCCAGCTCGGGTGGGACGATCTCTTCCGTGTGTCGGTGCTCGTCGCCTTCGGCCTCCTCGTGTGGCGCGTCGCGATCCGTGCGATGACGCGCAAGCTCATCGACTGAGCCGCTCGGGCTGGCAGCGGGGGCACCAGTACGCCGTCCGGTTGGCGTCTCCCAGCCCACGGGAGGCGATCGCGGTGCCGCACCGACGGCACGCCATTCCTGCGCGTCGATAGACCGCTCGTGCGCCGCGTGGCGCGCGCACCGCGGTCCGCATCGCGTGGCGCGCCCAGCCGAGGGCGAGCGTGAGCTCCTCGTCGGAGACTGCACCGAGCCTGTTCCACGGAGAGAACCGCGCCTCCCACAGCGCCTCGGCGAGCCACATGTTCCCGATGCCCGCGACCACCCGCTGGTCGACGAGCGCCTCGCCGACGAGCCGCGAGGACGGCTCGTGGCGGATGCCGCGCACGATCGTCCGCGACGTCCGTCTCGTCCGCGAGTAGGTCGGGACCCAGCCTGCGCAGAGGACGGCGCTCGAGCGCGAGTACGGGCCCGTTCCACTGCGTCGCCTCCCACGCCCCTCCGCGAAGGACGAGCCACGGACGGCCTCGCGTCGCGGCCTGCCGCGGTCCGAGCCGCCACCGGCCGTTCATCCGCAGATGGCTGCGCAGCACGACGCCTCCCTCGAAGTGGAGCAGCAGGTGCTTGCCGACCGCCTCGACGCGCTCGAGCACGCGACCGTCGACGACGCGCGCGACGCCCGTCGCCTCGCCCTGCGGATTGGGGCTCCAAGCCTCGATGCGCTCCCCGACGAGTGGCTGCAGCCGCCCCGCGGCCCGGTGGAGCGCGTCACCTTCCGGCATCGGGTCGCATCATGCGACGGACGCCTGCAGCCGCGTCGCGAGCTCGCGGACGCTCTCCCGGAGCTCGCCGGGCTCCTGGATCTCGAAGCGGCAACCGAGGCGGGCAAGGACGCCCGCCATCCAGTCGAGCGATCCGACCCGCATGCGCAGCTGAGTGCGCCCTTCGCCTTCCTCGACGAGCTCGGCGACGGTCGCCGGCACGCGACGCGCCGCCTCGTCGAGCGGCAGCTCGAGCACGACGACCACCTCCCAGCGCCAGGGCACACGGGCGAGGGAGCGGCTGACCGAGGCAACCGCGTCGAACCCCCGCGGCGGCGCCCGCCACTCGCCGTCGCGAACCGCGACGCGGCTCATCCGGTCGACGCGGAACGTGCGCCGGTCGTCGCGGCCGTGGTCGAACGCGGCGAGATACCAGCGGCCCGAATGGACGACGAGGCCCTGCGGGCTGACGTCGCGCGTCGTCTCCTCACCCGCGAACGCGGTGTAGCCGAAGCCGAGGCGCAGCCGTCGTCGGATCGCCTCGGCGAGGAGGAGCGCGACGTCGCTCTGCACCGGCGCGCCCTCCCGCTCGGCCGCCGTGAACCCGAGCGTCGTCTCGAGCGCCTCGACCTTGCGTCGGAGCGTGTCCGGCAGCACCCGGTGGAGCTTCGCGAGCGCGCCGTCGACCGAGCCCTCGCTCGACTCGAGCCCCTGTCGGCGCGCCGCGAGGAGTCCGAGCACGACGACGACCGCCTCGTCGCCGGAGAGCATCAGCGGCGGCAGGCGGAAGCCCGGTCGGACGCGGTAGCCGCCGCCGACGCCGCGCTGGCCTTCGACCGGGATGCCGAGGTCCTGCAGCGCCTCGACGTAGCGCCGGACGGTGCGGGCGTCGATCGCGAGCCGCTCGGCGATCTCGCGGCCGGTCGTGAGCGGGCGCTCCTGGAGGAGCTCGAGCAGCTCCAGGAGCCGCGAGGTCGGCGTCTGCATTCGACGAGTCAAGCACATATAGAGGGCGAAAGTCGCCCTATTTGCGATGTAGGTTCGGAGTCCGGCGATCGAGATCGAGGAGGCGAGATGAGCGAGACGATGCAGGCCGGTTCGACCGTGAGGGACTTCGACTTCTGGATAGGAAGCTGGACCGCCCGGAACAGGAGGCTGCGCCGGCGGCTGGCGGGGTCGGACGAGTGGGACGAGTTCGATTCGAGGAGCAAGGCCTGGCCGATCCTCGCTGGCATGGGGAACGAGGACGACTTCCACACCGACTACCAAGGTGGATTCACGGGGATGTCGCTCCGCTTCTTCGACCCCGAGACGAGGCAATGGTCGATCTACTGGGCCGACAGCCGGCGCTCGGGCCTGCTCGACCCTCCCGTGATCGGCGGGTTCGAGAACGGCACCGGCATCTTCGAGGGCGACGACACGTTCGAGGGCAGACCGATCCGCGTCCGCTTCACCTGGTCCCGCGTCGACACCACGACGCCCCGCTGGGAGCAGGCGTTCTCCGAGGACGGTGGCGAGACCTGGGAGACGAACTGGATCGCGGACTTCACACGCGTGGAGGACGAGGCATGACCGCGATCGCAGAGCAACCCGCTGTCGACCCGGGCTACCGTCACGTGCCGAAGCTGGCGCGCCCGGCGTCGAGCGTCGGGCTCGGGGAGGCCGTGCTCAAGTGGTACGACATCGCGCGGCCCGAGGACCCCGTGCCGGACGAGGTGCGTGCGCTCGCGCGGCGCGCTCTCGACGACGCCGCACGGCTCGGCGAGCTTCGGCTCGGCGACGCGCTGGGCTTCGTGATCCTCCACCGCTGCGGGACGGAGGGGTTCCACTTCCTCCTCGTTGGCACGTGGCGCAACGACAACGAGCTCTGGGAGACGGTCTGGGCGAAGGACGACGACGCCGACCCGGGCTTCCATCCTTGGGTCGTCGAGGATGGTCACCGGCCGACGTTCTGCGTGTGGGAGCTGGGCGTCGTGGCGCACGAGAGGCTCGCGTGGGCCGAGTACCTCGACTCGGGGCGCGACGCGGCCGCGCGACGCACCTACCTCGGGGACACGTTCGAGGGGCCGGTATGAGCCGCAGCCGGCTGACGCGGGCTCCTCCCGAGTCGAGCGGGGTTGCGGCCGCGAGAGCGGCCGCCTTCAGGGGTGTGCCCCGCCGAAGGCGGGGATCAAGCCGCGGGAATCCGCTCCCGCGGATTCCCGCCTGGCGAGCAAGGCGAAGGTGTGGATAGCCGAACCATCCGACTGGCGCGATCCCCCGAATTGTCAAGCGAAGGACACGCAATGCTGATGGGCGTGTCGAGCAAGAGACGCAGAAGGAGCACCATGAGCACGACGTTCGCCCAACGACGAGACGGCCGGCGAGAGGTCGCCGGGCTGATCTCCGAGATCCAGCAGCTGACGACCGAGCGGCGGCGCCTCGTCGCGCGTGGAGTCGATGGCGTGGAGCTCGAGGCGAACGAGCGCTCGCTCGACGAGCTTCGCTGGCTGCTGGCCGACGCCGCGCGACGCTCTGCCGTCGAGCCCGCGACCGCGGCCTGAGCACTCCCCCGGCGCGCGCACCCCCGCATGCTGAACACTTAGGGCGTGCTGAGGGAGACGAACGACACCGACCCGGTCGAGACCAGGGAGTGGTTGGACTCCGTCGAGGCCGTCGTCGCTGCGGACGGCCGTCAGCGGATGGGCGAGCTGCTCGACACCGTCGTCGACCATGCGCAGGACCTGGGTGTGTCGGTCGGCGCCGGCGTGTCGACGCCGTACGTCAACACGATCCTCCCCGAGGACGAGCCGGAGCTGCCGGGCGACCCCGAGCTCGAGCGCATGGCGACCGCGCTCGTCCGCTGGAACGCGATCGCGATCGTGCTCCAGGCGAACGCGGAGTCGACGGAGTTGGGGGGCCACATCGCGAGCTACCAGTCCGCCGAGACGCTCTACGAGGTCGGCTTCAACCACTTCTGGCGCGGCCGCACGGACTCGCAGCTCGGCGACCTCGTCTACCTCCAGGGCCACTCGTCGCCCGGCTTCTACGCGAGGGCGTACCTCGAGGGGCGCCTGAGCGAGGACGAGCTGCATCGCTTCCGCCAGGAGGTCGGCGGGGGCGGGCTCTCGTCATATCCGCATCCATGGCTGATGCCGGACTTCTGGCAGTTCCCGACGGTCTCGATGGGGCTCGGCCCGCTGATGGCGATCTACCAGGCGCGCTTCACGAAGTACCTGGACGCGCGTGGGATCGTCGGCGCCGGCGATCGCAAGGTCTGGGCGTTCATGGGCGACGGCGAGATGGACGAGCCCGAGTCGATGGGGGCGATCGCGCTCGCCGGTCGCGAGCACCTCGACAACCTCGTCTTCGTCGTCAATTGCAACCTGCAGCGTCTCGACGGCCCAGTGCGTGGGAACGGGAAGATCATCCAGGAGCTCGAGACGAACTTCCGCGGCGCAGGCTGGAACGTGATCAAGGTCATCTGGGGCTCGAACTGGGACGCGCTCCTCGCCGCTGATCACGAAGGCTGGCTGCGCCGCCTGATGGAGGAGTGCGTCGACGGCGAGTACCAGACCTTCAAGGCGAACGACGGCGCGTTCGTCCGGGAGCACTTCTTCGGCAAGTACCCCGAGACGCGCGCGATGGTCGCCGACTGGACGGACGACGAGATCTGGGCGCTCCGGCGCGGCGGTCACGACCCGCGGAAGGTCTACGCGGCCTACCACGCCGCCGTGCGCCACACGGGCCAACCGACCGTGATCCTGGCGAAGACGATCAAGGGCTACGGGATGGGCGTCGCGGGCGAGGGACGCAACATCACCCACCAGCAGAAGGCGATGAACGAGGAGGCGCGACTCGCGATCCGCGACCGGCTCGGGATCCCCCTCACCGACGAGGAGGCGACCGGCGCGTTCTTCCATCGCCCGTCCGAGGACAGCCCCGAGCTGCGCTACCTCGTGGAGCGCCGGCAGGAGCTCGGGGGGAGCCTCCCGGCGCGGGACGCGGACGCGGAGCCGCTCCCGACGCCGGAACCGTTCACGACCCTGCTCGAGGGCAGCGGCGACCGCGAGAACTCGACAACTATGGCCTTCGTCCGCGCCCTCAACACCCTCGTGCGGGACGAGACGCTCGGGCCGCGCGTCGTGCCGATCGTGCCCGACGAGTCGCGGACGTTCGGCATGGAGGGGATGTTCCGGCAGCTCGGCATCTACTCGCAGGTCGGCCAGCTCTACCAACCCGAGGACGCCGGGGACTTCATGTACTACCACGAGGACCGCGACGGTCAGATCCTGCAGGAGGGGATCAACGAGCCCGGCGCGTTCTCGTCGTGGATCGCTGCCGCGACCGCCTACGCGAACCACGGCGTCGCGATGATCCCGTTCTACATCTTCTATTCGATGTTCGGCTTCCAGCGGGTCGGCGACCTCGCCTGGGCAGCCGGCGACAGCCGCGCCCGCGGCTTCCTCGTCGGCGGCACCGCCGGCCGGACGACGCTCAACGGCGAGGGGCTGCAGCACGAGGACGGGCACTCGCACGTGCTCGCGTCGGTGATCCCGAACTGCGTCGCCTACGACCCGACCTACGCATACGAGCTGGGAGTGATCGTCCGCGAGGGGCTCCGGCGCATGTTCACCGAGCAGGAGGACGTCTTCTACTACCTCACCGTGATGAACGAGAACTACGCCCATCCGGCGATGCCGGACGGCGTGGAGGAGGGGATCCTCCGAGGCATGTATCTCCTCCGCGAGGCGCCTGAGGGCGACGGCCCGCGCGTGCAGCTCCTCGGCTCGGGCTCGATCCTCCGCGAGGTCGAGGCGGCCGCCGAGCTCCTCGCCGCGGACTTCTCGGTGGCGGCCGACGTTTGGAGCGTGACGAGCTTCACCGAGCTGCGGCGCGAGGGGCTCGAGGCCGAGCGCTGGAACCGGCTCCACCCGACGGAGCCGCAGCGGCGGCCCTTCGTGGAGGAGCAGCTCAGCGGTCGGCATGGGCCTGCGGTGGCGTCGACGGACTACATCCGCACGTTCGCCGACCAGATCCGCCCGTACGTCCCCGGCCGCTATGTCGCGCTCGGGACGGACGGCTTCGGGCGCAGCGACTACCGGGTCGCCCTGCGGCGGTTCTTCGAGGTCGACCGCCACCACGTCGCGGTGGCGGCGCTGAAGGCGCTCGCCGACGAGGGAGCGGTCGAGGCCTCGGTGGTCGCGAGCGCGATCGAGCGCTACGGAATCGAGGCGGACGGCGCGGCTCCCTGGACGCGCTGACGAGGGGCTAGGGCTCGTCCCAGGCCGTCGATCTCGCTCCCCTCCTCGGTGGACGCGACACGTTACCCCGGCCGCCCGTCAAGATGACTCACTCTCGCCAGGAGGTCGCCGATGTCCGCAGCAAGCCGTGCCCGCTTCGCAGAGCTCCACGCCCGTGAGGGGATCTTCGTGATGCCGAATCCGTGGGACACGGGCTCGGCGAAGCTCCTCGCCTCGGTCGGCGCCGAGGCGCTCGCGACGACGAGCGCCGGCTTCGCGTGGACGCTCGGCCGCCTCGACGGGCGGGTCGCGCGAGACGAGCTGGTCGCTCACGTCGCGGAGGTCGCCGCGGCGACCCCGCTCCCGCTGAACGTCGACAGCGAGCGCTGCTTCCCCGACGACGAGGGCGGCGTCGCCGAAACCGTCCGCTTGCTCGGCGCGGCGGGCGCGGCGGGGTGCTCCATCGAGGACTGGAACCCCGTGGACGGCCGCATCGAGGAGCTGGGGCTCGCGGTCGAACGCGTCGCCGAGGCCGTCGAGGCGGCGCACTCGTTCGACCCGCCCCTCGTGCTCACCGGTCGCTGCGAGAACCACCTGCACGGCGTCGACGACCTCGCCGACACGATCGCGCGGCTCCTCGCCTACCGCGACGCAGGGGCCGACTGCCTCTACGCGCCCTGGCTGCTGACCAGCGAGCAGGTCGCTGCGGTCGTCGACGCCGTCGGGGCGCCCGTGAACGTCCTTGCCGTGCCTGCCGCTCCCCCGGTGCCCGAGCTGCGGCAGTTGGGCGTGCGTCGGGTCTCGACCGGTAGCCTGCTCGCCTCGGCGGCGTACGGGGCGCTGCTCCGCGGCGCCCGCGAGCTGCTCTCGGACGGGACCTCCGAGTACGCCCGGTCGGCGATGACGCCGGCCGAGCGCGACGCCGCGCTCGGCGCCTGACCCCGAGCAAGCCTCATTCCGAGGTGGACAACGCTTGTGACACGGAGTTGCTGGCGAGCCGCGGCAGGATCCGCCGGGAAGCCGGGCGCCCCGGTCAGCCGCGGCCCTTGGCCCGCCCCGCCTCGCGCGCGAAGGCGGACAGCGCCTTCCAGCGCTTGCGCTCCTCGGCCTGCGCGCGCCTGTCGAGCCGTCGATCGAGGCGCGCGAGCTCGCGCTGGAGCTTCAGGTAGCTCTCCCAGCGCTCCGGCGCGATCGTGCCGTTTGCAATGGCCTCCTTCACCGCACAGCCCGGCTCACTCTCGTGCGCACAGTCCGAGAACCGGCACCGGCCGAACAGCTCGGTGACGTCCTCGAACGCCTCCTCGAGCCCCTCCTCGGCGATCCAGAGCTGCACCTCGCGCATTCCGGGCGTGTCGATCACGAGACCGCCGCCGGGAAGCTGGACGAGCTCGCGGCGTGTCGTGGTGTGTCGGCCCTTGCCGTCGTCGCGGATTTCGCGGGTCTCGAGGAGCTCCTCGCCCGCGAGGGTGTTGACGAGGGTCGACTTGCCGACGCCCGACGAGCCGAGCAGGGCGGCGGTCACGCCGGGCTCGAGGTACGCGCGCACCTCGTCCAGCCCTGCGCCCGTGATGTTCGAGATCGCGTGCACGGGGACGCCGAAGCTGACGGATTCGACCCCGGCCACGGCGGCGGAGACGTCGTCGGAGAGATCCGCCTTCGTCAGCACGAGCACCGGGCGCGCGCCGCTTTCCCATGCGAGGGTGAGATACCGCTCGAGGCGGCGGAGGTTCATCTCCTCGTTCAGCGAGGTGACGATCAGGACGACGTCGACGTTCGCCGCGAGCACCTGCTCCTCCGAGGCCTGCCAGGCTGTCTTGCGCGAGAACTTCGTCCGGCGGGGAAGGACGGCCTGGACGGTGCCGGCCCGCTCGTCCGGGCGGGCGGCGACGGCGACCCAGTCCCCGACCGCAGGGAGGTCGGCCGGGGAGCCGGCCTCCTCGTACAGACGGCCGGCGACGTCGCAGCGCAGCTCGCCCTCGGTCGTGAGGACGTCGTACGCGCCGCGATGCTGCACGGCGACGCGGCCGGGGATCAGGCCGGCGCGGGCGTGGGGCTCGAATTGCTCGGCGAGGACGTCGTCCCAGCCGAGGGCGGTGAGGTCGTGCACGGCGATGGTCTCCTCTCGGGGCTAGCTACAGGACGCGGCGCGGCGCGCCCGTTGCGAGAGGCCCGTCTCCGGTGCTGCTGCTATCGGCCGACGGGCCGCGCCGAACGCGGCCGGGAGGAAGCAAGCTCTGTCATCGTGCAACCTCCTTCGTCGGGGACGGGTTCCAGTATGCCCGACACCCCGGCGATCGGGAAGGCGGCCGCTACGCGACCCGCCGCAGCTGCTCGTCGAGCGGGACGAGCGGCACGTGGAACACGCGTTCCGCGGCGCCGTCCGTGACGACGTTGTCGCCCGCCTCCATCATCGTCAGCAGGTCGCGGGTGAGGGGGATGTTGCCCGGCAGGCGCTCGGTGACGAGCGCGTTCGCGCGCATGAACGCCATCGGCACGTGGACGCTCGGCCTGCGCACCCCGATGGCCTTCTTGAGCTGCGCCCAGAGCTCGTTCCAGCTGACGACGTCCGGCCCGCCCAGCTCGAAAGTCTCGCCGGTCGCCGCGTCGTCGTCGACCGCGCGGACGAAGTATGAGGCGACGTCGTCGACCCAGATCGGCTGCAGGCGCTGCTCGCCGGAGCCGGCAATCGGCGTGATCGGCGTGAGCTTCGCAAGCTTGCGGAACGTCGGCAGGATCCCCCCGTCAGCGGCGAACACGAAGCTCGGCCGAAAGATCACGAACGGCAGGGATGAACCCCTGACCGCCTCCTCCATCGCCCACTTCGCGCGGTAGTACGGGACGAGGTCCTTCGTCCGCTCGTCGACGCCGAGCGCGCTCATGTGCACGAAGCGCCGGACACCCGCCTCATTCGCCGCGAGGAGGAGGTCGCGGGTTCCCTGGCTCATGATCCGCTCGAACTGCTCGGCTTTCCCCTGTCGGATCGCGACGAGGTGGACGACGCACTCCATGCCCTCGACGGCCGAGGCGAGGCTCGCGGGCTCGGTCATGTCGCCCTCGACCAGCTCGCACCCGGCGAGCTGGGGCTTCGCGGCCGTGCGCAGATCGCGGACGAGGCAGCGCACCGGCTTCCCGGAGCGGCGCAGGGCAACCACGACGTGACCGCCGACGAACCCCGTGGCTCCGGTGACGAGGATCATCCCCGCGGATCATGCAACCCGCGTGGGCCTGGTCAAACCTCGTCCCGGGGAGGGCTCAGCGAGCCCGGGGACCGGTGTGCCAGAAGACGAGCGCCGCCGCCGTTGCCTCCGCGAGGAGGCTGACCGCCGCCACGAGCTTGAGTGAGATCGGAATCCGCCGCATATACCGGTTATCGGCAGATTCGTCGAGTTTGTCCAGCGGACCGGCACACTACGATGGCCATCCCGTGAGCGCTCCGTTCGTCCACCTGCACGTCCACTCGGAGTACTCGATCCTCGATGGGGCCTGCAGGATCCCGGCGCTCGCGGAGAAGGCGGCCCGCCTCGAGATGCCGGCCGTCTCGCTCACCGACCACGGCTCGATGGCCGGCGCGATCGACCTCTACAAGGCGGCGCAGGCGCAGGGCGTCAAACCGATCTTCGGGTGCGAGGTGTACGTCGTGGACGACCGGCGCGTCCAGAAGAAGGGCCACGCGCACCTCACGCTCCTCGCCGCCGACACCACCGGCTACGCGAACCTCGTCAGGCTCTGCTCGCTCGCGTACCTCGAGGGCTACTACTACAAGCCGCGCGTCGACTGGGAGCTGCTCGAGCGGTACGCGCCGGGGATGATCGCGCTCTCCGGGTGCCTCTCCGGCCGCGTCTCGCGGGCGCTGTCCGAGCATCGCGAGGACGACGCGCTCGCCGAGCTCGACCGGCTCTCGCAGATCTTCGGCCGGGACTCGACGTACGTGGAGCTGCAGAACGTCGGGCTCGACGTCCAGCAGCCCGCCTTCCAGGGGCTGCCCGGCCTCGCCGAGCGGCTCGGGCTGCCGCTCGTCGCGACCGGGGACGTCCACTACCTCGACGCGTCCGACGCCCATAGTCACGACGCGCTGCTCTGCATCCAGTCGGGCGACTCGCTGAAGAACCCCGACCGCTGGCGCTTCGGGGCGGACGAGTTCTACTTCAAGACCCCCGAGGAGATGTCGCTCGACTTCCCGGGCCACGAGGAGGCTCTCCGGCGCAGCCTCGAGGTGGCGGAGCGGTGCAACGTCGAGCTCGAGCTCGGGCGGATCCGGCTGCCTCGCTTCCCGGTGCCGGACGGGCGCGACGCGTTCGAGTACCTCGTCGAGCTCTGCGAGCGGGGGCTCGTCAAGCGCTACGGCTCGTCCACCCCCGAGCTCGACGACCGGCTCCGGTTCGAGCTCAAGACGATCCGCGAGATGGGCTTCGCGGACTACTTCCTGATCGTCGCGGACTTCATCGGGTTCGCGAAGGGGAACGGCGTCTCGGTGGGGCCGGGCCGCGGCTCCGCGGCCGGCTCGCTCGCCGCCTACTGCCTCGAGATCACGGACATCGACCCGATGCGGTACGGGCTGCTGTTCGAGCGCTTCCTCAACCCGGCGCGCAAGGACATGCCCGACATGGACATCGACTTCGCCGTCGAGGGCCGCGAGCGCGTCATCAACTACGTCGCGGAGAAGTACGGGCGCGACCGCGTGGCGCAGATCATCACGTTCTCGAAGATGGCCGCGCGCGCCGCGTTGCGCGACGCCGGACGCGTCCTCGAGATCCCGTACGGCGTCGTCGACCGGATCGCGAAGCTGGTCCCCGAAGGCCCCGGGCAGACGCTCGACGAGGCGCTCAAGCCGGGTGCGGAGCTGGCGCGGGCGGTCGCAGACGATCCGGTCGCGAAGGAGATCGTCGAGCTCGCCCGCCCACTCGAGGGGCTGACGCGCGCCGACTCCATCCACGCGGCCGGCGTCGTGATCGGAGCGGAGCCGCTGATCGACGTCGTTCCGCTCCAGCAGAAGGGGCCCGGCGCCGAGGTCGTCACGCAGCTGTCGATGAAGAACGTCGAGGCGCTCGGCCTCCTGAAGGTCGATTTCCTCGGCCTCCGTAACCTCGACGTGATCGACAAGGCTGTCGAGCTGGTCGACGGCGTCGACATCGGCGTGATCCCGCTCGACGACCGGAAGACGTACGAGATGCTGGCGCGAGCGGACGCGATCGGGGTGTTCCAGTTCGAGTCGTCGGGGATGCGCGACGCCCTGCGCTCGGTCAAGCCGACCGAGTTCGAGGATCTGATCGCGCTCGTCGCCCTCTACCGGCCGGGCCCGATGCAGTACATCCCCACGTACGCGGCGCGGAAGAACGGCCGGGAGGCGGTCACGTACATCGACCCGCGCCTCGCGCCGATCACCGGCGACTCGTACGGGATCTGCATCTACCAGGAGCAGTACATGCAGATCGCCAAGCAGCTCGCGGGATTCGAGCCCGCCGAGGCCGAGACCCTGCGCCGCGCGATCGGCAAGAAGATCCACGAGCTGATGGCATCGCTGAAGGGGAAGTTCCTCGACGGGTGCGCCGCCAACGACGTGACCCCCGCGGTGGCCGACCAGCTCTGGAAGGACATGGAGTCCTCGCAGGACTACTCCTTCAACAAGGCCCATGCGGCCTGCTACGCGCTGATCGCGTACCGGACGGCGTGGCTGAAGGCGAACCACCCGTGCGAGTACATGGCGGCGCTCATCTCGAGCGTGATGAACACGAAGGACCGCGTCCCGTTCTACGTCAACGCGTGCGACGAGATGGGCATCGACGTGCTGCCGCCCGACGTGAACTCGTCAGCGGTCGACTTCGCCGTGGTCGAGGGGAAGATCCGCTTCGGGCTCAACGCCGTGAAGAACGTCGGGGAGACCGCCGCGCAGCGCATCGTCGCCGCCCGGGACGAGGGCGGGCCGTTCGAGTCGATCTGGGACTTCACCGAGCGCGTCGACCCGCAGGTCGTGAACAAGCGCTCGCTCGAGTCACTCGTGAAGTGCGGCGCGCTCGACTCGACGGGCGCCTCGCGGATGGGGATGCTCGCGGTGCTCGAGCAGGCGCTCGGGCACGGCCAGAAGCTCGCGCAGGACCGGCTGATCGGACAGTCCTCGCTGTTCGACGGTGCGTTCGACCAGGGAGAGCCGACCGCCACGAAGCACCATCCGCCCGTCCCGCAGACCGAATTCACCAAGGACGAGCTCCTGCGCCTCGAGAAGGAGACGCTCGGGCTGTACGTCTCGGAGC
Source organism: uncultured Actinomycetes bacterium (assembly GCA_963698935.1). Classification (GTDB taxonomy): domain Bacteria; phylum Actinomycetota; class Thermoleophilia; order Gaiellales; family Gaiellaceae; genus Gaiella. Next base: position 68,925 of record CAVOSU010000024.1, read on the forward strand.
ACCCGCTATCGGGCGTCCGGGACCAGCTGCGGCGGAAGACGGACGCGAGCCTCGCGGAGCTCGAGCGACGTCGCGACGGCGAGGTCGTCACGGTCGGCGGTATCGTCACCGACACGAAGCAGGTGACGACGAAGCGCGGCGAGCCGATGGTGTTCCTCGCCCTCGACGATCCCACCGGCTCGGCCGAGGTGGTCGTGTTCAACTCGACGTACCAGGCTGCGCGTGAGCTCTGTGTAGCCGACCGGATCCTCGTCGTGAAGGGGCGGGTCGACCACAAACAGCAGGGAGAGACGAAGCTCGTGGCAATGGAGGTCTCTTCGTTCGAGGCGGTCATCGAGCGGACAGAGGTCCGTTTCGCGCTCGACGCGCGGGAGGCGCCGGCCGGCGTCATCCGCGAGCTCGCTCGTCTCGTCCGCGAGTTCCCAGGGGAGTCGCCCGTCTACCTGTCGCTCGACACCTCGGAGGGGCCGAAGACGTACGCGCTCGGACCGGAGTACCGTGTCCGGCCGGACGCGGACTTCCTCGCCGAAGCACGCTCGCTCCTCGGCGGCGCGTCGGTGCTCTGAATTGCTCGCCAGGCAGGAATCCGCTTGCGCGGATTCCTGCGGCTTGATCCCCGCCTGCGGCGGGGCACACCCTGAAGGCGTCGGCTGACGCCGCCGCAACTGCCTGCCGGCCGGGCGGCAGCTCTACAGGAGGATTCGGAGCGCGAGATCGACCGGGCAGCCCTGCTCGAGCAGGGTGACGGCACGATGGAGGTCGACCTCGGGGGAGGCGGCGAGCACCGCGGCCGACTCGAGGTCGTACCCGGCGCGCTCGAGCGAAGCGAGTCGCCACTGCTCGACCCTGTCGACCTCGAACTCCAGCTCTGTGATGTGTGCCGTGGTCATCTGCCTCTACCCCTGGAAACGACGATGCCTCGACCGGTATTCGGCACGAGGCGCTGATTGGTTCTCTCGTTCTACGCCACGGACGTCTGGGAAATGCATTCACCGCGTGAACATGCTGTTAAACCTCGGTGCCGAGGAGGCACTTGCGGTGGCGGCCACGACACTCGTAGGATCGTGCGATGCTCCACAAGGACGCGAAGATCGAGCTCCTCCGGAACGTCCCGCTCTTCGCCGGATGCTCGAAGGCGGAGCTCCAGCAGGTCGCGCAGCTGGCCGATGAGCTCGACCTCGCCGAGGGCGCGACGCTCATTCGCGAGGGAGAGCGTGGCCGAGAGTTCATCGTCGTCGCGGACGGCACGGTCGAGGTGACGCGCGGCGGGAAGATGCTGCGCGAGCTGGGCTCCGGTGACTTCATCGGAGAGATCGCGCTCGTCGTCGACCGCCCGCGGACGGCCACCGTGACCGCGACATCTCCCGTGCGCCTGCTCGTCGTCACCGACCGCGCGTTCAGCCGCCTGCTCGAGCAGGTGCCGTCGCTCTCGGTGAAGGTGATGCAGAGCCTCGGCGAGCGCCTGCACGCAGATGCGCTCTAACTTGCTCGCGAAGCGGGATTCCGCGGGAGCGGAATCCCGCCGCTGATCCCCGCCTGCGGCGGGGCACATCCCTGAAGGCGCCCGCTGTCGCGGTCGCAACTGATCCTTCTCGCGAAGCAGGAATCCGCAGGAGCGGATTCCTGCCGCTGATCCCCGCCTGCGGCGGGCAGATCCCTGAAGGCGTCGGCTTCGCCGCCGCAACTGCCTCCTTGCCATGTGGTGTCCGACTTCAGTCGGACACCTGAACCGAGCTACACCGCCGTGAGACAACCGTAGGCAGAATGCGTCGGCGGTGAGCTTCCTCGCGTCGATCCCCTCGCCGAGCTCCGGCACCGTCGAGCTCGGGCCGATCACGGTGCACATGTACGGGCTCACGTTGCTCGTCGCGATCGCGGTGTGCACGTGGGTCACCGGGAAGCGCTGGGTGAACCGCGGCGGGGACTGGGACCTGATCTTCCGCTGCGCCGTCTGGGGCGTCGCGGCCGGGATCGTCGGCGCCCGCCTGTACCACGTGATCACGAGCTGGGACGAGGTGCCCGACACGTGGTGGGGGCCGTTCGCGATCTGGCGCGGCGGGCTCGGCGTGTGGGGCGGCATCGCGCTCGGCTGCCTCGTCGGCGGCATCGTCGCGAAGCGCGCAGGGGCCGACGTGTGGCTCCTCGCCGACTGCCTCGCGCCCGGGCTCCTGCTCGCCCAGGGAATCGGACGGCTCGGCAACTGGTGGAACCAGGAGCTCTTTGGCAAGCCGACCGACCTGCCCTGGGGCCTCGAGATCGACCCGGTCAACCGGCCGCTCGCCTATCTCGACTCGGCGACCTTCCACCCGACGTTCCTGTACGAGCTGATCTGGGACTTCGCGGCCGCAGCCGTGCTGGTGTACCTCATCGAGCGCCGTCTCAAGCCCCGGCCGCCGGGCGTGTTCGCCGCATACATCGCCCTCTACTGCGTCGGGCGCTTCGGGGAGGAGCTCCTGCGGGTCGACCCCGCGCACCACATCGCCGGGTTGCGGCTCAATGCCTGGGTGTCGCTGATCGGGATCGTCGTCGGCGTGGCGTGGTACGTGCTCTCGCAGCGCGACCGGACGTCTGCTCGCCGCAGCAGAGGACGGACGAAGCCGACGAAGCCGACGCGGCGGATGGCCGTCCCGGGCGAGAGGCGCGTCCGACCGCCCGGCTAGATTCGCGCCGTGGCGTCGGCGGTTCGCGATCTCGAGCTGGACCTCGATGCGTTCGAGGGTCCGTTCGACCTTCTCCTGACGCTTGTCCTCAAGGAGCAGCTCGAGCCTGCGGAGATCGACATCGCGGCGATCGTGATCGCCTTCGTCGAGCACCTGACCGCACGCGACCGAATCGACCTCGACGCGTGCGGCGAGTTCCTCGTGCTCGTCGCCGCGCTGCTCGAGATCAAGGCGCGGCAGCTCTTCCCCGACGAGGGTGCAGAGCTGGCCGAGCTCGAGCCCGAGGAGGCGGCCGAGGAGCTCGCCCGACGACTGGCGGAGTACCGCCGGATGAAGGAGGCGGCGGGCTGGCTGCGCGAACGGCTCGCGGAGGAGCGCGACCGCTACTTCCGCCTCGCTCCGGCGCCGCTCGCCCCGCGCGCCGAGCGCCGGCTCGCCTCGCAGGATCCCGTCGCGCTCGCGACGGCGCTCGCAGGGTTGGCCGAGCCACCGCCGAAAGTGTCCCTCTCGCACATGGCTCTTCGCTTCCCTCCCGTCGCGCAGTTCCTGGAGCGCTTCCGCGCCGTCCTCCGGAGGCGCAGGGTGTTCGACTTCGACGGCGAGGTCGCGGGCCTCTCGCGGGTCGAGCAGGCCGTCGCGTTCCTCGCGCTCCTCGAGCTCACGAAGAGCGGCGAGGCGGCGCTCGCTCAGGCCGCGCCGTTCGCGCCGATCCGCGTCACCCGTCCCGAGAAGGAAAGGATTCCGCAGTGGACCGTCCGCTCCGCCTGATCTCCCGAGACAGCATCGTCGAGAACCCGATCGACGCCCTCGCGCGCACGGTCGAGGCCCTGCTGGTCGTCGCGTCGCAGCCGCTCACGGTCGAGCAGCTTGTCGACGCGACCGAGGACGACGTCGAACGGATCGAGACCGCGCTCGGCCTGCTCTCGGAGCGGTATCGCGAGGGGCGGAGCGGCATCGTCCTGGAGCGGGCCGCCGGCGGGTACGCCTTCCGGGCGGCACGCGAGGCGGCGGAGGCGTGCGGCCGTCTGTTCGAGCAGCCGGTCGAGCGTGGGCTCTCGCAGGCGGCGCTCGAGACGCTGGCGATCGTCGCCTACATCGGCCCCGTCTCGCGCCCGGAGATCGCCCGGATCCGCGGCGTGGCGGCGGATTCGACCGTCGCGTCGCTCGTCGAACGAGGGCTCATCGCCGAGGCCGGCCGCGAGGCCGGGCCCGGCGGCGCGGTGCGCTACCGCGCGACGCCGCTCTTCGAGCGGGTGTTCGGGCTCGACAGCCTCGCGGAGCTGCCGCGGCTCGACGACCTCGGCGCCGACGCCGAGGAGCTGCGCGAGCGGCTGCTCGAGGTCGCGGGCGCCCGCGCGTCCTAGGATCCGCAGGGTCAGAAGCGCTTGTAACACACTGTTGCACGCGCCTTTCGACCCGTAGCATCGCGGCGTGACGCGGATCGCGATCGTCCTGTTCGAGGGAGTCGAGGAGCTCGACTTCGCGGGGCCGTGGGAGGTGCTCGCGGCCTGGGCGACGCAGCATCCGGACGACGGCGTCACGGTCTTCACCGTCGCGGACACGACCGAGCTCCTGCGGTGCGCGAAGGGCCTCCGGGTCGCGGCCGACCACACGTGGGACACGGCGCCTCCCGCAGACGTGCTGCTCGTCCCCGGGGGCTCCGGGGTCAACGCGAAGCTCGAGGACGAGGCGTTCCTCGACCGGCTCCGCGCGTATTCCGGTCGCGGCGCGCTCGTGACGAGCGTGTGCACTGGCGCACTGGCTCTCGCCGCCGCCGGTCTCCTCCGCGACCGTCCGGCCACCACCTGGTGGGGACGGCTCGACCGGCTCGCCGAGCTCGAGCCGACCGTCGAGCTGCGACCCGACGACCGGTTCGTGGACAGCGGCGAGATCGTCACTGCGGCGGGGGTGTCGGCCGGGATCGACATGGCCCTCCACCTCGTTGCGCGCCTCCACTCCCTCGAGCGCGCACGCGAGGTCCGCCGCTACATCCAATACGACCATTAGCCAGCTCGCGAAGCGGGATTCCGCAGGAGCGGAATCCCGCCGCTTGATCCCCGCCTGCGGCGGGGGCACACCCCTGAAGGCTCCCGCTTCGCGGTCGCAAACTGCCGCGATCGCCGTCACGTCCGAGCCTGTTTGGCGGGGATACCTCCGGGGCTACAGCTGCCAGGCGCCCGCGCGCAGGAGCGGCACCGGCTCGCCGTCCCGCGTGATCCCGTCTACGTCGAGCTCGGGGGAGCCGATCATGAAGTCGACGTGGATGTCCGAGCGGTTCACCCGCGCGAGATCCTCGTCGGATTGCACGCCAAGGGTGTACCCGCTCCCGAGCGCGATGTGACTCGCCGCGTTCTCGTCGATCAGTGTCTCGTAGAAGACCGTGCCGAGCGGTCCGATCCGCCCCTCGCCGTCGACGAGCGCGAGCTCGCCGAGGAATGAGCCACCGTCGTCCTTCGCCGCGATCGCCCGCATTGCGTCCGCGCCGCGGTCGGCATCGATCCGCACTGCCCGCCCGCCTGCGAACTCGACCCGGATGCCGTCGATCAGGGCGCCGTACAGCTCGAGCGGGCGCGTCCCGGTCACGTGCCCGTCGACGCGCAAGGGATCCGGCGTCGTGAAGATCTCCTCGCTCGGGATGTTCGGGAAATGGCGGAGGCCGTCGATCGTCTCGAAGTCCGCGGCGTGCCAGATCGACGTCGGGAAGAGGCCGATCGTCACGTCGGTGCCGGCCCCGTACAGGCGGATTGCGTCGAAGCGCCGCTCCGTCAGTCGTGCCGCAATGGCTTCGAGCGTGCGCGCGCGCTCGCGCCAGGCCGCCTCGGGGTCCTCGCTGTCGAGCCGGCAGATGTACGCGATCTCCTCCCAGAGACGCTCATACGCAGCGTCCGCGGCGAGGTTTGGGTACACGAGCGCTCCCCACGCGGGCGTAGGAGCCGGGGCGACGCACCAGTTGGTGGTGCGCCGGTTGACGACGTCGCCCGTCTTCGGGAGATAGGGCAGGACGTCTTTTCCGGCCCGGGCGAGGTCGATCCCGTCGAGCGAGTCCGGGGCGGCCGGCCCGTTGAGCGTCACCCGGGCCGCGTGCTCGGAGGAGAGCCACTCGAGCCGGTCCTCGAGCCAGGGCGGGATGTACTCGAGCGTCGACTCGTCCGCGTGCGCGAGGCGCTGACGCTTGACCCAGGGATCGAATGTGATCACGTCGACCCAGCTCGCGCCGCGCTCGTAGGCCGCGCGCGCGACCTCGCGCGTGAGCGCCTCCTTGCCCGTGTACGTCGTGACCCCGACGATCTGGCCGGGCTGGACATTTGCGCCGTACCCGACGACGAGATCGGCGAGCCGGCGCGTGAGCTCGGCGTGGTCGGTCACGGTCCGGAGCGTACCCGCGAGAATGGCGCGCGATGCGACTGAACGCCTACCTCGCGCGGGCCGGTGTCGCCTCGCGGCGAGGCGCCGACGAGCTGATCAAGGCGGGGCGGGTGGCTGTGAACGGCGCACCCGGCGAGCTGAATACCTTCGTCGGCAGCGCCGACGACGTCCGCGTCGACGGCCGCGCGATCGGCGCACAGCGGCTTCGGCACGTTCTGCTGAACAAGCCGCGCGGCACGATCACGACGGCGCGCGACCCGCAGGGCAGGCCGACCGTGGTCGACCTCGTCGGCGGCGAGGTGCGGGTCGTCCCCGTGGGGCGGCTCGACCGCGACACGACGGGCGTCCTCCTCCTGACGAACGACGGACCGCTTGCGCACCGGCTCGCCCATCCGCGCTACCGCGTCGAGAAGACGTACGTGGCGGACGTCGAGGGCGAGCCCGCGGACGACGTGCTTCGCCGCCTCGCGGACGGCGTCGAGCTCGACGACGGCGCGACCGCCCCCGCGAAGGCCCGACGACTGGGCCCGTCCCGCCTCGAGCTCGTGCTGCACGAGGGTCGGAACCGGCAGGTGCGGCGGATGCTCGAGGCCGTCGGGCATCCCGTCGCGAAGCTGCGCCGGTCGCGGTACGCCGGTCTCGGGCCTGGGCGGCTGCGCCCCGGGCAGTGGCGCGACCTGACGTCGGCCGAGGTCGCCTCGCTCCGCCGCCTCGTGGGGCTCTAGGACGACTGGCTACTCGAACCAGACGAGGGTCGCGAGAACCACGTACAGGCTCACGAGCGCGAGCCCCTCGAAGAGCACGGCCTCGCCGTCGCCGGTGATCTGCCACACGGCGATCGCGGTGAGCGCGAGCGCCCCCAGGTAGACCGGGTCGATCACGAACGTCAGTCGGTGCTCGAAGGCGAGCGACGCGATCACGAGCACCGGGTAGAGGAAGCACGCGATCTGCGAGACGGAGTTCTTCACGACCGAGATCGAGAGGTCGTTGTGGCCCTTCCACGCGAGCGAGACCGCGACGACGTTCTCCACTGCGTTGCCTGCGAGCGCGACGATCACGAGCCCGGTGAACGCCTTCGAGATGCCGAGCGTCTCGACAGCAGGGTCGAGAGCGTCGACGAACCAGTCCGAGAGGAGAGCGGCGAGGACGCCCGCAGCTGCGAGCATCGCGATGGCGACGGGGAACGGGATGGAAGAGTGGGAAGGCTCCAGGAGCGCACGTTCGGAGGTCCGGTCGGAGCGGAGGTACGCGAACAGCCACGCGGCATAGACGAAGAGCAGGCAGATGGCGCCGACGACCGAGATCTCCACCTGGTGCTCGCTCGCGCGGTCACCGACCTGGTCCGACAGCCCGAGGATCGAGATGAGGAAGACGGCGAGGAGCACGAGCGTCGCGGTGTCGTTCGGCAGCCTCGCCCCGAAGGTCATCTTCCCGTCGGGCCGGCGGATCGATCCGGCGGCGATCGCGAGCCCAAGCACGAGGAGCGCGTTCGCGAAGAGCGAGCCGAGGATCGAGAACTGGGCGACGACGACCTCGCCGGCCGAGAGTGCGAAGAGGACGATGAACAGCTCGGGGAGGTTCCCGAGCGTCGACTGGAGCGCCCCGGTGACGGCCGGTCCGAACCGCGCGCCGACCGACTCGGTGGCGATGCCGATCGTCCAGGCGACGCCACCGAGCGCCGCGCCGGTGACCACGAAGGTGACGACCGGGTCGGCCCCGGCGAAATGGAGCGCACCACCGACGATCGCGACGACGGCGACGATCGCCGCCCCCGCGTACGTACGGGTCACGCCAGCCTCACGAATCCCATCCGCTCGTACATCGCCGAGAGCGTCGGCGCGGACGCCGCCCGTGCCTTGTCGGCCCCGACCGCAAGCAGACGGAGGAGCTCGGGCTCGTCCGTCCGCAGCTCGAGGTACCGGTCGCGCACCGGCATGAGGAGCTCGACCACCGCCTCCCCGACATCGAGCTTGAGGTCGCCGTACCCCGCCCCGTCGTACGCCCGCTCGACCTCCTCGGGCGTGCGGTCAGTGGCGACCGAGAGAATGTCGACGAGGTTTGTCACACCAGGCTTGTCGTCGCCCCGTCGGACCTCGCGTCCCGAGTCGGTCACCGCCGAGCGGAACTTCTTCCGGATCACGTCGGGATCGTCGAGCAGCCTCACCGTCCCTTGCTCGGTGCCGCCGGTCGTCGACATCTTCCTCGTCGGCTCCTGGAGATCCATGATCCGTGCGCCGACGTCCGGGTAGATGCCCTCCGGGACCACGAACGTCTCCCCGAAGCGGGAGTTGAACCGCTGCGCGACGTCCCGCGCGAGCTCGAGGTGCTGGCGTTGGTCGTCGCCGATCGGGACGCGGTCGGTCTGGTAGAGCAGGATGTCGCCGGCCATCAGCACGGGGTACGTGAAGAGCCCCGACGACACGAACTCGCGCTGGTCGGCCTTGTCCTTGAACTGGGTCATCCGCCCGAGCTGGCCGTAGCTCGTGACGGACGAGAGCAGCCAACTCGACTCGGCATGCGCGGTGACGTGGCTCTGGGCGAACACCGTCGAGCGCTCCGGGTCGAGCCCGGTCGCGACGAGCATCGCGAACAGGTCGAGCGTTTTCTCGTGCAGGTCGCGCGGGTCGTACTCGACGGTGATCGAGTGGAGGTCGACGATGCAGAAGAACGCCTCGCCGAGCTCCTGTGTCCGCGCGTACTGGCGGAAGCCGCCGATGTAGTTGCCGAGATGCTTGTCGCCGGTGGGCTGGATGCCCGAGAAGATCCTCATGGGTTCCTTTCGTCCGCTTCGCGGCCGAAAGGAACCTAGATCCTTCGGCCGCGCTCGTGCACGGGCGCCGGCGTGCGCCAGAACACGGAGTGGCGGTCGAGTCCGGCCATCTCCAATGTTTAGCCGTTTTGGCGCAGAGCGTCAAAACGGGCCCTGGATACACTCGCCGCATGGCAGTGACGGAGCCCTGGACGCCTTCCTCGTGGCGCTCGCTGCCTGTGCTGCAGCAGCCGGACTGGCCCGACCCGAGCGTGGTCGAGGAGGTTCGCGAGCGGCTGCGGCAGCTGCCGCCGCTCGTCTTCGCCGGCGAGGCGAGGGCGCTCCAGCGCGCGCTCGCGGAGGCCGTCGAGGGTCGGGCGTTCCTCCTCCAGGCGGGCGACTGCGCCGAGTCGTTCCGCGATGTCTCTGCGGTCGCGATCCGGGAGCGCCTCAAGGTGATCCTCCAAATGTCTGCCGTGCTCACCTACGGCGCGACGCTGCCCGTCGTCAAGGTCGGCCGGATCGCGGGGCAGTTCACAAAGCCCCGATCGGCGCCGACGGAGCTCGTCGACGGCGTCGAGCTGCCCGCGTTCCGCGGTCACGCGGTGCACTCGGACGAGCGGACCCGCGAGGCCCGCATCCCCGACCCCGAGCGGATGGTGCAGGCCTACTACCAGGCGGTCTCGACCCTCAACCTCCTCCGGGCGTTCACGAAGGGCGGCTTCGCCGACCTCACCCAGGTGCACACGTGGAACCAGGAGTTCGTCACGACCTCGCTGGAGGGCAGGCGCTACGAGGTGATCGCGAACGAGATCGGCCGCGCGCTCCGCTTCATGCAGGCGATCGGAATCGACCTCGGCGACGAGCACTCGATCCACGAGGTGGACATCTGGACGAGCCATGAGGCGCTCCTCCTCGACTACGAAGAGCCGCTCGCGCGCCGGGACTCCACGACCGGCGACTGGTACGCCTGCTCGGCCCACTTCCTCTGGGTCGGCGAGCGGACACGCCAGCCGGACGGCGCCCACGTCGAGTTCCTCGCCGGGGTCGACAACCCGATCGGCGCGAAGATCGGGCCCGACGCGACCCCGGGCGAGCTGGTCGCGCTCTGCGAGCGGCTCAACCCACGGCGCGTGCCAGGGCGGCTGACGCTCCTCACACGCCTCGGCGCCGATCGCGTGCAAGACGTGCTGCCGCCCCTGATCCAGGCCGTCCGCGAGAGCGGCGTGCCCGTCCTCTGGGTCTGCGACCCGATGCACGCCAACACGTTCGTGACCCCGTCGGGCCACAAGACGCGCCGGTTCGACGACGTGCTCGGGGAGATCGAGAGCTTCTTCGCGGCGCACCGCGAGGTGGGGACGTGGCCGGGCGGCGTGCATCTCGAGGTGACCGGGGAGAACGTCACGGAGTGCCTCGGCGGCTCGGAGGAGGTGCTCGAGGAGCAGCTGGACACGCGCTACGAGACCCTCTGCGATCCCCGGCTCAACGCCCGGCAGTCGCTCGACCTCGCCTTCCGCGTCGCGGAGTTGATGCGGGCCGCATGATCGCCTCCGGCGATCTCCGGCCCCGGTCGAACGCGTGAGCTTTCAGCAGGTACAGCGGCTCGCCGTCGTCGGCACGGGCCTGATCGGCGCCTCGGCCGCGCTGGCCGCGCGTCGCGCAGGCGTGCCGACCGTGGCGGGCTGGGATCCGGACGGTGAGGCGCTCGCGCTCGCAGCGGCGCGCGGCGCCGTCGAGCCTGCCGACGACCTCGCCGCCACGGTCGCCGACGCCGAACTCGTGCTCGTCGCGGCGCCGGTCGGCGACCTCCCCGAGACCGTGCGAGATGTCCTCGGTCATGCGGCCGAGGGAGCGACGGTCACCGACGTCGGCTCGACGAAGCGGCCGGTCTGCGCGGCGGCCGCGGCGGACGAGCGCTTCATCGGCGGCCACCCGATCTGCGGCGCCGAGACGCGCGGGCCCGGCCGCGCCGCGGCGGAGCTCTTCGACGGCGCGACGTGGTTCCTCACTCCGACGGCCGCGACGGCGCCCGAGCGGTTGCGGTTGCTCCACGGCTTCGTCAGCGCGCTCGGCGCGCGACCTGTCGCGATCGGGCCCGACGCGCACGACCGGCTCGTCGGGCTGACGAGCCACCTCCCGCATGTCCTCGCAAACGTGCTCCTCAACCACGCGGGCTCGACGCGGATCGACGGCCACGACCCGCTCCAGGCGGCCGGCGGCTCCCTGCGGGACATGACCCGGATCGCGGGCGCGAACCCGCGGATCTGGGTCGACATCTTCCTCGACAACCGGGAGGCGCTCGGGCTCGCGCTCGCCGAGCAGCGCCGTGCGCTCGAGCAGGTCGAGCGAGCGCTGGCGGACGGCGACGCGGGGTTCCTCGCGCGCTGGATCGGCGAGGCGAGCGCGCATCGGCGGCGTCTGCTCGGAACCGCCTTCGCCGATCCCGGCGCCCTCCAGCGGCTCCGCATCCACATCCCCGACCGCCCGGGAGTGCTTGCGGGCATCTTCCACGCGCTCGGCGCGGAGCGGATCAACGTCGAGGACTTCGAGATGGACCACGTCTCGAGCGAGCGCGGCGGCACGCTCACGGTGCTCGTCTCCGGCGACGGCGAGGCGGAGCGCGCCGTCCGGCTCCTCGAGGGTCAGGGCTACGGCGTCGTGGCCGCACCGGTGATCGAGGAGTGAGCGGTGTCAGACACCGAACTGCCGCCGCGCCTCCCCGCTTCGGCGTGAATTCTCTCGCGTGCAAGGGTTCTTGTGCGCCCACGCATGCACTGCGCGAAGACGGTGTCAGACACCGTTTCCTGTCAAGACGTCCCGTCGGGCCATGGTCCAGTTGGACACCCTGGTGAGCGCCGGCTCGAGCACGCTCGTCGAGCCCGTCGCACGGCTCGTCGGTCACCTCGCCGTCCCGGGGGACAAGTCGGTCTCGCACCGCGCGGTCCTGCTCGGGGCGATCTGCGACGACGAGACGCGTGTCACGGGGTTTGGCCGCTCCGCGGACACGGAGGCGACGATCGCCGCGGTGCGCGCGCTCGGGGTCGAGATCGAGGAGGAGGGGGCGGACACGCTGCTCGTGCGCGGAACGGGCGTCGCGGGGCTCACCGCCCCGGACGGGCCGATCGACTGCGCCAACGCCGGCACGCTCGTCCGGTTGCTCTCCGGGATCCTCGCCGGGCAGCGCGGATCCTTCACGCTCACGGGCGACGGATCGCTCTCGCGTCGCCCGATGGCCAGGATTGCCGAGCCGCTCGGGCGCATGGGGGCACGGGTCGAGACGACCGACGGCCACCTCCCACTCACGATCGGTGGCGGGTCACTGCGCGCCATCGACTACGCCCTGCCGGTCGCGAGCGCCCAGGTGAAGTCCGCGGTGCTCCTCGCGGGGCTCTACGCCGACGGCGAGACGACGGTCGTCGAGCCCGCGCCTACGAGGGACCACACCGAGCGGATGCTCGCCGCCGCGGGCGCACGGGTCACGATCCGGCCGACGAGCGTGACGGTCTCACGGGCAGACCGCCTGTCGCTCGGCCCGTTCGAGGTCCCCGGGGACTTCTCTTCCGCCGCGCCGTTCCTCGTTGCGGCGACGCTCGTGCCGGGCTCGGAGCTCCACGTGCACGGCGTGAATCTCAACCCGAGACGGACAGGGCTGCTTTCGATCCTGGAGCGGATGGGCGCGCGGATCACGGTCTACAACCGGCGCGAGGTCGGCGGCGAGCCGGCCGGCGACCTCGAAGTGCACGCGGCGCCTCTCGTCGGCACGGTCGTGGAACGCGCGGAGGTTCCCATCGCGATCGACGAGTTGCCGCTGTTCGCCTTGGCGGCAGCATGTGCTCGCGGCGAGAGCGTCCTGCGGGGAGCCGAAGAGCTCCGCGCGAAGGAGTCGGACCGGATCGAGGCGACCGTCGACGCGCTCCGCGCTCTCGGCGTCCGCGCCCGGGGGACGGACGACGGGCTCCGCATCACGGGGGTCCCGGCACGTCTGCGGGGTGGGCGCATCGCGAGCCGCGGGGACCACCGGCTCGCGATGCTCGGGGCGGTCGCCGGGCTTGCGTCGCGTGAGGGTGTGCGCATCGACGACGCGGCTGCGGTCGCCGTCAGCTTCCCCGACTTCTTCGAGATGCTCGACGAGCTCCGGCGCACCTCGGCCGTCGAGGAGGACGACCGGCGATAACCTCCGGCGCGTGATCGTGGCGATCGACGGGCCCGCAGGCGCGGGGAAGAGTTCGGTGGCGAGGGAGCTCGCGACGCGGCTCGGGTTCAAGTACCTCGACACGGGAGCGATGTACCGCGCCCTCACGTGGCTCGCACTCCACGAGGGCGTCCCGCTCGACGACGGCCTCGGGCTCAGCGCCCTCGCGACGACGAACCCGGTCGAGTTCGGCGACGGCGGCACCGTCGCGATCGGCGGTGAGGAGGTCACGCGCCGGATCCGCGAGCCCGAGATCGACGCCGCCGTGCCGGTCGTCGCGCGCCATCCGGAGGTACGCGAGGTGATGCGCGGGCGCCAGCGGGAGCTCGGCCAGTCCGGCGACTCCGTGATCGAGGGTCGCGACATCGGCGTCGTCGTCGTGCCGGAGGCCGACGTCAAGGTCTGGCTCGTCGCCGACCCGGGTGTGCGCGTCACTCGGCGTCACGCCGAACGAGACGGCCTCGGCGTCGACGAGCTCGCCGAGGAGCTCCGCCGGCGCGACGAGCGCGACGCGATCAACACCCACCAGGCGCCCGACGCCGTCGAGGTCGACACGACGGAGCTGACGCTCGACGAGGTCGTCGACCGGGTCGCCGCCCTCGTGGCGGCCGCCCGATGAACCTCGCGCCGTACACCTGGGCCGTCGGGCGGCCGACGATCGGCCTCGCGGGGCGGTTGGCGACCCGTCTCCATGTCTACGGGCAGGACCGCGTTCCTCGCGAGGGCGGCATCGTGGTCGCCTCGAACCACTTCAGCTGGCTCGACCCCGTCGTGCTGGGCGCGGCGAGCCCGCGCATCCTCTACTACATGGCGAAGATCGAGGCCCATCGCGTCCCGGGCTTCGGGGCGTTCATCCGGTCGTTTGGCTGCTTCTCCGTGCGGCGTGGTGAGTCGGATCGCGACGCCGTACGCACGATGCGCCGCGTCGTCGCCGACGGCAACGCGCTAGGGCTGTTCGTCGAGGGGACCCGCCAGCGGTCCGGCGTCCCCGGCACGGTGCAGCCCGGCGCGGCCATGGTCGCGATCCAGGAGAACGCCCCGATCGTGCCGGTCGCGATCCACGGCACGCAGACGTGGTCGCCGAGGCACCCCTCGCCGGTCTCGATCGTCTGGGGCGAGCCGCTCGCGCTCGAACGGCTGCCGAAGGGCGGCAGAGGGTACAAGGAGGCGTCGGCGCAGATCGAGCACGAGATCCGGCGGCTCTGGGACTGGCTCGTCGCGCTGCACGAGCAGGGCAGGCCTGACGGCGTCCCCCCGCCTCGAGACCGTCGATAGCCGTGGCCGACGAGGAACTCGACGCACGGCGGCCGAAGAGGTCAGGAGTGCGGGGACGGTCGCGATCGTCGGCTTCCCCAACGTCGGCAAGTCGACGCTTCTCAACCGCCTCACCCAGAGCCGCGCGGCGGTCGTGCACAAGACCGCGGGGGTGACGCGCGACCGCAAGGAGCTCCTGTGCGACTGGAACGGCGTGACCTTCAGGCTCGTCGACACGGGAGGCGTCGACGAGGAAGACACCGGTCCGTACGGCCGGCACATCGCCGACCAGGCGCGCGCCGCCGTGGCGGAGGCCGATCTCGTGTTGTTCGTCGTCGACGCGACGGCCGGCATCACGCCGGGCGACGAGGACCTCGCGTCGATCCTGCGCGTGTCGGGAAAGCCGGTGATCGTGCTCGCGAACAAGCTCGACGATCCTCGCCGCGACCTCGAGGCAGTCGAGTTCCACCGCCTCGGGCTCGGCGACCCGGTTCCGCTCTCCGCGTTGCACGGGCACGGGACGGGCGACCTGCTCGACGAGATCGTCTCGCGGCTACCGGGTCGGGACGAGCCCATCGTCGACGAGTCCGCGATCCGCGTCGCGATCCTCGGCCGGCCGAACGTCGGCAAGTCGTCCCTGCTCAACGCGCTCCTCGGCGAGGAGCGCGTGATCGTCTCGAACGTACCCGGCACGACGCGTGACACGATCGACACCGTCCTCACGCGTGGCGACACGACGTTCGTGCTCGTCGACACCGCCGGCCTGCGGCGCAAGCGGCGGCAGCGGCAGGGAATCGAGTACTACTCCGAGCTGCGGGCGCTCGACGCGGCGGAGCGCGCGGACGTCGCCCTCGTCCTGGTCGACGCATCCGAAGGCATCGTCGAGCAGGACCTCGCGGTGGCGGACGTCGCACGGAAGGCGGGCTGCTCCACGCTCGTCGTCCTCTCGAAATGGGACATCGGAGTCGTCGACCTCCAGGAGACCCGCGGGCTGCTGAACCGCCGTCTCCGTCAGCGTCCGCCCGCGGTCGCGGTGTCGGCGGCCACCGGACGCGGGTTGAGGCGCGTGCTCGATCATGTCGAGACGCTGTTCGCGAAGCACGTCACGCGGATCCCGACCCCTCAGCTCAACCGTGCGGTGGCCGAGCTGAAGGAGGCCCGTCCCGGGCCTGCGGGCGAGCGCGGACGACGCCTCAAGCTGCTCTACGCGACCCAGACCGCAACCCGGCCACCGCGGCTCAGGATCTTCGTCAACGACCCGAGGCTCGTCACCCGCGACTACGCATACTGGGTCGAGAACGAGCTGCGCGCCCGCTTCGAGCTGCAGGGCGTGCCGGTCTCGATCGACTTCCAACGCTCCGAGTAAGAACTCGTTGCAGACTGGAGCCTTGTGCCGTCGTGACGCGGTGGGAGCCCTGACGGCCGACGGGCCGGGCGCGTAGGGTCGAGCGATGGACGTCGTCGTCGTGGGCGGGGGCTCGTGGGGCACGGCATTCTCGCGACTCCTGGCCGACCACGGCCACGTCGTCACGCTCGCGTGCCGCGACCCGGCGCAGGTCGCGGAGATCGCGGAGACCGGCCACAACCCGCGCTACCTCTCGAGCGTCGATCTCGGCGGGATCGCGGTGACGACGATCGACGGGGCGGACGTCGAGAGCGCAAACCTCGTCGTGGTCGCGGTGCCGAGCGCGGCCTTCGGCGACGTCGTCGGTGCGCTGCCCGGGCGCGCACCGATCCTCAGCCTCACGAAGGGGCTCGACCCGGTGTCCGGCGACCGTCTCTCGACCATCGTTCGCGACCGGCCGATCGCGGTCCTGTCGGGCCCCAACGTGGCGGAGGAGATCGCGCAGGGCCTGCCCGCCGCCGCGGTGATCGCGTGCGAGAGCCTCGCGCTCGCCGTGCAGCTCCAGCTCGCGATCACGTCGTCGGCCTTTCGCGTCTACGTGAACGACGACGTCCTCGGTGTCGAGCTCTGCGCAGCGGCGAAGAACGTGATCGCGCTCGCCGCCGGAGGGGCCGACGGGCTCCGGCTCGGCGACAACGCAAAGGCGGCGCTCGTTGCACGCGGCCTCGCCGAGATGCGGCGGCTGGCCGAGGTCGCCGGCGCCCGGTCCGAGACGTTCACGGGCCTCGCGGGGGTCGGCGACCTGGTCGTGACCTGCTGGGCGCGCTCGGGCCGCAACAGGCGCTGCGGCGAGCTCGTCGCGCAGGGCGCCACGCCGGAGGAGGCGGCTCGCTCGATCGGGATGGTCGTCGAGGGGCTGACGACGGCGCCGGTGCTCCGCGAGCTCGCGCATCGGCTCGGCGTGGAGATGCCGATCACCGAGGGGGTCTGCGCGGTCCTCTCGGGCGTGCCCCTGATGGACCTCGTCGCGCAGCTGATGCAGCGTGAGCCGACCCTCGAGTGAACGGTTGCCGATCTCTCGATCGCGGCTAGGGTTCGACGGGCGATGAGCGCGCGCACGTTCCAGTTCACCTCCGAGTCGGTCACCGAGGGCCACCCGGACAAGATCGCCGACCAGATCTCCGACGCCGTCCTGGACGCCGTCATCGCGGACGACGTGAACGCGCGGGTCGCCTGCGAGACCCTGATCACCACGGGCCTCGTGGTCGTCGCCGGCGAGATGTCGACCGACACGTACGTCGACGTGCGCGAGATCGTGCGCGACACGATCCGCGACATCGGCTACACGCGCGCGAAGTACGGCTTCGATGCCGAGACGTGCGGCGTGATGGTCGCGATCGACGAGCAGTCGTCGGACATCGCGCAGGGCGTCGAGGCGTCCTTCGAGGCTCAGCACGGCGAGACCGATCCGATCGACCGGATCGGCGCGGGAGACCAGGGGATGATGTTCGGGTACGCGAGCCGCGAGACGGACGAGCTGATGCCGCTCCCGATCATGCTCGCGCACAAGCTCACGAAGCGGCTCGCCGCCGTGCGCAAGGCCGAGGTCCTCCCGTACCTCCGCCCGGACGGCAAGTCGCAGGTGACGGTGCGCTACGAGGTCGACGAGCACGGCCGCCAACGGCCTGTCGAGATCGAGCGCGTGCTGATCTCGACGCAGCACCGTGACGGGCTCGACGCGGAGGCGCTGATCAAGCCCGACCTCCTCGAGCACGTCGTCGAGCCGATCCTCCACGCGGACTACCGGGGCCTCTTCGATCCCGCGCGGCTCGGCGCGCCGGACTTCTTCTACGTGAACCCGACCGGAAAGTTCGTGATCGGCGGCCCCATGGGCGACACCGGCCTGACCGGCCGCAAGATCATCGTCGACACGTACGGGGGCGCAGCGCCGCACGGCGGCGGCGCGTTCTCCGGCAAGGACCCGACGAAGGTCGACCGCTCCGCCGCCTATGCGGCTCGGTACGTCGCGAAGAACGTCGTCGCGGCCGGCCTCGCCGACCGCTGCCAGGTGCAGGTTGCATACGCGATCGGCGTGGCGCACCCGATGAGCGTGCTGATCGACACCTTCGGCACCGAGGCCGACGGGGTCTCCAATGAGCGGATCTCCGAGCTCGTCCTGGAGCACTTCGACCTGCGTCCCGGCGCGATCGTGCGCGACCTCGACCTCCGGCGGCCGATCTACCGGAAGACCGCGGCGTACGGCCACTTCGGCCGGGCTGACGCGGACTTCACCTGGGAACGCACCGACAAGGCCGACGCGCTCCGCCTGGCTGCGCGAAGCGGGAATCCGCGGGAGCGGATTCCCGCCGCTTGATCCTCGCCTGCGGCGGGGCACATCCCTAAAGGCGGCGGCTTCGCCGCCGCAGAAGCGGCGTCCACTCGCGAGCAACTCGTTTCGTCCCGCGGACGCGCTGGAAGGGCTTTCCGCCGCAATTGCGGCGTTCGCTCGCGATCAGCTAGGGCTTGGTTTCGTGAACGCGCTGGACGACCTTCCCGACCGCGTCCGTCAGCCGGGCGAGGACCTCATCCGCACGCTGCTGTGTGAGATGGCCGTTCGCCACCGCCGCGTCGAGGCGTGCCCTGGCCGGCGCGACGACCGCATCGACGAGCCCCTCGACGGTCTTGCCGTGCGCCCTCGCGATCTGGGCGAGCGACTTCCCGGCGCGGAGCTCGGACCGGAGCTCCTGCGGCGTGATGCCGAGGTACTTCGTGGCGGGGCCGAGCCGATGGACGCGGGCGCGGATTCCGCGAACGAGCGCCGGGTGCTTCATGGCGAGGCGTCCGCGGAGGCGGAGCCCCAGGCCCTTGGCAACGGCAAGCCGCTCCTTCAAGTTGGCGCCCTGCTGGGGCGTCAGCTTCCCGGCCTTGACGGCGGCGTCGATCCGCGCGGTGATCGCGTCCTTGAACGCCTGGCGAAGCTTCTCGGGGGCGATCCCGAGCCGTGCCGCCACGTCGTCGGCGAGCGTCGGCGAGCCGGCGGCGGACGCGCCTGCTGCAGCGATCCCCAGGACTGCGACGGCGGCAACGGCCGCGGCGATGGCGCTGAGACGTCTCACGTGGGTCACTCCTTCGGACGAGGTCTCCGGATCGAACCACCGCGCGGTTCGCACGCGATGATCGGAGGGTAAGCGCGGTGTAAGTCAGGCCGCAAGGCGGACGTACAGGCCCTGCGCCGCCTTCTCGCCGATCTCGCGCTCGCTCGCGTCGAGCACCACCGCGAGCTGGCCCGCCGCCTGGTGCACGGCACGGATCTCGATCTTCGACCCGGGGACGTACCCCTCGTCGTAGAACCAGTGCAGGAGGTCGCCGTCGTGCTCGGCGAGGCGGACGATCTCGCCCGCCTGCCCCGGGCTGAGCTCCGCGAGCGTGAGCAAACCCTCGTTCTCCGTCTGCTCGAGCTCCGTCGAGATCGGCCAGCCGTGCGGACAGCGGTCGGGCCGGCCGAGGCGCTCGTAGATCCGGTCGATCATCTCGTCCGTGAACGTGTCACCCATCTCGTCGGCGTACACGTGCGACTCCGACGCGGTGTAGCCCATGAAGTCGGTCAGGAAGCGCTCGATGATCCGGTGCTTGCGGACGACCCGCTCGGCGCGCTCGATGCCGACGGGCGTCAGGATCGCCTCCTTCTGCTCGCCGCGCTCGACGAGGCCCTCGGCCTCGAGGCGCTTCAGCATCTCTCCGGCGGAGGCGCGTGAGACGCCCAGCATGTCGGCGACGCGGGACGCGATCGCGCTCTCGCCGGCGGGGCGGTACTCGCCGATCGGGAACGCGAGGAAGTAGATGACCTCGAGATACTCGTCGACCGAGTGCCCGTGACTCCCCGCCATCAGGCGAGTCTACCCTGGCAAAGCGGGAGGGTCGTCGCGGCTCGCCAGTACCCTCGACACGTGCCCCTCGCGTCCGTCTATCCGCTCGTCTCGACCCGAACGCTCGCCCGCCCGTTCACGTACGAGGTGCCGGAGGGGACGGCGAAAGGCGCGGTCGTCTCCGTCCGCCTCGGGCGCAGCGCGACGCGAGGGGTGGTCGCGGACGTCGGGGTCGGCGCGCCGCCCGGGATCGAGCTTTCGCCCGTCGGCCGCCTGCTCGACGAGATCCCCCCGCAGCTCGTCGACCTCGCCTTGTGGCTCGCCGACTACTACGGGTCGACACCTGCCCGCGCGCTCGAGCTCGTCGCGCCCGCGCGCCGCGCGCCGCGTGGGGAACGGCCCTCGCCTGCCCTGCGCGAGTCGCTCGAGGGCGAGCCCGAGCCGGAGCGGCTCTCGGACGACCAGCGGGACGCGGTCGCGCGGATCGTCGCGGCGCTCGACGAGGGGGTCGGTGAGCACGTCCTGCTCGAGGGGCCGACGGGCAGCGGGAAGACCGAGGTGTACCTCCAGGCGTGTGCCGCAGCCCTCGAGCGCGGCCTGGGAACGATCGTCCTCGTCCCGGAGATCGCGCTTGCGCCGCAGACCGTCGGCCGCTTCCGGCGCCGCTTCGGCGACCTCGTCGCGATCGTCCATTCGTCGCTCGGCGACGCCGAGCGACGCGACGAGCGCGACCGGATCGCGCGCGGGGAGGCGCGGATCGTCGTCGGCGCGCGGTCCGCCGTGTTTGCACCGATGCGAGGCGTGGGGCTGATCGTCGTGGACGAGGAGCACGACGCTGCGTACAAGCAGGAGTCGGACCCCCGGTACGACGCGCGCACCGTGGCCGCGAAACGCGCCGCGCTCGAGGGTGCCGTGGCGGTGTACGGCTCGGCGACCCCGCGGCCCGAGAGCTGGGCGCGACTTCCGCGATGCTCGCTCGGCGCGAGGATCGGAGCGCCGATGCCGCGCGTGCGGCTCGTCGACCTCCGGCGCGAGGCCGGCTATCCGCTGTCGGCGCCGCTCCTCGAGGCGCTCGGCGGGCTCGTCGAGCACGGTGGGCGGGCGATCCTGCTCCTCAACCGGCGCGGCGTGGCGCCCGCCGTGCACTGCCGGGCCTGCGGCGTCTCGCGTCGCTGTCCGCACTGCGACGTCGCGCTCACGCTCCACGCGGACGGCGCGCTCCGCTGCCATCACTGCGGACAGACCGACACCGTCCCCACGACCTGCCCCGAGTGCGGCTCCGCGGAGATCGCGAGGATCGGGGCGGGCACGCAGCGCCTCGAGGCGGAGCTCGCGAAGCGGCTGCCCGAGCTCGAGCGGTTCCGGCTCGACGCGGATGTCGCGACACGCCCCGGCGCCGCGCGTGACGCCTTCGAGCGATTCCGCGCGGCCGAGCGCGCGGTGCTCGTCGGGACGCAGATGGTGGCGAAGGGCCATCACGTGCCAGGGGTCTCGCTCGCTGCGGTCGTCGACGCGGACACGAGCCTCGGCCTGCCCGACTTCCGGGCGGAGGAGCGGACGTTCCAGCTCGTGACGCAGCTCGCGGGGCGCAGCGGCCGCGACGCGCCGGGCAGGGTGCTGGTGCAGACGTTCCAGCCGGATGCGACGCCGCTCCGCCACGCCGTGAACCACGACGTCGCCGGCTTCCTCGCGGGCGAGCTCGAGCGCCGCGAGGCGCTTGGCTACCCACCGTTCCGGCATCTGGTCTCGATCCTCGTCTCCGGGCCCGACCCGCACGCGCCGCTCGCGGCCCTGCAGGAGCTGCGCGACCGGCTCGAGGGGCACGAGGGCGACCTGCTCGGTCCTGCGCCCGTGCTCCGGCTCCGCGGCCGACACCGCGCCCAGCTCGTCGCGAAGACGACGCAGCCGCGTTCCATCGCACGCCAGGCGTCCGCGCTGCTCGCGGCAGCGGCCAGGACGATGCGCCACGACGGGCTCACCGCGGTTGTGGACGTCGATCCCTCAGTCGCTGTAGAGATCGCGCGTGGACGAGTCGCTCACCGCCACGATCCGCGAGTCGATGCCGCTCGCCGAGCTGCTTGGCTTCGAGGCGGTCGAGGGAGGGCCCGAGGGCGTCACCCTGCGAGGCACGTGGTCGCAGGAGCGCTGCACCGCCGCCGGCGTGCTCCACGGCGGTTACTTGACGGCGCTCGCCGACTCGGCCGCGGCGACGCTCGCGTTCCTGAACCTCCCGCCGGGCGCGACCACCTCGACGATCGAGGCGAAGACGAACTTCCTCGCTGCCGTGCGCGACGGCGCGGTGACGGCGCGCTCCGAGCTCGTCCACAAGGGGCGGACGACGATCGTCGTCCAGACCGACGTGACCGACGACGCGGGTCGTCTCGTTTCGCGCACGCTCCAGACCCAGGCCGTGCGGCAAGGCGCGGGCTAAGATCGCGGTGTGTCCGACCACGAGCACGAGCCCGAGCACGACGACGAGCCGCTGACCGAGGCGGAGGCTCGGGCCGAGGCGGAACGCCTGGTCCGCAAGGAGGTGGCGCTCGCGCAGGTCAGGCAGTACGGCGACCCCGTGTTGCGCATGCGTGCGGATGACGTCGAGACCTTCGACGAGGAGCTCGCGCGGATCGCCGGGCGGATGGTCGAGCTGATGCACGACGCCGACGGGGTCGGGCTCGCCGCAACGCAGATCGGGATCGTCCGGCGGTTCTTCGTCTGCACACTCGCCGACGAGGACCGCGTCCTCGTCAACCCGGTCGTCACGCCCGTGGGCGACGACATGGAGCTCGACGACGAGGGCTGTCTCTCGCTCGGGTCGATTCGCGTGCCGATCGAGCGCGCCGTTCGGATACAGGTCGCGGCGCGGGACGAGACCGGCGAGCCGGTGTCGCTCTCGCTCGAGGGAATGGATGCGCGTGTCGTGCAGCACGAGCTCGACCACCTCGACGGGGTGCTCCTGCTCGACCGGACCGACGCCGAGGCGCGGCGCGAGGCGCTCGCGCAGCTCCGGCCGAGGCTCGTTCTCACCTCGTAGGTCTAGTGTCCCCCGGCGTGGCACGGATCGCCGTCGCCGCGACCGCGCCGTTCGGCGCGGACGTGCTCGAGCGGCTCGCCGCGCGCCACGACGTCTCGGCGCTGCTCACGAGGCCCGACGCACGGGCCGGGCGGGGACGGCGGATCGCGGCACCCCCGGCCAAGCTCGTCGCGGAGCGCCTCGGGATCCGAGTCCTCCAGCCGGAGCGGCCGCGGGCCGGGCTCGACCTCGGTGCACCGACCGTGGTCGTCTGCGCGTACGGGCTCCTCGTTCCGGAGGAGCTGCTCGCGGAGCGCTCGTGGCTCAACGTCCATCCTTCGCTCCTGCCGCGCTGGCGGGGCGCCGCGCCGGTGGAGCGCGCGATCATGGTTGGCGACGCAGAGACCGGCGTCACGATCCACGAGACGGTGGCGGCGCTCGATGCGGGACCGGTCGCGGCGCAGGAGGCGTTCTCCATCGGCGCCGAGGACGACGCCGGCGCGGTGTTCGCGCGAGCGGCCGAGGTCGCCGCCCGGCTGCTCGACGACGTGCTCGGGGATCCGTCCCCGACGTTCACCCCGCAGGCGGGGGAGGCCACGTACGCCGAGAAGATCCGCCCGGAGGACCGCACGCTCGATCCCGGGCGGCCCGCCGAGGAGCTCGTGCGGATCGTCCGGGCTCTCAGCCCGCACATCGGCGCCCGCGCAGAGCTCGAGGGGCGCCCCGTGACGGTGTGGCGGGCGCGCGTCGCCGACGACGGCTCCTTCGAGGCGCTCGAGGTGCAGCCGGACGGCGGCCGCCGGATGTCCGCGGACGCGTGGCGCCGCGGCCTCCGGTGAGCGAGATCGCGCCGGCGCGGATCGTCGCGTTCAGGGTCCTGCGACGCGTGTTCGAGGACGACGCATACGCCGACCGTGCGCTCCGCTCCGAGTCGAAGGGCCTCGACGACCGCGACCGAGCCCTCGCGCGGCGTCTCGCCTACGGGGCGGTCCAGCGGAGCCGGACGCTCGACCACGCGATCGAGACGCTGGGCCGCCGGCCCGTCCGCAAGCTCGACCCGCCGGTCGTCGCGGCATTGCGGCTCGGCGCGTACCAGGTCGCGTTCATGGACGGCGTGCCGCGGTACGCAGCGGTGAACGAGTCGGTCGAGCTCGTCCGGCGCGCGGGCCTCGAGCGGGCCGTCTCCTTCACGAACGCGGTCATGCGCCGCATCGCCGAGGGCGCTCGGGCGCTGTGCGAGGCGCTGCCCGACCGAACCCCGGCCGAGTCAGCGCTCCGCCACTCGTATCCGGACTGGATCGCGGAGACCTGGTGGACGGCCCTCGGGCCGGATGAGGCGCGGTCGTTGATGGAGGCGCAGAACGACGAGCCCGAGACCGCCGTGAGGCTCGTCCGGGGGGCGATCGACGGTCGCCCGGATCCCGCGATCCCGGGCGCCTGGGTCGTCGACCGGGTCGACGAGCAGGCGCTCGCCGAGGGGCGGATCTGGCCGCAGAGCAGGGCATCCCAGCTCGTCGGGCTCGCCGTCGGGTCGCAGTCGCGTGAGCGGACGCTCGACCTCTGTGCCGCGCCGGGAGGCAAGGCGACCATGCTCGCGGGCGAGGTCGACGCGGTCGAGGTCGACGAGGCGCGCGCCGAAGCGCTCCGCAAGACTGCGGAGCGGCTGGACGCGCGCGGCGTCCGCGTGATTCGCGCCGACGGCCGGCGGCTGCCGTCAGAGCTCGCGGGCTACGACCGCGCGCTGGTCGACGCGCCCTGCTCGGGGCTCGGCGTGCTCGCCGCCCGTCCCGATCTTCGCTGGCGGGCGACGTCGCTGCCCGAGCTGCAGAAGGACCTGCTCCGCGCGGCGGTCGAGCGGACACGCCCCGGAGGGACCGTCGTCTACTCGACGTGCACGATCAACGCCGCGGAATCCGAGGACGTCGTCGACGCCGTCGTCGTGGACGGCACGGTGACGGTCGGACCTATCCCTCGGTAACGACTGGCCGAGGTATCGGCACCGCGCACGACCGGAGTTCCTGCAGACGCTGCCGCACCTCCACGGGACGAGCGGCTTCTTCGTCGCGCGCCTGACGGTTCTCCGAGCCTGATCAGTCGGCCAAGCGGTGGACGTAGTGCCTTTTCAGGCGAATGTCCGCGCCCGCGAACGGCCCGGTGCCGTGCGCGTGCCACTCGAGCGTCGGCCGCGCCTCCACCGGCATGAACCGCTGCGCCTCGCGGTAGTCCTGGTTCAGCTCGGCGAGGCGCCCGAGCACGCGCTGCCGAAGCTCCTCGGCGTCGGCCGCCGGCGTGGTCTTGCCCGCGCGGAGCTCGAAGGCGAGCGCGAGCCGCTTGTTCGCTCGCTCGTCCTCCGTGACCACGAGCGCGAACGAATCCACCGTCTCCTGGAGCTCGGCCACCGAGAAGACGACGTCCTGCACGTTCCCGGGAGTGACCTTGCAGCCGTAGTACGCGACTGCGTCGTCCGCCCGCCCGTAGAGGAAGAGGAACGGGAGGTCCGAGCTTCTCGGGGCAAGGTCCTCGAGCCTGACGCTTTCCTCGTGGAGGATCGCCCGGAGCTCGGGATGCCGCACTATGTGGCCGAGATCGCGAATGTTGTAGCGGATCTTCGGCGCCGCGTTCCGCGTGCGGCAGAGCGTCACGACGAGCTCGCCGACGTCGTTCGTCTCGACGTAGTAGTCGATCGGGTTGTACTGGAAGACCATCGGCAGATCGGTGCTCTCGACCCGGCGCAGCCGCCGGCGCAGCTCGGGGCGCTCCACGAGGAGGCGCCGCACCGCGATCGAGAGGTCGCTCTCCGCGGCGAGGTTGATCTCGAGGTCGGAGGCGCCGTACGAGCCGTACACCCGCCGGAAGGAGCGGAGGAGGTAGCTCCGCATGCCTTCGCTCATCCCTTCGCCGCCGAACACGGCAGTGACGTCGTACTGCGCCCAGTCGATGTCGGCCGTGTCGACGAAGCTCTTCAGGAACGGCGGGTAGCCGGCGATCAGGTACCGGTAACGGGGGCCGAAGAGCGCGAGCGTGCTCTGGAGCTTCCCGATGTCGGGCCCGACGGACTTGAGGATCGCGATGTCGACGACCGACATCGAGACGTTCATCCCGGTCGCCCACGGTCCGAGCGCGAAGGCGTTCAGGACGAACAGCGGCTCGCGGCCGAACTGGTGGTGGAGCGCGACCTGCATCGCCTGCTTCACCTGCTTCAGCTCGTCGGGGCCGCGCACCCAGTTCCACGGCGTGCCGCTCGTCCCCGACGACTCGTCGACCACGACGCCCGCCGGTGGGATCGCGCCGCCGCGGCAGCGCTCCTCGATCGAGAACCGCCCGACGTAGTTCTGCTTGTCGGTCACGGGCAGGATGCCGATGTCCGGGTCGAGGCCGCGTGCCCGGACCCTCGGGTCGCCGTGCTCGTCGAGCAGGGTGCGGTACGCGGGGACCTGCTTGCGGGCCCGCTCCGCGGCGACCCACGCGTGCCACTTCCCGAAGCGCCAGCGCACCGCCTCGAAGCCCGGGAGGAAGAGGAGCTTGTACGTCGTCTCCGACGAGGTTGCGAGCCGCCGCACGGCGCCGGCGACACGCACGATGCCGAAGACGAGCCAGCGTCGGACGGCCTGGTCAGGCGACAAGGTCGTCGACCTCCCGCCGGTGGCTTCGAGGCGGCTCGGCGGAGCGGCCCAGCCGCATGATCAGCCACAGCGTCCCCTCGCCGGGCTCGATCCTCGCCTGGAGCCGCGCGTTCGCCGTCGGATTCGTCACGACGGAGCCGAAGGGGTGGAGCCTGACGCCCTCGCGGGTCATCGTCAGCCAGAGGCGCATGAGCAGCCGGCCTGCCGCAAGGCCGTCCTCGAACGTCTCGAACGGCCCGCGGAGCCACGCGATCGTACGGGTCCCCCGCGTCGTGCGTCCGTACAGCCAGTGCGCCCCTTGGTGGATGCCGGGCAGCTCGAGGAGCGCGTGCCGCCGGAAGAAGAGGCGCAGCACCCAGCCCGGGAACCCGAGCGCCTCCGGAGAGAACCCGTCTCGGCGTCGGGCTGCCTCGGCGCTCGAGAACCGCAGCCAGCGGCCGACCTCGGCACGCGCGATCGGATCCGCCATGTCGAGGAACAGCGTCTCGCGGTTGAGCTCCACGATCCAGCGGACGAGCTCGGGATCGGTGCTCGCCTGCCACGTGTGGCCTGCGGCAGCGGAGAGGGCCGAGAGCTCGTCGAGCAGCGACCTCTCGACCGCCGAGCTGTCGAAGGGCAGCCGCGACGTCCGCCGCTCGCGGAGCAGTGCGCGCTCGTCGGTGTGCTCGTCAGCCGGGCCGAGCGAGAGGACGACGACCGCGTCCTTGTCGCCCGGCACGCGGCCGGTCGACGTCGCAGTGAGGGCGAGCCGACGCGTGCGGGCCGCCACCGCGAGCCCTTCCACCAGGCATCCGATCCCGCTCCCGGTAAAGCGTCCGCCGGGGTCGGTGTCCGGGAGAAGTCGGTCGGTGGGGATCGAGACCTCGGCCGTCCCGTCGTCGGAACAGCGCAGGAGCCACGGCTGAACGTTGTGAGGGGACGGTGCCCAGCGCGCGTCCTCGAGGAGCTCGCGCCAGAGTGCTCGGCGGTCGGGCGACCCGTTCACGCGCCGCGAGTATCCCCGACCGCCCGGTCGGCGGCTCGTAGGATCCACGCATGGGCTGGACGGAATGGATCCGCGACGGCGTGGAGGTGGAGCCGTCGCTCTATGCGGCCGACTTCCGCCGGCTCGGCGAACAGGTCGACGCGCTGCTGGCAGCGGGGTGCCGCATCTTCCACTTCGACTGCGGCGACGGGCACTTCGTCCCACCGGTGACGATGGGGCCGGTAGTGCTCCGCTCGATCGCGCGCGGAATCCACGAGGCGGGGGGCCGGCTCGACTGCCACCTCATGGTCGACGACCCGGCCCACCACATCGAGGAGTTCGCCTCGTCCGGTGCCGACTCGATCACGTTCCACGTCGAGGTGCCGTCCGACGCGGCCCGTGTCGCGGAGCAGGCGCGCGCGCACGGCCTCGGGGTGGGGATCGCGTTCAACCCGGAGACGACGCCTGCGCGCGCAGCCGAGGTCGCGGGCGAGGCGGCGGCGGACATCGTCCTCTGCATGAGCATCCATCCCGGTTACAGCGGCCAGTCGTTCATGCCGGAGGCGTTCGGCCGGATCGAGGCACTCGCGACGCTCGTCGAGGTCCCGATCCAGGTCGACGGCGGCGTCGGGGAGGCGAACGTCCGCGCGCTGCGCGACGCGGGGGCGTCGCTCCTGGTCACGGGCAGTTCCGTCTTCTCCGCCCCGGACCCGGCCGAGGCGTACGCACGGCTCGCAGCGGCAGCGGCGTGAGCCTCGAGCGCGCCCTCGAGCTCGCGGCCGCGCACGCCGGCCGCGGATACCCGAACCCGACGGTCGGCGCCGTCGTCGTCGCGCGGGACGGTGCGGTGGTCGGCGAGGGCGTCAGCGAGCCTGCCGGTGGGCCGCACGCGGAGTCGATCGCGCTCGACGCCGCGGGCGAGGCGGCCCGCGGCGGGGCGATCTTCGTGACCATGGAGCCCTGTGCCCACCACGGGCGCACCCCGCCGTGCGTCGACCGGATCCTGGATGCGGGGATCGCGCGGGTGGTCGCCGGCTGCGCGGATCCGAACGACGAGGCGCGGGGCGGGGCTGAGCGCCTTCGGGCGGCGGGCATCGACATCGAACTCCTCGACCTGCCCGAGGCCCGGCGTCAGAACGAGACCTGGCGGACGTGGGTGACCGACCGGCGGCCGTACGTGATCCTCAAGCTCGCCGTGTCGCTCGACGGTCGGGTCGCGGTGCCCGGCCGGCGCTGGGTGACGGGCGACGAGTCCCGACGGCGCGTCCACGAGCTTCGCGCGGCCGTCGACGCCGTCGCGGTCGGGATGGGCACGGTCCGCGCCGATGCGCCCCGCCTGGACGTGCGCGACGCGCCCGTCGTGCGGCAGCCCCGACGGCTCGCGTTCGGCGGCGGACCGCTCCCGGACGGCTCCGGGCTCGAGCTCCGCAACGGGCCGCTCCGCGACGAGCTCGCCGCGCTCGCCGCGGAGGGCGTCCAGTCGCTCCTTCTCGAGGGCGGCCCCAGGCTCGCCACGTCGTTCCTCGCGGCGGGGCTCGTCGATCGGCTGCTCGTGTTCGTCGCGCCGGTCGTCGCGGGAGAGGGACCGCCGATGACGGGGCCGCTGACGGAACCGCTCGACCTCGGCGAGCCCGAGCTCGAGCGGGTCGGCGCGGACGTCCTGCTCGGCTGGCGGTTGCGCGAGGCCTAGATCGGTAGCCTCGGTCCGGTGTTCACGGGGATCGTGCGCGAGGTCGGTCGCGTCGTCGGCGTCGAGGGCGACGACGACGGGCTGGCCGTGCGAGTCGAGGCGCCGCACACGGCGACCGGGCTCGCGGTCGGGGATTCGGTCTCTGTCGCAGGCGTGTGCCTCACGGCCGAGGGCGTCGCCGACGGGGCGATCCGGTTCCACGCGGTTCCCGAAACCCTCGCGCGCACGACGCTCGCCCGTCTCGGCCCCGGCGACAGGGTGAACGTCGAGCCGGCGCTGCGGGCGGGTGAGCCGCTCGGCGGCCACATCGTTCAGGGCCATGTCGACGACCTCGGCACCGTCACATCGCTCGAAGACGAGGGGGACGGAGCGCGGCTCACGATCGGCGCCGCGGAGAGCATCCTGAGGTACTGCGTCGAGAAGGGCTCGATCACGGTCGACGGGGTCTCGCTCACGGTCGCGGGCCTCGACGGCGACACGTTCTCGATCGCACTCGTCCCGCACACGCTCGAGGCCACCACGCTCGGCGCGCTCGAGCCCGGGACACCCGTGAACCTCGAGGTCGACGTCCTCGCGAAGTACGTCGAAAGGCTGCTGGAGCGCCGGTGAACGGGGCTACGATGGGCCGGGTGAGCACGACCACGAAGCCCGAGACGAGCCCGTTCGCCTCGATCGAGGAGGCGATCGAGGAGATCCGTGCGGGGCGATTCGTCGTCGTCGCCGACGACGTAGAGCGCGAGAACGAGGGCGACCTGACGATCGCGGCGCAGTTCGTGACGCCCGACGCCGTGAACTTCATGGCGACGCATGGACGTGGGCTGGTCTGCCTCTGTCTCACGCCCGAGCGCTGCGAGGAGCTCGGCCTCCGCCAGATGACCGACCAGAACGAGGCGCAGTTCGGGACCGCGTTCACGGTCTCGATCGAGGCGCGCGACGGGGTTTCGACGGGGATCTCGGCCGCCGACCGCGCGCGGACGATCCAGGTCGCCGTCGATCCGACGTCGACGCCTCACGACCTCGTCCACCCTGGCCACATCT
Organism: uncultured Actinomycetes bacterium; assembly: GCA_963698935.1. Lineage (GTDB taxonomy): Bacteria > Actinomycetota > Thermoleophilia > Gaiellales > Gaiellaceae > Gaiella. The sequence continues at coordinate 98,682 of CAVOSU010000024.1, forward strand.
TCCCGCTCCGCGCGCGAGCCGGCGGCGTGCTGAAGCGCTCGGGCCAGACGGAGGCGGCCGTCGACCTCGCGCGCCTGGCGGGACTCGCGCCGGCCGGCGTCGTCTGCGAGATCATGAAGGACGACGGGACGATGGCCCGCGTCCCCGACCTCGTCGAGTTCTGCGAGCGTCACGGCCTCAAGCTCGTCACCGTCGCCGACTTGATCGAGTACCGGCGACGCACAGAGAAGCTCGTCGAGCGCATCGTCTCGGTGCGGCTCCCGACCGACTACGGCGAATTCCAGGCGGTCGCGTACCGGGAGACGCTGACCGGGAAGCAGCACGTGGCGCTCGTCAAGGGCGACGTCGAGGGGAAGGAGGACATCCTCGTCCGTGTCCACTCGGAGTGCCTGACCGGCGACGTCTTCCACTCGCGGCGCTGCGACTGCGGCGAGCAGCTCGAGCAGGCGCTCGCGCGGATCGAGCAGGACGGCGAGGGGGTGATCCTCTACCTCGCGCAGGAAGGTCGCGGCATCGGCCTGCTCAACAAGCTGCGCGCGTACGAGCTCCAGGAGCAGGGTCTGGACACCGTCGAGGCGAACATCGAGCTCGGCTTCAAGGCCGATGCGCGCGAGTACGGGATCGGGTCGCAGATCCTCGCCGACCTCGGCCTCACCACGATCCGCGTGCTGACGAACAACCCGAAGAAGATCTCCGGCATCAGCGGGTTCGGGCTCGAGGTCGTCTCGCAGGAGCCTCTCGAGGTCGAGCCGAACGACGAGAACCGCGAGTATCTCGAGACGAAGCGCGACAAGCTGGGGCACACGATCGGCCGCAAGCTCCACCACCAGGGCGAGCGTTACGGCCACGACGATTCCTGAGGACGGTGGCGATGAACCCGAGCGACGAGCCTGACGAGCGGGACGACGAGCAGCGCGGCTGGGCGGGCGAGGAGCTGGAGCGCGCGAGCGAGAACGTCCTCGGCGGGTGGCCGAGCGCGCAGCTCGAGGACCCACCACCCCATGGTCCCGGCCCCGTCACGGCGTTCGACAGCGACAAAGCTGCGGTCGACGAGCCGGGCCCGGTCGCGCCTCCCGAGCCTGAGCCGGACGCGGAGGCTGCTCCTGCCGCCGACGGCGACGACCCGTCCCCCGAGGCCATCCGCGTCGAGGAGCCGAGCGAGGTGAGCGCGCCACTGGTGGAGGCGACGGGCGAGCACGCCCCGGGCGAGCTCACGGTTCCGCCCGGCTACGCGGTCCTCGAAGGCGAAGCCCACGGCGCACGTCGCGCGGTCGGGATCGTCGTCAGCCGCTTCAACGGCGAGATCACGGGCGGCCTGCTCGAGTCCGCGCTCCGAGAGCTCGAGGACCTCGGCGTGGAGCGCGACTCGATCACCGTCATGCCGGTCCCCGGTGCGTTCGAGCTGCCCCTCGCCGCGATGGCGCTCGCCAAGACCCGTCGATTCGCCTGCGTCGTCGCGCTCGGCTGCGTGATCCGCGGCGACACGCCGCATTTCGACTACGTCGCGAGCGAGGCGGCCTCCGGCCTCCAGCTCGCCGCGATCGAGACGGGCGTCCCGGTCTCCTTTGGCGTGCTCACGCTCGACCGGCCCGACCAGGCAGCCCCGCGCCTCGAGAAGGGCGCGGAGGCTGTCCGCACCGCCCTCGAGATGGCCGACCTCTTCGCGAACCTCCGCGCGCCGCCGCCGCGAGGTAGGGACGAGGCGTTCGGCAGGCCGCTGCTGACCGGATCGTCGGCCGCATGTCCAGGGTCTGCGTCATCTGCGGGAAGAAGCCCAAGGCGGGGAACTCCCGCTCGCACTCGATGGTCGCCACGAAGCGGCGTTTCGAGCCGAACCTGCAGCGCGTGAGACTCGTGCTCGACGGCAAGCCGACCCGCGACTACGTTTGCACCCGCTGCCTCAAGGCGGGCAAGGTCACGAAGGCCGTCTGACGCGCCCGGCCGCGGCGCGCACCGCCGCGATGCGCCATCATCCCGGCGCGATGCTCTACCGCCCCGAGGCGTTCGAGCCCCTCACGGACGTGCCGTGGGACGAGGCCCGGGTCCGGGCCGCGATCGGCCGCGTCGTCGCCCGCATCGACGCCGCGTTCGACCCCGGCGGGCTTTGGCCGGCGCACGAGTGGGACGCCTGGCAGGCGCCGACGCCGCTTCGGAATCTCTACGTCGGCGCCGCCGGAGTCGTCTGGGCGCTCGATCGGCTCCGAGGCGGCGGTTACGCCGATACCGGCCTCGACCTCGAGGGGGCGGCGGGGCGGACGCTCGCGGCCTGGCGCGAGCAGCCCGACTTCATGCGAGGGGCCGAGCTCCCCTCCCGGAAGGAGTCGGCGCTCCTGACGGGAGAGACGGGCATCCTGCTCGTCGCCTGGCGGCTCACGGGCGATCCGGCCCTCGCGGACGACCTCCTCGCGCGTGTTCGCACGAACGTCGCCAACGAGGCCGAGGAGGTGATGTGGGGAACTCCCGGGACGCTCGTCGCCGCGCGCCACATGCTCGAGTGGACGGGCGAGGAGCGATGGCGGGATGCGTGCGACGAGAGCGCGGAGGCGCTCTGGTCGCGGCGCGACGAGACGGGGGTGTGGACGCAGCGGCTCGAGGGGGAGTCATACGTCGGGCTCGCGACGGCGCACGGCTACGTCGGCAACGTCCACGCGCTCAGGCCGTCGCTCGACGACGGGCGTCGTGCGAAGCTGGACGGCGAGGCGAACTCCCTGCTCGCTGCCACGGCCCACGTCGAGGAAGGCCTCGCGAACTGGCCGGGCACCGTGCGCGACGCGCTGCCCGGGGGTGACGGCCAGATTCGGCTCCAGTGGTGCACAGGCGCCCCGGGGGTCGTGATCGCGGCCGGCGCCTACCTCGAGCCGGAGCTGCTCCTCGCCGGAGCTCGGCTCACGTGGCGGGCCGGTCCGCCGACGATGGAGAAGGGACACGGCATCTGCCACGGGACGTCCGGGAACGGCTACGCGTTGCTCGCGGCGTTCGAGCGGACCGGCGACGAGGAGTGGCTCTCCCGCGCCCGCAGGTTCGCGGTGCACGCGCTCGCTCAGGCGGAGGCCGGCCCAGGGCGCTTCTCGCTCTGGACGGGCGATCCCGGCGCCGCGGTGTTCGCCGCGGATTGCATCGAGGGCCGGGCCCGATACCCGATTCTCGGCTGAGTCGGGGTCCGGGCGGCGTAGACTCGCGCCCGTGACCGATCTCGCGAGCACGAGGCGGCTCGCGAGCGCGGCGCTCGCGAACCTCGAGCGGCACCGCCGGCGGATCAACGCGCTCAATGTGTATCCGGTGCCCGACGGCGATACGGGCACGAATCTCACGCTGACCGTTCGCGGGATCGTCGACGCGATGGAGCGCTCGCAGGCCGAGACCGCGAAGGAGCTCGCCGCCGAGGTGCAGCGAGCCGCGACGATGGAGGCGAAGGGCAACTCGGGCGTGATCCTGAGCACGATCGTCCGTGGGATGGCGGCGACCCTCGCGGACGGAGCGCCCGTCGACGGCGCGCGGCTCGCCGAGGCGCTGCGTACAGGGGTGACGTCCGCGTACGACGCCGTGAAGCACCCGGTCGAGGGGACGATGCTGACGGTGATCCGCGAGATGGCCGAGGAGGCCGAACGACCCGAGGTCACTGCGCTCTCCATTGCCGACGCGCTGCGGCTGGTCGTGGCCCGCGGCGACGGCGCCGTCGCCCGGACGCCCGAGCTGCTGGACACGCTGCGCGACGCAGGTGTGGTCGACGCGGGCGGCGTGGGCGTCGTCGAGCTCGCGCGAGGCGTCCTACACGAGCTGACGGGCGAGGCGCTCCCCGAGGTTCCCGACGTCGTCGACGAGCTGACGGAGGAGTCGATCCACCAGGAGGAGTCGGCGCGCCGGTTCTGCACGACGTTCGTCGTCGAGGGGGACGACCTCGACCTCGACGGGCTCCGCGCGACGCTCGAGAGCCTTGGCGACTCGTTGCTGGTGACCGGTGACGTCTCGGTCGCGAAGGTCCATGTCCACACCGACGAGCCGGAGCGCGCGCTCGACCTCGGACGCGCGGTCGGCGTGGTCGATCCGGTGCGGATCGAGATCAGCGACATGCATAGCCAGGCTGCCGAGCGGGAGCGCTGGCTCGCGCAGCTCCAGGCGGCGGCGACCGCTCCGACGACGTCCACCGCGCTCGTCGCCGTCGCGCAGGGAAGCGGGAACCGGGAGATTCTTCGCAGCGAAGGCGCGCTGATCGTCGTCGAGGGCGGTCCGACGGCGAACCCTTCCGTCGGTCAGCTGCTCGAGGCGATCACCGCGGTCGGCTCCGAGCATGTGATCGTGCTCCCGAACGATCCGAACATCCGCCTCGCTGCAGAACGGGCTGCGGAGGAGTCGACGAAGGAGGTCAGGGTCGTCGCGACGGCGTCGATCCCGGAGGGCATCGCCGCGGCGCTTCCCTACGACGCGAATGCCGAGATCGATTCCAACGAGGAGGCGATGGACGCCGCGCTTGCCGGCATCGACGCGGCGGAGATCACCCGCGCCTCGCGCAGCGCGACGGTCGACGGAATCGTCGTGGCCGAGGGAGACTTCCTCGCGCTCGTCGGCGGTCGCGCCTTCGCGACGGGCGGCGACGTCTGGACGGTCCTCGACGCGGTCGTCGAGCGCTTCGCGACCGACGGGCACTCGTTCGTCCAGGTGCTGCGCGGGGACGGATCGCCCGAGGCCGAGGAGATCGCAGCGCGATACGCCGGTCGTGGCGACGGTCTCGAGCTGGACGTCCAGTGGGGCGGGCAGCCGCACTATCCGCTGCTCCTCTCGGCCGAGTAGCCAATGGCAATCCGCCTGCTGCTCGTCGAGGACAACGACGTGTACCGCTCCTCACTCGAGCTCCTCCTCGGCCTCCAGTCCGACCTCGAGGTGGTCGGCGCGGTCGGCTCGGGCGACGAAGCCGCCGAGGCCGGGTCGCGCCTGAGGGCGGATGTCGTGTTGATGGACTACCGGCTGCCGGGGATCGACGGCGCCGCGGCCACGCGGGCGGTGATCGCGTCGTCCGGCGCTGCGGTCGTGTGCCTCACGGCGGAAGCGACGACGGACGAGCGCGACGAGGTCCTGCGCGCCGGCGCCGTCGCCCTCGTCGAGAAAGGCGTGCCGATCGAGACGCTGGCCTCCGCGATCCGCGAGGCCGCGTCCCCTCACGACGCCGGTTAGGGTCCGCGCGTGGAGCTCACGCGCGAGAGCACGGCGATCGTGCTCGACTCGACCTCGGACTTCCTCGACGCCCACGAGCGCCACACGAACATGCGGATCGTGCCGCTGTACGTCCTGTTCGACGGCGTGCCGCTTCGCGACCACATCGACATCGCGCCCGCGGGGTTCTACGAGCGGCTCGCCGCCTCGTCCACGCTGCCGACGACCTCCCAGCCGACGCCCGGGGACTTCCTCGCGTCGTACCGGGAGCTTCGGGACGCCGGGTACGAGCGGATCTGGTCGCTGCACATCTCGGCGAAGCTGTCCGGCACCTACGAGTCCGCCCGGCGCGCCGCGGACGAGCTCGGGGGCGGAGTCGTGCGCGTCGTGGATACCGGTAGCGCCTCCCTCGCCTGCGGGCTCCTCGCAGAAGCAGTCGACCGCAGGCTCGCACGTGGCACGACGGACGAGGAGGTGGAGGAGCTCATCGCGCGGTTCGAGGGCGCGAGCCGCGTCGTGTTCACGACCGCGACCCTCGAGTACCTGCAGAAGGGCGGGCGGATCGGCAAGGCCCAGGCGTTTGCCGGATCGCTTCTGAACGTCAAGCCGATCCTCGAGCTCCGCCACGGCGTCGTGGAGCCCGTCGGTCGGGTGCGTGGACGGCAGAAGGCCCTGGAGGAGTTCGCGCGCCTCTTCACGGAAGACACGGAGAATCGCGAGGGCCTGCACACGGCGATCGCCCACGCCAACGCCCCCGAGTGGATCGACGTCCTCACCGACCTCGTCGCGAAGACGCGGCCGAAGGCGACCGTCGACCTCGTCCAGCTCCTCGGCGCCGTCGTCGGCACCCACACGGGTCCCGGGGCAGTCGGCTTTTTCTGGTTCCAGGATTCCTGACGCCACCGGGCGGCGGGCTCCGGCCCCGGGCGAAGCCCGGCTCCGCCCGCCTGACGCCGCTGAGCGCGCCGCGCCTTTCGGGTCTGTGCTCCAGCACTATCCCCTCCGGCACGGCGCGCTCAGCGGCGCCCCGGAGGCGTCAGGCCAGCCGGCTCCGCCAGGCCCGGCCCGGCTCCGCCGGGCCCGGCCCTACACTCGCACCGGTGGCTCCTGCGACGGCCCGCACCCGGCTACCCGCCGGTTTCGGCGGGGCGGACCCGCCCGCAACCCTCCCGTGGACGGGGGCCGTGCCGCGACCCGAGGTCCTCGAGCTGGGCGTCGAGACGCTGGCCGGCGTCGGGCCTGGCCTGCGGCGCAAGCTGGGGCGGCTCGGGATCGCGACGATCGGCGACCTGCTGGCGCATCGGCCGCGGCGCTACGAGTCGGCGGCGGAGGAGCGCACCGTCGCGTCGCTGTTCGGTGACGACGAGGCGGTGCTCGAGGTCGTCGTCCGCCGCGTCTCGGGCCGTCGCCGTGGGCGGCTCCACATCCTCACTGCCCACGTGGCGGACGGGACCGGGGAGATCCGCGCGACGTGGTTCAACCAGCCGTGGCTCGAGACGCAGCTGACGCCGGGGGCGCGCCTGCGCCTGCGCGGGAAGCGGAACCGCTTCGGGTTTCAGGTCTCGTCCTACGACATCGGCGACGCGGCACAGACGGCCGACTTCGCGCCCGTCTACCCGGCGACCGCCGAGCTCGCGCAGAAGACGCTCCGCGGCCTGACCGACCAGGCCCTCGTCCACGCACGGGCGGGAGGCGAGCCGCTCCCTGCCTCTGTCCGCGTCGACTCCGCGCTTCCGCTCCGCGGCGACGCTCTCGTCGCGTTGCACAGGCCGCGCTCCGAGGACGACGCCGAGCACGCTCGGCGCCGGCTCGCGCTCGACGAGCTCCTCGTCCTCCAACTCGCGCTGAAGCGGCGCGCCGCCGAGCGCGAGACGCTCGTCGCGGAGCCGCTCCCTCCGCCCGGTGAGCTCGCAGCCCGGTATCGCGACGTACTCCCGTTCACCCTCACCCAGGCGCAGGAGCAGGCGCTCGCGGAGATCGACGCCGACCTCGCTCGCGCGACCCCGATGCAGCGCCTCCTGCAGGGTGACGTCGGCTCCGGCAAGACCGCGGTGGCCCTCTACACGCTTCTCCGCGCGGTCGAGGCCGGGCGGCAGGGCGCCCTGATGGCGCCGACCGAGACGCTGGCCGAGCAGCACTTCCTCACGATCGAGGGGCTCTGCACGGAGCTGGGCGTCCGGGTTGCGCTCCTCACGTCGAGCATCACGGCGAAGGAACGGCGTGCAACCCACCAGCTCGTCGCCTCCGGCGACGTGGGCATCGCGGTCGGGACACACGCGCTGATCCAGCGTGAGGTGGAGTTCGCGGACCTCGCGGTCGCAGTGGTGGACGAGCAGCACCGCTTCGGCGTCGAGCAGCGCGCGGCGCTCGTCGAACGGCGGAGCCCGCACGTCCTCCACATGACCGCGACGCCGATCCCGCGAACCCTCGCCCTGACGGTCTACGGCGACCTTGCGGTCTCGGAGATCGCGGCGCCGCCTGCGAACCGGAAGCCGATCGTCACGGCGTGGGTTACGGAGGAGCGGAGCTCCGACGCGTACTCGCGACTGCGCCGCCACCTCGACGAGGGACGGCAGGCGTACGTCGTCTGCCCGCTCGTGGAGGGGTCGGAGACGACACTCGCGCGTGCGGCCGAGGACGAGGCAGCGCGGCTGCGCGTCAACGAGCTGCGCGGCTACCGCGTCGGCTGCGTGCACGGCCGGCTGAAGACCGGCGAGCGAAGAGCCGTGATGGCCGCATTCAGGGCGGGCGAGCTCGACGTCCTCGTAGCGACGACGGTGATCGAGGTCGGCGTCGACGTCCCCAACGCGACGATCATGATCGTTCAGGAGGCCGACCGGTTCGGGCTCGCCCAGCTCCACCAGCTGCGCGGCCGCGTGGGTCGCGGAGCCGAGCAGTCGTACTGCCTCCTCGTCTCGCGCGCACATGACGAGCTCTCCGAGACGGCCCTCGAGCGCCTCGAGGCGATGGTCTCGACGACCGACGGCTTCGAGCTCGCCGAACGCGACCTCGAAATCCGGGGCGAGGGGCAGCTCGTCGGCGCGCGGCAATCGGGGCTCACCGACCTCCGCTTCACGCGGCTCCGCGCGGACCGGGACCTGCTCGAGCAGGCGCGGGAGATCGCGACCGAGCTCGGCGAAGATCCGCTGCTGGCCGACGCCGTCGAGCGCCTGCTCGGCGAGTCGGAGCACGTCGGCGAGTCGTAGGGCGTCCCGTTCGCACACGGTCCGGAGCTCACCGCCGCCTCGCCGTATCGTCCCTCCATGCGGATCATCGCCGGGACTCATCGGGGACGGACGATCGCAACGCCGAAGGGCGGGCACACGCGCCCGACGGCCGACCGGGTGCGCGAGGCGCTCTTCAGCCTGGTCGGCCCGGTCGACGACGCCTCCGTGCTCGACCTCTACGCAGGGTCGGGCGCGCTCGGCCTCGAAGCGTTGTCGCGCGGGGCGGCCCGGTGCGTGTTCGCAGAGACCGATCCCGTGGCGTGCCGCGTGATCCGGCGGAACCTCGAGCAGCTCGGTCTCGTGGGTGGAGTCGTCGTCCAACGGGACGCGGCCGCCTTCCTGCGCGGCGAGGTCGCGGCCGGCACGCGCCACGACCTCGTGCTCGCCGACCCGCCGTACGAGCGCTGGGCCTCGGTCGAGGCCGAGCTCGCCGCGCTGCTTCCGTCCGTCGTCTCCCCGTCGGGGCTCGCCGTCGTCGAGACCGGCGCTCGCGTCGAACCACAGCTCCCTCTCGACCTGGTGACGAGCCGGCGGTACGGTTCCGCCCGTCTCACCGTCTTCGCGCCATGACCGACCGCCAGCCCATCGTCGCGATCAACCCCGGCACGTTCGACCCCGTCACCCTGGGGCACGTCGACGTGATCCGGCGCGCGGCGGGGATCTTCGACTCGGTCGTGGTCGGCGTCGTCCGCGACCCGACGCACAAACAGACGCTGTTCACCGTGGAGGAGCGCGTCGCGTTCCTCGAGGACGCGCTGTCCGGTCTGGACAACGTCGTCGTCGACGTGTTCAGCCAGCTTGTCGTCGATTTCGCGCGGAAGCACGGCGCACGCACCATGGTCAAGGGCCTGCGCGTGATCGCGGACTTCGAGTGGGAGTTCCAGATGAACCGGCTCAACCACCTGCTCGCCCCCGAGGTCGAGACGATGTACGTCATGTCGAGCCCGCAGTACGCGTTCGTCTCCTCGAGCGGCGTCAAGGAGATCGCGTCGTTCGGCGGGAACGTCGGCGAGCTCGTCACACCCGCCGTGGCGGAGCGCTTCCGCGAGCTGTACCCGAACGGGCGGCCCGGCGCGCCGCTCAGTCCGCAGGAATGACACCCGACCCGGGCCTCCCGCGATCCGGCGTCGCGAGTACCATCCCAGCCATGGACGTCCTCGTACTCATCGACAAGCTCGACGACCTCGTGCACAACGCGAAGGCGGTTCCCCTCACCGATCAGGTGCGCATCGACCGCGAGGAGATCTACGACATCCTCGACCAGATGCGCGCGACGATTCCCGAGGAGATCAAGCAGGCACGGTGGATCGTGAAGGAACGGCAGGAGATGCTCGCCGAGGCGAAGCGCGAGTGCGACCGCCTGATCGGCGAGGCGCGCGAGCAGGCCGTGCGCGAGGCCTCGCAGACGGAGATCGTGAAGCTCGCCGAGAGGCAATCACAGGAGATCGTCGAGGAGGCACGCCGGGGCGCCCGCGAGACGCGGCTCGAGATGGAGGACTGGGCCGACGGCATCCTCTCGACGCTCGAAGTCAACCTCGACAAGTTCCTCGGCGCCGTCCGGCGTGGGCGCGAGCGGCTCCACGAGCGCTCGCAGGAGACCGTCGTGGCGGGTATCGGCCCGGTCGACCGCGACGGCAGCGTCGTGGACGTCGAGAGCTACCAGTAGCCGATGCAGTGTGGGCGCCCGCTTCGGCGCCCACACCACGTCGCTTCGATCGCTCTCTCCGTCTCAGCCGAGCGGCACCTGCACGAGCCGGTAGCCGGCGACGCCGCCGAGCTCGGGATCGCCTGGGCGCGACGCCTTGGCGAAGAACTGCACGGAGTACGCCGGCCGTAGGGCGGGGAAGTCCCGCTCCGGCGTGACGGTCAGCTGGAGCCATCCGTCCTGACCCGTCTTCTGGTCCTGCGCGTTCCGGGTCACGAGCGGCGTCGAGCGGAAGAACACCTGCGCGTCGCGGACGACGAAGCCGCGGGTGTCCTTCACCTTGATCCGGACCGTGATCGGCTCCGTGCGGGAGCGGATCGGGTTCGGCGAGAACGTCACCTGGTCGATCACGAGCCGCTCGTTCGCGGGCACGCTCGCCACCGGGATCGACTTCTCGCCGTTCGGGAGCGTGATCACGCCTGACGGCCCCTGCGGGCCCTGCACCGCGGCGCTCTGTGCCGTCAGCCGGCTGCCCTCGCCCTGACTGTTCCGGGCGACGACGCGGGCGCGGATCGTCCTGCCGACGTCGCCCTCGCGGAGGGTGTACGCGTCGTCGTTGAAGCCCGACTGGAGGACGCAGTTGTTGCCCGCGCCGTCGCAGCGGAGCCAGCGGAACGTGTACGTGATCGGTTGGCGGCCGTTCCACGTGCCCGGCACGACTCGGAGCGTCTCGCCCTGCGCGGGGGCCCCGCTCAGGGTCGGCGCGGCGACGTTCACCGGCTTGCCTGCGTCGGGCTGGCGGACGCGGGGGGTCGCGTTGGAGGCAACGGTCTGCTGGCCGTCCGCGTTCGTCGCGGAGACCCGGACGCGGATCCGGTGGTCGACGTCGGCCGTCGCCACGACGTACTTCGACGTCGTCGCGCCGCCGATCGCCGCGCAGTCGGAGCCGTCGGAGCGTCCGCCGCCCTGTGGGCAGCGGAGCCACTGGTATGCGAAGCCGGTCGGCTGGCCCGTCCATGAGCCGTTCGTCGTCGAGAGCGTCGCCCCGACGACGGCGGAACCGCTGATCCGCGGCTCCGTGGTGTTCGCGGGCTTCGTCCTGCGCCGCGGCGCCGCTTCCGCCGGGGAGCGCGAGGACCGTCGCGGCGGAGGCAAGCGCCGCGACGACGATCGTCCTGGCGAGAAGAGTGGTTCGTGTCCTGCGCATCGATCGTCCTTTCTCGGAGATGACGACACAGGACTAGCCCGGCGGAGGGGTCGTTCGAACCACTCCTTACGGAACGTTCACCCGTCTTACCGAAGTTTGACGCGTTCGCGGCTCTTCCCTCACGAACCGGCGGCTCGGGGTGGGCGCTACCCTCGTCGCGTGACGCGGTTCTCGTTGAGAAACCTCCGGCTCAGGCCCGGGGAGGAGCACCGCGAGCGGATCGAGATCGACCTCGATCCGCTCGCGCTGGGCGGCGCGTCCTACGCTCCGACGCCGCGCTCCGTTCCGGCCGAGCTCGTCGTCCAGCGCGCCCAGAGCGGCGACGTGTTCCGCCTTCGCTTCGCGACGCGGGTCGAGGGCCCGTGCATGCGCTGCCTCGGGCTCGCAGGCGTCGACGTCGCGGTCGACGCGCAGGAGTACGAGGCATCCGATCCGAACGCGCCCGAGGACCTCCGCTCGGAGTACGTCCGAGAGGGAGAGCTCGACGTGGGTGCATGGGCGCACGACCAGGTCGCGCTTGTCCTGCCGGAGCCGATCCTCTGCCGGCCCGACTGCGCGGGGCTGTGCCCCGTCTGCGGCAAGAACCTGAACGACGAGCCGCATCGACACGAGGACGTCGTGGCCGACCCGCGCTGGGCGGCGCTCGAGGCGCTCCGCACGGACGCCTCGGACTAGACCCGCTACAATCGGCGGCCGCTCATGGCCGTTCCGAAGCGAAAGACCTCGAAGGCGCGTCGCGACAAACGTCGCGCCCAGCACGGCGTCGCCGCGCCGCGCGTCTCGACATGCGAGAACTGCGGCGCGCCGAAGCAGTCTCACCGCGTTTGCCCGACGTGCAAGACGTATCGCGGACGCGAGGTCACCCCGCTCCGCGCGCCTGCGCCGTAGATGCTCATGGCGACGCGCGTCGCGGTCGACGCCCTCGGGGGCGACCACGCGCCGGACGAGGTTGTCGCGGGAGCGGTCGAGGCGGCCTCGGACACGATCGCGCCGATCCTGTTCGGGCCCGAGTCGCTCGCCGGCACCGGGCTCGAGCTCGTGCCGTGCAGCGACGGGATCGCGATGAGCGACAAGCCTGCCGAGGCGGTGCGCTCGAAGCCCGACGCGTCCCTCGTGCGGGCCGTGCGCGCGGTCGGGGACGGCGACGCTGCGGCCGCCGTCTCCGCGGGGAACACGGGCGCCGTCCTCGCCGCCTCACTGCTGCACGTGCGGCGTCTTCCTGGTGTCCATCGCCCCGGCATCGCGATCGTGATCCCGGGGCGCAAGGGCCCGACGGTCCTCATCGACGCGGGCGCCAACGCCGATGCGAGGCCCGAGCACCTCGTCCAGTACGGGCACATGGGCACGGTCTTCGCACAGGAGATGCTCGATCTCTCCGACCCCTCCGTCCAGCTGCTCTCGATCGGCGAAGAGCCCGAGAAGGGGAACCAGCTGACGCTCGAGGCGCACGCGCTGCTCGAGGCTTCCGGGCTGCGGTTCGACGGGAACGTCGAGGGCCGGGCCCTGCTCGAGGGCGAGGCGGACGTCGTCGTCTGCGACGGCTTCACCGGCAACGTCGCCCTCAAGACGCTCGAGGGCACGATCCGGAGCGTGCTCGGCGCGTTCCGCGACGAGCTCCGCGCCTCGGCCAGGGGCCGGGTGGGCGGCCTGCTGATCCGACCGGCTGCGAGAGGCCTCCGCTCGCGTCTCGACCCCGAGACGTACGGCGGCGGCTACCTCCTCGGGCTCCGCGGGCTCGTCGTGATCGCGCACGGCTCGAGCTCCCACGTTGCGATCGCCAACGCGACGCGGATGGCCGCCCGGGGGGTCGAGCACCGACTCGTCGAGCGGCTCGCGGAGCGCCTGCCCGCGACGCGAGCCGAGTCGCGACACGCCCCCGTGACGCAGCGTTGAAGGTGGTCTTCCACGGCGCTGAAGAAGGGGCTCGTGGGGGGAACATGGTTTCCCCCACGCTGTTAGAGTCCTGCGCTCAATCCACCGCTGATACCGACCAGTGAGGTTCGAGAGTGGCACTTTCCCGCGATGAGGTCTTCGAGCGCGTCAAGTCGGCGCTCCACGAGCAACTCGGCATCGACGAGGGCGAGATCACGAGCGAGGCGTCGTTCCAGGACGACCTCGATGCGGACTCGCTCGACCTGGTCGAGCTGATCATGGAGCTCGAGGATCAGTTCGGCATCAAGATCCCGGACGAGGATGCGCAGAAGCTGACGACGGTCGGGCAGGCGGTCGACTACGTCGTCCAGCATCAGTGAGGTGCACGAGGGGAAGGACGGGGCGCTCGCGCGCCTGATCGACACCCTTCCCCCCGCGCGCCGAGAACACGTCTTCACGCACACCTCCTGGGCGCCCGACCGCGCGTCGTCGTACGAGCGCCTCGAGTTCCTCGGCGACTCCGTGCTCGAGCTCGCGATCGCCCGTGCGCTCTACGACCGGTTTCCCGACGCCTCCGAGGGGCGCCTCGCGAAGATCCGCGCCCACGTCGTCTCGCGTTACAGCTGCGCGACGGTCGCGCGCGACCTCGACCTCGGCAGCGTCCTCGTCCAACGGGCGCAGGATGTTCCCGGCCCGGAGCTGCACCGCATCTCGCTCAGCCGCAACGTTCTCGCAGCGCTGCTCGAGGCCGCGATCGCCGCCGTCTACCTCGAGCATGGCTTCGAAGAGGCAGAGCAGGCGGTCGTCGAGGCGTTCGCCGAGCGGATCGAGTTCGCAAGCACGGGGCACGTCGACGCGAAGACAGAGCTCCAGGAAGCGTTGGCGCGGACCGGCCGCGTCGTCCAGTACGAGGTGCTCGCGGTCGAAGGGCCGCCCCACGAGCGCCGGTTCGTCTGCGCCGCCCTGATCGACGGCGAGCCGCTCGGGGAGGGGCGGGGCTCGACGAAGAAGGCCGCCGAGCAGGAAGCCGCAGCCCAGGCCCTCGCGACACTCCCGGTCGCCCAGGTCGACGACTGACGCGACGCCGGACGCTCGGTCCCGGCGTCCGGCCATCTCGACCGCGAAAGACCGCTGATCGCCGTCCGCCGCGGCGGCGATACTTCCCGCCCGGTGCACCTGCGCTCCATCAAGCTGCGCGGCTTCAAGTCGTTCCCCGACGCCGTCGAGGTGTCCCTCGAGCCCGGGGTTGCCGTCGTGGTCGGTCCGAACGGGTCCGGCAAGTCGAACGTGTCGGACGCGATCGTGTGGGCGGCGGGCTCGCTCACGCCGTCCGAGCTTCGTGCCGACCGGCCCGACGACGTCCTCTTCGGCGGCTCGGCGACCCGGCCCGCCGCCGACCACTGCGAGGTCGAGCTCGTGTTCGACAACGAGGACGGTGGGTTCGGCGAGGAGCTCGACTTCAGCGAGGTGTCGATCGCGCGGCGTCTCGTCCGGGGCGGCGAGGGCCAGTACCTCGTCAACCGCACACCGGTTCGCCGTACCGATCTCGTCGAGCTGCTCGCGGATGTCGGCCTCGGCGGGACGATGCACTCGATCGTCTCGCAGGGAAAGGTCGATGCGGTCCTCGCGTCGAGGCCCGAGGACCGGCGAGCGCTGGTCGAAGAGGCCGCCGGGCTCGGGAAGTTCAAGCGGCGCCGCCATCGCGCCGAGCTGAAGCTCGCCCGGGTCGCGACCCAGGTCGAGCGCGCCCGCGACGTCGAGGAGGAGGTGCGCAAGCGGCTCCGGCCGCTCGCCCTCCAGGCGACCGCGGCGGAGCGCGCCGAGAAGCTCGCAGGGGAGATCGCGACCTTGCGCGCGCGCGTCGCGTCGCTCGACCTCGCTGCGCTCGCGGAGCGCAGGGCGGAGGCCGACGCGCGGCGAAGCGCAGCCGCGCTCGCGCGCCGCACGACGCAGGAGGGGCTGTCCGCGGTCCTCGCGGAGCGCGAGGCGGCGGAGGTCGAGCTGTCGGACGCCGCCGGCGCGCGCGAGGGCGCGCTCGGCGCTCTCTACCGGCTGCAGGGTGCGAGGGAGCGCCTGTCCGTTCGCTCCGAGTCGCTCGTCGCGCATGCAGCGCGGCTCGGCGAGGACCTCGCGGACGCGGAGCGCGCGCTGGCGACCCGCTCGGACGAGGCTGTCCGCTCGCTCGAGGATGCATCTCGCGAGGCGGCGGCCGCGGCGCGTGACGCCGCGAGCGAGAGCGGGAGGACCGCCGAGCGGGCCCGACACGCCCAGGCGCTGCTCGCCGCTGCCGAGCGGGCGGTCGCAGTGGAGGCGGAACGGCGGCTCGACGCCGCCCGCGCGGAGCGCGAGTCGGTCGACCGTGGCCTCGGTGAGCTGACCGGCGGCTCGGGGAGCGCGAACCGCGCACTCGTCGCGCTTGGCGCGGCGCGCGAGCGGCTCAGGGCGCGGCACGAGAGGGCGGCCGAGCTCGCGCGGGACGCTGCGCAGCAGCACGAGGTCGCCCGCGCGCACGCCCGCGAAGGCCGCGCGTCGCCGGCCGAGCTCGAAGAACGTGCGAACGAGGCGGCCGTCGAGGCGCGGGGTGCCGCGACCGAGCGGGACGATCTCGCCGAGCGTGCGCGCGCCGCGCGCGACCGGCTCGCGGCGCTCGAGCGCTCGCTGGAGGAGCGGGAGGGGATCGCGCCCGCGGCGCGCGCCCTCGCGGCCGAGGGAGCTCGGCTGGTTCTCCAGGGACTCGAGGTCGAGGGCGGGCTCGAGCCGGCGGTCGCTGCCGCGCTCGCGTCGCACGCCTCCGCACTGCTCGCCGCCGATCCCGAGGCGGGTCTCGCGCTGCTCGAGCGGGCCCGCGCCGAGGGCCTCGGGCGACTCGACGTCCTCGTCGCGGCCGACCGACGAGGGTCCGACCACCCGCCCGTGCCCGGCGCGCGGCGTCTCGTCGAGCACGTCTCGGGAGACGACGAGAGACTCCGGCTGCTCGGCGGCGTCTGGCTCGTCGAGGCGCAGCAGCTGCTGGCCGCCACGACGGGCACCGTCGTGACCCGGGAGGGGCACGGGTACGACGCGGAGCGCGGAGAGCTCTGGTTCGCCGGGCAGGCGGGCGAGGCGATGCTGCTGGAGCTCGACGCGCGGAGGCGTGCGCTCTCGGACGAGGCCGACGAGCTGGACGCGCGTGTCACCGCGGCGGCGCGTGAGGCCGAAGAGACGGCCACGCGGGCCGAGGCCGCCGAGGCCACTTACCGTGAGGTCGCCCATCTACGCGCACAGTCGCTCGATCCCGACATGCTCGGTCGACTCGCCAGGGTCGCGGGAGGCGTCGCCGATCACATCGCGCGTGCGACCGAGGCGGTCTCGCGGATCGAAGCACCTGTCAATGCGGCGCTCGCGGCCGGGGTACGCCGCTCCGCCGAGCTCGGGGAGGAGCTCCGGCGGCTCAGCGCCCGCGAGTCGGAGGCACGGGGTGAGTCCGTCGAGGCGGGTCGCCGCGCAGCCGAGGCCGAGGTCGTGCTCGCGCGCCTCGGCGGCGCGCCGGTCGCCGTGTCGTCGACCGAGGGGCGACCGCTGACCGAGCTGGTCGCGGACGCCGCGCAGGCACTCGCCGAGTCCGAGGCTGCCGCCGAACGCGCCCGCGGCGCCGCGGACGCCGCCCGGGCGAGCGAGGCGGCGTTGCGGGAGCGGGCGCCTCGGGCGGCCCGACTCGATGTCGACCTTCTCCGGCGGCTGGTCGGCGCCGCCGGCGCGCTCGACGACACGGTGCGGAGAGCCTCGTCGTTGGCCGGCCGGTTCGAGGCGCCGGTCCGGGCGCGCGCAGACGCAGGCGCCGAGCGCGCCTCGCAGCTCGGCGCGGAGCTGCGGCGCCTCGGGGCGGCGGAGGTCGAGCTCCGCCAGGAGGCGGAGGGAGCATCCGAGCGCCTCACCGCGGTCGAGGTCGAGCTCGCGCGGGTGGACGGCGAGGCGGTCGAGGCGAGGAGGAGGCTCGAGGAGGCGCGTGCGGCGGGCGCAGACGCGGCCGAGCGCGCCGCGGAGACAGAGCCGGACGGTGACCGGGACGAGCTCGCGGCGCGGATCGCGAGGCTCGAGTCGCGCCGGGAGGCCCTCGGGAAGGTCAACCCGCTCGCGAAGGAGGAGTACGAGGCCGAGAAGGAGCGCCTCGAGGAGCTGTCGACCCAGCGCGTGGATCTCGAGTCGTCGCTCCGCGAGCTGGAGGGGCTACGGGACGAGCTCGCGGAGACGGTGCGGCGCCGGTTCGACGAGACGTTCTCGGCGGTCGCCGCGAACTTCGAGGAGGTCGCCGCGACGCTGTTCCCCGGCGGTGACGGCCGACTCCGCCTCGTCGAGCCCGAGGAGGGAGCCGAGGAGCAAGAGGCGGGCGTCGAGGTCGAGCTCCGCCCTGCAGGGAAGCGGATCACACGTCTCACCCTCCTCTCCGGCGGAGAGAAGGCGCTCGGCGCGATCTCGTTCCTCTTCGCGCTCTTCCTCGCGAAGCCGTGCCCGTTCTACCTCCTCGACGAGGTGGAGGCGGCGCTCGACGACACGAACATCACGCGGTTCGTCGACCTTCTCCGGCGGTACGCGGATCGCGCGCAGTTCGTCGTGATCACCCATCAGAAGCGGACGATGGAAGCGGCGGACGTGCTCTACGGCGTCACGATGGGGGACGACGGCGTCTCGCAGATCGTCTCCCGCCGCCTCCCGCGCGACGAGCGCGCCGCCGCCACCGCCTGAGCTCCTCACGCGCCCGCTGGCGCGCGTCGAGAGAGGGTGCGACGCCAGACCTTCACGGCACCGACTGCGGCCGGAAACCGCGGTTGCAACACAGCTCGTAGGAACGAGCGCCTCGACGTGGCGTCGATTCCCCGCCCGCGCCACGGGTAGCGTTGCCGCGATGTCGCGGACATGGTCGGAGCTGCTCGGCGACGCCGAGGACGGCGAGCGGGAGGAGATCGAGCGGACGGGGTTCTTCGGTCGTCTGCGGGACTCGCTCGGCAAGAGCCGAAGAGCGCTTCAGGCAGAGCTCTCCGGGTCGTTCGACGCGAGTCGGGAGGACGCGTGGGAGCAGCTCGAGGTCGCGCTCGTTCGCGCCGACGTAGGCGTCCCGGCCACGGCGGAGCTCGTCCGACGGCTCGAGGCACGGGGGGAGCTCGCCGACATCGGCGAGGCGCTCGCGGAGGAGGTCGAGCAGCTCTTCGGCGAGCCGCCGACCCTCGCCCGCGCTGCCGGGCCGCCGACGGTCGTCCTCGTCGTCGGCGTCAACGGGACGGGGAAGACGACGACGATCGGGAAGCTCGCGCGCAAGCTCTCCGAGCACGGCCGCTCGGTGCTCGTGGGCGCCGCCGACACGTTCCGCGCGGCAGCGGACGAGCAGCTCGAGATCTGGGCCGAGCGCGCCGGCGCGGAGTTCGTGGGAGGCTCGCGCGGTGCCGACCCGGCGGCCGTCGCGTTCGACGCGGTCGAGGCCGGGCGCGCCCGCGGCCGCGACGTCGTGATCGTCGACACTGCCGGACGGCTGCACACGCAGGGAAACCTGATGGACGAGCTGGCGAAGGTCCGTCGGGTGATCGAGGGGAGACTCGACGGGGCCCCCCACGAGACGCTTCTCGTCGTCGACGCGACCACCGGCCAGAACGGCCTGCAGCAGGCCCGACTGTTCTCCGAGATGGCAGGCGTCACCGGGGTCGCTCTGACCAAGCTCGACGGCTCCGCAAAGGGCGGCGTCGCAGTCGCGATCGCCCACGAGCTCGGGCTCCCGGTCAAGCTCGTCGGCGTCGGCGAGGGGCTCGACGACCTCCGTCCGTTCGACGCGCACGACTACGCGACCGCGCTCCTAGGCACCTGAGCGCCTCCCCTGTCGGAAGGGGTTGACGGGCTCCGCTGTACCTCACTACAACGAGTGAGTTACTCCCCCTTCCGGGGGGAGGGGAGAGGGAGGAGAGTCGCATGGCGATATCGGTGGTCGCTCGCTTTCCGGAGCTGAGCGCGGAGATGTACGACCAGGTCATCGCGTCGCTCGACCTCGACGCGAACCCGCCTGCCGGCGCGATCCTGCACGTCGCCGGGGAGGCGGACGGATCGATGACGACGTCGGAGATCTGGCAGACGGAGCAGACGTTCCAGGCCTACCTGGACTATCGCCTGCGGCCCGCGCTGCGGATGCACGGCGTGCACCGCGACCCCCTCGTCGAGATCACGCCGCTCCACAACGTGTACGTGCCGGAGCTCTTCACGATCGAGCGCATGGGATCGGTCTCGCTGCCCGCGCACGCCGCCGGCGTGCGGTTCTAGAACTCGTTTCAGAATGACGCTTCGTTGCCGGGGCGCGATGGGCGAGTGCGATGCAAGGACGCAGGGCGCCCGAATAGCGGCGCTATTCGGGTAACCCGAGGACGCCGCAGCGTGCCGCCCAGCGCGACACGGCGGCACAAAGCTTCATTCTGAAACGAGTTCTTAGCTGCTCTGGGCCCGCAGGCCCGCTGGCGTTTGCGCACCGGCTGGGGGAGGCGGTACCCTCGTTCGAGTGATTGCCGTCGCTCGTACCCGACGCCCAGAGGAGCGTGCGCCGCATGGCCGTTAGCGTTGTCATCCGGTATCCCGACCTTCCCGCCGAGACCTATGACCAAGTCATCGCGTCGCTCGATCTCGACGCGAACCCGCCTGCGGGCGCAATCCTCCACGTCGCCGGCGCCGCCGAGGACGGATTCCACATCTCGGAGGTCTGGCAGACGGAACAGACGTTCCAGGCGTTCTTCGACTACCGCTTCCGGCCCGCGGTGCGAATGCACGGCGTCCACAGCAATCCCACGGTCGAGATCGCACCGCTGCGCAACATCTTCGCGGCGGAGATGAGCACGGTCGAGCGCCTCGGCTCGGTGTCGCTCCCCGCGACATACGCGGGTGCGGTGCTCTAGACAGAGCACCGCACCGTATCGGGGCTCTATCCTCCGCCCGCGACCGTGACCTTGTGCTCCGAGATGCGCGGGTTCGACACCGTCACGATGTGCTGGACGATGATGTACTCCCTGCCGACGTTGGCGATGTCCTTGTTGATCGCCTTGGCTGCGGCGTCCTCCAACGCCTCGGCGAGCGTCTCGCCCCTCCCCTCGTACGTCTCGAGCGGTACCCGACTGTCGTTCACGCCTGCCTCCCTTTCTGCCTGATCGCTCGACGACCGACATGGTGCGCAGGCTCGGGCCGGGGTTACAAGTCGGGCGAACCTAGACGAGCGCCGGCTCGACGCCGGCGAGCAGCGCGGCATCGACGAGCGTGAGCAGGCGACCGTCCCGGATCGCGTCGTCGGAGTCCTCGAACAGGGCCTGCGCTCTCGTCTGGAGCACGCGCTCGATCGCGACCGCGGTGACCGCCGCCCGCTCACGCGCGGCGAGCGCTGCGCCCAGGAGCTGCGCTCCCCGTTCGCCTTGCTCCGTCACGGCGAGCGCGACGAGGCACTCGGCGGCGATCGCCTCGTTCCCGAGCTGGGCGAAGATCCCGAGCGCCGCGAGGAGCGGCGCACGGGCGTCGGCCAGGTCGCCGCGCATGATCGCCGCTTCTCCGAGCCCG
>CAVOSU010000025.1:0-15314 GCA_963698935.1 uncultured Actinomycetes bacterium
CCGCCGCAGGCCGGGCAGGTCATGGTCGCGAGCCTACGGGCCGCGACGCGGGCGGGAGCACCGGCTGCCGCTGGCGCCGCCTGGCGGACGGCCCGCGTGGACGAAGGACGGTAAGGTGATTCTCCTGCCGACCGTCGCGGACGTCTCCCGGATCGATCCGCGCACCGGGAGGATCGAGGGGCGCGTGGACCTGCAGGCCGAACTCGTGTCGTCCACGGTGGAGGCCGTCTCGCCGAACGGGAGTCGGTCGCGCTGTCAGAATAAGCCTTGCCGCCGTAACGTAGATCACGGTCTTCCCGTCGGGGAGCCATCGTCTTCTCTCGGGTGATGCACCGCCTGCGTGGCAGCCTGCTGAGCCCGCGGCCAGGGGAGCGCCGTCGCGTACAACCTCATCGGTGCCGCGTTCTGCGACGACGACGGAGCTTGGCTCTCGACGCAACCGTGTTCGCGCTCGACCTGCTACCGCGCGGGTATCGTCCCGCGGATGGGAGGCAGGCTCGTGCTCGCCGCGGCCGTGGCGGCCGTCGTCCTCGCGCCGTTGTCGCAGGCGGCTCCATCGAGCGAGATCCTCGGCATCACCGATCTCGGCAGTGGCGCGAACGAGGTGTGGATGATCGCTCCGGGTGGGGCGAGGTCGATCGTCATCTTCCTGCACGAGCGCGGCGACCCGATCCCGCAGAACTACCTCGGCTGGCTTGACCAACTCGCGGCGGAGGAGTCCGCGGTCGTCTTCCCGCGCTACGAAAGCGCGGCGACCCGCACGCCGCGGCAGATGCTGCGCGCGCTTCGCGTCGCGGTGACAACGGCCGAGCGCCACCTGGGCGGATTGCCTGTCACAGGCTTCGGTGGCGGCCCGATCAAGGGCGTACCCGTGGTCGTCGTCGGCTATGGGTACGGCGCCACGCTGGCCTTCTACGTGGCCGCCAATAGCGCGCGCTGGGGCTTGCCGATACCGAAGGCAGTCGTCAGCATCTTCCCGCGTCGCGGCCCATTCGCGGGAGTCGAACTCGCGCCGCTCGCGCACTCGACGCGGGTCGTCCTCCAGGTCGGCGATGCCGACACTGCGTCCGCGAAGAGCGCGGCGAACGCCCTCTGGCGGGCGATCGAGCGCCATCCCGTCACGCGAAAGCGGCTCGCCACGGTGCGCAGCGGCGGCGGTTTCCGCGCCGACCACGGAGCGCCCTTGCGCATTACGAGCGCTGCCGTGAACGCTTTCTGGGCGCCGCTCGACCAGATCATCTACGACGTGCGCGGTGGCTGAGCGCGCTCGGAAGCCCGCTCCGGAAGCCCGCGTGCGGATCAACGAAGTCGACTAGCGGTTTACCGCATGTTTCGATGCGATCAGCCCTCCGGCTGTCGTACACGACCGATGGGCCGAGCCGAGCTCGAGCGCTGGCGTTCCCTCGCGAGCAGCGCCCTGACCGGGTCGGAGTCGGGCTTTCGTGCGCGGACAGTCACGGCCGCGGTGGGATTCGCCGTCGGCAGCCCTCCCACCCAGCCGGCGCAGGGCGCTCACACGCCGCTCGGTCGCCGCTACGCTGCGAAGACGTCGGCGCGGGTGATCTGCCCGGGCATTCCAATCCGGCTGATCCGCGCCTTAGCGATCGGAGGTCATCATGCCGTCGAAGCCGCTCGTGATGTTGGCCGGGCTCATCTGTTTTGGAGCGTTGATTGCAGTGCCGGCCGCGTTCGCCGACCAGGTGTTTCACACCTCGCATGCCGCTGTGCACGCCGTCGCCGGCGCGCCGCTCCAATCCGGGTTCGTGAACGACATCCACACCAACGGCGCCGTGAACTCGGCGCGTGAGGAGTATCACCTCAACGGTGCTCAGCCGAACACGACCTACGAAGTACAGCTCGTGATCTTCGAGACACGAGCTGTGGAGGATCGCTGTTGACGACTGTTCCGACTGCGACTTTGACGACAAACGGCGCCGGCAACGGCAACTCAGATGCCATCTTCCCGGCCGGCGCGCCGAACAACCCGCCTTTGCAGGTCGGGATCGTCTGGCAGTTCATCGCAAACGGTGCTCCGGTATACGCCACCGATTGCGTGCAAGTAAGCGTCGACTGAACCCAAATTCGCCGCACACAGGCGACTGATTCACGTTGCAGGTGTTGCGCGAAGTGCCAACACACCCGGTGCTGGGCGGGTTGCGGTCGATCCACATGGGCGCCGCCGCGGCCCGCCTCGTCGGCTGCATCCCGCCACCGTCCGCCGCGCCATCGAACGAGGAGACCGCCGGGCCGTCTGGCTCCGCCCCAGAGGCGCATGGCACATCGCACGCGCCATGTGCGCCTCGGCGAGCCCATAGGCGATCCCGAGCTACGGCAGATCTCCTTCGAGCGCTCGAGCTTCTCCCGACCGAGGTCGAAGTCGCCGAGTCGCGCGTCGACGGAGGGCCTCATGAGCAGCGCGTCCGCCTCGATCTGCCGACGGACACCGCCCGCCGCGACTGCGTGTTCCCGGGCGCGCACGAGCGCCTCGAGCTGGCCTGCACGACGGGCACCCCGAAGACGGCCATCACCGCGTCGCCGACGAACTTCTCGACGGTGCCGCCGTGCCGCTCGAGCACGCCCTGCACGACGTCGAAGTATCGCCACATCACGCGACGCAGGAGCTCTGCGTCGAGCCGCTCCCCGAGCGCGGTCGAGTCGGCGACGTCGGTGAAGAAGACGGTGACGACCCGAGTCTCGGAGGCGACGCGCTCGCAGGTCGCGCCGCAGCCGCGGCCGTACGGTCGTTCTCACGCCGCAGCCGGGCAGGTCATGCGAGCCTCGGGCAGGCGAGGGTCGGCGACCCGAGTTCCCTCACGGGCGCGGCACAGCCGAGGATCCGCCGACGCGCGGCGTGACATGACAAAGATCAGCGGTGTATGCTCGCGCAACGATTCTCCGTATCGCTACCCCAGGAGGAAACATGGGACTGAGACGGGTAGTTCTTCTGGGCTGTGCGGCGGCCCTTGTCCTCGCGGCCTCGGTATCGGCGACGCCGCTCGGCTCGTCGGGGAACACGCAGTCCGTCGCCGGGACCGCCGCGTTCCCGGGCGACGCGAGCGCTCCAGCGTTCTCAGCCGCCGACCTGGCCACGAGACCGGGAGCGAACTGGATCACCAACGGGGGCGACGTATCGAACGCCCGATATTCGTCGCTCAACCAGATCAACACGACCAACGTCTCCCAGCTCAAGGAGGCGTGGCACGTCCATCTCGACGGCTCGGGCAAGGCCGCGAAGTACTCGGCCGAGGGGACACCCGTCGTCTACAACGGCGTGATGTACCTCCCCACGGGTAACAGCGACGTGTTCGCGATGAACGCCGCGACAGGGGAGCGCATCTGGACGTATCACTCGGGGATGGAGCAGACCATCAACACCGCATGCTGCGGTTGGGACAACCGCGGAGTGGCGATCGGTGACGGGAAGGTCTTCGTCGCGCAACTGGACGGGACGCTCGTCGCCCTCGACCAGATGACGGGAGGCGTGGTCTGGAAGATCATCGTCCACAACTGGAGAGAGGGCTTCACGCTCACCGCCGCCCCGCTGTACTACAACAGCGCGGCGACTGCGAGCAGCCCGGAGAAGGGGCTCGTCTACGTCGGCTCGACGGGCGGCGAGTACATGAGCCGCGGCAGCGTCTCCGCATACCACGCGAGCGACGGCAGCCCGGCGTTCCGGTTCTTCACGGCTCCGGCCCCGGGTGAGATCGGCGGCCAGACCTGGGCGGCCGGCCCGCTCGGGTTCTCCACAGGAGGCGCGACCGTCTGGAACACCCCGTCGGTCGACACGCAGACGAACACGATCTACTTCTCGACCGGGAACGCGGCGCCGTGGACGAGCCGCGGGCCGGGGTTGAACCTCTTCACGTCGTCGATGGTCGCGATCGACGCGACGACCGGTCAGGTTCGCTGGTGGTACCAGATGGTCCACCACGATCTCTGGGACTACGACTGTCCGAACGCGACGATGTTGTTCGACGTAGCGATCGGCGGCGTTGTCCGCAAGGGGATCGGAGAGGCCTGCAAGACGGGCTGGCTCTACCTGCTCGACCGGGACACCGGCAAGCCGCTCATCGGCATCGTGGAGACGAAAGTCCCGCAGTCGAAGGCCCAGAACACATGGCCGACGCAGCCGATCCCCGTCGGAGACCGGATCCACCCGCAGACCTGCGCCAAGAAGTCGAACTACAAGGGGAAGGCTTCGAAGTTCGCCGGCAAGCCGGTCGTGGTCGGCTGCCTCTGGGATCCGCCCACCACCGACCACGCCGTCGCCATGGCGCCGAGCGCGCAGGGCGGCGTCGACTGGAACCCGTCCGCCTACAACCCCGACACGCACTACGCGTACATCTGTGCCGCAGACAGCGATTTCGCTATCCAGGCCATACCCGCCGTGAAGCTGAACGCGGACTATCTCGCGGGCAAGTCGCTCGCTGGCGTGAACTTCGCCGGGATCACGTTCAACCAGGGCTACATCGTCGCGATGGACGTGACGACGAACAAGGTCGCCTGGCGCGTGAAATGGCCGCGAACGTGCTACAGCGGGATCTTCACGACCGCAGGTGGGCTCGTGTTCGCCGGCCGCGGGACCGGGGAGTTCGACGCGTACGACGCGAAGACCGGCAAGGAGCTCTGGAAGACCATGCTCGCCGCGAACGTCGCGGCACCGGGCATGAGCTACAGCGTCAACGGCAAGCAGTACATCGCAATCTACGACGGCGGCACGGCGTTCACGTTCGAGTCGCCCGGCAAGCACGGCGACGACGTCTACGCGTTCGCGTTGCCGTAATCCAACGTGCGGAACGGCGGCCCTCGGGCCGCCGTTCCGGCACTCGCGGTCGCCTGGGGCCAGGTAGGTTGTTTGGTGGAGATGCGCACGAGGGAACAAGCCCGACGGCGCAGGAAAGCCGTCACGACGGAGACGAAGGAGTTTGCGCGTGGACAAGAGGCTGAGGGTCACCGTCATCGCCATGGCTGCGAGCGTTCTCGTGGGAGTCGTTGCTGGCCTCGCCACGGCAGGCGAGTCCGGCGTACGCAAGAGCGAAGGCGCCGCCGCGCTCGCGCCCGGCTCCTACACGATCAAGACGACGATGAACACCAAGCTCGAGGTGCCGCGGCCCAAGGGGACGACGACCGCGACCGGGACGTTCACCGGCACGCTCAAGGTCGCGAGCGCGAGGAAGGCGACACTCACCTGGAAGTTGTCCTTCGCGCATCTGACCGGACCCGCGCTCGCAGCGCACGTCCACCTCGGCGCGCCGGGGAAGGCCGGCAAGGTCGTCGTTCCGCTGTGCGGGCCATGCAGATCGGGTCGCGGCGGCGACGAAGTCCGTCACGGCCGTCGCCGCGGCCGCAATGATCGCCGGCAAGGCGTACGTCAACGTTCACACGAAGGCGAACCCCAACGGCGAGATCCGCGGCACGGTGAAGGCGAAGGCGCCGCAGCACGAGCGGCAACCCGTACGCCAACATCACCGTCGCGTTGACGCCGGCGCTCATCGCCCAGGGCAAGGCGCTCTCCGAGAAGTACGGCTGCGAGGCCTGCCATACGTTGAACGGCAAGGAGTTGACCGGCCCGACGTGGAAGGGGCTCGCCGGCCGCAACGTCCGCTTGACGACTGGTCAGGTTGTACGCGCGACCGACGGCTACCTGATCAACGCGATCGAGCAGCCCGACGCGGAGATCACCGAGGGCTACTCCTCCGGCATCATGTCGACGGCGATCGGAAACATCCCGCTCGCGCAGGCGAAGGCGATCGTCGCCTACATCAAGTCGGTCAAGTAAGAGCGCACATGAGACGTCTCTCGTTCGCGACTCCGGGCAGGGCGCCGGTCTTCGCCGCCCTTCTCGCGGTCCTGTTCGGAGCCGTGGCGACCGCTGCCCCGGCCGCGGCCACGAAGGCGAGCCTGCGGATCGTGAAGCTGAGTCCTCTGACAATCCGTGGGAGCGGGTTCAAGCCCGCCGAGCGTGTGACGCTCACGCTCAGCGCGGGCGCGGCGGGAAGGGCGAAGGGCACGGCCACCGCGGCCGGCGTCCTGACGGTCTCGGTGCCCAAGGCGAAGGTCACTGCCTGCACCCCCTATACCCTCCGCGCGGTCGGGTCGGCCGGGACGAGGGTGACCTTCAAGCGGACGGTCGGGGCCTCGTGCAAGCCCGCGGCGGCGCTGAAGTTCACCGGCACGGACGTCGTCCTCGCCGGCACGAACTTCCGCCCCGGCGAGAAGCTCAGTGTGAACCTCGTCGAGGGCGGCGGCGGCCACAAGAAGTCCGCCACCGCGAGCGCCAAGGGGTCGTTCACCGTGAGCTTCGGCGCCCTCCCGATGAGCGACTGCACCCCGTATACACTCACGATCACGGGCTCCCTCGGGAGCCGGTTCGCCCACACGCAGGAGGCGCTTCCGTGCTAGGACGTCTGACGATCGCCGGCGCGGTCGGGATCATGGCTTTCGTCTCTCTGTTCTGCGGCTCGACGCAGCGGGCATCCGCGACGACGGGGGTCGATCCCCTGCAGAGAGTCTCCGTCCGGATCCTGGACGGCCGGATCGTCGTCAGCCCGAAACGCGTCGAACGTGCGGTGACGATCTGGTTCCGCGTCGTCAACAAGGGCACGAAGAAGCACAACTTCCTCGTTTCGGGCCTGAAGACGAAGCCGCTCGGGCCCGGCCAGGTCGACCACATCGTGCTGTCGTTCGAGGACCGCGGGAACTTCGGGTACCGCTGCGCCCTCAACTGCGATCCCCGGGTCATGCGAGGGAGCATCGCGGTGTTCTCGGGACTCGGCGAATAGGCGTCGCACAGCCGGTGGCGGGTCGCGTCGGCCTAGCGGCACTCGTCGCGTCGCTCGGCCTCCTTTCGCTCGCCGGCTGCGGCGGCACCGGGGAGTCGAAGCCGGCCGGCCGCGTCGACTGGTCCCAGCCGAACGCAAACGACGCGAGCACACGTGCCGTACCCGGCCCGCCGGCGCCCGCCGACGGCGACCGGCTTCGGGTTCGTTGGCGTTTCCGGCTTCGCGGGGAGCCCGGCTTCTCCGGCATCGATGCCGCGACGCCGGTCGTCTCGGCGGGCCGCGTGTACCTCCAAGACCTGAACAGCGACGTCTACGCCCTCTCGCTCGCCGACGGGCACCTACTCTGGCACCACCGGTACCGGCGCCCGGACGGTGGGCCGAACGGCCTTGCGGTGGCGAACGGTGTCGTCTACGGCAACACCGACACGAGCGCCTTCGCGCTCTCCGCACGCACGGGGGTCGAGCGATGGCGGAGCCGGCTGACGCGGCCGGGGAACCCGGTCACGATCGCGCCGCTCGTCGCCAACGGCCTCGTCTACACGAGCTCGACCGGTCAATCCCCCGGCGGCCGGGGCACGCTCTTCGCCCTGGACACGAAGACCGGAGCGGTGCGCTGGAGGTTCGACACGATCGTCGGTCCCTGGCGCTTCCCGCGCGAGGCCTCGGGCGGCGGTGCCTGGCATCCGCCGTCGGTGGATGCGACGGGGCGCGTCTACTGGGGAACCGCCAATCCGTATCCCTGGGGCGGGTCGCGCGCCAGGCCGAACGGAGGGATGTACCCGGGGCCCGTCCGGCACACCGACTCGCTCCTCGTCCTCGACGGCAGAACCGGCGAGCTGCTCTGGAGCGACCAGGTCACGCCCCACGACGTGCGCGACTACGACTTCCAACTCCCGCCGCTGCTGATTGCGGACGTGGCCGTCGGTGCGGGCAAGGCTGGCCGCGTGATTGCCTGGGACCGCGCGACCCATGCGCGTCTCTGGGAGACGGAGGTAGGCGTCCACCGAAACGACCGCGGACCGTTGCCGACAACACCGGCGACGGTCTGTCCGGGACTGCTTGGCGGCGTGGAGACGCCGATGGCCTCGGCAGCAGGCAGAGTGTTCGTGCCCGTTGTCAACCTCTGCTTTCGCGAGAGCGCCCACGGAAGCAGCGGCCTGGGGTTCTACCGGACCGATTACTCGAAGGGCACGGGTGAGCTCGTCGCCCTGGAGGCGTCGAGCGGGCGGCGACTCTGGACGACGACGGTTTGGGTCACCGAACTTCGGTTGCGCAACCGTTGCCGGCGGGGTCGTCTACACCGCGACCTATGACGGACGTATCTACGGCCTCTCGACGGAGGACGGCGCGATCGTCGCGCGGGGGCGGATGCGGGCGGGTATCAATGCATGTCCGGCCGTCGCGGGCAGCACGCTCCTCATCGGCGCGGGTGCCGACCACCCCGGCTTCCCGGCGCCGGTCTTCGAGCTCGTCGCGTATCGGATTCCCGGGCGCTAGCCTGACTCGATGGACGACAGCGACATGCCACGTGATCTGACGCGCGAGGTCTTTCTGCGGCGGAGCGCACTCGGCGCGCTCGCTGCCGCCGGGTTGTACGGACTGGTCGACACGCTCGCACCAACGCCGGCCCGCGCCTTGGCCACGGGCCTGCGGCTTCCTGCCGAACAGCACGTGCTGCGCGGCGCTCGGATCGTGAGGGAGAACGGCGTCGAGGTGGTCGTGCCCCCGCGGCATCATCAGATCGTCACGGCGACGCTCAGCGTCGGACCTGGTCGGCAGGAGCTCCACGAGGCGCGCAGGGAGCTCGAGCGAGCATTGGCCGGCATCGACCGGCAATTCGCCTCGACGCCCGCCGGCCTCGCCACCACGGTCGCGTGGGGCCGTTCTTACTTCCGCGACTTTCTTCCGCGATTGCGTGACGGCCGACGCTTCCCGCACTACCTGCCGGTCGACGTGCAGGCCTCCAAGCGCGACTCCAAGCGGCGCGAGGCGATACTCGACGCTATCCGCTTCCCGAGCGATCCCGTGTCGACGCGCCTCGAGCAGAACCACGTGTGTGTGCTCTTCCGCAGCGACTCGCTCGAGCACATCGCCGTCGGCGCGCGCGCCGTGTTCGACTCCATGGACGGCGTACTCGCGATCACGAGCATCCGCAAGGGGTTCGTGGGTGGGGGCGAGGCCGGAGGACGCAGCCTGCCCAAGCAGCTTGCCCTCCGAGCAGGCCTCCCGACCGCCCATCTGATCCCCGACAATGCTCAGCTCTTCCTCGGCTTCACCTCGACGCAGCGAAGCGCCCTCGGGCCTGATCTGATCGCGAACCTCGAGACCCTGCCGGGCGCGACCGATCAGTGGCCGGACGGGTATTTCCGTGGGGGCACGACGATGCACGTCTCCCACCTCGACGAGGACCTCGAAACCTGGTACGCGCGCTTCTCTTACATCAGACGGGTCTGGGCCGCGTTCAGGCCGGGTCTCGCTGTGGCGGACGGCACGCTGATCCTGCCCGAGGGCGTCGGAGAGCTCCAGAGCCTGCCCACCGTCGTCGCCGAGGCGCACGACAAGGGCCTCGTCGGCCACAGCGGCTCGTTGCAGCCGGCGACCCGGCTCGCGGCGCCGGTCGTCGCCAACCACGGCGTTCGTTATCCGAGCGGGACGGCGCTGATCCAGCGGGCCGACTTCAACACGCTCGACAACCCGTTCTTCTGGAGTGCGCGCCCCGCGCACGACGGGATGGCGAAGGATGCGGCCCCGGGCCTCCACTTCGTCTCGTTCGCCGCCACGAGCGACCTGTTCCATCGCGCGCGTCTCGCGATGGACGGGCGCTACTCCTCCGGCCGCACCACCCCGTTCCACCCGCGGGCCGAGGAGCAGGGTCTGAACAGCGTGCTGCGAACCACCCACCGTCAGAACTTCCTCGTGCCGCCCCGCCGCCACCGCTCATTCCCGCTGACCGAGCGTCTCTGAGCGATCGCGGCCTCGCCTACGATGCTCCCGATGGCACCCGCTGGGAAAGGTCGCGAATGAGCACGCCCAGGGCAGGCGCGACGCCCGTGCCGGCAGATCCCGTGGGAGCGGGCGCGGCGGTCGCGGAGCGGATCCTCTCCAATGTCGAGACCGTTGTCGTCGGAAAGCAGGAGGCGGTTCGGCTCGTCATCGCCGCCTTCGCATGCGGTGGCCACGTGCTCCTCGAAGACGTGCCCGGTACGGCAAAGACGGTGCTTGCGCGGGCCCTCGCCGGCAGCATCGAGCAAGCCTCCATTTCGCGCATCCAGTGCACGCCCGATCTCCAGCCGACGGACGTGACGGGCCTCTCGATCTGGAGCCCGCTCACGCGCGAATTCGAGTTCCTGCCCGGCCCGATCTTCGCGAACATCGTCCTCGTCGACGAGATCAACCGTGCTCTCCCGAAGGCGCAGTCTGCGCTTCTCGAGGGAATGTCGGAGCTGCAGGTCACCGTCGACGGCGCGACGCGGCCGCTGCCAGAACCGTTTCTCCTGATCGCGACCGAGAACCCGATCGAGCAGGACGGCACCTACGCGCTCCCCGAGGCGCAGCTCGACCGGTTTCTCGTACGCACCTCTCTCGGTTACCCGAGCGTGGACGAGGAGATCAGGATCCTCGACGACCAGATCCACGGCCATCCGCTCGGACGGCTGCGTCCCGTGGCCGGACTCGAAGACCTTCGCGCGCTCCGCGAAGCCGTCGAGCACATCTACATCGACCCGCTGGTGAAGCGCTGGGCGGTGGACCTCGTCCGTGCGACGCGCGAGCTGCCGTTCCTCGAGCTTGGGGCATCGGTTCGCGCGAGCCTCGCTCTCGATCGCGCCAGCCGTGCGTGGGCGCTCGCCGATGGCCGCGACTACGTCGTCCCGGAGGACGTCGAGCGGCTCTTCGAGCCGGTCGTCGCACACCGAATCCTGCTCGGCGAGGAGCTGCTCGTCGACGAGAGCGTCTCCCGAGACGAGATCGCCCGTCGCATCTGGGAGGAGTGTCTCGAGCGCGCGCCCCGGCCCACGCCCGATTGGGACGGCGTGACGCCCCGTCCGCGATGAGCGACGGCGGCGTCCGGCCGTTCGCGCTCGTCCCACGACGCCGATTCAGTGGCGTGCACCCTGGGGCGCTGCGCACCAGGCAGCGGGGTGAAGGCGACGAGGCCGCGGGCTCGCGCCCGTACCGGCCGGGCGACCGAATCAGCTGGGTGGACTGGGCCGCATCGGCGCGGCTCTCGGCCGCTCGCGGGAGCGACGAGCTCGTCGTGCGCGAGTTCTTCGCAGAGCAGGCCCCACGTGCGGTGATCGTGTGCGACCGTCGACCCTCGCTCGGGATCTACGGTGCCCCGCTGCCGTGGCTGGACAAGCCAGCGGCGATCGCGGAGATCGTCGAGCTCGTGAGGGCGAGCGCACGGGCGGCGCGGGGTGACGTCGGGCTGGTTTCCGCCAACGCAGTCGGCCCCTTCTTCGTGCCGCCAGGCAGGGCGTCGTCGAACGCCTCGCTTTGGGAACGCACCGCCGGGCCGACCGAAGCACCGCCCGACGCGCTCGCCCGCTCGCTCGACCTGCTCGTTCGTCGACGTGCCGCGCTCCCGGTCGGCACCTTCGTCTTCGTGGTCTCCGACTTCCTCGAGCCGGTCCCGAGCCGGTGCTGGTCACGTCTCCGAGGGCTCGGCTGTGACGTGACGCCGATTCTCGTGCAGGACCCGGTCTGGGAGCAATCGTTTCCACGCATCGGCGGCGTGGTGGTCCGCTTTGCCGAGCCCGGCTCGACCCGTCCCACGGACGTCTGGCTCGGTCGTCGCCGAGCCAAGGCTCTCGCGGCGGCCAACGAGCGGCGGCTCGAGGAGACGATCGGGCGGTTCCGGCGGCTCGGTTTCGACCCGGTCCTCGTGGGCACCAGCGACCGGTCGGAGATCACCCGGCTCCTCCACGCATGGGCCGCACGGCGCCGGTCACTCAGGCGCCGCCGGGCATGAAGCTCCTCGCGGCCGCTCTCACGGGCGCGTGGCTTGCGGTCGGCACCGCGCACGCGGGCCCGCCACTCATCCGTGCGGAGGCCGAGCCCGCGACCGTCGGCGTCGGCGACACGTTCAGCTACGTGGTCGAGGCCAGGCTCGACGCAAGAGGGCTCGACACCTCGAGCGTGCGGATCTTCGCCGATACGGGGCCCTTCGCGCAGGTCGGGCCGACGACAACCAGGCGCAGCACCCTGGGCTCGGACGTCGTCGTCAGGCTCGAGCAGCGGCTTGGCTGCCTGGATCTCGCCTGCGCGCCGGATCACGGTGTCCGCCGAATCCACCTGCCCGCAGCGCGCGTGTCCGCCCGCGTCGCCGGCGGCGGCGTGACCACAGGGCGAGCCGCGGTCGCCGTCGGCGTCGAGCCACGAGTGTCGACCGCCGCCGTCAGCGCCGCCGCGCCGCCGTACCGGCAGCAGACAGAGCTGCCCGCCCCGACGAGCGACGCCGGCCGCCTGGCAGAGCTGCTCACAATCGCGGCCGCGACGCTCGGGTTCGTCGCGGTCCTGCTCGCCGGCATCGGCCTGCGGCCGCGTGGGAGGGCCCGGCCGAGCGAGGGGGAGCTCGTACGGGCGCTCCGGCTTCTCCGCGAGTCGGCCAGGCGGCCGGCTCCGGACCGCAGGCGCGCGGCGGACCTCGTCTCGCGCGTCGCCGGCGCGGACGGAGCGCGGTCGCTCGCCGAGGATGCCGCGCGCTTCGCGTGGTCCGCGACCTCCCCGGACCCCGAGGGCGCCGTCCGGCTCGCCGAGCGCGTCGAGGAACGGACGCTTTGACCACCGGCGCGATCCCCCTCGCAGACCTCGGTCGGTTGAAGGACGCGGCCCGGCGGACCCGACGCCTGCGGCTCCTCGCTGCCGGCGTGGTGGTCGGTGCGGCCGCCCTCGCGCTCGTCGTCTCGCTCCGCACGCACCCACGTGCGACCGCCTTCCTGCCGCAGGGGACGGACGGCATCGTCGTGCTGGACGTCTCGGCAAGCATCTCGAACGAGACGTACGGGGGGATCGCGGCGACGCTCGACCGGCTCGCACGCTCACGCGGACGCTACGGGCTGGTCCTCTTCTCGGATACGGCATATCAGGCGCTGCCGCCGGGCACACCCGCCCGTGAGCTCGGCACGTTCGAGCGATTCTTCGACGTACCGAGGCAGACGACCCCCGGCGGCGCGCCTCTCGCTCCGGCCAACCCCTGGTCGGACCAGTTCAGCGCAGGCACTCGGATCTCGACCGGGCTCCAGCTTGCGCTCGACGTCATCCGCGCCCGGCACCTCGGCCGCCCCGGCGTCGTCCTCGTCAGCGACCTCGACGACGACGCGGGGGACATCGAAGCCCTGACCAACGTTGCGCTCGCCTACCGCAAGCTCGGCATCCCGCTACGGGTCGTCGGGCTCAGCCCGTCGCCGGAGGATCAACGCCTCCTCACGCGGCTCCTCGAGCACCCGAGTGACCTCCGGCCTGCGGCGCAAGCCGGAGAGCGCGGGGCCGGCGTCGACGCGCCGTCTCCGGCGCCACTGGTTGTCTTGGCGCTGGCGGTAGCGGCCTCGCTCGCGCTCCTGTTCGCGCTCACGGAGCGACTCCGCTGGGACGGGGCATGAGTCGCCGGCTCGTTGCGGCCGCGGCCGCAGCTGCTGCTCTCTGCGCAGCCGTGGTCGCCGTGGTCGCGCACGACGCACGCTCGTGGCGCGAGGCGCTCCAGGGGGGCGACCAGGTCTATGTGCATTCTCCCACCCAGGCGCGCTGGGGCGCGGGGACATGGTTCCCCGGTGACCCGGCCGGTCTGGCCGTGCACGCGTCGCGGGACGTCGACCTGCGTCGTGCTGTCCAGATGTTCGTCGTCGCGGTGCACACCCGGCATGGCTTCGACAACGGCGAGTCCCGCGCGCGGGCGAGGTCTGCCGCGGAAGCCGCACTGACGGCGGTCGCGGCCGACGCCCCACGTGCGGCCGCCTCACAGGCGAACGACCTGCTCGGAGTGCTCGAGGCGCTCGGCCCCCGCGCGACCGCCGACGAACTCGCCGTCGCTTCGTTCCGGGCAGCAGTGCGCGCCGATCCCTCGAACCTCGATGCCAAGCTCAATCTCGAGCTCGCGCTCCGACGTTTGGGCGCCACGTCCGTCCGGCGCGGCCCGGGCAACGGCTCAGGCCCTCGGAGCAGCGGTCAGCGTGGTGCCGGCGGCGGAACCCCGGGTCGGGGGTACTAGGACGTGGCGGGCTCGGTCGTCCTGCTCTCGCCGGTCGCCGGGATCGCGGCCCTCGGCGCGATCTTGCCTGTCTGTTGCGTCATTCTCGTTGCGCACCGAGGCCGACGGGTGGCGGACATCCTCGGGCTCCCACCCGCAGGCCTCCGGCCGCTCGGACCGCGTGCAGCGACGGCGGTCGCGATCTGCGCGCTCCTCGGCCTCGCCGCTACGCAGCCGGTCGTGCAGACGACGAGGACCGAGCACGTTCGAAAATCGTCCCAGGTGCTCTTCGTCGTCGACGTCTCCCGTTCGATGCTCGCATCCGACGGACCGGCCGGACCCTCACGACTCGAGCGCGCCAGAAGCGTCGTGCGACATCTTCGCCGGGCCGTGCCCGACGTGCCGGCCGGCGTCGCAGGTCTCACCGACCGGATCCTTCCCTACGTCCTCGCAACGTCTGATGAGGCGACGTTCGAGGACGTCGTCGGCCGGTCGGTCCTCATCGAGGCACCGCCGCCACAAGAGGTCGCGCGCAACGCGACGAGCTTCGGGCCGCTTGCCGGCGTTCCGACTTCTGGCTTCTTTCCGCGCTCTGCGACGCGCAGAACGTGCGTCCTCGTCACGGACGGGGAGACCGCGCCCTACTCGACGGCGGACGTGGCACGTGCGCTCGACGGGCGTGGTGGCTGCTCGCTCCTGGTCGTCCAGGTCTGGGCGCCCGGCGAGCGCGTCTACGGTGCCCTTGGGAAGCCCGAGAGCGCATACCGGCCCGACGACGCCGCACCGACATCGGTACGGCGCCTCGCAGCGGTGACGCGCGGCCAGTCCTTCGACGCCGGACAGACCGCACGGGCCGCCGCCTCGCTGCGACGCCACGCCGAGGTCGGTCCCACCGGACGGGCGAAGCTCGTCGAGCGCCAACGCCCGCTCGCCCCGCTCCTCGCGGGCGTCGCACTGGCGCTTGCGGTCGCGCTCGCAGCGGCGATCCTCCGGCCCCCTTTGGCGCGAGGGGCGCGGGGTGCATACGCTGGTGCCATGACCGCGGAGGACCGAGCCACGTGACCGGGCTGCGAGGCCGGCTCGCCGCCGCAGCGTTGCTCGCCGGAGTGGCGCTTGCGTCCCTCGCCGGCGGCGCACCGGGCGGGGTCGCCACGGCGGACGGCGACTGGACCTCGTTCGGCCGGACACCCGCCAACGACCGTCATTCGCCGCTGACGGAGATCACCCCCGCTAACGTGTCGCGCCTCGACAGGGCCTACTCCGTCGACTTCCAGAAGCTCGACCCCGATGTGCGCCGCGGTCAGCAGTCGTATCCGCTCGCGATCGGCGGCAAGCTCTTCGTGACGACG
>CAVOSU010000026.1:0-26400 GCA_963698935.1 uncultured Actinomycetes bacterium
TTTTCTGCGCGAAGTCAGCTGGTCGTAGCGGGAGAGCAAACGCTCCGCGATCGTCGTACCCTCTCAGCCCATGAGCGCAGCGGACGTCCCGAGCCGGGTTCTGGGCCCTCGGGTAAGGAAACCGTTCGGGACCGAAACCGAAGTCGTGCCCTCGACGTCTCTAGAGGCATGGCGGGAAGTGGCGAGCAGTTTGCGCCGGGTGAGACGGTCTATCTCTCAGCCGAGGTACGCGCGGGCGGCCTGATCCACGAGATCGGCACGCGCGCGCATGTGCTCGCCGACCGGGGACCCGTGATCGTCCTTCACCTCGACGGCTCGAACGCCGAGGTCGTGATGTGCCCGACAGACCACGTCGCACGCGCCGTCGAGAGGGTTGCGCGCACCCCCGTCCCGCGTCCCGCGAGTCCGTGGCTTCGTCCGTCGCTGGGCTAGTCCCCATCTGCATCTCACAGACACCGTAAGCGAGGCCGAGACCGCGGCGAGATCGATGATCGAGCCGGTCGCGGGCACGATGTGGCCCCGGCGCCTCGATCCCGCGTCTGGTCAGCGCGATCGGACCCGGGCGAGTCCAGTTACGCTGGTCCCCTCGTGACCGAGCACGTGAGCCGGGCGTGAACAAGCCGCGCATCTTCCTCGGGTCGTCGGGCAAGCAGGCCAAGCTGCTCCAGGGAATCACGCGCGGCCTCGCGGGCGTGGCAGACGTCGAGCCCTGGACGACCACGTTCAACCCGGGACGGTCCACCCTCGACCGCCTCGTCGAGCTCTCCCAGGAGGTCGATTTCGCCGCGTTCGTGTTCGCACAGGACGACTGGACCAGGACGGCTACGTCCGAGCCCGGCCAGGCGTCTCCACGCGACAACGTGGTGTTCGAGGCCGGGCTGTTCGGCGGCGCGCTCGGCATCCGGCGCACGTTCATCCTCCATGCGAACGGTTCGAAGCTTCCGACCGACCTGCTCGGGCTGACCTCCGTGCGCTACGACCCGGCCGGCGGCGCCGCGGAGGTTCGCGCGATCAACGAGAAGCTCCGCAAGGCCATCGAGACCGAGGGTCGCCGAGGCCCGGTCGAGGGGCTCTGGTGGCAGCTCTCGCTCACCATGCGAACCGAGGACGAGCCGTCGGCGGTGAGCCTTCTGCGCATCTCGCGAGAGCGCGCCGGCGGCCTGAACGTGAACGGCCGATCCTGGCAGGAGGACGGCACCCTCTCGGCCCGCTACTGGAGCGAGGCCGCGAAGGAGCGCAGGGATCCGGCCGGCATCTTCTACTTCTGGAAGGGCGAGCGCCCTCGGAACCCGAACGCCCCGCAGCTCGAAGGCACCGGCGAGATCAGGATGGAGACCGCCGACCGCGCCACCGGGTACTTCACGACACGGTCGGATCGCGACCCCGCGCTGAATGCCCGAACCGCCGGCGTCTACCTTCGAGCCGACCCCTCGGACCTCGAGGTTCTGGACAGCGGCAGCGAGGAAGAGCGGGCCAAGTTGATCGCGCAACGCCTCGGGGAGTGGAAGTCGGCCGCGAACGCGTTCTGAGCACCACGGCCCTCCCCGGAAACACGAGTCGGCATAGGATGCCGCATGACCGCCGCGCTGGTCGGCCTGATCTGCGTGGCGATGTCAGGCGTCATCCTGATCACGCTGCACTTCCTGCCGACCGGGCTCGACCCGATCCGCTACGCCGTCAGCGACTACGGGTGGACCTCGTACCACGTGGGCTACCGCACGATGGTCGTCCTGCAGGGCGTCGGGGCGGTCCTCATCGCGGTCGGGCTTGGGCAGGAAACCGACGTGCAGTCCCTCGGCTGGCTCTACGTCTACGGCGTCGTCCGACTCCTCGTCGCAGGGTTCATGACCGATCGTGAGCCCGAAAGCCTTCGCTCGCTCACGCGGACCGGTCGCATCCACATGCTTCTCGCCGGGACGGCCTTCGCGTCGATCGCAGTCGCCGCGTCACACCTCGACTGGACGGGCAAGCCCTCCGTGCTCGGCCCGCTCGGATGGGTCGTGACGGCCACGGCGATCGCCACCGGGACCGCGCTCGTGGTCCCGCCGATCCGACATGTCGCGCTCGGACTGATCGAGCGCCTGCACTACGCCGCTGCGATCACCTGGCTGCTCGTCGTCTCCGCCTCGATCATCTAGGCGACGAGGCCCTCAGCGATCTTCCACGCGCTCGCACGCCGGCCGCTCGCACATTGCGACGCAGTCTTCAGAGTCGCCGGCGCGTCCAGCGGCGCGGACGAGATGGTCACGACCGCTCGCACGCTCGGCCTTCAGGTGTTCGCCGACCCGCCGACATCCCGGACGCCGCACCGCAGGCGTGATCGTCACCGACTCACTCGGCCCAGGGTTGCAGGATCGGCAACGGATCACCAAGCTCAGAGGGGCCGGTCTCACTTCTGAGACACGGCAGGGGGATGACCGGCCCTTTATCCTTCTTGCCGCATTGCCGATGGATACCCCATGAAGACGAGGGGGATCTTCCTGAGTGACTTGGTGTGGGTCGGCGTCCTGGTCTTCGGGCTCGTGCTCGTCGCCCGGGGACTGTTCTAGCCGGCGTCATCTCTAGCCGCGTCATCCCGCGCGAGGCGTCGTGCCGAACGGTGCGACTACGAGTCGAGGAGCCGGTCGAGACCGCGCGTCAAGCCCGTCCGGCCGCCGACGGAGCGGATCGCGAGCAGCGTGCCGGCAACGTACGGGACCGGTGTCTCGCCGGCATCGTGGCGGACGGTCAGGCGTTCCCCCGACGCCGCGAAGACGACCTCCGTCGAGACGACGAAGCTCGGGAGGCGCAGCGAGTGGATCTGCGAGCCGGCGACGGACGCTCCCCGCGCTTCACGTTGCCCCAGCACGTCGTCGATCGGTACCGGGAGCGCAGGCGCGCGGACCTCTGCGAGCCGCTCGGCGAGCTCGCGAGCCGTCCCGCTCGGCGCGTCCGGCTTGGTGGCGCTCGCGTAGTCGATCACCTCCCAGGCGTCGAGATGACGTGCCGCATCGACCGCTGCCTTGAGCAGGACGGCTGCCGCGATCGAGAAGTTGCCCGCGGCGACGACGCCGACGCCGTGATCTCTCGCGGCTTCGTCGATCTCTGCGTAGTCGTCCGCCGAAAGCCCGCTCGACCCGACCACGACGTTGACGCCGCAGTCGATCGCGGCCGAGACGTTCTCCTTCACGGCCTCCGCGTGCGTGTAGTCGACGAGGACGTCCGCCTCGACCGCCTCCAGGGCTTGTGCCACGGACGAGTAGCTATCGGCATCCGATCGGGACACGCCCGCAACGAGGTCGAGGTCGGCCGCCTCGCGCACGGCCCCAGCGACAGCGCTCCCTGTCCAGCCGGTGACGCCTGCGACACACACGCGAATGGGGGCCCGATTCGACATCTCGGGAGCCTACGCGCGCCTGTCGTGCGTGGGCCCCGACGAGCCGTCGAAGCGGCGCTCGCTAGCGGGGCCGGCGCCCACGCACCGGCCCGCCCGCGAGTCGCTCAGCGCGCCGGCTCTGACTCTCCCCAGGTCACGAGCACGGCGTAGATCACGAGGAACAGCATCGCGAGGATCGTGAGCGAGAGAAACGGCGCGAAGGCCATCCAGTAGAACCAGCGCAGGATGCCGATCGACGCGCCGATCAGGGCGATCCAGCGGCCGAAGCTCCGGCCGTCCAAGAGGCTCTTGCCGGCGATGACGTAGACGACCGCGAGCGCGGCGTCGAAGAGGCCCCAGAGCCAGCCCTTGCTGCCGAGGACGCCGTTCGAGATGTCGGAGACCCAGGCGCTGTCGGACCAGAGATTGACCGCCCAGAGGACGTAGAGGGCAGCGGCGATGAACATCATCACGGCCGCGTAGCTGAGCCAGGGATTTCGTCGTTCCATGGATGACCTTTCCTCGTCGAGAGAGCGCCGGAGCGGCGATCACGAACGAGGATGAACCCCCTGCCGGACGGCCCCGGACGCACGTCCGTGGTGAGCGGGCGGCGTAGGCTGTCGCGGATGACCGGCGTCACCGCAGACACCACGGGGGCGGGCGCGTGAAGGGTGGGATCCCGATCGCGGACGTCCGCGACCACGCGGAGCGCCTGCTCGCCGGGCCCGTGAAACGCGCCGACCTGGCGCTCGCATTCGAGGAGAGCAGCGCCACGTCCGCGGAGGTGCTCGTCGGCGGAGACGCCTTCTACCCACGGATCCTCGAGGACATCGCCTCGGCGAGGTCCTCCGTCCACGTCAACCAGTTCGGGTTCCGGCCGGGCGCCGTCGGCGACGTCTTCGCCGCGGCGCTCGTCGAAAAAGCACGCGCCGGGGTGCCCGTCAGGCTCGTGGTCGATCGGCAGGGCTCCGACCCCGCTCGCTCGTCGAAGGCGCTCTACGAGCGGCTCGCCGCCGCGGGCGCCGAGGTCTGCGTCGTCAGGGCGACGCAGATCCGCGCCCCTCACGGCCCCCTCGGCACGGGCGCCGTCAACCGGTGGAACCTGAGCTCCGTCGGGCACATCGACCACCGCAAGGTCGTCGTCGTCGAC
Source organism: uncultured Actinomycetes bacterium (assembly GCA_963698935.1). GTDB lineage: Bacteria > Actinomycetota > Thermoleophilia > Gaiellales > Gaiellaceae > Gaiella. Next base: position 4,506 of record CAVOSU010000026.1, read on the forward strand.
GGGCGCGTGGGGTGGGTCGGCGGGGCGGGCATCGAGGACCACTTCCAGGACGGAAGGTTCCACGACCTGTTCGTGCGGCTCGAAGGGCCTGTCGTGGGCCAGCTGCAGCTCGTGTTCGTCGCGAGCCTCCTCTGGCTCGGGGGGCGCGTCCACGACCTCGACGCCCTGTTCCCTGCGGCCGAGCCCGGTGACGACGCCGTCCCGGCGATCGTTCTGCACAACGCGCCGGGGCCGTTCCGACCGATCACCGACGCGATCGCGCGGCTGCTCGACGAGGCAACGAAGACCCTCGACGTCGTCAACCCGTACGTCACCGACCGGCGAATGATCGGCCGCATCGAGCGCGCCGCGCAGCGAGGCGTCCACGTGCGCCTCTTCGTCCCCGCCGACGCGAACAACTGGGCGTGCGCGGCCGCGCAGCAGTTCCACCACGGACGCTTGCTCGACGCAGGCGTCCGGATCCTCGAGCACCCGGCGATGCTCCACGCGAAGGCCTTTGTCCGGGACGGCGAGGAGGTGCTCGCCGGGACGTGCAACCTCGAGGCGTGGAGCCTCAAGCGGTTCTTCGAGATCGACGTGCTCGTGCGCTCACGGGCGCTGGCGGCGCAGTTCGACGAGCGGTTCAGCGTGCCCGCAGAGGCGCTCTCTCGTGACGGCAGCCGGCTGAGGGGAGCGAAGGAGCAAGCGCGGGCAACGCTGTTCGCCGCCCTTTCCCCCTTCTTGTGAGCCTGCACTCGCCTTCGATCTCGTTCAAAAGGGGTGAAATCCGGACACTGCCCTTGTCTATGGTGCCGCGACGCGTATAGCGTGGGTCTTCGGCGCAGCCCCTGCGCCTGCATGCAAACCCAGGAGGCGTAATGCTCGCAGCGGACTACCCGTTCCTCGATCTGATGTGGACGATGCTCATCTTCTTCATCTGGATCCTGTGGTTCTGGCTCCTGTTCACGGTCTTCGCGGACATCTTCCGCCGGCACGACATCTCGGGCTGGATGAAGGCTGCGTGGCTGATCTTCACGATCCTCCTGCCGTTCCTCGGCGTGTTCGTGTACCTCATCACGCAGAACAACGGCATGACCGAGCGCAACCTCGAGCGGGCGCGCGCACAGAAGGCGCAGTTCGACGACTACGTGCGCGAGACCGCAGGTGGAAGCGGCGGCGGCGGCGCGGCGTCCGAGATCGAGCGGGCGAAGACGCTCCTCGACAGCGGCGCGATCACCCAGAGCGAGTTCGACGCGATCAAGCAGAAGGCCCTGGCCTAGGAGGAACGATGGACGAGATCGGACCTGTCGACTACGCGGTCATCGCCTTCCCGGGCAACCGCTTCCGCGGCGAGATCGGCCCCGCGCTCTCCGACCTCGTCGAGAGCGAGACGATCAGGATCATCGACATCGCGTTCGTCGGGAAGAATCCCGACGGCGATGTTGTCGCGCTCGAGCTCACCGAGCTCGACCCGGACGTGCAGGCAAGCCTCGATTCCGCAGGGATCGAGGTCGGCGGCCTGCTCAACGAGGACGACCTCACGTCGACCGCGGACGCGCTCGAGCCCGACAGCTCGGCCGCGCTGATCGTGTGGGAGAACGTCTGGGCGCGCCGTGTGACCCAGTCGATGCGGGACGCTGGCGGCGTGCTCGTCGCCTTCGAACGGATCCCGCACGAGATTGTGCAGGCGGCCCGTGAGTGGGCCCTCGAACAAGCCAACGCCTAGGAGGAGACAGTCGAATGTTCGGACGCAGAGGACCGGGTCTCGTTCGTGCGGCCGCCACGACGGCGGTCGTGGCCGGCACGGCAGGTGCAGTGCGGCACCGCCAGGATCAGAAGTACGCGGCGCAGGACCAGGCCGCCTACGACCAGCAGATGGCGGCGCAGCAGGCGGCTGCGCAACAGGCCGCGCCTGCCGCACCCGCCGAGCCCGACTACGCCGCCGAGCTCGAGAAGCTCGCGCAGCTGAAGAACCAGGGGATCCTCAGCGAGGAGGAGTTCGAGGCGAAGAAGAAGCAGATCCTCGGCATCTGACGGTCGAGGAACCCGAGGAGCCTCACATGGCCACCGAGACGTCCGTCCTGGCCGGGCTCGAGCCCCGCGCCTTCTGGGGGCACTTCGAGGCGCTGACGCGCATCGCTCGGCCGTCGCGCCACGAGGAGCCCGTGATCGACCACGTCCGTCAGTGGGCGGGGCAGCACGGGTTCGAGCTTCGCCAGGACGAGGGCCGGAACCTCGTGATCCACGTCCCCGCGACGCAGGGCCGCGAGGGCGCGCCCACCGTCACGCTCCAGGGGCACCTCGACATGGTGTGCGAGCGTGACCCGTCGAGCCCGAACGACCCCGCCGAGGGCCGGATCGTGCTCGTCCGCGACGGTGAGTGGCTGACCGCGGACGGGACGACCCTCGGCGCGGACGACGGGGTCGCGATCGCCGCGATGATGGCGCTCGTCGAGGACGAGTCCATCGCCCACGGGCCGCTCGAGCTCCTCATGACCGTCGCGGAGGAGGTGGGCCTGGAAGGGGCGAACGCGCTCGACCCCGGCCTCGTCCGTGGCTCGATCCTCGTCAACCTCGACAGCGAGGAGGACGGCAAGCTGACGGTCGGCTGCGCGGGAAGCACCGACACGTGGATTCGCATCGACGCGCCGCGCGGGCCGGCCGACGAAGGCGCCGTGACGCTGTCCGTCACGGTGAGCGGCGGCCAGGGCGGTCACTCGGGCATGGGCATCGCGCTCGGGCGGTCGAATGCCGTGAAGGTGCTCGGACGCGCCCTGCGAGAGGCATCGGAGACCGTCGCCTTCCGGCTCGTCTCCTTCGCGGGCGGCAAGAGCCGGAACGCGATTCCCCGCGACGCGGTCGCCGTCTGCTCCGTCGCAGCCGTCGACGAGGATCGGTTCCGCAACGCGCTCGCCGCTGCAGCCGACACGATCCGCGACGCGTTCTCGACGACGGACCCGGGCGTGTCGATCGGCGTCGATGCCGCCGACGCGACGGCAGATCCGTGGAGCACGGAGGCGACCGCGCGCCTGCTCGACGCGGTCGCGCTCGTGCCGACCGGCCCGCTCGCGATGAGCCCGGATTTCGACGACCTCGTCGAGACGTCGACATCGCTCGGGGAGGCGCTGACCGACGGCGATCGGCTCACCCTGCACAGCCTTTCCCGCTCGTCCAACGACTCCGCCCTGCCCGAGGTGATCGCGACCCTCGACGCCGTCGCCCGCCGTACGGGCGGAGAGCTCGAGATCAAGGTCAACTACGGCGGCTGGCGCCCGAACCTCGACTCGCCGGCCCTGGCGGCGGCGAAGACGGTCTACGAGCGGCAGTTCGGCGTGGCGCCGATCGTCACCGCCGTCCACGCAGGGTTGGAAACAGCCGTCATCGGCAGTAAGGTGCACGGGCTCGACATGCTCTCCTTCGGCCCGCAGATCGAGTTCCCCCATTCCCCCGACGAGCGGGTGAGCATCCCCACGGTCGAGCGGTTCTGGCAGCTCCTCGTGGCCTTCCTCGACGAGTCTTCGGCGGAGACGACGTGAAAGACATGCGACGCGGCCCGCTCGCCTGGATCCTCGCCGGAGTGGGAGTGATCGCCGTGATCGTCGTCGCTGCGGCGATCGGTGGGCGCGACAAGAGCGACGAGACCGTCCCGGCCGGCGAGTGGGCGCAGAGCGTGTGCGGCGCGGTCGGCGTCTGGCGGGGCGAGTTCGAGGCGGTCATCGAGGACATCCGCACGCCTGCGGCGTTCGGCGACGCAGGCGTCGACGAACCGCAGTCGGAGACGCCGCAGACCCGCAGGGGCTTCGTCCGCGCCGGGCTGGAGGTCGCCGTCCAGGCGACCGACACGCTCGTCGAGGGGATCGACAACGCCGGCGCTCCCGACACGCCGCAGGGGCAGCAGGCCGCGCAGCAGATTTCCGACTGGGCGGGCTCGTCGAAGGACGAGCTCGAGCAGGCGCAGGACTCGCTGGACGAGGAGGCCGACACCCTCGAGGACGCGATCCAGCAGCTCACCACCGCGGCGGGCGCCCTCGGCACGACACTCGCCGTCGGGCGTGAAGACGTTCGCGGACGTCGCGGCGTCCGACCCCGCGCTCGCGGCTGCGCTGCGTGACTCGAGCACCTGCCAGGAGCTGCGGAAGAAGGAAGAGGACGTCTGATGAGCACGATGGACTGGATCCTGGTCGCCGTCCAGGGGCTCGTCGTCGTGGGGTTCATCGCGCTCGGCGTCCGCTCCGGCGGGATCGGGCTCGGGCTCTGGGGCGGCGTCGGCACCCTGATCCTCGTCTTCGTCTTCGGGCTCGACCCGGGCGAGCCGCCGTTCAGCGCGATGCTGATCATCATCGCCGTCGTCTCGGCGGCCGCAGCGATGCAGGCGGCGGGCGGTGTCGACTACATGGTCGTCGTCGCCAGCAAGGCGCTCCGCGCGAGGCCCAAGGCCCTGAACTTCGTCGCGCCGTACGTGTCGTACCTCCTCACGATCCTGACCGGGACGAGCAACACGTTCTTCTCGATCATCCCCGTGATCAACGAGGTCGCTTACGCGAACAAGATCCGTCCGGAGCGCCCCCTCGCGAGCTCGACAGTGGCCAACGCGCTCGGGATCACATCCAGCCCCGTCGCCGCGGCGATGGCGACGCTCCTCCCCCTTGTCGAGATCTACCACTACGACCTCATCGACGTGCTGCTGATCACGATCCCCGCAAGTCTCGCCGGGATCTTCGTGATGTCGCTCCTGATGAGCACGCGGGGCAAGGACCTCGACGACGATCCCGAGTACCAGCGCCGGCTGGCAGCCGGCGAGATCCATCCGCCGGCGCCCTCGGAGGAGATCACCCTCCTGCCGTACGCGAAACGGAGCGTGGCGATCTTCCTGGCCGGCGTGCTGACGATCTGCGTGTTCGGCTTCGTCGAGGGGATCCGGCCGACGGTCGCCGCAGAAGGCGGCGGCGTCGAGCCGATGTCCGTCACCCCGTTGATCCAGATGATCATGCTGACCGCGGCCGCGCTGATCCTCGTGCTCGCCCACGTGAACGCGGGTGAAATCCCGGGCACCCCGATCTTCCGCTCCGGGATGGTCGCGATGATCGCGCTCTTCGGCATCGCCTGGATGGCGGACACGTTCATCGCGAACAACGAGGACGCGATCGTCCAGGCGCTCGGCAGCCTCGCCGAGAACTGGCCGTTCATGATCGCCGTCGCGATTTTCCTCGTCGCGGGATTGACGACGAGCCAATCGGCGGCGACGCGCACCATGGTCCCGCTCGGCCTCGCGCTCGGGATCGGCGCCGGCTACATGATCGCCATGTGGACCGCCGTCGTCGGCGTGCTCTTGCTGCCCGCCAACGGAACGCAGATCGCCGCCGCCGAGGCGGACGAGACCGGCACGACGAACCTCGGCAAACGGGTCGTCGACCACTCCTTCCAGCTGCCGCTCCAGATCTGCTGGGTCGTCACCGCGCTCACGGGCATCGCCATCGTCTGGCTGTTCTTCGGCGGCCACACGCCGGCCCCGCCCACGACGCCCGCGCCGACGACCCCGTAGCCGATGACTGTTCGCGGCGCTGCCCTGCTCGGTATCGGCGCGATGGTCGGCGCCGGCATCTTCGCGCTGCTGGGTGAGGCGGGGGCGGTTGCCGGCGCTGCCACGTGGATCTCGTTTCTGCTGGCGGGCATCGTGTCGGTGCTGATCGGCTACAACGTCGTGAAGCTCGGCGTCCGGTATCCGTCGTCGGGCGGCCTTTTCGAGTACCTGCTCCAGGGGTTCGGAAACGGGCGGCTGCTCGGAATCGCCGCCTGGCTCGGGTACATGTCTGCCGTCCTGATCGTCTGCTCGATGTGCGCCGTCTCGTTCGGCGACTACGCGGTGTCGCTGTTCGTGAGCGACGGCGGCGCCGACTGGTGGGACAACGTCTTCACGTCGGCCATCGTCGTCGCGATGGCTCTCGTCGTCGTCGTCGGACCGCAGTTGGTCGCGAAGGCGCAGACCCTCATCGTGGTCGTCATGGTCGGGATCCTCGCGGTGTTCGTCGCCGTCACGCTCCCGGCCATCGATCTCGACAAGCTTTCGTTCAGCGACTATCCGCCTGTTTCGGACATCGTCGCCAGCGTCGCGCTGACGTTCTTCGCGTATCTCGGATTCAGCGTCATCACCTTCGCTGCCGGAGACATGCGCGATCCCGCCAGGGACTTGCCCAAGGCGATGAATCGTGCACTCGGGGTCACGACGATCGTGTACGTGCTGGTCGCGATCAGCGTGTTCGGCACGTTGACCGTCGACGAGGTCGTGCAGTACGGCCCCACAGCAATCGCCGAGGCCGGGAGGCCCGCGCTCGGCGATGCCGGATTCACGATGATCGCCATCGCCGCCATGGTCGGCATGGCCGGGTCCGTCGTCGCAACGTTGTACGCATCGGCGGGCCTCACGGGGATGCTTGCCCACGTCGGCCAGTTCCCTCCGTTCTTCGGACGCGGATCGCGGATCGGCGCGAAGAGCGGCGTGCTGATCAGCGCCGCCGTCGTGCTCGTCGTCGCGAACACGGTCGATCTGTCGGCGATCGCATCTGTCGGCAGCGCCTGCTCGCTGATGATCTTCGTCCTAGTCGGAGCAGCCGGCTACCGGTTGCGTGGAGAAACGGGCGCGAAGGCGTGGCTGATCATGGTCGGAATCGGCGTTACGCTGGTCGTGCTCGGCTTCTTCGTGGTCGACACGTTCCGTAACGCGCCGGAAACGTTTACCGCGATCATCGTGATCGGACTCCTGGCGATCGTCCTCGACGCGGTTTGGAAGCACGCACGCGGGCCGCTGGCCTCCGCCGACGAGACGCCGGTCGCACCGTCTAGCCCGGTCTAGTGCGGGAGGACGACGCGGAGGACGTCGGAGGGCGCCCGGGCGGCGCGGAGACAGAGCTCCTCCTCCGGTTCGCGCGTACCGGACACGACGCGGGGTATCCGACTGCCGACCACGAGGAGCGCGTCCTGGCGCTCGCGAGCTCGCTGGGCCTGGCCGGGGCCGAGATCTCCGCCACGCCGACGGTCGTCGAGGTCTCTGTAGGGCCCGTTCCCCATCAGCGGAGCTACACGCTGCGGGTCAGACCCGCGGTCGTCGACCTCGATGCGATCGCTCGTCTCGACGGGCTCGTCCAGGACGTCCTCGACGGCGCAGTGGAGACCGACGAGGCCCTCACGCGCCTCTCCGAGATCCGTGACCACCCGTTGGAGCGCCCGTGGCCGATCCTGCTCGCGGCGTACGCGCTCGCCGGAGCCGCGCTGACTCCCGTGCTGGGCGGCGGCTGGCGCGAGGCGGGCGCCGGCGCGATCGTCGGGCTCGTCGTCGGTGCGATCGCGCTGCCGGCGCGGCGAGCGGCGCGCACGGAGCCCGTCGTCGCACCCCTCGCCGCGGTTGCGGCGAGCTTCTGCGCCGTCTCCCTCGCCCAGCTGGGCCTCGAGGCGTCACCCGACGTCGTGACCCTCGCCGCCCTCGTGACGTTCCTCCCGGGCATGACCCTGACGATCGGAATGCGCGAGCTCTCGACCGAGCATCTGCAGTCGGGCGTCGCGAACACTGCGAGCGCGCTCGTGCAGCTCCTCGGCCTCGTGTTCGGCGTCGGCGTGGGCCGCTCGATCGCCGTCGGCTGGTTCGGGAGCGTCGGCGCGAACACGCCCGACACGGCGTTCTCGAGCGTCCATCTCCTCGCCGCGGTCGCCGCGGGGATCGCGTTCACCGTAACGCTGAGGGCGGGATTCCGCGACGCGACCGTGATGTGCGCCGCGACGGTGGTGGCCCTCGGCGCGAACGAGGTGGGTGCGGTGGTCTTCGGGAAGGAGGCCTCGGCGTTCGTTGCGGCGCTCGCCGTCGGCGTTGTCGGCGGCGTCACCGGCTCCGTGCTCCGCCGCTCGTCCCTGGTGTTCATCGTCCCCGGCGTGCTCATGCTGGTGCCCGGGAGCGCCGGCTTCACCAGTGCTCTGCAGCTGTTGGCGAACCAGACCGTCAGCGGGATCACAGCCGGCTTCGACACGTTCGTCACGGCGATGTCGATCGCCTACGGCCTGATGATTGCGTCGGTGATCCTCCCACGGCGCTATGCGGCGATCCAACCGACTCGCGCGGACGGCGCCGATGCGGGAGAATCGACGTCGTGATCGCCTGATGTGCCGCTGGCTCGCATACTCCGGCTCGCCGATCCGGCTGGAGGAGCTGCTCGTGAACCGCGAGCGGTCGCTGATCGACCAGAGCCTCCATTCCCGCCTGGGCGCGACGACGACGAACGGGGACGGGTTGGGCGTCGGCTGGTACGACGACACGGGCATGCCACGGCTGTACCGCAGCACCCATCCCGCCTGGAACGACCGGAACCTGCGGGAGCTCGCCGCCGGAGTCTCCTCGCCACTCTTCTTCGCCCACATCCGCGCATCCACGGGAACCGCGATCCAGGAGACGAACACCCATCCGTTCCGCTACGGGCGGTGGCTCTGGATGCACAACGGGCTGATCCGCGAGTTCGCGCGCATCAAGCGGGAGCTCGTGCTCGCAGTCGACGACGAGTACTACCCCTCGATCGAGGGCACCACGGACTCGGAGACCATGTTCTACCTCGCGCTCACGTTCGGGCTCCGTGACGACCCCATCGCGGCAGTCGAGCGGATGGTCGGCTTCGTCGAGGAGACCGGTCGGCGCCACGACGTCGAGAATCCGGTGCAGATGACGATCGCGACGACGGACGGAGCCTCCATCTGGGCATTCCGCTACTCGAGCGAGGGCGACTCGCGGTCGCTCTGGTTCAGCACGAGGATGGACGCGCTGAAAGCGCTCTACCCCGACAGCGCCGAGCTGGCGTCGCTGTCCGACGAGACTCGGGCGATCGTCTCCGAGCCGCTGGGTGACCTTCCGGGCGCCTGGCAGGAGGCGCCCGAGTCCCACGTCGGGGTCGTGCGGGCGGGTGCGGACGAGCTGCTTCCGTTCTCGCCCACACCGCCCGCCTGACGCTCCGGGCCTCGCGGCGTCACACCGACGCGGTGCACTCGATCTCGATCAGCAGACCCGGCACGGCGAGCCCGACGACACCGAGGATCGTCTGGGCGGGATGTCCGGCGCCCCCCGTCACCTGGTCGATCGCGCTGGTGATCGCCTCGTACTCGGTGGGCCTCGTCGTGTAGATCGTCCGGCGGACGATGTCGTCCCACGTCACTCCGACGGCGCCGATCGCCGTCTCGACGTTTTGCATCGCCGCGACCGTCTGGGCGCGAAGATCGTCGCCGCCGACGAGGTTGAAGTCCTTGTCGAGCGCGACCTGGCCCGCGAAGTAGACAACCTTCGAACCGGTCGCGACCGCGATATGGCTGAAGCCCGGGGCCGGATGCATCCCCTCCGGGTTGACGAGCTCTCGTCCCATGAGCCTTCCTCTCTCCGTCGTGTGCACGTACGCATGTCGACGCTACCCCGCGCGCCGTGCAACGTGGGCGGCCGACCTCTAGAGACGCGGCGCAGGGAGGAGCCGGCGGCACCATGCCCACACGGGGCGCAGCAGCGGATCCGTCACGCGGCTGACGAGCACGACGAGCCGGACGACCCATGGGCGGCCGAGCGTCGTCACGAGCGTCGCCGCCCCGAACCCGACCAGCGCTCCGGCGAGCACGTCGCTCGGATAGTGCATGCCGAGCGCGACGCGCGAGACTGCGATCAACGCCGCGACTCCGAGGAACCCGATCCCCGCGCGACGGGAGAACGCGAGCACCGCGAAGGCGATCGCGAACGCGGCGGCCGCGTGGTCGCTCGGGAACGAGGGGTCGGTCGTCCGCGCGCCGAGGACGTGGGTGAGCGCGGGATGCTCGGTGAACGGGCGGGGGCGCGCCCAGAGATGCGCGATCACCTGGTTCGCCAAGAGCGCGACCGCGGCGGCGATCAACCCGGACGACGCCGCGAGCTTCCAGCGTGGGTTCCCGTACGGTCGGGCGAGGAGCCACAGGCCAACCGTCGCGAGTGCGTAGAGGGGCACGGCCGCGTCGGCGAGCGCACCGACCGGGTCCTCGAGCCAGTCGCGCGTCGCGACGGCGGCGTTCACCGCATGGAAGACCGTCCAGTCGATGACCTCACCTTAGCCGCCGCTTGTTGCGGTCCGGTTACGACCAGCGCTTCGCCTCACGTGCGGCCCGGTCGTGCGGTTGGCTCCGGTGGAATGCCGCGCCGGAACCGCGTCACGCCGATGGGAGAGCTCGTCGCCGACCCGACACGTGGGCTGGTCTACGGCAACCGCGGCTGTCTCCACGACGCGGCCGGCAGGATCGTGCGGCCGTTCCAGGTGACGGCGATGGATCGCCTGTCGTCTCGACTTCAAGGGACGCCGCCGGTCGCCGCTGCTGCAGCCCGGTCGGTACACCGAGCTGTTCTTCCTCGACGAGGCGACGGCGCTGGCAGCCGGGCATCGTCCGTGCGCGGAGTGCCGCCGCGAGGACTACGTGCGCTTCCTCGAGCGCTGGACGAAGCGGCACCCAGCTGAGCGAACGGCCGACGCGATCGACCTGCGGCTCCATGCCGAGCGCTTCGACCTCGAGACGCGGAGCCGCCGCTTCCACCACGTCGCGCTCGCCTCGTTGCCGGACGGCGCGTTCGTGCTCCAGGAAGGCGAGCCGTACGCCGTGCGCGGATCCTCCCTCCTCCGCTGGACGCCCCGCGGCTACACGTCGCGTGTCCGGCGACCAAGGCGTGGGACGGTGAGGGCGATCACACCTCCGTCGCTCGTCGAGCACCTGCGCGACGGCTCGGGCTCCGCGCTCCCGCTCCTGCACCCCTCGGCGACCGGCTAGCGCAGCGCATGTCGCTCTGACGCAACACCACCTCTGGTACCAATCACGGCCGTGGCGTCGGAGACGAATACGGGCTTCACCGTCTGGCTGACCGGGCTCTCGGGCGCCGGCAAGACGACGATCGGGCACGCCGTCGCAGCGGAGCTCGAGCGGCGCGGCGCCCACGTCGAGTTGCTCGACGGCGACGTCGTACGGACGCATCTCTCCAAAGGCCTTGGCTTCTCGCACGAGGACCGCGACACGAACATCGAGCGGATCGGCTGGGTCGCCTCACGGCTGACGCGGCACGGCGCCGCGGTCGTGGTCGCGGCGATCTCGCCCTACGACGCGACGCGAAAGCGCGTCCGGGCGCTCGTCGAGGAGCAAGGCCCGTTCGTGGAGGTCTGGGTCAAAGCCCCGCTCGAGGAATGCGCCCGCCGGGATGTCAAGGGCCTCTACGCAAAGGCGCTCGCCGGCGAGATCCAGCACTTCACCGGTGTCGACGACCCGTACGAGGATCCCGAGGACGCCGAGGTCGTGGCAGACACGGTCGCATTCACGCCAGAGGAGTCCGTCGCCCTCGTGGTCGCCGAGCTCGAGCGGATCGGCGTCGTCGCCGACCCGGCGGCCGCGACGAGCTAGGCGAGCGGGTAGCCCAGCGAGACGAGCGTCTCGCCCGCTTCTCGCTCGACGTCCGCCAGCTGGTCGGCCGTCAGATCGCGGCGCCAGCGACCCGCCGAGCGGTCGTGAACCCGCCCTAACCGCTCCGCGACAAGCTCCGGCTCGACGCCGAGCGCGTCGGCGACCGGAGCTGCTGCCGCCACCGGGTCGGCGGCGAGCTGCTCGTAGCGCAGCTCGATTGTTCGCTCGGGCACGGCACCGGCCGCGGTCACGTAGCGGCGCCAGGCCCAGGCCGCGCGCGTCGCGTCCGACACCTGCGAGAACTCGGCCCACCGCTCCCGCTCGACCCAGAAGCGCGGGTGCGAGCCGTACGCCAGCCGTGCGTCGTCGGCACCGGTCCGCGACGCGTTGAGCCAACCCCGCTCGAGCAGCGACGTCGTGACGTCACGGCCGTCTCGGATCACGTGGACCGCAACCGCCTCGGGGTATGCGCAGAGCGCCGCGCCGAGCACGAAGCTCGTCTCGGGCGTCTGCTCGACGCCGCGGAGCCCCTGCGCGAGCGCGAGCCGGCGGACACGCTCCAGGATCGTCCGCAGCCGGCGTGCCGTCTCCTCCTCCGGCCGATCGATCAGCTCGGGCATGGCCGCCTTCCAGGGCTGCACCTCGTCGAGGTCGACGAAGCCCGGCAGCGAGCCGAGCAGGCTCGCGGTGATCGTCGTCCCTGAGCGCGGCGAGCCGACGACGAAGACGAGCCGCTCCTCCTTCCCGCGGCCCCGTCCGCGGCGTGCGATCCTGACGGCGCTGCGCCCGTAGAGGACGGCCGCCCCGATCCGACGCGTGCGCATCGGCCGAATCTAGCCCGCGTAGGTGGCGGCGAGCGCGTCGATGCGCGCCACGCTCTGCTCGAGCGCAGGACGGGGGAGGCGCCCGGCGCGGGCGGCGGCGAGCAGCTGGTCGTAGACCGCGTCGGTCGAGCGCTCGGAGCCGACGAAGAGGAGCAGGTCGACCCCGGCGCGGGCGGCCCGGAGCGCCGCCTGTCCGAGCGTGACATGGTGCGTCGTCGCCAACGGCTCGAGCGCGTCGGTGATCGTCACGCCCGTGAAGCCGAGGCCGGCAAGGGTGGAGAGAACCCGAGGCGACCACGCCGCGACCTGCCCGCCGTAGGCGGCGTACGCCGCGTTCGAGACCATCACGAGCGGAACCACGCCGGCGGCGATCGCGCGCCGGTAGGGGACGAAGCCAGGCTCGAGCGCCTCCCCGGACGCCGTGATGCGTACCGCTGCGTCGTCGGTCGACGTCGTCGCCAGCCCGAGTCCGGGAAAGTGCTTGAGCGTCGGCGCGACTCCGCCGTCGAGCAGCCCCGCGGCAAAAGCCGTCACGCCCTTGGCCGCTCGGGTGGGATTCGTCGAGAACCCGCGATCGGTCGCGGCGATGAACGAGCCGGGGACGCCGGGGACGTCCGCGACCGGGGCGAGGTCGACGTCTACGCCGAGGCGCTGGAGTGACGTGGCCGTCGCGCGCCCGGTGCGGCGAATCGCACCTTCGGTCCGCGTCCCCATGACTTCCGCCGAGACCGCCGGAGGGGCCCAGTGGAAGCGTCGTACGAGCCCTCCCTCCTGGTCGGTCATGATCAGGAGCTTCCTCCCGCCCTCGTCGGCCGCCGCAAGGAGAAGCGCGGTCAGCGCCCGCACCTGTGGCGCGCTGCGGACGTTCGCACCCATGAGGATCACGCCGCCGACGCGTCCCCGACGGATGCGGTCGAGGAGCGCCGGGCTCGGCGTCGTTCCCTGCATGCCGACGACCAAGCGCGCACCGACGAGCGTCTCTAGCGACGTTGCCGCCGTCGAAGAGCCCGTCGACGCAGCCCCTGCCGCGAGGGCGAGGACGACGAGCGCGGCGGTCACGAGCCTGGTCATCGAAGGTATCCTGGCAGTGGCGACAGAGCCCCGGACGAGGTGCGCCGTACCCGGTCACGACGACGGCGCGAGAGACGTCACTCGATTCGGAGGTTCTCGTGCATCAGCTCATCCAGCTCTCGGGCGCCCTGCTGGTCCTCGCCGGCTTCGTTCTCGGCCAGCGCGGCACCCTCGACCCGCGGTCCCGCGTCTACCTGTCGGTCAACCTCGTCGGGTCGGCGGTGCTCGCCGTCGACGCATGGCTCGGCGCCCAGCGGGGATTCTTCGTCCTGGAGTTCGTCTGGGCCGTCGTCTCCGCAGGAGGCCTCGTCGGCACCGTCCGGCGCGGGCCTCAGACCTCGTCTTCCTCGAGGCGCACCGAGAATGGCAGTCGCCAGTCGTCGTCGGCCTTGCTGTCGATCGTGAGCCGCCATTCGTAGCGGCCGGGCTCGAGCGGCAGCGGCCCCGAATTGATCGCGACGGGGAAGTCCAGAGGCGTGCCCGGCTTGAGGCCGGCCGGGCGGCCGACCTCGAAGGGGACGTCGTCGAAGAACACGACCTGCTGCTGGCCGTCCTCCGTCTCCATCTCGACGGGTTGGCCGTCGGCGTCGAGGAGCTCGAGCCGCATGAGGTGGCGCTGGTTAGCCTGATCCCAGGGCACACGGATCAGGATCGCGATGCCGAACGGCACGGGCTCCGGCCCCGTCAGCGACCAGCCGCCGCCGACCACGGTGAGCTTGCCGTCGCTCACCTGAGCGAAGTCGGCGAGGAGCATCGTCACGAGCATCGGCCGAGTCTCGCACAGCGGAAGACCTGGGCGGTGCCGGTGACCCTACGTTGCCATCGCGGCGGCGGCCGAGGACGCCGAGACCGAGCCCTCGCCTCCGACGGCGGCGACGAGCGCGTCGACGACCCCGGCGAGCTCCGTGCGGAGATCGAGATCCGGGTCGTCGAGCCGCTGGTCGGCCTTGGCGACCGGGAGCTCGACGTCGAGCACCTTCGCGCCGAGGATCCCGAGCACCTTCTTCAGCTCGCGCTGGGCCCAGATCCCGCCGAACGAGCTGGTGCTCGCGCCGATCACTGCGACAGGCTTCGCGCGCGCCGGGTTGTCGGCGAGCGGTCGGGAGACCCAGTCCACGGCGTTCTTCAGCTGGCCCGGGATCGAGCCGTTGAACTCGGGGGTCGCGACGAGGAGCGCGTCCGATGCGCCGATGGCCTCCTTCAGGCGCTCCACCTCGTCCGGCGCAAGGTCGACCAGATCGTGGTCGAAGGGCGGGATCGAGGCGAGGTCCTCGTAGAGCTCGAGCTCGACGCCCTCGGGCAGCTCCTCCGCGGCGAGGCGCAGGAGCTGCGTGTTGTGCGATCCGGCGCGCAGGCTGCCGGAGATTCCGAGGATCCGCACCGTTACCGCTCCCCGGCGGGCACGAAGAGGAACGAGGCGGAGAGCTCGACGTCGTCGGCGAGCATCGACCCGCCCTCGGGGAGCGGAGCGTTCCAGTTGAGGCCAAGCTGCGTGCGGTCGACCGTGCCATGGAGCGTCAGGCCGCGCTTGGTGTTGCCGTAGGGATCGGTCACCGGCTGGGTCAGCGTGCCCGTGAGGGTCACGGGGGCGCTGTTGCCCCTCACGACGAGGTTGCCCTCGACCTCGACCGCGCCCTCGGCGTCGACGGTCAGCGGCCCACCCTCGAAGCGAAGCTCGGGGTGGTTGGCGGTGTCGAAGAAGTCGGGCGACGCGAGGTGCTCGGAGAGCTGCTCGTTGTCCACGTCGATGCTCGTGGCCTGCGCGGTGCCGCGCAGCCCCGTCTCGTCGAGGGTCGCGTCGAACTGGCGGAATGCGCCTTCGAACGGCGCGACGCCCATGTAGAGGACGCGGAACCCGATCGTCGAGTGGGTCGGGTCGCTCTGCCATGCGCCCGTCACGGCGATCGTGCGATCAGCGGTAGTGCTCATCTCGATCCCTCCTAATAGTTGTCTTAGCAATAGTTGCTAGGACAATTAACGGCTGGATCAGACGCCGTATTCCCGCGGGCGCGCCATTGAGACGCGATGCCGATCAGCGGAGGTGGAGAGCGATCGGGGCGGCGCCGCAGATCCGCCCCGACCGTCCCTCGCTGATTCTGCACCTATTCGTGGCAAAAGGGCAAGACGGGTGCCGTTTCGCTCTCAGCGGGTCTGCGGGAACCCGAGATCGACCGTGCTGGTGGCCGGATCCGGCCACCGCGACGTGACGACCTTCCCGCGCGTGTAGAAGTGGATCGACTCCGGGCCGTACACATGCGAGTCCCCGAAGAGCGACGCTTTCCAGCCGCCGAAGGAGTAGTACGCCACGGGCACGGGGACCGGGACGTTGATCCCGACCATCCCGGCGTCGACGTCGAACTGGAACTGCCGCGCGGCGCCGCCGTCCCTTGTGAACAGCGCGACGCCGTTCCCGTACGGGTTGTCGTTGACGAGCGAGAGGGCCTCGTCGTAGGTCTTCGCACGAACGACCGAGAGAACGGGCCCGAAGATCTCGTCCTTGTATGCGTCCATCTCCGTCGTGACGTTGTCGAGCAGCGAGACGCCGAGGAAGAAGCCGTCCCCGTCGGGCGCGGAATCGCGCCCATCGGCCACGATCGTCGCGCCCTGCCCTGCCCCGCTCTCGATGTACGAGGCGACCTTGTCCCGGTGCTCCCGCGTGACGAGCGGGCCCATCTCGGAGTCGGTCTGCATCCCGTCGCCGACCTTGACGTTGGGGAGTCTCTCCTTGATCGCATCGACGAGCGGATCGGCGACGTCGCCGACCGCGACGAGCACCGAGACCGCCATGCAGCGCTCGCCCGCCGAGCCGTAGCCGGCAGAGACGGCGGCGTCCGCAGCCATGTCGACGTCGGCGTCGGGCAGGACGATCATGTGGTTCTTTGCCCCGCCGAGGGCCTGCACGCGCTTGCCGTGCTTCGTCCCCGTCTCGTAGATGTACCGCGCGATCGGCGTCGAGCCGACGAACGACACGGCTCCGATCTCGGGGTGCTCGAGGATCGCGTCGACCGCGACCTTGTCGCCGTGGACGACGTTGAAGACGCCGTCGGGGAGGCCGGCCTCCTTGAGGAGCTCTGCCGTGAGCAACGAGGCCGAGGGGTCCTTCTCCGACGGCTTCAGCACGAAGCAGTTGCCGCACGCGATCGCGGGCGCCCACATCCACATCGGAACCATCGCAGGGAAATTGAACGGCGTGATGCCGGCGACGACTCCGACCGGCTGGCGAATCGAGTAGACATCGATGCCGGTCGAAGCCTGCTCGGAGAACTCGCCCTTGAGCAGCGTCGGGATGCCGCAGGCGAACTCGATCACCTCGAGCCCGCGCGCCACCTCACCCATCGCGTCCGTCAGGACCTTGCCGTGCTCCGCAGTGAGGAGCTTCGCGAGGTCCTCGCGGTGCGTGTGGAAGACCTCACGGATCGCGAAGAAGAGCTCGGCCTTCTTCGCGAGCGACATCGTGCGCCATGCCGGGAGCGCCCGATTGGCACTCTTGACCGCGGCGTCGACCTCCTCGACCGAGGCGAGGTCGACAGCGCCCGTCTGGACGCCGACCGCGGGGTTGAAGACCGGGCCACTGCGGCCCGACGTCCCGTCGACGCGCGCGCCGTCGATCCAGTGGGGAATCCTCGTGATCGTCCCATCGCGCCCGACCGTCGGTGCCTCGGCAAGCTCCGTCATCGTCAATCCTCCTCGAAAGTGTTGTTCCGAGGGTATCGCGGAGCGGCGCTCTCCCGCCCGGTACGGGGCGGTGGTCGCATGCGGTGTCAGACACCGTTTCTTGTCAAGTCGTCCGTTTCAGACATAGCTGCGTGATCCACGTCGAACGGCTCGCGCGGAGAGCGGCCCGATCGAGGGCACGGAATCGCGCCCTGTGGAGCGATTGGCACGATGTTGGCAAAGGTTTGCCCTTGACAGAAAACGGTGTCTGACACCGTTCTGCGTCCTTGCGGCGAAGACGGCCCCGAAGCCGCTAGAGCTGGACGTCGCTCGTGTCGCAGGCGCTTGCCTTGCCCGAGTCGAACCCCGTGCGGAACCACTTCACGCGGAGCTCCGAGGAGCCATGCGTCCACTGCTCGCGGCTCCGCGCGCCCAGCCGGTCGTCGCCGACCGCCGCGGCCGCCTGCAGGCCCTCCTCGGTGTCACCGGGGTCGAGCAGGCCGCGGTCGTAGGTCGACCGCGCCCAAACCCCGGCGAAGCAGTCGGCCTGCAGCTCGAGCTGGACGGAGTACACGTTCGCGTTGCCCGGATCCTCCTGCTGCTTGCGCCGCACCTGCTCCTCGACCCCGAGCTCGCTCTGGACGTGGTGTCCGATCTCGTGAGCGATCACGTACGCGGCGGCGAAGTCGCCCGGGGCGCCGAAGCGCCGCGAGAGCTCCTGGAAGAACGAGAGGTCGAGATACACCTTGTGGTCGGCCGGGCAGTAGAACGGCCCGGTCTGGGACGAGGCCGGCCCGCAGCCGGTAACGGTGCCGGACGTGAACGTGACGACGGGTGCGCGCGTGTACGACTTACCCGCCTGCTGAAAGACCTGCGTCCACATGTCCTGGACGTCCTTCGAGACGAACTTCGCGAACTCGAACGCGTTGTTCTTGACCGTCCCGCCCGAGCCGGGCTGCGAGCCCGAAGGCGCCTGGGGCACGGTCTCATCGACACCGCCCGGGTTGAGCGGGCCGCTCGAGTCGCCGCCACCGACGACGTTCCCGCCGAACAAGAGCGCGAGCACGACGATCACGATCAGCCCGCCGATCCCGCCTCCTGCCTTACCCATCGGGATCGGAAACGGCAGCCCGCCGCCGCCGACTCCTCCCGACTGGCCGCGGCGATCCTCCATGTCCCCCTGACCCTGGACCTTCTTCCAGCGCACGGCCGGAGCCTACCCCGCCGAGCGAATCGACCACGGACGCGCGCTACGCGGTGAGGCCTGCCTCGGCGAGCGGCCGACGAGCCCATGCGAGCTCGTCGGCGTACCAGCCCTGGAGCGGCTGCAGCGTGACGCCGCCGCTCGAGGAGTGGACGAACCAGCCGTTCCCGACGTAGATCCCCGAGTGCCCGATCTCCGAGGGCTTCGACTGCGTCCCGTGCGTCCCGAAGAAAAGGACGTCCGCCGGCTGGACGAGCCCCGTCGCGATCCGTTGCGCCTTCCTCACCTCGCCGCTCATCGCGTACGTCGTCCGGCCCTTGAGGACGTCGGCGAGGGAGGGTGCGCCGTCGTACGGCTGCAGCTTGAACACCCGCCACACGAGCCCTGAGCAGTCGAAGCCGCCGGGCACGGCGAGCTGATTGCCGGGAGCGCTCGCGCTCCAGATCGTCTGCGGCTTCTCGGACGTTCCGGCGAACACGTAGGGATAGCCGACGAAGCGGAGCGCCCTCGTCAGCACGAGGCGCTGCCACTCGGTCAACATCGGGACGGAGAAGGTCGCCACGACCTGGCGCACAGCATCGATGCGGCTCGGGTCGAGGAGGCTGAGCTTCGCGAGCGAGTACGCCGCCTCGGCGCGCGAGGCGGGCTGCTTCGGCGAGCGCTCGAGGTCTTCCTGACCGACGGGATGGTTGACGCGGAGCCCGAGAAGGCGGGCGACGGTCTCCGTGCCGAGCATGTCCGTCGGCTCGAGCCCGCCGGCCTGGGCGGCGAGCCGGATCTGCCTCGCGGACGGGAGCAGGCCGGCGGCGGCGACGAGCTGCGCATCGAGCTCGCGCATCGTGACGATGCGGTTCGGGTCGGTGGGCGCCCGGTGCGGCTTGCCGAGGGCGACGATCGCCTCGTGGAGCTCGCCGCGCGTCAGCGGGTCGTCGGGCCGGAACGACGGGACGTCGGGGCCCATCAGCCCGGCCGAGACAACGCTCGCGATCTGCGGAGCAACCCAGCTCGGTCCGCTGCGAACGACGACGGGGACCGGCGCAAGCGTCGTCGTCTCGCTCGCGAGCGGGTCAGCAGGGTCGATCGCGAAGGCCGGCGTTGCGAACGCCGTTGCCGCAAGGATGACGCCGCAAAGCAGGGTGAGGCGCGGGCGACCCATCGGTCTCCGTATCGGACGAGTTCGACGCCCGCTTGAACGGCCCTGCCAGATGTGAACCAAACCCGAACATTCGCGCGCCGTGCAGGGAGAGGCTCGTTACGCTGGCCGCGTGACGCGGGAGACCATCCGCGACTGGGTGCGCTCGCTCGAGCGCTCCGAACCGAGCGAGCAGTGGACGATGCTCTGCTTCTTCGCAGGTCGCGGCGTCGCAATCGACGAGGACGAGCTCAACGCGGCTGTCCGCCGCGCCGAGCTGCTGCTCGCCGCGGGCGGCGACCCGCACCGGCCGCTCGAACCGTTCGGCCGGGCCGCGACCGCGCTCGCGGAGGACCTCGACGCGCCGGAACGCCGCGCGCAGCTGCGCGCGGGGCTCGAATCACTCCGCAGCGACGTGGCCGGCCTGCGTGGCGCCCGCGAGTCGCTGGGGCTGCTGCTCTCGGACGACGACGTCGCCTGGCAGTCCTACGCCACCGCGCTCCTCGCGGAGGCCCTCGCGGACGAGTGACTCAGCCGCCGAGCCGCGCGATCAGCTTGAGCGGGCCGCGCGCGATGCCTCGCGCCTCCCCTGGGTGCGCGACCTCACCACAGAGCAGGCGGGCCACGACGTTGAACACGCCCGGCGCCCGCGTCGCCGCGAACACGGTCCGTGGGTAGCGATCGAAGGCGCGCTTCGTGGTCCACGACGCTGCGGCGTGACGGTCGAGGACGGCCCCAAGCGCCGCCGTGTAGCCCTCGAGGTCGTCCGTCAGCACCGCGTCGGCCGCAAGCCGCGCGGAGACGAACGCCTCATACATTCCGTCCCCCGACAGCGGGTCGACGAGGCCGGCGGCATCGCCGACAAGCAGGACCCGCCCCTTCCCGGCCCGGGTCCCCAGCTGCCGCATCGGGAGCCGGTGCCCGCGCACGTCCGTGAGGTCGTCGAGGGAGACGCCATGCTCGTGCGCCAGCCGACCGAGATGGTCGCGGAGTCGCGGCCCTTCGCTCCCCCACCCACCCACGCCGAGGTTCGCGTGGTCGCCCTTCGGGAAGACCCAGCCGTAGCCGCCGGGCACGACCACGAGCTCGATCACCGCCGTGCGCTCGTAGTCACCAGCCAGGGCGTCGAGCGGACACGTTGCCCTCGAGCGCGACGCCACGGACGATCTCTGCTCCGACCTCGGCGGCGCGCGCCACGACGCCGTTCGCCCCGTCGGCACCGACCAGCACGTCCGCGCGCACGACCTCGTCGCCGACGCGGGCCGAGACGCCGTCCTCGGCGACCTCGGTCACCTCGACCCTCGTCCCGTCCCTGAGCTCCGCGCCCGCTTCGGCTGCGTGCTCGGCAAGGAACATGTCGAGGCGGCGGCGCTGCGTCATGCGGATCAGCGGCTCCGAGTGGCTCCGCGCGAAGCTCGCGCCGTAGCGGAGTCGCAGCTCGAAGCGGTCGACGTCGCGCTCGACGACGGGCGACGGATCGACCGGTATCCGCTTCAGCGCGCGCCCGGTGAGCCCGCCTCCGCAGGGCTTGTCACGCGGGAACCGCGCCTTGTCAACGAGAAGCACGCGGGCGCCCGCGCGGGCGAGGTGGATCGCGGTGGAAGACCCGGCCGGACCGGCTCCGACGACGAGGACGTCGACCTTCACATCGCCGAGTGTAGGCGCGATGCCCGGCTACAATCCGCCTTCCCCGCAGGGGTTCCCGAGTGGCCAAAGGGGGCGGGCTGTAAACCCGCTGGCTCAGCCTTCAGAGGTTCGAATCCTCTCCCCTGCATTGGTCCCGCAAGGCGGAATCCGCGGGAGCGGATTCCCCTCTCGGATCCCCCTCCTACGGCGGGGGCATATCCCTGAGGCCTCCGCTGTCGCGGCCGCAGCCGGCCTCCGGCCTCGACGACGGCTCACCGACCGAGCGGTGACGGCGGCGGCCGCGCCGCCCCACCCGCACCCCCACCTCAGGCAGTCGCGCCGACTTCTGCAGGCATCACGCCCAGCTGGGTCAGCACGTCGACCTGATCGAAGTAGAGATGCACGTCGGCGATCTTGCCGCCCTCCACCTTCATGACCTGGACGCCACGGCCGCTGAGGTGCCGGTGCGTGGCCGGGATCTCGCCGCCGGGACCGCTGAGCGTGTCCTCGTGCGTCCCCTCGAAGGTGAACTCCTGCACCGCCCAGCCTTCGGCGGCGACGGTGTTGTGCACCGTCATGCGCGCATCCGGAAACGCCCGGATCCACGCCATCGCGTAGTCGGTCGTGGCGTCGGTGCCGGTGAGCTTGACGTTGCCAGGCCCCTCGAACACGACGTCCTCCCGATCGAGACTGTGCAGCCGCGCCTCGTCGTGCGCGTTGAAAGCCTCGACGAACTCCTCGGCTACGTGTCGAGCCTCGCCCATCCGTCGCTCCCTTCCGTTGCACTCTCCCCCGCGTCTTCCGAAGGTACTCCCCCGTGCCGAATGCGACAAGGTGCGCCGGTGGACGCCGCGGAGGTCGCGCGAGCCGCAACGGAGCCGGCGCTACACTCGCGGCTCCAGCCCTCTTAGCTCAGTTGGTAGAGCACCTCCATGGTAAGGAGGGGGTCGACGGTTCGAGTCCGTCAGAGGGCTTGCAGAAAAG
>CAVOSU010000027.1:0-66245 GCA_963698935.1 uncultured Actinomycetes bacterium
AGACCGTCGCGCCGGTTCTCGGGCACCGCGTGCGCGAAGGACGGGTCGGCCGGGTCCATGTCGAGGGGAACGACCGGTGGTTCACGCTCGTCGAGGGGACGCCGACCGAGAACCTCCACCTGGCCTTCCCTGCGGCCGACGAAGCGACGGTCGACGAGTTCCACCGAACGGCCGTCGGAGCCGGCTACCGCGACAACGGCCCGCCCGGCGAGCGTCCCGAGTACCACGCGGGGTACTACGCCGCGTTCGTGCTCGACCCGGCCGGGACGAACGTCGAGGCCGTCTGCCACCACCGGCCGTGAATCACTCCAACGGCGGGTGGCGCCGCGACCAGAGCGGCGAGCGCTGGACGAGCACGCCGACGCCGCGCCACGCGCCGGTCCGCAGCCGATACGCGGCCAGCTTGCCGCGCGCCGTCCCGCGTATCTCGACCTCGTAGCCGAGCTCCGCGAGGAGCGCGCCGGCGACCTCCTCGAACGCGTGACGGTCGCTCTCGCTCATCTCCGTCCGCCACTCGCGCACGTTCTGGCGCGGCGGCTCGTTCAGCCGCTGCTGGTGGGCCTTGCGAGCCGAGTCCGTCTGCCCGACGTAGTCGAGCATCGCGGGGTCGTACTCGAGCCCTGCGAACGCGCAGACCGTGCGCAGCTCGCCCTCCGGGTCGGCGACGAGGGCCTCGTAGCGGAGCTCGCGGTACCGCTGTCCGCCGACCCGCGCGCCGAGCTCACGCGCGGAGGCGACCTCGGTCGCCCACTGGCACGCGAAGCCCGCCGCGTCCTGCGGATGCCCCCAGCCTTCGGTCATCAGCCCCGCCGGCACCGAGAGGAACGAGAGCGCGGCATCGCGCCCGTCGCGGATCAGGTGGACGAACCGCGCATCGGGGAAGAGCCGCTCGAGCAGGTCGAGGTGCTGCATGTAGAGCGGCGTCTTGTCGCCCCAGCGGGCCTTCCCCCGCTCGGCGGCATACGCTGCGAAGACCGCGGCGATCGCGTCGTCCGTCGTCATGCCCGGTCGAAGCCGGGCCTGTACCGAGGCGGGCGAGAGACCCCAGTCGACGAGCGTCGGCAGCCGCCGGAGGTCGTCGAGGAAGGCAGCAGGATCGACCGGCGTGCGGTGCCGGCGCGCGAGCTGAGGGACGAAGTACGACTCGTCCGGGACCGCGAGCTCGGGGTTGCGGTCGAGCATCACGCGAAGGAGCGTCGTCCCCGAGCGGCGGACGCCGAGCACGATCACGGGCGGGCCGGTTCCAGGCACCGGCGCAGTCTAGGTTCCGCAATACTTTCCGAAGTGAAGCGGAACGAGCGGCGCGCAGACCCGTACCGGAACTCCGAGGTGATCGACGAGCGCGCACCGCGCGTCAACCAGGCCGTCGTCGGCGCCGTGGCGCTCCTCGGCGTCGTGACCGGCTGGTGGTGGCTGTACGCGCTGCTCGCGCTCCAGCTCGCCCTGGGTTTGACGCTCGGCCGCCGCTGGTGCCTCGCGTGCGTCGCGTACTTCGAGCTGATCCAGCCACGGCTCGGCGAGGGACGGCTCGAGGACGCGCGGCCGCCGCGTTTCGCGAACATGGTCGGCCTCGGCGTGCTCGGCGCCGCGACGCTCGCGTCGCTGGCCGGGCTCGACCTGCTCGGCGCGGCGCTCGGCGCCTTCGTCGCGGCGCTTGCCCTGCTCGCCGCGGCGACGGGGTTCTGCGCGGGCTGCACCGCCTACAAGGTCGGCTACCGCCTGACGGGCCGCAGGTTCGTCTCCTGCCCTCTGCCGCCCGGCCCGGCCTAGGAGACGTCGGGCGCCGACGCGGCGCTGCGACCGGCCAGCCAGCGCGCCGCCTGCACGACGGCGACGATCGCCGCGAACGCCGCTCCGGCCATGACGATCGCGTCTGAGCCCGGTGGGTTCAGGAGCTTCACCCCCGAGAGCGTGAGGGTTGCGGCGAGAGCGACCCGGAGGGCACGATCCGGGAGGCGCAGCGTGAGTCGGCCGCCGATCAGGACGCCCGGGACCGAGCCGATCAGGAGCCAGCCGGTCGCGCCGAGGTCGACGTGGCCCGCGACCAGCTGGCCCGCGCCGGCGACGGTGAGGAGCACGGCCGCGTGGAAGATGTCCGTGCCGACGATCTTGACCGCGGTGAGCGGGAAGGCGATCAGCATCACGAGACCGAAGAGCGTGCCGCTCCCCACGGAGGTGAGCCCGACGACGAAGCCTCCGACGACGCCCGTCACGACGGCGATGATCCGGTCACGCCGCGTGAGGATGAACGGCTTGTCCTCCGGGTAGGAGTGGAGATACGCCTTCACGAGGAACGCGATCCCGCAGACGACGAGCGCGATGCCGAGGATCGCCTTCGCCGTGTCCTCGTAGCCTTCGCCGTACGTCTTCTTCAACCACCAGGAGACGGCCACGCCGATCAGCGAGAACGGCGCCGAGCCGAGCAGCATCCAGGCCGTCAGGCGCGCGTGGACGTGGCCCATCCGGCGGTGCTGCGCGGCGCCGAACGACTTGAAGATCGCGCCGTGCACGATGTCCGTGCCGATCGCGATCGACGGCTTGAAGCCGAAGACCAGGACGAGGAGCGGGGTCATCAGCGAGCCGCCGCCCATCCCGGTGACGCCGACGAGGAGGCCGACGAGGAGCCCCGCGAGGGAGAGCTTCCACTCCATGGCCGACTAGGCGAGCGGCGCCGGGTCGTCCTCGCGGCCGGGCTCCGAGGCGAGCAGCACCTCGATGAGCGTGTCGCCTCGCAAGCCGAGGCGCAGGGTTTCGACGGCGATCACCTCGTCGGGTGGGATGTTGCCCAGGTTCACGTTGGGGCCGAAGTGCTTCACGAACCAGGCCTGCGAGGCCTTCGTCGGCGCCTCGAAGAGGATGTCGTCGACCGCGACCTCGTGAGCGATCTCGTCGATCAGGCCCGTCCGCATGTCCCCGTCCGAGCGGAAGATCCCGGCGGTCCCGCCCTCGCGGCCCTCGGTGATCACCTTCCAGGCGCCCGCGGCGAGCTCCTCCTTGATCCACGCAACCCACTGGTAGGGCGCGTACACGACCTCCGAGTCCTTCGAGCCGACCTCCGAGAGGACCGTGAAGTCTCGCGCGAAGTCCTCGATCAGCTCCAGCTTGCGGTCGCGGGGGATCTCGATCGTGCCGTCCGAGATCTCGACGTGCGAGAACCGGTGCTCGGTCAGCCAGCTTTTGAAGTCGTCGAGCCGTCCGCGACCGTAGACGGCCTCGAACAGCGTCCCGCCGCAGACGACGGGCGTCTCGAACGAGCGGTACAGGGCGATCTTCTTCTCGAGGTTGTTCGTGATGTAGCTCGTGCCCCAGCCGAACTTCACGATGTCGACGAACTGCCCTGCGGTGTCGAAGAGCCCCTCGATGTCGCGCAGGTTGAGGCCTTTGTCCATCACATGGGTGATCCCGACTTCGCGCGGCTTCCCCGAGCGTGCGGGGACGCCGAGGAAGCCGTCATTGAATGCGGGCATAGAGCTCCTCCAGCTTCGTCCTGGCCCGGTCCTGCACGTCGCGGTAGAGCGAGCCGCCGTGGGCGTCGATCCCCACGATCAGCGGGCCGAAGTCCTTCACGCGGAACTTCCAGAGGCACTCGGGCATCAGCTCCTCCCAGGCGACCTCCTCGATCTCCTCGATCTGGGTCGTCTCCAGCGCAGCCGCCCCGCCGACGATCGCGAAGTAGACCATCCCGAGCCGCTGCATCGGCTCGATCGCCTCGTCGGGGAAGCCGCCCTTGCCGCAGATCGCGCGGACGCCGTACTGCGCGCCGAGCCCCTCGGTGAAGCGCACCATCCGCGCGCTCGTCGTCGTGCCGATGCAGACCTTCTCGTAGCGACCCGGGCCGAGCCTGCGGACACCGGGAGCCGTGTGCAGCAGGAACGAGCCGCGCAGATCCATCGGCGGCTCGATCCCCTGGTCGAAGATCCTGATCTGGGTCCGGTCGCGGATGCCGATGATGCGCCCCTGCACGACCACCTCGTCGCCGGCGCGCAGCTTCTCGATCTCGGCTGGATCGGTGAGCGGAAACGTGACCTCGTGCGTCGCCATCAGACGCACGCCTCGCACCGGCGACCACCGTACTGCGTGCGACGCGGGCCCGGCAGTCCCCCGCCCAGGGCGGGGATGCTTCCCTCCACCCTCACTGCCGATTCTAGTCCGCCGCCACCGCGGGAACTGTGCCGATCGTGGAACATCTCAGCCACAGGTGGCCTCGATCGAAATGTCTGGGTCACGTCAGAACTCCCGGTCGAAGTCGACGGAGCCGTCCGCGGCGATGTGGGCCGACGCGCGCCGCGCCGCCCAGCACTGGTAGTTCACCGCGACCGGGTTGAGCGTCATATGCGTGTCCGCATGCTCGATGTGGCACTGGAGCACGGTCACGTCGCCGCCGAGCCCCATCGGGCCGATCCCCGTCTCGTTGAGCAGCCCGCAGAGCTCGTCCTCGAGCTGCGCGACGAGCGGGTCCGGGTTGCGCGACCCGACCGGCCGAGCGATCGCCTCCTTCGCCAGGTGCATGGCGTAGTCCGCCGAGCCGCCGAGCCCGATCCCGACGATCCCCGGTGGGCAGGGCTTGCCGCCCGCACCGACGATCGAGTCGAGCACGAAGCGCTTGATCCCGCCGACGCCGTCGGCGGGGACGAGCATCTTCAGGAACGTCATGTTCTCCGAGCCCGAGCCCTTCGGCACGCACTTCACGTCGAGGCCGTCCCACTCCGGGACGAAGTCCCAGTGGACGATCGGCACGCGGTAGCCGACGTTCGCGCCCGTGCTCTCGCGGGTCAGCGTGTGCACCGTGTTCGAGCGAAGCGGGTGCTCGACCGTCGCGCGCTCGGTGCCTGACCTGAGCGCGGCGTAGATCCGCGCCGGGTGGAGCGGAAAATGCTCGCCGACCCGGCAGTAGTAGACGGCGATCCCCGTGTCCTGGCAGACGAGGTTCTTCTGCTCGTCCGCGATCTCGACGTTCCGGTGGATCGTCTCGAGGACACGGATACCGGTCACCGACGTCTCGCGGTCCCGGGCGGCGGCGAGCGCGTCACGCAGGTCCTGCGGGATGTCCTTCAGCGCCCACACATACAGGTGCGCGGCCGCCTCGAGCACGGCCTCGTCGAGGTCGACGATCGTGGTGGACACGGCTTTCAGCTTCTCGCCTTCTCGGATGCGGCCTTCCCGGCACGACGCCCGAAGACGACGCACTCGAGCAGGCTGTTGCCCATCATGCGGTTCCGCCCGTGTGTCCCGCCCGCGATCTCGCCGCAGGCGAAGACGCCCTCGAGGGTCGTCTCGGCCTGCGTGTCGATCACAAGCCCGCCGTTCTGGTAGTGGAGCACGGGGTAGGTCAGGATCCGCTGGGCGAGCGGGTCGATGCCCGCGCCGCGGTAGCGCCGCAGCATGTACGGCAGCGAGACATCCGCGTCGGCGGGCGGGATCCGCGTCGTGTCGAGCCAGACCGCGGGGCGGCCGTCCTCGGTCTCGACGCCGCGACCGGCCTCGACCTCGTCGAAGATCGCCTGCGAGACCTCGTCCCGCGGGCCGAGCGAGTCGGTGAACTCCTCCCCCTCGGCGTTCAGGAGAACCGCGCCATACGCCCTGGTCGTCTCGGGGATCGAGTAGCCCTGCATCGTGGAGGGCCACGCTCCGCCGTTCGGGTGGTACTGGAGCGCGTCGAGGTCTCGCGCCTCCGCTCCTGCTTCACGGGCTATGCGTGTCGTCTCGCCGGTCGCGTTCGGATGGTTCGTGGAGAGCTCTCCGCGGCGACCTGCCTCGGCGTAGCAGCGCCCCCCGGACGCGAATACGACGGCGCCCGCGGAAACCGTGCTCGTCCCCTCGGGCGTCGCGAAGGTCGCGCGCCAGCCCGCGCCCTCGGGCTCCAGCGAGTCGAGCCGGTGGTGCGCGAGCGTCTCGGCCTCACCGGCCTCGTGCTGCTCGCGAAGCGCCTTCGTGATCGCGTGGCCCGTCCGGTCGCCGACCTGCAGCAGTCGCTTGCGCGAGGCGCCGCCGCACCGCGCAAGGCGGTAGCCGCCACGACGGCCCGAAGTGCCGCCATTGGCACTGTCGCGCGTGAAGCTGCAGCCCATCTCCTCGAGCCACGAGATCGCCGCGCGAGCCTCGGAGGTCAGCACCTCGACGAGGGCCGGGTCGGCGGTGCCGTGCGAGGAGCGAAGCACGTCCGCGGCGTGCTGCGCCGGCGAGTCGTCGTCGCCGAAAGCCGCCTGGATGCCGCCCTGCGCCTTAGAGGAGTTGTTGGCCTGGAGGGTCGTCTTCGTCACCAGCCCGACGCGTGCGCCGGCGCGCTCCGCAGAGACGGCGGAAGCGAGCCCCGCGGCGCCGCTGCCGATCACGAGCACGTCGAAAGAGGGCGCGCGCGGCACGCAGGCATGCTACCGGACTTTACGCGTCCGATTTATGACCCGGATTAGCACTGCTTATTCAAAAGTCGGCGGGTAGACTCCCGTCGTGCCCACCCTCGCAGACGTCATGCGCGCCGAGGTGATCGAAGTCGCCCCGGAGGACACCCTCGGCGAGGTGGCCGAGCGTATGAGCGCGGTCAACGTCGGCGCGGTCGTCGTGAAGGACTACGGTCGCCTCATCGGGATCCTCACGGAGCGCGACATGCTGAAGGCGATGGCGGCGCGCGTGCACACGAGCGAGGCCCGGGTGCGTCAGTGGATGACCGAGGAACCGCTCACTGCGTCCGCGGAGATGGGCGTCGAGGAGGCCGCGCAGGTCATGCTCGAGCACAATTTCCGCCACCTGCCCGTCCTCGACGACGCAGGCGCGGTCGTCGGGCTCGTGAGCCTGCGGCGGGTGGTCGCGGCGACGAGCCCCGCCGCCCGCAACCGGGCCTGATTCGCCGCCGCTAGCACGCGTCGGCCGCGCCGCGGACGACGGCGCCCGCGGCCTGCGCGACGGTCACGTGCATCCGCGCGAGACGCTCGACGAGCGTCTTGTTGCGCCGGATCGCCGTGCGCGCCTCGGCCGTGGACGAGCCGGCGGACGCCTTCGCGAAGATGCACGACGCCTGGTCCTTGCGGGCGTCGAGCCAGCCGGACACGTAGAGGTAGCGCAGCGGGGCCCGCTGGTAGGGCGCACGCACGAGCACGGCTTTGGCCTCCGCGCCCGACACGCCGTGCGCGCGTGCGTCGTGGGCGACGAGCGCCTGCGCCTTCGCCGCGGTGGTAGGCAGCCGGGCGGCGAGCTGGCCCTCCGGCATCGTGGCGATCGAGATCGCGAGCGAGGCGACTGCCGCCGTGATCAGCGCGTACTCACCCATGGCCACATGATCGGGTGCCCGGCGCGGGCAGTCAACGGCGGCCGTGTGGACGAATCGACACACACCCGACACGAAAGTGCCTTGTGGGTCGCGCCTCCGTTGCATACCTTGTCAACTTGTTGACGTATGAGACAACAGGAAGGAGAAAGGAGATGTTCACCGAGCTGACCGAGGAGCTGCTCGACCTCGAGGCGGCCACCAAGGGCTACGGAGGGGCTCTCTACGGGAACACCGACCCGGGCGGGAGCTGCTGTGGCGGCTGCTGCAACCTCGTCCTCTGCTGCTGCTGTTCCCAGATCTGCTGGTGAGCACGACGGCGGAACAAGCGACGTCGCGCGAGGCGGAGAGCGAGCGCCGGCCCTTGCTCTCCCCATGGTGGCGCGTCGTCGAGGACTGCGACCGACTGTTGTTCGAGTACGCGGGACACGTCGTCGAGCTCTCCGGACGCGCCGTCCAAGCGCTCCTCCCAGCACTGGTCCCTCTCCTCGACGGCGCGCACACGCTGCGAGAGATCGTCGAGATCCTCGGCGAAGCGGCGGAAGCACCGATCGCAAAGGCGGTGGCGCTGCTCGACGACAACGGCCTGCTCGTCGAAGGACCGGCGACAGAAAGCAACGCCGCCGCCCGCTACGTCGCCTCGGTCTGCTCGTCGACACCCGCAGCCGCGTCTGCCGCGTTGGCGAGCTCGCGTGTCGCCATCTTCGGGTCGGCGCCCGCCGGAGCCGAGGTTTCGCGCCTGCTCCGATCAGCCGGTGCCACAACGGCGACGTGGGCTTCGAGGGACAGACCCGGGTCGGACGTGGACCTGGTCGTCGCCGCGCCCGCGGCCCAGGAGGTGCAGCGGCTTGCAAGCCTGAACGAGCAATGCCTGCGCGACGCCACACCATGGCTCGCGTTGCTCCCCTCCGACGGCCGTTTCGCAGCGGTGGGCCTGCTGTTCGTCCCCGGTCAGACGGCCTGTCACGCCTGCTACCTCCTGCGTCGCGGAGCGACGTCGGGCTACGAGCACGACTTCTCGCTGCTCGAGAGAGGGCCGGTGCGTGCGCCGATGCCGGCTGCGACGAATGCGGTCGCCGCGGGGATTGCCGCGCTGATCTGCCTTCGCTGGCTCGGGGCGCGCGATCCCACACTGCCGGGGGCCCTCTACGCACTCGAGCTCCAGGGGACGCTCGCGCTCACGCGGCATCGCGTGCTTCGGGTGCCGCGCTGTCCAGCGTGCGGCCCGACATCGCCACCAGCCAGCCCATGGTTCAGGGAGCTCGATGCTGGAGCTGCTTGAGAGCCCGGCGACACCGGTCGCCGAGGCGCTCGCCAGGCTCGAAGACGCCGTCTCTTCGCTGGTCGGCATCGTGCGCGTCGCGCCCGCGATCATGGTTGCGGCAGATGAGGCCCGTCTGCACGCGTTTGCGTGCCAGCTCGCGAGCGCAGCGAGGACCACCGGAGCTGCGACCGTGGAGTACGCCGGGTCCGCCCACGTCGACGTCGAGCGCGCTCGCGCGGCCTCGATCGGCGAGGCGATCGAGCGCTACTCGGCCACCTACGTCCCCGACGGGTTGAAGTTCGGCTCGGCGGCCGAGCTCGGCTCACATGCGGTGCCGCCCGAGTCGTTCGCGCTCTTCCACGAACGGCAGTACGGCCCGAACTTCCCGTTTGCGCCGTTCACACGGTCGACCCGGCTGTCGTTCGTCGAGGGGTTCTCACTCGCGGACGGTCGACCGGCCCTTCTCCCGAGGCAGCTCGTCCATCTCCATTACGGCCGCTCCGAACCGCCGATCGGGTACCCCACGAGCAACGGTCTCGCGTGCGGGCCGACGCTGGCCGAGGCCGTGCTCGCCGCTCTGCTCGAGGTCGTGGAACGCGACGCGATGATGCTGGTCTGGGCGAACCGGCTCTCGCTCGCGCGTCTCACCTGGCTCGACGACTCGCCGATCCGAGCCGTCGAGGCGCAGGTATTCGTCCCGACCGGCCTCAGGTACACGGCGATCGACACGAGCGCGTTCTTCGGCGTGCCCGCCACCATCGGAGTGGTCCACGGAGCGCACGGCGACCGTGCGGCTGTCGGCATCGGAGCCGGCTGTGCCCCGAGGATCGGCGACGCTTGGAGAACCGGTCTCGCGGAGGCCTTTGCCGTCCATCGCTGGCTGCGCGGCCTGCTCGCTGACTCACCAACGCCGATCGAGCGCGCCGAAGACGTTCGCTCGCTCGAGGATCACACGCTCTTCCACGGCACGCCCGACCGGGCACAAGGCCTCGCGTTCCTCGAGGCGTCCGGCGACAAGCGCAGCACGACCCACGTTCGCGACCTTCCCGGCGCGACACCGGGAGAGCTCATCGTCGAGATCGTGCGCCGACTGAGCCGGCAGGGCGTCTCCGCCTACGCAGTCGACGTCACCTCGCCCGACGTCGAGGAGCTCGGGTTGAAGGTCGCTCGCGTGGTTGCACCCCAGCTCTGCGCGCTCGATGTCTTCGGCGCCGCTCCATATCGAGGCGGCGAGCGGCTCTACCGGGCCTCCTTCGAGGCGGGTCTCGTCGATGCACCGCTGACGTTCGAGGACCTCAATCCCCTCCCGCACCCGTACCCGTGAGCACGCGCGAGCCGCAGACGATCATGTTCGGAACCTGGGTGTACGGCGACGAGCCCCCGGAGACCGACGACCCGGCTGAGGTGTTTCACGAAGCGTCCCGCTTCTACCCGGACGTCGTGGATACACATCCGGTGGGAGGGTCGCTCCTCGTCCGCAGCCGCGAATTGCAGGCAAGCGCGACTCGCGCGGTCCGCCGGCGATCCGGGCTCGCGGCGGTTCGACTTCCCGAGCCGGCGCCTGCCCGCGCGAGCCTCGACACGCTGATCGCCGCCCGCCGGTCGACTCGCACGTACGCGAACAGGCCGCTCACGCTCGCCCAGCTCTCGGCGCTGCTCCGTGCGAGCTACGGCGTCACAGGCGCGCTGGGGCCGCAGCCGGTCCGTGCGGCTCCATCCGGTGGTGCGCTCTACCCGCTCGAGCTGTACGTGGCCGCACAGCGTGTCGAGGGGCTCGAGCCCGCCCTCTACCACGTCGACCCGCTCCGCAGCATGCTCGAACGCGTTCGGACGCTCGGGTGCGACGAGCTGGCGGATCTGACCCCGTACGACGAGCTCCTCGTGCCGAGCGCCGCCGTCGCGATGATCTCCGCGGTCTTCTGGCGCTCACGCTTCAAGTACGGCTCCCGCGCGTATCGCTTTGTGCTGGTCGAGGCGGGTCACGTTGCACAGAACTATCTGCTCGCGGCGACGGCGCTCGGTCTCTCCGCCTGTCCCGTCGGCGGCTTCTACGACCGGAGAGTGGACAGGTTCCTCGGAATCGACGGGCTGTATGAGGCGTCGCTGTACCTCCTGCCGGTGGGAGCAAGCGGCTCTTGACGGTCGCGCGGCTCGCGTGGTGGTCGGCGACCGTGGGGCTGGCGGCCGCGGTCGCACCGCGGGTCGACCCGCTGCTCGTCCACAGACCCGTCCCGGCGTTGTCGGTTGGGATCTGCGCGGGGGCGATCCTGTTCGCCACGCTCGCTCGGAAGGGCATTTCGCCTGCGGCTGTTGCGGCCATCCCGCGCGACCGGCTGGTCACGCGGGCACTCGTCCTGACCGTCAAATCTGCGCAAGAGGAAGCCGTCTGGCGCGCCCTCTTGCTCGGCGCGCTGGTGGGGCCGCTCGGCCGAGTCGGGGCCCTCGCCGCCAGCACCGTCCTCTTTGCCGCGGGTCATGTGGGTCGGCAGGGTGCGCGCGCCGCGCAGCAGCTCGCGACCGGGGCGGTTTTTGGCCTCGTATACCTGGCGACGGGCAGACTCGGCGCGGCGATCGGCGCCCATGCGACGTACAACGTCCTGATCGGAGTCGGGCTCCTGTCCCTCGCAGACACGTCCGGAAGAGCCACTAGCGACCTCCTGCCCGGCTTCGTACGATCGCCCGAGCCCCCGCCCATTCGCCCACGGCGTGGAGCGCGTCCCGCCGTGCCTGAGCAACTCGCCAGCCTCGAAGCCGTCTCGAAGTCGTTCGGGGCGGTACGCGCGCTCGACGGGATCGATCTCGAGCTCCGTCCCGGTGAGATCCTGGCGCTCCTCGGCCCGAACGGGGCGGGCAAGTCGACGGCGGTCTCGCTGATGCTGGGCCTGCGGCGCGCGGATGCCGGACAGGTGTTGCTCCACGGGCTCGACCCGCGTGATCCCGAGGCGAGGCGCCACGTCGGCGTGGTGCTGCAAAACGTCGGCTTTCCCATGTCGCTCCGCGTCCGCGAGATCGTGGAGCTCGTGCGGGCGCACTTCCCGGACGCTCCCCCCACCGGCGTCGTGCTCGAGCGCCTCGGCCTTGCCGATCTGTCCGCGCGGGCTGCGCTGGGCCTTTCCGGGGGCCAGCAGCGACGTCTGGCGGTGGCGCTCGCACTCTCCGGCACACCGACGACGTTGTTCCTCGACGAGCCGACCGCCGGCATGGACGCCACCGGACGAAGAGGGCTGCTCGCTGACATCGCCGCGTTCGCCGCGGGAGGTGGAGCCGTCCTGCTGACCACCCAGCAGCTCGCCGAGGCGGAGGAGGTCGCCTCCCGCGTCGTACTGCTCGTACGGGGCCGGATCCTCCTCGAGGGAACGGTTCAGGAGGTCAGGGCGCACGCGGGCCTCGCAAAAGTGACCGTACGCGCCGCCGAGTTGCCGTCGCTGCCGAGCATCGCGTCTGTGGAGTCGAACCTCGACCGGCACGTGGTCTACGTCGACGATTCGGACGCGTTCGTCGCGGGTCTCGTTCGCTCGGGAGTGCCGTTCCGCGAGCTCGAGGTAACGCAGGTGAGTCTCGAGGACGCATTCGTCACGCTCACACGCGAGCCCGACGAATGAGGCTCGTGCTGGCGTACGCGAAGGCGGACGCGATCGTGTACGGCCGATACACGCCCTACTCGATCCCGACCCTCGCGTTTCCGGCGGTCATGATGGTCCTGGTCGGCCACCAGCTCGTGGACGACGAGCCCGGGCGGATGTTGGCTGGTTTCGCTGCCACCGCGCTGATCACCGTCTCGCTCTTCCAGTTCGGCGTGGGAATCGCGACGGCCCGGACGACCCCGTGGGAGAGCTACCTGCGGACGCTGCCGGCGTCCGCAACGACGCGCATTGGCGGGCGCGTCGTCTCGGCTCTCGTCTTCGCGGCCGCGACGGTGGCGGTCGTGATGGTGGTGGGCTCGACCGTGTACGGAGCGGGGTTTGCGCCCTGGCGCTTCGGGGCGCTGATTCTCGCGCTCCTGCTTGGGAGCGTGCCATTCGGGCTCGCGGGAATCGCGCTCGGTTACTGGCTGCCGCCGCGCTCCGCGATCCCAATCGCGAACCTTTTCATCATCCCCCTCATCGTCGTCGGGTTCCTCTGGGCCCGACCGCCGGACGACTTCCCGAGAAGCGCCGACATCGCCTCGCAGCTCTTCCCCACGCGCAGCTGGGCAGAGGTGCTCGACTCCGTCTCCACCGGCGACCATCCGTTGCCGCTTCACCACGTCGCGGCGCTCGTCGGATGGACGGTCGTGTTCTTCGCGCTCGCACGGTGGGGCTACCGGCGCGACGAAGGAGAGCAGTTCGAGTAGCTACCAGACCGTCTGCAGAAGGCGCTCGACGTCCTCCGCGCTTGCGGGACGCGGGTTGATCCGCGCGCCGGGCCGCGCGACGATCAGCACTGCGAGCTCGCCGAGCCCCGCTTCGGGCACGCCGAGGTCGCGCAGCCGACCGAACCCTCCGAGCGCCGCGAGCTCCTCGATCCGTGTCGGCGCGTCATCCGTGCCGAGTGCGGAGGCGAGCCGGTCGACTGCCTCGGGCACGGCTTCCGCGTTGAAGCGCAACGCGACCGACAGGCAGACGGCGTTCGCGGACCCTTGCGGGACGCCGTAGCGGCCGCCGATCCCCTGTGCCATCGCGTGGGCGAGGCAGACCCCGGACTCCGCGAGGGCGAGGGCCGCACGGTGCGCGCCCTCGAGGAGGCGGGAGCGCCCATAGATTCCGCCGGGTCGTGCGACCACGAGCGGCAGCGCGTGGGCGATCGCCATGGCGCCGGTGTCGGCGTGTCGCGAGGCGCGGGGTGCCGCGTCGGGGTGGTAATAGGCCTCGGCGCAATGCGCCAAGGCGTTCATCGACGTCCCGACGGTGGCGTCCACCGGGAGGTCGAGCGTCAGCTCGGGGTCGTAGATCGCGCCAATCGGAGTCGCGCGCGGGTCGTTGCCCCCGCCCTTCCGCCCCGGTGCGAGTAGCACGCCGAAATACGAGGTCCATTCCGCCCCTGCATACGTCGTCGGCACCGCGACGATGCGCGGCAGGGTCGTGCGACCCGTGTCGGCCAGCTCCACCACCGCCGCCTTGCAGGTGTCCATCGCGCTGCCGCCGCCGAGGCCCACGAGCCCGTCGGCGTCGAGCTCCGCCGCCAGCACTGCGGCCTCGCGCACCGTCTCCACCGGGACATGGGGCCGGACGCCGTCGTACACACCGACGACCGGCAGCGGGCCGGCAGACACGGCGCCGCGCCGCGTCGCGACGAGCATCGGCCGCTCGATGCCGGCCTCCAGGCACACGTCCGATAGCTCGGAGAGCGAGCCTGCCCCGTAGCGCATGATCCGGAGCGGACGGTCGCTGCTCACGCCGTGCGCGCGGGCCCCGTCGTCCGTCCGGCGGCGAGCGCCGCCGCTCGACGCTGCGCGAACTCCGCGAACGCGTCCGCAATCCGGCTCGAGACGCGTCCCGTGCCGCGAGCGAGCGAGATCTCGCGACGGCCGTTCATGCCCGTGACGCGGGCCTCCGCGAGCGCCCCGGCGGCGAGGTCGGCCTCGACGGCGGCGCGTGAGATGAACGTGACGCCGTATCCGGCGAGCACGGCGCTCCGCACGGACTCCTGGAGCCCGAGCTCGAGGCGAACGTCGAGGTCGCGCAGCCGGACGCCGAGGCGCCGGAGCTCGTCCTCGACGATGCGGCGGACACCGGCGCCCTCCTGCATGACCACCAGCGTCTCCGAGACGAGCTCGTCCACGCCCACGTCGCGCCCGGCAAAGCGGTGCGCCGGCGGGCACACGAGGACGACCTCGTCGTAGGTGAACGGCTCGTACCGGACGCCGCGGTGACGCGGCGCAGCGCCGACGATGCCGAGCTCCAGCCGCCGCTCGGCGACGAGCTCGACGACCGTCCTGGTGTCGTGCACCTCGAGGGCCACGCGCACTCCGGGATGCGCCTCCTGGAACTCGCAGAGGAGCTGCGGCACGACAATCGCAGCAGGGCCGGTGGAGGCGCCGATGGCGAGTGCGCCGGTCAGCTCGCCCTCGGCCTCGGCGGCCAGCTCGTCGAGGACCTGCGCCTCGAGCGTGAGGAGCCGCTGCGCGCCCCGGTACAGCCGGCGCCCCGCCTCCGTGGGCTCGACCCGTCTCCCGGAGCGGTCGAGGAGCTGCGTCCCCAGTCGCTTCTCCAGCGCCCGCACCTGCAGCGAGACCGCCGGCTGGGTGACGCCGAGCTGCTCCGCCGCCTGGGAGAAGGAGCGGCGCTCCACGACTGCACAGAACGCCGCCAACTGCCTCGTGTCCATAAGAAAACCTTATCCGAGAGGTCGCGGTTCCCGCGACCGTCGGCGCTCCGCGAGGATACGCGCGTGCTGCGCGTCTGGATCGACGTCACGAACTCCCCGCACGTCCTCTTCTTCCGCCCCCTCGTCCAGCTGCTCAGCGGCCGGGGCAACGAGGTGACGATCAGCGCGCGCGACTTCGCCCAGACGCTCGAGCTGCTCGACGACGCGGGGCTCGAGCACACCGTCGTCGGACCGCCACACGGCGGGGCGTCCCGGCTCTCGAAGATCCGCACGATGGGCGAACGCCTTCGTGCGCTCCGCCGATTCGCCGGCGAGAGGCGGTTCGACATCGCGTTGTCGCACGCCTCGCACGAGCTGCCTCTGGCGGCGCGTTCGCTGGGCATCCGCTCGGCGTACGCCTTCGACTACGAGTTTGCGCTCCAGCAGCACGGGCTCGGCTGTCGGGCGGCGACCCGTGTCGTCGTCCCCGAGGCGATCCCGCAGGGCCGGCTCGACCGGCTGGGCGCGCGTTCGCGGAAAGTCCGCCGGTACCCGGGCCTCAAGGAGGAGTACTACCTCCACGGCTTCGAGCCCGACGAGCGCGTGCTGACAGGGCTCACGCTCGACCGTTCGCGGATCCTCGCGGTGGTGCGGACGCCGCCGGAGGTGTCCCTCTACCACCTGCACGGGAGCCCGCTCTTCGGCGACGTGCTCGGGCGCCTCGGGAGGGATCCCGGAGTCCAGGCGGTCGTGCTGCCGCGGACGCCGACGCAGCGGGCCGCGCTTCGCGAGCTCGAGCTGCCCTCGCTCGTCGTGCCGGAGCGCGCGGTCGACGCGCTGAGCCTCGTCGCGCTCGCCGACCTCGTCGTCTCCGCCGGCGGCACGATGAACCGCGAGGCCGTGGCGCTCGGAACGCCGGTCTACACGACGTTCGCCGGCCGCCTTGGCGCGGTCGACGAGCAGCTGATCGGCGAAGGGGCGCTGCGACCGCTCGTCTCGGCCGACGAGCTCGTGCTCGAGAGGAAACCCGTGCCGTCGGTCCGACGCGCCGACCGCGACCCGGCACTCCTGCTCGATCTCATGCTGTCCGCGCTGGCGTGACCCCGACCGCGGCGATCTCGTCGAGCCGCGTGACGAACCCCAGACCGCCGCCGAAGAGGCAGTGGTCGACGTTCACGACGCGGCCGTCGGCCGAGACGAGCGGCCGCGTGACCGCCCGTGGGTCGCGCCCGAGCACGGACGCGATCGGCGTGTGCCCGTGCACGATCCGTGTGCCGCCGAGCAGGTCGAGGAGCGTGTCGACCACAGCCGGATCTGCCAGCCTGAGCCGGTCGCAGACGATCTCGAGCAGCTCGTCGAGGACGTCGGGAGCACCTGACGCGAGCGCCGAGGCGATCCCTGCGTTGACGGTCTCGACCGAGCGCCCGTAGCGCAGGTAGGCATCCGTGTCGGCGTGGAGCAACAGCCAGTCGCCCTCGCGTGCGATCGCCGGAAGGGCGGAGAGCCACGCGACGTTCTCCGGCGTCAGCGCGTGCAGATCCCCTAGGTCGCCGCCATTCGCGAGCCACACGTCGGTGAACGTCGTGCCGGGGAAGCCTGTCTCCTCGTCGCCGACGGCGTGGACGGAGACGAGAAACGCCTCGTGGTTGCCGAGGAGACAGCGTACGCGCCGGCCGCTCTCGCTCTCCAATCGGCGCACGAGGTCGATCGTGCCGATCCCGTCCGGCCCGCGGTCGACGAGGTCACCGACGAGCCACAGCACGGCGTCCTCACCGGACCAGCGCTCGGCATCGTCGACGAGGCCCGCGTCGCGGAGCAGGCGGACGAGGACGTCGCGATGACCGTGGACGTCGCCCACGACGAACAGCGGCTGCATCGCCGTGCTACCCGACGCGCTCTGACTCGGCCGCAGCGGGCTGAGTCGAGCCGACGAGGCGGTTGAGCGAGCCGACGAGCTCGAGCGTCTCGCCGTCCGCGACGAGCTGCTCGAGGCGGGTGAGCTCCCCGTCGAGCCACCGCGCGTCGACGGGCGGCTGCGTGATCAGGTCGATCTTGGGGTACGGGCTCGCAGAGACCACCTCGTCGTCACCCACGAGCTCCTCGTGGAGCTTCTCGCCCGGCGCCGGCCCGATGAACTCGATCGCGATGTCGGTGCCCGGCTCCTTGCCGGAGAGCCGGATCATCCGATCCGCGAGGTCGACGATCCGCACCGGCTCGCCCATGTCGAGGACATAGACCTGGCCTCGGCCGCCGATCGCGCCTGCCTGCACGATCAGCTGCACGGCCTCCGGGATCGTCATGAAGAAGCGCGTCATCTCCGGGTGCGTGACCGTGACCGGCCCACCGCGCGCGATCTGGCGGCGGAAGATCGGGATCACGGAGCCGGACGAGCCGAGGACGTTGCCGAACCGCACCGCGACGAACCGCGTCTCGACGCCGTCCCGGTTGCCCCACGCCTCGACGATCCACTCCGCGAGGGCCTTCGACTGCCCCATCACCGTCTTCGGGTTCGCGGCCTTGTCGGTCGAGACGAGCACGAACCGCTTCGCGCCGTACTCGACCGCGGCGTCCGCGAGGACGCGTGTCGCGAGCGTGTTGTTGCGGACGGCCTCGAGCGGGTTCGCCTCCATCATCGCGACGTGCTTGTAGGCCGCCGCATGGAAGACGACGCCCGGGCGGTACTTGTCGAACACCTGCCGCAGCTTCGCCGGGTCCTTCACGTCGCCGACCACCGCGGCCGCGGCGAGGAAGCGGCGGTCGCGGACGAGCTCCCGCTCGATCTCGAACAGCGCGGGCTCGGCGTTGTCGAGGAGCACGAGCTTCGCCGGTGCGATCCGGGCGATCTGGCGGCAGAGCTCCGATCCGATCGAGCCGCCCGCCCCCGTGACGAGCACCACCTCGCCTGTCAGGTAGCCCGAGACCGAGGCGAAGTCGATCTCGACCGGCTCGCGCCCGAGAACGTCCTCGACCTCGACCGGACGCAGCTGGCGCGCGAGGTCGGCGTCGCCCGAGACGAGCTCGGCGATCCCCGGCAGCGTCTTGACCGGCACGCCTGCGGTCCGAGTCGTCTCGACGATTCGCGCGCGGAGCTGGCCCGACGCGCTCGGGATCGCGATCAACACCTCGTCCGGCCGGCGGTCGCGCACGATCCGGCCGAGGTCGTCGACCGTGCCGAGGACGCGGACGCCGTGCAGGCGAAGGTTTCGCTTGCGGCTGTCGTCGTCGACGAGCCCGATGGGCGAATAGCCGAGGGCGGGGTTGCGCTGCATCTCCTTCACGACGAGCTGCCCGGCGTCGCCCGCGCCGACGACGATCACGTCCTTGCCGCGCGTGACGATCCGCCCCGGTAGGGGCCGCTCGATCAGCGTCCGGGCGAGAAGGCGCGCCCCGGCGACAAAGGCGAGGCAGAGGAGCAGGTCGACGGACCACACACCGCGCGGCACCGCGACGCGGTGGATGTTGAAGAGGGTGAAGACGAGGAACACCGCGATCGACCCGAGCACGACCCCGCGGAGCACGGCCCACATGTCGCGCGTCGAGACGTACCGCCACCAGCGGTTGTAGAAGCCCGAGAGCGCGAAGACGGGCAGCTTCACCGCCACGACGAGGAGGACGATCGACCAGTCGAGGTACCGGTCGTAGTAGACGGGACGGCCCTGGTCGAAGCGCAGGCTCCAGGCAAGCCACCAGGCGCCGGCGACGATCGCCGCGTCGACAACGACCTGCCAGATGGAGCGGCGGTTGACCGGGCTGCGCATTGCTAGACGGCGACGCCGACCGCGGCGCGCACGGCGGCGACGACCTCGGCCTGCCGGTCGGCGTCGATGCCGCCCCACATCGGCAGGGCGAGGTTCTCGGCGGCGGCGCGCTCCGTCTCGGGCAGCGAGCCCGCCTCGTAGCCGAGGTGCGCCATCGCCGGCTGGAGGTGGAGCGGGGTCACGTAGTACGCGGCGCAGGCGATCTCGCGCTCGCGCAGGGTGGCCGTGATCCGGTCCCGCTCCTCGGTCCGCACGACGTACATGTGGTACACGTGGCCCGGCTCGTCGACGGGCAGCTCGACCGCGTCGCCGAGCCCGAGCTCCGCATAGCGCGCCGCTCCCTCACGCCGGGCGGCGTTCCAGCCGGCGAGGTGTGGAAGGAACACGCGCAGCATCGCCGCCTGGACGGCGTCGAGACGCGAGTTCGCGCCGACGAGCTCGAAGGTCTGCTTGTCCCGGGAGCCGTGAAACCGCAGCATGCGGATCGTCTCGGCGACGTCGTCGTCCATGGACGCGATGAGCCCTCCGTCGCCGAGCGCGAAGAGGTTCTTCGTCGGGAAGAAGCTGAAGGTCGAGCAGACGCCGGTCGTCGCCACGCCCTCGGCGCCGAACGCCTGCGCGGCGTCCTCGAGCAGCGGCACGCCGAGCGCGGCCAGCTCCTGGAGCGGCGCGGGGCGGCCGAACAGGTGGACGGGCACGATCGCCTTCGTCCGCTCGGTGATGCGCCCCTCGACGTCCGAGGGATCGA
This sequence comes from uncultured Actinomycetes bacterium, assembly GCA_963698935.1. Lineage (GTDB taxonomy): Bacteria > Actinomycetota > Thermoleophilia > Gaiellales > Gaiellaceae > Gaiella. Next base: position 19,317 of record CAVOSU010000027.1, read on the forward strand.
GGTTCAGCGTGATCGGGTCGATGTCCGCGAACACAGGCGTCGCGCCCACTCGGGCGATCGCCTCCGCAGTCGCGTAGAACGTGAACGCGGGGCAGATCACCTCGTCCCCGCGGCCGACGCCCATCGCCTCGAGCGACAGCACGAGCGCGTCGGTGCCGTTCGCGACGCCGATCGCGTGCGGGACGCCGAGCGCCGACGCGGCCTCCTGCTCGAAGGCTTCGACCTCGGGACCGAAGATGAACCGGCCCGATTCGAGGACCTCGGCGAAACGCCGCTGGAGCTCCGGGATGTGAGGCGCGTACTGCGCCTTGACGTCGACGAGCGGGATCACGACGGTCGAGTGTACCCGGCTCTACGCAGGGAAATCCTGACGTGCAGCCTCGTCGGTGGGCCGCCGGCGGCGCCGAACCCAGTGCCATCCGAGGGCGGCAAGCACCACGACGACGGCCCCGACGATCACGTACTCGACGTAGTGGAAGCCGTTGTCGATGCTCTCCCAGTTGGCCCCGGCCGCCCAGCCGGCGCCCGCAAAGGCGAAGCACCAGATCGCCGAGCCGAGCAGGGTCAGCCACACGTACGGCCCGAAGCGCGCACGGAAGACGCCGGCCGGGATCGAGATGAACGAGCGCATCACCGGCGTGATGCGGCCGAGGAACACGGCCCACTCCTCCCAGCGGTCGAACCAGCGCTCGGCCCGGCCGAGGTTCTCCTCGTTGAGGTGGAGCCAACGCCCGTGCCGTTCGAGCCACGGTCGACCGAGGTAGTCGCCGGCGCCCCAGCCCGCGATCGAGCCGACGAGGTAGCCGAGCGTCCCCGCCGTGGCCATCGCGACGAACGCGGGAAAGCCGCTCTGGAACTCGTGGCCGAACAGGCTCACCGACTGACCCGCGATCGCGCCCGAGGCGATCGCCCCGGCGTAGAGCATCACGAGCTCGCTCGCGGCAGGGAAGACCGCGTCGATCATCATCAGGATGAAGACCGCGTACAGGCCGTGGTTGCCCACGACCTCGGTGATGCGATCGGTGATCTCGCTGAGGGCGGCGACGGGCATCGCCGCGCAAGGCTACCCGCGCGACCCGGCGGCCTTCCGGACCGACACGCTCGTCCGGAGCTCGGAGCGGCCGACGTTGCTGATCGCGATCACGCGAACGGTGAGCGCGCCGGAGACCCGGTTGCCGTTCTTCGCGAGACCGTCCCACTCGACGTCGTGGTCGCCCTCGGCGAGCGTGCTGTTCGGCGCGAGCCCCCCGCGGACCACACGGCCAGCCTCGTCGAGGATCGCGACGCCGACCCGTGCGGGGCGGGCCAGCTTCCACGAGATCTGCATCGCCCGGCCACCGGGCGGGACGGCCCATCGCTTGGGCGCGCGGAGGAAGCCGAGAGTGTCGTCGACCGTGAACGTCCGGGTGATGGTCGACTCGCGGCCGAGATCGTCGGTCGCCGTCACCTCGAGCGTCCACTCCCCGACCGCGGGCGCGACGCCGGCGCCCGCCGAAGCGGCGGAGGGGCCGGGGAACGGCACGGGATAGGAGCCGGGCTGCTTCTGCGCGGGCGGGGACGGTGTCGCGGCGCCCGCCGGGCCGTTCAGGGCGGTGCTCACCGTCGAGGGGCGATAGACGCGGTAGCGGAGTCCGGGCGCATCGTCGACACCGTCGCCGTTCGGTGAGACGAGCGGAGGCGGCTCGGACGCGAAGACGCCCTGGTACTCGAACATCAGCGCGTTCGAGACGCGCCGCTCCTGCCCGTCCGACGGACGGTTGAGCAGCGTCCCGTCGAAGGCCATCGTCGTGGAGCCGCCGCTGTCGAGCGCCATCCCCGTCACCGCCCCGAGCCGGACGAGCGCCTGGGCGAGCTCGAAGTTGGTCAGCCCGACGCTGTAGCCCGGCTGGCGCCCGTCGACCGCGACGAGCACGATCCGGCCGTCCGCCGCCTGGCCGACGGCGCTCCGCGGCGCGCGCTGCCCGAGCTGGTTCGTCGTGAACGCCTCGCCCGCGCGGAACACCGGCGCGCCGTTCCGCACGATCTGCGGGCCGCCGCCGACCGCCGCGACGATGCCGGGCCAGTCGGGCTTGAACGAAAGGCCGATCGTGATCGACGAGCCGACAACGGCCTCCTGACGGAGGATCGAGGCGGCGGCGTTGCGCGCGAGGAGCACCGCCCCGCCGGACGGAATCGCGACCGGGCTCGAGCCCGAGCGCACCTCGACGACCGGCGCCGACAGGCCGACCGACGGGATTGCGTCGGGGAACGGGAAGACGATCACGGCGGCGCTCCCCGCGATGGGCGGCGTCGCCGGACCGTACGCATCGGTGAAGAGCGCGACGCGACCGGTCTTCGGCGCGGCGTTGAGCGCGGAGAGGACGTGCGGGCCCGCGCCGGCGTCCCAGCTGCCGGCGAACCCGATACGCCGGACGTCGAGCGTGCCGTCCGTCGTGACCCCGGCGCTCGCGCGGCTGCCGTTCGGCGGGGCGAGCAGCTGCCCCTCCCGCATGACCATCCCCGACGGGCGCCCGGTCGCGAGCGCGAAGAAGTCGCCGTTGACGCCGGCCATCGCCGCGGTGGAGGCAAGTCGCCGCTGCATACCCGTGAGGGTCTCGCGGCCGACGATCGTGTCGTTCGAGACGACCGGCTCCAGCGTCGTCAGCCCACCCGGCCGCGGGCCCCGGAGGACGTTGATCGCGACCGGGCCGTGCGGCGTGAACTGCACGTCGTTCTCGTAGGTGACGCCGGGCCAGAGCTCGCGCGGCGCGGCGAGCGCGCCCGGCGTGATGAGCACGGAGACGGCGAGCGAGACGAGGAGTGTGACGACGAGGCGGCGCATCGACCCGGTCGAGGGTAGTGGAGGGCGCGGCGCGCGCTCGGGATCCTCACGGATTCCGTACACGACGGCGCCCGGCATGATCGGCCCGCGAAGCCTCGCCGTTCGCACCCTGCGAGACTCCGGCGATGCCGCTTCGCCTCGCCGCGATCCTCGGGCTCGCCGCACCGTTGACTTTCGTCGCCGGCATACTCCTCGGCGACCTCGCCCAGCCCGACGCGTTCAGCCCGGCGAACGACGACATCAGCGATCTCGGCGCGGTCACCGCCTCGAGCGCGTGGCTCTACAACCAGGTCGCGGCGAACCTCACGGGCCTGCTCGTGCTCGGTCTCGCCCTCGGGCTGTGGAGCGCGCTCGGAAGCGGGCTCCTCGCACGGCTCGGTGTGCTCGGCCTCGTCGTTGCGGGGCTGGGGATGTTCCTAGACGGGCTGTTTCGGCTTGACTGCCAGGGCATCGACCTCCGCTGCGACAACACGTCATGGCACTCCGACGCGCACCGGATCGAATCGGGCTTCACCGCCGCCGCGCTCCTCCTCACGCCGTTCGTGCTCGCGTTCGCGTTCAGGCGGCTGCCCGCATGGCGCTCGCTCTGGCTGCCGACGCTCCTCGCCACACCGGCCCTTGTCGTCGTCAGCGCCGTGTTCGGCGCGCTGGGGAACGGCGCGGGCACGCGAGCGGGGAGCGTCGTCTGGTTCCTCTGGGTCGCCCTCGTCGCCTTCCACTTGCTCCAGCTCTCGAGCCGGGCGCTTCCCGGTGGGGCGCCTCGCACGAACTACGGCTAGAAGACCCGCACCTCGCGGTACAGCGTGTCGCGCTGGACGGGGGTCTTGCCGAGCGAGCGGATCAGGTGGACGAGCTCGTCGATGGACGTCCGGTGGGTCGTCCCCGCAGCGGAAACGACGTTCTCCTCCATCATCACCGAGCCCATGTCGTCCGCGCCGAAGCCGAGCGCAACCTGCCCGATCTTCATCCCCTGCGTGACCCACGACGACTGGATGTGGGGCACGTTGTCGAGGTAGATCCGCGAGACGGCCTGGGTCAGCAGGTAGTCGAAGCTCGTCGGCATCGTCTCGCGGGGCACGAGCGCGCCGAGGCGGTTGCCGTCGTCCTGGAACGTCCACGAGATGAAGGCGCGGAACCCTCCGGTGTGGTCCTGGAGCTCGCGGATCCGTCGCAGGTGCTCGACCCGCTCGGAGAGCGTCTCGACGTGCCCGTACATCATCGTGGCCGTCGTCGACATGCCGAGTCGATGCGCGTCGCGCATGACGCCGATCCATTCGTCCGACGTCGTCTTCTTCGGCGCGATGATCGTCCGCACGCGGTCGACGAGGATCTCCCCGCCCCCGCCCGGCAGCGAGTCGAGGCCCGCGTCACGCAGGCGCGCGAGGGTCTCCGGGACCGTCAGCTTCGAGCGGCGGGCGATGTGCTGCACCTCGGGCGGTGACAGCGCGTGCAGGTGGATCGGGTACCTCGCCTTGATCGACGTGAAGAGGTCGACGTAGTAGTCGATCCCGAGATCCGGGTGGTGACCGCCCTGCATCAGCAGCCCCGTGCCGCCGATCGCAAGCGTCTCCTCGATCTTCTTGAAGATGACGGGCTTCGGCAGGACGTACGCCTCGCGCGTGTCGCCCGGCGAGCGGTAGAAGGCGCAGAAGTCGCAGTCGGTGACGCAGACGTTCGTGTAGTTCAGGTTCCGGTCGACGATGAACGTGATCCGCGACGGGTCGTGCTTGCGGCTCCGGATCTCGTTCGCGACCCGGCCGACCGCGACGAGGTCGCGCGACTCGAGCAGCGTGAGCGCGTCCTCGTCTCCGAGTCGCTCGCCGTCGAGCACGCGCCCGAGGATCTCGGCGACGGTCGGTGTGGAGGTGAGGGTCGTCACGCGACCGGGACCGTCTCGTCCTGGATGAACCGGAGCTCCGGCACCTGCGCGAGCTCCCCGACGTCCCTGGCCATCTCGAGGAACGTGTACAGGCCCGCGCGCTCGCGGGGCCCGAAGCTGTAGCGGAGCTTCTCGAAGTAGCGGGCGAGGAACCCGGCGGGATAGCCGTAGCGGGCGCTCGCCTCGTGGGCGAGCCGCTCCGGCTCGGAGCGCGCGAGCCGCACCGATGCGACGAGCGCCTCCTGTAGCTCCGCGAGGCCTTCGACCACCGGCTCTGGCGCGGCCCACACGGCGAAGACCATCGGCAGGCCGGTGCGCTCGAGCCACAGCCGGCCGAGGTCGTGATGCGGCGTCGGGTCCTCGAATGCGCTCTGGAGCGCCGCGTCGCCGATCAGGAGCTTTGCATCCGCGTCGGGCCACGCCTCGAGGGGCAGCAGCTCCGCACGTGGGATCAGCACCTTCGTGAGCACGACCGAGGTGGCGCTCTCGGGCGTCACCGCGACCGTGCGAACGCGCCCGAGCGGGAGACTGGTGACGAGCTGGATCGAGTCGACCGCGCCCTCCGAGGACACGCAGAGGCGCGGGAGCAGCCGCAGCCGCGACGCGTCGCGGGCGTACGCGATCGACGAGATCGGCGCGATGTCGATCGCGCCGTCGAGCAACATCCGGTTGAGCTCGGTGGGGACGCCCGTGATCTCCTCGACGTCCGAGGTCAGCCGGTGGAAGACCGGCGCCATGTTGACGTACGAGATCCGCCCGAGCCGGATCACGCGGCGTCCCGGGTGGGCCACCGTCGTACCTCGTTGTACAGCGTGTCGCGCTGGACGGGGATCCGACCGGCCTCGCTGACGAAGCGGGCGAGCTCGCCGAGCTGCTGCTCGGTGCCCGCGGTGGCGCCGGCGGCCTGGAAGATCGCCTCGCGCATCACCGTGCCCTGTACGTCGTTCGCGCCGAAGTGGAGCGCGACCTGGGCCATCGGCATCCCCATCATGATCCAGTAGGCCTTGATGTTCGGCACGTTGTCGAGCATCAGGCGCCCGAAAGCGAGCATCTTGAGGTCGTCGGCGCCGGTCGTGTGGCGCCAGCCGCGGCGCTCGAAGACGGTGTTCTCCGGGTGGAACGCGAGCGGGATGAACGCGAGGAAGCCGCCGGTGCGGTCCTGCTGCTCGCGGAGGCGCACGATGTGGTCGACCCGCTCCTCGTACGTCTCGACGTGGCCGTAGAGCATCGTGCAGTGCGTCGGGATCCCGAGCCGGTGCGCGGTGTCGTGCACGTGGAACCAGATGTCGGCGTGCTCCTTCCCCGGCGCGACCAGCGCGCGCACACGGTCGGCGAAGACCTCGGCGCCTCCGCCGGGCAGCGACCCGAGGCCCGCCTGCCGCAGCTCGACCAGGACCTGCTCGTGCGTGAGCCCCGAGAGCGTCGTCATGTGGTGGATCTCGGAGGCCGTGTAGCACTTGAGGTGCACGTCCGGCAGCGCGGTCCGGAGCGCGCGGATCGTGTCGACGTAGAAGTCGAAGCCGACATGCGGGTTCTCGCCGTTCACCATGTGGATCTCGGTGAATCCGGTCAGGCCGTGCTGCTCGACCGCGTCGGCCACGAGCTCCTCGGCGGTGATCGTGTAGGCGTATTCCTGCTTCCGCGTCGCCGCGAACGCGCAGAACTTGCATTTCACGCGGCAGACGTTCGTCTGGTTGAGATAGAGGTTCTGGACGAAGTAGACCTCGTCCGTGCCGCCGCGCAGCCGCCGCGCGGTGTCGGCCAGCTCGCCGAGCGTGAGCAGGTCGTCCGACTCGAGGATCGCGAGGCCGTCCTCGAAGTCGAGGCGCTCGCCGGCCTCCACCTTCTCCCGGAGGGTCGCAAGCGGCGATGTGGTGTCGAGCAGGGCCATGTCGGTCAGCGGTCGCGGTCGACGACCGCGTCCACGAGCGCCTCCAGCTCCTCCCGGCGGACGGCGCCGTTCAGACTCGCTCGTGCTCTCCTAGCGTAGTCGAGCGCCGTCTCGCGGGACCGCTCGAGCGCGCCGCTCGCAGCCACCCGGACGAGCGCGCCCTCGAGCGACCCGCCTGCGAGCGCCTGCCGGACGGCGTCGTCCTCCCGCGCGGCGAGCAGAAGCGGCAGCGTCGGCGTCCCGTCCCGCAGGTCCGTGCCGGGCACCTTGCCCGTCTCGATCGTCTCGCCCGAGCAGTCGAGCACGTCGTCGACGATCTGGAAGGCGATCCCGAGGAGGCGCCCGAACTCCGCGCTCCCGCCGCCCAGCACGCATGCGGCGGCGAACAGCGAGCCGGTCTTGAGCGCACAGCGCTCGATGTACGCGCCGATGCTCGTCTCAGGGTCACGGCGCTGGAGCCGCTGCAGGGCCTCCCCACGCGCGAGCGCGAGCGACGCGTCCGCGAGCGCGGCGACCTGCTCGACCGACCCTGTATCCGCGAGGATCGCGAACGCCCGGGCGAAGAGGTGATCGCCGGTGGCCTTCGCGGCGAACGGGCCGTGCGCCGTCCAGGCGGCGGCACGCCCCCGGCGCAGGCGAGCCTCGTCGACGATGTCGTCGTGGACGAGGGAGGCCATGTGCACGAGCTCGATCGCCGCCCCCTCGGTCACCGGGGGCGGCGCGCCCGGGCGTGCGGAGAGGAACGTGAGCGCCGGCCGGAGTCGCTTGCCGCCGGCCGCGAGCGCGTCCGAGCCGACCGCGGCGACCGTGCCGGGGTGCGCCTCGACGACGGCCACGAGGCGGTTCTCGACCTCCGCGAGGTACCCGGCAAGCCCCTCGACGGCGCTCATCGACGCGAGGGCGGTCATCTCCTGACCCCGGTGTGGAGCGCGACGATCGTGCCGGCCAGCAGCCGGAACCGCACCTGCTCGAACCCCTGTCGCTCGAGCAGCGCGGCGAGCTCCTCCGCACCGGGGAACCGACGGACGCTCGCCGGGAGATACGTGTACGCCTTGCCACCCGGGAGCACCTTCCCGAGGAGCGGGACGATGCGGTCGAACCAGAGCGAGAAGAACGGCCGCAGGAACCCGCGCGGATGCGTGATCTCCAGGATCGCGAGGCGCCCGCCCGGGCGCAGCACGCGGTGGAGCTCTCCGAGCGCCGCCTCGAGGTCCGCGACGTTGCGGACGCCGAAGCCGACCGTCGCGGCGTCGAACGCGCCGTCGTCGAAGGGCAGCGCGAGCAGGTCGCCCTCGACCCAGGTGACGGTCTCCGACTTCTTCCGCGCGCGTTCGAGCATGCGCGGCGAGAAGTCGAGGCCGGTGACGATGCCGCCCTCCCGCTCGGCTGCGACCGCCAGGTCGCCGGTGCCGCAGCAGGCGTCGAGAACGCGGTCGCCGGGCTGGACGACCGCCTCGACCGTGAGCCGCCGCCAGGACCGGTCGAGACCCGCGGTCATCACGCGGTTCATCGCGTCGTAGACCGGCGCGATCCGGTCGAACATCCCGCGGACGTCGTCCGGGAGAGGGAGCCGGTCTGATGGGTCATCGGCGCACGAGTGGGGGTCGTCGAGCTTGTGCCACAGTGTTACGACCCCCACCGCCGGACGAGGGCGTTGTCGATGCCGAGCTGGTCGAGGCAGCGTGAGACGACGAAGTCGACGAGGTCCTGCACGGTATCTGCGCCGTGGTAGAAGCCCGGCGCAGCGAAGAGGATCACCGCGCCTGCGTCGTTCAGGGTCGCGAGGCCGCGGAGGTGAATCGAGGAGAGGGGCGTCTCGCGAGGGACGAGCACGAGTCGCCTGCGCTCCTTCAGCGCGACCGAGGCGGCGCGGTGGATCAGGTTCGTCATCGCCCCCGAGGCGAGCGTCCCGACCGTCGACATCGAGCACGGGCAGACGACGTACGCGTCGATCCACGCGGAGCCGCTCGCGAACGGGCTCTTCCAGTCGTCGGGCGCGTGGATCGTGACGCCCGCGGCGCCGTCGATGAGCCGCGAGAGCACCTCGTCGCGTGGCAGCGTCGCGTCGCCGTACAGCTCGGTCGCGAGCACCTCGATCCCGGCCGACGACGCGCAGACGCCGACCTCCGCCCCCGCCGAGACGAGCCCGTCGAGGATGCCCTTCGCGTACGGCGCGCCGGACGCCCCGGTGATGCCGAGGAAGACCTTCATCGCATGAGCGTAACCCGGCACGTCCTGGCTGGACGCGTCGGGCCGGCGAGTGCTAGCCCCCTGTGCCCTTGCTCGCGTCGAGGAACGTCGCGATCTTCGTGAGGTTCTCGTCGCCGAGGTAGCCGTAGGAGATCATCACGTTGTTCCCGTACTGCGCGGGGTTGGAGACGTACGACTTGAAGAAGTCGACGCCGCGACCGGACGCGCCGATCTCGGACAGGTCGGGCGCGCCGAGGGCGCCGGCGCCCTCACCGAGGTACGTGTGGCAGTTGAGGCAGCCGGACTGCGCGAAGAGCGTCGCGCCGGCGACCGCGGTCGGGTTGTCCGCAAAGCCCTGCTGCTCGGCCCACGCCTGCGGCTTGCCCGCCGCGATCAGCTCGGAGCCGAGGGCCTCCTTCGCGGTGGCGCCCTTCCACGTGAGCACGCCCATCGAGATGACGACGAGGATCGCCGCGACGACCGCGACCGGCCGCCGGCCGATCCGCCGCTCGGGGCGTCGATCGTAGAAGGGCAGGCCGATCAGGAGGATCAGCAGGATCGTCGGGATCCCGACCGTGCCGAGCACCACCGTCTCCGGCCACTTGAAGATCCGGAGGAGGTAGAAGAGGAAGTAGAAGAACCAGTCCGGCCGTGGGACGAACGCGATCGTGCCGGGGTCGGCCTCGTCCGTGTACAAGGGGCCGAGGAGCCCTGCCTCCGTCCCGTCGGCCGTGAAGTACCAGATGCAGGCGAGGCCGATCATGACCGCGACGACGACCAGCGACATGACCGAGTCGTGGAGGATCGCGTACGGGAAGAAGCTCTTCCCCTCGCTCTCGACGTCCTCCTTGTAGCGCTTGAACTCGGCGCGGTTGCGCTCCTTGAGCGGCGTCCCCATTACGCGTCTCCCTCGACGGCCGGGTCGCGGATCAGGCCCTCGCGCGCTCCGGTCTCCTCGCGCTCACGCCCGGCGGCGGTCTTCGACCACGGCGGCGAGGTGACGCCGAGGCGCACGACGAGGTACAGGTGGAGGCCGATCAGCGCGAAGATCAGGCCCGGGATCAGCAGCATGTGGAGCGCGTAGAACTTCGGCAGGGTGTCCGGCCCGATGTTCAGGCCCCCCTGCAAGAACTGCGCGAGGAACGGTCCGACAAAGGGTGCGGTCGCGTTCAGGTTGATCCCGACGACGGTGGCCCAGTACGCCGTCTGGTCCCACGGCAGCAGGTAGCCGGTGAAGCCCTCGAGCATCCCGGAGACGAGGAGCAGCACGCCGATCACCCAGTTCAGCTCGCGCGGGTACTTGTAGGCGCCGAACAGGAACGTGCGCGCCATGTGGAAGAACAGCAGGATGATGAAGACGCTCGCGCCCCACTTGTGCATGCCCCGCACGAGCCAGCCGAGCGTCACGTCCTGGGTGATGTTCACGACCGAGTCGTACGCCTTGTCCGGGTCGGGCTTGTAGAACATCGCGAGGACCACGCCCGTCACCGTCTGCGAGAGGAACGCGGTCAGGGCCGCGGCGCCGAGCGTCTGGGCCCAGCTGATGTCGTGCGGCACCTTGCGGAAGAGGAACCACTTCGTGTAGCCGACGAGGCCGGAGCGCTCCTCGACCCAGTCGAGCGGGTAGAGGGCCGCCGCCTCGAGCTGCTTGCGCCGCCCCGACTTCGCCATCAGTGCTCCCTCGGGTGATGCACGCTTCAGCTCCCCGTGCTTCCGGGTGTCGGGATCGGGTACAGGAACCGCTCGACGCCGTCGATGTGGACGCCCGGGTACGCCTTGTAGTACTTCGCGATCCGCGCGCTCGCACCCGTGCCCTCGACGTTCGCGACGCTGAACGTCCGGCCGAGGATCAGGTCGCCGTCGACGATCGAGAACTCGAAGCGGTCGAGCGAGCGGACGGGCGGCCCGGCCTGCCGGTTGCCCTCCGAGTTGTAGAGGCCGCCGTGGCACGGGCAGCCGAAGCTCGCCGCGAGCACCGGCCGGAGCTCCACGCCGTTCACTTCCTTCTTCGCCTGCTCGTCGATCGGGCCGTTCGGCTGGACGGGGCAGCCGAGGTGGACGCAGCGGCTGTAGATCGTCGTGAAGCTGGGCTGGCCGTCATTGGTGAGGCCGTTGTTCCGGATGAACGCTGTGCGGCGCGACACCTCGCCCTGGTCGGGGTTCTCGAGGAAGGTCGCGATCACGTACTGGCCCTCCGGGAAGTTCGTGATCGGCCCGAGGTTCGCGCGGCTCTGCTGGATGCCCTCGCCGTCGAAGGAGGGCAGCACCGCGAACCCGAGCGGGGGGAGCGTGATGCCGGCGCCGATCAGGCCCCCAACCCCGATCGTCGCGAGCGAGAGGAAGGTCGCCCGGTCGACAGGCCCGCCGACGTCGCCGACGGTCGCCGGCCGCGGCTGCTCGTCGATGCCCGGCTCGGCCGACGTGACCGGGTGCGTGCCGAGCAGGTCGCGCACCCAGAGGAAGCCGAAGACGAGGGCGATCAGCGCGCCGACGACCAGCACGGGAATGCTGACCACGAGGCCGACGAGGACGCACGCGATGCCGATCGCGAAGCCGATCGGCCAGAGGCTCGGCGTTGGAACCTGGTGCGTGTCCTGGTCGTCGCTCACTGGCTGCCCTGTGTCCGCTTGCGATTCAAACCTCCGGCGGCCGCGGCTGTCAACGACGCACCGGCTCCACACGCGAGCCGGACGCCACCGGCCCGGGTGCCATTCTGCACGGTTCCGCGGCGGGCGTGCACGCTCAACGCGCAGGCAGCCCCAGCTCCGCCCAGCGCGCGTCGACGCGCTGCCTGACCTCCGGCGTCATCTCGATCTCCGACGGCCACTCGCGCGCGCCCTCGTCGGGGCCCTTCCTCGTGGCGTCGAACCCGATCTTGCCGCCGAGGCACGGGAGCACCGAGGAGTGGTCGAGCTGGTCGAGCGGCCCGTCCGTCAGCACCACGTCGCGCTTCGGATCGACGTTCGCGCAGACGTGGAAGAAGACCTGCGCGTAGTCGTGGACGTCGACGTGCTCGTCCACGACCACGACGGACTTCGAGAGCGAGAGCAGGCCCAGGCCCCAGATCGCGTGCATCACCTTGCGGGCGTGCCCGGGGAAGCGCTTGCGGATCGAGACGATCACGCAGTTGTGGAACGCCCCTGCGGTCGGCAGGTCGTAGTCGACGATCTCGGGCACGCTCATCCGGATCGCCGGGAGGAAGATCCGCTCGGTCGCCTTCGCGAGCCACTCGTCCTCGGCCGGCGGCTTCCCGACGACGATGGACGGGTAGATCGCGTCGCGCCGCATCGTGATCGCCGAGATCCGGAAGAGCGGGAACTCCTCGGGAGGGGTGTAGTAGCCGGTGTGGTCGCCGAACGGCCCCTCTAGCGCCGTTTCGGAAGCGTCGACCCAGCCCTCGAGCACGATCTCGGCATTCGCCGGAACCTCGAGCTCGACCGTCTTGCATGGCACGAGCTGGACCGGGGAGCCCTTGAGGAAGCCCGCGACCATCAGCTCGCCGACGTGCTTCGGCAGCGGAGCGCTCGCGGAGTACGCCGTCACCGGGTCGAGGCCGAGCGCGACGGCGACCGGGATGCGGCCGTCGGGCGCTGCGAGCAGGTCGGCCCTGCCGTCCTTGTGCACCTGCCAGTGCATGAACGTCGTGCGCCGGTCGACCTTCTGCATCCGGTACATGCCGACGTTGCGGACGCCGGTCTCGCGGTCCTGCGTGATCACCGCCGGGAGCGTCACGAACGGCGCGGGGTCGAGCGGCCAGCAGCGCATGATCGGGAGGAGGTCGAGGTCGACGTCGTCGCCCGTCAAGACCACCTCCTGACACGCACCTTTCGAGACGCTCTTCGGCATCGAGTCGGCGATCGACTTGAGCGTGCCGAGCTTTCGAACCTTGTCCATCAGCCCCTGCGGCGGCTGCAGCTCGAGCACCTCGCCGAGCCGCGCCGCGACGTCGTCGAGCCGCTCGACTCCGAAGGCGAGGCACATCCGGCGCTCCGTCCCGAACTGGTTGATCAGGAGCGGGAGCCGCGAGCCCTTGACGTTCTCGAACAGGAGCGCGGGGCCGCCGGACTTGACGACCCGGTCGACGATCTCGGTGATCTCGAGGTCCGGGTCGACCTCCGCCCGAATGCGGACGAGCTCCTCTTCGCGCTCGAGGAGCGCGATCCACTCGCGGAGATCCTTGGTGGGCGCGGCCATGCCGCGGTCAGTCTAGGAGCACGACGCCCGTCCGCTGCCGCCGCGCGTCAGAGCGGACGGTCGAGCTTCGACCGACGGCGCCGATCGGCCGCGTAGTGGCTCAGATCGCCGAGGAGGATGACGGCGAGGAAGATCAGCCCGACGACCAGCATCGAGAGGACGACCTTCTTGCCCTCCGAGGCGGCGTCGGCGAGGAGCCAGAGCGCGGCGGCCATCGGCGGCGATGCTATACGAGCCGGGCGGCGTGCGCAGCGAGCGCCGCGTCTACGGCGTCGTCCCCGGCGCGCGCGCGCGCAAGGCGTTCGAGCGGGGCGGGGTCACGCGCGTCGCGAAGCTCGGCCCTGGCCTCCTCCAGGCCGCCTTTCCCCAGGAACGCCGCCGTCGCGGCCCACGCCGCGCCGTCGCCGTCGGCGTCGTCGGCCCGGACCTGGGTGCAGAGCGCGAGGAGCTCGGCAAGGTCGGCCACCGCGGCGACCGAGCCGGTGGCGGCGACGAGCACCAGGCCCTGCGCGAGGAGCGCGTCGCCGAGGAGAAGCGCGACGTCCACGTCCGGCGGCTCGAAGAGCCGCGAGCGCCCGTAGTGGAGGAGGTAGCCCTCGTAGATCGTCTCGAGCCCGGGCGCGAGCTGCGCGTCGGGCACGAACGGGGAGAAGACCGGCTCCGTCTCGCGCGCCGCGTCGGCTCTGAGCGCGTCCGCCCACAACGGGCTCTCTGCCGCTGCACTCGCGGCGATGTCGTGGAAGAGGCTCATCTCCGAGCTCAGCTCGCGAGCGGGATCCCGCTCGCGCGAGATCCCGCCGCTTGATCCCGGCCTTCGGCCGGGCACATCCCTGAAGGCGTCGGCTTCGCCGCCGCGACTACCTCGGCCCACCATCACGCTGTGGACGTCTCGGCGAACGCCTCGACCGCGGCCACCGTGCGCTCGACGTCCTCGTCGGTGTGGGCGGTCGAGGGGAACAGGCATTCGAACTGCGAGGGCGGCACGTAGACGCCCGCCGTCAGCAGCTGGCGGAAGAGCGCGCCGAAGCGGTCGGTGTCGCACGCGCGGGCGTCCTCGTGGTCGCGGACGGGCCCGTCGTGGCAGAACAGCGTCAGCATCGCGCCGATGCGTTGGACCGTGCCGAAGGGCTCGAGACCCGTCTCCAGGAGGGCGCCGATCCGCTCCAGCTCGTCGTAGACGGCCGGGTCGCGAAGGCGCCGGAGGACGGAGAGCCCGGCCGCGGTCGCGAGCGGGTTCCCGGAGAGCGTGCCCGCCTGGTACACGTCGCCGACGGGCGCGAGGTGCTCCATCAGCTCGGCCCGGCCGCCGAACGCCGCCGCCGGCAGGCCGCCGCCGACGATCTTCCCGAGGATCGTCAGGTCCGGCAACACGCTGAAGAGCGACTGCGCTCCGCCGCGGCCGACCCGAAAGCCGGTCATCACCTCGTCGAAGACGAGCAAGGCCCCGGTGGCGTCGCAGAGCGAGCGGAGGGCCTCGAGGAAACCCGGCTCCGGCGGGACGCAGCCCATGTTCCCGGCGACCGGCTCGACGACGATCGCCGCGAGGCCCTCCCCGTAGCGCGCGCATGCCGCCGCGACGCCGTCCACGTCGTTGAAGGTGCACACGATCGTGTCGGCGGTCGCACCGGAGGGGACGCCCGGCGTCGAGGGGATCCCGAGCGTCATCACGCCCGAGCCGGCCTCGGCGAGCAGAGCGTCGACGTGGCCGTGGTAGCAGCCGGCGAACTTGAGGACGCGGTCGCGGCGGGTCGCCGCCCGCGCGAGCCTGAGCGCGCTCATCGACGCCTCGGTGCCGGAGCTGACGAGGCGGACCATCTCGACGGACGGGACGGCGTCGACGATCTCAGCCGCGAGCTCGACCTCCGCCTCGGTCGGCGCGCCGAAGGTCGTCCCGCGCTCCGTCGCCGCCTGGACCGCCTCGAGCGTCTCGGGATCCGCGTGACCGAAGATCAGCGGGCCCCAGGATTGCACCCAGTCGACGTACCGGTTCCCGTGCACGTCCTCGATCGCTGAGCCCTCGCCGCGGTGCATGAACACGGGCTCGGAAAGACCCACGGCCCGCATCGCGCGCACGGGCGAGTTCACGCCGCCCGGGATCAGGCCGGTGGCCGAGCGCCAGAGGCTCGACCGGGTCAGAGCCACCCGGCGAGGTCCTTCGCCCAGTACGTGACGATCGTCCCGGCGCCGGCCCGCTTGATCGCCGTGAGCGACTCGATCGCCGCGCGCCGCTCCTCGAGGTGGCCGGCATCGGCCGCCGCGCGCACCATCGCAAACTCCCCGGAGACCTGGTACGCCCAGACGGGACAGTCGAAGCGCTCCCGCACCGCCCGGATCACGTCGAGGTACGGCAGCGCGGGCTTGACCATGAGGATGTCCGCGCCCTCGTCGAGGTCGAGCGCGCTCTCGAGGAGGGCCTCGCGCGCGTTCGCGGGGTCCATCTGGTATCCGCGCCGGTCGCCGAACGCGGGCGCCGACTCCGCGACCTCGCGGAACGGGCCGTAGAACGCGGACGCGTACTTCGCGGCGTACGAGACGATCGGCGTGTCGGGCAGGGCCGTGCGGATCGCGCCGACCCGGCCGTCCATCATGTCGCTGGGGCAGACCGCGTCGGCGCCCGCCTCGACGTGACTGACGGCCGTGCGGACGAGGAGCTCGAGCGTCTCGTCGTTCGCGACCGTGTCCCCGTCGAGGACGCCGCAGTGACCGTGCTCGGTGTACTCGCAGAGGCAGACGTCGGTCAGCAGCGTGAGGCCGGGCACCTCGGCGCGCAGTGCCCGCAGCGCGCGCTGCACGATCCCGTCGTCGTCCCACGCACCCGAGCCCTCGGCGTCCTTGGCCTCGGGGATCCCGAAGAGGAGGACGGCCCGGACGCCCACGCGCGCGAGCTCACCGGCCTCGCGGACGAGCTCGTCGACGGAGCGCTGTGCGATCGCATGGAGGCCTTCGACCGGGCGGACGACTCCTTCGCCCGGGCAGGCGAAGAGCGGCATTACGACGTCGTCGAGCGAGAGCGAGGTCTCGCGCACGAGCGCTCGCAGCGTGTCGGTGCGACGGAGCCGACGGAGCCGGGTCGCGGGAAAGCTCATGGCCCGAAGCGTACGCGCGCGGATGCGTCAGGGCACGCGGCTCGCGTGCTGCGGGGGCTCGAGCTCGACGTCGAGGGGGAGGTCCTCGCCGGGCCCCTCCTCCCAGGGGTCCAGCTCGATCCGCTCCCGGAAGAACTCCCAGATCGCGCGTCCCGCCGCCATCGTCGGAAGGGCGACGAGCACCCCGGCGATCCCGTAGAGCTCGCCGCCCGCGAGCAGCCCGAAGATCACGAGGAGCGGATGGAGCCGGAGCGCGTTCGACATGACCTTCGGCACGACCACGTGCCCCTCGATCTGGTAGATGAAGACGAAGAGCGCCGCGACCCAGATGACGCCGATCGGGTCGACGAAGAGCGCGTAGATGGCGGGCGGCACCGCGGAGAGCCACGGCCCGATGTACGGGATCACCTCGACAAAGGCCGTCCAGACCCCGAACAGCAGCGCGTACCGGTCGGCACCGTCGACGAGGCCGGTCTTGCCGAGGATCCACATCCCGACCCCGGCGCTCGTGCCGATCACGAGCGAGAGGATCACCTGCCCCCGGACGTAGCCCCACAGCGCGCGCTCGATCCGCTGGGTCAGTGGCGGACCGTCGTGCGGTGGGAAGCGGCGGTCGATCGACGCCTCGAGCCGCGGCATGTCGAGCAGCATGTAGATCGCGATCACCGCGATCAGCACAACCGAGAACAGCAGCAGGATTACCGAGACGGCGGCCCCCTGTGCAAACGAGATCGCGTCCTGGGCGTACCGCGAGACGTCCCCCGCCCCGATCGACTGCGTCACGTCGTCGAGCTGCTTCTCGACGCGGATCCCCTCGAGCCCGTGGTCGTCGAGCCAGGCCTGCAGCCGGTCGATGTCGACCTCCACTCCGGTCTGGCCGGTCGACGGCTTCTCCTCCGTCAAGTAGCTGTCGACGCGCTTCGCCGCAGTCCGGGTCTCCGAGACGACGACGGTGCCGAGCGCGACGAGCAGGCCGATCACCACGGCCGCGAACACGATCGCGACGGCCGCCACGGACAGCCCGCGCGGCAGTCGGAGGCGGGTCAGATCGCGCACGAGCGGGTTGAGGGTGAACGCGATCACGGCGGCGGTGAGGAACAGGAAGATGACGTGCCCGAGGGTCCGCGCGAGCAGGAACGCGACCACGAGCAGCACCGGCAGCACGACGAGCTGCACCCAGCGGGGGATCCGGATCCGCGGGGGCGCGGTCATGCCGCGATCGTAGCCCTGGCCCTGGCCGGTGGACGCCGTCCGCCCGTGTGGGGCATGAAGGCCGCTGCCGGGTGCGCTACCGTGCCCGCGATGGCCTCGCCGCGCTCCCGGCAAGCCGCACGTCTTCGTGAACGTCGGCGCCGCTCCCAGCGGCGCGCGCGTCGGCTCGTGATCCTGTCGGCGCTCGCGGTCCTGGGCATCGTCACGCTGCTCCTGACCGCGTTCGGCAGCGGGGGCTCAGCAGGCGGCCCGGAGCCTGCGTCGCTTGCCGCGGTGCCGGCCTCGAGCGACGCCGCCGTCCGGCCGACACCGCAGGCGCTCGCGACGATCGGGAACCTCGGGATCCAGCTGCCGGTCGCGGCCGCGTCGCTCACGGCGATCGGCTTCCACGGCTCGAGCGACGGCTCACTCCCGCTCCAGCCGGTGGGTCGGCAGGCGAACGAGGGCCTGCTCGCGCGCCTGTGGCGCCACATCGCGGGCACCGGACGGGACTGGCCCCGCTGGTACCAGCTGGAGGGCGGCCCGCCGGGGACCAACGTCCTCGACGTCGGGACGCCTCCCGGCACGGACGTCTATTCGCCCGTCGCGGGATCCGTCGTCGCCGTCACGACGCTCGTGATCGGCGGCAAGCGGGTCGGGAGCCGCATCGACCTGAGGCCGACCCGGGCGCCGTCGGTGATGGTCTCGGTGATGAACGTGCGGCCGGACCCGTCGATCGCCGTCGGCACTCCGGTGCTCGCCGCGACGTCGAAGCTCGGAACGGCCGTGAACGTCGCGGCGGTCGAGAAACAGGCACTTGCCCCTCATGCGGCGAACGGCGGGAACAACGTCTCGCTCGCCGTCTACCCGTCGCCCGGGTCGCTCCCCTAGAGGCCAGCGGGCGCCGGTGCGCATCCTCTTCGTCGGCGACGTCGTCGGCCGGCCCGGCCGCGACGCGGTCGAGGGCCTGCTGCCAGGTCTCCTCGAGCGGCACGAGGTCGACGTCTGCATCGTCAACGGCGAGAACGTCGCCAACGGGATGGGAATCACCCCACGGCTCGCGGAGGTCCTGCTCGCCGCGGGTGCGGACGCGATCACCCTCGGCAACCACACCTGGCGTCGCGACGAGATCGGCCCCTATCTCGCCACGTCGCAGGTCGTCCTCAGGCCTGCGAACATGCAGAGCGGGGCCCCCGGTCGGGGCCTCGGCGTCGTCGAGGCCCGCAACGGCACGCGCGTGGCGGTGATCAACCTGCTGGGGTCGCTGTTCCTGGAGCCGGCGCACAGCATGTGGGAGATCGTCGACGCGCTCGTCGAGCAGGCGTCCGAGGCGGCACCCGTGGTGGTCGTCGACGTCCACGCCGAGGCGACGAGCGAGAAGGTCGCGCTCTCCGCCTGGCTCGACGGCCGCGTCACGGCAGTCCTCGGCACCCACACCCATGTGCAGACGTCGGACGGTCGGATCCTCCCCGGCGGGACGGCCGCGCTCACCGACGTCGGGATGACAGGGCCGCACGACTCCGTCATCGGCGTCCAGACAGAGCTCGCGGTGCGACGGATGCGCACCGGGATGCCGGTGCGCTTCGAGACCGCCTCTGGTGGTGTGCGGCTCGAGGGCGCGCTGGTCACGTGCGACCCGGCGACGGGACGGGCGACGGCGATCGAGCCGGTGCGCGCTCCGTGGCCGGCCACGTGAGCGCCGCGAGCAGACCGAGCAGGACGAGCCCGCGGCCGAGGACGAGCCAGGAGGAGAGCGGGTCGAACTCCCGCACGAGGTCCCAGTAGCGCACCGGGAACCAGATCGCGGTGAGGGCGCACGCGACGACCGTCAGGACAATCGCCGCCCGGCGGCGTCGCCCGCCGACGAGCGGGACGAGCAGGACCAGCCAGACGAGGAACTGCGGCGAGAGCACCTTGCTCAATGCGACGAATGCGACGACGGACGCCGCCGAGTGCCGGACGAGCCGCTCTGTCGTCGACGGCCCGCGCGCGTAGGAGACCCAGACGAGGACGACCGCCGCCACCTGGGCGACTCCCTGGAGCACCGCCAGCGTGCCGGCGCCCGTCCCCGTGAGGTTCTGCGAGCCGCTCCCGGACGTCCACCCGAGCCCCATCCCGACGGCGTGGTGGAGCACGAGCAGGACGCCCGCGCCGAGGCTCTCGATCTGCAGCGGCCGGCCGACTTGCCGCCCGAGCGAGTCGAGCACGCCGTCCGGCGCGATCACGAGGAACCCCGCGTACGCGAGCACGATCGGCGCAGCGGCGAGACCGAGGACGATCGCGAGCTCGCGCCGTCCGCCACGCCGCCACGCGTCGATCGCGAGCGGCGGCAGGAGGAGGGCTGGATAGAGCTTGACCGCTGTCGCGATCCCGACGACGAGCGCGGCCGCTCGGCGACGCCCCGCCAGCGCGAGCGCGAGCGCTCCGACGACGAGCGCCGCCGGCACGAGGTCGAACCGGGTCAGGATCACGCCGCCGAGCAGCAGCGGCGTGAGCGCGACCACGGCGAGAGAGAGGACGCGCTCCCGCCGGGGAAGATCGAGACGGCGGAGGGCGACGTCGAGGACGAGCACGCCCAGCACGCCGACGATCGCCATCTCCGCGACGAACACGATCCGGTAGGCGTGGAGCGACCCTGTGACGAGCGCCGGCAGCACGATCGCGGGAAGCGCGCCGGGCGGGTACTCGAAGCCGAAGTCCCGATACGGCACGATGCCGTCGGCGATGCGCTCGCCGTACGCCTGGTACAGCGCGATGTCGGTGACCGCGTCGCCGAGATGCTCCCACAGGGCGGTGATCGCGACCGCGCATGCCACGAAGACGACGCATGCGGCGAGCGCCTCCCACGACGGCCAGGCCGTCTGTCGATCGGCCCCGGCCGTCACGGCTCGGTTCGCGGGGAGACGTCCTCGCGCGGGAGGAACAGCGCGAGCAGGACGAACGGGAGCACCCAGGGAAGGTAGAGGTAGAACCAGTGCGTGAGGCAGAGCTCGACCGCGAGGAGCACCGCGGCCGAGAGCGCGGCGAGCTCGAGCGGCCCCTTGTCCCGGGGCACGACGGCCACGATCCCGGCGAGCGCGATCGTGGCTACCTGGACGACGGTCTGGAGCGACGCCAGGTCCGGGATCCCGCGCGCGTCGTACGGCCCCCAGCCCCAGATCGAGAACGGTGACGGCCGGTCGATCTGGAAGCCGACGGTCCGTTCCCAGAACGTCTCGATCGCGTCACGCAGCGAGGGGTCGAGGAGGAGGATCGAGAAGGCGGCGAGCGTGGCGAGCGCGAAGCCCAGCGTGAAGCGCCCTATCCTGGCGGGCCTGCCGGCCGAGCGGTACGTGAGCCAGAGCGGTGCGAGCGCGAGCGCGGCGAACTTCGTCCAGCCCGCGAGCGCGGTCGCGACGCCGCGCGCGGTCGGTGAGGAGGCGAGCCAGAACCCCCACACCAGGAGCGCCGGCATGATCGCGTCGTTCGTGTTCGACATCAGCGCGTACGCCGTGAACGGGTAGGCGGCCCACCCGAACGCGAGCACGGCGGCGAGCCGTGTCCCGCCGAACCGGCGGCCGACGAGGATCAATCCGAGGAGCACGAGAACGTCGAACGCGATCGCGGTCGCGTGCGCCGCAGGGAGGTGATCCCACTTCCCGCTCCACCCCAGCGTCGCGACGGCCGGGATGTATGCGAGATAGGCAAACGGCCCATACGTGTCCCCGCTCGGGTTCGCGGACTCGCAGCGCCCGTTGGTCTGGATCCGGTCTCGGATCTCGCCGTCGCTGGCCGCCGGGCCGCACGGCTTGCCGTCCTCGGTGGGCATCGTGCCGTACGGGATGCGGCCGTCCACGATCCGGTCGGCGCCGATCACCCCGGCGTAGCCGACGTCGATCACCGTGCGCGGGTTCTCGACGTCGAGCCCGACGCGGAACCCGACGAGGAAGAGCGTCGCACCGACGAGCGCCCAGACCGGCCAGCGCGGGACGGGCAGGTGCGATCGCGCTCCACGCCGGAATCCGATCCACGCGGTGCGTGCGAGGAGATAGGCAAGCGGGGGCACGGCAAGTGCCGCGCTCTGGAACACCTCGCCGCGGTTGAAGAAGACGAGCGAGACGCCGAACGAGAGGAGGACGAGCAGGTCGAGCGTCGAGATGGTGAAGGGCCGGCGCACGTCGATCAGGCCGAGCAGGAACGCCGCGGAGAGCCCGAGCCAGACCGGCCACGAGGTCAGGAGCTTCCCGCCGAACGCGCCAGGGCTCCCACGAGCCATCTTCCAGGCGACCTGCGGTCCCGTCCAGGCCTCCGTCACCGCGCCGCGGTCGGTCACCTTCCCCGTCGCGATCTCCCCGGCGTGCCCCCACCACACCTGCACGGTCCAGAGCCGGGTCTTGCGGTCGAATGTCGCGTCCGTCGGCGGATCGGGCGGGTAGCGGTCGACCCACTCTGCGACCTTCGTGACGCGAAGAAACGCGGCCACCACGGCCTTCTCCTCGAGCCTTGGCGGGCCCTCGCCCGGCGGGAACGGCTCGGGCACGAGCTTGCCGCTCGCGTCGTACAACGGCCCGGGCGACTGGACGGGCGGTGCCGCGGCGAGCGCCCCGCCGGCGACGACGAGGGCTGCAGCGACGACGGCGAGCGACGTCGCAAGGGCAAGCGCCCGGCTCGGGCGGGAGGCAGACGTCGTCGGTCGCGGTCGCGCTCTCAGCCGCGCCGGAACGACCACAGCTTGTTGCCGATGAAGTTGACGGGCGTGACGAGCACGATCGCGATCGCCTGCGCCACGATCTCGCCCATCCCAGCCGAGACGAGCGCGTGCAGCACGAGCAGGTTCGCTCCGAGCGCCAGGGCCGAGACCACCAGGAACCGAAGCCCCTGGAGGACGACGTGGCCACGCTCGTGCCGGAACGTCCAGGCGCGGTTCAGCGCGTAGTTGTTCGTGACCGCGACGACGAAGGACCCGATCGCCGCGAGCACGTAGTGGAGGCCCGCCCCGCGGAGGAGGAGCGTGTAGACGACGAGGTTGACGACGTAGCCGCTCGCCCCGACGACGCAGAACTTGACGAGCTGCTCCCAGTTCGCCCGGCTGCGGAGCGCGGCGTCGACCCGTCGTCGGGGGGTCACCGGCGCTCCCGTGATCGCAGTCTGCTCGTCCATCTGCGTCGCGCGAGCGTACCGGCGTTCCCGGCCGACCGTCTCCTCAGGCCCGGACGAGCGGCACGAACCGGCAGGGCACCGACCAGGTCTCGGCGAGCCCGTCCTCGGTCTTCGCCAGACGCACGAGCTGTTGCCCGCGCCGATCGCCGAGCGGCGCGACGAGTCGGCCGCCCATCGCGAGCTGCTCGACGAGCGCCGTCGGGATCGCATCGGTCGCAGCTGCGATCGCGATCGCCTGGAACGGTGCGCGGTCGGGCGCGCCTGCGCGGCCGTCGCCGAGGCGCACGTCGACGGTCTCGTGACCCGTCGCCGCGAGGGCGGCGCGCGCCCGCTCCGCGAGCTCCGGCACGACCTCGATCGACACGACCGCCGCCGCGAGCTCGTCCAGCACCGCGGCGGCGTACCCCGAGCCCGTGCCGACGTCGAGCACCGTCTCCGTGCCGGCGAGGGTCAGGAGCTCGCACATCGCCGCGACGATGTACGGCTGCGAGATCGTCTGAGCCTCCCCGATCGGAAGCGCCGCGTCGTCGTACGCGTGCCCGACGAGCTCCTCGGGGACGAATGCCTCCCGAGGGACCCGCTCCATCGCGGCCAGGACGCGCTCGTCCGCGATCCCGCGGCGACGAAGCTGGCGCGCGACCATGCGGCTCCGCGCGCGATCGGCGTCGCTCATGCCGCGCGACGCAGCGCGTACGGCGGCGCCTCGACCCCGAAGTGGCCGAGGACGAGCGGGGCGACGTCGACCACGCTCGACGGCATCCGTCCGCCGAGCCCGACAGCGAGGACGGGCACGAGCGAATCGCCCTCGTCGAGCGAGCCGTGCGAGCCACCGCCGAGGTGATGGTTGCCGCCGAGGTCGGCGAACTCCCACCCCCGCGCGGCCGAGACGACGACGTCTCCGGCGTTCGGGCAGCGGAGCACCGCGAGCGCGCGGGCGACGCCGTCCGGCTGGTCGAGGATCGACGGATCGCCGTCCAGCTCGATTCCGGTGTCTGTGTCACGCAGGATCAGCTCGGCGCCGCCACGTCGCGCGACAGCACGCCCGTCCTCCCGGAAGAGGACGACGTCCGTCGCCCGCTCCCTGTCGAGCCGCTCGGCGAGCCGGCGAGCACTCGGCGCGGCGTCGCCCGTCCGGTAGAGGTGCGCCGCGCGATTGGACGCCGCCACCAGCGTGTCCTGCTCGTGGCGGAACGCGTCGCCGACCCGCGCGACGTCCTGCACGGCGGTCTGCCCATGGTCGGACATCACGATCACCGCGTACCGCTCGAGGAACGCGTCGATCCCTCCGGCCGCCTCGATGAGACCGCCCACTGCGTCGTCGCAGCGACGCAGGACGACGTCCGCCGCGTCGGGACCCTCGGCGTGCGAGGCGTAGTCGTAGTCCGAGAGGTAGAAGAGCAGGAAGTCGAAGCCGTCCCGGGTGACGAGCCAGCGCCCGACCGCCGCGGCATACGCGTCGACGGAGCCGCGCGCGCGGTTGCGGAAGGACAGCGGTGCGCCGGTCCGCTCCGCGCGGAACAGGTTGTAGAAGTAGAACTGCTCAGGCCCGCGCACGGGCCCGAGGAACGGCACCGACGGGCGATGGACCGTCCGCCCGCGATACGCCGTGAAGTTCACCGCGGCAGTCTCGAGCCCCGCGTCGGCGAGCGCTTCGAACACGGTCACCGCCCGCCTGCCCAGATGCTCGGCGTTCATCCCGACGAGCGTGTCGCGAAGCGTCCGGCCGAGCCCGGCCGCGCGGGCGGCGCCGAACGACGAGCCGTACTCGACGAGCCGTCGCTCCCGCCGGTGCCACCAGACGAGGTGTGGGATCTCGTGCACGTCCGGATGAGCGCCCGTCGCGATCGACGAGAGGCACACGGGCGTGAGCGACGGGAAGGTCGTGGTCGCACGTCCGAGCGTCCCTCGCTCGGCGAGTGCGGTGAGCGCCGGCAGCGACCGGCGCTCGAGCGACGCCTCGAGCATCTGCGGCGTGAGCCCGTCGATCACGACGAGGACGAGCTTCGTCCCCGGAGGCGCGGTCACTTCGCGAGCGATCGCAGCCCTGCGTGACGCGCCGGCTCCTGGCGCACCCTGCGCACTGCGGCGACGGGGACGAGCACCGCCAGCACGTACCCCACGAACGGGATCAGGGCGACCATCGCGACGAGGATCGCGGCGAGCACGAAGAGGAACGCGGTGCCACCGGGGGTCCCACCGCGACGGAGAGTCCCGCGGGCGATGATCGAGGCGGAGACGGCGCCGATCAGGGCGCCGGCGAAGGCGCCGGGAAGCCCGATCCAGCCGCGGACGAGGAGCCCTGCGACGAGCCCGACCGCGAGCGCGCCGAGCACCGAGGCGACGAGGCCGAAACGCCAGGCGGCGAGGATCCCGGCAAGAAGCAGGCCTGCCGCGAGGGCCAGCCCGAGCGTGAAGCCGATGGCGACCGCGTCGTCCACGGCCGGGATTGTACGGGGCGGCCGCCGCCGCCCCGTAGTCGCGGCCGAGGGTGACTAATCCGTCGCGTCGATGTTGGCCCTGATCTCGCCGCCGGGGAAGTCGCCCGCCCCGGTGTTCGGGAGACCGACGCCGTCGTTCGTGTGGAGGTTCACGTAGGCGTGGCCCGTGCGCATCGCCTGGATCAAGTCCGAGAGCGAATGCCCCGCGAGCGGGCCGGTGAGGTTGTCAGCGGTGATCGTGCCCTGCGCGATCACGCCCTGGATGCGCCCTCCGCCGAGCGGCGCCTGGACGCCCACGGCGGTCGACGGGTACAGCCAGACGACGATTGGCCCGTTCACGCCCGGTGCGGGCGCGTCCGCGACCATGTGGATGTGCGCCATGAACACGTTCTCGATGTTCGCGGCGGTCAGCTTGTAGTCGATCGACGTCCCGTCGGGTGACAGGTGGAAGATCGCCTGGGCCTGGCCCTTCGAGTCGCGGGGCGGTACCTCGTCGGCGCCCTTCGCATGCACGCTCCAGTTCGCGTTCACGCCCGCGACCGCGGCCGTGACCACCGCCAGCCCGAGCACGAACAGCCCGAGCAGAAGCCTCCCTCTCATGGTCTCCCCTTCCGTCGTGGTACGGCGGTACGACCGGTACTACGCGGCGTCGCCGCGACCGGATTGCAGCCGGTCGATCACGTCGAGGCAGAAGGCGGCGGCGCGCACCCCGTCGACGACCCGGTGGTCGAAGCTCACCGAGACGTTGCCGACGGGCCGGATCACGATCTCGCCGTCGCGGACGACGGGCCGCTCGGCGATCCGGTGGAGCCCGAGGATCGCGACCTCGGGGTGGTTCACGAGCGGGGTCACGAAGATCCCGCCCAGCTTGCCTGCGCTCGTGACGGTGAACGTCGAGTCGCGCAGCTCCTCGGCCGAGAGCGTCCCGGCGCGGGCCCCCTCGGCGAGGCGGCGGACCTCGGCGTCGATCTCGTCGACGGAGCGCCGCTCGCAGCCGCGGACGACGGGAACGATCAGCCCCTCGTCCGTCTGGACGGCGATCCCGACGTCGACGCGATCGAAGAGCACGATCTCGTCGCCGACGAGCCTGGCGTTCACCTCCGGGAACTCGCCGAGCGCCGCGGCCGACGCGTGGATCGAGAGCGCGACGAGCCGGGACAGGTCGATACCGCCGAAGTCGCACTCCTCGACGAACGTGACGGCCGGGACCTCGCGATGCGCCCGCGTCACCTGCTCCACGATCATCCGGCGGACGCCCCGCACCGGAACACGCTGCGCGACGCCCTCGCCGGCCGCGGCGGCGCGGACATCCCCCTCCACGATCCGTCCGCCAGGGCCGGTCCCGGTGATGTCGGTGAGCGCGACGCCGAGCTCCTTGGCGACACGACGCACGGCCGGTGTCGCGCGTACGGCCTCCGACAGCTCGGGCGGCACCACCACGAGCGGGCCGCCGGTCTCTGCCTCGGGGCCGGCGGACTCCGGGGTCTCGACGGCGCGGAGCAGCTGCTCTCCCTCCTCACCGATCACGACGAGCACCGCACCGACGGGCGCGACGTCGCCCTCGCCGACGAGCACCTTGAGCACCGTCCCGCCGCGCGGCGAGGGGATCTCGACGGTGGTCTTGTCCGTCTGCACCTCGACGAGCGGCTGGTCCTCGCGCACCTCCTCGCCTTCGGCGACGAGCCAGCGCGCGATCTCGGCCTCCGTGAGGCCCTCGCCGAGATCGGGCAGCTTGAACTCGTATGCCACGCGCGGAGGGTAACCCGCCGGAGGTCCCGGCCTCAGAACGCGAGGACGCGCCGTGCCGCGTCGAGGACGCGCGCGACCGACGGCATGTACCAGTCCTCGAGCTGCCAGTAGGGGTACGGCACGTCGTAGCCCGTGACCCGCAGGACCGGCCCATGGAGGTCGAGGATCGCCCGCTCCGCGAGCAGCGCAGCGACCTCGGAGGCGAAGCCGCACGTCCGCGGCGCCTCCTGCACGACGACGCAGCGGCCGGTCCGGGCGACCGCCGCGAGGAGTGCCTCCTCGTCGAGCGGCTTGAGCGTCCGCAGGTCGAGCACCTCGAGCGACGCCTCGCCGGCCAGCGCCTCCGCCGCCCGCTCGCAGACCGCCACCATCGCGCCCCAGGCGACGAGCGTGAGATCGCTTCCCTCCCTCGCGACGCGGGCGCGACCGAGCTCGACGACGTGCTCTCCCTCCGGCACGGAACCGCGCGCCGTTCGGTAGACGAGCTTCGGCTCGAGCACGACGACCGGGTCCGGGTCGCGGATCGCGGCGGCGAGCAGGCCCTTCGCGTCGGCCGGTGTCGCGGGCACTGCGAGCTTCACGCCCGGCGCGTGGACGTAGTAGGACTCCGGCGAGTCGTCGTGGAGCTCGGGCGCACGGACGCCCCCGCCGTACGGCATGCGGATCACGAGGGGAAAGCCCATCGCGCCTCCCGTCCGCCAGCGGTACCGCCCGACGTGGGTGATCAGCTGGTCGAGGCAGGGGTACGAGAACGCGTCGTACTGCATCTCGACGACGGGCCGCCACCCGGCCATGCAGAGGCCGACGGCGGCGCCGAGGACACCGGCCTCGGAGAGCGGCGTGTCGACGCACCGGTCGGGCCCGAAGCGGTCTCGCAAGCCGGCGGTCGCCCGGAAGACCCCGCCGAGCCGGCCGACGTCCTCGCCGATCACCATCACAGAGTCGTCCCGGGCGAGCTCGACGTGGAGGGCGTCGTTGATCGCCTCCACGAGCAGGAGCTCCCGCGTGCCTACGGCCGCGGCGCTCACAATCCGTGCACCCGCCTGAGGTCCTCGAGGTCGCGCGCGAGCGCCGGCGGCGGGTCTGCGTACGCGTGCGCGAAGACGAGCTCAGGGTCGCCCGGCGGCTCGGCCTCGGCGGCCTCGATCCCGGCCCGCATCAGCGCGAGCGCCTCCTCGCGGACAGCGGCGGCGCGCTCGTCGTCGAGCAGCCCGAGGCGGCGCAGGTACCCCTCGAGGGCCGGCACGCAGTCTCGTTCGCGATCAGCGGCCACGCGATCCGCGTCGATGTACAGGCCCGGATCGTCTGCAGTGGCATGCGGCGCTGCGCGATACGTGACCGCCTCGACGAATGTCGGGCCGTCTCCTGCACGGGCGCGCACCACGCCCTCGCGGACGGCCTCGTAGACGGCCAGCACGTCGTGGCCGTCGACCCGCAGGGCGGGCATCCCGTACCCGATCGCCTTGTCGGAGAGCCGCGCGGCCGCGGTCTGCGCCTCGAGCGGGGTCGAGATCGCCCACTGGTTGTTGTTGCAGACGAGCACGAGCGGCGCCTTGAACACGCCGGCGATGTTCGCGCCCTCGTGGAACGCGCCCTCGGATGTCGCGCCGTCGCCGAAGAGCACGGCGGCCGCCGCGTCCGTCCTCTTGAGCCGAAGCCCCCAGGCGAGCCCCGCCGCGTGCGGCACCTGTGAGGCGATCGGGACGCAGATCGACGCGACGTTCACGTCCTCGGGGTTCCACCAGCCCGACGGGTGGCCGCGCCACCACTGCAGCACGGTTGCGACGGGCAGCCCGCGGAGGAGCCCGATTGCCGACTCGCGGTAGCTCGGGAAGATCCAGTCGCGCTCCTCGAGGGCGTGC
Organism: uncultured Actinomycetes bacterium; assembly: GCA_963698935.1. Taxonomy (GTDB): domain Bacteria; phylum Actinomycetota; class Thermoleophilia; order Gaiellales; family Gaiellaceae; genus Gaiella. The sequence continues at coordinate 47,757 of CAVOSU010000027.1, forward strand.
ACGACCCCGGCCTGGATCCCCTCGTGGCCACGGAAGATCGCGTACGTGCCGATTCGGCCCTGGCTGTGGTACACGGCCGACCGCTCGTCGTAGGTGCGGAGGAGGACGAGCGACCGGTGGATCGCGAGGAGCGCCTCGTCGTCGAGTCCTTCGACGCGGCGGTCGGGCTCCCCGTCGACGCCGATGACGCGACTCAGGCCCAGCTCGAGCACGGAGGGGCTGTGCACCTTTGAAGTGAAACAGCGTTGCTCTTTTCCTGTCAAGGGAGACCTCGTCGTTGGGACCCGATCCTGCGAGACTGCGGCGACGATGGCGTCGACGTTCGAGATCGAGCCGATCCGCGCGACGCGGACGTTCGAGGCTGCAATCGAGCACCTCACGGAGGCGGTCGAACGGGCCGGTCTCCGCACCGGAGACCGACTCCCGAACGAGAGCGAGCTCGCCGCGCAGCTCGGGATCTCGAAGCCCACGCTCCGGCAGGCGCTTCGCGTGCTCGAGCTCTCCGGGCTCGTGGACGTGCGGCGCGGGAAGACCGGCGGGATCTTCGTCGCCACCGACCTCGTGCCCGCGGTCGCGCTCTTCTCGGCCGTGAAGCTCGAGGAGCGCTCGGCGATCGACGCCCTGCTCGCGCGGCGCGTGCTGGAGCGAGCGGTCGTGCACGAGGCCGGCCGCCGTGCGACCGCGACCGACTTCGCCGCGATCGAGCGGACGATCGACCTCCTCGACCGGCACCTCGGCGAGCGACCGAGCGTGATGCGGGCCGACGCGATGTTCCACCGAGCGCTCGTCCGCTCCTGCCACAACGAGACGATCCAGGTCGCCATGCAGGGCGTCGCGCGGGGGCTCTCGCCGATCCGCGACGCGTACTCCGGGGGGTTGGCGTATGACCGCCAGACCCTCGACGTCCACCGGCGCCAGCTCGAGGCGATGCGACGCCGCGACGAGGACGGTCTCGAGGCGATCCTCGACGAGCACTTCCGGATGCTCGAGACGCAGTTCGCGAAGGGGATCGGCCGCCGCTGGTCCGATCTCTTCGGCGCGCGGGCGCAACGCAACGGGCGGTAAGGCCCGTAAGGCGCTGCTCGACGCGGACATGGTCGCCTCGACTCCCGAAGCGTTCGCGACGGCGGTCACTGCATATCGCTTCGGCGACGTGAGCCTCGACTCGGCGATGGTCCGCCGAGCGACTCATGCCCTGGCGGCTTCGGGATTGCTCCTGGTGGGGGAGCCGCACGGCGTCAGCGAGACACCGGCCGTCCTCTACGAGATTGCGGTCGCGCTCGGCTCGAGGGCGATCGCGCTCGAATGGTCTCACGACGAGCTGGACGAGCTCGCGACGGCGTTTCTCGACGAGGGCTCGTCCGTGTTCGAGCGCTTCTGGTCGCTGCCGGGGGAGTCGGAGTTCTTTGCCGGAGACGGCCGAATTACCGCGGGACACTTCGCGCTCCTCGGACGTCTACGAGCGGAAGGCCGGCTCGAACAGCTCGTCCTGTTCGACCGACTCGACCCGGACCCGCCTGCCGACTGGATCGTTCGCGACCGGGAAATGGCCGAACGCCTGCTTCGGGTGTGGGACGACCGCCATCCTCTGCTCGCCTGCACCGGTGCATTCCACGCCCACCTCGGCGTGGCCCAGGGAGACACGATGGCCGCCCACCTCGCCGCGCGGCGGCCGGCCTTGCGGCCCGCCATGCTCGCCTACGGGCGCGGCTCGGGTTGGTCACGCGGCACGGTGCACGACGTCTCCGGCCCGATGCCCGGAGCATCGATCGTGTTCCGCGTACCGACAGCGACTCCGGCTGTCGTACCCGGCGTCAACCGGGAATCAGCGCCGTGACGGCGGCCGGCTCCGCCTCGAAGACCGCCTCCTCGACGTCCCCCAGGTCCTCCCCGTCGGCCTGGAGCGGCATCGGCCGCTCGCAGCGGACGACGATGCGCGCCTGGTCGGGGAGGACGAGCAAGCCCGGCCGCGGGCCTGCTCCTCGGATCGCGGCGAGCGCGAGGCGCGGGAGGTCGCGCGCGCGGACGTTCGACGGGGCGACGAGGTCGAGCCCCCGGTCGAACGACGCACCCGGGGCCACGCGTAGCCCGAGCCGGCCGAGGTAGGTGTAGGGCCGGCAGTTCGCGACGAGGGCGAAGGCGGCCGGCCCCTCCCCCACCACCTCGAGCGCGTCCCGGAACCGTCCGCGCCGCTCCACGAGCAGGCCGACCGCCTCACGGGTGAACGCGAGATCGCCCGGCCGGCGGCCGTCGTCGCGCCGGCCGCGCCGATCGATCCGGCGGACGAGCTCGGCGTCGAGGCCGATGCCGGCGTTGAACGAGAAGCGCCGTCCGTTGACCCGGCCGAGGCCCACCGTCCGTGTCACGCCGGCCGCCGCGAGCCGCGCAGCGACGACCGGGTCGCGGCCGAGCCCGAGCGCGCGGGGCAGCACGCTCGTCCCACCGCCGGGCAGGAAGCCGAGCGGGACGTCGCCCGTGATCCCGTTCAGGACCTCGTTGTAGGTGCCGTCGCCCGAGAGGACGTAGATCGCGTCGGCCGTCGACTCGTGACGCTTGGCAAGCCGGGTCCCGTCGCCCGGCCCCACCGTCTCGAGCACCTCGACGTCCGCGGGGAGCTCGGCCGTGACGCGCTCGACGACGTCGCCCGAGACGCCGCTCGCCTTTGGGTTGACGATGAGGATCGCTCCCATCCGCGTCAGGCGGGCCGCGACGCGTAGCCGCGCACGCCGTCGGCGATGATCGCGAAGAACCGGTCGGCGAGTGCCTCCGTGTCCGCGTCGGGCCGGATCCATGTGTAGGCCCAATTCGCCGCGGAGAGGACGAGCAGGACCGCCGCCTCGACGTCGAGCTCGGCGCGGAGCGCGCCGCGCTCGGCCGCCTCTCGACACAGGTCGCGCCAGCGCCCCTCGTACCGGCGCCGCTCGTCCCGGAACGCGGACCGCTCCGGCTCCTCGAGGAACCGCCACTCGCGGGTGAAGACCGTCGCCGCGTCGACCTGCGCGGCGACGACTGCGAGGTGGGCGCGCAGGGCGAGCCGGATCCGTTCGAGCGGCTGGACGTTCTCCGGCACCGCGTCGAGCGCCGCGTGGAATGTGGCCGCGCCTTCCCGGGTGACCGCGACGAGGAGCTCCTGCTTGGACTCCGTGAGCGAGTACAGGGAGCCCTTCTGCACCCCCATCGCCTCGGCGAGGTCGGCCATCGACGTGCCGTGATAGCCCCGCTCCGCGAACAGGCGGGTGGCGACGGCGACGAGCTCGTCCCCTCTTGTTCCCATGCGAGCGATGCTACCGCTCGGTAGCATCAGAGCCATGGACGAGCGCACCGAGGAGTTCCTCGCCCACGTGCAGGGCGGCGGCCTCGTCGAAACGGGGGACTGGATGCCGGACGAGTACCGCGCCCGTCTCACGAAGTTCGTCGAGATGCACGCGAACTCCGAGCTGATGGGCGTCCTCCCCGAGCGCGACTGGATCCTGCGCGCGCCCACGCTCCAGCGAAAGCTCGCCCTCACCGCGAAGATCCAGGACGAGGTCGGGCACGCGCAACTCCTGTACCGCGTCGTCGAGGATCTCGGCAAGCCGCGCGACGCCTGCCTCGACGATCTGATCGCCGGGCGCTCGAAGTTCCACAACGTGTTTCACTACCCGACCCGCACGTGGGGCGACGTAGGGGTGATCGCCTGGCTCGTCGACGCGGCCGCGATCATCTCGCAGAAGGCGCTCCTCAAGTGCTCGTACGCGCCGTACGGGCGGATCATGCGGAAGATCTGCTGGGAGGAGTCGTTCCACATCCTCCACGGCCGCGACGTGATCCTCACGCTCGTGACGGGCACCGACGCACAGCGCGAGCTGGTGCAGGAGGCGCTCGACCGCTGGTGGGAGCCGCTGATGATGTTCCACGGCAACCCGATTCCCGCCGACGAGGACCCGATGGTCCACTGGCGGATCAAGAGCCAGGCGAACGAGGATGCACGGCAGCAGTTCCTCGAGGGCTATGTGCCGCAGGTCTGGGAGCTCGGGCTGACGCTCCCCGACCCCGACCTCCGCCGGGACGACGACGGCCTCTGGCATTACACCGAGCCGGACTGGGACACGCTGATGGCGGTCGTCTCGGGGCATGGCCCCGCCTCCGCCGAGCGGCTCGCGTTCCGCCGGCTCTCCCGCGCCGAGGTCGACTGGGTCTCGCGCACGGTGCTCGCCGAGGCGGCGTAGCGTGGTCTTCGAGGTGTTCCGGCGCGAGCGGCCGGGCGCGCCGATGCAGCACGCCGGCTCGATCGCCGCCCCCGACAGGCGCTTCGCCGAGATCTACGCGCGGGAGCAGTACGGCCGCCGGGGAGAGTCCGACGCGCTCTGGCTCGTCCCGCGCGGCGAGATCGACGAGATCGCGGAGTTCGTCGACGAGTTCGACCTGAAGTACCGCAGGGTCGACGGCTACTCGATCAAGGAGCGCTTGAAGGAGGCCCGTGAGCGAGCGGGGACCGTCCAAGGCTGACCTGCTCCTGTCGCTCGCCGACGACGAGCTGATCCTCGGCTGGCGGAACTCCGAGTGGACGGGCATCGCGCCCTTCCTCGAGGAGGACGTCGCGTTCTCGTCGATCGCGCAGAACGAGATCGGCCACGCCCGGGCGCTCTACGAGCTCGTGGCGCGCGAGCTCGGGACGGACGCCGACGCTCTCGCGTTCGACCGGCCGCCCGGGGAGTACCGCTCCGCGCCGCTCGTCGAGCTCCGCCGCCTCGAGTGGGCTCGGACGATCGCCCGCCACTGGCTCTACGAGACGGCCGACGCGATCCGGCTCGAGGCGCTGAAGCAGTCCGACGACCCGGAGGTCGCGGGCGTCGCCGCCAAGATCGACCGCGAAGAGATCTACCACCGCATCCACGCCGAGATGTGGATCGACCGGCTGCTCGGATCCGACGACGCGCGCGCCCGCCTCGACGAGGCAATCGAGGAGCTGTGGCCGTACGCGCTCGGCGTGCTCGACGACGAGCTGCGTCCAGAGCTCGCCCGCCGTGTCGAGGCGAAGCTCGGCCGGGCGATGCCGGAGGTCGAGCCGGTGTCGCGCGGCCGCCACGAGGCCGAGCTCGCCGACCTGCTCGAGGAGATGACGATGGTGCGCCGCTCGGCGCCCGTGGGAGCGCGCTGGTGAGCGACGCAACGAGCAACAGACTGTTGCTTGCGCCCGAGGACGTCTGGCGTGCGCTCGAGGAGATCCCCGACCCCGAGATCCCTGTGATCTCGATCGTCGACCTCGGGGTCGTCAAGGATGTTCGAGTGGAGGGAGAGCGCGTCCAGGTCGACTTCACCCCGACCTTCATGGGCTGCCCTGCGCTCGAGACGATGCGGGCGCAGATGGAGGAGGCGATCCGCGGCCTCGGCGCCGAGCCTGAGGTCAACGTCGTGCTCGACGACTCGTGGTCGACCGATCGGATCTCCGCCGAGGGTCGAGAGAAGCTGCGCGCCGCCGGGTTCGCGCCCCCGGCGCCGCGGAGCGCGGGGACACCGACCCTCGTCCAGCTCGAGCGCGGCCCGTTCCGCTGCCCGTGGTGCGGGTCTCTCGAGACCCGCCTCGACAACGTGTTCGGCCCGACGCCGTGCCGCTCGCTCCGCTACTGCAAGACCTGCCGCCAGCCGTTCGAGCAGTTCAAGACGATCTGAGAGTTTCGCCATGCGCGCGCTGCGACGTCCTCCTCGCGTCCGGCCGGGCGACACGGTGGCGATCGTCTCGCCGTCGTTCGGCGCCGTCGGAGCGTGGCCGCATCGGGTCGAGCGCGGAACCGCGTACCTGGAGGGGCTCGGGCTCCGGGTGCGGGTGATGCCGAACGCCGCACGGAACGAGGGCTGGGCGTCTGCGTCACCGGCGGACCGGGTCGCCGACCTGCATGAGGCCTTCCTCGACGACGAGGCCGCCGTCGTGCTGGCCGGGATCGGAGGGAACCACTCGAACCAGCTGCTTCCGCTGCTCGACTTCGACCTGATCCGAGAGCACCCGAAGGTCTTCCAGGGCTACTCGGACATGACCGTGCTCCACTGGGCGATCGCGACGCATGCGGGTCTCGCGACGTTCCACGGTCCCGCGCTCGTGCCCGAGCTGGGGGAGTTCCCACGGGTCCTACCGCACACGGACCGGTACCTACGCGCCGCGTGGTTCGGCGACGAGGCGATTTCGATCGAGCCCTCCGCAGCGTGGACGGACGAGTTCCTCGACTGGGACGCCAAGGCGGATCTGACGCGTCCGCGCGTCGAGCGTGCCAGCGAGGGCTGGCTCTCGATCCGCGACGGTCTCGCGACCGGCGTGCTGCTCGGCGGCTGCCTGGAGACGATCTGCTGGCACCTCAAAGGGTCGACCGCGTGGGTCGATCCCCAGGACACGATCCTCTTCCTGGAGACGTCCGAGGATGCGCCTTCGCCGGCGACGGTCGATGCCTACCTCACCGACCTCGAGCAGCTCGGCATGTTCGACGCCGCCGCCGGGCTCGTGTTCGGTCGTCCCTACGGCTACACGGCGGACGATGCGAGCTTGCTGTGGGACGTCGTCGCGGCTCGCACGGAGTCCTCCGGCCTGCCGGTGCTCGCCAACGTCGAGCTCGGTCATGCCGACCCCATGGTCACGCTACCGCTCGGCGTTGGCGCCGAGCTCGATGCGGGCGGCCGGAGCCTCCGTCTCGCCGCAGCGCCGACCGTCCGCTAGGGACTCCCGCGCCGATCGCCTTTCGTTGCGACGAAGACGACGAACTCGTCCTCGCTCGTGGCGGGAAGATCGTTGTGGTCGCCCTGGACTCGCACGTCCGCGAACCCTGCCCGCTCGAGCATCAGCAGAAGCTCGTTCCGGAAGTACAGGTTGATGGTCAACGTGCGGTCTTCCGCGACGTCCAGTGCACCGTCGCGCCAGCGCTCCGCGTGCATCACGAGCGTGACGCGCTGCTCGAGCGGATCGAGGTCGACGACCCGCCCACGCAACGTGTACTCGGCCCCGTCGGACGCGAGACGGCGCTCCCGGGGCGGCGGCAGCTCCTCGGGCAACGCACGGCGGCCTTCGCTCGTCCAGTACCGCCATTGCTTCGCGTCGGCGTAGGGCACCTCGACGTCGAGGAGCAGGGTCCCACCGGGCTGTAGGACCTCGTGGAGGCGCCCGAGCGCCTCGACGTCCTGGGCGCGCGTGCTGCCAAGCCCGAACGCTCCGCAAACGACGACGGTCCTGTACATGCGCGGCGGGTCGACCTCGTGCATGGCCTGCACGAACAGCGCCGGGGCGAGCCCTTCGCCCGCAGCCTTCACCCGGCAGTGCTCGATCATGTCCGCCGAGACGTCGCACCCGTCGACGTCGAGGCCGGCGCGGAGGCAGGGAATCAGCACGCGGCCGGTGCCGCAGGCGACGTCGAGCGCAGGCTCGCCGCACCGCGCGATCTGCCTCTGGAAGTACCCGATCTCGTGCGGGCGGAAGTCGTCGTTGAACTCCGCCCACCACGTCGCCACGAGCCCGTGGTGCCAGGTCTCCGGATCGCGCTCCTCTGTCCGCTCGGCGTCCACCAGCGCTCAGGCTACGCCTGCCGCGCGGAGGTCGGTCGCTGCTCGGGCCGCCTCGCAGCCCTGCGCCTGTCGGGTAGCGTCCGGTCGTGCGCGTCGAGATCTTCTACTGCCCCGTCTGAAGCGGCTACGACCGCCGGGCCGCGAGTCTCGCGGCCGTGTTGACGGGGGAGGGCCACGACGCGACTCCCGTGGAAGGCGCGAAGAGCCAGTTCGACGTTTTCGCCGACGGCACGCTCGTCTTCTCCAAGCAGCACGAGGGCCGCTTCCCGGAGGAGGACGAGCTGGTCGCCGCCCTCGCCGCGCGCTAGCGGAGGAGAAAGCCCTCCCCCAGCGGATCGTCGGGGTCGAGCTCGAACTCGGAGCGACCCGTCCGGTATGCGGAGCCCTCGACCTCGGTGACGACGGCGTGGTGCCCGGCCACCTCCGCCTCCCCGACGACACGCCCCGTGAACTCCGAGCCGACGATCGAGAGGTGCCGGAGGGAGTCGCCTCGCGGCAGCTTTCCCTCCGCGTCGAGCAGCGCGAGCCTTGCGGACGTTCCCGAGCCGCATGGCGAGCGATCGACCTCGCCGTCCGCGAACACCGTCACGTTTCGCTGGGTGAGCGGCTCGGCCTGCTCGGCCTGCCAGAAGACCACGCCGTAGACGTCCCGGAGCTCCGGCTCGAGTGGGTGGACGACGTCGTGGGCCGTCTCGAGCTCTGCCTTGATCCGGCGACCGAGCTCGATCAGGCGCGGGAGCTCACGCGGCTCCACCCGCTCCTCGAGCGACGCGTAGAACGCCCCGCCGAACGCGACATCGACGACGCGACCGGCCGCCTCGAGGTCCCGCGCCCAGACGAACGACGGGACATTGCGGAAGCGGACCGCCTTGACACGCCCGCCCTCGACCCGCGCCCACGTCTCGAGCCGCCCGGAAGGGACGTCCACGACGACGCGCGTCTCCCCTTCGTGCCGCTCGACGACACCGGCCTCGAGCGCCCACGTCACGAGCGCGATCGTCCCGTGGCCGCACGCCGTCGAGTACCCCTCGTTGTGGAAGAAGACGACCCCGAGATCGGCGCCGTCGTCGTTCGGCGGGACGACGTGGCAGCCGTACATGTCCGCGTGCCCGCGCGGCTCGAAGACGAGGAGCCGGCGGACGTTGTCGAGGCGCTCTCGCGCGTGGCGCCGCCGCTCGAGGATCGTCGCGCCCTCGAGCGGCGGGACGCCGGCGGTGACGATGCGGAACGGCTCGCCGCCGGTGTGGTAGTCGACCGTCTCGACCCGCACCGGGTCAGTCGTCGGAGAAGCTCGGGTACCGCTGCGTGAGGAGGTCGACGTACGCGAACGTCTGCGCCTGGTAGCGGATGCAGTAGGCGAGCAGGTCGCGCATGCCGCCGTTCATCCGTCCCGTGATCACTGCATAGAACCAGGCGAGGAGCGAGACCACCGACGCGACGAGTTGCAGGACGTACAACACGATGAGTGCCGGAATCGCGAGCAGGATTCGGAAGAAGATGGTGAGTCGGCTCTGCCGCGCCGCAGGCGCGATGTCGATGTCCACCGGATAGTCACTTGCGCCGCTGAAGCTCGGGTACGGATTCGCGGCGATCAGCCAGTACGCGCTGACGTGGGTGTAGTAGCGGACGTAGGCGGCGATGAAGTTGTGGATCGCGTCGGGCACGCGCCCGGCGACCAGCCCGACGATCCACGCGACGATCACCGCGAAGTAGACCGCGATGCCCCAGAGCGTCAGCCAGATCAGGTGGGGGATGACGAGCAGCAGGCGGAAGAACACCGTCAACCTGCTGCGCTGCAGGTCGTCGGTGACGACGAGGTGGATCGGGTGGGGGTTCGGCGCGTCGAGCGCCGGCAGTGTCTCCGACACGACAGCTCCCTTCGGGTCAGGTGCCGGTGAACGTCGGTGGACGCTTCTCCAGGAACGCGCCGACTCCTTCCCGGAAATCCGCCGTGCCCACCGACGCCTGCTGGAGCTCGGCCTCGAGCGCGAGCTGCTCCTCGAGCGACGAGGCGAACGCGTGCTCGAACAGCTGCTTCGTCCTCGCGACGGCCAGCGTCGGCCGCGCCGCCCACTCCGCGGCCAGCTCGGCGACGCGCGACTCGAACCCGTCGGCGGGGATCACCTCCGAGACGAGGCCCCAGTCGAGCGCCTCCGCGGCCGAGAGACGCGTGTTCGCGCACATCCACTCGAAGGCGCGCGCGAAACCGAGCAGCCGGTGGATGAACCACGTCCCGCCTGAGTCCGGGACGAGCCCGATCCCGACGAACCCGGGCACGAAGGTGGCCGCGTCGGACGCGACGCGGATGTCGCACGCGCAGGCGAACGAGAGGCCAGCGCCGGCGGCCGGGCCGTTGACGGCGGCGATCACGGGCTTCTCGAGCGCCCGGACGAGCCGGATGTTCGGGTGGTACGTCTGCTCGAGCGCGTCGCCGATCGACGCCGAGACCGTTCCGAACTCCTTCAGGTCCTGGCCGGCACAGAACCCCTTGCCGGCCCCCGTGACGACGACACAGCGAATCGCCGGGTCCTGCGCCTCGGTCAGCGCTTCGTGCAGCGCGGCGTGGAGCGCGCGGTTGAACGCGTTGTAGACCTCGGGCCGGTTCAGCGCGATCGTGAGGACGGCGCCGTCGCGGCTCGTGAGGACCTCGTCGGCCACCGGCGGAATCTACCGCGCCTTGCGCGAGTCGAGGAACTGGCGCACGGCGCCCTGCGTCTCGTCCGAGAGCATCGAGAGGGCGAGCCAGTCGCGGGCGTGGCCGACAGTCTGGTGCCACGCAAGGTCGCGCCACACGTTGAGCTGCTGCTTCGCGTAGCGCGTCGCGTTCGGGAGCTTCCGGGCGAGGCTCTCGACCCAGCCGTCGACGACCCCGTCGAGCTCGGCGGCGGGAACCGCACGGTTGACGAGCCCCCACTCCTCGGCCTGGGATGCGGAGATCCGGTCGCAGAGCAGGATGATCTCGCGCGCGCGGCGGTCGCCGACGAGCAGCTGGAGCCACTGGGTCGCGCCGCCCGCCGGCACCGATCCGTGCTCGAGTCCGACGTGGCGAATGTACGCGTCGTCGACGATCACCGCGAGATCGCAGGCGAGCTGCAGCTCGTTGCCGCCGCCGACGGCGATCCCGTTGATGCGGGCGATCGTCGGCTTCCCGACCTCGCGCAGGCGGTCGTGCATGTCCTTGAAGGCGCCGAACCACTTCCAGTACTCCTCGGGCTTCCCCAGGTAGTCGACGTCCCAGCTCGCGAGGTCGGCACCCGAGCAGAACGCGCGTCCCGTCCCGGTGACCACGACTGCGCGCACCTCGTCGTCCCACGAGGCGTCCTCGCACGCACGGGCGATCTCGCGGAGCATCCGGAAGTCGAAGGCATTGAGAACGTCGGGGCGGTTGAGCCGGATCGTCGCCCGCGGCGGCGCCTTCTCGTAGACGATCGTCTCGAAGCCGAGCTCGTCGGGCGGGAGCGGACGCGGATGCGTTGGCTGCACTATGCGACCTCGGCGAAGGCGACCTCGAACGGGACCCCCATCTCCATCGCGTCCTTCCCGGTCGCGGCGAACTCCGGCGTGCGCGAGGCGGCGCGGAACGCGTCCATGTCGGCGAACTCCCACTCCGCGTAGTAGCGGTGGCGCGGCTCGCCCAGCGGGGCGCCGAAGACCGGGCCGTGGCGGAACGTGCCTCCGGGAACCTGTCGGCAGAGCTCGGCATGGTGCTCGTAACGATCGGCGTCCGGTGCAGACTCGTAGAGGACGAATACTCGGATCACGACGGCTCCTTTCACCGGGCTCGCGAGAGCCACGAGCGTATAGCGTCCCCCCGGTGAGCGGCGGAACGGCACTCGCGGCGACACTGGCGCTCTTCGCCGGCCTCGCGGGCTCGGTCCAGGCTGCCGTGATGGGACGATTCGGCGAGCGGATCGGGACCGTCGAGGCGCTCGCCTGGGCGTCGCTCCTCTCGCTCGGCCTGGCGCTCGTGCTGCTGATGGTGGTGCGACGCGGTGCCGGCGACATCGCCGACGCGTGGTCCTCGCCGAAGTGGCTCTGGCTCGGCGCCGTGCTCGGGACGTTCATCGTCTTCACGATCACCGTCGTCTCGCCGCGGATCGGGACGACCGCGACGATCGCGCTGCTGGTCACGGGCCAGCTCGCGGCGGGGACCGTGATCGACCGCTACGGCCTCTTCGGCTTCGAGCGCATCGCGCTGAGCTGGCCGCGCGCGCTCGGCATCGCCCTGCTCGCGGCGGGCGCTGCGCTGACGCTCAAGCGCTGACGGCTACTCGACCCAGTCGACCGTGACCGGGTTGGGGAACGCGCCGAGCGCCTCGCCGCGGCGAAGCAGCTCCGCGACGGCCGAACGGCCCTCGTCCCCGTAGTCCTGCGTCAGCTCGTTCACGTACATCGAGACGAAGCGGTCCGCGACCGCGGCGTCGATGCCGCGCCCGAACTCCAACGCGTACTCGAGCGCCTCGCTCCGGTGGTCGAGGCCACACTGGATCGCGTCGCGAAGCACGGCGGAGAGGTCGCGCGGGCGCTCGACGTCCCGGCGCGCGACGTTGACGCCGAGGGGCAGCGGCAGGCCCGTCTCGAGCAGCCACCACTCGCCGAGGTCGAGCGCCTTCACGAGACCGTGCTCCGAGAACGTCAGCTGGCCCTCGTGGATGATCAGGCCGGCCTCTGCGCGGCCGCTCGCCACCTCGTCCGGGATCTCCTCGAACGCGAGCTCCCTGTACGCGAACTCGCCGAGCACCATCCGCAGCACGAGGAACGCCGTGGTCAGCGCGCCCGGCACCACGATCTCCATCGTGGAGAGGTCCTGGAGCGACCGCGGCTCGCGCGCGACGACGATGGGGCCGTAGCCGCTTCCGATCGAGGCGCCGTGGGGCAGCAGGGCGTAGTCCTCCTGGACGAACGGGTACGCGGCGAGGGAGATCGCCGTCACCTCGAGCCGGGCCGCACGAGCCCAGTGGTTCAGCGTCTGGATGTCCGCCAGCACCTGCTCGAAGCGGAACCCGCGGGTGTCGACGAGATCGGTCGTCAGCGCCCAGAACATGAAGGCGTCATCGGGGTCGGGGCTATGGCCGACACGGACGTTCACGAGGCGGCCGACGCTAGCAGGGCACCGATGGCGGACGCGGCAACCGCCCGTACACTCGCGGGGTGGCGCGGGCGACCATCAGCGACGCGATCCAGGACTATCTGCGGGAGATCTACAACCTCGGCGAGAGCGGCGATCGCGTCTCCACGACCGCGCTCGCACGCGGGATGGGCGTCTCGCCCGCGTCGGCCAGCGCGATGGTGAAGAAGCTCGCTGCGCTCTCACTCGCCGTCCACGCGCCATACAAGGGCGTCTCCCTGACCCCCGAGGGCGAGCGAGTCGCGCTCGAGGTGATCCGGCACCACCGGCTGCTCGAGCTGTACCTCGCCGAGACGCTCGGCATCCACGTCGACGAGGTGCACGACGAGGCCAACCGCCTGGAGCACGTGCTCTCCGAGGAGCTCGAGGCGAGGATCGACGAGTCGCTCGGCTTCCCCACGCACGACCCGCACGGCGACCCGATCCCGGATGCGAACCTGGAGTGGCCCGCCGGCGTCGAGCGGGACTGAGCGGTGCTGCGGTTTGGTGACAGTCGCCTCGGGTGGGCAAGAGGCCGTGGATGCACCCGCCCTCGTCATCTTCGTGATCGCGATCCTCATCATCGTCTGGCTCGCGTGGCGTGCGCACCGGTGGGGGCGGTCGGCGCTTGTGGTGAATCGACACACGGTCGCGCGCCTGGGCGGCTGACGGCCCGAGCTGAGGCGGGCTACGATCAGGGCGCGATGGCGTTCCGCGACCTCTTCTCGTTCCTCTTCCAGCGCTCGGGCGCGGAGGAGCGTGTCGCGCAGTACGTGATCCGCGAGCACGGCCGCGGCCGCGCGCTCGCGGAGATCCTCGAGGACAAGTACGTGGTGAATCGCCTTCCGAGCCCCGCACAGCGTGCGCGACTGCTCGACCGGCCGGAGATCCTCCACGCCGTCGGCAACGAGAGCGCCCAGGCGGCGAAGGCCGCCGTCGGCGAGACGACCGGCTCGGCCTAGGCGCGGCCCCGGAGGAATCGCTCGACGACGTCGAGCGCGACCTCGACGTCCCGCTCCTCCACCGACTCACGCGGGTCGTGGCTGATCCCTCCCGTGCAACGGACGAACAACATCGCCGACGGGCAGATGCGCGAGAGGACGACGGCGTCGTGGCCGGCGCCGCTGACGAGCCTCCTCACGGGATGGCCCGCCGACTCGATCGCGCCCTCGAGCCGACGCCGTAGGTCCGGTCGCAGCTCGACCGCGGCCGTGTCGTACCGAAGCGTCCACGATGCATCGACGCCTCGGGCCAACGCGATCCGCTCGACCTCCGCCCGGATCGCGTCGACCGCCCGAGCCCGCACAGGGTCCGCCGCGTGGCGCACCTCGAGCAACATCCGCACCTCGCCCGGAACGACGTTGCCCACGTCCGGCGAAAGCGCCAGGGCGCCGACTGTGGCGACCAGCCCTTTCCTGCTCCGGCCGACGTGCTCTGCGGCGAGCACGATCTCGGCGGCGGCGGCAAGCGCGTCCCGTCGAGCGGACATCGGCACCGTGCCGGCGTGCCCGGACTCTCCTCGCACGACGACGCGGACGCGCGTCTGGCCCGCGATGGCCGAGACGACGCCAACCGGAACGCCTTCGCGTTCGAGCACTGGCCCCTGCTCGATGTGCACCTCGAGATACCCGGCGAGCTGCGGCGCCGGCGACCCGACCGCCGCCTCGGGGTCCCCGCCCGCAGCGAGGATCGCGTCGGCGACCGTGATCCCGTCGGCATCGACAAGGTCGAGCCATTCGCGTTCGAAGCCGCCCGTGTAGGCCGCCGAGCCGAGGTACGAGGTGCCGAAGCGAGTGCCTTCTTCGTCGGCGAACGCGACTACCTCCAGCGGCACCGACGGTTGCGTCCCTCCGGCTGTCAGACGCTCGACGACGGCGAGTGCGGCGAGGATTCCGAGCTGCCCGTCGTAGCGCCCGGCGTTCGGAACGGTGTCGAGGTGAGAGCCCAGGACGAACGGCGGCCCGTCGCCTCCCGTGCGGCCGATCATGTTGCCGACTGCATCGCGCCGCACCGTCAGTCCGGCGCCTTCCATCCAGCCGGCGACGACGACGTCCGGCGCGGGCGAGCGCCTCCGTCGCGAAGCGGCGGGTGAGCCGTCCCGGCTCCTCGCTGATCTCGCCGAGCGCCGCGGCGCGGGCGAGGACCCCGGCGGCGGTGCCCGTCACGACGCCGGACGATAACGTCCGGCGGCATGCGGACGCTCTACGCGAACGGCTGGGTCGTCACCATGGACGACGCCGCCACCGAGCATCCGCACGGCTGGGTGCTCGTCGAGGACGGCGTCATCGTCTCCGTCGGGGCCGGCGCGGAGCCCATCGGTGCGGACGAGATCGAGCGCGTCGACCTCGGTCGCGCCGTCGTCACGCCGGGGCTCGTCAACACCCATCACCATCTGAGCCAGACGCTGACGCGGGCCCGCGCCCAGCAGGCCGATCTCTTCACGTGGCTCCGCGAGCTCTACCCCGTGTGGGCGCGACTCGACGCGGAGGCGGAGTACGCCGCCGCGCGGACGGGGCTGGCAGAGCTCGCCCTCTCCGGCTGCTCGACGGTCTTCGACCACCACTACGTCTTCCCGCGCGGACGCGAAGGGATCGTCGAGGCGGAGGTCCAGGCGGCGCGGGAGCTGGGCGTGCGCATCGTCGCGTCGCGTGGATCGATGGACCTCGGCAGCTCGGACGGCGGCCTTCCGCCCGACGACCTCGTCGAGGAGCTCGACGCGATCGTCGCCGACACCGAGCGACTCCACGCGGAGCTCCACGAGCCCGGCCCCGGGGCGCGGGTGCAGATCGCCGTCGCCCCGTGCTCGCCGTTCTCCGTCACGGGACGACTGATGGAGGAGTCCGCTGCGCTCGCGCGGCGCCTCGACCTCCCGCTCCACACGCATCTGGCCGAGACGGTCGAGGAGGAGGAGTACTGCCGCGAGCTCTACGGCTGCACGCCCGTCGAATACCTCGACCGGCTCGGCTGGCTCGCGGACGACGTCTGGTGCGCGCACTGCGTTCACCTGTCCGCGGCCGAGGTCGGACGCTTCGCGGAGACCGGCACCGGCGTCGCGCACTGCCCGACCTCCAACCTCCGGCTCGGCGCCGGGGTCGCGCCCGTCCGCGACCTCGTCGACGCAGGGTGTCGCGTCGGTCTCGGCGTGGACGGCTCCGCGTCGAACGAGCGGAGCGACCTGTTCGCCGAGGTGAAGCAGGCGCTGCTCGTCGCGCGCGGACGCGGCGGCCCCGACGCGATGACCGCCCGGGAGGCGCTCCGGCTCGGGACCCGCGGCGGCGCGGCCGTGCTCGGCCGCGAGGACATCGGTGCGCTCGAGCCCGGCCGTCAGGCCGATCTCGCGATCTGGGCGACCGACGGGCTCGAGCTCGGCGGCGCCGAGGACCTTGTCGCGGGCCTCGTCTTCGCAGGGCCCCACCGCGTCGAGCGGCTCGTCGTCGGCGGGGAGGACGTCGTCCGCGGAGGCGCGCTCGTGCGCGCCGACGAGTCTGAGATCGCTCGCGCGCACCGGGCCCAGGCGAGAAGATTCGCGGCATGAGCTGCTCTCTTTCCACGCACGTGCTCGACACAGGCGCCGGCAAGCCTGCCTCGGGCGTTCCGGTCGAGCTCCGGCGCGGCGGCGTCCTGGTTGCCTCGGCCGAGACGGACGCAGACGGTCGTGCGCGCCTCGCGGACGACCTGGAGCCCGGCACGTACGCGCTCGTGTCGACGCCGCCGTCGCCGTTCTTCCGCCGGGTCGAGCTCACGGTCGAGCTCGAGGACGGCCACTACCACGTCCCGCTCCTCGTCTCGCCCTACGGCATCGCGAGCTATCGGGGGAGTTAGTCGAGCTTGGACGATCGCGCTCCTCTCCCGCTGCGGCTGAGCGCCGACGAGCTGGCCGAGCTGTTCGAGGAGCGCACCGCGTTCGTCGAGCGCCTCGCGCTCGAGCCCGACCCGCTCGTCCGCGCACGCACGCTCGTGCACGAGCTGCCGGACGACGAGAAGCGCGAGGTGCTGAATGCGCACCCGGCGATCGGGCGGCGGAAAGGGCTCTCCGCCCGCTCCGCTGCAGAGCAGGGCGCGGACCTCGACCCGGAGGTCATCGCGGAGCTCCTGCGTCTGAACGCCGACTATGAGGACCGCCATGGGTTCCGGTTCTGCGTGTTCGTGAACCGGAGGCCGAAGCAGGAGATCCTCGAGCTGCTCCGCACCCGGATCGACAACCCGACCGATGCCGAGCTCGAGACCGCTCTCGACGAGCTCGTCGCGATCGCCGAAGACCGCTGGCGACGAGGATGACGAGCGCGCTGCCGCTCGCGCTGTCGGACGCCCTCCGCGACTGGCTCGATCTCGGCCTCCGCTGGCTCCACGTGATCGCCGCGATGGCGTGGATCGGAACCTCGTTCTACTTCGTGCTGCTGGACCAGTCGCTCCGCCCGGCAAAAGACACGGCCGACCGGGACGCCGGCGTCGGCGGCGAGCTCTGGGAAGTGCACGGCGGCGGCTTCTATCACGTGCAGAAGTACGTGGTCGCGCCACCGCGGCTCCCCGACCATCTCGCATGGTTCAAGTGGGAGGCGTACACGACGTGGCTCTCGGGGTTCGGGTTGATGATCGTGCTCTACTACCTCGAGGCGTCGAGCACGCTGGTCCAGCCGGGCAGCGACCTCGATCCGTGGCTCGCGGTGGTGATCTCGGTCGCGCTCCTCGCGGCCGCGTGGATCGCGTACGACGTGCTCAACCGGCTCGTCTCGGACGGGCGCGTGCTCTGGCCGATCCTGTTCGTCCTCGTCGCGCTCGCCGCCTGGGGGTCGGCGGAGCTCTTCAGCCCGCGAGCCGCCTGGCTCCAGGTCGGCGCGATGATCGGCACCGTGATGGCCGCGAACGTCTTCGCCAGCATCATCCCCGCGCAGAGGGAGCTCGTCCGCGCGAAGGAGGAAGGCCGGGATCCCGACCCCGGCCCGACGGTCCAGGCGAAGCAACGGTCGGTCCACAACAACTACCTCACGCTCCCGGTGCTCCTGACCATGCTCGCGGGGCACTTCCCGTTCGCGTACGGCGCTGACCACGCGTGGCTCGTGCTCGTCGGGCTGATGGTAATCGGAGCCTGGGCACGGCTGTTCTACAACCTCCGCCACGCCGGGCGCACGCACTGGTGGATGCCGGTCGCAGGGATCGCCGCGTTCGTGGCGCTTGCGGTGGTCGTCGACCGCACGAACGACACGGCCGCCCCGGCGGCGACGTCGGCCGACGTCGCGCTCGGGAAGCGGGTGTTCCTCTCCGCGGGCTGCGCGAGCTGCCACACGCTCGCCGACGCCGGGGCGACCGGGTCCGTCGGGCCGGGCCTCGACGCTGCGCAACCATCCGCCTCGCTGGTCGCCGAGCGTGTGCGCGACGGGAAGGGCGTGATGCCGTCGTTCGCCGGGACGCTGAGCGACACCGAGATCGCTGCCGTCGCCGCGTACGTCTCGGGCGCGGCCGCAGGCTAGGATCGGCGCCCATGCTCCGGATCAGCGCAGGCGGGTTCGAGTTCGTCGCCCGCCTCGAGGAGGAGGACGCGCCCTCGACCGTCGACGCGTTCCGACGACTGCTTCCGCTCGAGTCGCGGATCATCCATGTCCGCTGGAGCGGAGAGGCGGGCTGGATCCCGTTCGGCGATCTCGACCTCGGGCTCGGCCCCGAGAACGCGACCTGCTACCCGAACCCGGGCGAGATCGTGCTCTACCCGGGCGGAATCTCGGAGACCGAGATCCTCCTCGCGTACGGCTACGTCAGCTTCGCATCGAAGGCCGGAGCGCTCGCGGGCAACCACTTCGCGACGATCGTCGAGGGCGGCGAGAACCTCCGCGAGCTCGGACGGAGGTTCCTCTGGGAGGGCG